>NZ_JBIIHA010000003.1:0-294954 GCF_044236155.1 Prosthecobacter sp.
TATGGCTCTTATAACACGGGCCAGCTTGGGCACCGCCAACTGATAGCTTGGATGTAATTCCATTCTTCTCGCTACACCAGTTGCTCTATCTGTACAATTTTAAAACACGCCCTAGGCTTTAGCCGACTCTTTGAACTCCCCTATCCTCCCAAACTTCGGCTAAAGCCTAGACTCCAACCTCTGACTGCCATGTCTTCTCTGATTCGATCCCTTGGGCTGCTTGTGTTTGCTTCCGTGTCAGTAGCCGCGCCAGTTCACGTCGATCTTCCGACGGTCATGATGCTCGCGGGAGCGAACAATGATGAGATCCAGCTCGCGAAGACCAAACACACCGAAGTGCTCGCGGAGTCAAAACTGGCTTGGCAGCGGTTTTGGCCTTCGTTGACGCTGGGGGCGGGTTATCGGCGCACGGATGGGAATGTTCAGGACATCGCGGGCGCGGTCTTTGATGTGAGCAAGCAGCAGTACACCGTGGGGCCGAACCTCATGATCGACTGGTCGCCGGGGGACATGTATTACGTGGCGCTGGCGGCAAAACAGCGTGCCCTCGCGGCAGAGCATCTCGCGGAGAAGTCGCGACGCGACATCGTGATGCAGGCCACAGGCCGTTACTACGATCTTTTGGCCGCAGAGGCCTCACTGGCGATCATTGAGGACGATTTGCGGCTCACGCAGGATTACGAAAAGCAGATCGGTGGCGCGGTCGATGCGGGCACGGCGTTTCGGGCCGACTTGCTGCGCGTGAAGACTCAGGTCAGCCGCGAAAAGCTCGCCATCCGCCAGCATCAGGAGAAGCGTGATCTGGCTGCGGCAGCGCTCTCGGAGACGCTGCGTTTGCCTGCGGACAGTGAACTCCGCCCAGCGAAGGCTGATCTGGTGCCGGTGCGCTTGCTCGACCGGAAACTTGGTGTGGCCACGCTCATCTCCCAGGCCGCGCAGCATCGTCCGGAGATGAAAGCGGTCGGCGCGGTGAATCAGGCGGCGGTTTTGGAAAAAGACCGCGCCCGCGTGGCTCCGATGATCCCGAACGTGCAGGCGGGTTACAGCTTTGGCGGCCTCGGCGGCGGCTTCAATCGCGACGTCAGTAACTTCGACGACACGCAGAACATGTACATCGGCCTCGGCTGGAAAATCGGCCCCGGCGGCCTCTTTGACAAACAACGCCAGATCATCGCCGGAGCGCAGGAAGAAGCCACGAAGCTCCAAGCAGGCCAAATCAAGGCCGCGATCGGTCGCGAGGTCGTGGAGGCCGCGGCGAAGGCGCAAAGCGCCCACGATCAAATCGACATCAATGACGAAGCCGTCGCTGCGGCGCAGGAAATGGTGAAACTGGCCAAAGAACGCCAGGCGAGCCAGCTTGGCGTGGTTTTGGAGTATCTGCTGGCTCGTGAAGAACTCACGCGCGCGCGACAAAACCGCGTGCAGGCGGTGGCGGCCTTCAACAAGGCTCAGCACGAATTGAAACGCGCGGTGGGAAAGTGATCAGAGCACCGGGCCTTTGACCGCCCAACGTTTGATGACGAAAGCGGGGCCTTTTTCGCGCCATTTGGCAACATGAGGCGTTGTGTAATGGGCCTCCATGGCGGCTTGATCGCGATAGCTTTCACTGAGGGCGAAGAGATTGGGCTGGTTCGCATCGCGGCTGACTTCGAAACGCAGGCAGCCCGGCTCCTGGCGCGACGCGGCAGCGTTTTCGAGGATGACGGCGAGGAATTCGTCGATCTTCTGTGGATCGATCTCAAGAATGACAATGACATTGACCATGCGGAAGCGACAGAGGCGATTTTTGCTTAACATGCAACCGGCCTTCTGCGTATCATTAGCATCGCCAGCCATGAAAGTCCTATTTGTCGTTGTTTCCGCCCTGCTCGCCAGCAGCCTGCACGCGCAGGACACTAAGCCCGCGCCCGCCACTCCGGCCAAACAAAACACAACGCCACCAGCACCTGCAAAAGCAGAGATCAAGCCCGCCCCTCAGCCGGCGACATCTGCCAAAGTGGAATCCAAGCCCGCTGCAGCAACCGCCAAACCGGCCCCAGTTCCCGCTCCTGCCAAGCCCGCCGAAGCGAAACCCGCCCCCGCCATGCCAAGTGCCGCAGCCAAACCACCACCGCCAAAGCCGGTGGCCATTTTTCCTGACAAGGCGCTCGAGGCCGTGGTGCGCAAACAGGTTTTTGCGAAGCGCGACAGCCAGGATGTTCTGACTGCGGAAGATGTGGCAACCGTGTCAATCATCGAAGGCAAGAAGGCAGGCATCAAGGATTTGACGGGGCTCGAAAAGTGCGTGGCTCTGGCGTCGCTGACTCTGCCAGAGAACCAGATCTCTAATCTGGCGCCGATCAAAGGGCTGGAGCGTTTGCAGTTTCTTGATTTGTCGAACAACCAGATCAGCGACATCAAGCCGCTGTCTGAGTGCAAGGCGTTGCAATATGTGGCGCTCACAGGCAACAAGGTGAGCGATGTCAGCCCGCTGGGCGGAATATCCTCACTGACATCGCTTTATCTGGCGAACAATCAGATCAAGGACGCAACACCGCTTTTCAAGCTGCCGAAGGTGTGGACGCTGTATCTCGAAGGCAACCAGGTGACGAACATCGCGGGCATCGGCGGCATGAAATGGCTGTCGATGCTTTCACTTAAAGGCAACGGCGTGGCGGACCTCACGCCGCTGGAACCGCTGACGGAGCTGCAGTTTTTGTTTTTGGAGAACAACAAGATCACCGACCTCACGCCCCTGCACCGCATGTGGAAGAAGGACAACGATGGCGCCCGCGAGTGGGCGCCGTATTGCCAGATCTTCATTGACGGCAATCCGATCGACGAGAACTCGAAGAAGCTGGTGGAGGAGATGAAGAAGGCGGGCGGGCGGATCACGCCTTGAGAGCGGATCGCAAAATTCTTGCCGCCATGGCCGGACGCGGCTTAGCATGCAGCATGACATCTTTTCGATCTCTTCTCGCCGTAGGCTTGCTCTTTTCCGTAGCGCAGGCAGCCCCCCCGCCGCGGGAGTGGACGTCCAGTGATGGGAATTCGAAGTTCCTGGGTGATCTCATCGAATTCTCCGAGAAGGAGGTGAAAATCCGGCGGAGGTCCGACTTTAATCAGTTCCGGCTGCCGCTCGACCGTCTTTCCAAAGGAGATCAGGATCACATCCGCGGGCTGCTGCGTGAAAGGCGCCGCGATGCCGGAATCAAAGAAGGTGCTTATACCGCAAAAGTGACCGGACAATTCGTCAAAGGCGTGTCGAAGCAGGGCCTGAACTACCAGCTTTGGGGCAATCCGGAGCTCGAGGGCACCCAGCGCTATCCGATTGTCATCTGGCTGCACGGATCGGGTCAGAGCGGCGATGACAACGAGTCCCAGCTCGGTGGCGCGCCGAAAATTCTGACCACCGAGGACAACCAGGGGGAACGTCCGTGCTTCCTGCTCGCCCCGCAGTGTCCCTCCGCCGAGATCGGCTGGAAGAACGAGGTGGCAGACAAGCTGCTGGCGCTGATCGCCGACCTCGCGGACCACCTGCCAATTGATGAGAGCCGCATTTATCTCACTGGCTCGTCAATGGGCGGATTCGGCACTTTTGGGATCGCAGCGAAGTATCCGGAGGTGTTTGCCGCTTGCGTGCCGCTGTGCGGGGGGGGGGACGTTAAATACGCGGAAATTTTGAAGAACATCCCGTTCTGGGTCTTCCATGGCGACAAAGACGACATGGTACCGGTGGAGCGATCACGCGCCATTGTGGAGGCGGTAAAAAAGGCAGGTGGCGAGATGATGAACTACACCGAGCTCGCAGGCGCGGGCCATGGCATCACTGGATTGGTTTATCCACGGACAGATCTGCACGAATGGCTGTTCAAGCAGAAGAGGACCGCCATCGGAACTCGTTGAAAGCCACAAAAAGACGCCCCAGCCCATGCTCCACCACCACCATTCGGCCACATGCCGCCATCACGACGGCGAGTCTGCGCAGCAACTCTCCGTCACCCTGCTGGAACGTGCCAAAGAAGCCGGCCTGCGCCGCACGAAGGCACTGGAGAACATCCTTTTCATCCTCGTTTCAGCACACCAGCCCTTGTCGCTGGCGGACATCTTCGAATCTCCCGATCTGACCAGCGGCGCTGACAAGGCCACCGTTTATCGGGTGCTCATCAAACTGGAGGAACTCGGCTTTATCCGTCGCCTTGGGCTGCATGACCGCAGCACCTATTACACCCTGATCCAGCCGGGTCATCATGACGACTATCTCATCTGCACCCAATGCGGCCGTATTCAGCGCTTGGATCTCTCCTGTCCGGTGGAGGCATTGGAGAAGCAAATTGAGAAGCAGTCAGGATTTCGAGAGCTCTACCACGAACTTGAGTTTTACGGACTGTGTCCGAAATGCGGTCGGGAAAGATAGCACCAATCTCGAACTAGTCAAAAGCCCCGGCGATCATATTCATCTTTCAATGTCACGGGGATGTGACGGATATGACAGTACCGCCACCGTTGGCGGTAGCACCTGGAGTAATACTACCAGTAGGGCTAGGGTTAACCCCTGAGAGATTGTTAGCTGTATTCGTGCTGGCACTTACAGCACCAGTGGCTGCACCGGTGCTTCCTACAGCGGTCGTTGGAGCAGTTCCCGACGTTTCCGTGATTGCGTTTGATGCAGCGGCCACGAGACTTTGTGCAGTCGCACCCGGGGCACTGGCCGTCTCCACAATTGTACTGACGGCGGCATTAACGGCGTCTGTAGTGGTTCCAAGTGCTTCCGCTATCACCTGAGCTGTCGCAGTATCAACCGAGGCTGAAGAGCCAGCAGGAGGAATTGATGAGACAGTCGCACCTCCCACCACAGCAGGCGGGGGAACCCCAAGCAAGACGCCTGCCGGAGTCGGTGCTGCGGACAATGTGCCACCAGTGCCAACTGAAATAGTAGCGATGGCAGGTGCCACATTTGAAATGGCACTTGGGGTGCTGCCTGTTACGATTTGGATTCCCGTGGCGGTCACATTCACCCCTGTAACGCCTGACCCCGAATAGGTGACAGATTGCCCTGCTGCCGTGGTGACCGTAACTGTGGCTTGTGCTTCAGTTGTTCCTGCACCCACAGCAGGACCGGGATCCACCGTGACGGTGACTGTTTCGCCATTGACCACTGCTGTAAAGGCTTGTTGCCCCTGCACTTGGGTGACGAGACCTGTTATTGCTGTGCTGGCGATTATGAAGGCTGGCGGATTGAAGTCTGGCTCCCAGCGAAGAGCCAAATAGCGAGTCTTAACAGGCTTCTGAGGTTTAACTTTGATGTGTCCAGTTCCAATTTTATCTTCATATGCAACCACTGGTTTGGATATATTGAAGTCAGCCGGATTGAAGGCCAAACGGCCACGCCAGTCTTCCTTTTCAGGCAGCTTGTCGAACGCAAAAACTTCAAAACGAACAGGGCTCTCGGAGTGAACCGAGGAAAACTCACTCATCACGCGCACTTGTCCCATGTCGTAGATGAGAGTGCGATACTGCTCGTCCGATTCAGGGAATTCGAACTTGTTAAACGCCGCCGCAGTGTCGATACCATTGACGGGCTTGGGAGCAGCATAAACAAGACGCGCCCCGCCAAGTCCTCCCACAAAATTCATTGGTTTGCCTTTTTCACCACTCGGGTCTTGCTTCAAGGCATAGCCGTAGTCGGTCTGATTGCCATAAACTGTCAACGACTGCATCGAACCTCCTTTGGAAAGAACAAATTCATACTTCAAAAATTTCGCCTGGATGCCGGCGAACTTAAAATTGATCTCGCGATCCGCGGCTGAAAACACCTTTTCCTCAAGCACCGCCCAACCATTCTTATCCGCGCTGGCTGACAAGGCGACTTTCCCTTCGACCCCGTCATTCACGAGCGAGGAGTTTGAAACCATAACCGGCTTGCCGAAGTTGATGATGAAAAAGCTTTTGCCGGCGCTGAGTGAGGCAGCAGAGGTCACGTCGGCAGCATTGATCAAATTATCCACCTGCCCGATTCCAGAGGAACTGTCGATGCTCACCGAGGAATGAGGTCCTTTCGCAGCTATATTCACCGGCTTTTGCTGCATCACTGGAACACGCCCCCATTTGGCTTGAAGCGAGGATGTCACCATCAATGAGGTGAGAATGATTAAAGTGGAAGCGAGCTTCATGATGAAGTTAAAAAAATGACGTTGGGATTCGCGGGTTCAGCTTGGAATGCGGCGGCGAAAAGAGCGTTGGGAGGTCTTAGATTCAGTCAATCTGCATTAGTTCATCATAAAGCCTCTGGCATGTAAACATTTTTTCTGTGTCACGAGTGTGAAATTAGAGGTTGATTTATTGTGTATTCCATATATTTTATAACAATGAAGTGTCCACGCTGTCAGGGCCATGTGACGGTCCAACAGAATACCTGCAATGCTTGCGGGTTTTCCGCCACGCTTCTGCATGGTTATCTTGGAAATCAATGGGTTAAGTTAGAGCGTATCACCGACGCAGCGCATTGCCTGCGGCTTGAAGAGGCCCGCAGGGCGGAAGTTGTGCTGGATGAATTTGAACGCTCCTTTCCACAGGCATTTTTTGCCACCTACTTAGGTGTTTTACCGAATTACTTCAATGTGTCCGAGCTTGGCTTTTGGCTGCTTAATCAGGGTGCCTTCAACACTCCTTCCGTCAGTCGTCGAAATGACTTTGGCGTTGTTTTGGTGGTCGATCCCTCCTCCCTTTTCGCCAGTCTCACCTTGGGATATGCGGTTGAGGCTTATTTTGGGGAGGACAGGATGCAACAGATTCTGCAATCCGTTGCCAAACTGCTTGCCGAAGGCGCGCATGGAGAAGCCATTGTCACCGCTTGTACGCGCTGCGCCGAAGTGCTGCGCAAGCATGGGACCAGAACAGCCTGGAGCCCTGCCTCACTTGGTGGTGGCAGCCAACCGGACATGGGGTTGCAACCTCTCCGTGGCGGTCAAAAGCAATCTTCAAGGCCCCTGGCTGGTTTTCCCCATTCATGACTGCCAACCGCCCCAGTCCCATCATTCACGAAGCAGCCCTCCAGTTCTTCCGAGCGGCCTTGTTCTTGATGATCCTCGTCTTTCAAGGCAGCAATCTCTGGGCTGAGGTGCAAGGCAATTCCAAGGAGGAAAGCTTTGAAACACTCCCCTTGCCACGCTGGAGCGAGCAGGAACTCAGGTCATTTCGCGAAAGCCTTCCCGCCACAGGCAGCCAGGGCGTGCTGTTTCCAGAACACGGGGGGATGGCAACCGACATCAACGAACTCATGCGCGCTCCGATGCCCACAGGCCCTCGCCTTGAGCATCTTTTCAACGGCCATGAGGCGGAGATCTCCCCCCGCCTGAAGCCCGAGGACATGCGCCTGTTTCTGCCTGAGTCCATTCTGGGCAATCTTCCGCAGAACGATCCGGCTGGCGCCCGTCTGCCGACTCCTGTTTCGTCGATACGAGAAGTTTCCCCCGAATTCATGCACGTGTGCGAGCGATCGCAGCCAGAGGATTACTTGATCGATCCTGAGCATCTTGTCCCGGAAATGCAAAATCACGACATCGCGGGTTTTCTCGAGTTTCATGCCAGGGATGCACGCATCAAACTGCATGTCTTGGTCCTCGCGCATGACCAAAGGCTGCCTGCAGATGCTGATCTGGGAAAAGTGGCCTCCGGCGGACTGTTGCAAAGAGATGCCTGCCTCTTAGTCTATCCCTTGGGCGAGCCTTGGAGGGCTCGTTTATTTGTGAGCAAATTCGTTCATGAGCAGACCTCGGGAGCTTTTCTTTCTGAAACAGCCAAAGCCTGCCTGCAAGAAGCGCTGCAAGCCAGCGATGTTCACGATCAGTTGCACCGCTACTCCGTGCATCTATCAACACGACTTTTCTGGCTGCAACGAGCACTGGCAGGCGAAACATCAGTTGATTCAAAAAAGGATCAATCGCTGGCTGAAATCACTCCCGAAATCACCGCACGCATGGAGCAGCCGGAAGACTGGAGCATTGTGGTGTCGGTTATGCCGTGGCTATGCCTCGTCACCATCGTCAGCGTAGTTTTGCAGAAAGTCGTGCGCCAGCGGCGGCTCAAAAGACAAAAAAGCGTCTGGCTTCTACCTGAACCTGAGACCATTCCAAGGCTTGGCGGCGCTTTCACCGGCGGTGGCGGCGGCATGATTCGTTATGGATAAAGCAGGAGGAAGGTGCGCGCCCTGCATTTAACTTCTCCAGACTTTTAGAACTTCAATTTGTCAAAATCACTCTCTTGGGTGATAATTGTCATAATTTATTGCGCCAAATCAGGGGATGAACCCGGACACACTTCAGTTTCAATGCGGATTCTGCCGCACCACTTTGACCGTTCCTGCTCAGATGGCTGGGGTTTCGGGACCATGTCCTAGTTGCGGACAAACCGTCACTTCTCCAGTGGCCGCTCAGCCCCCTCAGTGGCCGCAGGCTCCGGCGATGGCCCAATCTTCTCCTGCGTGGTCTGCCCCTCCTCCGACAGGGCCGACGCCCTCGGGTACGCCTGCCGCTGCCGTTAGCACAGGCCTGCCACCCAAGCGATTACCAGGGCAAACACCTCTGAGCACCACGCTGGGTGGAACTGCCATCGGCCAGGCATCTTGGAATTCAACGCCGCCTCCATCTCCTGGCATGCCGGAGATGGCCTCAGCTGGCTCCGGCAGTTTGCCCCAGCATTCTCGCCTCATTCCTGGTGCGCCGGCATTGCCAGACATGGCACTTGGCGGCTCTTCGGCTGCTCCTGGCATGATGTCCGTGCCTGGAACGTCACTACTAGGAAGGGAGGTGCCGCCTGCTCCCATCTCTCCCATGACGCAGCCTCTTCAAGCGGCCGGTCTCCCCTCACTAAGTCTTGGAGGGATGCAAGGCCATGAAGGATCTTCCGTGTCCCCGATGCCCCCCGGCCGCAGCATCTCCAGTTTGCGAGCACCTCGTGGAACGAATTTCATCCGGCTCGCTTTTGCCGCCGTGTTCATGCTGGGATTTCTCGGCCTTGTCGGCTTCCTGCTCAAAGACTACCTGCCGGGTGTTTTCCCTGGACTCACAGGCCAGGAATCAGAAGAAATCATCTCCGAATCAGCGCCCCGAATGCCTGATCCCGGCCAACTGGCGGACTCAAGCCCCCGCCAGCCAAGCGTTACCCCAGCCATTCTTTCGAAGGCTGATGAAAGCACTCTCCCGCCAACAAAATCACCCACTGGCGGCTTTGATCCCACCGAACCCGTGGCAACAGCCAAATCGGAAACGAAGCCAACCGTCGAGATCACGGCTGCAACTTCTGGAATCATCCCAAAAACAGAGGACGTCGCCAGCATGACGCAGACGTCCCCCACGCCAAAGACTTCGGCGACACCCAACGCCCTGCTTGAAATCTCCCCGAAGACCGCCGCAAATAGCGCGCCTGACATGGTTTCGCCCACGGCCGCTCCTGACGCCTCCACACAAACGCACGCAGACGTGGAAGACGACGCGCCGCCCGAGGCCAAACCCGCTGTTGAGGCTTTGCGAAAATTTCTCAGCGCCAACTCGCTCTCCGAACGCCTGCAACACACCTTGGGCGCTGAGCACATGAAGCCCTTGATGGAGCGTTACTACACACGTCTGGCCGACGGGCCGGTCATCGTGGATCGCATCCAGTTTGTCCGCATGGACCCAAATCCTGAGCTTGGCTCAGGCAGGCACTGCATCTTCAGTTTGGAAAACAAAACCTGGGAGTTTCCCGTGCCGGTGATGCTTGAGGAGCAGTCTGACGGCTTCAAGGTGGACTGGCTCGCGTTCGTCGAGTTCAAAGACCGTCTGCTGGAGAAATTCTTCCAGTCTTATCAGGAGGGCGCGGCGCGCTTCCATGTCGGCATCATCCGCCATCATTACTTTGAAGACGGCGTGCCGAACATCGAGCGCAAGGACGCCTTTCGTGTGATGCCAGCACCTCCAAACTCCTTTCAAGCCTCTGTTTTCCTCGATAAGGACTCCGCGCTCGCGCAGGAGCTTCGCACCCGGCTGCCTTGGGAAACCCATGTCTGGGCCGTGGTGGAACTGGAGTGGAAAAAACTCGGCTCCCAGCAATGGGTCGAGCTAAGCGCCGTCCCGCAGATGCACTGGTACTCGCTGCCCGTGGCCCCACGTCCGATTTCCACGGCACAAAAAGTGCCGGAAAAAGAGGAACTGCCTCCCGGCATCACCAAAAATGGCGCTCGAAGCAAATCTGGAGGCGCTTCGGGATCGGGCGGCAACCTCCCACCTCCCGGCATTCAAAAAAGCAGCCCTGGATTGCCGCCCACGATCAAGCGCCCTCTTCCCGCAGGGCGCT
The DNA here is from genome assembly GCF_044236155.1 of Prosthecobacter sp. Taxonomy (GTDB): domain Bacteria; phylum Verrucomicrobiota; class Verrucomicrobiia; order Verrucomicrobiales; family Verrucomicrobiaceae; genus Prosthecobacter. Next base: position 10,312 of record NZ_JBIIHA010000003.1, read on the forward strand.
AAGAGGTAGGTTCAGCGTGTGCGGTCACGCTAGCTCACCTCCAGTTTGCCGGTGCTGTCACCCACTTTCTCCGCAGGCACGCCGAGGCGGTCCAGCATCGAAAGATACAGGTTGGTCATCGGCGTCTCACCTGGAAGGACGACGCGTTTGCCCGGCGTCAGCGTGCCGCCGCCACGACCAGCGAGCAGGATCGGCAGATTGTCGTGATTGTGACGATCACCATCACCAATACCGCCACCAAACACAACCATCGAGCTGTCCAGCAGCGTCTTGTCGCCTTCCTTGACTGACTTCATCTTGTCGAGGAAATAGCCAAACTGACGAAGGTAAAACTGGTCGATTTTCGCGATCTTCTCCAGTTTCTGCGGATCGCGCTGGTGATGCGAAAGGTAGTGATGCGCGTCCGGCACGCCAAGATCGGGGAAGCTGCGGTTGCTCCCGTCGTGCGCAAGCATGAAGGTCGCCAGGCGTGTCGTATCTGTTTGGAACGCAAGCACCATGAGGTCAAACATCACGCGGATGTGCTCCTCGTAAGAATCCGGAATGCCTTCGGGGATTTTCACGTCCGGCATCTGCGCGGTGAATTTCTCCGCGCGCTCGATGCGCTGCTCGATGTCCCGAACAGAAGAGAAATACTCGTCGAGCTTGCGGCGGTCGCCCGCGCTCACCTTGCTCTGCAAGCTCTTCGCATCTTCCAGCACCGTGTCGAGAATGCTCTTCTGCATGCGCTTCGCGCGGGCGGCCTCCGGCCCCCTGCCCGCGGTCGCGCCCAAGCCGAACATCCGCTCGAAAACCAGCCGGGGATCCATCTCCGGTGCCATCGGCATTGTTTCGTTCTTCCATGCCAGGTTGAACTGATAAGCGCATGAGTAACCAGAGTCGCACTTACCTGAGCTCCGTTGTCCGTCCGTGCTCAGCTCCAAGGACGGCAGTCGAGTCAAATGACCGATCTTCTGCGCCGCAATCTGGTCCACGGAGATGCCGAGATGAATGTCCGCTCCCGCTGTCTTTTTCGGCATGCACCCGGTGAGGAAAGTCGCCGTCGCGCGCGCATGATCGCCACCGCCATTGCCATGGCTGCGCGCGAAATCCTGCATCAATCCCGACACCACCATGAAGTCATCACGGTTTTTTTCGATTTGCTTGAGCGAGGGCGAGAGCTGGTAGGCCGTGCCTTCGCCACTCGGCATCCACTGCTCCACATTCACACCGTTGGGGATGTACAACCACGCTGCGCGCACCGGCTTCACCGCCGCTTTCTTCGACTCCGCGGCGAAGGCGCGGAAGCCAAGGGACTCGAGGAACGGCAGCGACATGGCCGTGCCCAGGCCGCGCAAGACTTTGCGGCGGCTCACCGAATGAGCCGCAAGGGAAGTTTCACGAAAAGGGTTCATAGTGGGGGTGCTTTTGATACGATTGGCATGCAACGGAACTTTCCTCCCGCAAGCCTCATTGCCGGAGCGCTCGGAAAAAGTCGTTGATAAACCGCCTTGCCACCGCCCGATTAGAGCTCCCCTCCACCCCAAAAGAACCCACTCACCACACACATGAAGAAGCACCTCCTCTCCACCATCGTCGCTCTTGCCATGCCCGTCTTCGCCCAGGACGCGGATGTCGCGGCGCTCGAACTCAAGCCGCATGCGCAAAATCCCCTTGGCTATGACAAGACCGAACTCACGGTCAAAGCGGGCCAGAAAGTGAAGCTCACTCTCAACAATACCGGCAGCATCGCTCCGCAGCCACACAACTTCCTTCTTCTCAAGCCCGGCAAGCTCGACGCAGTGGGCGCGCTCGCCAACGCCATGCTGGCAGACCCTCAGGGCATGGCCAAGCACTACATCCCTGAGGCCGCCAAGCCCGACATCCTCGCCAACACCAAGCTGGTCCAGCCAAACCAGACCGAGACCATCGAGTTCACCGCCCCCGCTGAGCCCGGCGACTATCCGTATATGTGCACTTTCCCCGGCCACTGGCTGCTCATGCGCGGCGTGATGCATGTCACGAAGTAACACAGGAATCACAACCCAACGCGCCACCATGAAACACATCCTCACCGCCACCTTCATCGCCATCTTCTCACTCGCCTCCGCAGTTCGTGCCGAGGACGGGAAGCTTGATGTAGCGGGCCTGTCATTCAAATACGCTGCTCCTTGGGCCTCCGTCGAGAGCACCGGCATGTTCCGCGCAGGAACCCTCGCCGCCAAAGTCGAAGGACTGGACAAGCCGGTCGAGGCTGTGTTCTACCACTTCCCAGGCCCGGGCGGTGGTGGCGGTGTGGATGCCAACGTGCAGCGCTGGCTTGGCCAGTTCCAGGGCACACCTGAGTCCAAGCGCGAGGAAATCGACGCCGGAGGCAAAAAAATCACCCTCGTGACCGCCACCGGCACCTACAACGACGGTCCGCCGATGGGAGCCAAGACGCCAAAAGCCGACTACACTCTCATCGCCGCCATCGTCCCCACAGAAGACTCCAACGTCTTCGTCAAGCTGACCGGCCCGAAGGACGCCATCGCCAAACTGGTCGAAGGCTTCAAAAAAATGGTTGGTAGTCCGTTCGTGAAATAACCACGGCGAGAAAACCGCCAAGATATCCCACGCAGAGAGGCAGGTGACACTCACCTGCCTCTTTTTTTGCACCTGAAACCGCGTGAAAAGAACTGCACGCCAAGAAACCTCTCAAAAACTTGGCACGCGCCATGCTTTGCAATTTCTCGGAGTTAATCCACACCCCTGACTTATGCTGAAACTCAACCACACACGAACCTGGCGCAGCATGGCAATTGCTGCGGTTGTCGCCCTCACCTCACTCGCATTCACCCCCGGCGACGCCCGCGGACAGGATGCGGCCGCTCCGGCCCCCGCACCCGCCGCAGCTCCAGCCGCTCCGGCCCCCGCCGCGCCATCGTTGGATGATGTTGTCAAACGCCTTGATGCGGCTGAAAAGCAGTTGGGGGATCACTTTCAGTATTTCAACAACCTTGCTCCCTCCGGTGATGGCAAGCTCGCAGGTCTGCCTGGTCCAGGCCACAACGGCTTCCTCATGATTTGCGCCGCACTGGTGCTCTTCATGACTCTGCCCGGACTCGCCCTGTTCTACGGCGGCTTGGTTCGTTCGAAGAACGTGCTGAGTGTCGTCGCCCAGTGCTTCGGCATCGCCGGTCTTGTCACTATCCTGTGGTACTTCTGCGGCTTCTCGCTCGTCTTCGGAGAGCATCCCGCAGAAGGAGCTCCTTCTTGGGCGTCCTACCTTGGCAGCTTCAAGTATTTCTTCCTTGAAGGCGTCGGCGGTGCCCCGAACGGCAACTACACCGGCTGGCCCAGCTTCAGCGTTTTTGCGATGTATCAGTTGATGTTCGCCATCATCACACCGGCCCTTATTGTCGGTGCCATCGCCGAGCGCATGAAGTTCTCCGCCATCATGCTCTTCGTCACCCTCTGGATGTTCATCGTTTATTTCCCGCTCGCCCACATGGTCTGGGGCTTCGACGGCCTCATGAATGGCGTCTGGAACGGCGGCGCGAAAATTCCCGCTATCGACTTCGCTGGCGGCACCGTGGTTCACATGTCCTCAGGCTGGTCGGCCCTTGTTCTTTGCCTCCTGCTCGGAAAGCGCGCCGGTTACGGCAAGGAAAAGATGGCCCCCCACAGCATGGTGCTCTGCGCTGTCGGCACTGGAATGCTCTGGGTCGGATGGTATGGCTTCAACGCTGGTTCGGCGCTCGCTGCTGACGGCATCGCTGCAAACGCCTTCATGACCACCACGCTCGCAGCAGCCACCGCCTGCTTCGTCTGGGCTGTCGTGGAAAAGATCCACAAGGGCAAGCCATCCGTGCTTGGCTTCTGCTCGGGAGCCGTCGCCGGTCTGGTTGTCATCACGCCTGCCGCTGGCTTTGTGAATGCTAAAGCCGCCATGATCATCGGCGTCCTTGCCGGTATTATTCCCTACCTTGGCGTCATGGTGATCAAGCCGCTATTCAAATATGACGACGCCCTCGACACCTTCGGCGTGCATGGTATCGGCGGCACCTTGGGAGCCATCGTCACGGGCATTTTCGCCACCAAGGATGTCAACGCCAACCTGATCAGCGAGGCTTATGCGAAGGTCAATGGCCTCGATAAGCTCGTCACCGAAGGCGGTCTGCTGGGAGTCCAGCTCAAGGCCTGCGCCATCACCATCGTGCTCTCCGTTGTCGCCACAGTCGTCATCACCCTGATCGTGAAGGTTCTCACCGGCCTTCGTCCGGCTCCTGAGGAAGAGTCCGTCGGTCTCGACCTCACCGATCACGGCGAAGCAGGCTACGAACATTAATACACGCAGGGCAACCCCCTGTTAACTCCAAAGCCGGGCTGAGAAATCAGCCCGGCTTTTTTGTTCTCCTGCCTTGAGGCGGCGGATGATGCCGCCTGTGATGAAAGCGGGTTGCGTGGGAGGCAATTCGCGTCTTCTTCGAGGCTTCCCAACCAACCCGCCATGCCCATTCGTCCTCCAGCCGAAGCCTACGAGAAAGTTCCGACGACCATTTTCCCTGACTCCGCCGCGGCGGCCAGAAAGCTGGCACAGGAGGTGAAATCCCTCATCGAGTCGAAAAATCATGCCGGGAAGCCCGCCATTCTGGGCATGGCGACAGGATCAACACCGGTACCATTTTACCGCGAACTCATCCGCTTGCACAAGGAAGAGGGGTTGAGCTTCAAAAACGTCATCACCTTCAATCTGGACGAATATTACGGCCTCGGAGCCGACCACCCGGAAAGCTATGCAAAGTTCATGGCCGAGCAGCTTTTCGACCACATCGACATTCCGAAGTCGAACATCAACATTCCCAGCGGAACCGTGCCGGGCGACCAGGTTTTCGCGCATTGCCGCCAGTATGAGGAAAAAATCGAAGCTGTTGGCGGCATCGACCTGCAGATCCTCGGCATCGGCCGAACCGGTCATATCGGCTTCAACGAACCGGGATCAAGCCGTGACTCGCAGACACGCCGCATCACGCTGGACCGCGTGACACGCCAGGACGCGGCGAGTGACTTCCGCGGGGAGCAAAACGTGCCGCATTTCGCGATCACGATGGGGGTTGGCACGATTCTGCGCGCAAGGAAGCTCGTGCTAATGGCGTGGGGAGAGAACAAAGCCGTGATGGTGGCCAAGGCGGTCGAAGAGCCGATGACAGAGGCGGTTTCCGCCTCCTTCCTGCAGGATCACCCTGATGCGCGCTTTTTCATCGACACCGGCGCTTCACGCGAACTCACGCGCATCAAGCTGCCTTGGCTCGTCGGCCCTGCCTCATGGACGCCGCGCGAAACCCGTCGCGCGATGGTTTGGCAGGCGTTCAAGATCAAGCGGCCGATTTTGAAGCTCATCGACGAGCATTACAATGAAAACGGCCTCTCCGACCTGCTTTCGGAACAGGGTCCGGCCTACCAGCTCAACATCCGCATCTTCAACCAGCTCCAGCACACGATCACCGGCTGGCCGGGCGGCAAACCCGATGAAGACGACACCTATCGTCCCGAGCGCGCGCGTCCATATCCGAAACGCTGCCTCGTTTTCAGCCCGGAGCCGCAGGACGCGGTGGTAGGCATGGGTGGCACCATTGATCGACTTGTCGAACAGGGAAACGAGGTGAGGCTTGTCGCTCTGACATCTGGAAGTCTGCGCGTGCCGGATAGCGAGGCGGACAAATTCGCCGAGACGCTGCTCGAACTGGCCTCCAACGCCGCGAAGCCGGAGGCCTGGGGCCCGCAGGTGGCCTATGCGCGCGAGGCGCTGGAGTTACTGGAGGCGAAAGGCGAATTCGGCGAGGATCCACCGCTGCTGCGCCAGCTCAAAGGCCTCATTTTGCGTGGCGAGCTGCGTGACGCGGCGCACACCCTGGGATTGGCGAATGATCGTGTCACGTTCGTGGACCTGCCGTTCTATGAGCATGGACGTTATCGCCGCTTCAAAAGCACCCAGGCGGACATCGACGCCCTCACCCGCCTGCTCCTGGACCACAAGCCGCACCAAATTTACATCACAGGTGACGCGGCGGATCCCTCGAGCGTCGCGGGCATCTGCTTCCGCCTGCTGGTTGCTGCTTTGCAGGCCTGTGCAGGCGAAGAATTCGCCGGTTCATGCAGCGTGTGGCTCTATCGCGGTAAAGAACGTCCGCTGGAGCCGCATGAGATCGACATGGCGATCCCGATGAGCCCGCTTCAGCTCGAACGGAAGGCGATTGCGCTCTCTCGTTACGGGGCATTGTCCTCACTCGAAAAAGAAGCGCCGGAGATCAGCCGCGAAAATGCGAGACTCTACGATGCCCTCGGCCTGGCCGAGTATGAGGCCATTGAGACGTTCCAGCGCTGGCGCAGAGCCTGACCAGGATGGTCAATACGCGGCGGGCACCTTGGCGTCGCGATACTTGCATTTGCCGAGACGCAGAAACTCGTCGCAATGCGCCTCGATGCGCATGCTCTTCATGCTGGGCTGAAAACCAAGGCGGCGGGTGATGCAGTCATGCAGCAAAGCGGTGTGCTCGTCCTCAAACTCCACCACGCGGTCGCAATCCAGGCAGATGAGGTGGTTGTGCTGGGGCTTGTCGAGGAAATTCGGATCGTAGTAGGTCTGGTCACGCCCCAGATCGACCTCACGTAGAAGACCACACTCCACCAACAGTGTCAGCGTGCGGTAAACCGTGGCGCGCGAGACAGTGCTGTCGATTTTGCGCGCCTTTTCCAGCAATTCCTCAGCCTTGAAATGATCATCCGTGGCGAAGGCCGCCTCCACGATAACATCCCGCTGTTTGGTTCGTCGCAGCCCTTGGCTGGCGAGATGCGCGTCCAGGCGTTGAGTGATGCGTTCGTCCATGTGAGAGCGAGGGTAGGCATGGCTTTCGGGCGACGCAAGACATCGGTTTCCGGCAAAAAAATAAACCACCCGCATTTTAAGACCATGGAGTGAATAATTTTCTGAAAAATCAATGGCTCAAGACAGAGTTAATCAATTAATAATCAACGACTAATACCCACTCATATGAGCTGGCTTTTGCCAAGGAAACAAAGCAATCGCGACAGTTTAGGTTGAGTGTAATTCAAATTATTTTCAGATAATTATGGATTTTATTATTAATTTTGTTAAAATTCCACTGTCTGCCTGATTCCAAGCATGCCTTTACCATTTTCATTCTCCACACAACGTCAAGCTGCCGAGGCCGAAATGCCCTCTGTAGCCACGGATGTTGCGGTTATTGAGAAAATCATGGGGCATTCGCCCGGACAAATAAGCACGGAGCCATTGCTGGGAACGCCTGGAAACATTTTTTCTCCCCCCGTGCTCGAAAGCGCGGCACCGCAGCCAAAGCGTGACATTTCACCGCGGCTTTCCACGGGCTTGCCCCCGGCTCCTTCGCCTAATCAGCGCTTCACCGACAGCCCTCCTCCGGCGTTATCATCCTCCGGCACTCATTCAGCTACGCTGCATTTGCATCCAGTGACCGCGCAGCCTCAGTTTCACAGTGGGAACGATTGGAACGCGCAAATGGAGCAGTTGCGCAACGACCTCTTCGGAATCGCGATGAGCGTCAGCGCTTTGAATGACCGGCTGGATCGTCTGGAACAGCGGGTTCCCTCGGGCGCTTCACCAGTTCAGGCCAGCCTCGCCACGCTGCGCGCTGAAATCGAGTCCTGGCTGGAAAATCATCTCAACACCGCTGTCGAGCACTGCATGCAACGCATCATGAGCCGCCCCACTCACCCTGCCTCCTCATAGTCAGTCAGTTAAAGCCCGGAACTCCCGACCAACCCGCCACCCACCACGCCATGAACTCCCTGCGACTGCGCATCCTGTTCCCGCTCTGGCTCTTTGGCTTCCTGCCGGCCATGGGAGCCACCCGCATGATGGGCCATTCTCTAGACTGGTTTTTCGGCATCACCGGCGTGCTGCTCGGAGGCGGTGTCTTCCTGGCCGCCTACCTGATCTCCGGCTGGCTGCTCAAACCCACCAGCGCCGTCATGAAGGGCACCAGCGCCGTGCTGCGCGGAGTGCCTCCTGATGCCCAGTCCGCCGAATGGCTGCCATCCGACTTCTGGAAGCTGCGCTGCGACATCAACATGATCTTCGCCAAACAGCGGCAGGCGCTCAACGCCGCCGAGCAGCACGCCTGCCAGACCGCGCAGCGCCTCCTCAATGCCGAGCGCCTTCTCCGCGAGGCGTTCACCGCGTTGCAGGGGCTCTTCTCCGCAAGCGACGAGGGCGTCCTGGTCGTCGATTCCCAAGGCTCGATCATCGCCTCGAACGCGAAGCTCGATGACTTCCTCGGCAAACCCGTCGAGGAACTCGCAGGGCGCGACGCCTCACGTCTGCTGAATGCGCTTGTGGAACGCTTCCATGAAAAGGCCGCCGTCACTGTCTGGATCGAAAAAACCGCCTCCAGCCTCGAAGGCCAGGACGAGTTGCCTCCGCTCGTCACCGAAGACGGCCGCGTCTTTTCACTCCGTTCCAATCCCATGCGAACCGACGCGGGCGAGATCATCGGCCGCATCTGGATCGTCAAGGACCGCTCCGAGATGCGCGTGCTTGAAAACCAGCTCCGCGAATCACAGAAGATGGGAACCATCGGACAGCTCGCCGGTGGCATCGCCCACGACTTCAACAACCTTCTCACCGCCATCCGCGGCAATCTCACCCTCGCGGAGCTCACCCCGCCCACGAACCCGGCGGGAGTCCGCGACAAGCTGCAAAACGCCAATCATGCGACCACGCGTGCCGCAGAACTCGTCAAATCCCTCCTCGGCTACTCGCGGCGTAGCACCGGCGCCTCAGTCCGTAAAACCACCAACCTCAAGCGGTTGCTGGCCGACGTGCAAAACCTCCTCAAGCACAGCGTCGATCCTCGCGTCACCATCCAGATGCGCGGCGGCATGGATGCCTCCTACGTCAATGCTGACGCCACCCAGGTCGAGCAGGTCATGCTCAACCTCTGCCTCAATGCACGTGACGCGCTCCCGGCTGACAAGGGTGTCATTGAGATCGCCATCGAAAACGTCACCCACCGCATGCCCGGTCGCGCCGCCGCGAAGGTGAACGGTGTGGATGACACCGCGGATTTCGTCATGCTGGTCGTTCGTGATAACGGCCACGGCATCTCCGAGGAGCATCGCGGCCGCATTTTCGAGCCGTTCTTCACCACCAAGCCTGAAAGTGTGGGCACCGGGCTCGGGCTTTCGACCGCGCAGGAAATTGTGCGCGAGCACGGCGGCTGGATCGAGTTCGACAGTGAGATTGGCCGTGGCAGCGAGTTCCGCGTGTTCCTTCCCCGCGTGCTCAATCCCGACAAGGTTGATGACGAAGCTCCTGTCGATGACGGCCCCGCCATCGCCGCCCCCGCCGGCGGCCAGACCACCGTCCTCGTGGTCGATGATGAGGCGCCCGTGCGCTCCATCGCCACGAACATGCTCGGTTTCCTCGGCTATCATGTCATCGAAGCCGGCGACGGACAGCAGGCGCTCGACATCATCCTGCGAGGCAACGAAAAAATAGACGCGGTGCTGCTCGACATTTACATGCCGAAGCTGTCAGGCCGCGACACCTTCAAAGAGCTCCGTGCCGTCGGCAATGACGTGCCTGTCGTCGTCTGCAGCGGCTTCGTCATCGATCCCGACGAGTTCATGATCCTCAGCCAGGGCCACCCGCCGCCCGTTGACATCATGTTAAAGCCCTATTCCCTCGATGGATTGAGCAAGGCGCTCGCCAAGGCCGTGCAGAAGCCCCTGGAGCGCGAACCCGCCTTCAACCTCAGCGCCACCCGCTCCCAGGCACCGGCGCTCGTCTCCTGATCACCGACGCACGATAAAAAAGCCGGAAATAGCAGCCTTCCGCCGCCATCTTTCCCCTTTTCGATTCCCGCAAAGGCGCTACCATCCGCGCCCCATGATCAAAGTCGGCCTCGTTTCCCTCGGTTGCGCGAAAAACCTCATCGACTCGGAAATCATGATCGGCCACCTCCAGCAGGCTGGCATGGTCATGACGCCCGAGCCGGATCTTGCCGACGTTTTGATCGTCAACACCTGCTCCTTCATCGACATGGCGAAAAAGGAGAGCGTCGGTGCCGTGCATGATGCCGTGGATGGACGCGCAACCTCGAAGAAGCGCGCGAAGCAGAAGATCATCGTCGCCGGCTGCCTCTCGCAGCGCTTCTCGCAGGAACTGCCCGGCCTCATGCCCGAGGTGGACGCCTTCATCGGACTCGACCAGATCACGCAGGTCGCGCCGATCATCCAGAACCTCGTCGGCGTGAAGGATCACGAGCAGGAAAACCTCGTCACCAAGCAGCCGAAGTACATCCCCGACTACGACACGCCGCGCTTCCGCCTGACGCCAAAGCACATGGCCTACATCAAGATCGCCGAGGGCTGCAACCACCCGTGCTCCTTCTGCATCATCCCGCGCATTCGCGGCCGCCACCGCAGCCGCACGCAGGAAAGCATCGTCAAAGAGGCGCGCCAGCTCGTGGCGAGCGGCGTGAAGGAGATCAACCTCATCTCCCAGGACACCACCTACTTCGGCATGGACAAGTGGGAAGGCGAGCGGCCGAAACCTCGCAGCGGCGTCGATTCCAGCAAGGGCGAATCGCTTTCCACGCTCATCCGCGAGCTCAACAAGATCGAGGGCGACTTCTGGATCCGCCTGCTCTACACACATCCCGCGCATTGGAGCGATGATTTGATCCAGGCCATCGCCGAATCGCCCAAAGTGGCGCGCTACATCGACATGCCGCTGCAGCACATCAGCGACCACATGCTCGACCTCATGAAGCGCGAGACCGATGGTGCCTACATCCGTGATCTGCTGAAGCGCATCCGCGCCGGCATCCCCGGCATCGCCATCCGCACCACGTTCATCGTCGGCTTCCCCGGCGAGACTGAGGCTGATTTCAACGAACTCATCCAGTTCATCGAAGACCAGAAGTTCGAGCGCGCTGGCGTCTTCAACTACTCACGAGAGGAAGGCACCCGTGCCGCCAGCATGGAGGATCAAATCCACCACATGACCCGCAAGGCCCGCTGGAACGAGGCCATGCGCGCCATCCAGCGCGGTGTGGAGAAGTACAACCAGTCGCAGAAGGGCAAAACTGTCCGCGTCCTTGTCGAGGAGCCCGGCGTGGCCCGCAGCGAGATCGACGCGCCGGACATCGACACCACCGTCTTCGTGAACAAAAAGCTCCCCGTCGGCTCTTTCGCCGAAGTCACGATCAAAGACTGGCGCGGCTACGATCTCGTGGCGGCGTGAGACGGATAAAAACTCATCAAAACCGCAGGTTGGACGCACTGGATGCGTTTCCGGATCGTTAGATCGATAGCCTTCCCGGCTAGATTGACTCAGTCCTTAGCCTCTTGACCATGCGTCCATGATTTCCTGGTTCGCCCGCAACTCCGTCGCCGCCAATCTCCTGATGCTCGCCATCATGGGACTTGGCCTGTGGACGCTGCTCACGGGACGCATCCCGCTGGAGGTGTTTCCGGACATGCCGTCGCGTTTCCTTTCCATCCAGGTGCCGTATCCCGGTGCCACGCCGGAGGAAGTGGAGGAAACCATCGTCCTGCGGATTGAAGAGGCCATCCAGCAGGTCACCGGCATCAAGCGCATCGTTTCGACCGCCTCATCGAGCGGTGGCAATGTCATGATCGAAATCAATGAAGCCGATCAGGCCCGCGACATCCTCGACGAGCTGAAAATCCGCGTCGATGCCATCCCAAACTTCCCCACGCTGGCGGAGCGGCCCATCATCCAGCAGGACGACCACCTCGACTCGGTCATCAGCGTCATGCTGGCCGCCGACATGGCCGAGCGCGACCTGCGACGCCTCGGCGAGCAGATCCGCGACGAGATCGCCGCACTGCCCGGCATCTCGCACGCAAACCTCAGCGGTGTGCGGCCTTACGAGATCAGCATCGAGATTCCGGAGGCCACCTTGCGAAAATACGGCCTCACGCTCGATCAAATCAGCACCGCCATCCGCGGCAGCGCCATCGACCTTCCCGCCGGCGTGGTGCAGACCGAGGCGGGTGATGTTTCCATCCGCACCCGCGGCCGCGCTTACAGCGGAGCCGATTACGCCCGTGTTGTGGTCCTTACCCGGCCGGATGGCACCAAGCTGACACTCGGTGAGATCGCGAAGATCGCCGACGGCTTCAACGAAAACCTCCTCATCTCCCGCCTCGACGGCAAACGCTGCGTCTCCATCACGGTGATGCGGGAGAAGTCGCAGAATGCCATCGAGATTGCCGAGAACGTCAAAAACTACATCCTCACGAAAGGCAGCAAGCTGCCCAATGGCGTGCGGCTTGAGTTCTGGAACGACCGCTCGAAGATCGTGAAGGGCCGCATCCAGCTCCTCCTGCAAAATGCCCGCAGCTCCCTCATCCTTGTCTTCATCTGCGTGGGGCTCTTCCTGCGCTTCGACGCGGTGTTCTGGGTGGCCGTCGGCATGGTGATGAGCTTCCTCGGCGCGTTCGCGCTGATGCCGCTCTTCGATCTCTCGATCAATCTGAGCTCCGTCTTCGGCTTCATCCTCGTCCTCGGCATCGTCGTGGACGACGCCATCGTCACCGCGGAGCAGGTGGACACCTTCAAACAGGAAGGGCGAAGTTCGCTCGATGCCGCCATCGAGGGGGTGAAGCGTCTCGCCGCGCCCATCACCTTCGGCGTGCTCACCACCATCGCCGCCTTCTCACCGATGGCGGCCGGCTTTGGCGACTTCGGCGTCATGTTCCAGCCCATCGCCATCATTTTCATCTGCGTGATGCTGCTGGCCCTGATGGAGACAAAGCTGATCCTGCCAAGTCATCTCGCGCACCGCTTCCCTGTGCTCAGCAGCGCTGCCGACGCGCTTGATCCCGTGCATCGCTTCTCGGAAGGCCTGCTGGCAAAGTTTGTCACACGCGTGTACCGCCCCGCGCTGCGCTTCTGCCTGCATTACCGCTACAGCGTGCTCGCCGCAGTCTTCGGTGGTCTCGGCGTGCTCTTCGCCTTCTACTTCAGCGACCGCATCGCGACCACCTTCTTCCCCCGCGTCGCCTCAGAGCGCATCGAATGTCGCCTCGCCATGCTCGATGGCACTCCGTTTGAAACCACGGACAACCACGTCGCCAAAATCTATGAGCTCGCCGAGCAAATGCGCAAAGATTACGTCGGTCCTGACGGCCGTCCGGTCATCCGCAGCATCATTTCAAACTCAGGCATGACCAGCAGCTCCCGCGGCTCCTCCGGCGGTAGCGGCAGCCATCGCGGCGAAGTCACCATCGAGACCTACGGCCCCGAGGAACGCAGCATGCAGGTCAGCACCGTGGAAATGGCCGCCGACTGGCGGAAGCGCATCGAGGCCGCCTATGGCTCGAAAAGCATCCCCGGTGCCGAGGAGCTCACCTTCCGCGCCGAAATCATGCGCAGCGGTGATCCCATCGACATCCAGCTCACCGGCACGAATCCCGATGAGCTGCTCGCCCTCTCCGAACAGATCAAAGCAAAGCTCGGCACCATCGCCGGCGTCTTCGACGTGTCCGACAGCCTCGATTCCGGCCGCAACGAGATCCAGCTTCGTTTGAAGCCCGAGGCGCAGCAGTTCGGCTTCACCGTCAACGACCTCGCACGTCAAGTGCGCGGCGTTTTCTTTGGAGACGAGGTCCAGCGCATCCAGCGCGGCCGCAACGAGGTCAAGGTCATGCTCCGTTATCCGAAAGAGGACCGCAAATCCCTCGCCACGCTCGACACGCTCCGCGTCCGTGCCATGAACGGCCTCGAAATCCCCTTCGCCCGCGTTGCGGAGGCGAAAGTCGGCAAAGGATTCACCTCCATCAAACGTGTGGACCGCCGCCGCGCCCTCAACATCACCGCCGATGTGAACAAGGCCACCACCAACCCCGGCGTCGTGCGTGAATCCCTCATTCCCTTCCTGGAGGAGCTCATGTCCCAGCATGCGCACATCGGCTGGAATTTTGAAGGGGAGGCCCGCAGCGAAAAAGAAAGCCAGACGGCCCTGAAGTACTCCACCTGGTTTGTCCTCTTCCTCCTCTACGCCCTCATCGCCATCCCGTTAAAGAGCTACCTCCAGCCATTCATCGTGCTCATCTTGATCCCCTTCGGCGTCGTCGGCGCCACGCTCGGCCATCTCTTCCACGGCATGCCGCTCAGCCTCATGAGCCTCTGCGGCATGCTCGCCGTCTCCGGCGTCATCGTGAATGACACGCTCGTCCTCGTCGATCGCATCAATGAGTTGCGAGACAACGGCGGCGACATGGCCTCTGCCGTCACCGAGGGCGGCTCCTCGCGCTTCCGCGCCATCTTCCTCACGCAGATCACCACCTTCGTCGGCCTCGTGCCGCTCATCTTCAATCTCGGCCCTATGGTGGAGCACTCCCCGCCCATCGTGAAGCAGATCCTCGAATGGATCTTCGGCGACAACCGCACCGCGCAGGCCACCAGCGCTCAGTTCCTCACGCCCATGTCCGTCGCCATGGGCTACGGCAGCCTCTTCGCCACCGTCATCACCCTCTTCCTCGTCCCCATGTGCTACATGGTGCTCGATGACGTGATGAGGCTCGTCAAAGGCATGCTCAAAGCGGTGCGCATCCGGACAGAGACTCCCGACATCACCACAGCAGCAACATCATCGCGCACATGAGGCCGTTGTTCAGCGCGTGAGCGGTCATCGGCGCGATCAGGCTCTGCCGCCACATGCGCAGCAGGGAAAACGCCGCCGCCAGCGCCATGATCGCCGGGACCCCGGCCCAGCCTTGCGGATGGATCACCGCAAAAACAAAGGCGCTCACCAGCATGCCCGGCACCCAGCGCAGCCACGCGGTCAATCCGGGAAACAGCAACCCACGGAACATCAGCTCCTCCGAAACCGGCGCCCACACCACCGCGAGCATGATCGCGCCGAATTTCGCCCAGCCGTCGCCTGCAAACACCTCCACAATCGGATGGGAGGGAAATTGGCCGGTCAGCTTCGTGATCCACGAGGCCGCGATCATGCCCAGCACAATGAGCGGCAGCGCCGCCAGCCATCCTAGCATGCCCGCGCCCATCTCCCTCAGCATGCCCTGGCCGCCATGGAGCCCCATGGACTCGCGCCAGCACTTCCCGCGCATGCCGCGCAGCAGCGGCCAGCACATCCCGACGATCAACGCCACAAGCATGGCCAGATATACCGTCCAGCGTGGCAAATGAAACGGCAGCGCCCTCTGCAGCGATGGCAGAAAAAGGAACAGCCCGAGATAAATCGCAAAACCCTCCACCAAAACACCTCCATGACCGCCATCGCGTCTCTTCAAGTCGAGTCGCAGCGTCCCTTTCCGCCAGCGCACGATGGCCATGATCATCAACACCAGCCCGCCGACCGCGGCGAGCATTCCCAAAGAGGTTCCACCAATGAGCACCAGCGTCGTGCCGATGGCCTGCCCCACGATCTCCTGGCGCGCCTGATCCTTGGCTCCTCCGGCCTGCGCACGCGTCATTTTGGCGATCCAGCCATGCCGTTTCAAAAACGGCTGCCACAAGCCGTCCTCCACATTTCCCTGCATGGCCTTCAATTGCGCGATCGCGGCCACATCCTGCCGCAAACCCTCATTTTTAGCCGCCAGAGCGGCCAGTTCCGCCTCGGCCGGCCAGGTGTCATTCAACCATCCTTTCAGCAGCAAAATCCGCAACTCGTCCACCTCGCCACGAGCCACCGTTTTCACATCTCGCATCACGGTAACCGCCAGCCCGGCATCCTTCTGGCCTGTGCTCTCCACCAGGCCCTTCACTCCCACCGCGTAGCGCGCCAGCAGTTCCAGCACCTGGTTCGGCTTCACCACCGGTGACTCGTCGCGCTGCTGCTCCGCGTTTGTCCGCAGCACAAACAACGCGCATGCCGTGATCACGGCGAACGCCAGCACGACACCGGTCTTTGAAAAACGATACTGCGGACTGTCGGGCACGGGTGCGGGCAAAGGCGGCGGCATAGCGGGCGTTTCCATAAAATCTCCGCCGATCAAACAACACCTTGCCAGCCATGGCACGCACAATTCTGTCCTCCCATCACGTTCCACCTCCACCAACCATGCGCACCGCCTTCTTCACCCTCCTTGCCGCCACCGCCCTCGCCCAGACTCCGCGTCCCGGCGTGAATTACGACGAATCCAAGGTCGGTAACGATCCGCTGCCGGATCTGAAGCTCACCACGGCAGAGGAATGGACCCAAACACGTCGCCCTGAAATCGTGAAGCTCTTTGAAGACCACGTCTTCGGCAAAACGCCCGCAAACCTCGGCGCTCCGAAGTTTGAAGTCACCGCCACAAAGCCGGACGCGCTCGGCGGCATCGCCACTCGCAAGTTCATCCACATCTCGCTTCCAGCTTATCCGGCATGGCCCGGCATGGACGTGATGCTTTACACGCCCAACCACATAAAACGCGCCCCCTGCTTCGTCGGCCTCAGTTTCGGCGGCAATCATGCCGTGAGCCAGGAAACCGACATTCCGCTCAACACCCGCTGGATGCGCGAGAGCAAGGAGAAGAACATCGTCGATCACAAGGCCACCGAGGCCACACGCGGCACGGAAAGCAGCCGCTGGGCGCTCGAAATGATCCTCAAACGCGGCTTCGCCGTCGCCACCGCCTACTATGGCGACATCGAGCCCGACCACGCCGACGGCTGGAAAGACGGACTCCGCGCCGCCGTCAGCAAGGATGGTGCGAACACAGTCTGGAAAGACGGCGAATGGGGCGCCATCGGCGCATGGGCCTGGGGCCTCAGCCGCATCGCCGACTACCTGCAAACCGACGCGCAAGTCGATGGCAAGCACCTTGCCGTCATCGGCCACTCACGGCTTGGCAAAACCTCATTGTGGGCCGGAGCGCAGGACGAACGCTTTGGTTTTGTGATCTCCAACAACTCCGGCGAAGGCGGTGCCGCGCTCATGCGTCGCGACTTCGGCGAGACCACCGCCATCATCACCAAGGCCTTCCCTCATTGGTTCACGCCGAAATATGCCAGCTACGCCGGCAACGCCGCCGCCTGCCCCATCGACATGCACATGTTCATCGCCCTCGCCGCGCCACGCCCCATCTACATCGCCAGCGCCGCCGAGGATCACTGGGCCGATCCGAAAGGCGAGTTCCTCTCCGGGAAGTTCGCCGGCCCCGTTTATGCGCTCTTTGGCAAAAAAGGCGTCATGGTCGATGAACAACCTGCCATCGACACTCCCGTCGGCGATTTCGTTGGCTACCACGTCCGCACCGGCAAACACGACGTCACCGACTACGACTGGAAGCAGTATCTGACCTTCGCCGCGAGGCATTGGGGGAGGTGATTTCACCGCCCGCCAGAATGTCACTTGCCGATTCAACCAAGCCCGTGTGTCTTGCATTCATCTATGCCTGCCAAAAAAGCTTCCCCAAAAGCCGCCAAGCCCGTCAAAGCAGCCAAAAAGCTCAAGAACGTGCCGTTCTGGATCGGCTTTGATCTCGGCGGCACAAAGATGATGGCCTCGGTGCTCGACGCGAACTACAACGTGCTCGGCTCCGCGCGCAGATCGACCAACGGTTCCGATGGCGCGGCCAAAGGACGCTCGAAGATCGTCAAGGCCATCCACGAGGCCATCGAGGATGCAGGCGTCAATCCGAAGGGCATTCAGGGCATCGGCATCGGCTGTCCTGGCCTCGTGAATCCGGCCAAGGGCGTCCTCGTCTTCGCGCCGAATCTCGGCTGGTCGAATATGGCGCTGCGCAAGCTGCTGCAGACCGAGTTCAAGTGCGAGGTCGCTGTGCTGAACGACGTGGATGCGGGCACGTATGGCGAGTATGTGCTCGGCGCTGGCAAGGGCGCGCGCTCCTTGCTCGGCGTGTTTCCCGGCACCGGCGTGGGCTCCGGTTTTGTTTACAACGGCCAGCTCGTCATGGGCCGCGCCATTTCGGCGATGGAACTCGGCAACCTGCTCCTTCCAGGCACGCACATCGGCAGCCCGGTTTTCGGCACCGTCACCTTGGAGGATCTCACCAGCCGTCTCGCGCTCGCCTCGCAGGCCGGTGTGGCCTGCTATCGCGGCCAGCTTCCTGAGCTCGACAAAAAAACCGAGGGCGCGCTGCGCGGCATCCGCAGCAAGGCGCTCGCCAGCGCCTTCAAAAGCGGCGACGACGCGGCGATGATCATGTTCCGTAACTCCATCCGCTATCTTGGCATGGGTGTGGCCATGGTGGTCAATCTTCTCGCGCCGGACCGCGTCACGCTTGGAGGTGGACTCGTCGAGGAGTTGCCCGGCCTTTATTTGAACCTGCTGAAGGAGGAAGTCGAACGCTACGCCATCCCCGAGCTCGCCAAGGGCGTGAAATACTCGCTCGCCAAGCTCGGAGGCCAGGCCGTGGCCGCAGGTGCGGTGGCTTGGCTGCGCAACGAGAAGAAGTAATCACGCGCATGAGCGAAACACTCCAAGCAGCGGCGGCCACGCCGCCCGAACATGCCGTCATTTATGTCGGCGCGGCATCGGTCTCCCTCGTCATCGGCCGTCAGGATGAAAAGGGCCAGTTCAACCGCGTTGAAAGCCTGGACCGTCCCCTGCCCGTCGCGCGCGACATCTTCCGTTCCCGCAGCATCTCCCGCGCCACGGTTGATCAGGCCGCCGCCATCCTGCGCGATTATCTGCAGACGATGCGCGAATACGGCATCCCGTCATCGCAGTTGCGTTTGTTCACCTCAAATATTCTCTCCGAGGCCTCTAATCACGAGATTTTCCTCAACCGCCTCCAGGTCCACAGTGGTGTCGCTCCCAGCCTCATTGATGACGGCAACATGACGCGCCTTGTCTATCAGATCGCCCAGCGCCTGCTCATGCGGAATCCCACGCTAGCAAAGGGAAACACCTTCGTGTCGCACATCGGCCCTGGAAACACACGCGCCATCTATTTCCAGCAGGGACGCCTCGCCGCCTACAGCAACTACCGCCTCGGCATCTTCCGCGCCCGCGAGGCCGTCGCCACGCCGGACGAGGAGTCGCACCACCAGCTCCTGCATCTGGAGGAGCACATTCGCGGCGTCGTTGACCATCTCGCGCAGGATTACTCCGGCGTGAAGATCGACCACCACGTCGCCATCGGTGTCGAAATCCAGAGCGTCGCCCCGCGCCTTGGCAAGGCGCGCCACGGCGCGCACCGTGTGCTGGAGGACGATCTGTCACGTCTCACCGACAAGCTCGCACGCCTGAACCCTGACGAACTCGTCCGTGAACTGCATGTTCACTACACCGGCGGTGAGGGCATCGTGCCTGCATTGCAGACGAATCTCGCCCTCGCCCGCCGCTTTGGAGATGACTCACTCTGGGTACCTGAGGGCGACTTTCAGCTCGAGCTGATGCTCGATCTGATGACCTCCGGCTCCCGCACCGCCGTCTTCCAGGAGGAGGTCATGCAGGCCGCCTGCGAGATCGGCCAGCGTTATAAAACCGACCGCAAGCACGCGGATCACGTCTCGAATTTCTCCCGCCAGCTCTTCCGCGAGCTGCAGCATCTGCACGGACTCGACTCCAAATACGAGCTCATCCTCCGCGTCGCCGCCACACTGCACGAGGTCGGCATGTTCATCAGCCCGCGCGAGCATCACAAGCACAGCCTCTACATCCTGCTGAACACCGAGATCTTTGGCCTCAGCTCGCAGGACCGTGTCATGGTGGCCCTGCTCGCCCGCTACCACCGCCGCTACAATCCGGAACCGAATCACCCGCACTTCTCCGACCTCTCACGCGAGGAGCGCATGATCGTGCTCAAGCTCGCCGCGCTGCTGCGCCTCGCCGATTCGCTCGACCGCAGCCACGCACAGCGCATCAAATCCATCCAGCTCCGTCCCGAAGGCTCGCGCCTCAATGTGCTCACTCAGGGCGTGGACGACACCACCGTGGAGCAGATCGCCATCAACTCGAAGTGCGATCTCTTCCGCGAAATTTACGGCTATGACATCACCCTCGCCAAATCCTGAACAACGTCCCGCGCCGGCCAAGCCGCGCTTCACCGAGGAGCATTTCATCAACCGCGAGCTGAGCTGGCTGGCCTTCAACTCCCGCGTGCTCGATGAAGCCGCCCGCGCCACGCTTCCTGTGCTCGAACGGGTGAAATTCCTCGCCATCACCGCCTCAAATCTGGACGAGTTCTTCATGGTCCGTGTCGGCGGCCTGCAATTGCTGCGCGAGCAGGGCGTCCGCGCGCGCGACAGTGCCGGCCTCACGCCCTCGCAGCAGTGGGAACAGATCCACCAGCACGCCGCCGTCTTCGTCAGCCGCCAATATGAGATCCTCCAGCAGCAGCTCGTGCCCCTCCTGCATGAAAACGGCATCCGCCGCCTCGCTGTGACGAGTCTCTCGCCCGCGCAGCGAACGCATCTGCGTGAGTTTTTTGACGAGCACATCTTCCCCGTCCTCTCACCCGTCGTGGTCGATGACGCGGGCGCGCGCGCGGCCATCCCCGCGCTAAACATCGTGCTTCTCTGCACCGTGACCACGGGGGAGGAGAAACGCCACGTCCTGCTGCCCCTGCCAGCCAATCTGCCACGTCACGTGTCGATCCCCGACCCCGATGGCGGCCAGTTTCTTTATCTGAACCTCGAAGACGTCGTCACGCTCTTCATTGGCGAGTTTTTCCCGTCTGAAAAAGTCTCCACGCCCGCCCGCTTCCGCGTCAGCCGCAACACCGACATCACCGTCGATGACGAAAGCGCCTTCGACCTCGCCAGCGAGATGGCGGAGGTGCTGGAAGCACGTTTGAAGAGCCCCGCCATCCGCATCGAGGTCGAAGCCGGTGCCTCACGCGAGCACACGCGCATCATCCGCGACCTCTGCGGTGCCAAAACCGCGCAAGTCTATGAAGTTCCCGGCGAACTCGACCTGCGCGCCTACTTCCAGATCGCAAGCATCTCCGGTTTTGATGAATTGAAGGTCGAATCCTGGGACAGCCACCTCAGCACCTCGATCACGCCGGGTGAAAGCATCTTCGACGCGATCAAACGCGGCGACATCCTGCTTCATCATCCGTATGAGAGCTTTGATCCCGTCCTCGCGCTCGTCGAGGAGGCCGCCGCTGATCCGAACGTCATCGCGATCAAACAGATCCTCTACCGCACGGCAAAAAACAGCCGCATCATCTCCGCGCTCATCCGCGCCGCTCAGGCCGGCAAGCACGTAACCGTGCTCGTGGAGCTGAAGGCGCGCTTCGACGAGGCCCGCAACCTCGAACGTGCCGCCGATCTCATCAACGCGGGTGCGCAGATCATCTACGGCGTCGCCGGATTGAAGACGCACGCGAAGGTCTGCCTCGTCATGCGCCGCGAGTCCGGCCACATGACGCGCTACATGCACTTCGGCACGGGGAACTACAACGAAAGCACCGCGAAGCTCTACACCGACATCAGCCTGCTCACCTGCCGCGCCGAGCTCGGTGCCGACGCCTCCGCGTTCTTCAACACCGTCACCGGACGCTCCCGCTTTGTGCATTTCAACAAGCTCAGTATGGCCCCCTACGGCCTGCGCGAGCGGCTGCTCGGCATGATCCGCAGCGAAACGGAGCGTGCCCGCCAGGGCGATGCCTCCGAGATCATGCTCAAGATGAACGCTCTCGAGGACCGCCAGATGATCGAGGCGCTCTACGAAGCCTCGCAGGCCGACGTGAAAATCCGCCTCAATGTGCGCGGCATCTGCTGCCTGCGCCCCGGCATCAAGGGCATCAGCGAAAACATCAGCGTCGTCAGCATCATCGACCGCAACCTCGAGCACGCCCGCATCTTCTGGTTCCGCCAGGGCGGCAAACCGGTCGTCTTCATCGCCAGCGCCGACTTCATGAACCGCAACTTGTCGAAGCGCGTCGAACTGCTCACGCCCGTGGACGACAAGGAGGCGCGCAAACGCCTCCAGCACATCCTCGAAGTCCACTTCGCCGACACCGCCCGCGGTCGCATCCTCAAACCCGACGGCACCTGGCACCTTCCGCAAGTCACCGCCACCAAAGCCGTGCGTTCGCAGGAACAATTCGCCAAGGAGATGACCAAACGCGCTCGTCAGGCGAATGAGTCACCCGATGTGCTCGTGCCACACACGCCGAAGTAAGATGAAAGCCGTCCTTGCGAGTGTTCTGATTTTATGCGCTTCCTGCTCTGAAGGGAAATATCAACGAGATCTGAAGCAACTAGAGCGAATGTCTTGGCAGTGGGCCAACCCTGCGTTCTCGCATACTATAGAACATATCAAGTCATTGGAAGAACGACACGCAACACGCGATGAATGGAGCAAGAGTGATGACTCCGGCTTTGAGGTAAAAGAAACTGTCATCAACAACCCGAACGATTTGGATCAAGTTCTCCAATCACGTCGTTACAGGCCTTGGATCAAACAACATGCAACCCAACTTCAGCAGACCAGCAGCTTTACTGCCCTATACGTGTTTCCCGGACTCTACAGAATTTTGGTTTTCTTTGATGGGGAAGGCCGCTCATGCGAAATGATCAGAGATCCTTGATTCTCTTCACACCACCGGCCAGAACGCCTTGTAAACCATCGCGCCGAGAATCCCGCCGATGATCGGGCCGACGACGGGAATCCAAGCGTAGCCCCAATCAGGGCCGCCCTTGCCGGGAATCGGCAAAACAAAATGCGCGAGGCGCGGACCAAGGTCACGGGCGGGATTGATGGCGTAGCCAGTGGGACCGCCGAGAGACAAACCAATCGCCCACACGATCACGCCAACGAGCGCGGGAGCGAAACCTTTGTCGAAACCGGAGTTCGGCACCAGATTCGCGGGCGAAAGGACCGCCAGCACACCCAGCACGAGCACAAAGGTGCCAATGATCTCGCAGATCAAATTACTCACGGTGTGACGAATAGCCGGACCGGTGCAAAAGACGGCAAGCTTCGCTCCCTGGTCTTCCGTGGCCTTCCAATGCGGCAGATAGGCCAGCCAGACGAGCACCGCGCCGAGAAACGCGCCCGCCATCTGAGCGGCGATGTAACCGGGCACCAGCGCCCAGTCGAATTTGCCAATGGTCGCCATCGCAATCGTCACGGCGGGATTCAAATGCGCGCCGCTGATCGCATTCGTGCAGTAAACACCCACCGTCACCGCCAACGCCCAGCCCGTCGTGATCACGATCCAGCCGCTGTTGTGCCCCTTGGTCTGTTTGAGCACCACATTCGCGACGACGCCGTCGCCAAGGAGGATGAGGATCATCGTGCCGAGCAGTTCTGCGAGATTGGCGGACATAAGCGTGGCTGGGTTGGTTGAATTTCCGCGCAGGCTATCGGGACGCTCGGAAAAGGGCAAGACCCTATTCCTCCCGCGCCGCATTCCCGCGAGCTTCCACGCGTGGATGGAGTCAAAGCTCTGAACACAGTGCAGGCTACTTCGAAAGGCTTGCCGCGATGTCGTCCAGAGTGACTAACTCGGCACGATCACCAGCCTTTCTCACAAGGTCGCAAATGAGTTCGATGGTTTTGAACTCTGGGTCGCTCGGATACATCACGGAGGGATGGCAGAGGAAGTCGAAAACGGCGCGATGCTCGATGGTCCATTCGACCGCGAGACGGATGGCACGGAGGAAGTCATCGAGCTTCCACCGGCCGTTGCGGAAGGCACCCACGTCGCTGATCGGGCTCATGGGAATCTCGATCAGGCCGCCTGGATAGACAAAGGGCTGCGCCGCGGCTTGGGCGGCGAGGATGTTCTCGATGACGGAAGCCTCCGGTGATTCGCCTGTTTTGGAGTTGGAGTGGGCAGGATACTTGGAACTGACCCAGGTGAAGCCCAGATCGCGCAGCATGCTCTGCAAATCATCACGCCCATTCAGACCTGTGGCTGAACCGCCTGGAGTGCGGAATCCAGCAGGGGCAATGCCGAGACGTGCGCGCATGGCCTCGGTGCAGAGATGGATGTTCTCGCGGATGATCTGCACAGGCTCCTTTCCTTCAATGAGCCAGGGAGCACGCCGAAAGCGGTACTGCAGATCAGCAGGCCGCCGGGCAAGAACGTTGATGTGGTCGTAAGTGTGATTACCGATGCGATGACCGCTTTGATTGAGTTCCTTGAGCCAATCAACGTTTTCCTGTTCAAAGACCTGGCCAACGACGAAAAAGTGCATGTGGCCGCCGTGCGCCTTCACCCGACGCGCGGCATCGGTGGTGTAGCGTTTAGTCTCTTCGTTGAGATTGCCCTTTTCATAATCCCAGCGCGTGTCTTCCCATCGAGGAAAGTTGCGCGACATTTCGAGGTCAAAGGTGATGGCGATGCGCGCCTTCTTCTCGCCTGCTCGCACGGGTAGCGCGGCGGACAGACCTGAGAGCGAAAGGGCGCGAAGAAAGCCGCGGCGTGTGTTCCCAAGTTCAGCGTTCATGTTTGATCCAGGAAATCTGGGTGATGAGTTGATTCAATGACGCGGTGGCGATGTGGGCGCTGGTGGCGAAACGGGGCGTGATGTGCGCGGGAAAAGTTGCCAGCGTGGCATCACCGACGAGGAAAACATTGAAATCCTGCGAAAGGTTCTGGTAGCCAGCGCAGGTTTTGGCAAAGCAGAGATCAGTGGCGTAGCCGGTCAGCAGGATGTGCCGGATGCCGTAAGATTTCAGATGGTCACGCAGCCTCGGATAGCCTTCGTTGTCATAAACCACGATGTCTTCAGGCGCGGCAGAGACGTCACGGGAGAGTGGAATGGGCAGATCCCAAAAGCCTGCGTTGTTGAAGTGCGCGTCCGCCTCGAGTCCGCCGAACTGCTTGAAGTAGTCTGCCACTGGATTGTCAATCGAGAGCGTGAGCTTCGATGGCAGCGATCCCGCCTTGTAATTAAAACCACGCAATTTCTTGTCGAGTTCCACCGCGCCTTGCTTCCGCTCAGCGGCTGTCGGCGTGTGATCAAGCGAACGGTAGAGTTTGCGTCGGATAGGGTCGCAGGAACCCGGCAGGCTGTGAAAAACGCCGGCAACCTTGCCGCGCAGTGATTGAAGGAACGGAGCGATCACCTCGCGTGTGTGCTTCCCCGCGAGGCGGTTTTTTTCGGGTGTGCAGAAGTCCGCCGCACCAGCAGGCTCCGGCGTGTTCCAGCCCTGACCATCGTCGATACCCCAGGGATGCACCATGATCACGGCGGTCTGGCTGGCGATCAGGTGATTGGGCAACTCGATGATGGCGCGTGCGTTGTAGCTCCAGCGCCAGGCGCGCACGTGCAGGTCTGCGCCAGGGTCATTGACCAGCGCAGGGGACTCATAGCGGCGCGTTTCGCGGACGGGCTCCACCCATTCAGGATGATCAGCAAGCAACGGGGTGGCGTCGAGGATCGGTGTGCGCTTGTTCGCATAAACACGAGGTGTTTCCGCGCTGAGCGATGCGCTGACGAGGACGGACGCGGCGGTGCTTATGACACACAAGACGGTTGTTTTCATGGATTCCTGGCGGGCGGCTGTTTGCTTTCAAGATAGCTGAAAAGATCACGCAGTTCCTGAGGTTTGAACAGCTTCATAAGCCCCTCAGGCATGAGGGAGACTGTTGACTGCTGAACAGAGCGCACCTGCGCGAGCGGGATCGTCACGCGCTCGCCGGTGATGGTGCCGAGCACGATACCGTCACCGGTATCATCCGCGTTCACTCCGGAGAGCACACGACCATCCGTGGTTTGCACGATCGAGGTCAGGTACTCTTTGCGAATCGCCGCGCTGGGGTCCACGAGGCTCAACAGAAGGAACTCGCGATCCGCGCGGTTTGCCTGGGTGAGATCAGGGCCGATGTGGCCCCCCTCACCATGGAGTGTGTGGCAGGCGGCGCAGACGCGGGCATAAAGTTCTCTTCCACGCGCGGCGTCTCCCTTGCCCGCGTTGAGATCATTTTTGAGGCGGCGCATCTCCGCCAGTTTCTCCTCTGTTGTGCCGGCGCTCATGCGGCCCCAGTGTTTGGCGACTTGTTTGTCCAAAGCCGCATCCCCATGCAGCGCCACCACGCGGAGCTCATCATTGCTGAAATCGCTGGCAGCGACACGCCCGGAATCAACCTCTTGCAGCAGTGCCCGCGCCCACGATTGACGGCTCAGCAAAACCTGCCGCACACGCGCGCGCACATCCTTCTCAAGCAAGGAGTATCGGCTTATCAAAGGACCTCCGAGATCGGCCTTTTCAAACGCAGGCAGCGCATCGAGCGCGCTGAACTGCAGCGGCACCGGGCCAGAGCCCACGAGTCGCAACAAACGCGGCGCGTCCGCTGCATCAGCACGCTTGGCGAGCAGGGCGATCATCCGCGTCCTCGTTTGGGTGTCAGCAGTGGAGTCTTCCAGGATCTGGCGTGCGCGCTCGGACGCGGCGGCACGGCCCGAGCGCAAACCCAGCGCGATGAGCACCGCATCCTGCGTATCATCACGCCATGCGGCGTCGATTTGGGCCAATAGCGAGGGTGGGAGATTTTGTTCGAACCGGGTGCTCTGGGTGGTCAGTGTTTGCACTTTGGCGGAATTGGCAAACAGCCCTCCTCCATCGGGTGCAGCCAGGCCGGTGGGCCTGTCCTCAAATCCCTGCTCCATTGCCGCGAACAGCCGCTGTCTCTGCACCTCGTCCGGCGCACTCGCGAGCAGACGTCCGGCGGCGTCATAGGAGGCGGTGGTGCCTTCGGCGATCCACCGACGCATCAGCCGCGTGACGATGACCTCCCTCACCAGCCTGGATTTCCATGCCATCGGAGAGATCATGAATCGTTCGATCTCCGGCAGGGCGCTGATCGAGTGCCGCTCCAACGCCCACCACAACTGCAGGGGCACATACGGATCGTCCGCATCCACATCACGCAACAGCAGTGCTTCGAGAACCGGCAGCGCTGCATCCGAGGGGATGCGTTTTGCCGTTGCCGCCAGCTGACCCCGCACCCGCACACTGTCATCGCTCCGCGCCAGCTCGACCAACTGTCTGGCGTTCTCAAGTGACACATGCTTCTCATCGCCGAGCAATCGCACACTCCACTTGCGGACGGTTGCCAGCGGGTGCCTCAGCGTTTTCTCGGCAAAGGACTCGTTGTAGCCGCCGCTGACCTGCAACGCCCATAGGGATTGCAGTGCCAGACGCTCATCTTTGGCCTCCAAAATCTGCGCCCGCAGCGGAAGCACTGCCTCGGGGTCACGTCGATCAGCGAGCAAACGTCGCACCGTGCGCACGACCCATGGATTTGGGTCGCCCAGCAGAGCGATCAATTCCTCCGTTTTCTTGTCCATCAAGGCAGGCGCGGCCTTGGGACTGCTGCCCTTCGCCGCGATGCGATAAACGCGTCCGTTGCTGCGATCCCACTCAGCATCAGGATCAGGGTGCGCAGTGCGCTGGTCACACCAGTCCGCGACATAGACCGCGCCGTCGGGCGAGACGGTCAGGTCACACGGGGCAAACCATGCGTCATTCGCGCGCAGTAGGTAGTCCACATACGAGGAGCTGAAGGTGGAGCCGCGTCGCTTCATCTCATGCCATTGGACACCATGACCCAGAAGGTCGGCGCATAGGTAGCGGCCTTGGTAGCGGGATGGCAGATGCGTGCCCTGATACACGATGCCTCCTGCCGCCACATGACCGCCCGTCGAGTTCGCGTGCGGGATGTGATCGAACCAGCCAAAAGCATATGGATTGTGCAGCGGTCCGTGTTTTCCGAAACTTTTCCACAAATACGCCCCCTGCATGCCATGCAGGCTTCGATACGGCCCCGCGTTCGTGCTGTAGATCAGCTCGCCCTCGGCATCGAAATCCAGGCCCCAGGAGTTTCCGCCCCCCTCGCAGAAAAGCTCGAACTCGTGCGTCAGGGGATGATAGCGCCACACCCCCTGCTGGAACTCCTGCCCGCGAATCCGCGCTGTCACCGTGCTGCCCTGGCAGCCGTAAAGCCAGCCATCCGCCCCCCATGTCAGCGAGTTCGCGACCGAGTGCGCATCCTCCATGCCGAAGCCTGACAGGCACACCTCGGGATCACTGTCGGGAACATCGTCTTGGTTCCGGTCGGGATAGAATAGCAGGTAAGGTACATTCAGCACAAAGACGCCGCCGTGGCCGAAGGCGATGCCCGTCGCCAGGTTCAGCCCTTTGACAAAGTCATGCGCCTTGTCCGCCACACCGTCGCCATTCTCATCATCCAATATCGTGATGCAGTCCGCCCCTTTCGGGCCACGCGGCGGTGGTTCAGGCGCATGATCATACGTTGTTCGTGACCAACGATCCACACTGGCCCGCTTGAGCCCTTCAGGGTTCGGATACTGCACATACTGCACCACCCATAACCGTCCACGGTTATCAAACTCGATGCAGACCGGCTGCACGATCATCGGCTCCGCAGCAACCAAGCTCACCTGCAAATCCGCAGGCACCGACATGCGCCGCACCGCTTCTTGAGGAGACAGCCCCTGCGCCATGCTGACGGTGCCGCTTGCCAGCAAGACGGCCACTTGCATGGGAATGGAGCGCAAAAACAATCGAAGTTTTATTAGAAACTCGTTCGGGAACTGAGCGTGCGGGCTGCCTCTTGGAATGGCTTTCATATTGTCTACGCAAACTTTTTTTAGCATAGAAACGGTTCATGACGGTTGCAAAGGTCATCTTCGGCTGCTCCCGACCACTGGTGATGCAAGGTTGTGGCTTTCCTCTTGGTTCCCGCCAGACAAAAGGCGCAGGAGCATAAATCGTCCTATCGTGGAGGACCGCAGCATTTCCTCATATGAATGGCCTTGAGACGGCCCATTAGCCCCAAAAAGAAGCCGAAGCAATAGAACGCCCGTCTGGCCGGATACCAGTCTGCTACTACCAGACGATACGATACCCAGACTCTCATCCACGCACATGAGCCCTGATTCGTGTGCTGCCCGCCCTATTCCGCCCGCGCCGCCTTCAGCCGCTCGTCATCGAGATCGAGGCGATACATGAGCTGGTTGTAGTCGTAGCGCGGCGTGGCAACGGGATTTCCTGAGAATGTCTCGGCGTAGGTGCCTTGGAAATAGATCACACGCCCGTCCTGCTGGTCGAAGAAGGCGTGATGGCTCGGATTGTAGAAGCTGTACTTCGGATGCGTGGCGATCTTCACCGCCTTGCGCCACGGCCCTTCGATCTGCTTCGATTCGAGATACCAGACCTCGCCGAGATACGACTCCCCACCGCCCTCCTGCACGGCGATCATGATCCAGCGCTCGCGGTGCTTGTTCCAGTGCACGCTCCCGGCGTGCAGATGCACGCGTTTGCCCGTCTTTGCGTCGGTGAACTGCATCCGCGCCTTGCTCGCCGGCATCTTTTTCTCCGCGACGAACTTCTCCTCGTCTTTCTGCGACGTCGGCTTCAGCGTGCTCTGCCAGACGTATTCCCCATGCTCCGGCGACCACAGCAGCGACTCGTAAGCCGAGGTGTTCTGCACGGAGTCGTAGTCCGCCTTCACGCGTGTCTGGCAGAAAGGCGCGGCGAAGTAGATCCAGTCGCCATCCGCCCCTTTCACGCGCACGGCGTTGTGCCGCGGATGCTGCCACTCGAATTCATCTCCCAGCACGGCGATGCGGCGGAAGCGTCCCGCCGTCTCGTCGTATTCCGCGAGACCGTGCTCCAGCCGCTTGCCGAGGTCGCGCCAGCGTGAGTAATGCGCGAGCAGGTGCTCCTGGTTCTGCGCATCCGTGACGATGAGCATGCCAAAGAGCCACACCACGCCCGGCTCGTCCACCGGCAGCATCTTAGCGACGGCGCCGTTTTCATCCGTCACGTATTCAAAGTGGATGCCGTTCTCGGGATCGAGCCCACCTTTGTCCGGCGGATCGCTCCAAGCGGCGGTGGAGTGGAAATTTCCCAGCGGGTAGTTCGGCCGCTGCGTGTCGCCGAAGATCCAGAAGTAGCGCCCCTTCCACGGCACGACCTGCACGGAGTCCTGGCCCATGACATCGGCGAAGAGATTCGGCCGTGGCAGCGGCACCTCATGGCCGAGCAGCGTGCTGTCGCGGTAAATCCCCTGCCCTGTCAGTCGGCAGATGCGTTCGGCGATGTTGGTGCGCAGCACCTTCACCTCCACCGATTTTCCAGCCAGCGGCGTGAGTTTGACGCCCGCAAAGCCGAAGCCGTCCTTCGGCAGCGCGTATCCCGGACCCTCGACACTGAAATACACGACGCGGTTCATCAAACCCGGCTCGTTGAAGGCGATCCAGCCAGCGCTGTCCGTCGTCAGCGCGATTTGATTGGTCGTTTTCAGTGTGATCAGCGGCACGCCGCGCCCTGTGGTCTCGTCGATGACATGGATGCCGAAATAATCCTCCGTCGCGGCAAAAGCGGCCAGCTGCAGCAAAGCGGAGACGAGGCAAAGCAGGCGAAAGAACATGCCTCTGGTTTACCACTTCCGCGGGGAGATCGGAAAGCCCAATTTCGCAACGCTTGACACTCCAACCGCCCGTGCGAAGGCGCAGAACATGTTTTTCGACACGCACACGCACCTCGGCAGCAAACAGTTCGACAACGACCTGCCCGCCGTGCTGAAGCGCGCACGTGCCGTTGGTGTCACGCGCATGGTCGCGCCAGCCACGAATCTCGAAAACGCGCGCAAGCTGCTCGCCATCGCCGAATACGAGCCGGATGTGCGCGTGGCGGTCGGCATTCATCCCTGCGACGCGGATTCGGTGAGCGGCGAGGCCTGGATCGATGAGCTGCGTGAACTCGCGAAGCATCCGAAGGTCTGCGCCATCGGCGAGATTGGCCTCGATTACTTCCATGCGCCGCCGGAGGGCTTCACGTTGGAAGATTGGAAGTCGCATCAGGCCAAAGTGCTCGCCGCGCAGCTCGAACTCGCGGCGGAATTGAAGCTGAACGTGATTTTGCACAACCGTGAGAGCTGGGATGACCTGACGGCGCTGGTGCTTCCTTTCAGCGACCGGCTGCGCGGTGTGTTTCATTGTTTCACCGGCACGATCGAGCAGGCGCGGCCGCTGCTGGAGCGCGGGCATCTGATTTCCTTCACCGGCATCGTGAGTTTCAAGAACGCCGGTGTCATCGCCGAAACGGCGCGTGTGGTGCCTGCGAACGGTTTTATGATCGAGACGGACGCTCCTTACCTAGCGCCAGTCCCGCATCGCGGGAAGCGCTGCGAACCAGCCCATGTGGCGGACACGGCGCGCGCCATCGCCGCGCTGCGTGGTGAATCCGTCGAAAAAGTCGCCGCTGACACTGCCAGAAACGCGCTGGGATTCTTCCGGGGCTGGAATTGACCTCGCACGAAAGCATTTCAGACTCGCCACGTTCACTCAACCACCATGAAACTGACCGCCCTCCTCGCCTCCACGCTTGTTCTGGCCCTGCCGGCCGCCGCCGCTGAATTCACCGTCGAAAAGACCGCCACCGGCGGCGCTGTCGTGAAGGTGGACGGCCAAGTCTTCGCCGAATACGTCGTCGATCAGGCGAACAAGCCGTATCTTTGGCCAATCTACGGCCCCACGGGCAAGTCCATGACACGCTCCTATCCGATGAAGAACGTCGAAGGTGAGAAGCAGGACCATCCGCATCATCGCGGCCTCAATTTCGGCCACGAAAGCATCGGCGGCTACGACACGTGGGCGGAACTCGCAACTTTCGGCACGAATCCGAAGACCAGCGAGCGCGTGAAGCACCTCGGTGCCATCAAGCATCGTGAGTTCAAGGAGCTGAAAGGCGGCGCGACCGGCGTGATCTACGCACTTTCCGATTATGTCGATCCGCAGGGCAAGGTGACCATCACCGAGGAGCGCAGCATGACCTTCCAGGTGCAGGGAGAGAGCCGCGTGATCGACGTGGACATCGACCTGATCGCCTCCCAGGGCCGCGTCGTGGTGGATGACAAGAAAGACGCCGGTCTGAGCATCCGCGTGCCGCACAGCATGTCCGTCGATGCGAAAGAAGGCGGCAAGCTCATCAACAGCGAAGGCCACCAGGACGCCGACACTTGGGGCAAGCGCGCGAAGTGGTGTGATTATCACGGCCCGGTCGAAGGCGAGCACCTCGGCATCGCGTTCCTGAACCACCCGAGCAGCTTCCGTCATCCCACGTCCTGGCATGCGCGCACCTACGGCCTCTTCACCGCGAATCCTTTTGGTCTCTCGCAGCTCAAGCTGCAGACTGAAAGCGGCGCGCTCGAATTGAAGGAAGGCGAGCGCATCAAGCTACGCCACCGCTTCATCTTCCACAAAGGCGACGAGAAGGCCGCGAAGATCGCCGAGGCGTATGAGGCGTACGCGAAAGAGGCGCGCTGAGCCGCGCCTGATCAGCTTTCCTTCGTCACACTCATCTCCGCAAACTCCACCCAACAGGGCCGTGTGGGAGCCCAGGACTTGTCTCCGCCGCCGTGGAAGGTCTCAAAGTAGAGGCCGTCCACGCCGAAGGTGTCCACGCTGCGCCACTCCATGTCGGTGCGCTCGACCACAGGCTTGTCATCGATCCACACTCGCAGCGTTCCATCGCGTTTACTGGGCGTATTCATCGTCACCGCGATGCGCACCTTCACCGGCGTGTCGGTGGGAAAGCGAAAGTCAGCGGGAAAGGCGAAGCTGTCGCCATAACCGCCCTTTTGGTTCTTGTGATAGACGTAAGCCTCACCGCGTTCGTCCTTGCGCCACATTAGACGCGCGGAGAAGCCGTTCTCGCCGTTCGCAGGCCGGCCACCGCTCACATTGTCCGGCCCGCCGCAGAGTCCGGGGAGTTTGCCTCCTTTGACGAAGTCGAAGTCCTTGCTGAAGCGCAGCGTGTAGCTCATCTCCGCCGCCTCATGTTTCCCAAACGGCATGCGCCAGCCCGCGCCACCTTCCTCCGGGCCGATCTTACCGACGGCAAAGTTCACGCGGAGACACTTGTCTGCCGTCACGGCCACGCGGCCTTCTTGGATGCCTCCCTCAAACTCGCAGCCGGGCCAGTCGCTCTTCCAGCGTTCCTTGGTGTAAGGCCCGGCCCCGCCTGAAATTGTGACACTGAGCGGCAGGCCAGCCGCGTAGGCCGCAGATATAATGAGGATGGCAGGTAAGCGCATTGTTCGTGATACCACAGCTTTTGAATTGCATCACATTGAGTCTCCAGGCCCGTCCTTCAGCCGGGAATGCATCTGTTGCAGTTCAATGATGATTTGAAGAGCTCTGGCCCGGATATTCAAAGGAGTCTGCCACTGCTCCATCAACCACTCGAGACATTGCAGCGATCTGGCACGAATAAGGATCAAGTAATCCAGGAAAGTCAGACGCAATGGCAGTCCGCAGTTGGCGAATTTTTTCAAATCCTCCAGCCGGTGGTCATACAAGAGCGGAGAAATAGGTGTTTCCCATATGGGACCTCCCATCCAAGACTGCGAATCGAACCAACTGGCCTCGTGGCAGGAGAGAAGAGGAAGGATCCGGGCGAGTTCGCAGGCTGCTTCGAATGAAGCCCGCTGTTCATCCTGCATTCTCACAAAACATTTCTGCCAATCGGGCTCCTGGTCCCTTGGCAGATTTACAAGCCATGGTGGTTTGATGAAAGATTGAAAAGTGACTCCTTTCTCGATCAGCCTCCATTGAAACGAGGTGCCCTTGGAGCAACGCATGGCTTGCCAAAGTGCTTTCGAATGTGTGGGGCCGGGTTTGAAGGCCGGGTGATCTACCAGCAGTTGAAAAACCTTGCATCGGTCGGGACCGCCCGTCCTGCTTCCGCCAATCACCCAACCAACGCTCGTGTAATGCTCACTTTGACAGTCCTCCAGTTCCCAGAGATGCAGATTGGGATCAGCTCCATGCTCGAGCGCCAGTGACACGCCCGGAGCCCAGCAGCGAAAGATGGAAGCCTCCAGAAGCATGTCGATCAACCGGTCGCTCACATCCTTCAAATCGTCTGGCCATTGATCACGATCATCCCGAGTCACAACGGCATCGAGCCAGCTTTTGCCTTTCGATAAAACGGCCTCCAAAAGCCGCAGATCCCGATGATAGATGGCCCCACAGGCGATCTCCGCCAAATGGCTAGCCAAGAGAATCACGTCCGGCAGGCTGGCAACGATCCAGTCGTTGTCCCATTGACGTTCTTTCGCAGTCTTTTCCTGCCGGTCTTCTTCCGACAGTCCCGCAAGCATCATGCCACGCTCCTCGGCACCGAGATTGGGCCATGCGGCCTGCATGATATGGCGCAATTTCAGCCTGCCTACGAGCCATGCATGCCGACGCACTTCGATCATGGCTTCCGCGTCCAGGAAGGCGGGGTTTTCGTGTATCCGATGACCGATTCGCCGCCATTCTGCACTGAGATCAAGATATATCTCCCGCGGATAATTCGCGCACTTGATTTGGTGAAGCCAGCAAAACCAACCCTGCGGCCGAGTTGGCGCGGCCTGCATGATTTTCTGCAGCGCCCCATCGTCCGTCAGGGCGGCGATTGCTTCGTAAGCCTCATGGCTTTTTCGTTGCTCTGCGTTGCGATAAAGGGGCTCCTCGGCAGCGGAAGCTTTGTCTTCTTTTCGATGTTGTCGCGCCAGCAGCCATCCAAAAAAACCAAGCACCAGCAACTGAAGCGCGCCCGCATGCATCTCACTTAGGTTGCGTCCGATCCAGGACATTCCCAGCAGCACAGCGATCAAGACGACGAACCCACCAACCGCATAGCAAGTGCAGCGAAAGATCAAGAGCAGGTTTGGGCGAAACTCCATTCAATGAGCTTGGTTGCCTGATTCCATCATTTTCACCGCTCTCTTGCCACTAAAATCGGGCTCGACAGCCTGCTGCCTTCCTGATGTCATTCCCGGCCATGAAGTTGATTTTCACGCTACTGCCGGCCTTCGCCGCGATGTTTTCATGCCACGCTGCCGACACGGACTGGCGGCAGGCGGCGCGCGACTTTCTGAAGGAGCAACAATTTGCGCCCATCGAGATCAAACCGGGCGCGCGCTCCGCGATCGATCTGGCAAAAGTGCGCTGGGCGTGGATGCAGCGCGTGCTGCTGCCCGTCTTTGAGAAAAACATCGCGCAATGGCCGCAGCAGGCGGAGGCGGCGCGCAGTTTTGTGAAACAGGCGCTGCTGGCAAAAGCCGGACATCCCGATGTGGACCCGAAGCGGCCGTGGGACGTCATGGCGGCGGAAGGAACCGCGTTGGCGAAAGCGAAGGTGGAGGAGCCGCTGCTTCTCTGGCTGGCCGCGTGGGTGGTGTGGGAATCGAACGAGGGCTACACGGACGCTTGGGACTTTCTCTCGCGAGCGAACCGGCACAAGACGCTGAAGGATTACCCGTCCGTGGTCGCCGCGTACATCGAGGCGCAGTTCAATGAGATCAGGCGCTCGAGCAACTCGGAGACGATCGCGAAATCCAACGCCGAGCGGACGAAGCGCATGCTGAAAAGCGCCATGGACCCGGCGGTCTTCACGCCGGAGGAGGACGAGCTGTTTTTTGACGAGGTGGAGTTCGTTTTCACAAACGCGAACGTGAAGGAGCGGCAGGCGGAGCTGCAAAAGCTATGCGACGCGCCGCATCTCACTCCCTGGCTGCGGGAGATGCTGCTTGGAAAGCTGCACAACCGAATCGCCTGGACCCATCGTGGCGGAGGCTTCGCGAACACGGTGAAGGACGAGGGCTGGAAAAAGTTCGAGGAGCATCAGATGACCGCACGCGGGCATTTCAAGAAGGCGTGGGAACTGCGCCCCGACCGTCCGCAGGGCGCGTCATCCATGATCGACATCGTGAAATGCGGGCACGGCGAACCAGGCGAGACGACACGGCTGTGGTTCGATCGCGCCATCGCCGCGCAATGCGATTACTACAGCGCGTATTACGACTTGCTGTGGGCCCTGCGTCCGCGCTGGGGCGGCAGCATCGACCAGATGAAGGCGTTTTACTGCGCCTGCACGCTGACCGGCAGGCATGATCAGGGCGTGGTCGTCGCCATGCGGCGCATCCTTGAATATCTCGAAGACGATGTGGACGACATCCGGCTCACACTTTCCCAGGAGCCGCTGAAGCAGGTGGTGCTGGGCTCGAACCGCGAGATCGCGGAGTCGAAGGAAGTCTATCGCCTCTGGCAGCACGACTGGCGGCTGGCGGACTATGGAGTGCTAGCGTGGATGGCGGGAGATTACGAGACGGCTTACGACACGTTTCAGCAGGTGCCCGTACCGTTTCCACGGCAAACACGGCGACGGCTGAATCTGCGAGCCAACGAGGCCGAGGTGCGCGCGCAATCCGCCTTGTACACCTTTGGTTTCAACACGGAATGGGATGCCGCGGAGGAGGCCTACACGCTGGGGCGAGCCAATGACGCACTGGCAGGCTACCAGGACATCGCCTCCCGTTTTCAAGGTGAGCCGCCGGGGCTGCTGCTGGAGCGCATCGCCGCGTGCAAGTTTGAAAAAGACTTCGCCACCGGCAAATGGGTGAAGATGTGGGCCTTTCCCGATCTCGCGGAGTGGCATCACCTCAGCGGCTTCTGGACCGGGCTGAAAACGGGCACGCTCGTCAACAACGGCCACGGCGCGCGCGCCTTCCTGCTGCACAACGGCCGCGTCGGCACGAACTTCGAATTCACCGGTGAATACGAGGAGAAAGATCTGCCGGACGGCAAGCAAGGTCTGAGCATCATCCTCGGCTACCACGGCGGCGAACAGACCGAGGACTGGATCTCCTGCGCGCACTGGGACAGCTCCGGCAAAGGGCCGGTGGGTTCCATGCTGCGGAAGATGTACCAGACCGCCGCCCCGCAGGTCACGCCGCCCGTGAACGGCCGGACGTGGAAGTTTCACATCATCTGCCGCAACGGTCTCGTGACCTACCGTCTGAACCACCGCGACATCGTGGTGAACCACCGCACGACCTACAAGGACGGTGAAACCTTCGACATGCCGGAGAACTCCGTCATCGGCTTCTTCCATCACTTCTTCCATGAGAAGTCGCACACGCACATCCGCCGCCTCATGATCCGCCGGCTAGATCCACCGGACGAAAAAGGCGACGCCAAAGCCGTGGTGGCCAGTCTGGCCGATTTGCGCGCAGGATTCGCCGCGCGCTGCCGCCGCGTCACCGCGGATCTGAACGCCGCAGCGCTCATCGAGGCCGAGCAACTGGCCGAGGACCGCCAGCGCGCGAAAAAAACCGACGAGGCCGCCAAAGTCACCGCCTTCGCGGCGCTGCTGAAATCTGACGCTCCCGTGAAGTTCGCCGACATGCCGGTGGCTGCCCCAGGCGAGGACGCGCTCGCCACTTTGCTACGCGGTTATCATGCCAGCCTCGAATCGCGGCTCGCGGCCGCCCGGCGCGATTGGAAGGAGAAAGCGCTCGAGTTGAACGAGTCCACCATGGTGGCCGAACTCGAAACGCCGCTGAACAACGGAGTCGAGGAGCCGCTGGCCGCCGCCAACGCGCTCAAATGGCAGAAGCAATCCGGCGAGTGGCAGCGCACGACCGAATTACTCGCGGGCAACGGTGACAGCA
Organism: Prosthecobacter sp.; assembly: GCF_044236155.1. GTDB lineage: Bacteria > Verrucomicrobiota > Verrucomicrobiia > Verrucomicrobiales > Verrucomicrobiaceae > Prosthecobacter. Next base: position 47,716 of record NZ_JBIIHA010000003.1, read on the forward strand.
CGCTGCTTTACGACTTCAACCGCTCCGCCCCGTTCCAGATCGACTTCGAGATCACCGTGCTTGATGGCATGCGGCCGCGTCTCGTCATGGGGAACGTGAAATTCGCCAACGAGGCCTACAAAACGACCTTCGGCCTCTACCCGCAGCCGAAAGGCGCGAAGCTCTTCACCTACGAGCGCAAAAAGCCGTATCAGATCACGATCAAGGCCGCGAAGGACAAGACCGAGCTGCTCGTGGACGGCGTGAAGGTCTGCGACGGGCCGAAGGTCGAAGGTGTGCTCGACGTGCTGCAGTTCCGCGCCGGTGACGATTATTCCAAAGGGAAGGCCGAGTTCCGAAAGATCCGGATTTCGCCGCTACCTTGACATACAAACCGCGTTTCAGGTCACTCATGCGTCAACGCCATGCAACGCACACTGCTACTCCTCCTCGTTCTTGCCACGACGCTCCACGCCCAGGTCACCTCTGAAAACAACGAGATGCTGCGTGAGGGCTTGAAACGCTATCCCGACGCTGACACGAACAAGGATGGCATCCTCACGATGGAGGAAGGCCGCGCCTTCCTGGCGAAGATGCGGAAGAAGCCGTCGAACGACGCCACGCCGCCGAAAAACGCCCTGAAGCCTGACTTTGCCGACGTGGCCTACGGCACGCACGAGCGCGCCCGGATCGACGTTTAGCTGGCGAAATCCGAGCAGCCCACGCCGGTCGTTTTTGCGATCCACGGCGGCGGTTTTCGAGCGGGTGACAAAAGCCGCTGGGGTGCCGACAAGCAGGTGCAGCAGCTTATCAGCAGCGGCGTTTCGTGCGTGGCGGTGAACTACCCGTTCCTCGACTCCATGCCGATCCAGGACATCCTGAGGCATTGCGCGCGCGCCGTGCAGTTCACGCGATTTAAGGCAGCGGAGTGGAAGCTGGACAAAGAGCGATTCGCCTCGATGGGCGGCTCCGCAGGCGCTGGAACGTCGCTCTGGCTCGCCACACATGATGACATGGCAGATCCGAAGGCTGAAGATCCCGTGCTGCGCGAGTCCACACGTCTGGTCTGCGCCGTTTGCAACGCCACGCAGGCCACCTATGACCTCACGCGCTGGGAATCCTTCCTCGGCCCGGCGAAGCCTGAGTTCAACACCAGCGAGGCGGAGGGCGCGATGTTTTACCATCTCTCCTCCATCGCCGATTTTGCCACGGAAAAAGGCAAAAGCGTGCTGCGCGAGTGCGACATGCTGCATTGGATCTCAAAAGACGATCCACCGCTGCTGCTCAACAACTCGCAGGTCGTCGAAGCGCCGAAAAATCGCGGCGAATGGCTGCACTGCATCCATCACGCACGAGAGGTCCACAAAGAGTGTGCGGCTGACGGCGTGCCCTGCATTGTTTTGCAGGACGCACCGGAACCGAAGCCGGATGTGGTGAAGTTCCTCCTCAAGCATTTGAAAGTTTTGCCCTGAGAAGGGTGAAAACGCGCTTGCACGGCGGGCCGAGTCGGCTATTACTCGCGCCCTTCACCGACCCTGTTTGGTTCAGACAGGAAATGCCTCCGTAGCTCAGTTGGTAGAGCAGTTGACTCTTAATCAATTGGTCCTAGGTTCGAGTCCTAGCGGGGGTACCACCTTTCAGAGGTCAGAGGTGACGACGGCTTTCACGCTTTTCAGAGCCTCGGCATAACGAGCACCGCAGGCGAGGCCACGGTAGCGTGCCAGCACGGTCTTCGTGTCCATCGCCGCGTCGCTTTTCGCGGAATCGTAGTCCTCCTTGCGAACGAAGGCCATCAAGCGGCCCAGCCATTCGCTGGCGGCGGGCCAATCGGCGGTCACATCGACGAAGGTGTCCGGCTCGAAGCCGATCGTGTGGCCCGGGCCATTGTCATACCAATAGACTCGTGAAGGCCCCTTGGCATCGTCGCGGCCCAGGAGACGTGCGGGTTGATACAAGGCCGCGTGGCAGATGGCGCTGGCAGCCTCATGGTCGGGATGACGGTCACGCGGCCACAGCATGAACGCGGTGTCCGGCTTCACCTCGGCCACGACCTCCGCAACGGCGCGTTTCGTTTCGAGCGAGGGCTCGAAGCCCATGCTCTTGTAAGGCAGAAAGCGCATCTCCATGCCGCGCTCGGCGGCGAGTTGCTTCGACAGCTCGATCAAACCCTGCTCGCGGCCTTTGACCGGCGGCCAGTTCGTGTAATCGCCGATCAAACTCAGAATCACCACCCGCTGATGCTTCTGCACCGCCCGCAGCAGCGTGCCAGGGATGCCGAACGGGCAGTCGTCATAATGCGCGCCGATGGCGAGAATAGTGCGTGTCATGCCGCGATGATGCCGAAAGCGCCGACGCAGGGCAAGCAGCATTCCTGCCCCTTTCTCAAACGCCGACTACAAATCCAGCTCCGGCTTGAAGTCCGCCGCGTGATACGAGCTGCGCACCAGAGGAGCGCTGGCGACATGGCGGAAGCCTTTTTTGAGGGCGATCTGCTTGTAGTTCTCAAACGTGTCCGGGTGGATGTAGTCGATGACCGGCAGATGCTGCGGCGAGGGGCGCAAATACTGGCCCAGCGTCAAAACAGTCACGCCATGCTCCCGCAGGTCGTCCATGGCCTGGAAAAGCTCCGTCTCCGTCTCGCCGAGGCCGAGCATGAGGCCGCTCTTCGTGGCGCACTTGGTTCCAAGCTCCTCCGCCATTTCCTTCGCGCGTTTCAGCACGTGCAGGCTGCGGTGATACTGCGCGCGGCTGCGCACCAGCGGCGTGAGGCGCTCCACCGTCTCGAGGTTGTGATTGAAGATGTGCGGCCTCGCCTTCATCACGACTTCCAACGCGTCGTCCTTGCCGTTGAAGTCGGGGACGAGGATTTCGATGGTGATCGTCGGCACCGCCTCACGCACGGCCTCAATGGTGCGCGCAAAATGGTCCGCGCCGCCGTCTTTGACATCATCACGCGCCACAGCGGTGATGACGATGTGGTTCAGGCCCATGCGCTTTGTGGCCTCGGCCACACGCTGCGGCTCGTCGGCCTCCAGGGCGAAGGGTTTGGCCGTTTTGACGGCGCAGAAGCCACAGGCGCGGGTGCAGCGGTCACCGGCGATCATGAAGGTGGCCGTGCCCTGGCTCCAGCACTCCCAGCGGTTCGGGCACTGGGCCTCCTCGCACACGGTGTGCAGCTTCAGGTCGGTGATCAGCCCCTTTGTGCTCCAGAATTTCGGGTCACGCGGCAGAGTCACGCGGATCCAGTCCGGTTTTTTGTCACGATGCAGGGCGGGGTCGATCTTCGGGGTCATGGGGCGGTTTTTCGGCCCCATGCATCGCGCAAACGAGGGCGAATGCAAGCCGTGCTCTGTTCCTTGGCAGGCAGAAAAACCACCTCCACGCCGAGGAGAAAAGCTTGCCTTCAGAAATGCCATCCACCAGCATCCGCCTGGAATGCAGCCCCAAGCAGGCCGCCGCGTGTCACACACCCACCCTTCACCACGCCATACACCATGGGATTCGAAAACGTCGGCAAAGTCTGGACTCCGGTTTCTCTCGAAGAGCACCTCGCGTCACGCACCCCGCCCGAGTGGGCCACCAGCATCCCCCTGCACCACACGGCGTCGCCATCCCTGGCCGACCGGCCGAACGGACTCACCGTGCAGCACATCCGGAACATCCAGAGCTTCTACCAGAACACGCTTGGCTGGAAGTCCGGCCCGCATCTCTTCATCGACGAGGATGAAATCTTTGGCATGTGCGACTTCCGCGCGAAGGGCATCCATGCCGTGAGCTTCAATGCCAGCTCCATCGGCATCGAGGTGCTCGGCTACTACGACACCGGCCGCGAGGATCCGAAAAGCGGACGCGGGCTGCGCTGCTGGACGAACGCGGCCGCCACCGCCCGCGTGCTGCTGGACTGGCTCGGATTGAAGAAGAGCGCCAAGACGGTCCTGTTTCACCGCGACGATCCGAAGACGTCCAAAACCTGCCCAGGCACCTCAGTGACAAAGGACTGGTTCCTCAGCCTCATCCCCGGCGAGGCCGGCGATCCGGTCCATCCCCCCGCCCTGCCTGCGAAGCCGGAAACAGGCATTTCTTGGAGCGTCTGGCACTTTGTCGGCGAGCGTTGGTGCGTGCCCATCCATGACTTCCTCGTCGCCAAAGGCATCCCGTCGGCCGAAGTGCTCAAAAAGCTCAAAAGCATCGGTGGAAAACTTCATTACGACGGCGAACTCATCGAAGGAGCCTTCTACGTTCCCAAAGGCAAAACGCCGAAGCCCGACGAAACATCCTGGGCGCCCGCACGGGAGCTGCTGGATCTCATCGCAGCGTGATCAGTCAAAGAAACGACCCGAACCGCCACCTCAAACAACTCATGGCCAAAGATCCCGCCCCATCCTCCACGGCCAGAAAAGCCTCCGTCAGAGCGGCCAAACCGCGAAAAAAGCCGGATGTTCCGCTGCCTGCGGGCATCGGCCGCCAGGTGAGAGTCAGAGCTGGCTTTCGTGGCGCGCTGAGTGTCGATGACATTAACGCGCTGGAAAAAGAGGCCGTCTTGGAGCGCCGCAGGCAGTTGGACGGCACTGATCCAGGCACGGAGATCAATGACGTGAGCGGCCTGGCCTTTTCCGGCGGCGGCATCCGCTCGGCGACGTTCTGCCTCGGCATCGCGCAGGTGCTGCAAAGTCGCGGGCTGCTGCCGCGCTTTGATTATCTCTCCACCGTCTCCGGTGGCGGCTATTTCGGCAGCTTTTTGAGCTCCTACCTCGGCACCGGCGGCCCGGTGAAAGGCGAGAAGCCGGAGGACACGCCGCAGGAACGGCTGCGGAAACGTTTTGCGGAGGCTTTCCAGGCCGCCGGCAGCGCGGAGTCCACCGCCGTCCGCCATCTGCGCAACAACAGTTGCTACCTGCTCAACGGCGGCCTGCGCGGACGGCTGGCGATGATGGGCCTGCTCATTTCCGGCGTGATCTTCAACATCATGCTGGTGCTCCCGCTCGCCCTGATCGGCGCATTGGCCATGAAGGCGCTGGAGGCTGGCGGCTACTTCGGCACGGCGGTCTGGCTGGTGAACAAGCCGAAGGAGATGATGGCCGGCCTCGGCAACGCGGATGAACTGCTCGACAGCCTCTCCTCGCTGGCATGGGTGAGCAGCCTGCAAAACGTGAGCGCCGCGCTCGGGCAGTCCGCCAGCGTGGTGGAGGCGGCCTGGTTCCCCGGCTGGCACACGCCAGCGACGTCGGTGCTCATCACGTCGTTCACGATCCTGCTGCTCCTGCTCGTCCTGCTGCCCTTGTTTCAAAACATGGCGCACGGCGATCCTCCCGCGAGCGCGGACAAAACCTGGCGTGTCACCTGGGAGTCGGCGTCGCTGATGATGTTCGTGATCACAGTGCTGGCGCTGGCTTTGTGGCTCACGCCGGCGCTGTTCCGCTTCTATGGCATGACGCGCGAGGGGCTGGATGTGATGACGCATTTCAAGCAGTTGCAGGGACGGCTGGACACCGTGCTCGCCCTCGTGGGCCTCGGTTTCTCCTCCGTTTTCGGCTACATCTCGGTCAGGCTGAAAAAATCCGGCTGGCTGAAAAAGCTGTCGAGCCTGCTCTTCCTTCTTTCCGGCCCGGCGTTGCTCGGCTGGGTGTTTTTATCCGTCGGCTGGCGTCTCATGGTGAAGATCCCCGAACCCACATGGAACTGGCAGCCCGTGGCCTCCGTCACGCTCGTGCTGGCCGTCTGGGGCTGGCTGGGCGTGAATGTTAACACCTACTCGCCGCACGGCTATTACCGCAACCGCCTGTGCGAATGCTATCTCGCCACGCGTGACCGCAACGAGGCCGGCTGGTTCCTGCGCACGCTCGCGCAGTGGTGGATGACGCTTTGGTTCGGCGCTGACGCCGCCGCGAAAAAAGCCTCGCCTGTGCAGAAAAATGTCTTCGGCACGCTCCAGCAGCTCCCGCTCAGCCAGGTGGGCGGCAATCACATCGCGCCTTATCATCTCATCAACACGACGGTGAATCTCACCTCCAGTGAATCGCGCGAGCTGCGCGGCAGGAACGGAGATTTCTTCCTCCTCAGCCCGAAGGTGTGCGGCAGTCCGGTCTGCGGCTATGTGCGCACGGAGGATTTGGAGAAGCAGGACGCGCATGTCGATCTCGGCACCGCCTTCGCCGTCTCGGGAGCCGCAGCGTCCTCGAACATGGGCCACAAGACCATTCCCAGCCTGCGCATGATCATGACGCTCGCGAACGTGCGGCTCGGCTACTGGCTGCCGAATCCCGCGCTCAAACCGGCACCGTCCTGGCTTCGCGGCCCCGGCCCCAAATATCTTTTCAAGGAGATGGCCGGCTCCATGAGCGAGCACGACCGCTATCTGAACCTCTCCGACGGCGGCCACATCGAAAACCTCGCGGTCTATGAGCTGCTGCGACGCCGCGCGAAATTCATCGTCTGCGTGGACGCCGGGCAGGAGGCTGGCATGGAATGCAGCGACCTCGTCCGCCTCCAGCGCTACGCGGAGATCGATCTCGGCATCCACATGCGCTTTGATCCTCGCCAGCTCGCCCTGATGCCCGGTGGGAACTGCCGCGCCTACGGCCTGCTCGTCGAAATCACCTACCCTGCCGACCCACAGCGACCGGATGAGACGCCGCCCGCCGCCTGGATGCTCTACATCAAGCTGGCCATGACCGGCGCCGAGCCCGCCTATGTGCTCGACTACCGCCGCCTCCATCCGGAGTTCCCGCACCAGTCCACCGGCGACCAGTTCTTCGACGAGGAGCAGTTCGAGGCCTACCGCGCTCTCGGCGAATGCGCGATGGAGAGCTTCTTCCGAGGTGAAACCTCAGACGCTCACGAGAAAAACAGCCTGAGCCAGTGGTTCGATGATCTCCGCGCCCATCTGCCGCCGGAAAACAAAACACTGCTGGCCGAAAACGACGGCAAAAGTGAAAAAAGCCCCGCGTGAAGAATCGCGCTGGCATTCAACCTTTTCCCAGCCACCCTCAGCGCGTCTGATGAACCTTAAACCTGCCAGCCGGATTGCGATTCGTGCCGCTGTAAAAGCGGCGCGTGCCATCTGGCATGCCTGACCCAACGGTTTGAGGAACCTGCGCCAAGCGCGATCATCATTTCAAAATTCAATCAGACATGATGCCCGAAGGTAGCCCTCAGACCGGCGCCTCCATGAGCACTCACACCACCGAACTTCAACACCATCCCCGGCGTGGCACGCTGGCGATGCTCGTCTCGCTCACCTGCTTTACCGGCAATGCGCTGCTGCTCAAAGTGCTCGCCTCCATTCGCAACGTGGATCCTTGGATGTCGCTCACATTTCGCGCAGGACTCGGCTTGCTGGTCACCATCGTGCTCTTTGCCCCGGCGGGGTCATTGCGTTTGCGTCGTTCGTTCCAGAGCTGGCTCCTCGCGTCGCGTGGCGTGCTGGGGGCGCTCGGCACGGCGGCTTACTACATCACCATCGGTCCGCTGGGCGCGGGAAAGGCCACGCTCATCGGCAACACGTGGTGCGTCTTCGCTTCCATCATGGCGGCCTTCGTTTTGCATGAGAAACTCGGCGTTGTGAAGGTCCTGGGCATTCTCCTCGCGCTGTTCGGTCTCGGACTGCTCACCGGCATGACGCCGGGCACGCTCACACAGTTCGGGCACGATGAGATGATCGCGCTCATCGGCGCTGTGCTCGCGGCGGCAGTCGTCGTCGTGATCCGCCAGCTCACACGCACGGAGACGAGCGCCACCATCTTTGCCTCGCAATGCGTTTACGGCCTGCTGCTCGGTGTTCCCTTTGCGCTCATGCATTTCACCTCGCTGGGCTGGATGGATATCGTGTTGCTCTCCGCGGCGGCGATCTGCGCCACGTTCGGCCAACTCGCCATGACGGAGGGCTTTCGCTATCTCTCCGTCGCCGCCGGGGGAGCGTTTCAGAACACCGTGCCAGTCATCATCACGCTGTGCAGCATCAGCCTCTTCGCCGAGCCCTTCAGCACGCCACAGGCCATCGGGGCCGTGCTCGTCCTGTGGGGCAGCTTTCAAACCGTCGTCGGTGGCAGGACGCAGAAAAAGACCGCCTGATGCGCGCTACTTTGCCAGCTCATCCTGCGTCCAGAACACGGCGCGTCCGGCTGTGGCGTCACGCACGGATTTCACCTGGGCTGGCGTGACCGCCGGAGCCTTGTTGCTGAAGTTCGATCGCACATAGCTGAGCACGTCCGCCATCTGCTGGTCATCCAGGCCCATCGGCGGCATGGGCAAAGGCGCGAGTTGCTTGAATTCCTCGCCGTTGACGCGGATCGGCCCGCTCAGACCGTGCAATAGCACCTTGATCACGCGGTCGGGATCTCCTTTCAGCCAATCGCTGCTGATGATCGAGGGATAAATGCCCGGCAGGCCTTTCCCCTCCGGCTGATGGCAGTTCAGGCAAAGCGCGTCATACACCAGCTTGCCCGGATGTTCGACCACCGCGGCGGCGCTGGCGATCTGCTTCACATAGGCCGCCTGCTTCGCATTGCCGCCGAACGTGAGACTGGCCAGCACCGGCACAAACTGCGGCTTCAGGCTCTTCACCACCTGCTTCAAGGCGTAGTCGATGAAACGGTCGGTCGGCTTGTCGAGCGCCTGCACGGCCACTTCGACGGCCTGCGGCTTCAAAACATGCGCGCAGGCCACCACGGCCTCCAATCTCACGCGTGGATGCTCATCGCGCACGGCGGTGGCGAGGAGTTCGAGCGCGTTCGGCAGTTTCGCCGCCGCACGGGCACCGTAGGCACGCACACCGGCGTCTTTGGCCGCGAGCAGTCGCTTCACGAGTTCGGCATGCGTGGCTTCATGCGATTCAAAAATGCCGCTGACCTGCATGAGCACGCGTTCGTCCTGATTTTTCGCGATGAAAGCCTCCGCCGCCTTCAAGACCTCCTCCGCAGGCAGATCGAAGAGCAGACGCTTCGCCTGATAACGCGTCCAACGCTCAGGCGACTTGAGTTGTTCGAGCAGTTCGGCCGGTTTCATGTCCGCCAACGCTGGCTGTTTCACCAAAGGACGGCCTTTCGCCGTGATGCGCCAGATGCGGCCGTGCGTGCGGTCGCGGCGTGGATCGGCGTAGCTGGCCTGGTAGTGGCCGATGACGGGATTGAACCAGTCGCAGAGATACATCGCGCCATCCGGGCCGATGCTCACATCCACCGGACGGAACGACGGATCGCTCGACTTCACCAGCTTCGGCAACTGCGTGCTTTTGAAGCCAGCGCCGTCGTCTTCGAGGCGATGCAGCTCCACCACGCTGCCAAAATAGCCGCCGATCAAGGCGCAGCCCTGGATGTCATCCGGCAGCGCCTTGGTGCCGATGAAGTCGAGGCTGTTCGTCTTCGGATTCGTATCAAAAAGAGCGCCTGTGGGATGATATTCATCGGGATCAGGCAATGCGACGAGACCCGGCACGCTGTAGTAGCCGACGGGCCGGTCACCGCTTTTATGGAAGACCTGCAAGTGGTCGTCAAAGGCCACGCCCCAGCAGTTGTGGCCCGCCTTGCCGCCATTGAAGTAGCCTTCCATCTTCTGCGTGCGCGGATCGAGCCGCCAGACGCCTGCTTTGTCGAGTCGTGCGAGGCCGTGCGCCGTCTCCACTCGGGAGAACGCATGCAATCCCTGCGTGAACCACAGCGCACCATCCGGGCCGTGGCAGATTGAATTCGCGAGCTGATGCGTGTCGCCGATGCCGAAGCCGGAGAAGAGCACCGTCTTCTCATCCGCCTTGCCGTCGCCGTTCGTGTCCTTCAGATGCACAATCTGGTCGAAGTCACACACGTAAACGCCGCCCGCGCCCGGCTCCACGCCCTGGACCATCGTGAGGCCTTCGGCAAAACGCGTCGATTTGTCCGCCTTGCCATCGCCGTTCGTGTCTTCGACCACGAGGATGAAGTCCGAAGGCTTCACGCCGGGAACGGTCTGCGGATAGGTCGGCGAGCACGCGACATAAAGCCGACCGCGCTCGTCCCATGAGAACTGCGTCGGCTTCGCCACGCCTTCCGTTTCGGACGCGAAGAGATTCATCTCGTAGCCTTCCGCCACGGTGAAACCCGCCATCTGCTGCTCCGGCGTGAGCACGGTCTCGGTGACGACTTTGGGCTCCGGTTTTGGCAGATCTTCCACCTTCTCACCTTTCGCCAGCGCGTGAATGCGTGCGTCCATGGCCGCGATCATCGGTTTGCGCGCCTCGAAGCTCTCCCGCAAGGAAGGCGCATCCTGCGCCGGCTTGCCAAACATCTGCGTAACGCGGTCGCCATACACGAAGGACCAGTTCGCCGGACGCCAGCAGTCAAACCACAGACGGTTTTTCTCCACGATCATATTTCGCAGCGCCGACAGGTCATCCGCGTCGCTGCATGAGGCTCCGAGCTGCTGGGCGATCTCGCGTGCCACCACGCGCAGGCCTTCGGCGTTCAAGTGCAGGCCATCATCGGTGAGACGCGGCTGGTTGGCACCGCGAGCGGAGAGCGGCGTGAACAGATCGACAAAGATCGCGCCGCGCTGCTGCGCCACTTCGCGCACAGCTTCGGCGTATTTCTTCACATCCGAGTTCCTCAGCCGCAATTCGGGTGCATGGGAGGCCAGCGGCTTCTCGAACGGCATCGGTGATACGAGCACCAGCCGCTGTGTCTGTGCCGCGAATTGATCGAGCAGCCGATGATAGGCCGATTTGAACTCCGCGAGGCGCTTCACACCGTCAAAGGCCTCCACCTGGCCGAATTGAGCGATCACGATGCCTGCGCCCGCCGCGTCGAGCTGCGCCTTCCAGTCGCCGAAGTTCAAATCGCGCCACTGCTCATACACCGTGTCGCCTTCCCAAGCCATGGAACGAAATCGCGGCTGCTGCGCGGCAAATGCGGTGCCCAGCACGGACTCCAGCTCACCTGCTTTTTGATCGCGCACGAGATTCTCCTGCCCCGCAAAAACGATCACCTCGTCTTTTTCGAGGGCGAACTTGCCATCCTTGAACGACTCGCGCTTCACCACGTTCGCGCCCGGATTGCCGAAGCGGTTCAGCACGTCCTTCTCCTCCGGCACCATCGCGTCCGGCAGCGTTTCGATGGTGATGTTGCGGAAAGAGATCTGCGCTTTGCACTTGCCGTGAATTTGCAGGGCGATGAGGCCTTTCAGGTCGATGCCCGGCTCGCGCTCGGTGTAGTCCACGGTGCGGACGCCGTTCACGAAGAGCTGGATGCGCTGCTCCTCGGCGCGGATCATGTATTGGTTCCATGCGCCTGGCTTCTCCGCCTTCTCGACCAGTTCCTTCGCCGGCTGGGCGAGCATCTTCTTCCGCCGCGACTCGTCATAAAGGCAGCCGGAATAGCCCGCGCCGATGTCGGCCTGAAAGCCGCTCATTTCATTCGGCGGCTGCGGGATGCGCACGCTGCGGAACTGCACGCCGCCGTTCACAAAGCCCTCGGTGCCTTCCAGCTTGTATTCGAGCTTCAGGATGAAGTTTCGATACACCTTCTTCGAGGTCAGGAACTCGTTCTGCGGGTTGCCTTCCAGCGAACCGCCGACGATCACGCCATCCTGCACCCGCCAGACCTTCGTCTTCTCGCCGTCCCAGCCGTTGAGCGTCTTGCCGTCAAACAACGGCACAGGCTCCGCAGCGGCGGTGGACAGGAAAGGCATGACGGCGAGAAAAAAGAACAGGCGCTTCATGAGGATGGGGTTTGGGGGTGGGATCAAACGCGGGTCAGGCGGCTGTGCATGCTCAAAGTTTCTGCAAACATCCCCGACAGACGTATGTTCTTTCCCCAAACCATGCGCTCCTTGCTTTTCGTCCTTTTTGCCTCCGCCGCCTTCGCCCAGACCGAGGCCGATTTCATCACAAACCCGCGCCAGCTCACCTTTGAAGGCCGCCGGGCCGGTGAGGGCTACTTCAATGCCGATGGCACGAAGATGATCTTCCAATCCGAGCGCGAGGAAGGGAATCCGTTTTATCAGATCTACCTGATGGACCTCGAAACGGGTGACCAGGAGCGCATCTCCCCCGGCATGGGCAAGACGACCTGCGCGTGGATTCATCCAGACGGCAAACGCGTCCTCTTTGCCAGCACGCACACCGACGCGAACTCGAAGAAGCTCCAAGAGGCCGAGTATGAAGAGCGCAAGAACGCCAAGGTGCGCAAATACTCCTGGGACTACGACGAACACTACGAGATCTGGGAATACACCCTCGCCGACAAGAAGCTCAAGAACCTCACCAACACCCGTGGTTACGATGCTGAGGGCGGTTGGTCGCCCGATGGGAAGAAGATGGTCTTCGCCTCGAACCGCCAGGCTTACGAAACGAAGCTCAGCAAGGAGGACGAGGAGCGTCTGAAGATCGACAAGCAATACTTCATGGAGATCTACACCGCGGATGCCGACGGCTCGAACGTGAAACGCCTCACCAACGTGCCCGGCTACGACGGCGGGCCGTTTTTCAGCGCCGATGGGAAGCGCATCTGCTGGCGTCGCTTCACCCCGAAAGGCGATGTGGCCGAGGTGTGGAGCATGAACGCCGATGGCAGCGATCAGAAGCCGCTCACGAAGCTCGGCGCGATGAGCTGGGCGCCCTATTTTCATCCCAGCGGCGAGTATTTGATCTTTACCACGAACCTCAACGGCTTCGCCAACTTCGAGCTCTACATCGTCGATGCCGCCGGCAAGCATGCGCCCGTCCGCGTGACGAGCACGGATGGCTTCGATGGCCTGCCGGTCTTTTCGCCCGACGGTAAAAAGCTCTCCTGGACCAGCGGACGCGCCAGCGGCGGCCAAAGCCAGATTTTCATCGCGGATTGGGATCACGATCATGCGCTGAGTGTCCTCGGGCTGAAACCGGACCCACAAGCACCGATCCCGACCCCGCAGGCACCCGACTTTGCGCTGACCACAGGCGATATCAGGGAAGCCGACTTGAGGCAGCATGTGACCTACCTGGCGAGCGATGCCCTGGGCGGCCGCCTGACCGGCACAGACGGAGAAAAACTAGCCACCCAGTATTTCGCTGATGCCGCCAAGCAAATCGGCCTCGCGCCCTTCGGTGATGACAACACCTACTTCGACAACTTTGACTTCACCGCGGGCGTCGCACTTGGTGAGGGCAACAAGCTGGCCCTAAGCGGCTCGGAACTGAAAGTGGAGCAGGACTGGAAGCCCCTCTCCTTCTCCCAAAACGGCGAAGTCAAAGCCGCCAAGATCGTTTTCGCCGGTTACGGCATCGAAACGCCCGAATCCGCCTCCATCGAGACCTATTCGAGCTACGCGCATCTCGACGTGAAGGACAAATGGGTGCTCGTGTTCCGCTACTTGCCGGAAGGCATCACGCAGGAGCGGCGCAATGAATTGAGCCGCTACTCCAGCCTGCGCTACAAGGCGCTCACAGCCCGTCAAAAAGGCGCACGCGGCCTCATCGTGGTCAGTGGGCCGAACTCGAAAGTGGTGCAGCAGCTCGCGCCGATGACGTTTGATGCCTCGCTGGCCTCCAGTGGCATCGCGGCCATCAGCGTGACCGATGCGGTGGGCGATAAACTGCTCGCAGGCACCGGCAAGACGCTCAAGGAGCTTCAAGACAAGCTCGACACTGGCGATCTCATGGGCGGCATTGACTGCAAAGGCACGCTCGCGGCCAACATCGTCATCCAGCAGGAGAAGAAAAAGGGCCGCAACGTGCTCGCCGTGCTGCCTTACGGTCAGCAGCCCGATCCACACGTCGCGCCGCTCATCGTCGGGGCGCACATTGATCATCTCGGCAGCAGTGGTGGCTCCAACTCGCGTGCGAAGGGCGATGAGGTGAACAAGATCCATCACGGAGCCGATGACAATGCCAGCGGCGTCGGCGGCGTACTCGAAATCGCCCAGTGGCTGGCCGATTTGAAGAAGCAGGGCAAACTCACGCTGAAACGCGACATCATCTTCGCCGCGTGGAGCGGTGAGGAGCTTGGATTGCTCGGCAGCAATCACTTTGTCGAGGCCTACGCGGAGATGATCAAGGGCGACGCCAACGCGAAGCTCACCGGCATGTTCGCCGCATGCCTGAACATGGACATGATCGGCCGTTTCCAGAAGTCGCTCGTGCTCCAGGGCCTCGGAAGCAGTTCGCTGTGGGCGAAGGAGATCGAAAAGCGCAATGCGCCCATCGGTTTGCCGATCACGACGCAAAACGACGCCCATCTGCCGACCGACAGCACGGCGTTCTATTTGAAAGGCATCCCCACGCTGAACGCCTTCACCGGATCGCACGCCGATTATCACATGCCGAGCGACACCGCCGACAAGATCGACTACCCGAACGCCGCGAAGATCACCAAGCTCATGGGCCTCATCGCCCGGGGCATCGCCACCGCCGATGCCGCGCCCGATTACATCGCCATGGAAGCGCCGAAGAACTCCGGCGTGCGCACCGGCCTCCGCGCATACCTCGGCACCATCCCCGACTACGCCCAAGGCGATACCAAAGGCGTGAAACTCAGCGGCGTGTCTCCCATCGGACCTGCGGCCAAAGCTGGCGTGAAAGCCGGTGACATCATCATCAAGCTCGGCGGCAAGGACATCGCGAACATCTATGACTACACCTACGTCATGGGCGATCTCAAAATCGGCAAAGAGACGACGATCACCGTGCAGCGTGATGGGAAGAGCGTGGATTTTAAGATCACGCCGGGATCACGGGATTGATCGGGAGAGGCGACGACTCGTCGCCTCTCCATATCACGGCCTGAACATGAACTCCCGCGTGTTCAGCAGGGCCCAGGCGACATCTTCGTCCGAAGCAGCCCCGCGTGAGATCACCGCGGACTCATCGTGAGTCGGATTGCGTCCGAGGAACTCCAGAAACATGTCTTCGGCACTTCTGGCCTTCGCGGTTGCTTGAGCGACAAGCTCGTCATTCATCATGAAGCGAACGAGTTCGTGTGAGATGGGCGTGAGGCTTTCATCCGTCCATTCACGCGTGCCGCATCCGAGCATGCGCAGCGGATGGCCAGGCTTTGGCACTTGCGGGATTTGCAGGTCAAACTCACCGGAAACCACCTTCCAGATGACTTCGGAGGGCAGGCGGCGTATTTGCGGAGCTGGAGCGAGGTAGCAGCCATTCCAATCGGTGTTGTAGTCGATGCCGGAGCGCTGATAGGCTTCGGTGCGAGCGAGAATGCGCTGAAGTTCACCCAGACGGCCACCGCAGCGGAGAAACTCCTCAATCAGAACCTTCGTGCCTTGGGTGAAATCGGCGGGCGAGTTGATCTCGAGTCCGACCCAGGTGGATTGACCGCGTGGTGTGGCGCTGAAGCAGTCGTTGCTGACGTTGTTCAGGATGGGTTTGCGGTGAATGCCATGCCACGGCGGCGCGTCATCCACGCCGCCAATGGTTTTGTCCACCATCTGTCCGGGCATGCCAAAAAGACTGCTCCAGACCCGCAGCGAAGCCACCAGGGCAAAGCGACGGCTTTCCTCCTGCTCGACCATCCAGCGAGTGACTTGCGTGCGTTTGTCCTCGTTGTCGTTGAGCATAGGACGCCATGCCCGGCTGATCCGAGGCAAGCTGGCTTGCACGATGCCGCCGGGTTCTCCATCACGGTAGAGATAGTCTGAGGGAAGCCTCATCTCGTTCTTGCCTGCGAAACAGGCCGCAAATTCGTAGCATTCACGCTCGGTGTGGTCGTTGAACGGATGATCGTGGCACATGGCGCAGTAAAGGTCCTCGCCGAGCACGGTGTAAGCCGTCTCGACGGCCGAGCGGATGGCGTCGCCCTGATCCCGCTGAAGCATGCGACCACCGCCGATCATGTGGGTAACGATTTCTGCATAGGGCCGGTCCTGCGCTGTCGCCGTGCGCAGCCAGCCGATGGTGGGATCGCCATCCTTCACGCGAAAAGCCTCTGCCAACATGCGGAAGCGAACTTCGGCGGCTCCTGGCTCGCGCACCAGCGCGTCAGTGAGCTTGGCGCGTTTGTGTGGTGATGGGTCTGCTAGAAAGGCACGCGCCTCATCCGCTCGCGGCAGTCTTCCGGCCAGATCAATGCAGGCACGGCGCAGGAAGGCGGAGTCATCTGCGATCTCCGGCAGGCACGGAAGCGCGGGGGTGTTCTTCCACTTCTGGCGCTGTTCTTTGATCAGTTCGTAGTCGTGCATGAGCGCACGGTCCAGGTTTGCCGCCGCCAACTGGACACTGTCGGGAGGCGTGGTGATGTTCGACGTTTCCGCTTCAGGAGTGCAGGCGGAGAGGAGGACGCAAAGTCCGAGGACGCGTTTCATGCCGCCTTCAACGGGCGAAGCGCCTCGCTGGTTAGAGTTGCCTTGTTGCGTTTCGACAAGAGCCGTCCTGTTTCGCAGGAACAGGACAACCTTCAGGAGGCTTGCACCCGGGTTTCGGCACGCTAAGGAACGCGTCCCATGAAAATCCTCGTCACAGGCAAAGGCGGGCGCGAGCACGCGCTCATCACGGCTCTCAGCGCATCGCCGGAGAAGCACCAGCTTTTCGCATATCCCGGCAGCGATGCGATCGCGACGCTGGCGACCTGTGTGAGTGTGGCTGGACTGCCTGAGCTGATCACCTGGATGAAACAGAATCAGATCGATCTGTGCATGGCGGGCGAGGAGGCGCTGCTGGTGAAGGATCGCGGTCTGGCAAACCTGTGCGCCGAGGCGGGCATTCCGTGCTGGGGTCCGCTGAAGGAAATCGCGCAACTGGAGGCCTCGAAAGGCTTTGCGAAGAAGTTTTTGAAGCGCCATGGCATTCCGACAGCGGATTTCACGATCTGCGCGAACGCCGCCGAGGCGAAAGCCGCGCTGACTGAGACACCGATCGTGTTGAAGTTCGACGGACTGGCCGCTGGCAAGGGCGTGGCCGTTTGCACGTCGAAAGCGGAAGCGGAGCAGTTTGTCGATGACGTGATGGAGAAGCGTTGCTTCGGCGCAGGCGATCTGCTGGTCGAAAAATGCCTCACCGGGCCGGAGATCTCGGTGTTCGCGTCGGTTTGCGATGATTCGTATCAGATCCTCATGCCTGCGCGTGACTACAAGCGCATCCGCGACAACGACCAGGGGCCGAACACGGGCGGCATGGGCGCTGTGGCGTCGCTGGAACTCGCTGAACCGGCGCTTATGCAGCGCATCGAGCGCGATATCGTGAAGCCCACCGTCGAAGGCATTCGCAAAGACGGCCTGCGCTACCGTGGCTTCCTGTATTTCGGACTCATGCTCACGCCGACGGGGCCGCAGGTGATCGAATACAACTGCCGCTTCGGCGATCCCGAGGCCGAGGCCGTGTTGCCGATGGTACGTGGTGATTTCGCCACCTATGTGTTCGAGGCGGCGAAGGGCAATCTGCAGCCGGAGCTGATTCAGTTCGCACCCGGCTGGAGCATCTGCCTGATCTCGGCCAGCGCCGGTTATCCGGCCTCATCGCACAGCGGCGATGTGATTTCCGGCCTGGAGAATGTCAGCGGAGCGCGCGTGTATCACTGCGGCACGAAAAAGAATGCGGCAGGCCAGTTTGAAACGAACGGCGGCCGTGTGCTCGCCGTCGTGGCTCAAGGTGCGACGCGTGTTGAGGCGCGTGAGAAAGCGTATGCCGAAAGCGTGAAGGTCACGTTCGACGGGCTGCAACGGCGCTCGGACATCGGGAAGATGCACTTTGAGTGATTGAACGATCCTGAAGGGATCGGAGAAATTAGCCAGGGGTCGCAGACCCCTGGAATGATGCAAAGTCACCTTCAGTTCAAGGTCGCATGCCGGAGGTATGCGAGAAGGGTGCGAGGAGTCATTGAACGCCTCTTGCATCCCTGCCGGGATGCGAACTTGGGAAGAGATTGACCCTTGTTGTCCGGGGGTGGCGTTCGCTTCGCGAACTTACCCCTGGCTAATTTCTTTGATCCCTCCGGGATCGGATTTCGCGGCTCATTGCTCAGGCTGACTGGATCTTCGCCAGTCGCTCATCACTTTCCAGATGCCCAGCCCAGCCGAAGTGGCAGCGGAACTCGTAACAGTTCTTCATTTGCTCGAAGGGGCCGGTCCATTCGGGTTTGTTGGATGACACGGTGATGTCGGACGGTGCGAAGCCGGTGATGGGAAGGCGATTGAGCGTAAAGGCGTCGTTAAGGAGGCGGGTTTTCTTCCAATTGAAGCCCATGAGCTGGGCGGCGACGCAATCGACGGCCACGGGATGCGTTCCAGCCATGATGACACCGCTTTCGACGGGATCGCAGGACATGGGGCCATCGCCATCGCCGCCGATGATGCCATCGACGATGGTGAGGTAGCGGAGAGGCTTCTCACGACGGCGGCCGCAGCCGTCGAAGTAGAAGAAGCACTTGTGCAGGTCGATGATCATGCGCCAGGCAGTGTTGTTGCCGTGCCAGTTGCCGGAACGGACGACTTCCTTGGTGTCGCCAAACACGACGCGGCCGAGCTTCTTCAGCGGGACGAAGAGCTTTGAGAGAAAGTGGCGGCCAAAGAGGATCTTTTTGGCGGCGCGCATGAGCGTGCCTTCAAGAGCACGTTTGGCGGTGGATTCGGCGAATTGGTCGCCACCTTCCGCCGGTGTGCCTTCGGTGTGTCGTGGGAGCCAGTTCGTGCGCGGCGTGGTGCCGACGAGATTCTTCAGCGCGACGGTGAGGCCCACTTTTTTGTGCGTCTTGAGCTTCGGCACATTGATGAGCACGTCTGCATTCATCGGTGTACGGCAGATGCGATACTCGTGATGCGGATCGGTGTGCTGGCGGTTCGTGGTGGCGAAGTCGTAGCTGGCTCCGTAGAGCTTGCCGAGGCCTGGGTGGCCGATGAACTCGCTGTCGGCATCGAGATGGATGTCCACCGCGCCGGAGGGATCGCTGGAGAGCTGGCGTTTGGCGATGGTGACACCGTCATCGATCGTCCACTCCTCGCAGCGCATGTCGAAAAGCAGAAACGCGACGCCGGGGAACTCCAGCGTCAGATCCGTGATCATCTGATCGAGCTGATGGAGGCGGCGGATGGTGTCGAAGGACGAATCACTCTGCGGTGCATCACACAGCGTCACAGAGCCGCGTCCTTGCAGCTTTTTCGCCGCCCAGCGGGCGACTTCACGCACAACGAGCGGATGGGTGATGATGGTGAGCCAGCCGTTTTCGTCCTCGGGTTTGCTGGCGTTGTGCTCCTTGACCCAGTTTGGTTTGATCACGACACGCTCGCCCGGCTGGATGAAATCATCGGGCAGGTTCAAGGCGTCGATGGCATCTTCGATCTGCCGCCGCACGGCAGAGGCATCGTCGTACGAGGCTTTGCCGTGCATGACGGCGACTTGGGGAGAACCAAACTGGGAGGGGGCAAGCGTGTTCACGTGAGAAAGGCTATTTACCGGCCGAAGGTTCACTTTGCAATGCCGCGTGCGCCGTCAAACGTCCGCCCATGAAGAAAGCCGTGCGGACCATGAGCCTGATTCTGACCTTCGCACTCGCGGCGGCGGTCATCTGGGTGATATGGCAGCGGATCGGGCCACGGCTGGAGGATCTGCCGGCCTCGGCGGTGACGCCCAAGCCGCTCGATCCGGCATTTGTCCGCCTGAAGCCGCGAGAAACGGCCACGCTGCCGCTGGCGACTAGATTCGACATGCCGCTGGGCTCGGAACATGGCGCGCTGACCTACAACGCACGCGGTTTTCGCATCGAAAGGCATCTTGGCGACGATTTAAACGGCATCGGCGGTGAGAACTCGGACCTGGGCGATCCCGTTTATGCGGCCGGAGCCGGACGCGTGATCTATGCGGGTGTGCCTAGCGCGGACTGGGGAAAAATGATCCTCATCGCGCATCGTCTGCCGGAAGGTGACGAGCTAGGGCCGGTGGTGCAGACGATGTATGCGCATCTGGAATCCATCCAGGTGCGCACGGGGAAGAATGTGCGGCGCGGCGAAGTGATCGGCACGGTGGGGACGGCGCCGAGCGCGAATTTCGCTCATCTGCATTTCGAGGTTCGCGTCGGCCCGCAGGTGAATCCCGGTCAGGGGTATGCCGACACGGCACTGAACCGGGTTTCACCAGAAAAGTTCATCGAGGCACGACGTGGGGCGCAGGCGGCGGTTTTGAATCCCGCGCCGCAAAAAGATTGAGAAAACAAAAGACCGTTTGAAGGAACGTAATTCGCAGCCGTCATTTCCACCAATGCGCCAGCCCTGCCTGCTCTGCCTCATCCTCCTGCTTGTCCCGCAGGTGTGGGCGCAGCCGTCTTCCAAGTCAAAAAAGCCGGCGATCAACTGCGAAACAATCTGCGCGGAGCTGTTTGCCGCGATCCGGGCGAATCCTGACAATCTCTCGATGCGCCTGGAGGAGGCGCTGATCATCAAGGAATCCTGCGCCGCCGAGCTGGTGACCACAGCGATCACGGCGGTGAATGCTGAACCCGCGATGGTGCGGAAAATCCAGGAGACCGCCCTGGAGATCGCCCCCGGACGCCAGGCGGTGATCGCGGCAGCGGTGCGCAATTACAAGGCTCCGGTCGTGGCCGCCGCGACGCCGGTGGTGGTCGAGGAAGTCCGCCGCGCGGTGCTGCCGGAAGTCGTGACAGCCAAGGCCGGTCCCGGCGAGGAAATCCGCCGAGCCCAACTGCCGGACACAATGGTGGCGCAGCAGGCCGTTCCTGCTCTGGATTTGATGAACGTGCCGAAGGCAAGGCCGCTGAAGTAAACTCCAGGCCTTGCAGCCGTTGACGGCGCATGACGCAGCGGGCAGAATCTACCCATCATGACACAGCCCGTGCGAGTGCAGTTCTGGGGAACACGCGGTTCCATTGCGCGACCGAAGCAGGAGATGCTGCGCTACGGCGGAAACACGTCCTGCGTGCAGGTGACATCACCAAGCGGCACGCAGGTGATCATCGACTGCGGCACAGGCGCGCATGATCTCGGGCAGCATCTGCTGGCGCATACACAAGGCGCGCCGCGCGGTCACATCCTCATCAGCCACACCCACTGGGACCACATCCAGGGTTTTCCGTTTTTCGCGCCTTTGTTCGTGCGCGGCGGGCACTGGGACATCTACGGGCCGGCGGGGCTCGGCCAGTCGTTGCGCGAGACGCTCGCCGGACAGATGCAGTACAACTATTTCCCCGTCACGCTGGACGAGCTGGACGCGAACATCCGGTTTCACGACCTGGCCGAGGGTGAGCTGCAGATCGACGACATCCGCATTCGCACGCATTATCTGAATCATCCAGCGCTGACGCTCGGCTACCGGCTGGAGATGGGCGATGTGAGCGTGGTTTACGCCTGCGACCACGAGCCCTACTCACATGTGCCGGGGGCGAATCCCGCGCTGCACGAGGACGACCGCCTTCACGCCGAGTTTCTGACCGGCGCGGACCTGGTGATCCATGACGCGCAGTTCACGGCGGCCGAATATCCTGCCAAAAAAGGCTGGGGCCACAGCCCGGTGGAGTTTGTGACCGAGATCGGGCGCATGTCTGGCGTGAAACGGCTCGCTTTCACGCATCATGACCCCCGGCGCACGGACGATGCGATTGACGAGATCGTTGAATCCGTGCGCGCCGACTTGAAACAGCGCGGATCGACCATGGAGGTGTTTGGCGCGGCTGACGGGCAGATCGTCGAGCTGCAGAGTGCCGAGATCAGACATGCAGGAAACGGCTCTTCCTCCAAATCGGCCGACGCGCCCGCGATCAAGGAGTCGCTCGTCATTCTCGGTGTCGCTGACGCGGGCCTCGCGGTGACGCTCGCCGAGGCGGCCTCCTCCGAGGGCGTGCGTGTCGCGCATGTCAGCGATGGCGCGAGCACGTTGAAGCTGGCGCGTTCGTCTCCACCGTCGTTGCTGCTCGTCGAGGACGAGCTTCCGGACATCGACGGGTTAAGCGTATGCCGCAGCCTGCGCATGGACGGCGACCGCCGTCTTTCAGACGTGCCCGTGGTGATCGTCGGAAGCCAGGAGGAGACCCGCGAAGGCATGAGCGCCGGCGTCACCGGGTGGCTGACGAAACCGTTTTCCACCCAGTATGCGCGCGCGCAAATCCAGGCATGGCTCATGCGTTCCGCGTGCCGTTGGATGCGAGCGCCGCTGCCCTCGGACGAGAAGGACCGCCTCGCCGCGTTACACAGCCTTGCCTTCCTCGACACGCCGCCGGATGAGCGCTTCGACCGCATCACCCGCATCGCCGCCGCGCTGGCCGACGTGCCGATTGCCACCGTGTCGCTCATCGACGCGGAGCGGCAGTGGTTCAAATCATGCATCGGCCTCGATGCGCGAGAAACCTCGCGCGAGGTGGCCTTCTGCGCGCATGTGGTCGTCAACCGCAAGCCCGTGATCGTGCCCGACACGCTGCTGGACGATCGTTTCGCCGGCAGCCCGATCGTCACCGGTGATCCGCGCATCCGTTTCTATGCCGGTTTTCCCGTTTTCCATCAAAAACGGCAGCTGCATGGGAACGCTATGCCTCATCGACACGCGTCCGCGCCAGTTTTCCGACGTGGCGATCCAACGCTTTGCCGATCTGGCGAGCATGGTGGAGCAGGAACTGAACGCCGGGGAGTGATTACTTCCCCGGAATCTCGTTGAGCGTGTAATAACCGACCGTGTGAAGCAGCGGCAGCTTTTCAGCGCTGCGGACGCCATCGAGATGCAGTTCGTGGATGTGGCCCTTGGTGAGCGGCGAGATGGAAAGGCGCACGGATTTGCCGTCTTCGGCGACTTTCGCGGCGGTGATCTTCGGAATGATCTCGTCGATCTCATCGCCGCCGTATTGCTCGCGATACGCGTAGGTGAATTCGCGCATGGAGTAGCTTTTCACGTCGCCGGCGGCCGCCGGATCGACGGGCTGGGTGAAGGTGAGCTCGAAGCCATCCGGCTTCGCGCGCATCTCATGCACCTCGAAGGGCGTTTTGCCGGTCCACTCGCATTTTTCAAAGCAGAAGGGCTTCCCGCCACGCGCGCCCCAGCCGCGATCACTGCCGCCGACGAAGACACGGCCTTCCTCGTCCATGCGTCCGCCAATGAGGCCGCTTTTGAAGCCGCCGCGGAAGGGAAACACCACGCCCTGTTTGATGCCGTTGACCGTTTCGAGGAAGACACGGCTCAGATTGCTGTGGGACTGGTCGGCGATGAAGAGCTGCTTCGAGAACGGTCCGAATTTCCCGCCGCTGAGGTCGCAGATGATGGCGCTGGCGCTGTTGCCGATCTTTCCATGCACAAGATAGACGGCCGGCGGGAGGAGCTGCTTGATGCGCTCACGTTCCTTGACCATGCGGCCGGGGTCGCCGCCGGGACGATCTTCCTTGCGGCCACGATTGCCTTGGAAGGCCTCGGGGACTGGATCAATCGGCCTGGGACCCATGTTTGGCGCGAGATCATACCAGATGTTCCCACCAGGATGACCTTGGAAGGAGCCGGGGACGAGATGCTGCAAGGTGCAAGAGCCATGCCACGGCCCCTGGTTGTCGCAATAGTACGCCTCGCCATCCCCGTCGAAGCCGATGCCGCCGGGACTGCGCACACCGGAGCAGGTGGGAACCATGGTGCCATCCGGCTTGATGCGCAGCGCCCAGCCGCGAAAAGGCACCTGGCTGCTGAAGGAGCCGGTGAGGCAGAGCGTGACCCAAAGGTCACCCGCTTTGTCAAAACGCGAGCCGATGGCATACTCGTGGTAGTCGCCGGAGACGCCCCAACTGTCGTTCACGCTCTCGAAAACGTTCGCGCGGCCGTCGTTGTCGGTGTCTTTGAGACGGGTGATCTCGTAGCGCGTGGTGGCGTAGAGATTTTTGTCCTTCGGATTGTAGGCGATGCCGAGCACCTCGTGCAAACCAGAGGCGAAGAGCTTGTAGCTTACATTTGACGGATCGCTACTGCCCGCGCCGCTGACGATCCAGATTTCACCGCGACGAGTGCCGAGCGCGAGCCTGCCATCCGGCATGAGATCGATCGAGCCGACCTCGAGTGCGGTCTCCTTCGGCGTTTCAAAGGTGGTGATCTTGTAGAAGTCAGCTTCGGCAGGATCAGCAGCCCAAAGCGAAGGACTGACGGCGAGGAGCAGGGAGAAGAGGCGTTTCATGGAGTCGTCGCGGTGAAAGTTTACTGCGCCCACTGGTAGGTGATGGTGAGCGTGCCGGCTTTGGCGGGAATCACGAGGTTCATGCCGGCGATCCGGGCATCCGCGGCGGTGATGCGGTATTTTTGCGGGCCTTTGAAGGTGAAGACGCCGTCCTTGGCATCAAACGGACCGCTGGCGATGCGATACCAGGCGTTCGCGGGCAGTTTGCCGGTGATTTTGACGGTGCGCGTGAGCTTCGCGTTGCCGTCAGGCTTGTTGCCATTCCCTTCAACGGTGAACGCTTCTTCGACCTCGGCCTCGTGCCAGGTGTAGCGGAAGGTGGGGAAGCGTTTCGTGTCGAGCGAGTAGCCTTTCCACGCAAAGCCTTCGTAGCGCTTCGTCTTGTCCCACTTCGGCCACTCGGCATCGGGTTTTTCGGTGATGAAGAAGGCGGGCGTAACCTCTCCGGTGGGCTGGAAGACATCATAGCCGAGCGGCTTCTCATGACCGCCGCCGCGTGAGTTCCAATGACGCGCGGCGTCCATGAACGCGCCGCGCCAGATCAGCGCGAGGTTCATGCTCTCGGCGCTCCAGGCGATATTGATGCCGCCAGGATAACCGACGCCGATGCCGCGATTCCCCGCGCCCTGGATGAAGTTGCGGTAGATGACGGCCTCATCCTTCACGACGAGCGGGATGGGCTCGAACTCCTTCTGCTTCTTCGCGCCGCCCTTCCAGTTCGGGTGCAGCCACTTTGACAGCGGCGTGGTCTGGAAGTCGCTGCCTTTCCACGCGGCGTACAGCTCGATGTTGCCTGCGGCCTGAAAGTACTCGAGGCGGAACTCGTGCTCGCCCTGATCGAGCGTGACGCCCTTCTCCTTGATGTCGCCGGCGGGATGGATGCCATCGTAAGCCACGACCTCCTTGCCGTCGATGAGGATGCGCGCACCGTCGTCACTGGAGAGGAAGAAGCGGTAGGAGCCCTTCTTCGACGCGGTGAGTTTGCCGGTGAAGACGACGCCAAACTCGTTTTTGTAGTCGTCGAGCTTCACGGCGATGAGGTTGTCATCGACCTTGCCCTCACGGTGAGGTTTGAGCTTCGAGAAATCAGGGAGCTGCTTCCAGTCGCCGAGGTAGAGGGCGAACTGGAGGTCTTTGAGTCCCTCGCCGGGTTTCATCACCTTCATTTCGCCACGCATGGTGAGTGCGTGACCGGGGAAGGTGCAGACATAGGGATAGGTGCCGGGCTTTTCGGGCGCGGTGAAGCTGAGTTCCTGCTTTTCATGCGGATTGAGCATCTTGGAGTGCGCCCAGATGCGCGGGTCGTCCGGCAACCAGTTGCGCTTCAGCGCCTCGTCGGGCTTTTCCATCTGCTTGAGCGCCATGGCGGCGATGTCGGTGCCTGGCTGGCAGAAGACGAGGTTGTGCGGAAGGTCGTCGCCGTTCTCGAAGAGGATTTTCACCGGCTGACCGGGTTGGACGAGCAACTCGGCGGTGTCGTATTTCATCTGCGCCGTCATCGTTTTGATGGTGAAGGCGGCGGGGTCGGCGGCACGGACGCACGTCAGGGCGAGGCAGAGGGCAAGCAGGGGGCGGATCATCGGGGGGGCGCGATTTACGAGGGCTTTTCAGCCGGTCTTGCGGGGAAAGAGCCGTGAACGGACGATCTGTCCACTTTGGGCTTGGCGGCGGCGGCGGAATTTGGTTAGCTGGACGCATGAGCGACCGCACCTGGCACCTCCTCAAAGCCTCTGACAAAGATATTTTCGGCCCCACGGACCTCGAGACGCTGCGCGGCTGGGCCGCTGACGCGAAAATCTCACCGCTCGACAAAATCTCCAGCGACGACCGCCTGAGCTGGCAGCGCGCGCCGATGATCCCGGAGCTGCAGATGGACCTGCTGGTGCAGATGCCGGACAATTATCTCTACGGCCCGACAAACGTGGCGACGATCCAGGAATTCCTCGCCACCGGCGAGATCGACGAGAACGTCACGATCATCAACTGCCTGGACAACACCGAGTCCCGCCTCTCCGAGCTGGGCTGGTTCAAGGCCAGCCCGCACCAGGTGCGCAGCGCGTCCACGACGCTGCTGGGCACCCAGCGGACGGATGACAAGAAGCTGCCCGGAGACGCGCAGCAGCAGTCGCGCATCGGCACGCTGGAGCGGCAGGTGATGGACCTGCAGCGCGTGGTGGACGAGTGGCAGCAGGCTTACAACAGCCTGCGGCAGCAATTCATCGAAGCCACGGGGCGCGACCCCGTTTGAGACGCGGACCGCGGCTCACGCGGCCTCATTTTTGTCGTCATCCTTCAGTCCGGGGAGTTCTCTGGCCTTGTCCGCATAGCGGTCGAAGCGGTTGGAGAGAATGAGCAGCGTCGGCGCCCACAGGCCGACGAAGATGCCGAAGCGCTCCGCGTGCGCCTGTTCCTCGGGAGCGTCACCGTTGAGGAACCACCAGATCCAAATGGAGAGCAGGATGGAGAGGATGCCTCCTTGGAAGCAGATCGTGCTGAGCGTGCGGCAGATGGACGGATTCATGGGACGAAATTTTCATGAATGGATGCTTTGAGGCAAGACTTCTGTTCGCAGAGCACAAGGAATGCGGACCGAATCGCATCGGCGGGCGGATTTTCAGGCGCTTGAGAGAAACTGGCGAGGAGGCATAGTGCGGCTGATGTTTCCGCCTGTCGAAATCCGCAACGCGCCTGCCGCACCGCCCCGCCCCCGCGTGGCGCCGCACAAGCCCGCGGCTCTCCCGCAGAAGGCACCACCGCCGCTGGAGCCGCCGTGGCATGTGATCCTGCTCGATGACGACGTTCACACCCACGAATATGTGATCGAGATGCTGGCGGCGATTTTCGGCCATTCCGCGCAACTGGCGTTGAAGATGGCGCGGGAGGTCCACGCCTCCGGCCGTGTCATCGTCGCCACGGTCCACAAGGAGCTGGCGGAACTGCGCCAGCAGCAGATCGAGGATTACGGACCGGACAAACGGGTGCCGGAGTGCAAGACCTCCATGCGCGCGATCATCGAATGCGCGGAGTGATCCTGCGCGTCAGCGCCGCATCCTCGGCTCCGGCAGGCCCTTCAAAATCAGGATGGAAACCAGCGAGAGCAGCGCCGCGGCGGACGCGACGAGGTAAAACGAGCCGCTGAACGAGTAAATCAGCCCGCCGAGGCTCGTCGCGAGCATGAGCGACCACACATTGCAGAATCCCAGCACCGCCTGGAGCGTGGAGCGGCGCTCCGGAGGGCAAAGCTCGGCCGTGAGCGTCAGATCGCCCACGCGGTCGAGGAAAAGGCCAAAACCGAGCACGAAATAAGCGGCGGTGAAGCCGCTGAAGGAATGCGTCAGGCAGGTCCAGGCACACAGCACCACGCAGACGATGCGGGAAAGGATGATGAGCACCTTCCCGCCGCTGTGATATCCCAGCCAGGCCGCGAGCATGCTGCCGAGGATGGTGCCGATGTTTTGAAACGACACAAAATGCCCCTCGTCCGCCTCCGGCCTGCCCGTGGTGTGCAGCGCGTGCAGCGTGAGGAAGGAAACGACCATCAAGTAGCCCATGCCTGTGAAGCGCACGGCCACCATCCGCAGCAGCAGCGGCTGCGCGCGCAACAGCGCCGGCAGGCCGCGCAAGTATGCGCCATAGCTCCCGGCAGGCGGGTGATAATGATGCGCGGCCGGCAGCTCCCGCATGAACGCCTGGGAAAGCCACGATAGCAGCAGAAAACCGAACGCGATCAGATGCAGAATGGCATAACCACGCTGCCCCGGCGCGTGTGTGAGCACTTGATGGATCACCGCCCCCGCCCCCATGCCGATGCATGCCTGCATGATGTAGCGCGCCGCCCAACCAGCCGCGCGGACACGCTCCGGCACCATGCGCGTGACCATCTCCATCCACGCCACCACGCCCACACCACCCACCAGACCGGAGGCGAGCGGCGTCAGCACCACCAGGGGCAGCAGCCAGGAGCGCGCGTCCTGCACATGCCAGAGCAGCAGCCCGGTGATGAGATAGGGCAGGCGTTGCAGCAGGCCAAAGAACATCACCCATGGTTTGAAGCGCGTGAGCCGCTCCACCACCGGCGAGACAAACAAACCCGCCGCCGCGAACGCCGCAGGCAGCAGCGCCGGCATGATCGCGATGATGGCCGAGCGCCCGCCGAGCTGCTCCACCATCTTCGGCATCACCGTCTCCGGCTGCAGAAACGCCAGCCCGCCCATGTACAAGCCCCCCTCCAGGCAGTGGCAGAGGAAATTCCGCCGCACGACCTGCGGGTGATGTTGATGATGCGTGGCTGCGCTGTCGGTGGGCATCGCGGAGAAGGTTCATCGTGGCGCGGACCGCACCAAAGGAAAGCGAATCATCCCTCACCGCCCTCATTCCCGTCCTCCCTGGCAAAAAACCATCCGCGAGTCCTTGCGCGGCGTTCACGATGCTGGTTGAATCGACCAACCTCACCCGCCACGCGTCATGACACTCAATCCCAAGCTCACCAAGCTGCTCAACGAGCAGATCAACAACGAACTGTCCTCCAGCTACGTCTACCTGGCCATGGCCGCGTGGTTCGAGCAGACGCCGTACTCCGGCTTTGCGCAATGGATGTTCACGCAGAGCCGGGAGGAGAACATGCACGCGCTGAAGTTCTACCAGTACGTCGTCGATCGTGACGCGAAGGTGGAACTGCAGCCCATCGCGAAGCCGAAGGCCGACTTCAAGACCCCGCTCGACGTCTTCGAGCACAGCCTGAAGCAGGAGCAGAAGGTGACGCAGCAGATCAACGATCTCTTCGAGGTCGCCGAGCAGGTGAAGGATCACGCGTCAAAGAACCTGCTGCTCTGGTTCCTCAACGAGCAGATGGAGGAGGAGAAGACGGTGCGCGACATGCTCGACCGCCTCAAGCTCGCCGGCAACGACCCTGCCAGCCTCCTCGTGCTCGACCGCGAGGCCGGCAGCCGCAAGAGCGTGGGTGGTGGCGGAGCTGATGAAGGCGCCGCGGCGTGATTCAAGGCACCAAGGACGTGTCCCAAGGCCAGAGCGGGGTGTAAACGGCGGACTCGACCCAGCCGCGAACAGGCTCGTCCGCGCTGGGAATCTCGACGTAGCTCCACGCGCCGCGCTTTTCAAGCAGCCTCACCTGGCTGCCGGGCGGCAGGTCGATGACGCTGCCAGAAGTGAGTGTGGCGGCGGTGTAGGCGCTGACCTCCTTGGCGGTGACGACCATCATGTCCTTCACACGCTGGGCGGAATCTGGACGGATGGCCGCAAAGGCGGCGGACGGGAGGAAAATCACCACGCCGATGATGCTCAGCGAGAGCGCAAAGGCTCCGCCGCTGGCTTTGCGGGAGGAGGCGAGGATGCAGCGCATGACGGCCAGCAAAATGAGCCACACACCTGCGGAGGCGATGATGATCCATGTGTTTTTGCCCACGATCAGGCTCCATTCCGCCAGAGGTGAATCTTCCTGGAATCTGAAAAAGCGGAGTTTCTCGTCGAGGTGGCGCAGATTCTGACGCACCTCGGGATTCGCGGGTTCGAGCAATTGCGCGCGCTGATACCACAAGGCCGCGCGGCCGAAGTCCTCCTGCCGGTAACGCGCATGACCGATGAGCGCGAAGACGGCGGCGCTCAACGCGGGCGGATTCCGCTTGGTGAGCGACTCGCCGAGGTATTGCGCCTGCGTGAACTTGCCATTCTCCAGCGCCTCGCGTGCCTGGCGGTAGGTTTCGTCCGGTGATTCGTCAGCGGCAAAGGAACTGGCGCCCAGAAGCATGAAAGCGGCGACAAGCATGGCGGCGGACTTCAACAGCGGAGAGAGCGCGCCCAGAATGCGTCCGCGCTCGCCGGAATCGAGTTTTTGCCCCTGCGCCGGCGCGGCGGTGAAGCTCTGTGTCTCGTAGCGATGCAAAATGCGTCTCAGTTCCTCGTCCTTCACTCCGTCCGGGTTGCCGCGATGAATGAAATGCGCGGCACGCTGCAGGAACTCGCGGTCGTCGAGGTTGGGCTGCTCCAGGCCGCGCCACAACTGCTGCAGTTCGCCACGCAGGCCGTTTTTGCCTTCTTCACGATGGCGGCGGAACCACGCGAGCAGCATCGCGCAGATCACCAGCAGCGCCGGGATGGACTGCACGGCCCAGAAACGCGCGCTGGTGGTGAGCGGCGCGCCGGTGGCCGTCGTCCCTGCGGCGAGCCATTCTGCTTTCGCAGGCAGCGTCATGAGAATGTCGCTGATGTTCGGCTTGGGCTGCTGCACGGCCGGTGGTTTGGGCGTGGAACCGGTGCCGCCCTCCACGCCACTGACGGCCGTGGCCGCGGCGGCACCAGGCTTGATGCGGAGCGGGATGGCAGGCGTGCGCGCGGCGACGTATTTTTTCTCCGTGGGGCTGAAAAAGCTCAGCTCAAACGGCGGCAGTTCCGCGTGCACTTTCTCAGGCACAAAGACCATCGAGTAGCCGATGCGGCGCTGCGCGGTGGGCGTGAGATTCGGATCGACGGGGCCATCGACATTGTAGCGGCGCGGAGGGTAGGCCTTCCAGCCGTCCGGAGGCATCAAGGAGGGAGGATTGAGGGCGTCGAAATTTCCCACGCCGTCGATGGTGATGTCCACGGCCAGCGGATCTCCCACGGAGAGCTCGTTCGGCGTGGCGGTGGCGCTGAGGGTAAAATC
Organism: Prosthecobacter sp.; assembly: GCF_044236155.1. GTDB lineage: Bacteria > Verrucomicrobiota > Verrucomicrobiia > Verrucomicrobiales > Verrucomicrobiaceae > Prosthecobacter. The sequence goes on from NZ_JBIIHA010000003.1 coordinate 78,388, forward strand.
TCCCACCGCGCCGGTGAAATGAGCAGGCTTGCCTTCGGGAAGCGGCAGCACCTTGACCTTCACCTCCTGGCTTTTGACGACTTGCTTGCGCGTCTCCGCGTCGCGCATCATCAGGCCGAAGGGCAGGCCGCGGCGCATCTGGCGCTGCTCGTCCTCGTTGTAAACCTCGTACAAAAGCTCGCAGGTGGCGGGGCCGACCTTCAAATCACCCGCGTGCAGCGCGGAGAGCGTGCTGCGGTAGGTGACGGCGATGTAATCGATGCCGTTGATCGAGGTCTGCGTCTGATCCGCCTGCTGCGGGAAGCGTGCGATGGCGAAGTCGCTTTTGTTCACGTCGATGAGACCCACGCGGCGGAGCATGACGCTGCGCGGCACGAAGAGCGTCGCGCTGATGGGCACGACCTCGCCTTGATAAACTTCCGTTTTACCGACTTCGATCTGGAACAGCGGCATGTTGGCATCATCTGCCGCTCCCGGAGGCGTGTCCGGTGTGGGCGCCTCGGTGACGGTGAGCCGGACCTCGTTCGTTTTCAGCACCTCCCCGTTCACAAGCACTTCCTGCGGCGGAATGACGAACTCACCCGGCTCCATGCCCGCCACACCCCAGGCGAGCTGGGTGGAGAACACGCGCTGGCTGCCTCGAATCTCGACGTTCTGGGAGGTGGAGACGCCGGAGTTCATGCCGACCTGCGCCGGGAGCCGCAACTGCGGCAGGCTCTGCACGGTGCCGTTCTGCACGGTGATGACATAAGTAACCACCTGGCCGGTGTGCGCGCGATCCGGCTGGAGGTAGGCGCGCACTGTGGCGGCGGAGGCCGTGACGCCCGTAAGCCACAGGAAGAAGAGGCAGAAATGACGAAACCAGAATGACGAATGACGAATGCCCGAAAATTTGCCACGGACGGGAGGTCTGGGCATTTCAGCGTGCTGGTGCGGGCTTTGAGTCATTCGGGCTTGGGATTTCATTCGTCATTCTGGCTTCTTCATTCGTCATTGCCGCGCAGCGGCCCTCACCAGTCTTTTTTGTTCACCGGAGGCGTGTGGTAGCGGTTGGTGAGGGGCGCGGTGATCTCGTCCATGTATTGACGGATGATGCCCTCGGCCTCGCCGGAGGTGTAGCCGGTGCGCGGATTGCGCTGGTCGGTCGGGATGGTGCCTTTGCCGGTTTGTTTCTTCTCCTCGCCTTCGCCGCCGCCGGGCTTCTGGCCGGGCTTGCCCTGCTGGCCTTCTTTTTCGCCTTCCTTGTCACCGCCGGCGGCCTGGATGCGGCCTTCGGGGAGTTCCTTGGCGTCCTTGCCGCCGATGCCGTCATCGGCTTCTTTTTTTTCTCCTTTGCCGTCCTGCTCTTTTTTCTGCTCGCCACCGGGTTCGCTGCCTTCCTTGCCAGCACCTTCCTGGTCGCCCTCCTCGCCTTCCTGGCCCTCGCCGGGCTGGCCTTTTTGACCTTTCTGGCCCTTCTGGCCTTTGTTTCCCTGATTCCCCTGCTGCTGCTTTTCCATCTCCTCCATGACCTTGCGCAGCTCGTCGAGCATCTTGGCGACATGATCGCGGTTTTCGCGCAGTTCCTTGTTTTCAGGATCCAGCTCGACCGCGGCGTCGAGGTGACGAAGCGCGTCGGTCCAACGCTGGATGGTGATCTTCGGCTGTTGCTGCAGGCCGCGGGCACCCTGGTCGTAAAGCGTGTGCCCGATGCCGCGATGAGCGCGTGCGCGCAATGACTCATCCCGTGTGTGAAGCACCTCGCTGAAATTCTTCACGCTGCCGTCGTAGTTGGTGAGCGCGTGCTCGGCGCTAGCCAGGCCGTAGAGCATCTCCTCGCGGGCGGCAGAGCTGTAACCTTTCTCCTCCAGCAGCTTTTCATAAAGGTCGCGGGCGCGCTTGTAGTCCTGCCCTTCGAGGGCTTCGCGAGCGTTTTCTGGCGTCGGTCCTTTGGGCTGAAAAATGGAGGCCAGCATCTCATGATAACCCGCGGCCTGCGCCGAGGGAGCAGGCGCGAACGCTGCGGCCACAAGCGCGAGCACAACAGGACGGGCGGAGGGGCGCGGCAGGGCGCTGATGATCCAGGCGAGCATGAGGAAGACTATACCCAGACCCAGCGGCCAGGCAAAGCGCTCAATCGGCCGCGATGTCTGCCGGTTCGCGGACTGCTGCTCGGTCAGACGGTCAAGCACGGGCTGGATGGTGGAGCGGTTGAGCGGCTGCGCGCCGAGTTTCAAAAAACGCCCGCCCGTGGCCGTGGCGAGCTGCTGCAGCACGCCGCTCTCCAGGCGCGAACGCACCACGTTGCCCGCCTCGTCGCGGATGTAATCGCCGTCGATCTCGGGATTCGGGATGAGCGTGCCCCCTTCCGTGCCGACGCCGACGGTGACGACGATGACGCCCGCCGCGGTGAGGCGCTGGATGTAGGGCACGAGATTCTGATCCGCGTCACCGCCATCGCTGAAAATGACGAGCGCGTAGTTGCTCTTCGGCAGGTTTTTGATCGCCCGCAGCATCACATCGAGCAGATCGCCCATGTTGCTGCCACCCCACTCGATGATCGTATGGTCGAAGGACAGCAGCGACTCGATGATGGCATCATGATCGGTCGTCAGTGGCGCTTGCAGATAAGCGCGGCCCGCGAAGGCGAGCAGGCCAACGCGTTCGCCGCCGAGTTCGACGACAAGGTCATGCGCGGCCAGACGCGCGCGGGTGAGACGGTCCGGCTGAACATCGCGGGCGAGCATCGAGCGCGAGGTGTCGATGGCGATGAAGACATTGCGGCCCTTGTCGGGAATCTCGAGCTTCTCCTCCCCCCAGCGCGGTTGCGCGACGGCGAGGATGATGCAGGCCATGGCGAGCGCGTAGAGCGCGTAAACCAGCCACGAGCGCCACAGCGAGCGGCCGATGACGAGCGCGGGCCGCAGGCGGGCCGCGGTGAACATTTTTTCCGCCTGCGAACCATGCGCGTCCACCCACAGCTTCAATCCCACAAGCGCGGGGATGATGAGCAGGAACCAGAGCAGATGTTCGTGGGCAAAGGTCATGAAATCAGGTGGCGGCCGGCTCGGGGGCCGAGTGCAGGACGGTCAGCGAGAGCAGAAGGGCCAGGAAAAGGGCGAGCGCCGAGACGGCGAGCGGCCAGGGGAACAACTCTTCGGTCTCGGTGATCTTGCGCCGCTCGATCTTCGTTTTTTCGAGGCGGTTGATCTCCCCGAAGACGTCCGCGAGGGAATTGAGGCTCTGCGCCATGTAGAACTGCCCGCTGCCAATGCGGGCGACCTCCTGCAGCGTTTTTTCATCGAACAACTGCTGCCCCACGGGTGTGAAGGTGCCGCGTTTCGGGTCTGGAATGCTGTGAATGCCCGGTGTGCCGAAGGCGATGGCATAGATCTTGATGCCAAGCGTCGCGGCGAGCTTGGCCGCGTCGGTCGGGCTGAGACGGCCGGAGTTGTTCGCACCGTCGGTGAGCAGCACGATGACCTTGCTGGCGGTTTTTTCCCTGCGCAGGCGGTTGGCCGCCGAAGCGATGCCGGAACCGATGGCGGTGCCGTCGCCGACACGCTGGGTCTGCACGCGGTCGAGGTTGTTGACGAGCCAGTCGCGGTCCAGCGTGAGCGGGCACGGCAGGTAGGTCTCCCCCGCGAAGGCCACGATGCCGACCTTGTCGTTTTTTCGCTCCTTGATGAAGTCCGCGACCACACGCTTCGCGGCGGTGAGGCGGTTCACCGGCTGGCCGCCGATGTACATGTCCTCGATCAACATCGACAGCGACACGTCGAAGGTCAGCATGATGGAGATGCCCTCCGCCTTCTCCTCGTCATACGAGAGCACCTTCTGCGGACGTGAGAGCGCCGCGATGCCGAAGGCAAGGCTGGTCAGCACCAGGCCGAAGACGAACCCGCCCGCGCCGCTGCGTGCCGGACGGCCCAGATCACGCAGCAGGGACGTCGTGGGAAATTTGATCGCGGGCCGTTTTCCACGCGAACCGCGCAGGATGGCCAGCAGCGGCACCAGCGGAAGCAGCAGGAGCCACAAGGGGTGCAGAATTTGAAAATTGGGGATGCCGGGGATGGTCATGGCTTCTCCTCCTGCAAACGTGCCAGGGCCTGGTCGATCAACGCCGCCGACTCCTCGTGTGTGTGTGGCGCGGGCATGAAGGAGATGTCGTCGCACAAACGGGCCACCGGCTCAAAACGCTCGCGCCACAGCCCATGGGCACGCGGAATGGGGACGCCAGGCAGGCGCTCCTGGGTGCCGTCGAAGATTTCATGCGTGGTGCGCGCAGGCGCGGGCACGGCGTAGCGTTCCAGCAAGTAGCGCCGCAGCACCTGCGAGACGCGATGGCTCATTTCCTGCGGCGGGATGGCCGCGATGCGCGTCTTCAGGTCGCTCAAGGCACGGCAGGCCGAACTCCACGGCTGGCGTGGCGGCGTCACAGGAAGCGCTTTTGGCCGCGTCAGCAGCCAGACGATCAAACCGATCAAAAGCAGCAGCGCCAGCCCGACGGCCCATGGAATCCACCACGGCGGAGGGACATCCACTTTGTCCGGCGGCGGAAGCTCCGGGTGCGGCAGCGGCGGCGCGCCGGGAAACTGCGCCAGCAACACGCCGGTGATCAGCAGCGCCGTTTTCATCCGCGCCTCCTTCTTTTGCGTGAACGAAAATAGGCCTTCAAGGCGGGCACATAATCCTCGTCCGTGCGCACGGCGATGCGCTCCACGCCGCTGCGGCGCAGCAGATGCACCAGCGCGTTCTGACGCTGCGTCACACGGCGCTCATACTCCTCGCGCACGGCGGGGTTGGAGGTGTTGACGAGAAACTGCTCGCCTGTCTCCGGATCTTCGAGACAGACGCGTCCCGCGTCCGGCAGCACCAGTTCGCGCGGATCCATGATTTGCGCCGCGACGACGTCATGCTTCGCCGCGACGGCGCGCAGGCTTTTCTCCCACGCGCTGTCCGGCGTGATGAAGTCCGAGACCAGGATCACCAACGCTCGGTGGGCGATGCGTTGGAGGGCGAGATCGAGCGCTGACTTGATGTCCGTGCCGTGCTGACGCGGCTCGTTGTTCAAAATATCGCGCAGGATGCGCAGGGCATGCGGCGCGCCTTTGCGTGCGGGCAGGTACTGCTCGATGCCGTTTGAAAACAGCGTGAGGCCCACCTTGTCCTGGTTTTGCACGGCGCTGAAGGCGAAAACGGCCGCAATCTCCGCCGCGCGCTCGCGTTTCGAGTCCTCATGGCTGCCGTAGTCGCCGGAGCCGCTCACATCGACGCAAAGCATGACCGTCAGCTCGCGCTCCTCGACGTATTTGCGTACAAAGGGGTCGTTCATGCGCGCGGTGACGTTCCAGTCGATGAAACGCACGTCATCGCCGGGCTGGTACTCGCGGAAATCGTCGAATTCGATCCCCTGCCCTTTAAAACGCGAGTGATACTGACCGCCGAGCATCTCCTTCACCATGCCGCGTGTCAGCAGTTCGATGCGCCGGACGCGCTTCAGGATGCGCGTGAGGCGTGCGTCGTTGTCGTTTTGCGCGGTGTCCCGGTTCACGATGGGTGGCGGTTTAAGGAACCGGCAGCTTGTCCAGCAGCGCCTTGACCACGTCCTCGCTGGTCACTCCCTCGGCCTCCGCCTCGTAGGAAAGCAGAATGCGGTGGCGCAGGATGTCGGGAGCAAGGTCCTTGATGTCCTGCGGCACGACGTAGTTGCGGCCGCTGAGGAAGGCCAGCGCCTTGGAGGCGAGCGCGAGATTGATCGTTCCGCGGGGAGACGCGCCGCAGCGGATAAGCAGCTTCAAATGCGGCGCCAGCGTCTCGGGATGGCGCGTGGCGTTGATGATGGCGACGATGTAGTCGCGAATCTTCTCGTCCATGAACAGGTCGTTCACCACCACGCGGCTGGCGCTGATGGTGGCCACGTCGGTGATCTGGTTCACATCAAGCTTCGGCGCGGAGGTGGCCATCGCGTCGAGCACCTTGCGCTCCTCGTCGGGAGTGGGGTAGGTGACGCGGACCTTGAGCAGGAAGCGGTCGAGCTGCGCCTCCGGCAGCGTGTAGGTGCCCTCCTGGTCGATCGGATTCTGCGTGGCGAGCACCATGAAGGGATCCGGCAGTTTGTGCGTGGCTTCGCCGATGGTGACCTGCCTTTCCTGCATGGCCTCAAGCAGCGCGCTCTGCACTTTGGCCGGAGCGCGGTTGATTTCGTCGGCCAGGACGAGATTCGCGAACACCGGACCGAGACGCGGCGTGAAGGTGCCGTCCTTCGGATGGTAAACCATCGTGCCGATCACGTCCGCAGGCAGCAGGTCCGGCGTGAACTGAATGCGCTGAAACTTCGCGCGCAAGGTGCCCGCCAGCGTTCGCACCGCGAGCGTCTTCGCGATGCCGGGCACGCCTTCAAGCAGGACGTGTCCGTTCGTGAGCAGGGCGACGAGCAGTCTGTCCACCAGTGCCGTCTGACCCACAAGAACACGGGAGATTTCGGTTCGGAGGGGAGCCACCCATGCGGAGGCTTTGACAATGGCTTCCTGATCAGGAACGGCGGGGAGGGTGGCTGAGGCGGGCATGTGAAAGGGTAGGTACTGGTCAACGGGAGGGATTCTCCCGTCAACTCTCAAGGCTCCAAGGTTAAACGCCGCGCGGCCTTCGTTATGTTGCTGGATTTGCCGCCGAATCCGTCTTTTGTCGCAAAAAATGACTCTCCAAGACCTCCGCGAACAAGTCTGCGCCGCCAACCGTGCCCTCGAACCCAGCGGCCTCGTACGCCTGACCTGGGGCAACGTGAGCGGCATCGACCGCGAGTCCGGCCTGTGGGCCATCAAGCCAAGCGGTGTCGATTATTCCGGGCTCCAGCCGTCAGACATCGTGGTGCTCGATCTCGAAGGAAAGGTCGTGGAGGGCAAGCTGCGGCCCTCGTCAGACACGAAGACGCATCTGGTGCTCTACCGCGAGTTCCCGAACATCGGCGGCATCACCCACACGCACAGCCTGCATGCCACAATGTTCTCGCAGGCCGGTCGTGAGCTGCCATGCTTCGGCACGACGCACGCGGATCATTTTCACGGCACCGTGCCCATCGTCCGCGCCCTCACGCCGGAGGAGGTGGCGCAGGACTACGAGCACTTCACCGGCGTCGCCATCGTGGAGCGCCTGCGGGAACTGAAACTCGATCCGCTCGAAATGCCCGCCGTGCTGCAACTGCACCACGCGCCCTTCACCTTCGGCAAAAACGCGATGGACTCGCTCAACAACAGCATCGCCCTCGAAATGTGCGCGCAGATGGCGCTCGGCTCCTTTTCGCTCAATCCGGCCATGCAGCCGATTCCGGCGCACATTTTGGAAAAACACCACCTCCGCAAACACGGTCCTGGCGCGTATTACGGACAAAAATGACAATGACCGACGGACACCCACACAGGCGGCTGCTATTCATCCCGCTCATCACGGTTTTGGCTCTCGCGGCCTGCAGCGTCGAAAGCCGGCACAGGCTGTGGCAGAAACTGGATCCCGCTGGCTACAAGCATGCGCACAGCGAGGTCTTCAATCCCCAGAAATACCGCCGCGAAATGCCGCAAGACCCCGGCGAAGAAATCGAGCTCTCCGAGCTGCCGCCGCTGCAGTGAGCGGACAGGAAGGACACTTCACTTCTTCGCCTCGTAGCCCGGCAGTGGTTTGCCATTCTCATCCAACTTGCCACAGGCCCAGAGCAGGCCGCGGGTGACGAGATCGAGGTAAACCGGGTCCTGCATCGTGCTGTTGTTGTGACCCAGCGTCGTGCCGAAGACGCGGCCTGCGCCATACTGGTTCGTCCAGATGACGTGGTGATCCTTCTTCGTGTCCTCGCCGTAGGCGGTGGCCAGCGGTTTGAAGTTCTCCCACAGCTTCTCGTTCTTGTAGAGCTCGTCCTTCGGGTTGAGCCACTCTTCAGGGAAGCCCTTCATGATCGGATGCTCCTCGGCCACGTTGCGCACCTTCAAATCGCGATTCTTCTCGTGACTCATCGAGGTCTGTCCCAGGCATTTGCGCCATTCGTCGGTCTTCGCGGCACGGTAGCTATGAGTGGAGCAGTGCAGCATCACGGCGGGCACGCCCTCGAAGTGCGGTTTGGCGATGCCTTCAACGAACGCAACATCTGTCACCGCGCCAAAGCACTCGTTGTGCAGCACCACATCGTAGCCCTTGGCCCAACCGGGCTGCTTGTAGATGCTGACCTGATGCGTGCGGTCATCCTTCACGCGTGATTCCTCATGCACGATGGTGAACTCGACGTTCGCCCGGGCGCTGATGCCCTCGCTGAGGATCAGCTTCTGGTTTTCGTAATCATGGCAGCAGCCACCGCAGACCATCAGGACTTTGAGGGGTTTCACGTCCTCAGCGATCACGCTGGAGGCAAACAGTGCGGCAAGAGAGAGAAGAAAAAGCAGGGGGGAACGCATGGCGGCAGCATTATCGTGATCAGGCGAGTTTTTCTCACAAAATTCTGTTTTTTCGGCTAAGCATGCCGCCCTTCTCATGAAAATCGTTCTTCTCGACGCCCACACTGCGAACCCTGGTGATCTTTCCTGGCAGCCGCTCGAAGCCATCGCGCCCTGCGAGGTTCATCCACGCACCCCGCTGGCCGAAACGGTGGCCCGTTGCGCTGGAGCGGAGGTGGTGATCACCAACAAAGCGCCGCTGACGCGTGAAATCATCGCCGCGCTGCCAGATTTGAAATACATCGGCGTCACAGCGACGGGCTTCAACATTGTGGATGTCGTGGGGGCGAAGGAACGCGGCATCGTGGTGACGAATGTGCCCGGCTACAGCACTCCGGCCGTCGCGCAGCATGTGATCGCGCTGATGCTGGAGCTGACGAACCACGTCGGCCATGCGGCGAAGAGCGTGGAGCAGGGCGGATGGACGAAATGCCCTGATTTCGCCTACTGGGACTATCCGATCATCGAACTGGCCGGCCGCACGCTCGGAATCATCGGTTACGGCGAGATCGGCAGCGCCGTGGCGAAGATTGGCGTGGCTTTCGGCATGAAGGTGCTCGCCTCGAAGCGCACCTGGAAAGAGCCGCCGCCCGTCGGTGTCGCAGCGGCGGAAATCGACGACATCTTCCGTCAGTCCGATGTCATCAGCCTGCACTGCCCGCTGACGGATGCCACCAAGCACCTCATCGGCGAACGCACGCTAGGATTGATGAAGCGCGAGGCCTTTCTCATCAACACGGGCCGCGGACCACTCGTGGATGAGGCCGCGCTCGCCAAAGCCCTCAACGAAGGCCGCATCGCCGGTGCCGGACTCGATGTGCTGTCCGTTGAACCACCGAAAGACGGCAATCCGCTCATCGGTGCCAAGAACTGCCTCATCACCCCGCACATCGCCTGGGCCAGCCGCGAATCACGCTCCCGCCTCATCGACATCACCGCCGCGAACGTGAAGGCGTTCTTGGCGGGGAAACCGGTGAATGTGGTGAATCCGTGAGATTGCTCACAAGTCATCGTCGTTCACATCTTCGAATGACTTTCGCTTTGGAAGCTCGCCAGTCTCGCGCCAGATGCGGGCATCCGTGACAGCCTCTGCGAGTATCCGATTGGAGGAAATCAGTTTAGGGGGCAGCGGTGCCATAAGAGCGTCGATGATGCATGGCATGCCGCTGGCGTCCTTCATGATGTTGCCGGGATGCAGATCGCTCATGGCCCAGGCGCGATCGTCACACCACACGATCCACACAGGCCGTTTGAATCCGGCACGGCATGGAACTGCGAGCATGCGCTCAGCGGCTTGGGGGCGCATGCTGTCGATTTGAGCCAGTGTGATGTCCCTCAGGTTGTCGAGGTCTCCATACGCTTCTGCGAGCGGCTGCTTGGCGATCAGATAGTCGCCTTGATCATCCAGGCCCACGAGTTCTGTCGGGTGTGCTCCCGCATCGTGCATCACCATGAGTTTCTCGATCGTCTCGCTCAGCACCGCATCGCGGACGTCCATGATGATGCCTGTCTGCTCGGCGTCAGCTATGATTTCAAAGGTTTTGCCCAGGCCGCCGTTGATGTGGAGCGGGAAGAGCTTGTAAACGACGCCTGTGGCCAGATCGGCAAATGGACAGGCTTCGGCCCCAGTCTTGAGTGGCACCAGGAAGCTGGACGTTAACATGTCGTCCGCATCCCGGGCCAGCCCAAGCCCGCTCAGATTGACGAGCGGGACGTTCCAGCTGCTTGCCCTTGCGGCAACAGTGGCTGCCCAAACATCAGGCGAAAGCGATTCCCGGGATGGAGTTGATTTAGCTGCCTCCTGGAGGCCCTGCGCTCGCCGTCGGTTAAGGGCAGAGCAAGCTGCGCGTTCTCCTCCGCCGAAGGCTGCGCCGGTGAGAGCGGTTTCGCGGCCTGTGCGGAAGTCGATGTGGAATTGAACTGACGCGATTCCATTCACTGAGAAGTATGCATTTTTGCCGATGATTCAACCAAGGGCCCAAAGGGCTGTGAAAATCAAAGAGCCGCGATGATCGCGTCGCCTATCTCTTTGGTGTTCACCTTCCGGGTGCCGGGGGCACCGCTGAAGATGTCACCGGTGCGGAGGCCTTGGTCGATGACCTTTTTGACGGCGGCTTCGATCTGGCAGGCTTCGGCTTCGAGGCCGAGGGAGAAGCGCAGCAGCAGCGCGGTGGAGAGAATCTGCGCGATGGGGTTGGCGATGCCCATGCCGGCGATGTCGGGGGCGGTGCCGCCGGAAGGCTCGAAGAGGCCGAAGTAGAGGCCGTCGCCTTTCGGTTTGCCTAGGCTGGCGCTGGCGAGCATGCCGAGGGAACCGGCGATCATGGCCATTTCATCGCTGAGGATGTCACCAAAGAGGTTTTCGGTGACGAGCACGTCGAAGCTGCGCGGGGCTTTGATGAGCTGCATGGCGGCGTTATCGACGTAAAGATGCGCAAGGGTCACGTCCTGGTATTCCTTGGCGACTTCGACCATCGTTTCGCGCCAGAGGACGGAGTTGGTGAGCACGTTGGCCTTGTCCACGCTGGTGACGTGCTTGCGGCGGAGCTGCGCGGCCTTGAAGGCGACGTGGGCGATGCGCACGATCTCGCTCTTTTTGTAAACCATGGTGTCGATGACCTCGATGTCGCCATCGGGCAGCGTGGTGCGGCTCTTCGGCTGGCCGAAGTACATGCCGCCGGTGAGTTCGCGGACGCAGAGTACGTCGAAACCACCCTCGACGAGGTCGGGACGGATCGGCGAGGAGCTGGTGAGCGCGGGATAGCAGATGCCGGGGCGCAGATTGGCGAAGAGGCCGAAATGCTTGCGAAGCGGCAGCAAAGCGCCGCGTTCGGGCTGTTCATTGGGCGGGAGCTTTTCCCACTTCGGGCCGCCGACGCTGCCAAAGAGGATGGCATCGGCCTGCTCGCAGGTTTTCACGGTTTTTTCCGGCAGCGCCTTGCCCACGGCGTCGATGGCGGCACCGCCGACGAGTTCGTGGTGGTAGTTGAAGCTGAGGCCGGAACGGCTGGCGACGGTGTCGAGGACGCGAAGGGCCTCGGCCATGACTTCAGGGCCGATGCCGTCGCCGGGGAGGACTGCGAGGTTGAACGAGCGGGACATAAAAGGGCGGGTTTATGGATGCGAATGGCCTGCGAGGCAAGCGCCGGGATGGCCGGGGCAGCGCGGCAAGATTTCCTGACAAAGTCCGCAAACTTCCCCTTGCCAAAAAGGCCTTCTATGGTTCCTTCGCTGCCCTCAATCCCAACAGACACCACTCGGCCTGACAAGTTGTCCGGCATCCCCCAAATACCATGAGCGAAGCAACCACCATCGATTCCACCTCCTTCAAGCTCCACGACAAGGACACCGGCAGCGCCGACGTCCAGGTGGCCCTCTTGACGAAGCGAATCAATTCCCTCACGCAGCACCTCTCCGCGCATGAGAAGGATCACTCCACCCGTCGCGGTCTCCTTCAGATGGTCGCCCGCCGCCGCAAGCTGCTCGATTACCTCAAGCTTACGGCCAACGAGCGCTATCAGGCTCTTCTGAAGAACCTCGGTCTCCGCCGCTAACCGTCAAATTTACCGAAGGGTGATGCCACACGCATCGCCCTTCGTGTTTCAAGGCGAGAGCCGGATTCCGATAGTGTAGAGTGCCCTCAGGACGCATGATCGTCCTCAAATCCCGGCGCACACGCGGACATCCTGCGCATCCAGCCACTGGAGATCTTTTACCGGCCCTTCGTGCCCTCACACAGTCGTCATTCGGGCGCTCGTCATTGACATCCCGACCCCGCTTTTCCCCAAACACAAACCAAAACACACTGCCACCATGGCTATCCACACACAAAACATCCAGCTCGGTGCTGGAACCCTCCAGATCGAAACCGGCAAATTTGCCAAACTCGCCGACGGCGCCGTCACGGTGCGTCTCGGTGACACCATCGTCCTCGTCACCGCTGTCTCCGCCACGAAAGTGAAGGACGGCCAGGACTTCTTCCCCCTCTCCGTCGAGTACAAGGAGAAAGCTTCCGCCGCAGGCCGCTTCCCCGGCGGTTACTTCAAGCGCGAAGGTCGCCCCACGGAAAAGGAAATCCTCACCTGCCGCATGACGGACCGCCCGCTGCGTCCGCTCTTCCCGAAAGGCTACTACTACGACACCCAGGTCGTCGCCATCCTCCTCAGCGCCGACGGCGAGAACGACCCGGACATCTGCGCCATGAACGGTGCCTCCGCCGCTCTTTGCGTCTCCGACATCCCGTTCGCCGGCCCTGTCGGTGCCGTGCGCATCGGCCGCATCAATGGTGAGTTCATCATCAATCCCACGCAGTCCCAGCGTCTCGATAGCGACCTCGACCTCGTTTACGTCGGCAACAAGACCGACGTCATCATGATCGAAGGTGCCGCCAACGAACTGCCCGAAGCTGAATTCGTCAAAGCCCTGCACTTTGCCCAGGGCGAAGTCACCAAGATCGTCGCCGCTCAGGAAGAACTCACCAAGCTCGCCGGCAAGCCGAAGCGTGAAGTCCCCCTAATGCTCGTGAAGGATGAACTCCTCGAAATCGCCTACGCAGTCGCTGGCGACCGCATCGAAGGCGCTCTCTACACGCCGTCCAAAGTCGCTCGCGGCAAAGCCGTCGGCGCTTTGAAGGACGAAGTCGCCGAGGCCATCAAGGCCAAGTTCCCGGAAGCCACGCCTTTCGAGATCAGCCAGGCCTTCGACTACCTCCAGAAGAAAGCCTTCCGCATCTCCATCCTCGACAAGCAGAGCCGCTGCGACGGCCGCGGCATCGACCAGCTCCGCCCGCTCTCCGGTGAAGCCTCCGTGCTTCCTCGCACGCACGGTTCCGCCAGCTTCACCCGCGGCGAAACGATGGCCCTTTCCATCGCCACGCTCGCTCCGGCTGACGAAGCCCAGGAAATGGACACCTACGCTGGTGGCCCTGATTCGAAGCGCTTCATCCTGCACTACAACTTCCCTCCGTTCTCCGTCGGTGAAACTGGCCGCTTCGGTGGTCAGAACCGTCGTGAAATCGGTCACGGTGCCCTCGCCGAGCGCTCCATCGAGCCTGTCATCCCTGACAAGGCCACCTTCCCCTACGCCATCCGCGTGAGCAGCGAAGTGATGGAGTCGAATGGCTCCACCTCCATGGCCTCCGTTTGCTCGGGCGTCATGGCCCTCCTCGACGCCGGTGTGCCCATCAAGCGCCCTGTCGGTGGCATCAGCGTCGGCCTCGTGACCGAGTTCGAAGGCGACAACATGAAGCGCTACCTCACGATGCTCGACATCATCGGCAGCGAAGACCACTTCGGCGACATGGACTTCAAACTCTGCGGCACGACCGAAGGCGTCACCGGTTACCAGCTTGACCTCAAGCTCCCCGGCATCCCGCTCAGCATCCTTGAGGAAGCCATCGTGAAGGCCAAAGCCGGCCGCACCCAGGTCCTGAGCGCCATGGCCTCCGCCATCGCTGAAGTGAAGCCCCTCAGCCCCTACGCCCCGCGCATCGAGATCATCAAGATCAACCCCGACAAGATCGGCGAGCTCATCGGCCCTGGCGGCAAGAACATCAAAGCCATCCAGGCCGAATCCGGCGCGGAAATCAGCATTGAGGACGACGGCACCGTCTTCATCTATGCCTCCCGCAAGGAAAGCCTCGAGCGCGCGGTCGAAATGGTCAGCGGCCAGTTCCAGGAGATCGAAGTCGGCAAGCTCTACACCGGCCGCGTCGTCAGCACGACGAACTTCGGTGCCTTCATGAACCTCGGCGGCAAGAAAGACGGCCTCATCCACATCAGCGAACTCGCTGACTTCCGCGTCAACAAGACCGAAGACGTGGTGAAGACCGGCGACATCGTCACCGCCAAGTGCATCGGCATCGACGAAAAAGGCCGCATCAAAATGAGCCGCAAAGCCGCCATGAAGGAGAAGGACGCCGCCGCGCAAGCAGAAGGCTCCTCCGAAGGCTGATCTCGATCGCACAACATCACTCCAAACCACGAAGAGGCCGCGATGAGCGGCCTCTTTTTTGTTTTTTGTGATGATTGAGGAAGATGTTGCGTTCAAGGCTTCAATTTGGCAAAACCATGCCATCCAAACCGCATCTACCATGACCTCACGCCGCGCCTTCATCACCCAATCCGCCCTCGCTTTCACCGCCTTGTCCGCCAGCCGCGTTCTGGGGGCGAATGAGAAGATCCGCGTCGCCTCGATCGGCCTCGGGGGACAGGGAAATGGCAACGCGGGCCGCATGGCGAAGGTTCCCGGCGTGGAAATCGTGTATCTCTGCGACCCGGACACGAAGGCGCTGGATCGTGCGAAGAAGGCGTTTCCAAACGCGAAGACCACGCAGGATCTGCGCAAGGTGATGGAGGACAAGGATGTGGACGCCGTCGTGGTCTCGACATGCAATCACTGGCATGTACTTGCGTCGATCTGGGCGATTCAGGCCGGGAAGGACGTTTATGTCGAAAAACCCATCTCCCATAACATCTGGGAAGGCCGCAAACTGGTCGAAGCCGCGCGGAAGTACAACCGCATCGTGCAGGGCGGCACTCAACAGCGCAGCGATCCCCTGCAGGACGAAATCAAGGCCTTCCTGGACTCGGGGGCGATCGGCAAGATCAAGTATGTGCGCTGCAACCACTACAGCCTGCGCAACACCATTGGCAAAGTACCGCAACCGATCACACCGCCGGAAACATTGAACTACGACCTCTGGCTCGGCCCGGCGAAGGATGAGCCGATCTACCGCGAGAAACTGCACTACGACTGGCATTGGAACTGGAACACCGGGAACGGCGAGATGGGAAACTGGGGCCCTCACATCCTCGATGACCTGCGCAACGTCGTGTTCCGCGACAAGGTACCGCTGCCGAAGCGCGTGATCGCCGGCGGCGGACGCTTCGCGTGGAATGACGCAGGCGAGACGCCGAACACTCACTTCGCCTACATGGACACAGGAGACATCCCGGTGATCGTCGATTTCCACAACCTGCCTCGTCAAAAGGGCGTCAAGGCGCCGGATGTGTATCTGCGTCGTCGCACGGGTGCTTTCCTCATCATCGAGTGCGAAGGTGGTTACTACACCGGTAGCCGTGGCGGCGGCACGGCCTATGACGCTGAAGGCAAGAAGCTGCACACCTTCAAAGGCGATGGCGGCAAGACGCATGCGGCCAATTTCATCAGCGCCATGCGCAGCCGTAAACCTTCCGACCTAAAAGGCGAAATCGAGGCGATTCACTACTCAAGCGCGTGGTGCCACCTTGCGAACACAAGCTTCCGTCTCGGCCAGAAGTATGTGCGTGAGCAGGCAGAGGCTGCGGTGAAGGGTTTCCAGCCTTGGAACGATGTGATCGCCGATTTCCACGAACATCTTGTCAAAAACGAGCTCGACGCCTCCACACTCGACATCAAAATCGGTCCCATGCTGGAGCTGGATGTCGCGAAGGAGACTTTCATCGGCGACACGGCCACGCCCGAGGCTCTGGCGCTGCTCACACGCGAGTATCGCAAAGGCTACGAGATGCCGAAGGAAGTCTGATCGAAGCCGGTCATCACCATTTCATCATGAGCACCTCCTCCAACGGCGAGCATGATCTGACGATCGAACGCGTGACGCAGCGGGCCCAGGACATCGAGGGCAAGTTGCCGAAACTCAAGACGCTCTTCGAGCAGGCAAAGGTCATGCTGGCGATGGTGAAGGACTACTGGAGCGGCAGCTACCGCGAGGTGCCCTACTGGGCCATCAGCGCGGTGGCGCTGGCACTGCTCTATGTGCTGAATCCGGTCGATGTGCTGCCGGATGTGCTGCTGGGCGTGGGTTATCTCGATGACGCCACAGTCGTGGCTTTTTGTTTGAAACTCGTGCAGCGCGAGATCGAGCGCTACCAGGAGTGGACCGCGGTGAAAACGAAAGGCGGCGGCAAGGTGGTGGACGTCTGAAGTTCGCGGTTTTTCTGTTCTCTGTTCGCGGTTTGAAACGGAGAACGATGAGCATGAACCAAACAAAACCGCCGTGCAGGGGCGCTGCACGGCGGTGAATCGGAAACGATGTGGAAACGGCTTACTTGGTGCCGAAGACCTGAACCTCGCAGTAGTGGTTCATGTCATTGCTGGTGTTGCCGTTGCTCCAAAGGCGGACGTAACGGGCCTTGACGCCCTTGGCATCAATGAGACGGCCATGGTTGGTTTCGACGTAGGCAGGATCGCCGCCCTTGCCCATCTGAGAGGATTCATCGTGATCGGAGTTCCACAGGGTGGTGACGCCGGCCTTGAATTCCGGATCGTCGGAAACCTGGACGACAACATCAATGTAAGCCTGGGCCTGCTTGTGGTAGTGCCAGACGGCGATCTTGGAAAGCGTGCTGGGAGCCTCGAGGTCGATCTGCACCCACTGCTTGCCGGGCATGAGCTCGACGAAGGAACCGTCGGCGCCATCAGGATCACCGTCGGTGACGAGGGTGAGGTCGCCGATGATCGGGGCGGAGTCGGAGGAGGTGACTTTCTTGCCTTTGGCCAGATTCACGGTGCCCTTGGGAGCCTGGAAGCTGGGGGATGGCTTGTAGGAGCCGGGCTTTTCGAGGTTCGGCAGCTCGGCGGGCACCGGAGTGCCGATGAACATCGGCTTCGGGTAAGCGATGGTCACTTCTTCAAGGTCACCGGCAGGTGCGGCGGCGGCAGGAGCAGCAGCGGCGGGGGCGCCTTCGGCTTTCTTTTCTTCCGTCTTGCCGCAGGAGGCAAGGGTGACGACGAGCGCAAGGCCCGCGAGGGTGTGGATGGTGTTTTTCATGGGGGAGTGGCTTGATGAAAGTTTCTTGATCTGGATGAATCAGGCTTGGAAGTCCTCGGGGGTGAAGACGTATTTGCTACCGGTCTTGATGGATTCGTAAGCCTTGAGCACGGTGACGCAGGACTTGAAGGCCATGTCCACCGGGCAGGTGAGGTGCTCGGGCTTTTTCATCTGCACGGCCTCGATGAAATTCTGCACATGCGGCGAGTGGGGCTTGCGGCTGAGCTTCACGCCGAGTTCCCATTGGGAGAGCGCCTTGCTCTCGCGGACGTCGGCCATGCTGACGGCACCATACGACGGCGGTTTGGGCTTTTCCCAGTCGCGGGGATGCTCCCAGAACTTGTTCTTGGCCTTGTCGGCGGCCTTCATGATCGGCGGGTTGTCCCCGGCGGCGAACTCGTCCCAGGCCTGCCCGGGCTCTGCGTAGAGCTGGTTGCCGTTGGTGTCGAGCTCGGAGATGATGGCGGTGCCGCCGATGCCCATGTGCTTCTCATAAGCGCCCTGCGAACCGGTGGTGGTGAGCACCTGGTAGTAGGCGCGCAGCACACCGGCGGGTGTTTTGAACTCGTAGATGCACATCATGTTGTCCGGCAGCTCGAATTTTGGACGTCCGTCGTTGCCGTCGAAATAATCAACCCCGCCGGATGCGATGACGGAGACAGGAGTGGCCTCGTACATCCAGTTGAACATGTCGATCTGGTGCGCGCCGAGGTCGGAGAGCGGGCCGCCGCCGTATTTGGAGAAGAAGCGCCAGTTGCGGAACTCCTCGATGCTGCCGTAGCCGTTCTTGGTCAGCACGTCCTGCGGGATGTCGTAGCCTTTCACCGCACCCTGGGGTGCGCTGCCGGAGACGCCGCGATTCCACTGAGCATAGGCGTGGGTGATGCGACCGAGCATTTTGCCGGGCTTGATGATGTTCTCACGCAGGTTGATGTAGCGCGGGTTCGAGTGGCGCTGGTGGCCGATCTGGAAGAGACCGTTGCTGGCCTTGCCGGCGCGGACCATGTCGCGCGCGCCTTCGAGCGTGTTGCTCATCATCTTCTCGCAATACACCGCCTTGCCCCTTTCGAGACAGAGGCGTGAGTAGGGCGCGTGCAGGAAGTCGGGCGTGGCGATGAAGACGGCCTCGATGGACGGCTCCTTGTCGAGCATCTCGTTGATGTCCTCGTAGATTTTGATCTCACCATCGACCTGATGCTTGTTTTCGCTGAGGAAACCTCCGCGCGCCTGGGCGATGGAGTACTTCCAGATGTCGCACATGGCGACCCACTGCACGCCGGGCACGTCCTTGGAGGCGACGCGGAGTGCTTTGTTGCCCTGGGCACCGCAGCCGACGAGGGCGCACTTGATGGTGCGTCCCAGAGTGGTCTGCTGGGCGACGGCGGTCTTGCTGGTGACGAGATACAGGCCGCTGCTGGTGAGGGCGCTGGTGCGGAGGAAGCCGCGGCGGTCCATGAAGCGGGACAGCGGCGCTGGAGAGGAGGAAGGCTGGGAATTCATGGTGCGATCAGGCGCGAGGTTTTTTCTCACTGGCCATTACGTCTGCGGGCCGTTATTCAGCCTTCTTCTTGAGGGCAAGAAAACCGTCGAGGGAGAAGGTCTTCGCCTTCGAGGTCACGAGGGCAGCCGCCACGATGAGGACGGAGAGGCCGATGTTGGTGACGACTTCGGTGTCATCCGGCAACGCGGCAAGACCAAAGCCGAGCATCAAAAAGACCAACCCTGCGGCCAGAAGGCCGAACTCGGTGCAAATGCCCAGCGCCACCCAGATGCCGACCGGGATGAGAATGTAGCCGATCATACCGGCGAAGCCCTTGCACGCGGCCTCGGGCAGGAAGCTGTTGTCGGACATCAGCTTGGCGAGGGGCTCGGTTTTCTTCGAGTAATTCTCCAAGCTGAAGGTGGTCGTCGAGCCGTTGCCCCAGCGGAACTTGTCAATACCGGCCATGAACAGACGCATGCCGACCCAAAGGCGCAGCAGGAGGTGGGCGAAGGCATAGCTCTGGCTGCCGCAGCACTTGGAGGAAGAAGAGGAGTCGGACATGATTGGTCGGGTTGCTTGATTGGGTGAGAGGGGGCCGATTCTGAACCTTTGGACCTTGGAAATCCAGCAGAATTTAGAACCTGCATACTTCGCAAATGTAAACGAACGCAGCAGGTGAAAATGCTGGAGAAAAATCGCGCCGTATTGTGACGATTCATCGTCCGCCGCTCACCGCGCTTGCCATTCCCAGCGATACCGCTTAAAAAAGACCGCTTAATTCATCCACACACTCTCTCCCATGAGCTCCCTCGCCACACCCAAGCTTCCAGCCCAAGGCATCCTCGAACCCCTCGGCGACGAGGACCGTGACATCCTCAGCGGGTATGGCGAATTCCTCCCCGTGCAGCCCGGCCAGCATTTGATCGAAGAAGGCCAGCAGCAGAACAGCCTTTTCTTTGTCGTCTCCGGCAAATTCCACGCCACCGCCATGCGCGGCGGGCACAAGGTGCTCCTCGGCTCCATCCAGCGCGGCGAGACCATCGGTGAGATCAACCTGCTCGACCCCAACGTCGCCAGCGCCAGCGTCACCGCCGTTGAATTCTCCCAGGTCTGGCGCATCGACGGCGAGAGCCTCGAAGGCTACATCAACGAATACCCGCGTGCCGCCGCATGGCTCCTCATCGGGGTCGGTCGCACCATCTCTCATCGTCTCCGTGCGGTGAATGAGAAGATCGCTGCCTTCTACAGCGCATAATTCCAGAAAAGTAAGACTTGGGCCTGCATGTGAAATCCTCACATGGCAGGCCCATTGCTTGTCCAGACCCATCTCATGCACGGACTGTTGCCCTTTCCCCCGCACACTACCTTGGAGGTCATCCAGGTCCTGTTTCTGCTCTTTGCGGGTCATGCGCTCATGGATTACCCGCTGCAGGGCGAGTTCCTCTCCACCTGCAAAAACCGCCACCTGCTCTACAAGCTCCAGGATCCCTCCCGCCCGCGTGAAATCTGGCCGTGGTGCATGAGCGCGCACTGCCTCATCCATGCGGTCACGGTCTGGGCCATCACCGGCTGCTTTATCCTCTGCGTCGTCGAATTCGTCCTGCACTGGATCATCGACTTCGCCAAATGCGAGAACTGGACCTCCTTCACCCAGGACCAGGCGCTCCACTACCTATGCAAGATCGCCTACGTGATCGTGGCGATGCTGCTCTGAAGTTCCAAGTTTGAAGTTTCAGGTTTCAAGTTCGTCCCGGTGAGACGACTCATGCCCGGCGAGAAACTTGAAACTTTAAACCTGTAACCTGAAACTCTGATCCATGCAGCGGACAGCGATCCTCAACGTCGTCGGCCTCACCACGAGGCTCATTGGCGAACACACCCCGGCGATCCGTGCCTTCGTGGAGCGCAACCGCTCAACGCTCATCGAGCCGGTGCTCCCTGCCGTCACCTGCACCGCCCAGGCCACCTACTTGACCGGTCGTCTGCCGCGTGATCATGGTGCCGTCGCCAACGGCTGGTATGATCGCGAATACGCCGAGCACCGCTTCTGGAAGCAGCCTGAGCAGCTCATGCAGGGCGAGAAGCTCTGGGAGGCGCTGCACCGCGTCGATCCGCAGTTCACCTGCGCGAAGCTCTTCTGGTGGTACAACATGTACTCCACCGCAGACATCGCCATCACCCCGCGCCCGCTTTATCCCGCCGATGGCCGCAAGGTGTTCGACATCCACACGCAGCCCATGCCGCTGCGGGAACGCATCAAAAAAGACCTCGGGCTCTTTCCCTTCCGCAGCTTCTGGGGCCCCGGTTCCGACATCAAATCGTCCATCTGGATCGCCGAAAGTGCCAAATGGATCGAGGAAAAGCACTGGCCCGGCCTCTCGCTCGTTTACCTGCCGCATCTCGACTACAACCTCCAGCGCGTCGGCCTCGACATGGAGAAAATTCGTTTCGACCTCCGCCAGATCGACAACGTCGTTGGTGATCTCATCCGCTTCTACGAGACGCGGAACATCAAGGTCGTCCTCCTCTCCGAATACGGCATCACCAACGTCGAGCAGCCCGTCCACCTGAACCGCGTCTTCCGCGAACGCGGCTGGCTCAGCATCAAAGACGAGTTGGGCCGCGAAACCCTCGATCTCGGCGGCTCCAAGGCCTTCGCCATCGCCGATCATCAGATCGCCCACGTCTATGTGAACGATCAGAGCCTCCTCAACAATGTACGCGGCGCTCTGGAGGCCACGCCCGGCGTCGCCCAGGTGCTCGGCAAGATGGAAAAACATCTCCACGGCCTCAATCACGAGCGCAGCGGCGATCTCATCGCCATCGCCGACGCCAAGAGCTGGTTCACCTACTACTACTGGCAGGACGACCGCAAAGCCCCCGACTTCGCTCGCTGTGTCGATATCCACCGCAAATGCGGTTACGACCCCGCCGAACTCTTCCTCGATCCGCAGCTCAAGTGGCCCAAGCTCAAGATCGCCGGCAAGCTCGCGAAGAAGGCCCTCGGCCAGCGCATGCTCATGGACGTTATCCCGCTCGACGCCTCACTCGTCAAAGGCTCCCACGGCCGCATCCCCGAAGACCGCAGCGACTGGCCTGTCCTGATCGGCGACTTCGACCAGCTCCCCCGCACCGGCATCCTCACCGCCCACGAAGTCTGCAACCACCTCTTCCGCCTCTGCACCAGCGGGCATGGGTATGGGAATGTGGGGCTGTGAGGCATTGTGTTGGCAAAGGTCCGACTTACTCCGGCAAAGCGATCACCGGCGTCCACTCCGCTTGTACGTTCTTTTTCAGGCACCACTGCCGAAATCGCTGGGAGACGACGAGCGTTTCACGCCGGTCACGGGACTTTGGATATCCCCATTTCTCCGCCGTGAGGGCAAAGTCGGTACCGTTCATCGCGGCGAGATCAGCAGCCTTGTATTTCCGAATGGTCTGATAGACGATGATCTCGTCCGGCATGCAACCGGTGGAGTAATCTTCTTTTACCGGTTTGCCGTCCAAGTCACACAACGGCATGGTGACTTTTGGCATGGTGCGGTTTGCCCAGATGCGCCAGAAGACTCCATCAGGATAGCGCGGGTCGTTATTCACGGTGATGGGAAGGAAGTCCAACCCTAGAAAGCCTTCGTGTTCCAGTTCCGCGCGCACGGCATCCGTGCAAATCCGCCCCGCCACATCCTCCATATAGCCTATTAGCGGAAGAGGTTTCCTCGGGGGCTTCTCAAACTCATAACGCCAAGCTGCAAGACCGAGTTTGCGATCCCTTTTGAACTCCGCCAAAGATGATATATAAAAAAGGCTGCATTTTCGATGTCCTGCTCATCGAATTCGTAACGGGTATCGACTGTGAAATGACGGAGGTCGTTGGCCGGAACCTGTTTCCGTTGAGTTCTGGATAAGATCGGTGTGAGTCCAAATTCCTCTTTCACAAAGTCAAAGACCTCGGCGAGCTTGTGATGCCCTTCAGGCAGGTTGATGCCAAAATGGGATACCTTGTGATCTGAGGCAGGAACCACGAATTCAGGAAAAGCTTTGATCAGCTTTTCATAGTCATCGCCCCAAAACACAGAGGGATCCGACATGTCACCGGGCCGACGATTTCTAAATGTGAATTGGAGCAGCTTGGTCATAACGACGATGAGCTTTTGACGTTAACACACGAATCCAATCCGAGGCGATGGATTGTTCTCAACTCTGGCGTGTGTGCCCACATGCCATGATGGGCACTGTCGCGATCACATCGTTGCCTCTCCACCGGCTACCCACCCGCCGTGATCTGCACGATCTCGATCACATCGCCATCACTCACCGTGGCCGTTTCAATCTCACGAGGCAGCAGCGCGGCTTGATTCTGCTCCACCACCACCGGCTTTCCGGCCAGACCGACGGCCGCTAGCAGCGACTTCACCGTCTGCGGCGCTTCAAACTCACGCTTCTCTCCGTTCAAAGTGATCTTCATGGGATTAGAAATTCGTTCATCCTTCGCAGTATGCTACGGAGAATGGATCATTCCTTATTCTGATTTCGTCATTGAGCTCTCAGGCCACCATCGTCGCGAGGATCGACGCATCCCAGTCCTTCCAGACGGGATCCAGTCCGCTCCGGCGCAGCATCTCGGCCACGCTTTGCGCCGAACGCTGATCCGCGATGCCGAACTGGCCTTCCGCACGATTCGTCTCGGCCTTCGTCTCCACTTCGACGCGTTTGCCGCGCACGGTGAGATGCAAATCATCGTTCCCCGCGCCTGTATAGCCTCCCGGCTCGGTGTGACTGCCAGCGCTCATCACCGTGATGCCCAGCGGTGCCAGCGCATCGCGCAGCGGCGCGGACTCACGCGTGCTCAAAATGATGCCCACTTCCGGGAACGTGAGGCGAAACGCGCAGATCGTCTGCACCAGCGCCCAATCCGGAAAATCCGTCATCGGCGTGAATCCACCCGCCGCAGGCCGCAAACGCGGAAACGCCACGGTGAAGGTCGATTTCCAGCAGTGTTTATAAAGATGCTCCAAATGCGCCGCCAATCGCAACGCTTCGAGCCGCCAGTCGCTCAGGCCAAACAACGCGCCGATGCCGATGCGGCGAAATCCGCCTGCGTAACCGCGTTCCGGGCACGCCAGCCTCCAGTCGCAGTCTTTCTTCGGCCCCGCCGTGTGCATCTGCTCATACACGACGCGATCATACGTCTCCTGATACACCACGAGACCTTCCGCGCCCGCCTTGACCATGCGCTCATACTCCGGTGCCTCCATCGGCCCGACCTCGATGCCAATCGTCGGCACCAAATCACGCAGCGCCCGGATGCACTCCTCCAGATAACCTTCGCTCACAAAACGCGGATGTTCCCCCGCCACGAGCAGGATGTTCCGAAAGCCCTGCGCCACGAGATGCTTCGCCTCGGCCACGACTTGATCCACTGTCAGCGTCACACGCAGGATCGCGTTGTTGTCCCGCGAGAATCCGCAGTAACTGCAGTTGTTCACGCACTCATTGGAAACATACAACGGCGCAAACAGCCGCATCGTCCGCCCAAAGTTCCGCCGCGTGATGATCTGCGATTCCTTCGCCATCGCCTCGATCTGCGCCGGCCCCTTCGGCTCCAGCAACGCCGCAAACCGCTCCATCAGCGGCGATTTGCGCGCCGGGAGGGCATCAAGCGTGGGGATGAAGGTGGTGGGCATCTTGGCTGCTTTGGATAATCCGCAATCCGGCATCTGCAATGTGCAATACAGCAGGCAGATCAGAGAACAGTTAGCCCAGCCTGATCCGCGAGAGCATTTTGGTCTGCATCAAAGCTCAAGAACCCGTCCACGTCGGTCTCGATGGCAGTCGCCACATGGAACAGGTCCATGCCACGAATGAGCATGTTCAGGCCGTGATTGGCGCTCAGTTCGCAGGCTGTTCGGACGGCGTCACGCCAGTCGAATTCGACATGCGTCCAGTAGCCGAGGCGAACTTCCTGTTCCAGCAAGCGAATCATCCGGCGGGCATCTCCCGCATTCACCAAACCCGCCCGTTCCGCCTGACGCAGTGTGTTGAAGACCTCTACGCGATGCCAGGGAGTCCAGATAAACTCCGAGTCTTCCAACCGGTCGAAAATCCGCACCGCTTTCAAGTGGTGGCGGTCACATCGGCACTTGTAGGCGAGCCACCATGAAGTGTCCGCATAGACCCTCATTTTTTCAGACTTTGGATGAACTTCACACCGTCAAATTTCGGCAAACGACTGTCACCCACCGCACGCTGCTCCGCGAGTGCTCGCGTCATTCGAGGACGCGTGACGACTGCGGGCGGCTTCTTGGTTCTGGCAGGCGCATTCTTCGCTTTCATGGACACAAACTATGTATTCCTGCATGGTAAGCAAGCCTGCAGACTTCACCCGACATACTGCGTGATGAACACCTCGTTCCCCTCCGCATCGCGGAAGACGCCGAGCAAAATCGGCTCACCTTCCCGCTGTTGAGGCGATTGCAGGATTTTCGCACCCGCCTTCGCAATCGTGTCCGCCATCACCAGCACATCCTCGTATTGAAAGCTGAGTCCCGTCGGATTGCGCGAGCCATCGTGACCGCCATGCAATGCGATGATCGCATCGCCGTGACGCAACTCGGTCCAGAACTCGCTCACAAACACTGCTTCGAGGCCGATCACATCGCGGTAAAAAGCCACGGCGCGTTTCATATCGACCGCCATGAGCATGAACTTCACTTTTTCGGGCTTCATGGCGGTGAAGCTGGCCGTATGCGGCAAAACCGCAAGCGCCTCGCTTGGCGGCAGACTGTTTCACGCTACCATCGGCCCATGCTGAAAAACATCCTCATCCTGCTCCTCGCCTCAGCGTTGACGGCGCTGCTTCTTTCGCGCCGGGAGCAGCCACAGCCACCTCCTGTTATCGCACCGCAGGTCATCACGCCTCCCGTCGTCACGCCGACGCCGCCACGCTTTCCGACGATCAATGCACTGCTGAACGAGGCCCGCACCAATCCAGCGCTCGCCGGAGCCGCCATCGGCTTCTGCCTCATCGACTCGAAGGGCGAGGTCGTGATGGAAGACCATGCGCAAACGTCCTTCATCCCCGCCTCCAGCCTCAAAACACTCACCACCGCCACCGCGCTCGAAGTTCTCGGTCCCGACTTCCACTTCACCACCGCGCTCAAATCCACCGCGCCCATCGAGGCAGGTGTCATCCGCGGCGATCTCATCATTGTCGGCGGAGGCGATCCGATGCTGGCGATGGCCGATTTGCAGGCTTGGGCCGATGAATTAAAAAAACGCGGCCTGCGCATGGTCACGGGCCACATCCGTGGCGATGCGCGTCTTTTCCCAGGAAGCCTTTATGGCGACTTCTGGAACTGGGGCGACATCGGCAACGGCTACGGCAGCGGCGTGAGCGGTCTGAACCTCAACCACAACCGCTACACGCTCGCCTTTCGTGCCGGGGAGACGGTAGGCGCGCCAGCCGTGCTGCTCGGCATCAGCACGGAGCTTCCGGGTGTGGCATGGAAGAACGAAGTCATCACCGGTCCTGAAGATTCTGGCGATGGCGTGGTCATTCACGGGGGTGAGAGCACCACGGCGATTCATCTGCGAGGCACTGTGCCGCTCAAAGCCGAAAAATTCCGTGTGAACGGAGCCGTGCCTGATCCAGAGCGGTTCATCACGCATCATTTCACCCAGTTGCTCAGGGCGCAGGGCATTCAAATCGGCGGCGGCAGTCCCAACACCGCTGAACCGAAGCACGAGCTGCTGAAACACGAGTCACCACCCCTGCTTGCCATCATCAAGAGCATCCACGCCTCCTCCGACAATCACGAGACCGAATGCGTCTTCCGCATGCTGGGCGTGAAGGCTGGCAAAGCGCCCGATGCTGTCATCCGCGAACATTGGAAAGCACGCGGCCTCGAATTCATCGGACTCAGGATGGAAGACGGCTGCGGACTGGCCCGTGCGGATTTCATCCGCCCGCTCGATCTCGCGCGACTGCAATTTCTCGCTGGTTCCGGGCCGCAGGGCGCGAACTACAAGGACTCGCTGCTCTCCAAGGACGGCCTGCGCTGGAAAGGCGGCGCGATGTCCGGCGTGCGGACTTACACCGGCTTTGCCAAGACCAAATCCGGTGAGGAGTTCTGCTACGCACTCATGGTGAATCACTACACCGACGGAAAAGTCGTTTCCGAACTCAGCCAGCGCCTGACGGACGCGATGCTGGGCCTTTGAGCCAACCGCCATTTCAGACTTGCCAGGGCGCGAGCCTCCGCCGCATCATGCCGCATGCTTCGTGTTTTCCTTTTTCTCACGCTCTGCGCCGCCACGCATGCCCAGTGGACCACTTCCCGCATCCATGGTTCCCCGGAGCCACCGAAGCCCTTTGTGCCGGAGCATGTCTTCACTCAGATCGCGCTCAATGACGCACTGGAGATGATCGCCATGCCCGGAGCGGGGCGTTTCGCGGCCGTGGAGAAAAATGGCAAAATCTGGACCTTCAAAGACTCGCCGGATGCCGCCTCGAAAGACCTGCTCATCGACCTGAAGCCGGATCATCCCGCCCTGAACTATGCCTATGGCATCGCCTTTCATCCGAAGTGGCGTGAGAACGGGCTCGTGTTTATCACTTACGTCTATGGCGACAAAGTGCCCGATGGCAGCAAGCTCTCGCGTTTCAAGCTCACACAGCAGGAGCCGCCGATGCTTGATCCGAAATCGGAAACCGTGCTGCTCACCTGGCAAAGCGGCGGACATAACGGCGCTTCGATTCAGTTCGGCCCCGACGGCATGCTCTATTGCTCCACCGGCGACGCCACCGCGCCTTCGCCGCCGGATTCGCTGAAGACCGGGCAGGACTTGAGCGACTTTTTATCCTCCATCCTGCGCATCGACGTGGATCACGAGGAAAACGGCAAGGCGTATGCCATCCCGAAGGACAATCCGTTTCTCACGACGCCGGATGCCCGCCCGGAGATCTACGCCTTCGGCTTCCGCAACCCGTGGAAGATCAGCTTCGACCAGAAAGGCCGCCTCTGGTGCGGTGATGTCGGCTGGGAACTCTGGGAGATGATTCATCTCGTGCCGAAGGGTGGCAATCACGGCTGGAGCGCGATGGAAGCCAGCCAGCCCATCATGCCGGAGACGAAAGGCCCGGGCCACATCATCCCGCCCGTGGCCGCCCATCCCCACACCGAGGCCGCCAGCATCACCGGCGGCTATGTTTATCATGGCAGCCGCTTTCCCGAGCTGCGTGACGCCTACATCTACGGCGACTACGAAACCGGCAAAATCTGGGCGCTTTGGCATGATGGGCAAAAAGTCACGCGCCGCGAAGAAATCGCCGACACACCACACAAGATCGTCACCTTCGGTCAAAGCGAGGACGGTGAGCTGTATTGGATGAACTGGGAGAAAGACACGCGCATCTATCGCCTGTCGAAAAATCCCGCCGTCGGCAAACCGAGCCAGTTCCCGCGCAAGCTGAGTGAAACAGGCCTCTTCACCGACACCGCCGCCCAAACTCCCGCCGCCGGCGTTTTGCCCTTCGAGATCGCTGAGCCGATGTGGCAGGACGGAGCGAAGGCGACGCGATTTGTGGCTTTGCCCGGAGGGAAAAGCATCAAGACAACCACCAGCGGCAATCCGGACAAACCGAACTACAAAGTCGAATGGCCCGCCGAGTCTGTCCTGGCACGCACGATCACATTGGAGAAGAAGATCGAGACTCAGGTGCTCCACTTCGATGGCGAGACATGGAACGGCTATTCCTATCGCTGGAACGACGCGGGCACGGATGCGCAGCTTGTCGCCCCTGACGGCGAGGAGTTCACCATCGACAAACAACCCTGGCGTATCCACGGCCGCGCCGAGTGTGCTCGCTGCCACACGAACTGGGGAGGCTTCACGCTGGGCTTTCAGCCGGATCAACTGGTGAACATCGGCGGCAAGAAAGCATCCGAGGCCGCCGGGCTCTTCGACGGCCCCTTCTTCGAACGTTTGAAGAACCGCCTCGTCTCCAGTCATGATGACAAGGCCGATCTCGAAGCCAAAGCCCGCTCCTGGCTTCACGCCAACTGCGCGCACTGCCACCGCCGCCACGGTGGCGGCAGCGTGCAGCTCATGGTGAACGCGGACCTGCCCACCGCAGAGACGATGATGCTCGATGAAAAGCCGGTGCGCGGTGACCTGGCGCTGGCTGACGCCCGCGTCATCTCTCCCGGCCATCCAGAACAAAGCGTGCTGCTGGCCCGCATCGCCCGCAGTGGAAACGGCCACATGCCGATGATCGGCGCGCGCGAGGTAGATCCTCACGGCTTTCGCGTGTTGTGGGACTGGATCTTGGGAGAGGCGACGACTCGTCGCCCATCCAAAGTCGAATCGCCTTCCGACGCCCTGCTTCTCGCCAATTCAATCGCGAAAAACCAAGCCAAATTTGACCCCGCGCTCGCCAAACACGCGAATCCCGAAATCGCCTGCTACTTCGAGCGCTTCCTGCCGCACGACCAGCGTGTGAAGACCCTCGGCATGAATTTCGACGCCCAAAAACTCCTCGCGGCGAATGGCGATGCGAAGCGCGGCTCCGAACTCGTCAGCATGACCGGCAAAATGGCCGCGTGCCTCGCCTGCCACATCATCAATGGCATCGGCCGTGATTTCGGCCCGGATTTGAGCAAAGTCGGCGCACGGCTCACCCGCGAGCAGATTCTCGAAAGTCTCCACCAGCCCTCGAAAGCCATCGCGAAGGGCTACGAGACGTGGATCGTCACCTTAAAGGATGGCAGCGTGCAAACCGGCTTCGTTGTGAATCCCGGCAACGAGAGCGTGACACTCAAAGTGCCCACCGGGCAGCCGCAGATCTTTGAACGCGCTCAAATCCGCAGTCAGAAAGTCGAGCCCATGTCCCTGATGCCTGAGGGCCTGCTGCAAAGCATGACCGCGCAGGAGGCGGCGGATGTGATCGCGTTTCTGGCAGGTTTGAAATGATCCGCATTTCATGATGCACACCACACCCGTCACCTGCCCGAGCTGTTTCCAGGAATTCGAGGTTCCCGCGCCTTCGTTTGATGAAGCTCCATGCGATGTGGACTATGACTGCGAGGTGTGCTGCCGGCCGCTGCGGATCTTCTTCGATGAGGCGGACGGTGAGATCGTGGGAACGGCCTATGGACTGGGCGCGAGCGGCCCCTTTGGTTGATTTGGTGTCCTGAACTTCTGGCAAGCTCGAAATTGTCCTGCTTTTGAGCCTTCTTTGCGTGTTTTCGCAGAGAATGCATTTGGCTGTTTGCAAAAACAGAAGTTGTCGTTAGGCTCAGAAAATCCCACTGCCAGGAGTCTGGTGGATGGGGATTTAACAAACTGGTTAACACCCACACACACACATGAAAATCGCTATCCTCACCCTCATCGCGGCCTCCGCCGTCCTTAGCTCCTGCCAGCAGACTCCTCCTCCGCCCCCGCCGCCCCCGGTCGTCGGCAAGTAAGTGATCTGCCGCCCAAAGCGGCTGACATCCAACCTTACACCTGATCACTCACATGATCCGTATTGCCACTCTGCTTCTCGCCGCTTCCTCGATGCTTCTCGCATCCTGCGCGACCAAGAAGGCATGTGCGACGTGCGACGCCAAAGCAAAGTCCTCCTGCTGCTCGAAAGACGGCAAGGCCTGCTGCAAGGAAGGTCACAAGCACTAATCTGACAGGAAACTGAATCCACGCCGCCGTTCCCTACCCAACCGGGGGACGGCGGCTTCTTTTTTCACTCAATGCTTGATTCTGGGTCCTTGATTCTGGATGGCATCCCCATTCCGGCACCCGATGTCCAGTAACCAGCATCCAGTATCGAGCAGCCAGCCCTGCCTGCTCGCCCTCGAATCCTCATGCGATGAGACTGCCGCCGCGATCTGCACGCTGGAGGGCGATTTGATCGCAAGCCGGATCGCCTCGCAGGTTGAAATCCACCGTCAATATGGCGGCGTGGTGCCGGAGGTCGCCTCCCGGAATCACATCCTGCATGTGCGCCCGCTCGTGCAGCAGGTTCTGGCCGAAGCAGGGAAAAAGCTCGATGAGATGGCCGCGTTTGCCGCGACAAACGGCCCCGGACTTGTCAGTTCGCTACTCATCGGCACCTCGATGGCAAAAGCGCTCGCCATCGCTGAAGACAAACCCTTTCTCGCCGTGAATCACATGGAGGGGCATCTGCTTTCGCCCTTCATGAATGGAAACGGGCCGGTGCGGCCATGCGTCGCGCTCATCGTCAGCGGTGGCCACACGATGCTCGTCCACGTGCATGGCGTGGGCCGCTATGAACTGCTCGGACGCACGCGTGATGACGCGGCGGGCGAGGCGTTCGATAAAGTCGCCAAAATGATCGGCCTTCCTTACCCTGGAGGCCCCGAAATCGACAAGCTCTCGCGTCAAGGCGATCCGCAAGCCTTCGCATTCCCCCGCAGCTTTCTCGACAGCAGCAGCCTGGAGTTCAGCTTCAGCGGATTGAAGACCGCCGTGCTTTATGAGTTGCCGAAACTGGATCTGAAGAGCGAGCAAACGCTCGCCGATCTCTGCGCCAGCGTGCAGGCGGCGATTGTCGAGGTGCTCGTCGAAAAACTCGTGATCGCCGCGAAACGCAGCCGCGAGACGCTCGTGACCGTCAGCGGCGGCGTGAGCTGCAACCGCGGCCTGCGCGAAGCACTCACCACACGCTGCGCCAAACAAGGCCTGCAACTGCTGCTCGCACGGCCTGATCTTTGCACGGACAATGCCGGCATGATTGCCTTTGCCGCCGTGCAGCGTTTCAACAACGGCCACACCTCGCCGCTGGAGGCCGATGTCGATCCGAACCTCTCCCTCGTCAGCTAAACTCCTCCGCTCATGCGCCCGCTCATTTTTCTCTTTTGCGCATCCATGTCACTTCACGCCGGGGACTGGCCGCAGTTCCTCGGCCCGCAGCGCAACTGCGCCGCGCAGGACGAAGCCGCCGTCACCGCTGCCACCGAGCCGGAAATCCTCTGGAGCCGTAAACTCGGCAGCGGACACGCTGGCCCGGTCGTCACAAAAGGACGAGTGATCGTGTTCCATCGCCAGGGAGCCGACATGGTCACCGAGGCGCTTGATACGGCCGATGGAAAACCACTCTGGAAACAGTCCTACCCCGCCACCTACCGCGACAGTTTCGGCTTCGACAACGGCCCGCGAGCCGTGCCGTGCATCGCCGATGGAAAAATCATCACCCACGGTCCGGAAGGCATCGTGCAGGCGCTCGACTTTGAATCGGGAAAGTTGCTCTGGGACTACGACACCGTCGCCGAACTCGAATCGCCGCAAGGATATTTCGGCCGTGCCTGCTCTCCGCTCGTCACGGATGGCAAAGTGCTGCTCAATGTCGGCGGCAAGGGCGGTGCGGGCATCATCGCGCTCGATTTGCAGACCGGGAAACTGCTGTGGATGACATCGAATGATGAAGCCAGCTACTCATCGCCCATTCTCGTGCCCGGCAGCCCGAAAACTAGCGCGTTCTTCACCCGCTCTGGAGTAGTGCTGGTGCGAAACAACGACGGCAGGCTTCTGGCCGAAGATTTCTTCCGCGCCGAGATCGACGCGTCCGTGAACGCCGCCGCTCCCGTGCCGTGTGGCGATGGAAAACTGCTCTTTTCCGCCGCCTACGACGTCGGCGCTGGCCTCTGGCAATGGAACAAGACCGAAGGCAAGCTGACCAACCTGTGGAAGAAGCTCGACACGCTCGACTGCCACTACACCACGCCCGTTTATCAGGACGGACACGTCTATGGCCTGCATGGCCGCCAGGAGAGCGGCATGACACTACGCTGCATCGCCGTGGCCGATGGCAAAGTCGCCTGGGAAGCCTCGGATCGCATTCAGGGCGGCACCCTGCTTCTCGTCGGCGACAAACTGCTCCTGCACACCGAGTCTGGTGAGTTGTGGATCTTCAAGGCCACGCCTGAGAAATTTGATCTTCTCCGCAGTTCCCAGATCACCCGCGCCGGCCATCGCAGCCACGCCGCGTTTTCCAACGGACTGCTGTTTGCCCGCGATGCGGAGAAGATGGTCGTGGTGCGCGTGAAATGAGGCCGGCCTCATGGCGGAGCACCGCTGATCTGGTCTCGCAACTTTAGCAGCGCTGGCATCTGGTCCTTGGAGGCACGCTCCATGGCGAAAGACAGCACTTCCGCCGCCTCGGCATCGAGTTTGAATTCCTCATGCATGATTTTCGCCGCCCACCCGGCATACTCGGCCAGCGTGTCACGACTATAGAGCTTTTCATCGGCCTCACGAAGTCTCTGGAAAGTCAGTTTGGCCAGGAAAGCGACTCTTTCGGCCGGAGGCGGTGGGACCGGAGGCCCTGTGGGCCTTCGCAAAAATAACCGCGCCAATGATAGCGGCTCCAGCGGGTGCCATGGCGCTTGATCGGCACACTCACGGATGGTCGCCGAGTCCGTTTGCGCCCGCATGAGCCAGCGACCCACCGCCACACGCACCGGTTCCTGTGTCCAAGGTGATGTAGTCCGTTCCTCCGGCAACATGCATGCCCAACGCACGATCTGCTGCTGCCAGGCATGCTCTGTTGTTGGCGCGGACAGTGCAAACTGCCGCATCATCCGCCCATCTGCCTCCAGCCCGGAGGCGGAGACCGGAACCGACCGGCCGGAATCATCAAAACTCAGGCCAGCCAAGAAACGCAGCATGGCGTGCCATGCGGTACAAGGATGCCCGCCGGACGGAGTAAACCATGACCAGTCTAGAAGACGCAACACACCGTCATTGCCAGCAACTGCTACCCAGCGGCCGTCCGCGCCTAGTTGCACGGCAAGGGCCTGTTCCTTAAGCTGGCAGACAAGCAGTTCCCCCGGTGAATTCACCTCCCTTGTGCGAACGGTGCCGTCCGTGGCAGATGCCAGTAGCCAATGCCCATCCGCACTAAAGCAAGCATCACTTGGAAAACCGGGGGCGAAGCCTCTTAATGACTTCAATCCAGAGTCGAAGGCAAACATTTCACTCCGTTCTCGAACATCCAACCCGGCCATTATCACTTTGGCACCATTAGCTAATCCAATTGCCAGCCGGTCACTAATGGGATTGGCCACAAAGCAACGGCTGGCATTGATCTGGGACGATACACCCAGTTCTCGACCCGTTGCCATGTCAATATGGAAGACCTTGCCCTCTTGAAGTGCTAACAAGCTCTTTGAAGAATCTCCGACGGACAGCTTGTGAAGCGTGCCAGCAGGACGCTTCCAGATGAGCTTCTTTCGGGTGTCAACCTCTGCCAGCGTCACTTCAAGACCATCCCCTCCAATCGCGATTAACTTGCCGTCGTGCCCAAAGTCCAGGCTGCGAACGGCACCTTGGGTGATGATTTGATTCCGAGACTTCCCTGAATTCACATCCAAGATTTGCACGCCGCCATTCAAACAGCCAACTGCCACAGTTTGGCCGTCGGGACTGAGTTCCAGTGCAGTGACACCCGACGCTGGCCTGTGGTGAAGAATTTCGCGTTCCGTCTCGATATCGAGCACCCTTGCCTCCACCCCCGGTTTGTTGTTGTAGAAGCTGAACACCCCCGCCCGCTGCTTTTCGGCACTGAATGTGAACTGCGGATTGATCTCGGGCACTTCAAACCGATGTGATGCCAGCCGCGAAGCCGGCTCCAAAATGTGGATATTGCTCTCTTTATCAGTCTCCGGGGCGATGAAGTCGGCAAAGCTCAACCATCGACCATCAGGACTGAAACTTACGCTGAATGGCCAGCGCAGGGAGTGAATGGCATCAACCTCTTCCCCTGTGTCCATGTCGAACAAGCGAACCATCTTGTCACGGCTGCCAACGGCCAGCTGGCGGGCATCAGGACTAAAGCTGACCCCATCTGCCATTTCACCAAGATTGAACCGCCAGATCTCCTTTCCGGAGGCAGCATCAAATACACGCGCGGTGCGGTCCCAACTTGCAGCAGCCACCAGCCTTCCGTCAGCGGAGCAAACAATCTGGACAATCCGGTTTTCGAACTTCGCCTGCCACTCCACGATGCCACTACCGGCAGCGAAGCGGCTCAAATTTCCTTCAACCATGCCGACAAAGCATGAACGGCCGTCTGGGCTGAATTGAAATGAGGACGTAGATTGAGAGATCGGCGGACGGCAGATTTCCCTCCCGTCACGTGCGTCAAACACGCAAGTGGTCGCATGATCCCCGGCGGCTGCAAGCAGAACGCTGTCCATGCTAAATTGCAGCGCATAGACCGGGCCGCCAAAAACACCGGACCAGACCTTCTTGCCAGCCGTGGCATCCATGACATGGATTTGTCCATCTTGGGTTCCACAGGCCAGCAACTGGCCATTAGGGCTGAAAACCACGCGTGTGATCCGGTTTCCGACCATCAAATTCCACACCTCTCTGCCCGACGGCGCTTCAACAACACGCACGGCACCATCATCGCCTGCAAAAGCAAACCGACCACCATCAGGACTAAAATCGACAGTATGGACTGCTGGCTCACGCAAACCGGAGTCCCAAACCACTTCCCCTGAACCAGGCTGGATGATCAAAGCACGACCATCAGAGGTGCCGACACCAATCCAGCGGCTGTCCGGACTGAAGACATGACGCAATGGAAAACGCGTCAATGGCGTGACCGCCCGGGTGCGCCACAACTGCCCCCCCTGGCTGGTGAGCGCCTGGGTAGCGCTGAAAGCCAGCGCCAGTTTGTTTTCCGGCTTGTAGCGCAGCGCACGCTCGAGCAAGGCCACGCTCTCGGCGTGGCGCTTTTCCTTGGTGGCGCGCAGCGCGGCCTCGTGATCACCACGACTCGCTGTCCAGAGCAAAGCCTCCTGCTTGTCACGCTCCTCCCTCACGACCTTTTCCGCACGCCTCGCGCGCACCGCCTGCCAGGTGCTCACGGCGATGCCGGCCAGCAGCAGCGCGAGCATCGCGGCCGCTGATCCGACAGCCAGTCGGTTGCGCTGGACAAGTTTGCGGAAGCGATAGAGCGCACTGGGCGGGCCGGCTTCGACGGGTTCGTTGTTGAGATGGCGTTCCAGATCCTCGGCGAAGGCGGCGGCGCTGCCGTAGCGGCGTTCGCGCTCCTTCTCCAGCGCCTTCAGCGTGATCCAGTCGAGATCGCCGCGCAGCGAGCGTGTGAGCTTCGACGGTTCGGTCTGCCGTGCCGTGCAGGTCTGCGTGACAGCGTCCGTGACCCGCGTCAGGCGGCTGCTGGGGCGCTTTGGCTCCGCCTCACGCACCAGCCGCAGCACTTCATCCAATGCCGCCTTGCGCAGTGACTCGCGTGCGAGCGGCGTGTCGCCGGTGAGCAATTCAAACAGGATGACGCCGAGTGTGTAGATATCGCTGCGCGTGTCGAGATCCTGCGTGGCCCCGGCTTGCTCGGGACTCATGTATTGTGGCGTACCGATGACGACTCCGGCCTGCGTTTGCAGCAGGCTGACCTGCAAGGCCGCCTCCGGTGAAGTGCCCAGTGCTTTGGCGATGCCGAAGTCGATGACCTTGGGCACGGGCTTGCCGTCCACCTCCATGACAAGGATATTGGTGGGCTTCAGATCGCGATGCAGGATGGCCTTCTGATGCGCGTGCTGCACGGCCCGGCACACGGGAATGAACAGTTCCAGGCGCTGGCGGATGGTGAACTGGTGCGCGTCGCAGTATTCCGTGATGGGCAAGCCTTTAACCAACTCCATCACGAAAAAGGGACGCCCGCTTTCGGTGGTGCCAGCGTCGAGCACTCCGGCGATGTTCGGGTGATCCATCAAGGCGAGCGCCTGTCGCTCTGCCTCAAAGCGGGCGATGATCTCCTTCGAGTCCATGCCGGCCTTGATGACCTTGAGCGCCACCTCGCGGCGAATCGGCTCGCTCTGCTCCGCACGCCACACGGTGCCGAATCCGCCTTCCCCCAGGATTTCGATGAGCTTGTAGCGTCCGAGCATGTCGCCGGGCTGTTCCAGTCCCACCGGCAGGAATGCGCGCATATCCACTCGCATGGTGGCATCCAGGTCGGCGGGCGCGGTGAGTTCTTGGGAAGAATCAGATGTCATTGGGGAACGATTGACTCTAGATCACCCGGAGACGCTGAGGCCAGCGCATTTTCCGCGTCCTGTCGGCATGGAAGCAACCGCTGGCATGATTCCGCTCCGCGTCTAGTCTGCGGATCATGGCGCAGATCGGCAAACACAACTCACTCACCGTCCTTCACAGCACGGCGCATGGCGTTTATCTGGACGGTGGCGAGCATGGCGAGATCCTGCTGCCCAATCGTTACATCCCCAAAGGCACGAGCATCGGCGATGCGCTGGAGGTTTTCGTTTATCGTGATTCCGAGGACCGGCTGGTGGCGACGACGGAGAAGCCTTTCGCCACTGTGGGCGAGTTTGCCACGCTGGAAGTTGTCAGTGTGAACCGCAACATCGGCGCTTTCCTGAACTGGGGCCTGCTGAAGGATCTGCTGCTGCCGTTTCGCGAGCAGGCTGAGCCGGTGCGTGTGGGTGACAAGGTCGTCGCCTACATCCTGGTGGATGAAAAAACGGACCGGATCATCGCCACAACGCGGTTGAACCGTCATTTGAGCCGTGAGAGGCCGGCCTTTCGTCTGCAGCAGCCGGTTTCGTTGCTCATCACCGCCCGAACGCCGCTGGGATACAATGCGATCATCGAGGGAACGCATCTTGGACTGCTCTACCACTCGAATGTGGGCGCGCCGTTGCAAGTCGGACAGCAGGTGAAGGGCTTCATCGCCGCGGTGCATCCCGGCGGCAAGATCGACCTCAGCCTCGATGCTTCAGGCTACCAGCGCGTCGAGTCGTTGACGGACCGCATTCTGGAAGCGCTCAAAAACAATGGCGGACGGCTCGATTTCGACGACGACACACCGCCGGAACGAATACGCAGCGCGTTCGACGCGAGCAAGAAAGCCTTCAAACAGGCTCTCGGCGCACTGTACAAGCAGCGCCGCATCCGCTTCACGAATCCGGGCATTGAAACCTTGGACATTCGCGAAGCGAAGGAGGGCGATTGGAAGCCTTCCGCACAAAGCGGAAGATGATCACGGCAGCGGAAACCGCTGATTCGCCGCGCTGACCTCTTTGCGAATCTCAGCCAAGACGGCGTCGTTTTCGCGGTTGGTGAGCGCACGGTCGATCCAGGCGGCGATTTGGGTCATCTCGGCTTCTTTCATGCCGCGAGTGGTGACGGCGGGAGTGCCGATGCGGATGCCGCCGCCGAGAGTGATCTTCTCGGTATCGAAGGGGATGCCGTTTTTGTTCACGGTGATGGCGGCTTTGTCGAGGGTCTCGCTGGCGATTTTGCCGTTGAGGCCTTTCGGACGCAGATCGACGAGCATGAGGTGGTTATCCGTGCCGCCGCTGGTGATGCGGTAGCCGAGCGCCATGAGCGCGGCGGCGAGAGCCTGGGCGTTTTTCACGACCTGCTGCGTGTAGGTTTTGAAGTCAGGCTTGAGGCATTCGCCGAAGCAGACGGCCTTGGCGGCGATGACGTGCATGAGCGGGCCGCCCTGCACGCCGGGGAAGACTTGGCTCTGGATCTTTTTGAAGAGGTCCTCGTGGTTGGTGAGGATCATGCCGCCACGAGGGCCGCGGAGGCTCTTGTGCGTGGTGGTGGTGACGAAGTCGGCGTATTCCATCGGCGAGGGATGGGCACCACCAGCGACGAGGCCAGCGATGTGGGCCATATCGACGAAAAGATAAGCGCCGACGCTCTTGGCGATCTCGCTCATCTTTTTGAAGTCGATGATGCGCGGATACGCGGAGGCACCGGCGGTGATCATCTTCGGCTTCTCACGCAGGGCGACTTCGGCGAGTTCGTCGTAGTTGATGCGTTCGTCGTCGGCGCTGACGCCGTATTGGCAGAACTGGTAGAAGCGGCCGCTGAAGTTGGCAGGATTGCCGTGGGTCAAATGGCCGCCGTGGGCGAGATTCATGCCGAGCACTTTGTCGCCGGGCTGCAGCACGCTGAAATAGACGGCGGCATTGGCCTGCGAGCCGGAATGCGGCTGCACGTTGGCGAATTTCGCGCCGAAAAGCTCGCAGGCGCGGTCGATGGCGAGCTGCTCGACCTTGTCCACTTCCTCGCAGCCACCATACCAGCGTTTGCCGGGGTAACCTTCGGCGTATTTGTTCGTGAGGCAGCTACCTTGAGCGGCCATCACGGCGCGGCTGGTGAAGTTTTCGCTCGCGATGAGCTCGATGTGGTCCTGCTGGCGATGCTGCTCGCCCTGGATGATGTGGGCGACGGCGGGATCGGCAGAGGCGAGGATGCTGAGGGGGTGGGCTTGGGTGTTCATTTTATCGACGCGGCGGCCATGACGGCCTCCAGCAAAGGGGGTGGCGAGCCAGGCGTCCGCGATGGCTTTCGCGGTGGCTTCGGGCGTGGTTTTGCCGGCGAGGCAAAGAATGTTCGAGGCGTTGTGCTCGCGGGTGATTTTGGCGGTCTCGACATCGTGCACAAGGGAGGCCTGGATGCCGGCGTGGCGATTCGCGGCGATGCTGACGCCGATGCCGGTGGTGCAAACGAGGATGCCTGCATCGGCGCGGCCGTCCAAAACACTCTCGCTGACCATTTCCGCGAAGTCCGGGTAGTCCACGCTGTCCATCGTGTGCGTGCCGACGTCCTCGACTTCAAAACCCGCCGCCTTCAGATGCGCCGCTACGGCGTTTTTGAGCACGAGGCCGCCGTGGTCGGAACCGATGGCGAGGGTGCGGGGGAGTGTGAACATGGGAATGACGAAATCAGAATAAGGAATGACGAATAAACGATGAATGAACCGTGTTCAGATGCAGAGCCGAAGGCATGCCTGCAACCGGACAGTTCCGGGTATTCGAGATTGGAGCCTGATTCTTCATTCTCTGATTAATGGTTTCATCATTCTTTATGCGTCTGCTCGATGTAGGCGAGCAGGCTGGGAAGCATTTTTTCCAAATCTCTCAACGTCTCCTCATAGGCGGAGCGCCCCTGACCGAAGGGGTCGGACACGTCCCGGCCACGCAGCGTGTCATCGGCGGCAAATTCGGAAACGAGATAAATTTTGTCCGCGTGATCTGGAAAGGCCTCCTCCATGGCCGAGATGTGATGGCCGGACATGGCGAAGACATGCGTCGCGGCGGCAAGCATGTCCGCACTGAGCATCCGGCTGGCGAAATCATCGCGGAAGAGGCCTTTTTCACGCAAAATGGCAGACGTGTGCTTGCTGGCGGGCATGCCGGGCGCGGCGGCGACACCGGCGCTGGCCACCTCGTAGTCGGAACGGTCCTTCACGAGATCACGAAACAGCGCCTCTGCCATGGGACTGCGGCAGGTGTTTCCGGTGCAGACAAAGAGGACGCGTTTCAAGGGGCGGGCAGTGTGGCAGGACGGGCGGCCTTGTCAAAGCATGAGCCGGTGAATGCAGGAAAGATGTTTTCATGGAACATCGCGCTTGCCAAACGGTTGACTCATGGGTTTTGCTTGAGCCTGTTGATTTTTCAAGCGCTCGAACAGGGATGGCAGAACGATACAAAATTTATGAAAAGCTCGGCGCGGGCGGCGTCGGGGCCGTCTTCCGTGCGTACGACAGCCAACTCAAACGCTGGGTGGCTGTAAAGCGATTGTTGAGCGCCAACGAAGCCAACGCCGATAAAGATGTCGCCACCGAGCTGCGCCGTGAGGCCGATGCGCTCGCCTCCATGCGCAATCCGAACATCGTCACCATTTTCGACGTGGCTAGCGATGAGGAAGGCCTGTTCATGGTGATGGAGCTACTGCAGGGCGAGGATCTGGCGGACGTCGTCGGCCGCGGTCCCCTGCCCTACGACGACTTCAAGGAGCTCGCCTCACAAACGCTCGAGGGCCTGCTCGCCGCGCACCAGCACCACATCCTGCATCGCGACATCAAGCCGGAGAACATCAAGGTGGAGCGCCTTCCCGGCGGACGCATGCAGTCGAAGATCATCGACTTCGGCCTGGCGCGCTCCGGTTTGCGCGCGCGCAAGCAGACGGAGGACCAGGAAGGCACGGTGATGGGCTCCATCTACTACATGGCCCCCGAGCAGCTCACCCGCGAACCGGTGGATGAACGCACGGACCTTTATTCCCTGGGCTGTGTGTTTTACGAGGCTCTGTCCGGGAAAAAAGCCTTCGATGGCGAATCCATGGCGGATGTGATCGACAAGCACATCAACCACGAGGTCACGCCGCTGCATGTCATCGCTCCGCATGTGCCGCAGTGGCTCGGAGCGTGGTGTGCGCGCCTGATGGCGCAGAAGCCTGAGGACCGCCCGGCGAACGCGCAGCAGGCCATCGAAGAGTTCCGCGCCTGGGAGAAAATGCCCACGATGGTTCCTTACGGCCCGTGGATGGGCATGTACGCACCGCCGCCGGTTTACATGCCGCCCGGGCAGCCCGCGTACGCCCCGCCGGGGACAGGCACGGTTCCGCTCACAGGCTACTACCCGCCTGCTCAGCAGCCAGGCACAGGAGCGGTGCCGGTGGTCGCCGAGGCCGTGCCCGTGGAAATCATTCCAGAAGCCCGGCCGGTCGTCGAAACCGCTGCGATCACCTCCCCTCTGGCTCCCGCGCCCCGCAGGCCGGGCACCGGACGTGCCACCACGCAGCCACGCCAGCCGTCCGGCATTCAGCCATCCCCCGGTGGTGCCCCGGCATTGAGCAAGCAGCCTTTGCCCGTCAAAAAAATCGCGATCATTGGTGGTGCTGTTGTGCTGTTGGGGATTGGCGGTTGTTTCTTCTTTGGCGGAAGCTCGAGTGGCGCGAAAAATCGCGGAGGGAATACCTCCGTGCTTTCCAATATCGGCATTTCTTCGGCCCCACCGAAAGTCACCTTCCAGCTCCCGCAGGACCGTTCCTACCCGCCAGCCGATCGTGGCATCTCCCTGTTCTATGTTGGCAACACCGGCATCCTGACCAATCGCAAGGGCGGCGACGGCAAGCCCGCCCAGGCCAACAACAACGAGGTGGTCGTCGAATGGCACGACATTTCCGAACGCGGCGGCGACAACATCCTGCGCAGCTTCCAAAACAGCGCGGATCATGCCCCCAAACGTGTGGAGTGGCCGCAGTCCGCCGGAGGAACGCCGAAAACCGGCCGCTCGGTGCTTGATTTCCGTCCGCGCGGCGGGAAGCCCTGCGCGCTCGTGCTGGACACGCCCGGCAAGGAAGATGTGAACATGCCCTTCGGCGGCAACAACCTGCCGGGAAACGACAAGGGGCTGACTGTCGTCGTTGCCTTTCAGGCGGACGCCTCACGACTGCCCACGAAGGTGCTCACCCTCGACGGGGATGACGGCTCCAGCGTGTCCCTCAGCGTGGACACCGGGAAAAACCTCATCGCAAAGGCTGAACACCAGAGCTCCAACGCCACGCTGACCTCCAAGGATGTGAACGGCACCCTCCCATGCCTCGCATTCATCACCTGGAACGCGGCCACCCAGGCCGTTGAGTTGCGGGTTCGTGACGCCGCCGGCAAAGCATTCACCTCCACGGGTGGCAAGGCCTCGCCACCGGGCAAACCGCTCAATCTCCTGCAAATCGGCCGCGTGAAAAACGACGCGGGAGCCAATGCCGGCGCCGCGGACCAGTTCAGCGGTTTCCTGGCCGAGCTGTTTGTTTACTCGGTTGTTCTGAAACCGGATCAACTCCAGCTCATCGACGGACGCGTGCGGGACTACTACTTCCAGGCCTCCGCGCCATCGCCGTTGAAAGAACGGCTCAAAACAAAGCTGGCGTGGATCGAGCCGCGCGGTTCCTGGAAGCTCGGCGCCAGCCACAAAAAGGAGGACTGCGCCAAAGCCACCGATGGGAACACCGCCTCGCGTTGGACCACCGGCAGCTCCATGAAAGGCGGAGAATGGTTCAGCATCGAGCTGCCTGCGGACGAAAACATCGCCGGGGTCGCGCTCGACACCCAGTCGAACAACCAGGACTACCCCCGCAAATACAAGGTCGAGGTGTCCTCCGATGGCACCCAGTGGAACGCCGCTGCCGAGGGAAATGGCGGCCAGGTGACCGAGATCATTTTCAAAGCGCCGCAGAAAGGACGCTTTGTGCGCATCACCCAAAGTGGCAGCGCTGGCAATCACTGGGGCATCAGCGAGCTGGCTCTTTTCAAAAAGTGACCCAAGCGACGTTACGCCGCGCTCATCGCCGCGCACAGGGCGCCGCGTAAAATCTGAGCAACTTCCTCTGCCAGGCCCTCAGGAGCGGCCACGGCGGCATGCACCACTCCAGATGAAGTCTCGCATGGGATCACGGTGAGCACATGCCCCGAGGCCAGGGGCTGGCGCATGACCGGCGGTGGTGAGCAGGCGGCGGATGCGCCGGCACGGGTGGCGGCCCCCCAGGCCATCATCGTGGAAAGCACCAACCCCGCCTTCGCCTCCCCGCCCCAGAGCACCTCTCCGTCATCGCTCATCACCAGCACATGACCGCCATTCTCCTTCAAAACATCCCGGGCCCAACCGGCAAAGGCCGCCAGACGCGCATTCTGCGGTCCTCGCGGGATTTCGAATGAAGGAAAACTCTGCGGGCCACTCATGCTTGCGCTGGTCGTTTCCGCCAGAGGTGAAGGAACGTCCGCCATCTTGGGGCGGGCGTCAGCGCTTTGGCCATTCAAGACAGTGTTCGCGGACTCCACAGGCGCTTCTGTTTTCAGCGATGGCTCGAGCGTTCGTGTCAGAATGCCCGCCTCAGTCGCCCGCTGGCGTATCGCGCGAAGCTTGTCACGGATGCGGCTGAGCGGCAGCGCGGCGGCTGGATTGTGCAGCGCGTGAGCGTGAGAATCATGCCCGGCCTCATCGTCAGAAGCACTCTGTTCTTCTTCGATCGCCGGCAAGTGATCGTGCTCCGTCTGCAGCTCGGAAGAATGGGAGATCTCAGACTCGTTCTCCCCCCGCTCGTCAGCAAGGTCGTCATCCGCGCTGAATGACGCAAAACCATGGGCGGTCTCTGCTGTGAAAGCTTCCGCCGGCGCTGTTTCGATCTCCACGACCGGTGATGAGGTGGCTGCGCGATCATCGTGCGGCGCGATCTGCTCCACCAGCGCCTTCAGCCTGTCCGCGTCAATCCAGGAGACTTGCATGGCCTTGCTCCTTCTCTCGTTCTTTTGCCAGTCCCGTGCGCTGCTCCAGTTCGGCGGCGATCTGGTCGAAAATCAGCGCCTCCGGGGGCGGATTGCGCTTCGTCAACGCCACGGGCACTCCGAGCGCGCTGGCTTCGAGAAACGAAGCCAGCCGCGGAATGCTCTGCTGGAACATCAGATTCGCCGGCAGCATCTCCCGCAGCTCACGCGCCACTTTCAGGCTCATCTCCTGCTCCCGCATGACCATCGTCAGCAAAATGCCCGCCACGCGCACGCCCGCGCCCTCCGCGCGGAAAC
Organism: Prosthecobacter sp.; assembly: GCF_044236155.1. Classification (GTDB taxonomy): domain Bacteria; phylum Verrucomicrobiota; class Verrucomicrobiia; order Verrucomicrobiales; family Verrucomicrobiaceae; genus Prosthecobacter. The sequence goes on from NZ_JBIIHA010000003.1 coordinate 122,484, forward strand.
GCGCCAGCGTCTCCAGCAGATGCGGTACGCTGCGGATCGCCAGAGGCTCCGCCTGCTGCGGCAGAATCACAAAATCACAGGCCTTCACCACCGCTTCCGTCGTGCTGCTCATCCCCGCCGCCGTGTCCATCAGCACGATGTCCGCGCCGCGCAGTTCCGCGCCGCGCAGCAGGTCAGCCAGCCGTGCCGGCACCTCGTGCGCGGGCCAGCCCTGCCGGGCGCAGGCATCATACTGGCCTGCGGGAATGATCTCCAGCTCCGGTAGCCGCGTCGGCACCACGATCTTGCCCAAATCCCCGCCACGGACCAGAAACTCATGAAAACCCTCCCGTGCCTTCGCGCTCTTCGCCAGGGAAAGGCCAACGCCGCCCTGCGGATCAGTGTCAATCAAGAGCACCCGCCATCCACGCCTTGCCAGCGAGTAGGCAAGGTTGATGCACAGCGTGGTTTTCCCCACGCCTCCCTTCTGGCTGGCCGTTGCAATCGCGATCACGCGCCGATGCTAGGGTGTGTTTGCCGCTTGGCAAGGATGTTGCACAAATGATACGCCGACGTTAGATCAGTGCGCTAAAGCTCGCGCTATTCATGAAACGGCACCTGATTATTTGTATTTCCCTCGGGCTGCACTGTGTCTCTTGTGAAAAACATGAGGCCTTGAATAAGGAAGCCTCCATGCTGGATGCCACCCTGTTCGATGAGCAGGCCCGCATCACGCAGCTCGATAAACACATTGTCGAATTGGGTGGCCGGGAAGCTGGCGAACAGCTTCGTCTGCAGTTGGAGATGTTGCGCTCCCGGACCACTGGCATCGAGAAGCAGAATGACATCCGTGCAAAAAAGTGGGCTGAAATCGAGGCGGAGTTCGTAAAGCTCAAACCCGCAGCAGAAGCATTCAAATCATCGCATTCGCAGTAACCACTCAACAATACCCGCACGATGCTTGAATTTCGCCTTGGGTCCCTTTTGCTTAAGTTGCTCTTGTTTCTAGCCCTAGCTCTTGGCGGCTACGAGTATTTCATCCGCATGGATGAATTGAAGGCGGAAATCGCCAAGAAAAAGAATCAAATCCAGGAATTGCAAGAGACCGCGAACGCCAGAAGCGCGGAATATCAGGAACTGGCGCGGGTCAAAAGCCAGATCTCCGATCTTCTCAAGCGTGAGACTGTAGCTCTTCAACAAAGGGACATGATTGATCAAAAAGAGCGCCGGCTCACCGGAGAGATCAAATATCTTTCCCAAACAATACCCACTGTAGTGGAAAAAGCCCGCGCTGCCGCGATCGGGACAACCATTAAGGTACTGAAGCTGGAAAGCCGCTCCGCGCTGCTTAATGCGAAAATCATGAGGATTGAGGACAACTCGGTCACCTTCATGCATGAGGAAGGCGTGGCAAATTTCAAAGTGTACACTGAGGAACTGCCACGCGATTTTACTGACAAATACGATCTCGGGCCAAAGAGCATTTCAAAAGGGCTAGAGTTGCTGAGTGACGAGTTATCGGCGGCACAACAGGAGCGCTAATGCTCGCCAAGTCGGAAGGAGGCACGTGAAAAAGATTGACCACGCCCGACTTGTCGCAATCGTCGTTGAGGTTAAATTTTTAAGTTGTTACTAGTGCGTGATTACCAACGCTTATCAACACAGTGTCACATTTCACTTGGAAAATCGTTAACATCTAAACATTGAAACCACTATGAAAAGATTGATTCACACAACTCTTTTGGGCTTGATGTTGATCCCGTGTCTAGCGAAGGCTGATTCATCGGAGGCCGCAGGGCGCTTGTTCGCTGAAAAACAAGAACGGCAAACTTTTTTGAAAAACGTTGGGATGGCCATGGCACAAGATGTGGCTCCACAAGTTATTGCCGAAGCAAAACTCTTTTATGGTCTATCGAACGGTGACACCGACTATCTCCGTCAAAACTTGGCTTTATTCGAAAAAGTAGCGCGGTCCCTCGACGCGAGTCGGACCATCAAATTCAAGACTGTAGATGAATGGAATGAGAAAATTAACTTCGTGAAAGAGTTGGCGGAATCCCCACAGCCAAATACAACTACGACGCCCTCTGGAGAGGATTCGAAAGCTGAACTTCTGAGGCTTCAGCAGCAACTCGAAGAGAAAACCCGGCAACTCGAGCAGCTACAGGCAAATGCGAATCAGGCTGCGTCTCAAGAGTACAATGTGCCAATTGTAAGCGACGATCCGAGTCTAGGAAACCCCGCACTCCGGTCTCAAGTCACTCGGGAGTCGTTGGGAAAGGTGTTTATCCCGGGGAAAGGCTGGCTTTCTGTCGGTCCGAATGGGCCAATTGATGCTGGTCAAAAACAGGTGGTTTCTCGAGTTCGCACACATGCCGAAGTCCGAACCAGAGAGCTAGCTAAAGCTGCTTCAGCTGCAGGAATGACGCCCGCAGAGTATTCGAATATGCTTCAAAGACAGCAGGCATCCCGGAATTTGAATAGCCTGACCAATGAGATCTCAAGACTAAACAGTCAGATTTCTGCCCTCCGCAAATATTAAAGTTTCCGCATGTTAGCTGTGCTTTTTTGTGCAGCTCGATTATAGGACCTGCGCTAGAGCAGGTAATCACTCCCCGCCTGCAACCGTCGGATTCAGCGGCGTGTAGTGCTCCAGGTAGCCGATCATCATTTCGTCGTAGGTCTGCTGGCCCCAGCGGACATTTTTGGTGGGATCAGGATTCGCTGGGTTTTCAGAGCTGTTGTCGAAGACGGCGGTGATTTTGAGGGTGGTGCCGCGTGGGAGGAAGCGGGGCATGGCGTAGTCGTAGCGAAGCTGCCAGTTGAAGTCGTAGCGGGGGATGTCGAGCAACGTTTCGGTTTTGCCATCGGGTGAGACGGCCTCGAATTTGAAGGCTTTGCCGCGTACATGCATGTGGGCCATCCAGGCCATCGCATTGATGTCCGTGGGCAGTTTGCGCTGGGCGGTTTCGATGTGGTTCGCGGCTCCGGCCGGGATGTTGATGCGCGCGTTCGGCAGTGCGGTGGTGTGGACGACGTATTTAGGCGGCTCTTTGGAGAAAAGCAGGCCCATGCGCATGGTGTCCTGCACGGCTTTGCCGCTTGGCGTGTAGTGAATCTGGAAGCTCACCGTTGCTCCGGCGGGCAGTTTGCGGGCAAAGCCTTCGGGATAGATCTGTTTCGTGTTTCCGGGCACATAAGCGGCCCAGTAGCCTTCGCTACCCTCCTCGCCGCCACCGCGCACCTTGCGGCCTTTTTCAAAGACGGTGACGATGACGTGATGCACCACCTGCCGCTCCGTGGGCAGAATTTCGTAGCCGCGCACCCAGCGGTCTTCGGCGAAGTCAGTCGTCACCGTGACGTGCTGGTAAGGCATGGTGCCCTCGGCCTTGATCGAAATCGCTCTTGATGAAGCGATAATGGCGTCCGGTTTGCCAATGCTCCACTCGCTGGGGAACTGGCGCGGCTTCGGCGCGTCGGCCAAATCGCCCTTAGGACGATCCGAGGCCAGCCAGGCGAGTAATTCGGCGCGATCTCGTTCGGAAAGCGAGCGATCATTCGCCCACGGCGAGTGCATCTGGCCTTCCAAGGCGGCGGCGAACCACGGCGGCATCGCCCCACGCTCCACCTGCTTGCGAATCATGCCCGCGTGCTCGATCACCGTGTCGTAAGAATCGAGTGCAAACGGCCCCACGCCGCCGCTGTGATGGCACTCCACGCAGTTGGCCTGCATGATGCGGGCGATGTCGCGATGATAGGTGACACTGCTCGCGACGGTGTTTTTTTCCGGAAGATCGAGCGCACAGCCCGGTGCGCTCGTCGCGGCGATTTCCGAAGGCTTGCCGCTCAGCATCGCGGTCACGGCATCACGCAGGTAATGATGCGCAGGCTGCTCTTTGGCGTAGCCAAGACCGTATTGGTCATTCAACGCACCGCGATAGACGAGCGTTCGCGTCGCATCGAGCAGGAAGACCTCCGTGGTCGTTGTTGCGGCCAGCGTCTGCGCCAGTTTCGCCTCGGCATCGAGCGCCACGGCGGATTTCAAGCCGTGTTCCGTGATGAATTTCGTGATCTCCTCGCCCTTCTGGCCTGGAGGCGCGTTCACGAGCAGCAGCTTCACATCTTGTGCTTCCAAATCCTTTTCCAAGCGTGCCGTCTCCGGTCCCAGTTTGCCGCTGATCGGGCAACTGGCACTGAACAGCGCGATCACGAGGCCGTTTTTGCCTGCGGCGGCGCTCAGCTTGAGCTCTTTGCCATCCAGGGTCCTCAACGCGAGATCATCGACCATGCGTCCGACGCCGTGGTCGGCCCCCTTGAGCATCTGCGGCGCCTCTTTGAAGGAAGGATCCTCGCTCGCGGGCTTGATGGGGCTGCTGGTAGTCGGGCTGTCGGCAGCGCCGCGTTTGCGCAGACTGGCGAGCGTTTTGACCGCCTCGTCCAGCGTCACGCTGCCGTCCTTGTCGGTGTCGAGGCCGTTGAACCAGCGTTTGTTCGGCAGTTCTTCCTCCGTGAGCTTGCCGTCGGCGTTTTTGTCGAGCCGCTTGAAAAGACCGCCGGTGTCCGAGCCGCCGCCGATGAGGTTCTGCGTCTTGCGCACGCCTTGCAGCGCCTCTTCGCGGGTCAGCGTGCCGTTTTTGTCGGCATCGAGCATTTTCAAATACTGCGCGCTGTTCATCTCGTCGCCGCTGATGACGCCGTCGTTGTTTTTGTCGAAGGCTTTGAAGCGCGAGTCGAATTCCGCGAGTTGCGACTGAGCGCGCAAGCCGATGGCGGAAACGGCCAGCGCAACGCCGCCGAGGAAGATGAAGCCAAGCTTTTTCATGGGAGGGAGTGGAATGTGAACTCGATGGGTGACGGGAAGTTTCCTGCCGTATGACAGGATCATCCAGCAAAATGAATCCTGCGCGATTGACTCCGCCTCCGGTCTTCGTTTGAATCGCCCCTCTGATGAACAACCGTATCCTCTCCCTCCTGTCCGTCATCGCCCTCTCCGGCAGCGCTGCTGCTGAAGTGGCCTATGAATTCGTCCCGAACTTCATCACTCCGCCACCCGGCAAGGAAACCATTGGCAACGGCCACGGTGAAATCGCCGTGGATTCCTCCGGGAAGGTCTATGTGAGCGTTCAGGAGGCCAACGCAGGCATCCAGGTCTATGGCACCGACGGCAAGTTCATCAAGGCGCTGCCGCTGCCGCCTTCGCTGCATGGCTTCGTGATCCGCAAAGACGACGATGGCGAGTTCATCTTCGCCGCTGTGCTCGGCGAGCAAAAAGTCATCAAGTGCGACCTCGAAGGCAAGGTCCTCATGACCATCCCGACAAGCGAATTCCCCGCCGACAAGGTCGGCAAGGGCCTCAAGCTCACGAACTGCGACGTCGCCCCCAACGGCGACATCTACGTCGTCGATGGCTACGGCCAGAGCCACATCTTCGTCTTCGGACGCGACGGGAAGTTCAAGAGCGTCTTCGGCGGCCCTGGAGAGCCGCTCAAGCTCGCCAACGCCCACAAGATCTTCATCGACCGCCGCTTTGAGCCTGCCCGCGTGATGATCTGCGACCGCGGCCACAAGCGCATGCTGCACACCCAGCTCGACGGCACCTTCATCGGCGAGATCGCCACCGAGATGCGCAATCCCAGCTCCGCCAGCTTCCACGGCGACCTGATGTGTGTCGCTGAAATCGCCGGCAACGTCAGCGTGTGGGACAAGAACAACAAGCGCGTCGCCGACCTCGGAACGAGTCCGAAACCGACGAACACGCCTGGAATCGAGCCCAAAGACTGGCAGCAGGGCATCGTGACCAGCCCGCATGGCATCACCTTCGACAACGACGGCAACATTCTGGAAACCGAATGGAACAAGTGGGGCCGCGTTCTGAAGTGGAACCTCAAGAAATGAGGAATCACGAATTCGGAACGACGAATGATCTGCCGCTTCGCGTCTGGCATTCATTCGTCATTCTGATTTCTGCATTCGTCATTCTGGCTCCTGCCAGCGCCATGGGCCACGGAGCGGAGTTTTTGAGCGCGAAACTCACGCTGTTGCCGGATGCTGAGGTGCGGCTCGAAGTCACCGCCGATTACGGTGGCAATCCTCTCATCTCGGACGAAGCCGCCGCAAAAGAAGCTTTGCTCGATCCCATCCAGCTGCGTTCTGGCAACACACTCGTACCATTGTCGAAAATCACGCCTGCCAGCGTCACCAAGCATGACAACTGGGTGGAGTTTGCGCCCGCCTCCTATCTGCCGTCCGACACGGAGACGCAGCCTCATGCCTTGATCACGTCGGCCTGGCGCTGGCGCAGCGCATTGCCGGAAATCGTCTTCGAAATGCCCAAGGGCAAACTGCATGACGTGCTGCTGTGGACGCATGACGAAAACAACCCCGATGCGCCGCCGAAGTGGATGCTGCTGCTCGCCGGAGACAGATCAAAGGCCATCGCCGTCCACTGGACGCCCTGGTGGCGTCGCTGGCAGACGTTGATGGCCTCGTCGTTTTTTGTTCTCGCGCTCGGTTACTTTGTCTCGCGGAACTTCACATTCCGCCAGCGCACGCTGTAAGGGCCGGCGCCTTTCGGGATGCCGTGCACCTGGAAGCCGATGTAGCCCTCAGAATCACCGGGCTGGGTGAAATCGGCAGTCTTCACGCCGTTCACGAAGCTCTGGTAGTGGTCGCCCTTCACCACGATGCGATAGTGGTTCCAGTCGCCTTTTTTGAAGGCTGCCTTCGCCGCGTCGGTGCGCACAGCCTCGGTCTTCGTGAGGATGCTCCACCATGTGCCGCGCCGGGCCTCATCGTAAAAATCACCGGCCGTGCCATTGATGGCGATCTCACACTGCGGGCCGTAGAGACGGCCTGCGGGCAAAGGTCTGCCCCCTTTGCTGCCTTCCGGCGCCGGGTCGCCTTCCTTCGCGATGTGACTGCGCACCTGCACGCCGGAATTCAGCGCGTCATCCACGTTGACCTCGAACTCGAGCTCAAAGTCCTTGAAGGGACCGATGGCGAGGAAGGTGTTCGGGCTGCCATCAACCGTGGTGCCGATCAGCACGCCGTTTTCCACCTTATAAGTGGCCTGACCACTGATGATCTGGCCGCCCTGCAATGAACCGTCTGCGAACCAGTATTGCCAGTCCGGCCCTGAATCTTGGGCTTGGAGCGTAAAGAATGCGGTGGTGAGCACGGCGGCAGCCGAGAGGGAGGCGATGAGGGTGGTTTTCATAAAAAAGAGGCGTGTTGAACGCCTTTCGCGTGGGATTTCCATCGAAAAGCCGAATTGCTTAACAAAACTTAATAAACTAGGTGATTTTTACCCGGTAAAAACCTCAAATAAATCGAAACCAACCTTGACCACCCGGCCAAGTTCGAGTTAAAACCAGATTATTACCCGGTTTTAATTGGATGGCCCGCCCCTCAAACACCTTCGATTCACTCTCGCTGACGATCGCGGTCACTCCGCAGATCAAGCAGTATCTCGAAGACCTGACCTTGAAGGGCACGTTTGGCAGCAGCCCCGCCGAGGCGGCGCGGATGCTTCTGAGCAATGGGATCGATGCCATGTTGAACACGGGTGCTTTGGAAAGACGCAAATGGACGCTCAAGGACGGCGAACTCGTCCTGGTCACGCCCGATCAACCTGCCCTCACCTCATGACACTGCAATTCGATCTCCAAGCCGACTCTACCGTCTTCTCCACCCTTGTGGAGGTCGAAATGACCGACACTGACCGCAGCCTCAAGGGCAACTGGAAGTCCGAAACGCGACTCTCGATGCTTTCGCATGAAATTGCCCGCTACATGCCCGAACTCGCCACCATGCTGGCCCAGGCCGGAAAGCAGCGGATGCTGGCAGCTTGAAATGCCGCCCACCTTGCGCCAACGAGGCGCATGCCCCTCATTTCCGGAACCGCCGTCGCTGAAAAAGTACTCGCCGAATGCCGTCGTGACATCGCGGAACTCGCAGCCAAGGGCCGCAAGCCAGGTCTCGCCGTGATTTTGGTCGGCGATGATCCAGCCTCCCGCGCCTACGTTCGCTCGAAGGACAAAAAGTGCCGCGATCTGGGCCTGCACTCGGTCAAACTGGAGCTCCCGGCCACCACAACGCAGGATGAGCTGATCGCGCACGTCCGCGCCTTGAACAACGACCCTGCAATTCACGGCATTTTGGTGCAAAGCCCGCCGCCCAAGCACATCGACGAGGCGGCCATCGTGCGGGCGATCGATCCTGCGAAGGATGTAGATGGCTTCCATCCCGTGAATGTGGCAAAACTGGCCCTCGAAGACCCAACAGGCTTCGTTCCGTGCACACCGCTCGGCTGCCAGCGCCTGCTGATCGACGCCGGCATCGAAACCAGCGGTGCGCATGCCGTGGTCGTTGGTCGCAGCATGATTGTCGGCAAGCCGATGGCATTGCTGCTGATGGCCAAAGGCAAAGGCGGCGACGCCACTGTGACCGTCACGCATTCCCGGACGCGTGATCTCGCCGCCATCACCCGGACAGCAGACATCATCATCGCCGCCATCGGCCGCCCGCATTTCATCAAGGCCGAGCATGTCAAGGAAGGCGCGGTCGTCATCGACGTCGGCATCAACCGCGTGGATGATCCCAGTAGCGAGAAAGGCTACAAACTCGTCGGCGATGTCGCCTTCGACGAAGTCGCTCCGAAATGCCGTGCCATCACGCCGGTTCCCGGCGGCGTCGGCCCCATGACCATCGCGATGCTGATGGCGAACACGATCAAGGCCTGCAAGCAGGCTGCATGACGTGTGCATTGGCCAGCGTTGAGTGAGGCGCATGAAATCCAGCCTCGCTCTCCTTTTTCTCGTCTCTCAAGCCCTCGCTCTCGACTCCGCCAAGCTCGCCGCCATTCATCCGGCAATGGAAGAGGCGGTGAAGGCGAAACAAGCCGCCGGAATCGTAACGCTGGTGATGGAGAAGGGCAAAGTCGTGCATCACGACGCGGCGGGCATGGCGGACATCGCCAAAGGGCGTGCGATGGAGAAGGACGCGCTGTTTTGGATCGCCTCGATGACGAAATCAGTGAACGGAGCGGCAGTAATGACGCTGGTGGATGAGGGAAAGCTCGCGCTCGACGAACCGGCGTCGAAATGGCTGCCGGAACTCGCGAACGTGACCGTGCAGGGCGGCGCAAAGCCTGAGAAGCCCATCACGCTGCGCATGCTGCTCTCGCACACGGCGGGCATCGCCTTTCCGCCGCGTAAACCGACGGATGGAGCCATTTCGCTCAAAGCCTATGCCGCCACGCTCATCAAGACGCCTTTGGCCTTCCAGCCCGGCAGCAGCTACGAGTATGGCTTCGGCCCCACGGTGGCCGGACGCATCATCGAGATCGTCAGCCGCATGAAATACGAGGACTTCATGCGCACGCGCCTGTTTGAGCCGCTGGGCATGAAGGACACGACGTTTCACCCGAATGACGCGCAGCGCGCACGAATCGCCCGAACCTACAAGATGGATGAGGACACGCATCAGCTCGTGCCCGGCTACAATCCATTCGTGACGAGCGATTCGAGCGTGCAGCACATGCCAGAGCCTGCGGGCGGCCTGTTTTCCACGGCGCAGGACATGGGACGCTTTTACGCGATGATCGCGAATGGCGGCGAACTCGACGGCAGACGCATCCTGAGCGCGACAAGCGTCGCCGAGATGACGAAGCCCGTCACTGCCGGCGAAAAACAGCTCAACTACGCCTGCGGCTGGCAGTGCAACACGGAAACGCAGCGCGTTTGCGCTGCCATGCCCGTAGGCAGCTTCGGTCACGGCGGCGCCTTTGCCACGAATGGCTGGATCGACCCGAAAAGCGGCATCGTGACGGTCTTCCTCGTGCAAAACGTGCTTGTGCCCGACAGCGGCAAGCCTCGTGACGCCTTCCAAAACCTCGTCATGGCGGCCGCGGGCATCACGGTGAAGCCGCTTGCCGCCAAGCAGGCCAAGCGTTGATCACGCGCACGCCTGGTGATTCTGATTCCATTTGGAACAAGGGCGTGCCATGCTCCATGCCGCCATGACGATCCAACCGAACTTCTTTGCCGTTTTGTGCGCTTTTGCGCTGCCCCTTGGTCTTGTTGCCGAGGACGAGAAAAAGCCGGAGGAGCCCAAGAAGGAGGAGAAAAAGGACGATAAGAAGCCGGAGGACGACAAACCGGTCGTGACGGAGGGCAAGGTGACGATCGGCGACAAGGAGATCGCTTATGACGCGAAAGCAGGCACGCTGCCCATTTTGAAGCCGGACGGCAAGCCGTCGGCGCAGGTGTTTTACACGGCCTACACGATGAAGGGCGTGAAGGACGCTTCGAAGAGGCCGGTGACGTTCTGCTTCAACGGCGGCCCAGGTAGCAGCAGTGTGTGGCTGCATCTCGGCGCCTTCGGGCCGAAGCGCGTGGACCTGCCTGCGGACGGCCTGACGCCGCCGAAGCCGCCGGGCGGGCTGGTGAGCAATGAATTCTCGATCCTGGGGGTGACGGACCTCGTTTTCATCGATCCCGTGAACACCGGCTTCAGCCGCGCAGAGGACCCGAAGAACGTGGGCGAGTTCCTCGGCGTGCAGGAGGACATCCAGAGCGTGGGCGAGTTCATGCGGCTGTGGGTGACGCGGGAGCAGCGGTGGAAGTCGCCAAAATTCATCGCGGGCGAGAGCTACGGCGGCATTCGCGGTGGCGGACTGGCGCAGCACCTCCAGCAGCGGCATCGCATGTATTTGAACGGGATCATTATCGTCTCCGGCCTGCTGGATTATGCGACGCTCATCGCGGGGCCGCTCAATGACACGCCGTACCTGGTGGGACTGCCCGCGATGACGGCGACGGCACACTATCACAAGAAGCTGCCGCCGGATTTGCAGGCGGACTTCAAGAAAGCGGTGGCGGAGTCGCGTGAGTTCGCCTTTGGCGAGTATGCATCAGCGTTGCTCAAAGGCGCGGATTTGACGAAGACCGCACGCGAGGCCGTGGTGCGGCAACTCGCGCGCCTGACCGGCCTGCCGAACAAACTCATCGAGGAGCAGGAACTGCGCATCGACAGCGGGGTGTTCCGGGAGATGCTGCTCCGGAAGGAAAAGCTGGTGCTGGGAGCCTATGACGCGCGCGTGACGGGCCGGGATGGCGACGAGTCGGAGAATCACCCGCAGATCGAGCCCTTCATGCGAGTGGTGGGCAGCATCGCGGCTGCGGCGATGAACGCCTACCTGCGCGAGGAGCTGAAGTATGAAAAGGACCTGCCTTACGAGGTGCTGGCTCCGCAGCCAAACTGGAACCATGGCAAAGGTAACAGCTACACGAGCGTCAGCGGCCAGCTCGCCGACGCGATCCGGCAGAATCCGCACCTGCGGGTGCTGGCGATGGTCGGCTGGCGGGATCTGGTGACGCCGCCAGACAACATGATGCTCAGCGTGCGCCAGATGCGTCTGCCGGACGAACTACGCAGGAACATCGAATTCGCCGAGTATGAGAGCGGCCACATGATGTACACAAACCGTCCGGACATGGAAAAAATGCACGCGGACATCATGGCTTTTATAGAGAAGGCGTTAAGATGATGGATCTGGGCTAGAGATTGCCTTTTCGCAGCTCTCGAAACGCAAATCGCTGATTATTAATCATCTGAGATGAAAAATCGGACCCGGATATGCCTTTATTGGCGATTGACTCGCTAGCCAATCCAGAAGCCGCCGTCCGTTTGGCAGGAAGACACTTGCCGAAAACGCAAAAATCCGGCATTTTTACCTAATTGAAGGGCATTCCAGCCCGTTCAGCCCTTTAGAAGTTCACACACTTCATTCCATACCACCATGAAACAAACCACGAAACTGCTCAGCAGCCTCTTCGTCACGGTCCTTTTCGCGGGTTCCGCTCTTGCGGAACTTCGCACTTGGACAGACAGCAAGGGCCGCCAAGTCACCGCCTCATTCATCGGTCTCGATGGTGAGAACATCATCCTGCAGACCGCGGATGGTGCCACGCACAAGTTCCCGCTGACAAATCTGTCCGCGGAAGATCAGGCGTTGGCCAAAACCATGAAGCCTTCGGAACAGCCTGTGATGCTGGCAAACGCCACCGTCGCCCAAGCCGCCCAAACGATTGACCGCCTCGTGGCAGGCGGCCTCGTCCGGGCCAATCCTGAGCGCGTGAAGGGCGGCAAGAAGCCCATCACCGGCTTCAACCCACTGGCGAATGACGAACAGTTCGTGCGCCGTGTTTACCTGGACATCGTGGGTCGCATCCCGAACCACACGGAAACCACGCAGTTTCTGCAGGACTCCAATCCGAACAAGCGTGCGAAGCTGATCGACATGCTGCTCGACAGCCCCGGCTACAACAGCCACACATTCAACTACTTCGCCGAAATGCTCCGTGTGAAGGATCGCCTCGAGCAGGACAACCTGCGTGGTGTTCCCTACATCAACTGGATGCAGGATCAGATCGCCAAGAATCGCCCTTGGAATGAAATGGTCTATGACATGCTTACCGCTACAGGCAAAATGTGGCACAACGGCGCAGCTGGCTACCTGCTCCGTGACGCTGGCATGCCTTTGGACAACTTGGCCAACACGCTGGCCGTCTTCCTCGGCACTGATGTGGCCTGCGCCCAATGCCATGACCATCCCTTCTCCGACTGGACCCAGCACCAGTTCTATGAAATGGCGGCTTTCTTCGGAGCCACGACCACCAACATGCGCACCGCCCAGGCCCGCAAGGACAAGGACTCCCCGGGCATGATGAATGCGATGAACGACTTGATGCCGAAGATCGAGGAGATGGTCACCAAGAGCGGCCAGGACATCAAACGCATCCGCAATGGCATCCAAAACTACATGGGAGCCAATCGCGCCATCGTTGGCGACATGGACAAGAACAGCATCAAGCTGCCGCATGACTACAAATACCCGGATGCCAAGCCCGGCGATCCTGTGGAGCCCAAGTTCATCATGTGGAGCAAGAACGACAAGAACCTTGCCGCCTACAAGCAGAAGGTGAAGGAGCCACAAGAGCTGCGCACCGCTTTCGCCAAGTGGACCACAGATCCGAGCAACCCCCGCTTTGCAATGGCAATCGCCAACCGCATGTGGAAGCGTGCCTTCGGCCAGGGCATTTCCGAGCCGGTCACCAACATCGACGACCCGAAGCAGTCGGTGAATCCTGAACTGCTCGTGCATCTGGCCGAGGAAATGAAACGCGTGAAGTTCGACATCAAGTCTTTCATGCGCATCCTTTTCAACACCCGCGCCTACCAGTCCGAGTCCACGACGGAAAAAATCGCCATGGGAGAGCCCTACTATTTCCAAGGCCCGCTTCTTCGCCGCATGACCGCGGAACAGGCTTGGGACTCCTACATGACACTGGTGCTCGGCGACCCCGACAAATACACCAAGCCTCTGGAAGACCTCTACAGCCGCTCCATCGACCTCGACCTCAGCAATCCGAAGCTTGATGCGCAGACGGTGCTCGTGAAATACGACGCCTTCCGCAAGATGGCTGAAAAGGAACGCGCCCTCATGGGTGGCGGACTCGCTGAGGCCGGCGGCGACATGATGATGGAGGACAACAAGAAATCCAAAGGCAAGGCTGACACCGCCCCTGCTGGTGGAATGATGGAAAACGCCTCGCTGAGCTACAATGGCATGGTTCTTCGCCGTGCAGCCGAACTCGAGCAGCCTGCTCCGAACGGCCACTTCCTGATCGACTTCGGTCAATCCCCTCGTGCGCTCATCGACGGCAGCATCAAGACCGGCTCCGTGCCTCAAGTGTTGATGATGATGAACGGCAAGGCTCAGGAAATGCTCACCAGTTCGGATTCACTCATCTTCCGCACGATGGAAAAAGTGAAGTCTCCCCCGGAAAAAGTGGAGGCGCTCTTCATCTCGGTGCTCAATCGCCGCCCCACGATGGCGGAGAAAGACATCGCCAAGCGTGCTCTTTCAGGTGGTGATGACGGCTACGCCAACATGATCTGGGCGCTCATCAACACCCGTGAGTTCATTTTCATCCAATAACACATCCACACACCCACATACCCAATAACGCGCACTCAACAAATTCTATGAAAACCGAATTGAACCGCCTCAATGAAATCTCGCGCCGCGAGCTCATGCTCCGCACCGCGAAAACCGCACTTGGTGTCAGCCTTCTGCCTGCCAGTTCCCCCTTCCTCCGCGCTGCGGAAACCGCCAGCAAGAGCGGCCCGGGCACTCCTGGCTTCGGCAAGGCCAAGCACGTCATCTTCCTTTGGATGGGTGGCGGCATGACACACATCGACACCTGGGATCCCAAGGACGGACCGACCAAGGGGCCGACCGATCCCATCAAAGCCAATGCCGGTTCCGGCAACATGGACCGACTGGGCGGAACGATGGAAAAGATGGCCAAACTGGCCAACAAGTTCTCCATCATCCGTTCGATGAGTTCCAAAACGGGCGTGCATGAATCAGGCACCTACATCATGAAGACGGGCTACGAGCCGCGCGGAACCATCGTCCACCCAGCCATGGGTGCTTGGGCCTCGCATTTCCTGGGCCGTGTTAAGGGCGTGACTCTTCCTGACAGCGTTGTCGTGAACAGCGGCAGTTCTTATCCTGGCAACGGTTTCTTCCCGACCACGATGAGCCCCATTCCGATCTCGAACCCGGAAGCCGGCCTGCAGAACATCAAGCCAAGCTCAGGCGTGACGGATGGTCAGTTCCAGAAACGTCTCTCGCTGATGGATGAGTTCGACACTTCCTTCCGCAAGAAATTCCAATCCGAGGAAGTTAAGTCCTACTCCGAGTTCTACGACGAAACCGTCAAGCTCATGAAGAGCGAGGACCTCAAGGCATTTGACCTCAGTCAGGAGCCTGCGGCGGTTCGCGAGAAATTTGGCCGCAACAACTTCGGCCAAGGTGCTCTGCTTGCCCGTCGTCTGGTCCAGGCCGGTGTGCGTTTCGTTGAAGTGCAATTCGGCGGCTGGGATATGCACAACACTATCGACAACGCGCTGGGTAACACCGGTGCGACGATGGACAATGTTTTCGCCACGTTGATCGAAGACCTGATTTCCAACGGTCTCTTTGAATCCACGATGATCGTCATGGGTTCCGAATTCGGACGCACACCGGACATCAACGAAAACGATGGTCGCGACCATTATCCGCTCGCTTACTCCACCGTCTTTGCAGGCGGCGGTGTCAAAGGCGGTTTCGTTTACGGCTCCACCGACAAGGAAGGACGCCGGGTTGCCGACAAGCAATGCACACCGCAGGACTTCCTGGCCACCATCGGCCACGGCATGGGCCTTCCGGTGGACGAAGTGGTCATGTCCCCCTCTAACCGTCCGTTCACGGTCGGCGACAAGGGTGTTCCGGTCATCGACATCTTTGCCTGATCTGGATTTCAGCAAGAATCCTTCAAACGAAGCACCCGGCGCAAAGCCGGGTGCTTTTTTATGCCTCAGGACGGCCGCTCCGACTCCTGGACAAACAGACAAAAGCAAATGCGACCCCGGCCAGTATCAGGCTGCCAGGCTCGGGGACCAGCACAGGGCTCAGCGTGAAACTGAAGTCGTCAAAAAAGTTTTTGAAGCTCGCAGCCCCGTTGTTCAGCGGTCCGCCCCGCAAATCCCACTGTAGTTCCGTCAGCGCTCCCGCGTCCAGCCCCAGGCTTTGATTGGACAGCACGTTCGTCTGGACACCCAAGGTCGACGTAAGATCATCAAAAGCGCTGACCACGATGCCGGCGGTGTTGTTGACCGGGTCCAGGATGACCACCAGTTCGGACCAACCGGCGGTACCCATCCGATGCGCCGTAGTCTGCCAGTTTCCCCCGCCTGGAAGGCGGTATTGCAGGTAGTTGTCCCCCGTGTAGCCGACTTGGAAAACAGTCTGGTTCGCGGCATCGCGCAGCGAGAGGCTCAAAATGTTGTCCAAATCCGTGTCATCCCAATCCGATGGGCAGAGCCAGAAAGCCATCTGGACAAGGCTGCTGCCAGTCGCCGCAGGTGCGGTGCCGCCATAGTCCCTTGAGTCCAGCGAGTAAGCGTAACTGAGATTCGTTTCCGAAGCCAGCAGGTTGAGCACGCTCTGCCCTGTACGCGCTCCTGGATAGCGGTAGGCATGCACATAGTCTCGTGTGAAACTGCCGTCGTAATAATAGGGCGCGTTTGAATCCTCCTCCAATCGACCTCCTGCCAAAGCCCGCCAGAGGCCCGAGTTGTCACTGATGTCCACTGCCGTTCCACCCGGACCGCCACTGTTCGTGCCGTATTGTCCGGCGTTATACCGGCTTAAGTCGGCACCATGCGTGCCATCCCCCAAGGTGTTCGGATATGTTCCCAATGGCACCACACCCGTGAAGCCATTGGCATCGATGTTATTGAGGTAAAACTGAGCATCTCCGGCCAGAAATGACGAAAGGATCTGCCCGTTCAGAGGAATGCGATAGCCATCCTGTTCCTCAAAACTACCCAGATATGCATTTGCATTCTGAGCTCCCCCTAAGAGGGCGCCCAGCAAACAGAGGCAGAACAGGAAACTTCTTTTCACAATCTGAGTACATATTTAACAGTATTTAATATAATTTCAATAACTTATGGGCTTTTGGTATGCTTTCCCATCATTTATCCACACCTCATTCTCACCGGCTTTTCCTGCTTGCGACGCCATTCGATCCCCTGATAATGGCCGCCCTTCCGCCCCTGCGCCAGCGCACGCGCACCATGAGCAAATCCAGCCCCAAATCTGACGAACTTTCCTTCGAGGACGCCATGCAGCGCCTCGACGAGATCGTGGCGGGCATGGAGGACGGCCAGCCCACCTTGGAGGAAATGATCTCCAGCTATGAGGAGGGGGTGGGTCTCCTAAAGCTCTGCCGCCAGCGCATTGATGGAGCAAGACGACGCGTCGAACTCATCAGCGGAGACATGGAGGGAGGAAAGGTTTCGCTCACGCCGTTTGAAGACGGTTCTATGGACGAAGAAACCGAGGAATCATCTGTTAAGCCCCGCCCTCAACTCCGCCGACGGAAAACCACCGACGCCGAGTCTGGTGGGGAAATACGACTTTTTTGAATTGTGGATACCACCGAACTGCCAGCCATCAACTCCCCCGCAGATCTCAAAGCCCTGCCCCTTGAGAAACTGCCCGCCCTCGCGGAAAAGATCCGCAAGACACTGATCGAGACGCTCAGCCAGACCGGCGGCCATCTCGGCCCGAATCTCGGTGTCGTTGAACTGACCCTTGCCTTGCACCGCGTCTTCGACACTCCGAAGGACCGCTTCGTCTTCGATGTCGCGCATCAGGGCTACATCCACAAGATGCTCACCGGCCGCTGGGACAAGATCCACACCATCCGCCAGCACGACGGCCTGAACGGCTTCCTCCTCCGCACCGAGAGCGAGCACGACTGCTACGGCGCGGGCCACGCCGGCACCGCCCTCTCAGCCGCTCTTGGCATGGCGACTGCGCGCGATCTCTCCGGCGGCGATGAGAGCGTTGTCTGCGTCGCCGGTGATGCTGCCTTCACCTGCGGCCCCGTCTTTGAGGCGATGAACAACATCGCCGCGCACACCAAGCGCCTCATCATTGTCCTCAATGACAACGAATGGTCCATCGACCGCAACGTTGGTGCCATCGCCAAATACTTCAACGCAATCGCCACCAATCCCGGCTACGCGTCGCTTCATCAGAAGGCCGCGAGGTTGTTTGAGTTCGTCCTGGGTGAAAACGCGCGCAAATTTGCCGAGAAAGTCGAGGGCAAGGCCAAGAACATCATCCTGCCGCAGAGCGAGACTCCTACGAACCGTAGCGTGCTTTTCGACGAGTTCGGCATCCGCTACTACGGCCCCATCGACGGCCACGACATCCCGCTTCTCATCCAGACCTTCGAATTTCTCAAGACGCAGAACGAACCCGTCATCCTCCACATCATCACGGAGAAAGGCCGCGGCTACAAACCCGCGCTTGATGACCCGCTCAAGTTCCACGGCCTCGGCAAATACAACGTCGAAACCGGCGAGACCGCTGCCACCGACAAGCCCACCTACTCCCAGGTCTTCGGGCGCGCCGTCACCGACTTCGCGAAGGACGATGAAAAAATCGTCGCCATTACCGGCGCCATGCCCGGCGGCACCGGCCTCAGCGTCTTCAAAAAAGAATTGCCGGACCGCTACTTCGATGTCGGCATCGCCGAGGAGCACGCCGCGCTCTTCGCCTGCGGCCTTGCAACACGGGGCATCAAGCCCTTCCTCACCATCTACTCCACCTTCATGCAGCGCGCGTTCGACATGATCGTGCATGACATGGCCATTCAAAACCTCCCCGTGCGCATGTGCATGGACCGCGGCGGCCTCAGCGGCGACGACGGCCCCACGCACCATGGTCTGTTCGACATCGCCTATCTGCGCGGCATCCCCGGCATCGTTCACATGCAGCCGCGGAACGAGGACGAGTTCGTGGACATGCTCTGGACCATGGCGAACTACGATAAAGGCCCCATCGCCATCCGCTACCCGCGTGGCAACGGACCCGGTGTCATGCCCAAGGAACGCCCCGCGCTCCTCGAGATCGGGAAGGCCGAGGTCATCTCAGACGGCAGCGACGTCGCACTCATCGGCCTTGGCGACATGTTCCCCATCGCCGAGGCGGCGAAGAAAGAACTCGAAGCCAAGGGCCTCTCTGTCGCCCTCATCAATCCACGTTGGATCAAGCCCCTCGACATGACGTGCATCTCATCCTTCGCCAACAAAGTGAAGGTCGTCTGCACACTGGAGGACCATGTCCTGCGAAACGGCTTTGGCGCCGGTGTCATCGAGGAGCTTAGCGATGCTGGTATTCACACGCCTGTCATCCGCATCGGCTGGCCCGACCAGTTCGTCGAGCACGGCACCCCTTCGATCCTGCGCAAAAAACACGGCCTCACCGTCGAAAACTGCGTCGCCAAAGTGCTTGCGGCGCTTAAAAAATAGTGATCGTCGAACCGGGGAGCACAATCGATAGAATCACTCCACGATCTTTACCGGCGTGCCAATCGGTGCATTGTGATAATAGATTCTTGCCATGTCAGAGGGCAAGCGGATGCAGCCGTGTGAGTCGGCGTAGCCAGGAAGATAGCCCTCGTGCATGCCGACGCCACCTGTAACGCGCATGAACCAAAACATCTTCGCCCCATCAAAACGTCCGCCTGGGGGCCTCGGGTCCTTGCGATTGTCGATCTGAGTCTGCAGCACGTTGCCGTGTTGATCAACCCAGTCACCGTACACCGACGAGTGGTGATCCGGATCTTTTTCAATGACCCGAAAGCTTCCTTTGGGCGTGGGAAACTGCGGACTGCCCGTGCAGACTGGCGACGAGCCCACCTTGTGCCCGCCTTTGTAGAAGTATGCCCGCTGCTCGCCAAGAACGATTACGATTTTCGGAGAACCTGACACGCCATCCCCGCGCCAGAACGTGTCGTCGAGGTGGTGTTGTCCCTTCGATCCTCTGGCGCCGAATTTTGGCAGTTTCACAAGTCCCCAGTATTCGTCCAGCGTGACTCTCTCGTCGACGACGTAATAAGCGCCCCCAGGTGCAGGCCGGTAACTGACGGTGGTGCAGCCAGTTACGCTCGTGATCAGCGCCAGAGAAAGCGATGGCAGTAAAATAACGGCGCGGAGCTTGGAACGGGGCATGGCAGCTTGTGGATCGGTTTGGTTTAGGACACTGGAACACAGCAGGACTTGCGCCAAAGACTTTTGTCGCCCATTCAGCGGCTCGCTGACTTCGCTGGCCTTACTATATGTCCATGAAATCTCTCCTGCCCTTCGTTCAGCCTCTCGGAGTTGCCTGGCTTCTACTCACCGCGTTTTTGCTTCGGCAGATTATGAAGCGTCGGCAAGCCACCACGGCCCTTGCCGCCGCCTCTTGGTTCGTGCTCACCCTTTTCACATGCACAGCTCTTCCATCCCTACTTCTTGATTCTCTGGAGAGTCGGCATCCGCCAGTGGCAGCGGGAGATCTTCCCGTTTGCGACGCGATCGTCTGCCTCGGCGGTGGTGTGTCACCGTCACCTCCCGAACCCGCAGGAGTTCATCTCAAGAGCGCTGCCGACCGGCTTCCTGCAGCGCTCATCTTGGCACGGATGCAAAAAGCCCCTCATCTGGTGATCGGAGGAGGCGGCTACAAAATCCACGGCAAGTGGCACTCTGAAGCGGACACGCTCAAAGACCTGCTCAATCCCGTTTTGGGCACCCCAGTAGCTGTTTTCAGTCTCGGTTTGTGCGCCGACACTCATGACGAAGCACTCAAGACGGCCCGGCTGGCGCAGGATCATCAGTGGAAAAGCATTCTCCTGGTCACATCGGCCTATCACATGCCCCGGGCCTTGGCCGTCTTCCGGCGGCAGGGGCTGCAAGTCACTCCTGTTCCATGCAATTACATCACCTCGAAGTTTCGTGGCACAGAACGTGACCCGATTCATCCGCCCAATCATGGCGAACTTGAATCTTTCAGCCTTTGGATGCACGAGATCGTCGGGAGCCTGGTCTATCGCTGGAAGGGCTGGATCTGATTTCTCCAAGCCACCCTGGCCTTTTACCTCTCCTCCACCCAGCCCGGCGCGGGATAGCTGCCGAGCGTCTTCACCTGAACCGCATGCTCTTCCAGGGCGGCGACCGCCTGCTGGATCGGCACATCGCTATGATGGCCGCTGATTTCGAGGAAGAAACGCGCCTGGGTACCGCAGGGCGTGGGGCGGTTCTCGATCTGACGCACATTGATGTTCCGGGACGCGAAAACCTGCAGGACCTCCATCAGCGCTCCAACACGATCCTTGGAATGGATCATCAGCATCGTGTTGTCGTTGCCGGATGGCGGCCCGGAGCGGCGACCGAGAATGATGAAGCGCGTCTGGGTGGCGTATTCGCGCGGAGAAGTGGCAATCACGCGCAAACCATGCAGTTCGGCGCCTAGAGGAGTACCCAACGCGGCGATGCCGGCATTCTGCGCGGCGAGCGTGGCCGCCGCGCTGGTGCTTGCAGATTCCAACAGCTTGGCGCCGGGAAAACTCTGTGCCAGCCACGGACGGCAATGCGCGAGCATCTGCGCGCAACCGTGAATCTCCGTGATCGTGGCGTTAGCGCCCTGCGCCATCACGGCGGCATCGGCTTTCCACAGAATCTCCGCGTAAATCTGCAACGAACTATCGGCGAGATGGTCGAGCGTGTGACTTACCGCGCCTTCCGTCGAGTGCTCGATGGGCAGCACGCCATAATCGGCGGCTTGGGACGCCACACGGCCGAAAACGCCCTCCGTGCTCGCCTCCGCGAGGTATTCGACACAGTGGCCGAATTTGTTAACCGCGGCCTGATGCGTCCAAGAGCCGGCAGGGCCGAGGTAGGCGATCTTAAGGCTGTCCTCCAGTGCCAGCGCCGCGCTCATGATCTCGCGGAAAATCGCGCGGATGGCGCGCTCGGTGAGTCTTCCCTTTTGCGCGCGGTTCAGCTCCGCCAGCTTGCGCAGAAGCTGGTCCTCGCGGCCAGGCACATAGATGTCGAGATCGTCCTTGCGCTTGATTTCACCGACGGCATGCACCAGCTCCGCCCGCTCGTTCAGCAGACGGAGAAGCTGCTGGTCGATGCTGTCGATCTTCTTGCGGACTTCTTCGAGGGACATGACCGCAGAGTGGGGATTCAGGCTTCGGCAGATACCGTTTCAGACACGGCTTCCTCGGCCGCGGCGACAGGCGCGAGCGAAAGCTGCTGCTCATGCGGCTGCTCGCTGTTCGCCGCTGCTTGTTCATCCGCGGCAGGCAGCTTGACACGGCGCAGTTCGGACGCGTTCGGCATGTCGTCGAGGCTGCGCACGCCGAAGTAGTCGAGAAACGCCTCGGTGGTGCCGTAAAGCAGCGGACGACCGGGAAGATCGGCACGTCCTTCGATTTTCACCAGACCGCGGTCGATGAGCATCTGCACCATCGCATCCACCGAAACACCGCGGACTGCTTCGACGCCCGCCTTGGTGATCGGCTGGCGGTAGGCGATGATCGCAAGCGTTTCGAGCGCCGGCTGGCTGAGTCGCTGGATCTTTTTGCCCGGATACAACGCACGGCACCACTCCGCATACTCGCCACGGGCGGCGATGCGCCATCCGTTCGCACGTTCGACGAGCGTGAAGGCATGCTTCTCCGCTTCGTAGCGGGCGATCAGCTCATCCAAGATCGCGCGCACCTGCTCCTCGGTCGTTTCCGCCAGCGGAGCCACCCATTCCGGAATCTGCGGGCTTTCGAGAGCGCCTTCACCACCCGCGGCTGACTCGGCGGCCGACTGCAGGATGTCCTTCGCCGTTTCTTTGACAGCGGCGCACATCTGCGGCACGCCCAGCGGTTCCTGGGAGGCAAAAAGAAGGGCTTCAACGATCGAAATCAGTTCCATGACAAGGGTGGGCAACCTCAAGCGAGCCAGCGTGGCGAGTCAAGCCGGGGAACACACTTCAAATCCCTCGACGGCGCGGCGTTCCAATGCCGCCGTTCTTGACATCACGGTCCCGCCCGCGCTCTCATGCGATCATGGCCTTGCGTCTGGACACCGCCGTCATCCGTGGCGAAATCGACAACACCACCCGCGAAAACGTGCGCGGAAAGATCTGGCTCGTCGGGCGTGACGAACCCGTCGTCATCGACCTGCGCGGCAATGCCTGGCGTGATGTCGCCGGCTGCAAGGTCACCTTCACCAATCCCAAACCGGCCCCGCAGCCCGCCGCCGACGCGCTCCAGCCGAAACAGAAAGGCTACGTCGGCGACATCACCGCCTCCCGCAAAGTAAAGGTCTTCACCGTGCCCGAAGAGGAATGGCTCGCAGCCTACGACGAGGACCGCATTCAGGAAGCCCCCTCCGAGTGGCGTAACGCGCTCTACCTCGAATGGTTTTCCGAGGAAAACGGACGCGTCGTCATCGAGAGCGCCGATTTCCAGCTCGGCATCTCCGAATGGCTCTGGGAAATGGACGAGGCGCAAGAGGAGGCGCAAAAGATGACCAACCTTCACGCCATGCGCGGCTGGCTGGCAGGCATCATCCAGCGCCCCGAGCCGAAAAATGACGATGACGACGAGGAATTCGACGACAGCGAGGAGTCTTGGGAAGAATCCCTCAAACAATCCGACCGTCTTACCGACGCCCACCTCGAAGCCCTCGAAAAATACGGCGAGGACGGTCTCGACGACGACCGCGTCTCCTTTGTCATGGGCTGGGACCATATGCTCGGCGGTGATACCGGCGAAAAGCCCGATGCCGACGATGATGACTCATGGCAGGACGTCGCGCCGTCCGGGGAGTTCGGCACCGCGGACGACGATGAGGACGTCTTCATCGACGAGGACAGCCCGGAAAGCCACCCGCTGCAAAAACGCTCCCACGACCTCCTCCTTCGCCTCATGACAGAGCTCGACGACGAGCGCGAGGAGAATGCCGAGACCAGCGACGGCAACACAGCGCTCGACCGTTTCATACGTAACACGATGAACATCAGCGGCAAGCTGGCCGGCGCGCTCGGCATGCGCGGCTTTGCCGGCTCGCGCAACAAGGGCTACGTTCTCGCCATCCTGCGCCGCTGCCTGAACTGGGCCAACGAAGCTCTCTCCGCCTTGAACGAGCTCAAAGAATCCTCTGCCTGGCAGGGACGCTCCAATCTGCTCGAAGAATTTCGCGCCGAACTCTTTGCCCTGCGCGATGGCATGACGGACTTGCGCAGAGAAATGCGGGAGAAGTAGCTCAGGCCGCCCGCAGCGACTTCCACGGCTCTTCCTGGCTGTGATCGACGATCCCCGGCTCATCCGCCTTCGCGGGTGAGAGGATCGCCAGGAACACCAGCATCTCATCTCCCGCGTTCCATGTGCCATGCACTTCACCCATCGGGATGAACGCCATGTCACCCGGGCCGAGGATTTTCTTCTGTTGGCCGACCCACTGCTCAGCCTTGCCAGAAATGACGTAAATCAGCTCCTCCCGCGTCGGATGCGAGTGGAAGGGATGGCTGCGGCCCGGCTCCATGTTCGCACGCACCATCATGAGATGCTCGTTGTTCACGATGTCGCCGCGGCACAGCCACTCCTCGAGCGTCCACGGGGAGAGAAAGTCCACTTTTTCAGCAGCAGTGACAAAACGGCGGTCGGAAATGGTGTCAGACATGATGGAGGAGGCTAATGGCTTGGAAACGCAGGGACAAGACTCTTGATTGCACCAGGGGCTATCTGATCTGCCACACCGTCAATACGTGAACAGATCCTTCACACCCCACGCCTGCCCGCTCTCGCTGTCCCGGAGCTTCACGGCACGGTTCAGCGCGTCGGCCATGCGCTGCTTCATGTGCTTCGTCAGCCGGCGGCCCTTGCGGGCGCGTTGGACGGCCTTGTGCGTCATCGGCTCCGTGCTGGCGGCCACCAGATCGTGGTTCCCCAGCCCGTGCGTGGTCATGATGGCATCCAGAGGCTGCACGCCCATGTTGCGCTCGATTTCGTCCTGTCCCATGCTTCTCATCTAGTTCCGATTCCCGAATTCCCAACCTCGAATTTGCCATGCGCGTCCTTCTCACCACCACCAGCTATCAAGACACCCCCGGCGACCACCATGCGCTGCTGGAGGCGCAGGGCTTTGAGATCCACCGCGAGCGAGGACCACTGCCGGAGAGCCGCATGCTGGAGCTGGCCGGTCAGTTTGACGCCTTCCTCTGCGGTGACGACGAAATCACCCTGGCCGTGCTCGACAAGTCGCTGCCCCGTCTGCGCGTGATCTCGAAATACGGCATCGGGCTGGACAAGATCGACGTCGCCGCCTGCACGGAGAAGAAGCTGCCCGTGCTCTTCACACCCGGCGTCAATCACACCACCGTCGCCGAGCACACCTTCTGCCTGCTGCTGGCGCTCGTGCGTAATCTGGTCGATTCCGCCAACGCGGTGCGCAACGGACAGTGGAAGCGCGTCACCGGCCACGAGATCTGGAATAAGACCATCGGCATCGTCGGCCTCGGCCGCATCGGCCAGGAGGTGGCGCGTCGAGCGTCGGCCTTCGGCATGAAGATTCACGCCATGGACCTGCCGCAATACTGGCCGAAGGCCTTCGCCGACGAGTTTGCCATCACCCAGCACGAGAGCATCGAAACCATGCTGCCGCACCTCGATGTGCTG
Source organism: Prosthecobacter sp. (assembly GCF_044236155.1). Taxonomy (GTDB): domain Bacteria; phylum Verrucomicrobiota; class Verrucomicrobiia; order Verrucomicrobiales; family Verrucomicrobiaceae; genus Prosthecobacter. Next base: position 147,593 of record NZ_JBIIHA010000003.1, read on the forward strand.
AGCCTGCACGCGAATCTGAGCGAGAGCACACGCCACCTCGTGAATGCGAAACGCATCGGCCTCGCGAAAAAGGGCCTGCTGGTCGTCAACACCTCGCGCGCCGAGCTCGTTCACATGCAGGACATGATCGCCGCGCTCGAAAGCGGCCAGGTGGGAGGCTACGCCACGGACGTGCTCGATGAAGAGCCGCCGCCCGCTGACCACCCGCTGCTGAAGCACCCGAAGGCCCTCATCACCCCCCACATCGGCTCCCGCACCTATGAAAGTGTTCCGCGCCAGGCCATGCGCGCGACCTTGAACCTGGTGAACTACCTCAAAGGCGAAAAAGACGTCATCCAGGCCAACAAGTGGTGAAACCCGTTCACAGCAGTCCGTGCTCGCGGAAGCTGAAATAGGGCTGCGCGCGTGATTCGGAGGGCGTGCCGATGACGAGGTGGTCCTGAAGGATCACGCCCATCGTCTCCGCGGCATCACGGAGACGGCGGGTGAGACGGCGGTCGGCATCACTGGGCGCGGGATCGCCGCTGGGGTGATTGTGGACGAGAATGAACGCGTGGGCGTTATGAACAAGCGCCTTGCGAATGAGGTCGCGCGGAGCGGCGGTGCTTTCATTGATGCTGCCGCGAAAAATTTCCTCGCAGCGCATGAGCGTGAGCTTGGTGGTGAGTAGAATGAGCCGCACCGACTCGTAGCCGAGCGCCTGCATTTCAGGGCCGATGAAGTCATAAACCGCGCGCGGGTGATCGAGCACGATGTCAGGTTTGGATGCCTCGCGCGCACGGCGGCCGAGCTCAAACGCGGCGGCGAGCTTCGCGGCCTTGGCGGGGCCCAGAGCTTTGATTTCAGTCAACACGGCCGGTTCGAGTCGTGAGAGATCGCGGATGGAACCATAGTCACGGAGCATGCGTTCGCCGATTTGGAGGGCATTCTCGCCTTTTGTGCCGGTGTTGATGAAAAGTGCGAGCAGTTCGGCATCGGAAAGCGCCTGGGGGCCGAGGCGCAGCAGGCGTTCGCGCGGGCGGTCGTTCTCCGGGATGTCGTGAATGCGGTGGGACATGCGAGAAATGGTCCGCGCAGTCTGACACAGGCCGGCCGATTTCGGCAAGGCTCAATGAATAGCCCGGCACTGATCGAGAAGGCCGTGCAGATAGCCGACGATGTCCTCGAGCGCCTGTTTGTGCGGCGTGGCGGGAAGGCCGATCAGATCGGCGCGGGCAGAAAGCAGCATATCCTGGGCGAACTTCACCGCCCGCTCGACAGCGCCGTCGTAATCGGCGATGCCGGCGAGGATGGAGGTGTCCATCGGCTCGCCCTTGAGCAGCATGCGGCTGAGCTTTTGCTTCTGGGCGTCAGTGGCGCTTTCGAGGAGGTAAAGAATGGGCAGCGTGAGCTTTCCACGCGCGAGATCGGTGCGCAGAGTCTTGCCGACGGTTTTTTCATCGCCCACGAGGTCGAGGCAGTCGTCGTAGATTTGGTATGCGGTGCCGAGCTTGAGACCGTAATCGCGCAAGGAGCGCTGAACGGCCTCGGACTGATGATTGAGGCGCGCACCGAGCTCGCTGGCGGCTGCGAAGAGCGCGGCGGTCTTCATCTCGATCATCTTGAGATAATCGGCGACGGATAGATTCAGGTCGAAACGGCGCTGTGTTTGCAGGATTTCTCCGGAACACACATCCCGCGAGGCGCGTGCAATGGTGCGGCAGACATGGGTGTCATCAAACTCGGTCGCCAGTTCCAATGCGTAGGCGAAAAGACTGTCGCCAAGCAGCACGCTGAGGCTGCTGCCCCATTTCGCGACGGCGGTGGGCACTGCGCGGCGGATGTCCGCTCCGTCCATGATGTCGTCATGAACGAGCGAGGCGATGTGGACGAGTTCAAGGATGACGGATAGGCGCGTGTGCCCCTCATGCGTGCCGCCGGTGGCGCCTCCGGCGAGCACGGCGAGCGCGGGGCGTATGCGCTTGCCGGAGGTTTTGCAGACATAGCTCACATAACCCTCGACGCCGGGGTCAAAGGCGCGCGCCTGGTCAAGAATGGCCGCCTCGACGTGCTCCAGATCCGCTCGCACGAGATGAAACGGGAAGACGGGGTTGCTGGCGCTGGTTGCGGTGGCTGACATTGATTGAATTAACGTTTCGACCACGGCGGGAGGTTCGTCAAATAGCGGGCCAAGGCTTCATCATGTCTGATTTTCAAAAGAAATGAAAACCAGGACGCTCAGCGAGCCCGCACGGCGAGAAGTCCGCTGACAATAGCGTCGGCTAGCTTCTGGCGATGAGCGGGATCTGCGCAGCGCGCGGCCTCGCGCTTGTTGCTGATGTAGCCGCATTCGACGAGCACGGCGGGCATTTGGGTTTCTCGCAGCACCTTGTAATCCGCGTCGAAAATGCCGCGCGACCCACCGGGAACCTTGCTTTTGATGCTGCGGCTGATCGCGCTGGCGAGAATTTTGCCACGCGGACTGCGATAGTAGGTCTCGCCGCCGGAGATGATGGTTTTTCGGCTGCCGTTGAAGTGAATGCTGACAAAGACCGATGAAGGCACGCGGTTGGCGATGCGCGCGCGCTGGTCGAGTTCAACAAACGTGTCCGTGCGGCGTGTCATGACCGTTTTGAGGCCACGGGATTTCAACCCGGCCTCGACACGCTTGGCGACATCAAGGCAGAGCCGTTTTTCAATCAACCCGTTCCAGACGGAGCCACCATCCTTGCCGCCGTGACCCGCGTCGATGACGACGGTGGAGAAGCGCAGCGTTTGAGAGGCGGCCGGCACGGCGGGCAGCGCCAGCGCGGCCAACACGATGCAGGCGAGTCGGATCACTTGGGAATCTTGAGCGTTTTGCCGGCGCGGATGAGGTCGGACTTCAGGCCGTTGGCGGCCTTCAGTTTGGCGACGGTGGTACCGTTCTTGCGAGCGATGGTGCCGAGCGTGTCGCCACTCTTGATGGTGTAGGAGCCGCCCTTGCCCGAGGATTTGGACTTGGAGCCGGATTTGCCCTTGGAGCCACGCGAACCGCGCGTCGCCGCTCCTCCATGCGATGTGCGCCACGATGAGTAGTCCATGCCAGCCCCCTGTCCGCCCTCGGACGCCCAGTCGGTCTTGTAGTCACCGTTGTCCGCGAACGGGTAATCTTTGTGCGCCATGCTGTGCGGCGGCGTGCTGGCAGAGCCGTGGAGATTGATGACAGGCAGGTTTTTCGGCAGGCCTTTGATGTGCCCGGAGTTTTGACACGAGGCCAGCAACAGCAGGAGAGGGGCGACGAGGCCGGTTTTGAGCAGGAACTTCGTGATGGGGTGGCTCATGAGTGTGATACGCCAATCTCGCGTGATTCACGCCCGAATCAATCCGGCGTGTGAAAGCGGCTGATCTTCTGCTTCACACGCGGGATGCCGCTCTTGTCTTTTTCGAGGATGATGGTGCGCTCGTGGAAGTGCTCCGCGCCGCTGCCGGGCAGGCTGTAACGCCACTCGGTGTCCTCGGGCATGTTGCGCTCCATGGGATTTTTGATGGTGTTGTAAACGGAGCGGCCGTCCATGCCGACGCGCACCATTTTGAACTTCCGCTCGGTGAATCCCTGCGCGTAACGCGTGCTGGTGGAGCCAAAGTGCCTCACAGCCTTCATCGACTCGGAGATGCTGTAGCCGTAGTTCACGCTGCAATACAAGACCATCAGCGCCGGGATGAGCAGGATGGCGGCCGGGGTGAGGAGATACCAGTTCTTTTTGATGAAGGCGGAGTTCATGAAACCGCATGCTGGTGGAAACGCCGCTGACAGGCAAGACAAAACACACGGTCAACGTTGCGCGGACAAACCCGCCTCCGCGCATGGCTCACAATTCGCTCAAAGAGCGCAACTGGAATCACATCTTTTGATCTCCCGTCCGATGAGCTATCTCGCTGCTGCTGTAGCGCAGTTCACCGTTTACGATCCGCAGGTATTTGGCGGCACCTTTGATGTCTTCTTCGCTCAGCCCAGGAACCACAAACAGCCGTCCTTTCATCGCACCCTGAAGCGGCATGCCGCCACGGACGACGGCGCGCACTGTTTCAAGCACACTTTCCCCTTGGACAAAGTCCAGTCCGGCGGCTTGGGCCATGGTGCAGGTGGAAGAGAGTTCTTGGGCATTGCGACGATCACGAGCAGCATAGATCGCGTCGTTTTGGCTAAACATGGGAACCGAGATTCCTAGAATGACCCCAAGCACAGCCAAGAACATCAGGACTTCAAAGAGGCTGAAGCCGGAGTGGTGGCGAGAATGGCGCGTTGGTATTTTCATGAACGTTTGTTCCAATGATTGTAAATTATGATAATTATCGCATTGTTGCAAGCCAAAAACTCACAATTTTGCGCTTTGCCACAGTTTGGAGAATCCAAAATGACAATTCCGCCTTTGAAATTTCGGTTTTCCGCCTCGGTCCGATTTACTCCCCTTCCCTCGTGCCTCTGAGGCTCAGTCCAAAACCCGGAACCAAGCCAGGAACTCACGATTCCCATCCGTTCCTTGGATTGGTGACTCGATCAAGCCCTGCCACTGAAGCTGGGCCTGTGAACGCACGAATTCCTCGATGCGCGCGCATGCCTTGGCATGCAGATCCGGCTCCCGCACGATGCCCCCCTTGCCGATTTCCTCCCGGGAGAGCTCGAACTGGGGCTTGATCAGAACCACGGCATGCCCGCCGGCGCGCAGCACCTGCAAAGCGGCGGGCAACACCAGGGTGAGGGAGATAAAGGACAAGTCGGCCACGAGGATATCCACATCCTCTCCCACATCTTCACGTTTCATGTGGCGCAGGTTGAACTGCTCCCGTGAAACCACCCGGGGGTCGCTGCGCAGCTTCCAGGCGAGCTGATTGGTTCCCACATCGTAAGCGAAGACCTTCACGGCTCCCCTTTGCAGGAGGCAATCCGTGAATCCTCCCGTGGAAGCACCGACATCGAGCGCTTTCATGCCTGTGACATCGATCCCGAAGTGGTTCAGCGCTCCTTCGAGCTTCAATCCTCCGCGGCTAACATATTTCGGACGCTCGCGCACGACGATCTGTTCCCGTTCCTTCACCAGCCAGCCGGGCTGGGTGATACGCCGGCCCATCACGCTGACCTCGCCCGCCATGATGAGCCGCTTCGCCTGTTCCCGCGAAGGCACGACCCCGAGCTTCACAAGGGCGAGATCGAGACGTTCACGCTGCATCGGAGGCGGTGCTTATTTCCGAACAGGCAGGATCAGTTCGTCACCCGCCTCAATGGTTACGCCTGGCAGGCTGGCCGAGGTGTCGATGTCCACGACCGCTTCCGAAGCCTCGATGGTGTCTCCCACGATCACACGGCCCACCAGGCCATCGCCACGACGCACATCGAACTTCATGCCTTTGGTCAGTTCTTTGTCCTTGCCTGCGTTTATGACGGCAAATCCTTGGTCGTTGTGAATCTCGATCACCTTCGCCATCGTGGGCATGCCGAGAAGCTGCTTCTGAAGCGCCGTCAAGGGAGCCGCAGCAGGCGCCGCTGAGGGCTGCGTGGCGGGCGCGCCGGGCATCAGCCCGCTCCCGGCCAGCGGAGGCGCGGCGGGGACCGCCGCCGGCGGCGATTCCGGAACTGGTGGCAGGGTGGCGACCGTGGTGGGCTTCGCAGGCATGGCCATCTCGCGCACAGCCTGCTGCTTGCGAACGAGTTCGAGCTCTCTTCGGGCCCCCTGGGCCTCCTCCTGAGCCTCCCACGCCAGATAACTTGTGATGGCGAGCAGGATGACTGTGAGAGCCACGGCAAAATGGGAAAGACGCATGATCCCGCATGCTAGACGCAAGCTCCGCACGGATCAACCCTGCGCGCGATCAACGCAGCAACCCCAGCAACTCCCGCATGCGCAGCTCGATGTTCAGCAGGCTCGCCTGCACGCCTGAGAGCCACTCCATGTCCGCACCGTCAGGATTTTGCTGCACCAGCTTGTCCGTGGCGTTCAAAGCTGCCGCGAACAATGGAAGGCTCTGCTCCAGATCGACGACGAGAAATTGCCACTGGCTTTTCTCCTGACCGGTGAACTGCCGCAGGACATGAATCAAGTGCGCGGCCAGATCAGCCACGGTGGAAAGCAGCCGCAGCACCGCCGGTCGCGTGCGCACCTCCTCATTGAAGACGAGCAACCCTTGAAAACGCCTCAGTTCCTTCGCCAGCGCGGCGGATCGCTCCGCTGGATCACGCTCCTCGCGCCCAGGACGTGCGGGCTTCCTCGGTGCGCCGGAGGCGGGGTCGTTCTGCACCGCACCGAAGGGATCGCTGCCCGGCTTCACCGGCTGGAAGGGATCATCAAAACCCGGGCTGTGCAGAGCATCGGCCGACTTCGTGTTTCGCTTGCTGCCCAAAAGGAAATGCTTCCGCCGGGCGCGGTTCTGCCGCAGCAGGGCGGCCTCCTCCTCCTTGGTCAACTGCCAGCGCGGCGCGGAAACACGCAACTGCAAATGCCAGGACTGGATCAGGATGCGCTGGTGGTCCTGATTGAACCACTCGAAAAACAGCAGATTCTTCAATCCCGGCGGCACCGGTAGGGTCAGCAAGGCTCCCGACTGGGCCGCCCGGCGTCTTGGCAGTTTCGCGACGCGATAAGACGCCGTCATCAAGCCGCTGTAACCATGCTGAAGCGGTGCCACCGCCCCCACATGCTCCTCATTCGCCTGTAGCAGCGGGTTATGAAAGTCCACACGACAGCCGGCGATGTCCCGCAGGAAGTTTCCCACAAGTTCCACACGCACCGGCTGGCTCTGGCCCGCCAGATGCAACACACCTGTCACCAAGCCGGGCACTTCATTGGAGAGGTACCCACCGAGGATCGACGATTCGAGGCAAATAATCATTACTTGTCATATAAACTAGAGGCCGCTCGCGGATGCCGCAAGCGCCCATGCCTTCTGGACACAAAAAAGGCACACCTTCCTTACCGACCACATTGCGTGGAACTGTGGCAAGATTGCTGCTTGTTCCACATCTCATCTGGTGTAATGCCCCAGCACCCCAAATCTGAACCCCATATCCAAAAAACACCCATGAAAGACCTCGTTTACCTCAGCCGCTCCTTCGTAGAATTCGGCCCCTTCACCAAAAAGGAAATCATCGACTTCCAAAAGCGTGGTTTGATCGCCGACACCGACTACCTCCGTGACGAAGGCTCCGACAACTGGCTGCATTGCCAGGAGTGGCTCACCATCGTCCCGATGCCCGCGCCGAAGCTCGTGAAAAAGCCCGCCGCCAAGGAAGCTCCCGCAAAAGCACCTGCCGCGAAGAAGGCCAAAAAAGCCGCCTGATCCTGCTCCGGCCTAGACCTCTTCGACAATCGCAAGCGCGTCCCCGCCTCCGGGCTGGACGCGCTTCTTCTTGCATGCGAATAGCCCGCCTGTGAGCGAACACGCCGCCACCCGCCGCACCTTCCGCAACGAGCTCTGGCGCTCGCTGCCCTCGGGCGTCATCGACACGCTCACCGCCACCTTCGGCATGCTCCTCGCCGTTCGTGTCTTCCACATGGGCGATGTGGCAAAGTCCGTCTTCCTCAGCGCCACCAGCGGCGGCATGGTTGCCAGTTTGTTCGTCGTTCCGCTGCTCCTGCGGGCCAAAAGCACCATCCCGCGCACGGCGGCAAAGGTGCAGATGCTCGGCGGTGCCTTCATGACCGTCTCCGCCGCCTTTCCGCATGACCCTCTGCTCTATGTTGCCGGCCTCAGCCTCGGTTTGTTCTGCCTCTCCATGCAGATCCCGCTGATGACGCAGATCTACCGCATCAATTATCCCGCGCACATGCGTGGAATGCTTTACGCCGTCACCGGCGTCACACGCGCCGCCGCCGCCGTCTGCTTTGGCTTCGCGGGGGGCAAAATGCTCGGCTGGAATCTCGATTCCTACTCCTGGCTCCTCTGGGCCTTCTCGGCGAGCGGCTTCATCTCTGGGTTCTGGACTTATGGCCTGCCCGCCACCCCTTGGGAGGCGCCGGAAAACTCAAGCACCAGCCTGTGGAGTTCCATGCGCTGGATCCGGGAGGACCACGACTTCCGCACGCTGCTCATCTCCTGGATGATCATGGGCGTCGGCAACCTCGCCGCGTGCAGCCTCTTCGTCGAATACCTCGCCAATCCGCGCCACGGCATCAACCTGCCCGAGTTCGAAGTCGCCTGGATCACCGGCGTCGTGCCCGTCCTCGCCCGCGTGATCTTTTCGTATCCCTGGGGCCTCGTTTATGACCGCTTCCATCTCTTCACCGTCCGCGCCGTTTTAAATGTCTTCTTCGCCGGCGGCATCCTGTGCTTCTACCTCGGCCACGGCATCGGCTGGTGGACCTTCGGCATGGCCATGTGGGGCATGGCAAACGCCGGCGGCAACGTCACCTGGGCGCTCTGGGTCACCAAGCTCGCCCCCAAGCACGCCGTCGCCGAATACATGAGCGTCCACACCTTCCTCACCGGCATGCGCGGGCTCATCGCACCTTCCCTGGGCTTCGCCATGGTCAAAATTATGTCCTTCGACACCTTCGCCATCGTCTGCGGCCTCGCCATCCTCTCCGCCAGCGGCTTCATCACCGTCCGCGCCCGCACCAGCGACCCGGAAACCTCCAAACGCCTCAGCCCCGGTGCCAAGCCTGAACGCCTATGAACGTGCATCTCGTCCAACTTGACTCCATCTGGGAAGATCCTGCCGCAAATCATGCGAAGGCGCGGAAACTGATCGCCGGGGCCGCACCGCAGCCGGGCTCGCTGATCGTGTTGCCGGAGATGTTCTCCACCGGCTTCAGCATGAACCTCTCTGTCACCGCCGAGCCGGAAAGCGGGCCCACTGAGCAGTTTTTGCGCGAGATCGCCGCGCTGCACCAAAGCTGCGTCATTGGGGGCCTCGTCACAAAAACAGCCGGCGGCCGGGGATGGAATCAATCCCTCGCCATCGCGCCCGACGGCACGCTGTTCACCCGCTACACGAAAAACCGCCCCTTCAGCCTGGGGGGCGAGGACCAGGTGCACCAGGCGGGCACGAACGTGAACGTCTTCGAATGGCAGGGGCTCAAGATCGCCCCGCTCATCTGTTACGACCTGCGCTTCCCCGAACTGGCCCGCGAGGCGGTGCGCGCCGGGGCTGAGGTGCTTGTTTACATCGCAGCCTGGCCGGTGAGGCGCTTCCTGCACTGGATCACGCTGCTCCAGGCCCGTGCCATCGAAAACCAGGCCTACGTCATCGGTGTGAACCGCTACGGCAGCGATCCGCAGTTCAGCTACAACGGCCGCAGCCTCATCGTCGATCCTCATGGTGTCATCATCGCCGACGCGGGCGAGCAGGAACGCGTCCTCAGTGCTCAAATCGATTCCCAAATCGTTCGCGATTGGCGCTCACAGTTCCCCGCGCTCAAAGACGCCGGTTTGATGACCTGATCACATCAAACTCGTCCGCATCCTGCCCGCTTCGAGGATCGCGTCAAAGCGCCGCGCGTCATCCTCGCGTGAACCGCTGACCAACACGTGGCCGTAGGCACGCCAGTGCTCCATTTCCGCCGCAGCGTTCTGCATGCGCAGCTCAAACGCCGCCGCGTCCTCCGTGGCGCGGCCTGACAGACGAGTGCGCAGTTCATCGAGGCTCGGGGGCATCACGAAGATGTCCAGCAGGCAGCGTTTCACGAGTTCGTCCTCGCAGGCGCGCACCTGCGCCGCGCCCTGCACATCGATGTCCATGATCACGTCCACGCCACGCTTCAGATTTTCATAAACGTAGCTCTTCAGCGTGCCGTAGAGCCGCCCATGCACGCGGGCGTGCTCAAACAGCTCGCCACGCTCCACGCGGGCGAGGAAATCGGCTTCAGTAAGAAAGAAATAGTCCTTCCCGTCCACCTCCCCTGCCCTTGGCGCACGCGTGGTGCAGGAAACGGAGAACACCGCCTCGCCGCGATCGCAGACTTTTCGCGCGAGCGTCGTCTTACCGGTGCCCGAAGGCCCGGAAACGATGATCAACTGCCCCAGGCGCTGGTTTGAGAACTCCATGTCTGTCGGATAGCCACGCAAACTCCGAGTGCAAGAGACTTGGCAGGAGGCAAGTAATGGTTCAACCTCAAATTCCACCCACCACCACGACCATGCAAACCGCGTCTTCCCGCCGTCACTTCATCCGCGCCGCCGCCGCAGGCGTCTCCGCGCCGTTCATCCTTCCTTCCCGCGTCTGGAGCGCCGACACCGCTCCCAGCAAGCGCCTGACGCTCGGCTTCATCGGCAATGGCAAGATGAACAGCGGCCACCTCAACAACTTCCTCGGCCGCAAGGAAGTCCAGGTCGTCGCCGTCTGCGATGTGGACACCACCCGCCGCGAAAACGCGAAGAAGACCGTCACCGATCGCTACAGCAAGGACCAAGACACCACCTTCAAGGGTTGCGAGGCCTACAATGACTTCCGCGAGCTGCTCGCCCGCAAGGACATCGACGCCGTCGTCATCGCCACGCCGGACCACTGGCACACCATCGTCTCCATCGCCGCCATCAACGCTGGCAAGGATGTTTATTGCGAGAAGCCGCTCACCCACAACATCCACGAGGCCATCACCCTCATCAATGCCGTCCGTGGCAGCAAACAAATCCTCCAGACCGGCTCCCAGCAGCGTTCCAGCAAGGAGTTCCGTGTCGCCTGCGAGCTAGTGCGGAACGGCGTCATTGGCAAGATCCAGCGCGTCGAAACCCAGTTCGGGTCCCCCGCCAAGCCGAACGCGAACAAGGAAGAGCCCATGGAGCCCGGCCTCGATTGGAACCTGTGGTGCGGCCCGGCCCCGCTCGCCCCTTACAGCAGCGTGCTCAGCCCCCGTGGCGTCCACAATCACTTCCCCGCCTGGCGAATGACCCGCGAATACGGCGGCGGCATGGTCACCGACTGGGGCGCGCATCACATCGACATCGCCCAGTGGGGTCTCGGCGAAGATGAGAAAGGACCGGTCGAGATCATCGCCCCTGAGAAGCACGATGAGGCCAAGGAGGGCGCGAAACTCGTCTATGCCAGCGGCATCCCGCTCACCCATGTCAACAACGGCTTCGGCGTGTCCTTCTACGGCGAAAGCGGCGAGGTTCACGTCAACCGCGGCAAGTTCAAGCTCGTCATGGGCGGCAAGGTCGTGCACGAATTCCTCGGCAAGGACACCAAGGGCACCAGCCTCGACCGCGAGGTCATCATGGCGGAGCGCACCTTCCTCGCCGACGCGAAAGTGAAGCTCTACAATTCTCCCAATCATCACCAGGACTGGCTGGACTGCATCAAGAGCCGCAACCGTCCGATCTGCGACGTCGCCATCGGTGCCAGCACCGTCATCTCCTGCCACCTCATGAACCAAGCCTATTACCACGGCGGCACCCAGAAGTGGAACCCCGAGAAGCACGAGTATACCAGCGGCGGCGACGCCAAATGGCTCACCCGTGACTACCGCGGCGAGTGGAAGGTCTAAAATGGAGCACGGACGCTCTCGTCCGCATCCATCTCTCCCAAGGCGGCCTCGCAAGGGGCCGCCTTTTTTATTTTACCTCGTCACGCTTCACGACATCGCTGCCGTCCTTCACCGTGTCCGGCGGATGCATGAGCACTTCGTCGCCCGCTTTGAGGCCCTCTAGCACCTGGGTGAGCTTGCCGTCGGTGCGTCCGGCTTTCACCGTGACCACCTTGGCGTTGCCATTATCAAATAGAAACGTCTTCCACTCGCTGCCTTCACGGAACAAAGCGCCGGACGGAACCAGAAGAGTTTTGTCGCTGTGCCACACCGCCACGCGCACCTCCACTCGGTAGCGGTCGCCCAGGGATTTCAACGCCGAAGTCTGCGCCACGAAATCGCTAAGCACCAGCACCCTCTGCTCCTCCACGCCAAGCGCCGAAACCTTGGTAAACGCGGCCGGTTCGACGCGGCGCACGCGTGCCTTCGCAGGCTCATCTCCGCCCCATTGCTCGACCGTCACCTCCGCCCCAAGCTGGATCGCCACCGCGTCACGCGACAGGATCTCCGCCTCGATCTCCAGGTCAGTGGGATCGCCGATTTCGAGGATGGGTGCGCCTGGTGCCACGATGGTGGCGCTTTCCTGCTGCACGCGCAGAACAACGCCATTCACCGGGGCGCGCACATCGATCGACGCGCCCCCTTCGGCCGGTTTCTCGATCTGCAGCAGCGCCGCTTTCGCCTGCGCCAGCTCATAATCCGCCACCTGCAGCGCAAACTCCGCCGAGCGAACCTCGCGCGCCTTCATCTCCGCCTCACGCTCAAAGGTGTCTCGGTCCGTGTCACTGACGGTGCCCTTGTCAGTGTTGTTCTTGATGCGGTCCCAATTTGCCTGCGCGTATTTCAAGCCCGTGCGCGCCATTTCGATGTTTTCATTCGCACGGCTCCGCGCGGCTGTCGCCGCATCGACGTTTGCCTGAGCCTGCATGCGGGCACGAGTGTCGAGCAGCGGCGAGATCGCCGGCTCGATGCGCGTGAGCACCGTTTTGCCGCTCTCGACCTTGTCGCCTGGTTTCAAAACCACACGCTGCATGCTTCCCGCCACCGGCGCGGCCACGACATAGCGGTTGCGGACTCGGGTTTTTCCCTCCTCGGACACGTAAACGGTGAGCGGTCCATTCTGTACCACGCCCACCTCGACTTCCACCGGCCGCGGTTGCAATGCATAGAAAACAGCCCCGGCCAGTCCGGCGACAATGCCCCAGGCGAGCAGCTTTCTGGCTAGTCCCCGCCGATTCGGCAGACGTTTTGCCTCCCAGGGCGGCGTGGAGGATGATGCGGGGGCTTGACTGGCTTCAGACATGAGTGCGTAATCCATGATGCACGTGCTTTGACGCGTGGCAGGTGATTTTTGCTTGTTGCGTTCATGCCCCCCTGCTCAAATCCCCGCCTCTCCCATTCTTCATCACTCCAACCCTCCACAGCCATGCCCCACGTCGAAACCAACGGAATCAAAATGTTTTACCAAGAACGCGGCAGCGGTGATCCGCTCGTCTGCATCATGGGCGTGACCGCCCCCGGCGGCGTGTGGGACGCGCATGCTCAGGCCTGGGAGAAACACTTCCGCTGCATCCTCGGTGACAACCGCGGCGTGGGCGAAACCGACAAGCCCGCCGGCCCCTACACCACCGCGATGATGGCCGACGACTACGCCGGTCTCATGGACAAGCTCGGCATCAAGCAGGCACGCGTCGTTGGATGCTCGCTCGGCTCCGTCATCGCTCAGCAACTCGCCCTGCGCCATCCGGACAAGGTGAAGAGCATGATCCTCATGTGCACCTGGGCTCGCCAGGACCGCTTTGGCCTCTACACCTGGCAGCACCTCATGAAGTGCAAGGCCACGATGCGCCCCGAGGACTTCATGCACTACGTGCAGATGCTCATCTTCACCAAGCCGTGGTTCGACAACGACGACTGCTGGAACAACATGCAGCAGGGCCTCAAGGACGCCGCCACCAATCCCGCTCCGCAGCCCGTGCATGCCATGGAGGCGCAAAGCGCCGCCGCCATCACGCACAACACGCTCAACGAGCTCAAGAACGTGAAGTGCCCCACGCTCGTCATCGGCGGCAAAAACGACACCTTCACCCCAAAATGGATGAGCGAGGAAGTCGCCGCCGCCATCCCCGGAGCCGACCTGCACCTCTACGACAACGCCGGCCACGCCTTCCACTGGGAATGCCTCGCCGACTTCAATCCGCGCACCACCGAGTGGCTCTTGAAGCATTGATCTCCTGAAGCGCACGAGCGCAACACGAGACGGGCATGCGGCGTTTAACCCGCATGCCCGTTTTGCGTTTCACACACACTCTTCTGCTCGTTGCCAGTCTTCAGGCCGCGCCTGTTGATTTCGCACGCGATGTGCAGCCTCTCTTTGCCGAGCACTGCCTCGAATGCCACGGCCCCGATGACTCGAAAGGCGGACTCGTGCTCACCAGCCGCGAACTTGCCCTCAAGGCGCTGAAAAGCGGCGCGCATGGCATCGTGCCCGGAAAACCGGATCAGAGCGAGATGATCGCCCGCATGGCCTCGGACGATCCTGAGGAGCAGATGCCGCCACCGAAGCATCGTGCGAAACATCCGCTCAAAACACGCGACATCGAAGTCCTCCGCCAATGGATCGCCGAAGGAGCCAAATTCGAGGCGCATTGGGCCTACAAGCCGGTCGTTCGTCCCAAGGGCGGCGGCATAGATGAGTTCATCCGCGCCAAACTGGCCGAGAAAAGCATTTCACCCTCTCCCGAGGCCGATCCCATCACGCTCATCAAACGCGCCACCTATGATCTGCTCGGCCTTCCGCCCACCTTGTCCGACCTCTCCGATGCGTCAGCCTGGTCCGATCAAAAATACGAGGCGCTTCTGAACCGTCTGCTGGCCTCCGAGCGCTTCGGCGAGCGCTGGGGCCGTCACTGGCTCGACATGGCACGTTACGCCGACAGCGACGGCTATGAAAAAGACCGCCCGCGTCCAGACGCGTGGCGTTTTCGCGACTGGGTCATCCGCGCCATCAATGACGACATGCCGTTTGATCAGTTCACCGTCGAGCAGCTCGCGGGCGATCTTATTCCCGACGCAACGCCCGAGCAGATCGTCGCCACCGCGTTCAACCGTCAAACGCTCACCAATACCGAAGGCGGCACCGATCAGGAGCAGTTCCGCATCGAGGCATGCATGGACCGCACGGAAACACTCGGCACCGTCTGGCTCGGCCTCACGGTCGGCTGCGCGCGCTGCCACACGCACAAATACGATCAGATCACGCAGAAGGAATACTACCAGCTCTTCGCCTACTTCAATAACGGCGACGAAGTAAACCGCCAGGTGCCGAGCTCACCCGAGGCATGGGCCGATTACGAGAAAAAGAACGGCGATGCGGTGAAGAAGCTCATCCCGTTGCGCAAAGCCCTCGACGCCGCGAAAGCGGAGCTGCCCGTGAAGCTGCCGGAGTGGGAAAAAGCGGTCAAAGAACGCCTCGCCAAGGCCGCCGCGGCCAAAGCGGTGCAGAAGTTCGAAACGCTGCCCGTCGTTGAGATGAAGGCAAAGGCCGCGAAGCTCAAGAAACAAACCGACGGCTCGCTTTTGGCCGAAAACAAGGCACCGAAGACCGACAGCTACACCTTGAGCATCCGCGGCCATGCCAAGCCGATCAGCGCCCTGCAAATCGAAGTGCTTCCCGACCCGTCGCTGCCATCCCAAGGCCCGGGTTTCAACAAGAACGGCAACTTCGTACTCACGAAGCTCTCCGCCACCTTGGAGCAAAACAAGACCCGGCGTGAACTCACCCTGCATTCAGCCAAGGCTGACTTCGAGCAGAAGACCTTCACCGCGGACAAGGTGCTCGACGCGGATGATCAAACCGGCTGGGCCATCTCCGGCGGCACAGGAAAAAAGCACACGCTCACCCTTCAACTCGCCGAGCCCGTCACCCTGAAACCCGAAGAGACGCTCGTGGTCGAGCTGGAGCAAAACTACAAGCAGCTCGGGCATACCATCGGGCATCTGCGCCTGCTCGCCGCCAGCGAGGAAACCGAGGACAGCATCGCTCCGCCTGAAGTGCGCAAGATTCTCAGCGAAGAGCCGAAGCGCAGGAATCTGGTCGTGATCATGCCGCTTTGGGCCTGGATGGAGAAAGTCGATCCCGAAGTCGTCGCAGCGGATCATGCCTTGCGTGAGGCGGAGGCAAAACTGCCCAAACCGCCGCTCATGGACGTGCGTGTCATCGGTCAGCGCGTGAACAACCCGCGCAAAACCAACTTGCTGTACCGTGGCGACTTCCTCCAGCCTGCGGACGAGGTCACTCCCGCCGCTCTCTCGACCTTGCCACCGCTCAAAGGCACCTCGCGACTCGATCTGGCGAAATGGCTCGTCAGTAAAAACAATCCGCTCACACCCCGCGTCACCGTGAATCACATCTGGGCCCGTTTGTTCGGCGAGGGTCTCGTTCGCACCGTCGCCGATTTCGGCGTGCGCGGCGAGCCGCCCACTCATCCCGAGCTTCTCGACTGGCTGGCCGATGAATTCATGAAGCAGGGCTGGAGCCGGAAGAAAATCCTCAAGACCATCATGATGTCGGCCACTTATCGTCAGAGCAGCGCGATTCCTGCCAATCTCCCGCCCAAGGTGATGGAACTCGATCCCAAGAACTCGCTGCTGTGGCGTCAAAACCGCCTCCGCGTCGATGGCGAGATCGTGCGCGATCTGTACCTCGCCGCCGGCGGCCTGCTTTCCGCGAAAGTCGGCGGTCCCAGTGTCTTCCCGCCGATTCCCGAGGGCATCGACGCGCTGAGCTACGCCGGCAATTTCAAGTGGACCACCAGCAAGGACGAGGACCGCTACCGCCGCGGCATGTACACCTTCTTCAAACGCACTGCCCCGCATCCCGACCTCACCACGTTTGACTGCCCTGACGCCAACACGACCAACGTGAAGCGCACCGTGTCGAACACGCCGCTGCAAGCCCTGACCACGCTGAACGCGGAAGCCTTCGCCGAAGCCGCGCAGGCGCTCGCGAAACGCGTATTGACCGATGACTCGCTCAAAGATGACGACACACGGCTCACCCAGGCGTTCCGCCTCTGCGTTTCGCGTCCACCATCGCCGCAGGAACTCGCCGCAATGAAAAAGCTGCTCGAAGAATCTCGCTACACCTACAAAAACGGTCCCACAGAAGAGGCGAAGGCAGCCTTCGGCAGTCATGCGGCCACAAACATGCCAGCGGTCGAAAATGCCGCCTGGGTGGCGACGGCGCGCATCATCCTGAACCTGGACGAGTTGATCACGCGGGAGTGATCACGTCTTGCGCTTCTTGGTTCCGCCTTTCTTCACAGCCCGCGTCTTTTTGGCTTCGCATTTCCGCTCACATTCAAAGCGGCAGGTCACCACCACGCCTCGCCGCCCTTTGTTTTCCACCTTGAGCCTGCCGCCGATGAGATTGGCCCGGTAGGCCATCACACGCATGCCGATGCCGTCCCCCTTCCCTTTCCTGTTCTTCTTCAAGCCGGAGCCGTCGTCTTCCACACAAAGCTCGCATTCACCATCACCGGCCTTTCTGAGGGAAATACGGACATGCGCCGGCTTGCCGTGCCGGAGCGCGTTGTTCACCGCCTCTTGAGCGATGCGGAAGAGGTGCGCCTCCTTGTCCTCGCTGCCGATGCAGACGCCGGGCTCCAGCTCGAAGACGCATGGCGTGCGAAAGTTCGTGCGCACCGTCTCGGCCAGCAAATTCAGAGCGCCGTCGAGGCCGCGGTACTTCACGCTTGTCGGCGAAAGGCCATGGGACATGCGCCGCACCTCGGCGACGGATTCCGTCATCAACTGGTAAATGCGCCGCGCATGCTCCCTGGCCTCGCCCTGAAGCTCCGACTCAAGCGCCTCCATCATGATGAGGATGCCGGTCATTGACTGCCCTACGCCATCGTGAAGGTCATGCCCGACACGCGCCTGCTCCTGCTCGATGACGCGCAGCACCTCGCGCTGCAGCCGGTTGCGCTCCGTCACATCCGTGCAGGTGATGATGATGCGATCCGGTGAGCCATCCGGTTTGCGGGTGGAGGTGCTGCGGATCTCCACGCTGCGCCACTGGCCGTCCTTGGTGCGCAGGCGGATGTCGGCGGTCGGGTTGTCCTCGCCCCGGAGAAGTCGCTGAAAACGCTGCTTGGAGCGCTCAATCTCCACTTTCTCCATGAGGCCGGCCTCCCACGCGGTTTTGCCGATGATCTCGTTCACATCATAGCCCATGGTGCTGAAGAAGGCCGCGTTCGCATGCACGAAGCGCCCTTCGGTGTCCATCACCACGATGAACGCCGACGTGTGGTTCACCAGGGCTTGGTTGTAGGCCAGTTCGCGCCGGTAATTGAACTCCGCCTGCTTGCGCTCAGTGATGTCCTTGACCACGGCGATGTGCCGCAGCGGCGGTTCACCGGGCCGCCACATGGGCGCGACACTGAGGTTGATCCAAGTGATCGAACCATCGGGCGCCACATTACGCTTCTCCATTTGGAATCTGCTGATCTTTCCCGCCTTCATCTTCTCCATCTGGTCCAGATCATCCTTGAGATCGTCCGGGTGAGTCACGTCCATAAAGGTCAGACGAAGCATTTCCTCGCGTGTGCGATGATTGATCTCGCACATACGCTGGTTCACCTCGAGGTAACGACCGGTGGACGTCTCGATCACCGCGATGCCCACGGCCGCCAGTTCAAAGACGGCGCGGAAGCGTTGCTCGCTCTCCTCCAGCGCCTGCTCGGCCAGTTTGCGCGCTTCAATGTCCGAAATGGTTCCGGTCATGCGCACCGCCTCGCCGTTCTCGTCCCATTCCGCCTGGCCTCGGGCGAGAAACCACCTGTAGTCCCCGCTCTTCGTCATCAGGCGGAGCTCCACTTGGTAAGGAACGCGCTTTTCAAAATGCTCCTGCCGCATCGCGCGGACCCTCGGCACATCATCGGGATGCAAGCGGGACAGAAAGGCGCTTTCACGGCTGTTGGGCAGCTCGTTCTCGACAAACCCGAGCATCTGCTTCCATCGAGGGGAGAGATAAACGTCCCCTGTGACGATGTTCCAGTCCCACAGGCCGTCCGTGGTGCCGCGCAGGGCGCGTGCGTAGCGCTCCTCGCTGATGAGCAGGGCATGCTCCTTCCACTCACGCTCAATCGCAAGCGCGGCCAGGTTCGCGGCGCTGGCCACTCGCCGGACCTCCTGCTGCTGCGGTTCGTGTTTGAGGGAGTGGTAGCAGGCCAGCGTGCCGAGCACTTTTCCGGCGCTGCTGATGATGGGTTCCGACCAGCAGGCGCGCAGGCCAGCCTTCAGCGCCACTTTGTAAAAAGGCTCCATCCGCGCATCCGCCAGCATGTCGGGGCAGATCACACGTATTCCGGAATACGCCGCCGACCCGCAGCAGGCGGAATCCGGTGAGACGCGCATCCCGTCGATCGCCTGCCGGACATATTCCGGCAGTCCCGGCGCGCTCTTCAGTCGCAGATGTTCGCCAGAGGCATCCACGAGCATCACACAGCATCGCATGCCTGGGTGGGATGCTTCCACGTTGCGTGCGATCGCCTCCAGCACCGCGCTGGCGGGTGCGCCTTCGGCGATCAGCTTCAAGCTGTGCGCCTCCCGTTCCTCGGCCGCCTTGCGCTTCGTGATGTCCACATGAGTGCCTGTCATGCGCAAAGGCATGCCGGTCGCGTTTCTCTCGATCACCTTTCCGCGGCTGCGCACCCATTTCCAACTGCCATCCTTGCAACGCATGCGGAACTCGACCGTGTAGTCCTTCTCCCGTCCCTTGAGATAGTTTTCGATGACATTCTCGGCGATCTTGATGTCGTCTGGATGCAGCAAGCTCCTCCAGGACTCGAAGCTATTGGCCACCTCGTGCTCATCATAGCCGAGCATCGACTTCCATTGCCGCGAGAAGAACGTCTGGTTCGTCACCAGATCCCAGTCCCACATGCCGAAGCCCGAGCTTTCCAGTGCGAACCGCCAGCGTTGCTGGCTTTCCTTGAGCTTCTGCTCAGCCTGCACGCGCTCGGTGATGTCACGCGCCACCGCCTGCATCTCGACCAGACGGCCCGTTTCATCAAACATACCGCGGCTCACACACTGCATCCAGCGCACCTGCCCTTGGCCGTCGTAAACACGGTTCTCGATCATCACCACCGGGTTCTGAGGAGTGATCATGCCGAGTTTCTCCTCGATCATCGGCAGATCCTCTGCCACGGGGATGGGCTGCCAGCGCGTGCCCAGAAGCTCATCCTCGGTCTTGCCGAAAAATCGGCAGAACACCTCGTTCACAAACGTGAACGTGCCGTCCAGCCGGAAACGGCAGACGGTTTCCGTCAAATCCCCCACCACCATGCGATGGCGGTCCTGCGCAGAAATGGAAGTCGCGGCAGAAGAGGATGTGCTTACGCTCATGGCTTCAAGGAATATAGCTCATCGACTTCATCCACTCCGCCACGCGGTTCGGCCAGTCGTTCACCGGGCCTCCGCTCTGGCGCATGCCAAAGCCGTGACCACCTTTGGCGTAAATGTGCAGCTCGCAGGGGATGTTGAGTTTCTTGTATTCTAGGTAGAGCAAGGCGCTGGCAGTCGCTGGCCATGGATCGTCACCCGCGTGGATCAGACACATCGGCGGCGACTTGGCCGTCACCTCGTAGCCAGGGAGCAGCTTCCCTGGCTCTTCTTTGCTCACGAGGTAAGCCGGATAAACAGGGATCGCGAAGTTCGGCGTCGCGTCATCCACGTCCAGCGCCGGATCAGTCGTGTAGGTGCGCTTATTCGCATGCAGCGTCGTCATCACCGTGAGATGACCGCCTGCCGAGAAGCCGAGGATGCCGATGCGGTCAGGCTTCAGGCCCCATTCCGCGGCGCGATGACGGATGATGCCCATCGCGCGTTGCGCGTCCTGCAAGGCCTCACGACCAGGATCCTTCGGATCGCGTTTTGGCACGCGGTATTTGAGCAAGATGCCCGTCACGCCGTGCTTCGTGAGGAAGTCACACACCTGCGAGCCTTCATGCTCATACGCCAGGATGCCGTAACCACCGCCAGGACACACCAGCACGGCCGTGCCATTTGGTTTTTCCGGTTTGAACACCGTGATCATCGGATCGGTGACGTTCGTGATACGCATCACGTCATCCGCGTTCTTTTTCGGTATTTCCTTCTCCGCCTCGATCTTCACGCCGGGCTTCTCCGGCGCACCCCCGGGCCAGAGCTTCACGACAATCGGTTCAGCGGCGAAAACGGAGGTCGAAACGAACAGAAGAGCGGGAAAGAGCTTCATGGTGTCGCCATTGGAGCGGAAATCACCGCGCAACGCAAGGCAGCATCATCGCGTCCCGCATGCCGTGGAGGATTTTTTTGTCCGCCGGGCACACCGTGGCCAGCACACCGCCGAGCGCCGGATCATCGTCCTGCTCCGATGTGGCAAAGTAATACGGGCAAAGCCGCACACGGCTCTGCATCGCCCGCGTGGCCTGCTGCTCCTCGTTCCAGGCCGGATGCGTGACGACCTTCGCACGATGAAACTCCTGCAAGACGAATGGATTCGTCGGAAAACTTGCCAGCGCCTCGTCAATCGCCGCGCCCCACTGCTCCTGTGACAAATCGTGACCGATGAACACGCCGCGAGAGCCCCAGCCGCGCTCCGAGAAGCCGCTGATCTTCAAAACGAGCTGCCGCTGCTTCCCGCCGAACGATTTCATCTCGTGCCAGCTCTGGATGTCGAGCTTTGGCCAGACCGCGAACGGCGGCAGCGGCACCGGATCGACCACCCAGCCCATCGGGATGCACCTTTTCAAAAGTGCCAAGTGCTCAGGGCTCAGGGCTGAGTTCCAGAAGTCTTCCAGCGCCGGCGACCAGAACAAAGCAAGCCAAAGCTTCTCTTCGAGGAAGGCTTTGATCGGCGGCGTGAAGCTCAATTCGCCGCGCTCGGCCATGCGCAGCATCACATCCGCGTTTTCGACGTTCGCGAGGTCAAACAGCTCGAAGAAGCGGTAAATCGCCGTGCCATTCATCTCAAATGGCTGCACCTCCCATGGCCGCAGCACACGGCGGCCCAATCGCTCCGCCAGCCAGCTCATCTCCGGCACATAGTCGCCTGATTCACGAGAGATCAGGATGTCCTCGCTCGGAAACGCCGCCGCAAAGCCGTCGATCATGCCCGTCCCTCCACCAATCACGTTTTGATCGAGGCCCGCATACGTTTCATTCAACCACGCCGTCAAACCGATGCCGCCCGGCAGCGAATCCAGCTCCGAAATGCTCACACCGGTTTCCGTCAGCACCAAATCCGGCCGCAGCACACGCGGCAGGTCTTCATGCCAGCGCGGATTTCGCCCGAGCTCGATCACCCGCTGCGGCTTGCCCTGATCCAGCAGCTTTGCCACCCACGGATGCGCTTCATCAAAGTACAACCGATTGCACGCCCGCTGAAACGCCCGCAACGCCGGTCCGAGCGAACGAATCAACTCCACCGTCGCCGCATCCAGCGCAAACGCCTCCGGCGACAGCACCCACTCCTTGTCCTGGAAGAAACCCTGCTCAGGAAATGAGGCGCGGATGCGGGAGATGGCGGATGCGGGCATTGAGTGCAAAGACGGCGGGCAGGAGTGCCCGCTTCACTTCACTTCCGCAACCTTCGTGTTGCCCGAAGGCAGGGTGCGAATGCGCTGCGTGGGGCTGAGGCCGTATTTGTCGGGTTGATACATCGCTTCGATGCGGGCGGGCGGGGCAGTAGTGTCGCCTTCGGCGATGACGCGGGCGAGGTATTGCAGGGTGAACTTGCCCTTCGCGGGAGCGTAGTCGGTGAAGAACAGAGCGCGGTCCGTGCGGATTTCGCGGTGGTCGCAGAACCAGGGCTGCGTGCCGTCGGGCAGTTGGTCGGAGTCGCGCTCGCTCTGGGTGCCGAACTCGGGATTGATGGCTTCAAAAACGGCGGGCAGGGAGTCGTCGATGGCGAGGTAGCGGTCGCCACCGCCGATTTCGATCTTCAGCGTGACGACGACCATGTCGCCAACGCGGAGGTCGTCGGTGCCGGTGGTGGAGCCGTCCATGTTCAGCTCCTCGTAGCTGCGCTCGATGGCGTAGGCTTTGTTCTCTCCGGCGAAGTCACGCTGCGGCGGGAAGCTGCGGGCCTCCACGCGTGCAAAGGCCTCACGTCCGGCAGGAAGGGCAAGACTGAGCGGCGCGGCGCTGAGCGTTTGATTGAGCGCGAAGCTCACTTTCGCGCTGGAGAAGCCTGCGGCGAGGTTCAGCGGCTGGTTTTGGGCGTCCCAATGCGCGTTCGCGGTGAGCGGTTCGCCCGTTTTCTTCAAGCTGCGCTCATACGCGGACAAAGCGGTGAGCGTCCAGGCATTGGTGAAGGTGTTGCCCCACTCACCACGGCCGTTGCGTGATTGCAGGATGGAAACGGCGAGTTTTTCAGCATCCTCGGTCAAACCGAGGTGCGTGTAGGCGATCAAGCGCAGCGCCTTGTTCGCGCCATTGCCGGCCCAGTGGCTCCAAATCACGGGAGCAGAAGCTGGAGTGGTCGTTTTGGCTTTCGCGTCGGTCTTGGGCTTCGATTTGGCCACCTTGCCTTTTCCTTCTGGTTTCGGCGGGGCGGGAGGTGCGGGCGGTTTCCAGCCGAGGGTGTCCTTGATCTGCTGATCGGGTGTGTTGCTGAGGCACATCGAGAGCGCGAGGTAGAGGCGTGCGGTTTCAGGCAGCTTGTCGCGGCGGCCAAAGAGCAGGTTTTGATACGCAGGCTCGGGTTTGCCGGCCTTTGCGAGCGTGTAGAGCGCCAGGGCGGAGTCGGTGAGGTTATAGAAGTCCTTCTCCTCATCGAGGCCGCGCAGTTTCTTCGAGAGGAACTCGACGAGCTTGTTGATCGCGTCCGCCGGAACGTCCGCGCCTTGATCGCGCGCGCGCAGCAGGAGCAGGCCGCCGTAGGCGCTGCCCCAGAGGCTGGATTCTTGTCCGCCAGGCCAGTAGGCGAGTCCGCCTTCATCCGTGGTCATTTGCAGCAGCTTGTTCACGCCGGCTTGGATGACCTGCTTGGCCTTGCCGCCGCCGAGTTGATCCGGGAACAGCGTTTCGTATTTGCCGAGCGCGAGCCAGGGCATCGTGGCCGAGGTCGTCTGCTCCACGCAGCCATACGGATAATTGAGCACATAATCGAGCGCGTCGCGGGCTTCATAGAGACGGCTGTTGCTGATGCCGAGTGAAAGTTCGCCCTCGCCTTCGAGCAGCGCGGGATTCACGTCCTTGATGAGGTTTTCGACCGGTTCCTCGGCCTTGAGCCGTGTGTAAGCCACATGGCGAAGCTCCGGCACGGGGTGATTCACATCAAAAGTCGATTCCGTGCCGTCGCTGGCCTGCACCGGCCAGTTCACGGCCTTCGCGGTCCATTTCCACTTCGCGGTGCCGAGCTGCACAAACTGCACGGGGAAGGCGGTGGCGGCGGTTTCACCCGCTTTGATCTGCAAGATCACTTTCTGCTGCTTCGCGGTGCCTCGATCGGCCGCATTGAGCGATGCGGGGATGAAATCGCGCTTCTCGGCGATGAAGGTCGCGGTGCTGTCGAGATCGAGAGTGACCTCGACGGAGCCGGAATGCGGCGTGGTGTTGTGAACGACGGCTTTGACTAGGAATTCGTCGCCCAGACGGGCAAAGCGCGGCACGGCGGGCTCGATCATGAGCGGCTTGTTGATTTTGAAGGCGGACTCGCCCTTGCCGAAACGATCCACGCCATGCGCGGCCACGGCCATGATGCGATAGCGCGTGAGATTGTCCGGCGCGTTGACGCTGGCGGTAAGTTTGCCCTGCGCGTCCGTCATCCCCGACGCCAGCCACAGCGGCGTGGCGATGAAGTTTTTTCGCACATCGATTTTTCCACCCATCGAAGCCTCAGCATCACCACCGCCGACGACGAAGCCCTTGTTGCCGCGATCACGCGCGGCGAGCTCTTCGGAGAGCAGGCTGTCGAAGGAGGTGAAGCTGTCGATGGCGAGCGGGAACTCGGCGTGGAAAAACGCGGAGGGGTCTGGCGTCTCGTGCTTCATGAGGCTGAGCACGCCCTCATCGACGGCGTAGAGCGTCACATCCGCACCGGAAACGGGGGCGCCCTTCGCATCGGTGATCGTGGTGGTGATGCTCACAGCCTCGGCGGGGCGGACTTCCTCCCGGTCCGGCTTCACGGCGAGCTTCAGATCCTTCGCATCGGATTCGACGGTCAAAGAACAGTAACCGACGCGATACTCCGGCATCTTGTGCTGCTTCGTGCTAGCGGCGGAGCCGCGGATGACGATGACCGAGACGTAGGCGTTCGGGAATTCATCCTCGCCCAACGGAACGCGAATGATCGGATTGTCCGGCGAGATTTCGGTGACGAACTGGCGGTGGATCTTGTTGCGCTCTAGGGTGACGAGCGCGGTGCCCGCGATTGGCGTCTTGACCACGATCACGGCGTCCTCGCCGGGTTTGAGCTTTGTCTTCTCAGGCTGAAGGTTCATACGGTTGCCATCCTCCATCGCCCACGGGAATTCACCGCCGCCGACCGCGTAGAAGGGCATGCGGGAGAGAACTTTCGTTCCTTTGGCGTCGATGGCCTCAGCGGTGAGGAAATAAACGCCGCCACGTGTCGGCGTGAAGGCGAGTGCGGCCGAAGGAGCGGATTTCGCGGTCACGGGCTTGAGATCGACGCTCTGCTTCAATTCCTCACGCAGCACGACCTGGTCCTTCGTCGTCGTGCCGCCGCCAGCGGTGGCGATTTTCAGCGTGTGATACTCCTGGCGCTCGACTTTGAGCTCGACGCGCACATTTCCAGCGGCCGGTGCACCTTTGGAATCAATCGCGACAACCTCCAGGTTCATCGGCTTCCCTGCGGTCGCAAAATACTGCGGGCCACGGAGCCCTAGCAGGTAATCCGCGCCCGGCACCTCGAACTCGACGGCGGAGCTGATGGTCTGCTCGTTAATGTCGGTCACTTCCGCGTTCACGCGCACCATTTGCGGCAACGCAGCGCGGTCCGGCGGCGGGCGCGGCATTTCGAGCGTAGCGGTGCCGTCCTCGCCGAGGAAAAGATCGCCGTTCACGAACCACTCGTCCTCGTTTTCCTCCTGCTCGCCGTAAATGTAGTCGCCGTCGGAATCACGATCCTGCGCGTAGTGGGACCACGCGGGCGCCTCGCCGAAGTGATAGTCGCGGAAGGCCTCCGGCGGCATGAAATCGCGGCGTGAGTTCGCGCTCCACGAGACATCGGCCACGGAGAGGGCCTTGCCCATGAGGTAGTTCGCGCTGAGTGGCAGATGGATGCGGTCGGCCTGAAACTTGAGAGCCTTCGCATCGAGCTTCACCTCAAAGGTGTTCGACTTGTAGTCGTCGATGCGGAAGCTCATGTGGCCGCCGTCGCTGCTCTGGCTGTTCGCGTTGGGCGATTTGAGATTCAGCGAGACATTGTACCAGCCCGCAGGGCCGGTGGGCAGCGCGATGTCATCCGCCCAGGCACCGGAAGCTGTGAAGGTGACCGGCTTGTCGATGACGACGCGGTAACGCGGATCGCGGATGACGAGGCGACCTTCGGCGGGCGCTTGATCGAGGCTCAAATCATCACCCGTCAGCAGGCGTGTGTGGGCCTTGAAGTGCGCAGTCTCACCGGGCTTGTAAAGCGAGCGGTCCGTGAAGACAAAGGTGCGGCGCTGCGGCTGCCAGACGCTTTCATAGGACTGGTTGATCTCATATGGAACGCCGATCCCGCTTTCGTTGACCTCGATCACGGCGCAGTCGCCCGCCTTCTCCGCGAGCACAAACGAAGGCGAGGTTCCCGGCACGATGGCGATGCCACTGGCGTCGGTGTCGCCGTAACCAGCGAGCTTCAAATCGGAATCTACGAGCGTGAGGCGAACGCCGGGGACGGGCTTGCCGCTTTCGAGAGACGTCACGAAGAAGACAGACTCGCGGCCGTTGCTTTTCTGCATGATGCCGAGGTCGGTGAACTGCACGAGGGACTGGGTGATGACGCCCTTGTCCTTCAATCCGGCAGCGGCGGTGCCTTCGAGCTCGATGAAGAGCGGCGCGGCAGCGAAATCGCCGAGCACCTCGCGCCAGTTGAGCTTCAAAATCTCGCTCTGGTCGAGCGGCTTGTTCACTGGGAAGGTGCGGTCAAAGACCTGCGTGCCTGGATAGGCATCGATGGGCTGCGTCTTGTAGGCGGCCTTTTGTTTCTCATTGCCGTAGTAGGCGGTCTCGTAGGCGCGGTATTGGTCCAGCGCCTTCAGCAGCTCGGGACCGGTGAGACGCTTCGCACGCACGCGCACCTGGCTCACATTCGCGGCGCTGAACTCGTAAGCTCCCGCTCCTTTGGCGAGCTGCGCATTGATGAAGGTCGGGGCGGCGAGGTAGGGAGGATTCGGCACGAAGGTGACCTCGCTCTTGTAGGCGGCCTGCAAGGGCAGGTTGTCGCCGGAGGTGAGCGCCTGCGCCACGGTGACCTCATACTTCTTATTCACCTCGAAAGGCCCGGAGAGACGCAGCGTCCAGCCCTGCACCTCGGCCTTGAGGCCGGTCATGGGGCCTTCGTCCTTGTTCACCACCGCGGCGATCTTCTGGCCGATGGACGCACGCTTCACGGTGATGAAGGGCATGATTTTTTGCACGAACGCCTCGGTCATCTCCTTCGTCATCTCGGTGTCGGAAGGAGGCAGGAGGCGTTTGTTGAAGTCGATGTCGATGTAATAGTCGCTGTCGAAGGGCGTGTGCGCCTCGACCAGCCGAACGGCGAACGGCGTGATCTCGCCGATCTGGATGTCATCGCCGGTGGCCAGCGCGTTGTGGCCGGAGGCGTTCGTGAGCGTCTCGGCGATCTGCAAACGCCAGCCTTTCGCGACCGGCAGCGGCGACTCAGGCTCCACGATGATCGCGCTGAGCCGCGCGGCATCCTCGGCGACGGCGGGTTTCGCTTTCGAGATTTGTTCCGCCCACGTTGGCTGCGGCTCCGCGCTCATGCGGGTGAAATCCTTGCCCGTGGCATGGCGGATCGTCGCCTTCACTGGCGGCGCGTTCTCGGAAGTGAACTGGATGTGCTTCACCGCCTCGGCGGGCGTCACGGCGTCGTTGAACTCGAAGAGAAAACGCGGGCTGCGGTTCTGCGCACCGTCATCAAACCAGCGCGGGTGCTGGTCGATGATGCGGAAGCGTGCGCTCTCGACGGAATCGAGTTTTTCGGCCGAAAGCGGCCTGCCTGTGAGATCGGCCAGACCAGCGCGCAGCTTGAAGTCATAGCTGCTGGCGAACTTCGGGGCCTGTGTGAGGTGAAAATGCCCGCTGCGCGTGCTCGTCCACTCAAATGTGCCCGTCAGCTCCGGGGAGACGATGATCGGCGAGGCGTCCGCCGCTTTGCCGATCTGCTCCTTGGCGACCATCGGCGTCGGAAAGACGACCTCGATGGTCGATTCGGGTGAAAGCTCTGCCGGATTGATGCTGATCGTGGCCTGCAAGGGCGGCGGGGCAGCTTCTTTGGCATTGGCACGGCTTTTGGAGGGAGCCGCTGAGGAAACAGAAACAAAAGCCAGTGTCATGACTGGCAGCAGCGCGAGGCTGAGCGTGGTTTTCATGGTGAACAAGGTTCACCGCGAGAGTAGCACGCCGCCACCGGGAGCGAGGGGATTTTTGGGAAGTTTTTGGAAGCTGGTGTCACGCCGCCGCCTCACGCCTCGCCCACGCATCTGCCTCGATGAGGGCTTCCAGATTCGGATGCGCGACAACCTGATGCGCGTTCATGACGCGCTCCACGGTCTGCCAGATGCCGGGAAAATTGATCTTGCCATTGAGGAAGGCATCGACGGCAACTTCGTTCGCCGCATTGAGCACGGCGGGCAGCGTGCCGCCGACGGTGCCGGCGTGGCGGGCGAGATTGAGCGCGGGGAAATCTTTCACCCGCGGTGCTTCGAAGTGCAAAGCGCCGACCTTGGCGAAGTCGAGCGGCTTGAGGTTGTTCGGGACGCGGTCGGGCCATGTCACGGCATATTGAATCGGGAAGCACATGTCGCTGTGGCTGAGCTGGGCGATGACGCTGTTGTCGGCGAACTCGACCATGCTGTGGACGATGCTTTGCGGATGCACGACGACCTCGATCTTTTCCATCGGCACGTCGAAGAGCCACTTCGCCTCGATCATCTCCAGGCCTTTGTTGAAGAGCGTGGCGCTGTCGATGGTGATCTTGCGACCCATGGTCCAGGTGGGATGCTTCAGTGCCTGCGCGACGGTGACTTGCGGCAGTTGATCGGCTGGCAACGTGCGGAAGGGGCCTCCGCTGGCGGTAAGCAAGATGCGCTGGACGCTGCTGTGCTGGTGGCCTTCGAGGCACTGGAAGATGGCATTGTGCTCGCTGTCCACGGGCAGGATGTTCACGCCCTTGCGTTTCGCGGCCTCGGTGACGGCCTCGCCGGCCATGACAAGAATTTCCTTGCTGGCGACGGCAAGATGCATGCCGCGCTCGATCGCCGCGAGCGCCGGAGCGAGCCCGGCGGTGCCGACGATGGCGACGAGCACCATGTCGGCGTCGGATTCATTGACGAGATCGACGAGCCCCTGCATTCCCGTGTGTAAAACGACATCCGCAGGCAGCAACGCACGCGCCTTGGCCGCCGCGGCGGCATCGGTGAGCGCGACCTGCTTCACACCGGTTTCGCGGACCTGCTCGACGAGCGACTCAACGCTGCTGTTCGCGGCCAAGCCGACAATTTGCATCCGCTCCGGGATGTCGCGGGCGACTTTCAGCGCGCTGGTGCCGATGGAGCCGGTGGAACCGAGGAGGAGGACGCGGCGTTTGGCGATGGAATTGGCTGAGGGCATCAGAATGACTAAATCAAAATGGCGAATGACGAAGCCCAAAGAACGAACCCTGATTTAGACATTGGGAATTGATTCGTCATTCCTCATTCTGGTTTCGTCATCCTTCACCGCGCAATGGCGGACAAGTAAAAATAAAACACCGGCGCGGTGAAAAGCAGGCTGTCCGTGAGATCGAGAATGCCGCCGATGCCGGGGAGCTTGTGGCCGCTGTCCTTGATGGCGACACAACGTTTCAGCACGGATTCCGCGAGGTCCCCGGTCACGGCGGTGGCGCAGAGCACCGGGGCGAGGATCATTCCATGCAGCCAGCCGATGGGGGCGATTTTTTCAGGAATGGCGAGCAGCAGGATGATCGCGGCGACAAAGGAGCCGACAAACGCGCCGACAAAGCCCTCCCACGACTTCGCCGGGCTGATGTGCGGGATCATTTTATGCTTCCCGAGGACCACGCCGAACGCATAGGCGCCCATGTCGCTGAATTTCGTGACCATGATGAGGAAAAGCACGAGGAAGAAGCCGGTAATGCCGATGCCGTCCGGCTGGAAATACATCAGACGAACGATGAAGCCGAAGAAGATGACGGTATAGACGACACCGAAGACCGTGTTGAAGATGCGCTGCAGTGTGAGCGCGCCCTCGAGCTGGTGACGGTAGCAAAGCAGGAATGAGCCGTGCACACTGGCCGTGAGAGCGGCCAGGTCCAGCCACATCGGCGGCTCAGTGTGATGCCTCGTTGTCCACCAGATCACCGACCCCCAGTAGGCCAGGCAGATGATGGAACCGAGGATGTTGAAGGAGCGCGCATGCACATCCACGCGCAAGAGACGATAATATTCCACCGCTCCCGCGACGCCGAAAAAGCCGGTGATGGCGAGCAGCAGGAGGTTGCTCTTCCATTGAAACGCCACCGCGAGCAGCGCCCACAGCATCAGCGTGCTGAACAGACGCGACGCGAAGACACGGCGCTTGCTGGGCGCGATCGGCGGGGCTGCGGCGGCGGGTTCGGACATGCGGCGGGTTGGAGAGCGCCATTTAGAGCGCAGGCGGTGGGATTGGGCAATGCGATTTCGTGTTTGGCTTTCGTTCGTGTCACCGTAACATCCGTCTTCATGGCAGCCTACGTCATCCAGCCCGGCGACACGCCCATGGGCATCGCCCGCAAATTCGGCATGAGCTTCGACCAGTTCAAAGCGGCGAATCCCGGCCTCTGCGACGCGAACAACAACTGCCGCGTGCTCTTTCCCGGCCAGATTTTGCAAGTGATCCCGCCCAACGGCGCTCCGCAGCCCGCGCCGACACCCGCGCAACCCGCCGCCGGCTTCGTGCCACAGGCACCACCGTGGATGGAAGTCGCTCTGCGTGAGCAAGGCGTGGCCGAGTGGAATCCTGGCGACAATCCACGCATCATCGAATACCTCGCCAGCGTGGGTGTGCGTGGCGGTGACGAAACGAGTTGGTGCGCTGCCTTTGTGAACTGGAGCCTGCGAAGAGCCGGCTTCCGCGGCCACGGCACCGGCCTCGCGGGCCAGTGGATCGGCTTCGGCCGCGCTGTGGCGCCGACCTACGGCTGCATCGTCGTCACCCAGCCGCTATCCGCCGGTGCCAGCGGCCATGTGGGCTTCCTGCACGCGATGGACCAGAAGAACGTCTGGCTCCTCAGCGGCAACAGCGCCAACCGCGTCCGCATCTCCGCCTACTCCCGCGGCAAGCTGGCAGCGGGGCAGTGTTTTCGCTGGCCGGTGTGATCAAAAGCCGCCTTCGAAGAACGCCCGCAGGGGGTCCAGATCCGGGGATGCGCGGCAAACCTCGGTCAAATTCAAGACAGCGGCGGGAATGTGCTGCTGGTAGTGCGGCTTGCCGAGGTTGCGGCTGAGATTCGCATACGCGCCAAGCGCCTGCATGAGGCGCTGCGCGGCGCAAAGGTGGAAGACCTCGTGTAGTTCATCCCGGTCGAGCGCGCGATGCACAGCGTAGTAGCGCAGCAGTTCGTGGCGCTCATCACGCGTGAGAGTCACATAGGGGTCGTAGAGCAGCGAGGCAAGGTCGTACTCGGCGCGGCCGAGGCGTAGCCCTTGATAATCGACCAGCCAGGCATCCTCGCCACGGATGAGCACGTTCTGGCTTTGAAAATCGCGGTGGACGAGGCAGCGCGGCAGTCTGGCGAGGCGGCGGCGGAGCTGTTTGAGCGCCTCGTGCGCGGAGGCGTATTCATCGCGGCCGAATTCACGCCCGAGATGCCCGCCGACGAAGTGATCGAGAAAGTAATTCTGTTCCCACTCGTAGAGCGCCTCGTCGAAGGGCGGCTCCAGCTCTTCGAGATCGGCGTCCGAGAGTGAAACCTCACCGACGGCGTGAAATTTGGCCGCCTCGCGCAAAGTGGCCTCGTAAAGCGGACGGCGCACGGCCCAGGGCTTCTGATCGAAGGACTGCAAATCGACGCGGCCGAGATCCTGCAGCCAAACGCAGAGACGCCGCTCGTCGAAGGCCATCACATGCGGCACATGCGCGCCGATTTTTTCGAGGCGATGGGTGGCAGGCACGAACTTCGGATTGTCCCGGCGGGCGAGCGTGTAAACCATCAGCACCATCGACTCGCGGCCGTCCTGCCAGTTGAGGCGGTAGAAATGGCGGTCAGAGGCCCCCTTGAGGATCACCTCGACCTCGCACGGCGCGTCATTCAGTTCTGGAAACTGCTCGCGGGTGAGAATGAGCAGGGCCTCGTGTTCGGGGGACATTTTCGTCAGTTCAAAGTTTCAGGTTCAAAGTTCCAAGTTGGAAAATCTCAGAGCGACCACGCATTCACACAACTTGAAACCTTAAACTTTAAACTTGAAACCCGGATCACTCAGAAATCGGCATCCTCCACGATTCCCGCGGCCGTGACACCGCTGCGCACGATGCAGCGCTTCAGCACCGCGCCGCGCACGACGCGTCCACCGGGCCAGACGATGGTGTCCTCAAGCTGGGCACCGGACTCGATCACGGCGTCAGCGCCGATGACATTCGTGCCGCGCAGGATGGCACCATCGTCGATTTTGGCCGCCGGATCGAGCGCGGGGCCATACCTGCCGTTGAGCGCTGCATGCGCGGCCAGATAGGCCGTGCGGCTGCCGAGATCCCACCAACTGCCCTCATCAATGACCACCCCGCCGATTTTCGCGCCTTCGCGGATCATGTTGAGGAAGATCGGTATGACGGACTCGACCTTGCCGGGAGTGATCCAGTCATGAATGGCCGGATCGCAGGCGTAGATGCCGGTGAAGAGATATTTCCCATCGTCACCGGTGCCAAGCTTGTTGCGGATGTCGGTGATGCGGCAGGAACGCTGGTCGAACGCGATGTGCAACGACGGTCCATGGCTGCGCAGCGCCAGCGTGACGAGATTGCCGTTCTCTCGATGCTCGGTGATCAACTGCTTGAGCGGCAGGTCGGTCAGGATGTCGCCGTTATAGACGAGAAATGAGTCGTTCCCGAGCAGATCACGCACGTTGGCGATGCCGCCGGCCGTTTCGAGACGCACGGGGCTTTCGTTGCGGAATTGGATTGGCACGTCACGGTAGCTCTGCTGCGGAAACGTCCGCGCATAGGCCTCGGGAATGTGATGCGTGTTCACCACGAGGCGCGAGACGCCTGCCGCGATCAGATGATCGAACGCGTAGGTGATGAGCGGCCGGTGAAACACAGGCACGAGCGGTTTCGGAAGCTGTTCCGTCAGCGGCCGGAGCCGTTCGCCAATGCCTGCGCCCAATACAAATGCCTGATTCACGCGGCGGCCTTTACGCGCTGCCGATGGCGGCGCAAATGGAAGTTCTCCGCCACCGTTCAGGCGGCACGTTTCTTCCGCAGGAAGGTCACCAGCGCCACGATGATTGCCACGGAAGCCAAAGCAGGCAGCGTGTAGCCGCTTCCAGCCGCGGCCTCGCACATCGGGCACATGAGATCACCCGCGGCGGCGGCACCAGCATCAGTCGTGATCGGTGGCGGAGCCTTGCTGCGCGGTGAGAAGGTCTTCAAAGACAGCACATAGCTCGACTCGCCGGGGAAGAGGATTTGGTAGCGTTCCACCTTCTTCCCGAGCGCCGTGTTGTGATAAAGCACGCTCAGCGTTCCCTCGGGCAGCGCCTTGATCGAGTAGCCGGTCGTTCCCGCCGGAATTTTCGTCTTCCAGGTGCCGGTGAGCATCACCGGGTCTTCCGGAGTCTTGAGCGGGGCGTTTTCCATGGTGGTGAACTGCCAGTCGAACTCCGGTTTCACCTCCACGACAGGATCCAGCACCACAGCCACGACGCGCTGGATGTAGTCACGGGCCGTGGCTTTCAGCTTGTCCTTTTGCTCCGGTGGCGTGACACCGAGATCGGCGTTCGTGAGGTACGGGGCCACATTCGGATCCGGCTCGAAGCTGCGGGGGTCGATCTCCACCTGGAGCGTCCAGTCGCCGTTTTGCTCGAAGCTCGCCCTGACCGCCACGTCCGGCAGCGGATGGGCGAGGACCTTTGCAAACGGCCAAAACAGGCTCAGGAAAAGGAAAAGCGCGTTCAATCTCATGTCCAGAGCGTGGCACAGGCGGCGACCGTGTGACGAGCCTTTTTGCATCCCCCCCCAAAAATTTTGATTGTCAGACCCCGGCTCGTTCGTTTTGAATGTGTGCAAATCCGATTTGGGGCAGTTCCCTGCCGGAAAAAGCCAACACTCAATCAAATATGAAATCCATCCTCACCACCCTCGCCGTCATCGGCCTCTCCGCCTCCGCTTTCGCCGGCTGTGGCAAAACCGAAACCACCAGCGGCAAGCTCAAGTCCGTTGACGCCGACTCCAAAGCCATCGTCATCGAAGCCGACGGCAAGGACGTCAAACTCACCCTGACCGCCGCCGTCAAGGATGCTGACAAGCTCGTCGGCAAGAAAGTGACCGCCGTCAGCTCCCACAAGAAAGTGGAGTCCCTGAAGGAAGGCTGATTCATTGCGCGGTGATTGATCTCACCCACGAAGCCCGGAGGCACCACCTCCGGGCTTTTCTATGCCCGAACCGGTCCGCCATGCAATTCGCTGCGGAGAATGCCCGGAATAAAACGTTTCATCCTCGCTCGAATCAACATGCCGGAACCTTCCGGTGACTGATCCTGAACTCCAATAACACACCACCATGAAAGCACTCCTCACCCTCGCGCTCGCCGCCCTTACCCTCAGCAGTTGCACCTCCGACGGTCGCTGCATCTTCGCTGGAAAGAAAAAAGACTGCTGCTCTGCCAGCGCCGCTTGCTGCGAGAAAAAAGCCGCCGATTGCAAGACCTGCAAGCATTGAAGCCCTTCGTCCAGCCAGACGAACGACGAGAACCCGGAGCACGCGCCTCCGGGTTTTTTGCGCCCGGATTGTGCCGATCCTGCCGCTGAATGCGCGGCGCTTGGCGCGAGATGCTTAAAGGTGCACGCGGCGTGCAAGTTTAATCCCCTGCCCTCGTAAAGCGGGCATGCGACTCAGCCTCTTCACCGACTATTCCCTGCGCGTTCTCATGTTCGCCGCGCTCAAGGCCGAGGCTTTTTCTCTCAGTGAAGTCGCCGAGGCCTATGACATCTCGCGCCACCATCTGGTGAAGGTGGTGAACTACCTCGCCAAGCTCGGCTACCTCGAAACCCGTCGCGGCCGTGGTGGCGGCATCGCGCTGGGCATGAAACCGCAGGACATCCGCATCGGCATGGTCGTCCGCCGAACGGAGGATTCGCCCTTCATCGTCGAATGCTTCGACAAGAATCACAACACCTGCGCCATCAACGGCTCCTGCCGCCTCAAAGGCGTGCTCGCCCAGGCCGTGAACGCTTTCTACGAAACGCTCGACCGCCATACACTGTGCGACCTCGTTTCCGGTGTCGATGGAGCACGTTTGAACCGCATTTTGCTTCCCCAGTCATGAATCGTCTCCTGCAAAGAGGCCTGCTCGCCTTCTCGCTCTCCGGCGCCGCCCTGCTGGCCGAAGACGAATACGAAAACGCTCCCATCCGCTACTCGGAAACCGAGCCCAACGACGCCGCGCAGCGCCTCGAACGCCTCATGGCCGCCGGAAAGGTCAAAATCGACCGCACCGACGCCTGGACCGTGCTGCGCGATGTGATGAAGCATTTCGACATCCCGCCAGAGTCACAAACGATGGTCTTCTCGAAGACCAGCAAGCAAAACGACCGCATCAGCCCGCAGACACCACGCGTCGTTTATTTCGGCGACAACGCCTATGTCGGCTACTGCCTCGGCGGCTCCATCGAGGTCTCCACCATCGACCCGAAGCTCGGTCCGATCTTTTATCTGCTCGATCCCGATGAGGCACCGCAGAAGCCGCTGCACTTCCAGCGCGACCAGAGCTGCCTGAGCTGCCACGGCGGCCCATTCACCCCCGAGGTGCCCGGCGTCATTGTGCGCTCCGTCTTTCCCGGCCCGGAAGGCCACCCCATCATGAGCCAGGGCAGCACCGTCGTCGATACCACCACGCCCTTCAGCGACCGCTGGGGCGGCTGGTATGTCACCGGCAGGCACGGCAGCGTCCTGCATCGCGGCAACATCACCGCCACGGAAAAAAACGACCAGACCATCGACATCGACTTCATAACAGGGGCGAACGTCACCAGCCTGGCCCAGTTCTTCGACACCACGCCATACCAGCGCAAAACGAGCGACATCGTCGCCCTCATGGTCCTGGAGCATCAGACCAGCGTGCAAAACGTGCTCACCAAGGCCAACCACACCTCTCTGCGCGCGATGCACATGCAGACCAGCCTTCAAAAAGAGCTTGGGGAACCCGTGAGCAGCGAGCCCACCGGCACCGCACGCCGCATCATCGACCACTGCGCCGAGGACGTCATCGAGGCGCTCCTCTTCAAAGACGAGGCCGCCCTGCCCGAAGGGGGCATCGAGGGCGATCCGGCCTTCCAGACCGCCTTCACCAAACGCGCTCCGCAAAGCAGCGACGGCCGCAGCCTGAAGGACTTCCAACTCCTCAACCGCCTCTTCAAGCACCGCTGCAGCTACATGGTCTATTCACTCACCTTCCAGCACCTCACCGCCCCGCTGAAGCAAACCGTGCTCGCACGCCTCTGGACCGTCCTCGAGGGCAAGGACACCACCGGCAGCTACAATTTCCTCGGCGAAACCGAGCGCGCCCACATCCGCCGCATCCTCGCCGAAACGCTCCCCGGAGCACCGGCGGAGTGGAAGAAGACTCTGGCGAGCAAGTGACCCGGAGCCGCGTGTTGCAATGCGTCTTGTCATCTCCAAGCTGAGAGGATGAACCGACTCCTCCCCCTCCTGCTCTGCGCGCTCTGCCTCTCCTCCTGCGAAAAACAACCTGCCGAAGTCGATTTCGCCGACAAAGAAGTCGAACTGCTCAACGAAGGCAAAGAAGCGAAATACAAAGGCAAGCCCTACACCGGCCTTGTCCGCAACAAGCACTCCAACGGCAAGTCCGCCGGCGAATATCCCTACACCAACGGCAAGATGCACGGCGTGATGAAGGAATGGTGGGAAAACGGCCAGCAGTCCGCCGAAACCAACTTCGACCACGGCCAGCGCCACGGCCTGAACCGCTACTGGGACATGAAGGGCAAGCAAACCAAGGAACAATTCTACGACCACGACAAATCCGTGAGCGAAAAGCACCTCTGACCAGTTCCTTAGCCTGCCCGCAATGCTTCGCATGGCGATGCAGGCGGGTCATTCCTCATTCTGATTTCGTCATTTCACCATGGTCGCCCCCGTCATCGCCCTGCTCGTCATCGCGCTCGTGTCGCTGCTCGCGGTGCGTGTCGGTGCCACGGCGCTGATGATGACCGGCATCAGTTGGGACACCGCCAGCTTCCAGGCCTACTCCGCCTTCTTCGGCGTCGGCTTCACCACCAAGGAAGCCGAGCTCGTCGTGAACCACCCGGTCCGCCGCCGCATCATCCGCGATCTCATTCTCGCCGGCAACGTCGGCCTCACCTCCGCGCTCGCCACGCTCATCGTCACCCTGCTGCAAAGCAGCTCCGGCGGCGACACGATGCTCATGCTTGGCTGGCTCGTCGGCGGGCTGCTGCTCCTGCTGTTTATCTCACGCATGAGCTGGTTTCAAAAAGTGCTCGATCACGTCATCCAGCGCACCTTGGAGCGCACCGGCATGGTCCGCGCGCTCGACTACGAGCTGCTCCTTCGCATCCAGCACGGCTACGTCGTCTCCGAAATCGAAGTCATGCCAGACACCTTCCTCGCCGGCCGCACGCTGAGCGATTCACGCCCCTGGGACCGCGGTGTCGTCATCCTCGCCATCAAACGCGATGGCGAAACGCATCCCGGCATTCCGAGCCGTGATGATTTGATCAAGGCAGGCGATGTCGTCACCGCCTACGGCAAAGAAACGGCCCTCCATGCCATGACGCAGCCGGCGGAGAGGCTCTGAGCGGGTCACCGCCGCCACTCGCTGAACTTCACCCGCAGCCGTTTTTCCAACTCCGTGACAAGCAACTTTTCATTCGGCTCGATGAGGACGAGTGACATGCCTTTGTTCCCCGCACGCGCCGTGCGGCCGCTGCGGTGCGTGTAGTATTCCATCTGGTCTGGAAGCTGATGGTGGATCACAAAACTCAAACCGGCCACGTCGATGCCGCGCGCGGCGACATCCGTGGCCACGACGAACTGCACACGCTGCTTTTTGAAGGCGCGCATCACCTTGTCCCGCTCTTTTTGCATCAAATCGCCCTGTAGCACATCGACGGCGAGACCGATGTCCTTCAGCTCCTGGCAAAGATCCATCGCGCCGTGCTTCGTGCGGGTGAAAATGAGGCCGCGCTGGTCCTTCTGGCGCTTGAGGAAGTTCGCGATGAAGGCGGTCTTCTCCGCACGCTTGCAGATCGCGAAGCGGTGGTCGATGTCGCGGTTCACTATCTGTGCCGTGTCGATCTGGATCGAATGCGCGTTAGCGGACATGCAGCCCTTAATGAGAACCTGGATCGCGTCAGGAAACGTGGCGGAAAACAGCCAGGTGCTGCGCCGCATGGCCGCCAGCTTCAGAATCTCCGTGAGTTGCTTCTTGAAGCCCATGCTCAGCATCTCGTCCGCCTCGTCCAGCACGAGATAGCGCACGAATTCGAGAGTCAGCGCGTCACGTTCGATCAAGTCCAGCAGCCTGCCCGGCGTGGCGACGACGATGTGGGTGGGACGCTTCAGCGCCTCTGTTTGGCGGTCTATGTTGTCACCACCACTGAGCACCTCGATAAAAATTTTCTCGGTGTGCTTGGTGAAGCGGAAGAGCTGCTTACCGATCTGCTTCGCCAACTCACGCGTGGGAGCAAGAACGAGTCCTTGGATGTCCCGATGCTTGGGATTCATCTTCGTCAGCAGCGGCAGTCCAAAGGCGGCAGTCTTGCCCGTACCAGTTTGCGCTTGAGCAATGAGATCACTGCCATCCTTCAGCAGGAACGGGATGACTTTTTTCTGCACCTCAGTCGGTGTGGTGATGCCCAGTTCCTCCAGGCCACGGATCATCTCCTCTGGGATTCCAAGTTCTTTGAATGGGTGCGACATCCCGTGCCATCCCTCACAATGCGCTGAATTGCCAGCAAGAAAGCGCATCAGGCCACGCCAATTCTGCGGCGCGCGCGATGAAAGGCTGATGAATTGAGAAGGTATGAAGCGGCCTGTCAGTAAAATCGTTGAAGTAAGACATCGCGTGACAACCCTGTTTAAAACCCATGAATCGCCACCTCCTGCTCTGCTGCACCTTTCTTTGCGGCCATGCTTTCGCAGCTGAGCCAGCTTCATCTGACGCCGTGCTCCAAAGCACGGTGGATCGCGCTCGCATTCTCTCCCAGGTG
Source organism: Prosthecobacter sp. (assembly GCF_044236155.1). Classification (GTDB taxonomy): domain Bacteria; phylum Verrucomicrobiota; class Verrucomicrobiia; order Verrucomicrobiales; family Verrucomicrobiaceae; genus Prosthecobacter. The sequence goes on from NZ_JBIIHA010000003.1 coordinate 186,732, forward strand.
AGATGGACGCCTGTCGCGGGGACGATGCCGAATCGGAAGGGCGGGTTCTTTGAGGCGGGGAAGGAGAATGTCGGTGTGCCTTACTCCAGCGTGCGGTCGGAGGGGCGTTACATTGGTTTTGACATCGGATTGCGCACGTTCCTGGCAGCGGTGGAGAATCCGCAGAGCGTGCTCTACACGGAGAACCTCACAGGCAAGGTCTCGAACGCTGCGGCCTACTACGGCAGCGTTTGCTCCGCCTACACCAGCTACGCGCTGGGCTGCGGGATCTGGGAGGTGAGTCGTCGTTATGGTCCGCAAATCAGCGACGGCATCCGGTTGGTCGAGCCGCAATCGGCGGACGCTGCGCAAGCGGGTGATGTGATCTACACGCCGCACGCCACTGAGACCTCAGGCTCGCATGTGGAGATGGTCACGGCGGTCATCAAGGATGCCTCGGGTCGCGTGATCTCCGTGCGCGTAGATGAAAGCCGCCCGCCGACCACCGCCACGACGGAGCGCAGCGCGGCCGCCTTCAACACGCATCTCGCCTCGCGAAACAAGCAGCTCTTTCGCATCACGGATCGCGAGGCCTGGCGCGGCGCGAATCGCTCTGAACCGCTGCTTTTTCCGAACTACGAGGCCGATGCCGCGAAGCCGAAGATCAATCGCACCCTGCTCCTCGATCTCGGCGACTGGGTGCCGTATCAGAAGGGCAACCCCGTGAAGTTCAACGTCATGGACCGCGATCAGCTCGGCGTGAAGTCGCTCGTCATCCGTCGCGGCGACCAGTTGGTGGAGGAAATTGCTCTCGCTGGCCCCGGCGTGCATGAGCGGGCCTTTGACACCTGCGGCGACTACACCGCGCAGGTCATTCACCGCGATGGAAAGCCCAGTCAGGCATGCGAGTTCGCTGTCTGTGATCTCAAGCTCACGCTGCCGAAAGACAAAGTGTCGATGAAGGGCGGCTGGGAGGTTGGTTTTGGCGCGGCGAACATCCAACCCATCGTCATCTACCTCTGGAGCGAGGCGGACAGCTACGGCCGCCATCCGCTCTTCCTCACCGAGGAGCAACGCCGCACCGGATCACTCACCATTCCCGCGAATCTGCTCAAAAAGCCCGGCAAGCTGCAAGTCTGGCTCATCGGCGAGCACAAGCTCGGTCGCCTGAAACTGCGGAAGGACATCACGATGGTGCCGTGAGGCGTCGCGTTGCTCCTCATCGAGAAAGGTACCGGAGTTCGCGGTGTTGTGCCGCAAGTTGCCGATGCGTGTGCCGTTCACAGATGAAATCATGCGCCACCAATCCCTGCTCCTCCTCACCAGCTTTTGTCTGGCATTCGCATCGCTGGATCTTGTCGCTGCGGCGCCGGTTTTTCGGGCGGGCGCGGCCACGAGCAACATCACGCCGACCATCGCCGTCGAATCGGGCGCTCGCACCAGCCGACCGCCGGCGACGCATGTTCATGATGAGCTGCATGCCCGTTGTCTCGTTCTTGATGATGGGGAGGCGAAGCTGGCGCTGGTCGTGTGCGATTTGCGGCATATTTCGGCTGAAGTGGCCGCTGCCGCCAAAGTGATCATCGAGAAGACGACGGGCATCCCGCCGCAGTGCGTGGTGATTTCGGCGACGCATTCGCACACCACGGGTGGTGCGAAGCTGGAGGAGCGCGAGGGCGAGCCGTTTTTTGAATACAGCGCTTTCCTCACCCGGCGCATCGCCGATGGCGTGTTGCGGGCTCACAATCAGCTGGAACCGGCGCAGATTGGTTGGAGCGTCGCCGAGGAGCCGACGCAGGTCTTCAATCGCCGATGGTTCGTGATGCCTGAACGCGGCCCGATCTACGGTGCGCACGACAACGTCGAGAAAGTGGACACGAATCCCGGTTACAAGGGTCTGCTGCGGCCCGCTGGCCCCGTGGACCCGCAGATCACGTTTGTGTCCGTGAGATCCACTTCAGGCAAACCGATCTCGCTGATGGCTTCCTACGGCCTGCACTATGTCGGCGGTGTGACGGAGAACACCATCTCGGCCGACTACTTCGCCATTTTCGCTGACCGCGTGGGCGAGCTGCTCGGTGCGGACCGCCATCAAGATCCGCCGTTTGTCGGCATTATGGCCAACGGCAGCAGCGGCGACGTGAACAACCTGGAGCGCTACTCCGACGAGGAACTGGCCAAGCGCGGTCCGCAGCCGAAGAAGAAGTATCAACCCTTCGAAAAAGCCCGCGAGGTGGCGGACCTGTGCGCCAGCAAAGTGATGGAGGCTCACAAAACACTGCAATGGCACGATCACGTGAAGCTATCCTCGGTGCAGCGTACACTCACCTTCGAGCGGCGCTATCCGACGAAGGAGGAGGTCGCGTGGGCAGAGTCGGTGAAGGCCCGAAGGATCAAGCCGATGAGCGCCAGCCGGTATAGCACCTACAGCACCGTGCTCGCGTTTGCCTCACCGGACATGCCGCCGACGCTCGACGTGATCGTGCAGACGCACCGCATCGGCGAACTGGCCGTGGCTGCGATGCCGTTTGAGGTGTTCGCGGAAATCGGCCTCGAATTGAAGCAACGAAGCCCCATCCAGCCGCTGATGAACATTTCCATCGCCAATGGCTCCCACGGCTACCTGCCCACGCCCGAGCAGCACAAGCTCGGCGGTTACGAAACGTGGATCGGTGTCAACAAAGTGCAGCTCGACGCCTCCGTGAAGATGGTGAACGCCCTAGTCGAGATGCTCGGTGAGCTGTCGGCGAAGAAACCCTGATCCGAAGCCGCAAGCCTTTCCCATAATGAATCACAAGCTCACACTCATCGCCGCGGTGCTGGCCGCCACCGTTCCTGCACGCGCAGCCGATCTCGTCCTCGCTTCGAAGGACTCGCCACCTTTGCCGATCATCGTCTCTGCCGACGCTCCGCCGCGCACGCGGAATGCGGCGGAGGTGATGGCGGGTTACATTGAGAAGATCAGCGGGAAAAAGCCGCTCGTGATGCTCGGTGCGTCGTCTCCAGCGCCGGACAGCGCGATCTGGGTCGGCGTGCAGCCGGAAGTGAAGGCATTGTTTCCGAAGGTGGACTTCGATTTCAAACATCCTGAAGAGATCGTCTTCGCGGCGAATGAAAAGCATGTGGTCATCGCCGGGCGCGACCGCTGGGACCCGAAGCACATGGAGGCGAAGGGCCGGCTGAGCACGAAGACAGGCATGCAGCAGGAGTATGGCACGGCGAATGCGGTTTATACCTTCATTCGGGATCAACTGGGCGTGCGCTGGCTCTGGCCGGGTGAGGACGACGTGCTCAAGCAAGCATCTATCAGCGTCGCGTCGATGGAGCAGCACTATCATCCCCAGATCCGGGCACGGGCGGGGCTTTTCACCAAGCTCGAACTGGGTGATCACAAAGAAGGCCCTGACATGGAATGGGCACGCGTGCAGCGCCTGCAGCTCGACTCCATGGAGATCGATGGCGGCCACGGCTTCGGCCACTGGTGGGAAAAATATTCGAAGACGAACCCCGAGTTCTTCGCCCTCCAGCCAGACGGCACACGCAGTCCGCATCCCACACCGAACAACACCAAGCTCTGCGAGTCGAACCCACAGGTCTGGCAGCAGTGGCTCACCGAGGTGGAGGAGCAGCTTCGCGTCGATCCCACGCAGCGTGTTTTCAACGTCAGTGAGAATGACGGCTATGACTTCGGCCACTGTGTGTGCCAGGACTGCCTCGCCAAAGATCATCCGGATGGCGAGAAGTTCACCTTCCGCTGGCGTGGCAAACAGGAGGAACGCCCCGCGCTGACCGACCGCCAAGTCGTCTTTGCCAACACGCTCGGGCGGATGCTCAAAAAGCGTTTTCCGGACAAGGAGCTCTACGTCCAGCTCCTCGCCTACGGCTACTCCCGTCCTGCGCCCATCGCCGCCATGCCGGATGAGAATGTCATCATCGCCAACGTCGGCAACTTTGCCATGCGCGGGAAGAAGGAGCGTGAGACACCGATGAAGCAGCACGCCGAATGGGCCGCGAAGGCGAAGCACATCATGTGGCGGCCCAATCTCGGCAATCCCGCTGGTTTGAGCTGGGGCATGCCGGATGTGCCGATCACTCAACTGGCTGAAGACTTCCGCTTTGCGGCTGAAACGCAGTGCCTCGGCCTCTACTTTGACATGTTCTGGTATCACTGGTCCACGCAGGGGCCGCTCTACTATGCGCTCGCTCATCTTGCCTGGGATCCTAAAGCGGATGTGGCAGCGCTGATGGACGACTACTACCAGCGCTGCTACGGACTCGCTGCGGCGGACGCAAAAGCCTACTGGCAGCTGCTGGAGCGCACGCGCATGGAGTTCGTCGTTGAAAAGCCAAGCCCCTTCCGGGCCTTCGAGCTTCCGCAGAAATACACGGCCGAACTCTTTGCCCAAGCGCAGGCACATCTCGACTCCGCAGCTGCGAAACTCATCTCTGCCGATGAAAAATTCCGTCGGAGGCTGCATTTCACCCGCTGCGGCTTTGAGTTTGCCAAGCTCGCCGTCGATACCCGCGCTGCGATGCAGCAGTTTGAGGCCAGCAAAGGCAAAGACGAGGCCGCCAAAGCGCGCGTGCTCGCCAACTGGGACCGCACGGTGGTCATGCAGAAAGAGTTCCCGCCCTACGCCATCAATTGGAACGCCACCTTTCACACGCCCGGCGCTACCCCCGGTGGTAAACGCGATAAACGCGGCGAGGGCCTCCACCCCAAATCTCCCCTCACCCCCTACACGCTCAAGCGCATGCAAGCAGCGGGCTTGGAGTGAGCTTTTCACAACCCGCCTTGATGAACTGTCTCCCGCTTTTCGCCGCCGCGTGTCTGCTGCCGTGCTTTTCGCTCCTCGCCGCTGAAAAGCGCATCACGCTCTGGCCGGACGGTGCGCCCGGAGCACTCGGCAACACGCCGAAGGACATCCCGACGCTCACGCCTTACCTCCCCGCCAAGCCGAGCGGAGCGGCGATGCTGCTCATCCCCGGCGGCAGCTACAGCGGCATCTACGAAGGCCAGGCGGAGCCGTTTGCGCTCTGGCTCAATGAGCAGGGGCTGACGGTCTTTGTGCTGCGCTACCGACTCGGCAGCGCGGGCTATCGCTATCCCGCGCAGCTTCAAGATGCGGTGGAGGCGATGTTTCAGATTCGCGGCAATGCGACGAATTGGAAACTAGACCCCAAACGCATCGGCGTGATGGGCTTCTCCGCTGGCGGGCATCTCGTCTCCACCCTCATCAACCGCCCCGAGGATGGCCTGCTCGATGGTCGCGATTACAAGATCAGTCCACGTCCCGATCTCGCCATCCTGTGCTATCCGGTCATCAGCATGATCACGAAGCCGCACGCCACCTCGCGGAAGATGCTCATCGGCGACTCACCCGATGAAAAACTCCTCCGCCAGACCTCCAGCGAGCTTCAGGTGAAGCCCGGCCTGCCTCCCGTCTTCCTCTGGCACACCATGGAGGACAAACTGGTCCCCGTGGAGCACGCCCAGCTCTACGCGGCCGCTTTGCATGCGAATGGCGTCCCTCACGAGCTACATCTTTACCAGCACGGCGACCACGGAACGGGTCTCATCGGCACGGAGCATCCGTGGTTCGCGGATTTGCTGTTTTGGCTGAAAGGTCAGGGGGTTGTGAAGTGAGGCCGTAGCATCGTGAATTTGGAGCAAAGCTGACTCCTGCGGCGTTGGTAGGGGCATGAAGTGTCTTCTGGTCTTCCTGCTCAGTTTGCCGTGCTTGGCTTTGGCCTCCTTCGAGGAGGTCGCGCCCGGCATTCACCGCTGGCAGGACACCTGCAACGTGCATGTGCTGAAACACGAGGACGCGGCTGTTCTCATCAATCTCGGCGATGGCAGCGTGCTGGAGCATCTGGGGGAGATCGGTGTGAAGCACGTCGAGCGGGTGCTGCTCACGGATCACCATCGCGAGCTGTGCCAGGGTGAGACGAAGCTGGATCGCGCGGTCACGAAGGTCGCGGCTTCGGAGATCGAGAAAGAGATCCTCGAAAACCCGCTCTCGTTCCGCAAATGGCATCCGCGTCTTGGTGACAAACACAGTGTGCATGGCGCGAGCTATGTGCGCCCGCCGTCTGCGCCGCTGAAAATCGACTGCGTGCTGGCAGATGGCGAGGTTTTCGCGTGGAATGGTTTCGATATCACCTGCGTGAGCACACCGGGCCATTCGCCGGGCGGGATGAGCTTCGTTTTGAAGCGTGAAGACCGCACACTGGCCTTCACCGGCGGCGTGATGCATGACGGCGCGAAGATGACGAACTGGTTCGACACCGAGTGGGACTACGGTTTCGCCAAGGGTCTCGACGCGCTCACCGCCTCCGTGCAAAAACTCGCCACGCTGGGCATTGAGACCGCGTTTCCATCGCAGGGTCCGGTCATTCGTGATGCGACGAGGCAGTTTGAGGCTTATGAAAAGAAGCTCGCCGACTTCCGGCCCGATTACATTCGCGGCTATCCGGTGAACAATCTCTCCAAACGCGGACCTCACCCGGCCACGAAGCCGACGAAGGCAAACTACATCGTGCAGGTGACACCGCACCTCTACATGTTCGGCCCGGAGATGGCGGGGAAGAATTTCGCCATCCTCATCGCCGACAGCGGCCACGCGCTGCTGCTGGATTGCGGTCTGTTCCCGAAGCTCGTACTCGAGCGCATCATCAGCGACATGAAGGAGCACCTCGGCCTCAAACAGATCGACGCCTGCTGGATCAGCCACTCACATGGCGACCACTTCACGCTCTTCCCCGCGCTGCAGGATCACGGCGTGAAGTTCTGGACGATGGACACCATCGCCGACAAGTGCGAGAACCCGCGCTTCTACGACTACCCGGCGATGATCGGCGCCTACAACGCCGGATTTGAAAAGGCAAAGATCGACCGCGTGCTCAAGGCCGGCGACGTGATCGAATGGGAAGGCTACCAACTTCACATCGACTGGATGCCCGGCCAGACGGAGTTCGGAAACGCGCTCTGGCTCGAACTCGATGGAAAAAAGGTCGTCTTCACTGGCGACAACCTCTTTGGCGATCCCAGCGATCCCGCGCAAAACGGCCACGAGTGCGTGAACGCGCGCAACAGCGCCATCATCGAGGAAGGTTATCTCGTGGCGGCGAAGTATCTGCAAAAGCTCCAGCCGGACATCATCATGGGCGCGCACGGCGTGCTCATGACCGAGCCGAAGGACTTCATCGAGCGCTACCACGACTGGGCGCTGCGCGCGATCGGCAAATACAAAGACCTGCTGCCCGACAAGGACTATGAATACGGCTACGATCCCTACTGGGTCAGCGCTTATCCGTATCGGGTCGATGTGGCGAATGAGGCCGATGTGAGCATCACCGTGCGCAACTTTCGCGACACCTTGCAGCAGCATCGAGTCGTCCTCCAACTCCCGCCTGGCGTGAAAGCCGAGCCGGCTTTGCTCGAAGGCACTGTCGGTCCGAAGTCGCGTCAAAGCTTCAAAGTCAAACTCACCGCCGATCCGGCATTACTGCCCGCTGGTGTGCAAATGGTGCCGATGGACATCACGCTCAACGGCAAGCGATACGGCCAACTCTTCGATTTCATTATCCAGGCCAAGGAGGCCGCAAATCCAGCCACCAAATGATGAACCGCCGTCAAACTCTCTCCACCTTGCTTGCCAGCCTCGTTGCGACGAGAGGCCACGGAGCCAGCTCTGCCATGCAAACCGCCACCCAAATCATCCAAACGCAAATCGACAATGGCACCCTTCACTCCGCCGTGCTGCATGTGTGCCGTGGCGATCAGGTCACGCAACATGTCTTCGGCAAAGCGCAGGTGGACTCGATGTTCCTGCTTGGCTCCATCACCAAGCCGCTCGCCGCTGCCGTCCCGGTGATGATCCTGGTGGATCGCGGCGAGGTAAAGCTCTCGGAGCGAGCTGTGAAATACCTTCCTGAGTTCAACGAAGGCGCACGGAAGGATGTCACCATCGAGCAACTGCTCACGCACACCTCCGGCCTGCCGGATCAGTTGGAGAACAACAACGAACTTCGTGCCCAGCACGCGCCGTTGTCAGAATTCGTGAAAGGCGCGGTGCGCACGCCCTTGCTGTTCGCGCCGGGTACGAAGTATCACTACCAAAGCATGGGAATCCTTCTCGCGGCGGAGATCGTCGAGCGAGTCTCGAAGATGCCGTTGCCTGATTTTCTTCTGCAACACGTCTTCACGCCGCTCGGCATGTCACGCACCGTGCTTGGCCTCGGCAAATTCAAAAAGTCCGACATGGTGCCGATGCAAACAGAGCATGCCGCGCCCGAAGCCGGCGGCGGCGATCCCAAAGCCCGCGAGTGGGACTGGAACAGCGATTACTGGCGCAACCTTGGCGCTCCGTGGGGCGGTGCGCACAGCACGGCGTCCGACATGTCCATCTTCCTGCGCAGCTTTCTGCATTTCGACGGCAAAGTGCTGCGCGAGGAAACGGCGCGCCTCATGATTCAGGATCGCACGCCCACACTCGAAGCGCATCGCGGTATCGGCTTCATGGTCGGAACCGCCAGCCTCGGCAAAGGTTGTTCCGCTCATGCTTTCGGCCACAGCGGCTCCACCGGCACACTCGCCTGGGCCGATCCGGCCACGAACACCACTTTTGTGCTGCTCACTGCCCTGCCGAAGAATGTTTCCGGCGACCTCATCCTGCATCCGGTGGCGGATTTGATTTCGACCCTGAGCTGATTGCGCTGGATTTTGCCATGCATGGAGTGGGAATATCCCATTCAACGAATCGTATTACCTGTGACACATTTTATGATGAGAATTATCCTTTTCGCCACCCTGGCCCCAATCGCCCTCTTCGCCGCCGAACCGCCCATTCCGGCCAAAATCGAGTTCAACCGCGATGTGCGGCCCATTTTGAGCGACAACTGCTTCTACTGCCACGGAAACGACCCGAAGCATCGCGAGGCTGATCTGCGGCTCGACCTCCGCGACGAGGCCGTGAAGGCCAAAGCCTTCCTCCCTGGTAATGCGAAGGATAGCGAACTCGTCTCCCGCATCCTCACGGACGACCAAGACGACCTCATGCCGCCGCCGGACTCGCACAAGAAGCTCACGCAGCGCCAGAAGGACATCCTCAAAAAATGGATCGAGCAGGGCGCCACCTACCAACAGCACTGGGCCTATGAAAAGCCCATCAAAGCCTCCATCCCCGCTGGAGTGAATCCCATCGATCACCTCGTGCAAAAGCGCCTGAGCGAAATCGGTCTCAAACCTTCACCAAAAGCTGATGCACGCACTTTGGTGCGCCGTCTCTCCTTTGATTTGCTTGGCCTGCCGCCCAAACCGTCGGACTTGTCTGACTGGTCGGACAAAAAGCTCGATGCGCTGGTCAGCCAGCTCCTTAAATCCCCCCACTACGGCGAGCGCATGGCCATCGCGTGGCTCGACCAAGTCCGCTTCGCCGACACCATCGGCTACCACAGCGACAACCCGCACAACGTCTGGCCTTATCGCGATTACGTCATCCAGTCGTTCAATAAGCACAAACCCTTCGACCGCTTCACAATCGAGCAGATCGCCGGAGACTTGATGCCGGATGCCACTCAAGAAACCCGCGTCGCATCCGCCTTCAACCGCCTGCTGCTTACCACCGAGGAAGGCGGCGCTCAGGCCAAGGACTACGAGCAGCGCATGCTCACAGACCGCGTCCGCGCCATCGGCAATGCGTGGATGGGCCAGACCACCGGCTGCGCCCAGTGTCACGATCACAAGTTCGATCCCATCACCATGCGGGACTTTTACACCCTCGGCGCTTTTTTCGCCGACATCAAAGAGCCCATCCTCGGCCGCCGCGAAGATGGCATGCTCGTCACCACGCCGGAAAACGAAAAGAAGCTCGCCGAGCTTGATGCAAAGCTCGCTGAGGCCAAAAAGATGCTCGCCAAAGTGCAGCCAGAACTCAACAAGGCCCAAAAAGCCTGGGAGGCCGAGTTTGCCGCCAAAACGGATCACAAGGAAAAAGAAGCCAAAGACATCGCCGCGCTGTTGAAGGCCAAAAACCGCAATCCAAAGCAGAAACAGCAGATCGACGCCTACTTCGCGAAAATCAGCCCGCTTCACAAAGCCGAGCGCGATGCCGTCACGAAGGCCGAAGCGGCTCGCAAGGCCTTCTACGATCCTCTTCCGAAGTGCATTGTCTCCGTCAGCGATAAAACAAAACGCACCGTGCGCATCCTTCCGCGTGGCGATTGGATGAACGAAAGCGGCGAAATCGTGAAGGCCGCTCTGCCCAGCTACTTGCCCAAACCGAAAATCGAAGGTCGCGACCTCACACGTCTAGATCTCGCCCAGTGGCTCGTTTCCAAAGAAAATCCGCTCACCGCCCGCAACGTCATGAACCGGTTGTGGAAGCAGTTCTTCGGCACCGGCCTCAGCAAGGTGCTCGACGACCTCGGCGCTCAAGGCGAGCCGCCGGTGAATCCTGCGCTGCTCGATTGGCTTGCCTGCGAGTTCATGGACAGCGGCTGGGACATGCAACACATGATCCGCCTCATCGTCACCAGCCACACCTACCAGCAGGTCAGCACCTCCACGATGGAACTCACCGCCGCCGATCCCTACAACCGCGAATGCGCCCGCCAGAGCGCCTTCCGCCTCGATGCCGAACTCGTGCGCGACAACGCCCTCGCCATCTCCGGCCTGCTCGTGCCAAAAATCGGCGGCCCCAGCGTCAAACCCTACCAGCCCGCCAAATACTGGGAAAACCTCAACTTCCCCACCCGCGAATGGCAAAACGACAGCGGCGAGAGCCTGTATCGTCGCGGCATGTACACCTGGTGGCAGCGCAGCTTCACCCATCCGGCCATGCTCGCCTTCGACGCCCCCAGCCGCGAAGAATGCACCGCCGAGCGCAACCGCTCCAACATCCCGCAGCAAGCCCTCGTCCTCCTCAACGATCCCTCCTACGTCGAAGCCGCCCGCGCCTTCGGCGCCCGCATCCTGCAAAGTGATGGCGACATCGCCAAACGCATCACCTGGGCCTTCCAACAAGCTTTGCAGCGCCAACCAACCGCCGACGAAATGAAGACGCTTTCGTCTCTCTTCACCAAACACCTCGCCGATTACCAAAAAGACCCCACCGCCGCCGAAGCCCTGCTCCAAACCGGTGCTGCACCTGTCGCAGCCAATTCGAACAAGCCCGAGCTCGCTGCGTGGACTCACGTCGCCCGTGTGCTGCTCAATCTGCACGAAACGGTCACGCGGAGCTGATCCATGAATTCAATCAGCGCCCACACCCGCCGCGCCTTCCTCGGCCGCACCTCGCAAGGTCTCGGCGGCATCGCTTTGGCCTCGCTGATGAGTCCGGGGCTGCTCGGGGCGGCCTCACGCGGCGTGCTGGGCAAGCTGCCGCTGCCGCAAAAAGCAAAACGCGTCATCTGGCTCACCATGGCGGGTGGGCCGTCGCAGTTGGAGCTGTTTGATTACAAGCCGAAGCTCGCGGCGATGGACGGGAAGCCGATGCCGGAGTCGTTCACAAAGGGACAGCAGCTTGCGCAGCTCCAGGGGCAGAAATTGGTGTGCAAAGGGCCGATGTTTGGCTTCGCGAAACACGGTCAGTGCCAGATGGAGCTCTCCGAGCTGCTGCCACACCTCGGCAGCGTGGCGGATGAAATCTGCCTCGTGCGCTCAATGACCACGGACGCGATCAACCACGACCCCGCGCACATGTTCATGAACACCGGCGCTCAAATCGCGGGCCGTCCGAGCATGGGCGCATGGATTACCTACGGCCTGGGCAGCGAGGCGGAGGATCTGCCCGGCTTCGTCGTTATGGTGTCCACGGGCAAAGGCCGCACGCCGCAACCCATCGCCGCACGGCAGTGGAGCAGCGGCTTTTTGCCATCGAAGTATCAAGGCGTGCAGCTCCGCTCGCAGGGCGATCCCGTTTTGTATCTCACCAGCCCAAACGGCGTCACTCGCGAACGACAAGGCGCGGACGTGGCCGCGATCAATGCGCTGAACAAACAGCACGCTGCACTCTGCGACGATCCCGAGATCGCCACGCGCATCGCGCAGTATGAAATGGCCTTTCAAATGCAGGCCAGTGTGCCGGAGTTGATGGACATCCGCCCCGAAGGCCCGAGAACCCTCGAACTCTACGGCTGCACGCCCGGCGATGGCTCCTTCGCGTCGAATTGCCTTCTCGCCCGCCGACTCGCCGAACGCGGCACGCGCTTCATCCAGCTCTACCATCGCGATTGGGACCACCACAGCCTCCTGCGCGAAGAATTGCCGCTCCGCGCCAAAGAAGTCGATCGCGCCTGCATGGCCCTCATCACCGATTTGAAGCAGCGCGGCCTCTTTGATGACACGCTCATCGTTTTCAGCGGCGAATTCGGCCGCACACCGATGGCTCAGGGCAACAAAGGCCCCATCGGCCGCGATCATCACAACAAAGCCATGTCCATGTGGCTCGCCGGTGCCGGCATCCAACGCGGCCTCACCTTTGGCAGCACGGATGATCTCGGCTACGCCGCCCAGGAAAACATCACCACCGTCCACGACCTCCACGCTACCATGCTGCATCAACTCGGCATCCAGCACGACGCCTTCAGCTTCAAGTTCCAAGGACTTGATGCAAGGCTGAGTGGCGTAGAAGGCGCGAAGGTGATCAAGAAGATCCTTGCTTGAAGCGACGCCTCAAATGACGAAACCAGAATGGCGAATGATGAAGAAAGTTCGAATGCCGAAAACTTGGCGCTTCGTGCTTCGTCATTGATTCGGCATTCCTCATTGATTCACTTCGTTCTCCCTCCGGGCTCGTTTCACTCGTCTGTCTCGCTTCGCTCGGCTCTGGTTTCGTCATTCCATCCCTTTCCATGAAAAACACCCTCCTATTCCTCGCCCTCACTCTTCCCACCTTCGCCTTCGACATCACGGTCGCTGACAAAGACCACGTCGCGGTCGCCAATGGCGGCAAGGTCGTGGCGAAGCTCATGATGGCGAATGATCTCAGCACGCCGGAGAAGCATCACGAGACCTACAAGCCTTACATGCACGTCTTCAGCGCCGATGGCTCCACGCGGCTCACGAAAGGCGCGGGGTTCAACTTCACGCATCATCGCGGCATCTTCCTCGGCTTCAGCAAGATTGGCTACAACGGCAAATCCTATGACCGCTGGCACATGAAGAAGGGCGATCAGGTCGTGACGAAGGTCACGCCTAGCGAAAACACCTTCACCGCCCACATCGACTGGCAGGGCGACACCACCGCGCCCTTCCTCACCGAAGAACGCCGCTTCAGCTTCACCACGCCCGCCAAGCCCTTCTATCTCGGCATCGAAATGAACAGCGCCATCAAAGCCATCAGCGGCGAAGCCGACATGAATGGCGATCCCGAGCATGCAGGCGCTCAATTCCGCCCGAGCGAACTCGTGGACACGAAATCGACGACTTACGTCTTCCCCGGCGAAAACATCGACGCTCACAAGGTCAAAGACCTGCCCTGGGCTGCCGAAATCTTCACCACCGAAGGCAAAACCTTCACCGTCGTGATCCTCAATCACCCCGATAACCCGAAGGACACCGCCACCTCCGCCTACCGCGACTACGGTCGCTTCGGCATGTTCCCCAAAGGCAAAGCGACTGCAGAGGCGCCCTTCAAACTGCGCTACCAATGGCTCATCGCTGAAGGCAACGTGCGTGATGCCGCTGTCTTCCAAAGCGCGTGGAATGCTTTCGCAGGCAAATCCGAGCCCGTGCCTTCGCTGACGATCAAAGCGTCCGAGCAGCCGAAGCCGAAAGCGAAGAAGTGAGAGGTGCCGTCAAGAAGGTCAAGCGGTCGTCAAAACGCGAGTCCGTGGCACTCTTGACCCCTTGACGCCTTGACCTTCAGCACCTTGACCAAATTTTCCCCATGACGCGCCCACTCATCGCCCTCCTTTGTCTCTCGCTCGCGCCGCAAGCGCTGGCAGTACATTCCAAAAACGCCGGCCCCGAGAAGGTCGAGCTGAAGTTCAAGCTGCCACCTCCTGCGCCGCTTTCGCCGGAAGAGGCGATGAAGAGCTTCGCGGTCGAAAAGGGCTTCCGCATCGAGTTGGTCGCGAGTGAGCCGATGATCGAATCGCCGGTAGCGATGAGCTTTGATGATCAGGGGCGGCTCTATGTCTGCGAGATGCGTGGTTACATGCACGATCTGGCTGGCAGCACGGAAAAGGAGCCGACGGGACGTGTTTCGCTGCTCGAAGATACCGATGGCGATGGTCGCATGGACAAGGCGACGGCGTTTCTCGACCAGGTCGTCATGCCGCGTGCGGTGATGGCGGTGAATGGTGGCGCGTTGATCGCGGTGCCGCCGCAGTTGCTCTTCTGCAAAGACACGAATGGCGATGGCATCGCGGACGTGAAGGAAGTCGTGGCGACGGACTTCGGCACGCTCGGCGGACAGCCGGAGCACATGGCGAACTCGCCTGTGTGGGCGATGGACAACTCGATCTGGTGTGCGGGTTACAGTTCGCGGCTAAAGCTGCGCGGCGGCACGTGGATGAAGGATGTCGGGCTCGGTCGCGGTCAGTGGGGGCTTTGCCAGGACGACCACGGCAGGCTCTACTTCAACTACAACAGCGACATGCTCCGCGCCGATCTGCTGCCGACGGAGGCCTTTGCTCGCAATCCGCTGCTGCGCAATGCCACCAGCATCAATGCGAAGCTCGCCGCCGATCAATCGCTCTACCCTGCGCATCCCACGCCCGGCGTTAATCGCGGTTACGATGCCAAAACACTGAGCGCCGACGGCAAGCTGCAACGTCCCACCGCCACCTGCGGTGCGCTCATTTATCGTGGCGATGCGTTTCCATCGGCGTATCGCGGCAATGCCTTCGTGCCAGAGCCGAGCGCGAATTTGGTGAAGCGCTTCACGATGAGCGAGGCCGATGGTCTCGTGAAGGCCTCGAACACCGCGAAGGGCAGCGAATTCCTCACCTCCACCGACGAGCGCTTCCGCCCTGTGAACGCCTGCAACGGCCCCGACGGTGCGCTTTACCTCGTGGACATGTATCGCGGCATCATCCAGCACCAGAGCTTCCTCACGCATTACCTCATCGCGAACATCCAGGCGCGAAAACTCGAGCAGCCCTTCAACATGGGCCGCATCTGGCGCATCGTGCCGGAAGGCAGCAACGCCAAGCCCGTGAAGGTCACGAAAGACGCGAAACTCCTCACGCATGCCAACGGCTGGGTCCGCGACACCGCTCAGCGACTCATCGTCGAGTCCGCCGATGCCTCTGCGGTGCCCGCGTTGAAGGAGTTGCTGCAAAACGAAAGCCCCATCGCCCGCGAGCATGCGCTTTGGACGCTCGACGGCCTCGCCGCCATCACGCCAGACATCGTGAAGACCGCTCTCACCGACCCAAGCGAGCACGTCCGTGCCGCTGCGGTGCGTGTGGCACCTCGCGATTACGTTTTCGAGCTCGCTGCTGAAAAACATCCGCTCGTGCTCGCCAACCTCGCCATCAAAACGATCAACGAGGCCGCATTGGCCCCGCTGCTCGCCACACACGGCAAAAACGCCCTCATCCGCGAAGCCGCCCTCACCGGCCTGCGCGGCAAAGAAGCCGCCTTTGCCAAAACACTCGCCCAAACGCCTTCGGATGGCTCCAAGGCCGTCATCGGTGCTTTGGCCGAATTGATCGCTCTCGCCGGAAAAGCTGGTCCCATCGCCGAAATGCTCGATCTGGCCGCCAACTCGCCCGAAAACCGCGACACCATCCTCAAAGGCCTCGCCAAGACCGACAGCAAATCGAAGACCGTGAAGCTCGTGTGGCTCGAAAAATCCCCACCGAAGCTCAAACTGCCCGCTGACCTCGAAAAACGCCTCGTCTGGCCCGGCAAACCCGGCGCCCCCACACCGCCCGTCATCAAACCGCTCACCGCTGAGCAGACCGCCCTCTTTGAGAAAGGCAAAACCATCTACGCCACGCTCTGCGCCGCCTGCCATCAGCCGCACGGCTTCGGTCTCGACGGTCTCGCGCCGCCGCTCGTCGATAGCGAATGGGTTCTCGGCAAAACCGACGTGCTCGCCCGCATCGTCATGCACGGCCTCGCCGGCCCCGTGAAAGTCAGCGGCCGCACCTACAACCTCGCCATGCCGCCTTTGCCCCAACTCACCGATGAAGACATCGCCGGCGTGCTCACCTACATCCGCCGCGAGTGGGAACACACCGCCAGCGCCGTCGAAACCAAAACCGTCACCAGCATTCGCGAACAAGAAAAAGGCCGCATGATGATGTGGACCGAGACTGAGCTGAAGAACCTTGGGAAGAAGAAGTGATATGACATGGACTGCGGCAGCCTGCTGCCGCTTTCCTGAGGCAGCCCTGCTGCCGCCGAAGGCTTTTGGTGATCAAGAAAGCACTGCGGCTCACGCCTACGCGAGAGCGGTGGAAGTTTGCGAAAGGTCGTTGGGCCACTCGACGGCCAGCAGGCTGCCGCAGTCCAAGGAGCCTTCGGCTCAGAATTGGGTAATGTTTCGTCACTTCGACGGCACTTGGGAACCTGTCATCGGCACGAACTGGCGTTTGGCAGCATCCCAGAGCCATCGTTGATCCACTTTGGCTGAAGATGTTCTTCCGATTTCATCCACTCGATGTTCAGTTCCGTGCAGTCTCAGCATGACTGGCTTGGATGCATCACCGTCCATGTGTTCGATCTGCAACTGTCCATGGTCAAACCAACGCTCATCATTCTGCGCCACTGCACGTGTGTGCATCAAGGAGCGCATTTGCCCGTCTTTGAGTTCGAGAAGCCAGAGTGAGCCGTTGCGGCGATGGGTACTTGTAAACACATGCAGCACCCAGCCTACCTCGCGGATTTCTCGCCAGTAGAAATCGCGCACGTAATGTCCCGCATCCTCCAGATAGTCGGCAGGCAGGGAAACAAAACCGAACACGGCATCCCCGTCATGCTTTACGACCACCAAATCGCCCCACCAGCGAGCTTCCCGCTCGCAATGAAGCGCGGACACTTTTTCGCCTTCTGGATGCGGCGCACGAGTCACGCTGACAAAGCTGTTTGTGGCACGGGTCAGGCCCTCACTCTTCCATCTGGCTTCATCCAGCAAGTTTTCCTGCCCAAAGCAGGTCAATGAAGCCCAGACAAGGAGCATCAGGAAGCCGGAAATAGAAGAACGAAGCAACATGACGCAAACATGTCATTCACCAATGTCCCTGCAAGTCATGAACTGGACACCTCGCCAGCGTCTGGTGATGTCGTTCGTAGTTGCCGGTGAGCATGCGGCAGAACCAAACAACCTCGGGAAGAAGTAATGCCCTCCTGCGGACGTATGCGGTGCATGCGTTCGCTTTTCATTCTCTTCATCGTTCTCTCGGCCACTGCCGCCGAGCCCGTCCGCATTGGCAAGACGCATCAGCTTTTCCTCGACGACCATCTCATCGAGCACACGGAGCATCTCACGCGACGCGTGCAGCAGGCGCGGAAGCATGAAGCGAATCCGATGATCGTGCCGCGGGCCGCCTGGGAGCCGGAGGGCTACTTTTTGCCATCGGTGATCTTTGATGAGGAGGAACGCCTCTTCAAAGCGTGGATCGACGGCGGCGGGCCGGGCGTGTTTTACTTCACGAGCAAGGATGGCATCACCTGGGAGCGGCCCAAGCTGCATTTGTTTCCCGAGTTCGACGCGGAGCCGACGAATCGCGTGATCCTCAGCGGCTTTGAGTTTGATCAAAAGGAAGCGCCACCGGAGAAGCTGGCCTACCTGCGGTCGCGTGAGCGCGGATGGACGTATTTCTGCTACGCGAGCGGCGTCATCAAAGACAAGCGCGAGACCGATCCGCAGAAGCGCTACAAGATGGCTTACCTGTGGATCGACCGGAAATTTCAGCGCACTCCCACATCGAAACTGGGCAAACTCACCGCGCTGGGCGTGGCCTTCAGCCCCGATGGCATTCACTGGACGCCGCACAACGAACCCGCGAGCTACGCCACGCTCGATGCGCCGATCCATGTGACCTGGGATGAGAAGCGTCAGCGCTGGATCATGCTCGGGCGTGCCTTTGGCGTCGTCACCGATGCAAAAAAGGCCGCGCAGGCCGCCGAGCCGAATCTGCAATACAACGCGGGCCGCGCCGTGATCCGCTGCGAAAGCGCGGACTTCATCCACTGGACGCCAGAGAAGGGTGATCTCGTTTTGGCGAGCGATGCGCAGGACACGCCCACCACGGAGATTTACGACATGCGCAGCATTCCCTATGCCGGGCTGCACATCGGCCTCGTGCACATGTTTCTTAACAATCCTGACAGCGTCACGCTGCCCATCCAGCTCGCCGTGAGCCGCGATAACAAAACCTGGCAGCGTCTCAGCGACCGCTCGCCCTTTCTCGCGCAGGGCGGCTTTGGCGAGTGGGATCGCAGCGTCATCTCGCCACCGACGGCCGATCCGCTCGTCGTCGGTGATGAGCTGTGGTTTTACTACACCGGGCGCAATGGCCTGCACAGCACGCGCTGGATTCCTGAGGACAATCCGAAGCTGCTCGCCGGTGTGTCGCCGTTTCGCGGCTCGCTCGGCCTCGCCACGATTCAGCGCGACCGCTTTGTCGCGATGGAGGGCAACTACCGCCCCGGTATCCTGCGCACAAAGCCCTTCATTCACGATGGCGGCACCCTGCATGTGAATGCGGCGGCGAAGTTCGGCATCCTCACGGTGAGCCTGCTCGATGAGTCTGGCGTCTCGCTGCAAAAGATCACGATCAAGGAACGCGATGCCATCGACATCGCCCTTCCCGAACTCACCAAGCTCTCCGCGAGAAAAGACCAGCCGGTGAGATTGGAGTTCAGCGTGCAGAACGGGCGGCTGTTCTCGTTTTGGGTGGAGTGAGTCTTCGGGAGCCCGATCAACCTCACTGCACAAACAAGAACTGCTGCCCGTTGAGCAGGGCGAAGACGATGTCCTCGGTGCTCGCGTCCTTGAGGCGGGCTTTCTCGGCGGCGGTGGGCTTGCGGGTCAAAAGGGCGAGGTAGATGGCTTCGACGCGGTCGGACTCGTCGCGGAGGTCGAGCATGAGGGCGTTCCAGGGATCGAGCACGCGGGGGATGAGGCTGCTGTTCATCATTTGCAGGGCCTGCGTGATGGAGGCGTCGGCGCTGGCGTTTTCGATGACTTCACGGTCGCTCTGGCCGAACTCGCGCAGAAAATGACCGCCAGGCGCGGGTTGATCGAGTTCCGAGGCACGCAGGTAGGTGGTGTACATGCTGAGGCGATTTTTGATGAAGGCATCGCGTGAGGCCTCGGGGATGGCCCGGCGCTGCATTTCGGGGGCGAGGAGGTCCTGCCACTTGGTGGCGTCGCGATGCTCGGCTCCGACTTTTTCCAGCAGGTCGCCACCGCGAAGACCGGCATCGGGTCCATCGAGATGGGCGACGGAGCGTTTTTCCTTCGCCGCGAGTTTTTGAGCCGCAGGACGGATGAGATGCGCGCTCACGGCATCACGCTGGTTGTTTTCCACGGTCGTCATTTGCAGACCGATCTGCTTCGCGAGTGCCTTGTCATCAGCGGCGCGGGCGGCCTCCAGTTCCTTTTGCAGGCGCTGGGCGGTCTGTGCGTTGCGCACATAGGTGGCGGCAGCGGCTTTGACGCCTTCAAAGATCTCGCTGCTGCTCATGAGGCGCTGCGAGAGGATGGTGTCACGGGCGATGGCGCGGCTTCTCCGCAGGTAGTCGTGCATGACGCGGTTCGGCAGATCAGGCTCGGGATTGATGAGCGTGACGAGGCTGTCCCAGGCCTGCTCGGCGGTCATGCGGCGCAAAACGGGGCCGGTGAAGTGACTGCTGTCACCGGCGGCGATCTCTCCGCGCACGCACTGCGACTGATAAGCTCGGGTGTGCAGCAACACGCGCAAAAAGGCCTTCATGTCATAGCGCAGCACCTTCATCTGGCTCTCCAGTTCGCGTTGCAGCGCGGGAATGACGGGCGTGGAGCTGTCCATGATCTCATCGAGCGGCTCCATGTTTGCCAGGCCGAAAAGCCGCTTCCACAGGCGGTTCACGATCACCGTGGTGAAGCGCGGATTCTCCGGCGAGGTGGCCCAGGCCGCGAAGGCATCGAGCTGGCCCTCGCCCGTGGCTGCTGGCGGTGCTTTGCCGAACATGACGGCTGGTTTGATCGCCTCATGCGGCTTACCGTCGTTGTATTGATAGTCGTGCGGGAGTTTCAGCGGCAGGCCGGTCCACACCATGCCCGCGAAGGTCTGCGGGCTGAGCGCATTTTCGATGGTGACGCCCATTTTGGGCCGCTCCGGGCCTTTGTAAGGCCCCACGAGGTCCAAGGCGGCACGAAAGAGAGGAATCTTCTTCCAGTGGCTGAACTCGTTGCCATGCGTGAAGGCCGCCATCTGGTAAAAATCCATCTGCGACCATTTATCGAAGGGGTGATTGTGACACTGGGCGCACTCGATGCGTGTGCCGAGAAAGATGCGCGTGAGGTTGGCGAGGTTGTCCAGCGGCATGCCCGTGTCGCGCAGGTAGAAGGCGGTGCCAGGTGCGTTGAAGATGTCGCCACGTGCGGAGAGCATCTCGCGCACCCATTGGTCGTAGGGCTTGTTGCTGCGGAGCGCCTCGCGGATGAGATCACAAAAGACCGCGTGATGCCCGCGTCGTGTGAGCTGGGACTGCGCCCGGAGCACATCGGCCCAGTAGTTGAACCAGTGCAGCGCATAGCCATCGCTGGCGAGCAGGCGGTCGATGAGCCGCGCTCGCTTATCCGCACCCGAATCGGCCCAAAACGCGCGAGCCTCCTCCAGGGTCGGGATTCGTCCGATCACATCCAGATACACGCGGCGAAGAAAGACCTCGTCCGAGGCCGGAGCATTCGGTGACAGCCCCTTCTCCTGCCAATGACGCTCCAAAAGGGCATCGATGCGCGATGCCGCCTCATCCGCGTAAAGCGAGACAAAAGACAGAAGCAGGAAAAAGAGGCCTAAACGCATGGAGGCGCTCTAAACGGCGTGATCGCAGTCATGTTTTCAGCACGGACAAGAGTGGCTGGTTGTCCTGCGTTTGTTCGGCCGCATGCGCTTCCTCTATCTCCTTCTCGCCACCACCGCTGCTGCGCAGGTCATGCCTGCGCCGGACATCGCGTCGATTCCGCGGCTGCCATGTGTGACGACGGGTTTTGGCAACACACTCATTCGCGGCAACAGCTTTGCCGACAATTCGCAGACGTGGATGCAGCTCTACACGGCGGACATGGCGGTGAGCGCGGAGGGCTTTGTGTTTCTCACGACGAAGTGGGAGGAGGGCCTGCGGGCGGCGGGCATCTACAAAGATGGCGATGCGCTGCCGGAGATGACCGGCCTCGGAGTGAACTCGGGCGAGGCGGTGGCGGTGAGCGAGCACTTCGCGGCCTATGCGCGTGAGGTGAAGAGCAAGGACGGCCCGGTGATGACGCTCGTGCTCTTTGAAAGGCGCGCTGGCAAGGCGCTCGACAGTGCGAAGCAGCGCACCACCTATCTGCCGGAGCAGAAGAGCAGCATCACCGGCCTCGCCATCGACGAGGCGCGGGATCGCGTCTATTTCGCGGATGACGAAGGCGTGCGAGCGCTGTCGTTGAGGACGCTGAAGCCGCTCGACTTTCACATCGCGTTGGAGCGTGCGGGCAAAATGCTCGTGGATGAAAACGGGGCGCTGTGGGTCATTCAGCGGGCTACTTCCGCCTACGCACACACACCGCTGCAAGGCGAGGTCTTTGGCAGCGAAGCCATCGACGCGGAGCACGGCCTCGAGCAGGCCGTGAGCACCTCGGACAAGATCAAATACATCGCCAAGGACACGTCGGGCGCGTTTGTCGGCCTCGATTTCGGCAAAGCCGTGGCCGTCTCCCGGTTCAGCCTCATGGGCGACAGCGCGAAGGCGGACTTCCGGCAGTTGAAGGTGCAAACGAGCGCCGCTGGCCGCGACGGCCCGTGGGCGGATGTCGCCACGCCACTCGACAAGCTCTACAACTACCCGGAGGAGTTTGTGACGCTCGATGCCTCGCAGCCCATCCGCGCCATTCGCGTCCTCTCACCCGATTTGACCATGTGCCGTATGGCTGCGTATGCGCCGCCACAGGTGATCGCGGGCCGTGTGTTGAAGTATGAAGGCGCGGAGCTCAAAGCGAGCCTCAACGACATCACGCAGCCGATGGACATCGCCATCGATCCGCGCACGAAAAGGCTCTTCGTGGCCGATGGAGGCCCGGAGCATCAGATTCACGGCTTTTCCGATCAAAACGGCCAGATGAAGCACGAGGTGAGTTTCGGCGAAAAAGGCGGATGGAGGTCGCAGAAGGGCAAAATCGGCCCGCAGAGCTTCGAGAACATCCGTGGCATCGGTTTTGATGCGCAGGGCTGTCTGTATGTGTGCGATGTCGGCATGGCCGGCATGTGCCAGAGCCGCCTGCATGCCTTCACGCCGGACTTCGAGCCAAAGTGGAGCCTGCACGGCACCAGCTTCCTCGACAGCGTAGATGCCGATCCGCAATCGCCACGCGATGTCTTCTCCAGCTTCAATCACTACCGCGACGAAAAGTGGATCGCCAGCACGCTCGACCGCGCCCGCTTCCCCGATGATCCACGCTCGAACGGCAGCGCCCTCGTTTATGGCGTGCGTCGCTGGTTCGGGAAAAAGTTCCTCATCACCACCACGCAGCATGGCAATCCCATGTGCGTCTTCCGTTTTGAAGACGGTGACGACACCGCCATCCCCTGCGCACTCATCGCACCGCGCCACACCGCGAAAATCTGGCCACCGCACCAGCCGCTGGGCTTTGGCAGCATCATCTGGACGGATGACAACGGCGACGGCCAGTTCGATGCCGCTGAATACGCCAAAGCGCTGCGTGACGACAGCGACACCGCGTTTCAAAACATCGACGAGCAGGGCAACTACGCCTTCATCACCCGCATCAAAGGCACGCGCCATCTGCGCAAACTCGCACTCATCGGTCTGAATGCGCACGGTGCTCCCGTTTGGAAATGGAACGCGCCGGAGAACACGCTGCTCGAACTCCCGCCGCCCTGGCAGGACGGCAAAGCACGCCTCGGCGGCTTCGAGATCGACTCCGAGCGTGGCGAGGTCTTCCTCTTCGGCTTTCCCGCCGACAAACCGAACGAATGCGGCATGAACTGGCCGCTCGGACGCCTGCTGCAACGTTGCGAGATCAAGGACGGCAAGCTCATCGTCACGCAGAGCGCGGAGTTGCTGCACAATGTCGTCATCGACACCCGCACAAAAGACCAGGCCTACGGCGCGGCGTTGTGCGGCGACTATCTTTTCATCGCCTACGCGCATCATTTCACCGTGCTCGTCTATCGCCGCGCCGACCTCAGCCTCGTCGGCCGGCTCGATCTCGGCCCGCAGGTGCTCAAGCCCCTGATGGACGGCATGCACGAGCTCATCGTGCGCCCCGATGGCGAAGGCTTTGTGCTCTGGTCCCCGCACTACGTCGCCAACGCCATCCACCAGCGGCGCTGGAACGGCCAGACCACCGGCTACGAGCCACCACCAACCCTCATGCTCGAAAACAGCAAACTCACCTGGACCGTCGATGGCACCCTCGAACGTCGCGTTCTCCGCGAGAACGGCTGGAGCGCTTGGGAGCCGGTGAAAACAACGGCGCGTGAGTTTGAAGAAGCGCCGCAGGTTAAAACAGCCGCCTACCGCCTGCGCACCGCACGCTCCGACTGGTCCGCGACGGTGTATCTGCGGCGGTGATTTTTTCCCTGAGCTACCCACAGCATCAAGACCACCATGCCCGCCACCCGCCGCCATTTCCTCCAAACGACCACCGCCACACTCGCCGCGTGTGCCTTTGATCCGCGCTTGCTCGCGGCCGATGCCGTCGAAGCCGATGTCTGCATCTATGGCGCGACGGCCAGTGGCATCGCCGCAGCGCTCGGTGCGACGGATGCAGGGGCCAAAGTGATCATTGTGGAGCCTTCGCGATGGCTGGGCGGCATGAGCGGCGGTGGGTTGAACGCGATTGATTGGGGCTACAAGCGCTCGGTGGGCAAGATGGCGCTGAAGCTCCTCATCGATAAGGACGACGTGGCGATGCGTGAGCTCTACAAGCGCGAACTCGCCCAGCTTGGCATCCCGGTGATCTATGAGCATCGGCTGGCGAGCGTGGTGAAGGAAGGCGCTCGGATTCGCAGCATCACGCTCGATCACGCGCCGGCGGACAAGCTCGGCTGCCCCATCGAGCAGCCTTTGGCGAAGAACGCGAAGACCGTCGCGGCGCGGATGTTCATCGACTGCTCGTATGAGGGCGATCTGATGGCGAAGTCCGGCGTGAGCTACACCTGGGGCCGCGAATCGCGCGAGGAGTATGGCGAGTCGCTCGGTGGCGTGCGGCCGATCTTGATGCGTTACGACATCGACCCGTATGTGAAGCCCGGCGATCCGAAGAGCGGCCTGCTGCCATTCGTGCAGGACATACAAATCGGCCCGCTCGGGAGCGCGGACAAGCTCACGATGATGTATGCTTTTCGTTGGGTGCTCACGCGAAAAGACCCCATCCGCATCGAGAAACCCGACGACTATGATCCGCGTCGCTATGAGATCTTCCGTCGCGGTTTCCAGAAGGGCGTGGACATGCGAGCGGGGCGGAAGATGCATGTGCTCGGCGAATACTCGCAAAACAACGGCTGGGGCATCTTCAGCGGGAATTCAAGCCGCGCACTCTGGGCGCAGTCGATGGCTGGTGAGAACGCCGCCTATCCCGATGGCGACTGGGTCACGCGCTCGCGCATCTGGCGGGATCAGATGAACTTCGTGCGCGGCATGTATCACTTCCTGCGCACCGATCCCTCCGCACCACCCGACATGCGAGAGCGAGCGGAGGCCATCGGCTTTCAGCGCGGCATCTTTGATGAGACAAACGGCTGGCCGCATCAGCTCTACGTGCGCGAGGCGCGACGCATGAAGTCGGACTACGTCGTCACGCAAAAGGACCTCGAAGGCGCGGCCAGCCCCGAGGACTCCGTCGGCCTCGGCAGCTACGGCGTCGATGACTGGCCCTATGCCAGCATCGCGCACGAGGGTGGCATCGCGCTCAGCGGCGGCGAGTTCAGCATCATGAAGGCGAACCCGGCACACAGCGGCATCCATCGCCTGCCGTATCGCGCCATCCGGCCAAAGCAGAGCGAGTGCGAGAACCTCCTCGTGCCCGTGTGCTGCTCCGCCAGCCACATCGCAATGACCTGCATCCGCATGGAGCCCGTGTGGATTACCCTCGGCCTCTCCGCCGGCATCGCCGCCGCGCATGCGATCCAGCAAAACACCGCCGTGCAAGCCATCGACTTCCCGCGCTACCGCCGCGCCCTGCTCGATGCCGGCCAGATCCTCGAACTCAACGAAACCAGCGCCGCCGGCTGGAACTCCCGCGATGAATGGAACCAATCCAAGCCCGGCTACGAATGGGTCTTCGATGCCATCGACGAAGACAAAGACGGCCGCATCTCACCCAGCGAGTATCGCGAGTTCCAGGCCTTCAAGCAGAAGCACAAGGACTGGCAGGAGCGGCTCAAGGCGAAGGTGGGTGGGAAATAGCCTTCACCTTGCCTGTGGCCCGAAATTGCTCTCAAACTCATTCTTCTGCCTATTCCAACACTCATGAACCGCCGTCGCCTTTTTCAACTCGCTGCTCTGGCTCCACTCGGAGCCGCCACTTCCCAAGCGGCCTACTCGCCGCTCCCGAGCACGGGCAAAGCTCGCTTCACGCCGACGCTGAATGCGTATTCGTTCCTCGAACAGCTCAATGCCAACATCGCCGATCCCTAGACGGGCATCGACCTCTTCGGCGTGTGCGATTTCTGCGTGAAGCATGACATCGAGGCGGTGGATCTCACCGGCTACTTCTTTCCCGGTTATCCGAATGCACCGACGAGCGACTACATCGCCCGCATTAAGCACTACACGCATGATCGCGGCATCACGATCAGCGGCACAGGCGTGAAGAATGACTTCGCCACGGCGGACAAGGCCGTGCGTGCCGAGGGTGTGGCCTTGACGAAGCGGTGGATCGAGGTGGCCGCGCGGCTGGGGGCACCGGTGGTGCGCGTGTTTGCCGGACCGCAGCAAAAGAATCCGAAGGACTGGCAGGGCGCTGCTGGTAGTGCCTCGCGCGACGAGGTGGAGAAGTGGATGGCCGAGGCGCTGCGCGACTGCGCCGAGCATGGCGAGAAACATGGCGTCATCGTCGCGGTGCAGAATCACGGCGACTTCCTCAGCACTGGCCCGGAGCACGTAAGCCTGCTGAAGCGCGTCGATCATGCCTGGTGCGGTGCGCTCGTGGACACCGGCAAATACTTCACCGAAGATCCGTATGCCGACATCGCGATGATGGTGCCGCACGCGGTGAACTGGCAGATCAAGGAAACGCTCGGCAGCAGCCTCAAGACACCGCCCACCGACTTTAAGAAGCTCGCGAAGATCATCCACGACGGCGGCTATCGCGGCTTCGTGCCCATCGAAACGCTCGCCATGGGCCGCAAGGACTACGATCCCGCCGCCGAAGTCGTGAAAGTGCTCGCCGCCATGCGTGCGGCAATCGCGGAGCTGAAGTGAGCATGGCTCAAACGAGGGCGTGGGCCTTGGGTGTATGAGAGACACCCGTTCGCGGCAGATTCGCACTTTCTCGCGGCAAGTCCGCGCCTGGATGACGTGTTATTTGCGTGACCATGAACCATCCTCTCCATCGTCGAAACTTCATCGCCCGGGCGGCCAGCACGCTGCTCGGCGTGCATCTGCCGCGGGTGTTTGCTGCCGATGCGAAGCCTGCGGGCAACGCGAGGGCGAAAAACATCATCTACCTCTACATGGACGGTGGCATGAGCCACATCGACACCTGGGACCCGAAGCAAGGCGCGACGGCCGGACCGACGAAGGCCATCAAGACGAGCGCGGATGGCATTCAACTCGCCGAATACCTGCCGCGCACGGCGAAGCAGATGCATCATGGCAGCGTCGTGCGCAGCATCACCTCCACGCAGGGGGCGCATGCGCCGGGGAACTACTTCATGCACACCAGCTATGAGGAGCGCGGCACCATCTTGCATCCCAGCCTCGGTGCGTGGCTGAGCCTGTTTCAAGGTCCGGGCAATCCCGAGCTGCCCGCCAGCGCCTACATCGGCAATGCGAGCCGTCATCCAGGCGCGGGTTTCTTTCCGCCGGTGCACACGCCGCTCTTCGTGAACAATCCCGAGGCCGGTCTGCGCGACATCGAGTTGCCGAAGAGCCTCGCCCGTGAGTCGCACGAGGCACGCATGGCCGTCGCGGGCGATCTCGACGCGTTGTTTTTGAAGAAGTATCCGCAGCGCGAGGTGAAAGCCTATGCCGAGGCCTACGACGGAGCCTTCAAGATGATGAAGAGCGCCGACATCGCCGCGTTTGACCTCACGCAGGAGAAAAAGGAACTGCGCGAGCGCTACGGCAGCGATCCCTTCGGCCAGGGCTGCCTGCTGGCGCGGCGTCTGGTCGAGCATGGCATCCGCTTCGTCGAAGTGAGCCTGCATGGCTGGGACACGCACACGAACAACTTCGTCGGCACGCCCGATCTCTGCGAAAAGCTCGACGCCGGACTCGCCACGCTCATCGAGGACCTGCATCAGCGCGGCATGCTCAAAGACACGCTCGTGGTGGTCACAAGTGAGTTCGGCCGCACGCCGGAGATCAATGTGAACCAAGGCCGCGATCACTATCCCAAGGCCTTTTCCTCCGCGCTCTTCGGTGGCGGCGTGAAGGGTGGCACGGTCTTTGGCTCCACCGACAAAACAGGTGCTGAGATCGAGTCCGATGCGCTCCGTGTGCCCGATTTCAACGCCACGCTCGCCTACGCCCTCGGCCTGCCGCTGGAGCAGATCGTGCACTCGCCCACGATGCGCCCCTTCACCGTCGCGAACAAAGGAAAGCCCGCCACGAGCCTCTTCGCATGAAACGATTCCTTTTCTCGCTCGGCTTCGTTTGCATGACGAGCGCCGCCTTGGCCCAAAACAACCTCCAGCAGCACGCCGCGGCCATTGATCGCGTGCTGGAGGCGCATTGGCAGGCGAACAAGGTCACGCCGAATCCACCGGCGAGTGACGAGACGTTTCTGCGGCGCATCTATCTCGATCTCGCTGGCCGCATCCCGACGACGCAGGGGGCACGCCAGTTCCTCGAATCAGGCGAAAGCGGCAAACGCGCTGCCTTGATCGACGATCTGCTCGCTCGCGAAAGCTACGCCTCGCATTTCTTCAATGTGTGGGCCGATGTGCTGCGCTTCAAGACGCACTACGTCAACACATCGAACGTCATCCCGGCCGCCTACCGCAGTTACATCCGTGAGAGCCTGCGCGACAACAAGCCCTACGATGTCTTCGTGCGCGAGATGCTCTCCGCGAAAGGCTATGCCTGGGACAATCCGGCCATCGGCTACTACCAGCGCGATCCCGACATGCCGCTCGACAACATGGCGCTCACGGCGCGCATCTTTCTCGGCACGCGCATCGAGTGTGCGCAGTGTCACAACGATCCCTTCGACAAGTGGCTGCAAACCGATTTCTACCATCTCGCCGCCTACACGCATGCCAACAAGTCGGTGAATGAGGCCTTTGAAGGTGCCCGCCTCGAAATCAAACGTCGGCAGGATCTCATCGAGGCCGATTTCAAAGCGGAGAAGAAGGCCGCGACCGATGGAGGCAAGGCAGCGGAGGCTCGCAAGCAGCAGCGGCTCGACGCGATGCACTATCGGCCGGTCGTCGGCGTCATCAAAAATCCCGTGGGGCAACTTTTGAGCCCCATCGGCCTGAATCGCAAAGCGGACAGCGTCTTGAAGCTGCCGCACGATTTCAAAGAGGACGACGGCAAGCCTTTCGACGTGATGACGCCCGCCTCGCTCATGGGAGAGGCGGCGCCCATCGCTACGGGGCAGGATTCGGCGGAGGCGTTCGCGAACTGGCTCACCTCGCCGAAGAATCCGCGCTTCACACGCGTCATCGTGAACCGCCTGTGGCGTCAGATGCTCGGCCTGCCGATCACGGAGCGCTTCGACAACCTGCGCGATGACACGAAGGCCATGATCCCCGAACTGGAGGGCCATCTCGTGCAGCTCATGATCACGCTGCGTTACGACATGAAGGCCTTTCTCGGCACCATCGCCCGCACGCGTTTGTATCAGGCGCAGGCGAGCCTGGAGGCGCACACCGTTGGCTCTGCGTATCATTTTCCCGGCCCGCTGCTGCGCCGCATGAGCGCGGAGCAGGCATGGGATTCACTCGCGGCACTCATCTCGCATGAACCGGATGCGCGTGACGAGCAGCGCGAGTTCACCGATGCGCGTCGAGTCGGCATCTCGCAGATGGTTTGTGATGCCTACCTGGCCTTCGACGGCAAAAAGCTCCTCGACATCGCCTACGAGGCGCTAGGCCCCGACATGGAACTGCAAGCCAAAGAAGCCGCCGTCATGGAGGAGATGACGCAGGCGAATCGCGCCAAAGACGACGCCAAAGTGCTCACGCTACGTCGCGCGCAGGGGGACATCCGCCGCGAGCGTGCGACGAAGATGGTCGAGAAGTTCATCAAGCCCGTCCTGCACGGCCTCGCTGCTCAAAAAGGCGTCCAGGTCTTTGAAGACAGCCTCTACAAAATGAATCCGAACCCCGGCGTGCTCGTCAGCGAGACCTGGCGGAAGATGTGGCTGCCCGGCTACGGCCCCAAACCGCGCACCGAGGCCGATTTGAAAGCCGACGAGGCCAAAGAAGCCTCTCAACTCGCCGAACTCGCGAAACGCCTCCAAATCCCCGCCGAGCGTCAAAACGACTTCATCACCCACACGAAGAAAATCCTCGCCGAATGGCATCGCGCCTCCGAACTCGACTCTCCCGCGCCTCGCGGCCATCCATTGCGCACACTTGGCCAAAGCGACCGCGACTTCGTCGAAAACGCCAACCTGCAAGCCTCCATCCCGCAGGCCCTCATGCTCATGAACAACGAAATCATGACCGAAAGTGCCCTGCTTTCACCGTGGTCGCCGCTGATGCTCAACGTGACCCAAGCCACGACAACCGATCAACAACTCGAAGCGGCCTATCTGGCCCTTTTGAGCCGAAAACCATCGCCGGAGGAAGAAGCCCTCTGGGCCGCCCGCAAGTTCACGCGGGCGGAGGACATGGTGCACGCGCTGCTGAACACGAAGGCGTTTTTGTTCATCGAGTAGTTTGGCTCAGTTCACCAAACTCCTCACTAACTTGCGAATAGAACAAAGGAACCGAGCCACACAGGGGGCTAGTCCTTAGCCCCCACTGCTTTGTCCATTTGGCTCGCTTGCCCAAGTTACTCCTCGCCTAAAACGCCCCCGACAAAGGCAAGGCGCACCCGAGCGTGTGGCTTGTGACGGACGAAAAGGCCCGCATCGTCTGCATCACCCTCGGCCACGCCGCCGACGCGCACGGCAATCCCGCCTTCAAGACGCTGCTCATCAACGCAGTGAAGTGGTTGGGCGGAAACGGGAAACAGAACGATCATCAATAGGGAGCGCCAAAAATCCGCTTGATCATCTCATCGGCGGTTATGTTAACTTGTGCAGCGATGATTGGATGAAACGACTCTCACTTGCCCTCAGGCGGAATGAAGTCGGTGATGACTCGCACGGAGGGCTGGGCCTGGGAGCGTGTTTTTGAATCCCAACCGATGATCAGGTCGATGGAGCCATCGCGGCGACGGAGATCGGGCATGAAGCAGCGCACGCAGTTGTCGAGGTCTTCGCAATCAGCGGGGCTGTGCCCTTCGATGCGCAGGTGCGGCTCGATGCGGATTTGTCCGCCGGGACTGAGGTCGATGCGATCAAACTGCACCGCCGCACCTTGCGCGGAGAGAATGAAAAAACGGCCATCGGGCGAGGTGATGATCTTTTCGCCCGGACGCCGGAAACTCAGGGTGGTGACAGCTTCGCCTGCATGGGTGCGCAGCTTGATGCCGTCGATGAACTGGCGCTGCGCGATGCTCCAGGTATAAAGCGTGGCATCGTCAGTGAGGATGAGCAGGAAGCGGTGGCAGGGCGACATGGCGAGGTGACTATCGGCGCTGCCACCCTGCGCAGTGAGCGGCATGGCAAAGCCGAGCAGGTCACGCAGGCCATGCTGCTCGGACACGTCGTAGAGGAAGATTTTTTCGTCGAGGTTGCTGGGAACGAGGGCTTTGTCTTTCGCATCGAGTTCATCGACGAACACCTGGCTGGGCCTGCCGCTGCCGAAAATCTCCTGTCGGCGGCGGCCATCGTGGGCGCTCCAGACGATGCGGCTTTGCAGAGTGCCGAGCGCACCGCAGCAACGGCTCAGATTCGCGGCGGTCTGACTCGGAATGGACGCGGCGGAGGCAAGGTCGTTGATGTTGAACAACTCGATGCCGGTGGTGTAGGGCGTGCCGCCGCGACCGGGACGACCGGTGCCGCTGTCGAGCATGCGACCGCCAAAGACGGGGAAAATGCGGTCGTATTGCTTCAAGCCGCCGCGCAAGTGGCCGTCCACGGCTTGCGGGGCCATGCGGGTGTGAAAGCTGTCGGCGCTCATGTTTTCGAAGACTTTGCCGGCCTTCGAATAGCGGATGCGAGTCATGCCGGTGTAGCCTGTGATGAGCAACCATTGCTCGTCGCCATGAGCAACCCAGGCGGAGTCATAAGCACCGACTCCGGTGGCCAGCGCGGCCTTTGCAGGCTGCGGTGTTTTGAAAACGGCGCGCTTCTCCGCGAGACCGGAAAAATCGAGCGTGCAAAGCGGATACACTGCGTAGTCGCATACGGCGGCCGTTTTGTCCGGCTCGCCGGGGATGGGTGTGACGAGAAACACCGGGCCGAGGCTGGGGCCGCCGTTCAAGGAATCCGCGAGTGCGCCCTGCGCCTCGGGAGCGGCTTTGAGCTGCTGGAGGAAATCATACTTCACAGTGACGATGCCCTCCGGTGCGCCGGCGTAGGTGCGGTAGGCGTGGCGTGAGGCAGGCGGCAGGAGCTTTGAGGCATCCCAACCGTCTAGCATGAGCAACTGCCGGATGGAGGCGCGTGGAATCTCGAAGCCATCGAGTCCCGCCGGACCGACGAGATGCCTGCCGAAGATGTTGCCCGCGAGATGCACCATGGTCTTGCTCACACCGCTGATCGTGGCCTCGCGGGTGGGTGAAAATCTTGTGAGTCCATCCTTCGACACCGTGTCGGTGAGTGAGGTGACTTCGCCAAAGGCGGTGGTGTTGCCTTGGTCATCGAGGTCCAGCCGCCACGGTCCACCGGCAGATTTTTTCCCGGCGGGCACGATGAGCAGTCCGGCCTCGGTGATGACGGGCATGCTGAGCTTTCGCTCATCAGCCGCTGCACCGATGACGGGCGGCGTCTTGTAAAGCGTGGGCGTGGCGCTTTCCCAAGAGCCAACATGCAACCGCGTGTCGGCGGCGAAAGCGGTCGCGTCGCTCCAGTCCTGCGGGATGGAAAACACACCGCCGATGCGGCGCTGCGGCACATCGACGCCCGGCGGGTTGGGCGCGGTTTTGTAGTCGAGGATGTCGATGAGAAAGACCCGACCGCGAGTGCAGACCATGAGCCAGTTCCCGCTCAACCATCCAGGCGAACCCTTCATCACATCGCCGCCAGGACAGATTTTTTGCAAACCCAGCGGAGGCGAGCACTCGAAGCGCTTCGTGTGCGGATCAAAGCGCACGACGCGATATTCCGCGATAAAGTAGATGCGCCCTTTGTCATCGGTGGCGGACAGCGTTTGTCCGAGATCGTCATCGCCTTCGCCGAGTATGTGCCGCTGGCGACCGCTCCAGTCCTTCTCCTTCACTTGGTTCGTGACATGCACTTTCACTTCGCTGCCGAGCTGCACGGTCTCATCCCCGCGACCTTCACCCCAGGCCTTTTGAATCGGCACTTCAACGAGGAATTTCATCCAGCGGTCGAGTTTTTCGCCCGCATAGATCGCCTTCTTGTAGGTGACGTAGAGGCTGGCCTGGTGCGGATCATCCGGTGCCGCCGTTTGCCGGCTCACCAGGATGCTGGCGCAACGCAGCGGCATATCACCACGCGAGATCACCGGGTAAGTGATGTCTTGTTTCGCCACCGTGCGCCCTGCGGGCGCGATGCGGACCTCCCGCAGCTTCGTGACATCCGGCAGCGCGATCTTCGGCGCTGCCTCCATGGCCGAACCCGGCTGAATGTGTGCAAACGCCGCCCCCAGCGCGATCTGCGGGCGCACATCGACCTCCGGCAACGGCGAGAAGATTTTGTCCGCGACCAACTTCCCACCTTCGCCGCGCAAAGCGACGCTCAAGCCCGCCACTGAGCCGAGTTGCGTCACATCCAGGACCAGCGTGCCTTTGATCGCCGGATCAGCGAGGTCGATGTCGAGCTGCTTCTCCTTCGCGTCGCCAAGTCGCAGCCGCACATCGGCACTCAGCGTGCGGTGAGCCTCACGCAGCAAATCAAAGCGCTCCAGCTTGATGATGATCTCACCCCTGCTGCGATACGCCACGATGGTTTCAGCCCCGCGAAGCGGCAACACGAGGACGGCAAGGACAAGAACGATGCGTTGGATGAATGCGGCCATAATGCGATGAATACAGACAAACCCACCTGAATGAATCATAAAACCATCACTTCATTATTCGCTCCTGCTTCCCACACTAACGAAAGCGTTTTTGTTCATCGAGTGAGAATAGGTTGGGAACTTGGGAGCGTTTTTGAGAAGCCATGACTCCCACCACTCGCCGCCGGTTTCTTCGTGATGTTGCGTTTGCCAGCGCCGCTTCGGCCTTGCCGAGTCTGTCAGCGGCGGAGCGTGCCGACGCGGTTTCGTTCTTTGTGGTCGGGGACACGCATTACTGCGCTCAGAAGGAGAATATCAAAGTCATGGATGAAGTCTCCGCGAGCTACAACGCGGCGCTGGTGCGGCAGCTCAATGAACTGCCTGGGACGGCTTTTCCGACGGAGATCGGTGGTGGCGTGGTGCCGGTGCCGGGCGGTGTCATCCATGCGGGCGACATCGTGGACAATGGCGACAAAGGGCCGGGCAAATATGCGATGGCGGAGACGGAGTTCGCGGCTTTCACGGCGGATTGGGGGCTGAATGGCGGCGATGGCAAACTGCGCTGGCCGGTGCGCGAGGTGCATGGCAATCACGACAGCCCGCGTGGCGATGGTCCGGTGATCACGGGCATCAAGGAGCGCAATCAACGGCGTGCGGGCATCGTGAACCGCTCGGAGAACGGCCTGCACTACTCGTGGGACTGGGGCGGCGTGCATTTCGTGGCGCTCGGCATCGTCGTGGGCGATGCGCCGGAGGTCACACGCACGCGACGCTATGCACCGCTGGGCAGTCTGCCGTTTTTGAGGCAGGATTTGGAGACGCAGGTCGGCAAAAGCGGTCGCCCGGTCGTGCTGGTGCATCATGTGGATGTGCATCGCTACTCGGAGACGGTGGCTGATGACAAAGTGAAGAGCCACGAGTGGGACTACGGCGATGCGCAGGCCTTTCACGCCGCGCTGAAGCCGTATCGCATCGCCGCGACGATGTGCGGGCACACGCACACGCGGAAGATCGCCCGCTGGAATGGCACCAAGGACGACCGTGTAACCGAAGGCGTCCCATTTCTGAACACCGACAACGCCGCGCACTTCGACAAGCCCGCGCAGGCCATCCTGCATGTCGAGATCGCCGCGAACGAGATGCGCGTGCGCGAGTTTGGCACCAAGGACGGCTGGCAGACCGGTGCATGGACACCGCAGGTGTGGAGGTTTCCGCTTTAGGTCTGAAAGATGTGACTTTGAAGTGGTGGATGCCGTGAGTTCCGCGAGAAAAACTCATACTTTGCCCCGTTTTGTTGGGACATGATCTCCCCTCTTCATCGCCGTGCTTTCCTCGGCAAAACGTCGCAAGGCCTCGGGGCCGTTGCGCTGGCTTCGTTGCTCAAACCGGCTGCCGCCGCGCCGATGGCGGGTGTTTTGACGAAGCTGCCGCTGCCGCAGAAGGCGAAGCGGGTGATCTGGCTGACGATGGCGGGCGGGCCTTCGCATTTGGAGACGTTTGATCCGAAGCCCAAGCTGGCGGAGATGGATGGGAAGCCGATGCCGGAGTCCTTCACGAAAGGGCAGCAGCTCGCTCAACTACAGGGGCAAAAGCTGAACTGCTTCGGGCCGCAGCACAAGTTCGCGAAGTTCGGGAAGAACCAGATCGAGATTTGTGAGCTGTTTCCTCAGATCGGCAGTGTGATCGACGACATCTGCCTGATCCGCAGCATGACCACGGATGCGATCAATCATGATCCAGCGCACATGTTCATGAATACCGGCTCGCAAATCGCCGGACGGCCCAGCATGGGCGCGTGGGTGACGTATGGCCTCGGCACGGAGGCGTCCGATTTGCCGGGATTTGTCGTTTTGACCTCGCTAGGCCGTGGCGGGCAAAATCAGCCGATCGCGGCGCGGCAGTGGAGCAGCGGCTTTTTGCCTTCGAAGTATCAAGGCGTGCAGCTTCGCGCCAAAGGCGATCCCGTTTTGTATCTGACGAACCCGAATGGCGTCACGCGTGAGCGACAGGGAGCCGATGTGGCGGCGATCAATGCGCTGAACAAGGCGCACGATACGCTGGTGGACGATCCTGAGATCGCCACACGCATCGCGCAGTATGAAATGGCCTTCCAGATGCAGGCGAGCGTGCCGGACCTGATGGACGTGAGCGGCGAGGGCCAGAAAATCCTCGATCTCTACGGCTGCCAGCCCGGCGATGGCTCTTTCGCTTCGAACTGCCTCCTCGCGCGTCGTCTGGCGGAGCGTGGCACGCGTTTTATCCAGCTCTATCACAAGGACTGGGACCATCACGGCGGCGTGAAGGACGGCGTGAAGCTCAAGGCCGAGGAAATCGACCGCGCCTGCATGGCGCTGATCACCGATCTCAAACAGCGCGGCATGCTGGAGAGCACGCTCATCGTGTGGGCGGGTGAGTTTGGCCGCACGCCGATGTCGCAGGGCGGCAGCGGTCGCGATCACCACAACAAGGCCATGAGCGTGTGGATGGCCGGCGCGGGCATCCAGGGCGGCATCGTGCATGGCTCGACCGATGACCTCGGCTACGCGGCGATCGAAAAAATCACCACCGTGCATGATTTGCACGCCACGATGCTCCATCAGCTCGGCATCGACCACAACGCCTTCAGCTTCAAATTCCAAGGCCTCGATGCCCGCCTGAGCGGCGTCGAGGGCGCGAAGGTGATCAAAGACGTGCTGGCGTGAAATAAAGCGAGCCGATTGAGAAATGAAGGCTGAGTCGGAACCTCTCGCTACTTCCGGATCGTGCGTGCCTTGTCGGTGTAGAAGACCATCGGCAGGCTGAGGTTTTCCTTGTCGCCGACGGGTTGGCCGACGAGCGGGACGGGCACCTTGTAGGGGAAGTCGGGATGAGGGAGGAAGTCTTTGTCGAAGGCAAGCATGGGGCCGCGAATGATGAGATCGCGCCATTCGGAGTAGGGCCCGGTGTAAACATCGGCGATGCGCTCCACCTTCGCGGAGACGGGCGTCATGATGAAACCGGCCAGTTTCGCGCCACGCTCCTCCGCCCTGGCTTTCATGACCTCGTAATCCGCGCGCTGGGTGCAAAGATTCACGCAGGGCACGTCGGCATACCACGCGACGAAGGCGGGCGAGTCTGAGATGAGGAACTCATCGCGCTCCACGAGCAGGCGCAGTAGGAAGGCGCGCTCGGGCAGGAAGGGCGGCCAGTGTGGCGGGATCTTGCCGCCCATGGTGAGGCCGAACTTCATCAACACGGGCAGGTTCACCGCCAACGGCAGCGCGGTGATGATGAGAGCGGCCAGCGCCGCGCCCCAGCGCGACATGAAATTGAAGGCGTCGGCAGTTTGAAACCGCGACCAGAGGATGACGAGCATGGCCGATCCAAAGGCGCTCATCGCTGGCATGAGCACGATGTAGAGGGCGTTGTCGTCGTTTTCCTTGTCCACGAGGCCGAGCAGGCCCATGCCGAGCGCGACGCATGCAAAAACAGCCGCCAGCATCCAACGCGCCGCCGCGGCGTCCGCCTTCCGGAAACGATGGATGAGCGCTATGAAAAAGAGAAGCGCCGGCACGACGTGGCCGAGATGCGCGTGGATGCCGCCGATCTGCTCCTGCCAGCCCAGACCGATGCGACGCAGCAGGTCGTCCACCTGGAGCAGCGGCACGGCGGGTGTGAAGTCACGCAGCAGCGAATCATGCGCGACGGCGGAGGATTGGGCCTGGAATATCGCCTTGATGCCTCCAAGAGGATCTCCGCAAAGCTGCACATTCCACCAGCCCCAGGCAACGAGAGCCAGCACCGGAAAAAACGCCACGACGAGCACGCCCGCCTTTCCACGCGGCAAAAAAGCCGCCACGCCGACGAGAATGCCCAGCACGATCCACAGCGCCATCCAATGCGTGAGCAGCATGAGCATGCAGACCAGCCCCAGCAGTGTGAGAGGCACGAAAATGCCGCGATTGTCCGCCGCACGGCCCGCCGCCGAGGCATACAGGCGGAATGCGAGCGCGAAGAGCGGCAGCAGCATCGCACGAGGCGCGCCGCTGACCATGATCTGCCACGCAGGCTCGCACACAAGCAGCGCGATGGCGGTGATGGCGGCGACCTGCTCGTCAAACAGCCGTCTGGCGGCCCCGTGTGTGAAAAAAATCGTCAGCAAATACCAGGCGGCGCCGAAGCAGGCGATCACGCGGTCGAGCATGAAGACCGCGCTGCCTTCCACGGGATCATAGACCTGCCATGGCTTCATGAAACGAAAGGCGAGCGACCATAGCAGCGGCTGCAGCGGCGGCTGCACCGTCTCCGGCATGGCGAGCGGAGTGACGTTTTTTTTCGCGGCCTCGACCTGGCTCCACGCATAGGGCTGGATGGCACGTGTTTGATAAGATCCCGTGCGAGCGATCTGCCGGGCGAGCTGCGCCTGGTCCATGCCCTCCGCGCTGCCCAGACCGCGGAATGTCACAAAGACATGCAGCAGGGCCATCACGAGGGCGGCGGCGTAAAACACCAGTCGTAGCAATGCGCCGGGGCCGGAGGAGTTGGGAGACATGCGTGTTACATTCCACAATCTGCCCGCGCGTGCCAAGAACGATCTCGTCTCACTCGTGCGGCTCGAAGCTCACCGAGGCGCAAAGCCGTTGGCCGCTGGTGTTGGCGCAGCGCCACTGCCAGCGCACCGCCGGCTTCACAAAGGAGCCCAGCTCACCCTCCAGGATGCGGAACTGGCCGAGCAGCTCGCCACCATCGCGCACGACCAGAGAGCGGGCCGCGACGGTGCCGGATAGCGTGCCGCCTGGTTCGAGCGTCACCGGCCCCTCGCAGACGAAATCTCCCGTCGCCTGGCCGTAGATGGTGATGGCGCGCGCCTTCACCTCGTGGAGAAATGTCACCTCGCAGCCGGAGACGACCTCCAGCCGGTCGCACACGACCACATCGGCGATGAGTCCGTCCGTGTCGATGGTTCGCGAGAGCAAGGCTTGGGTTTCCTGCTCCACGCGGGTGAGTTTTTTCATGCACACGGGACAGCTCGGCGTGGAAAAGTCTCCTGCCGTCGTCACGACGAAGAGAAAGTCGCTCTTGTCCCCCGGCAACGCTCGCACGGCGGCGTCGAGCGCTGCCGCATCCACCGCCTCGATGCGAAGCTCCTGTGCCGTGCGCAATGCGGCGGGACTGAAACCCGCGGGCGCGATCAGGATGCCCCGGGTGTCGCGCGCTGTGCGCACCTCCTGATCGAAACGCCGCACCGTCTCCGGCGTGGCACCCCATTCGTTCCACGGCACGATTTTCACCATCGCACGGCGAGGTTTTGATGACTTCGGCTGCTCGATCATGCCGAAATGCACCGCACCGTCCGGCATCACGCGTGAACCGGCCAGCTCGCAGCCGCCTGCGGCGGCGATGGCACGCGCCAGCTCAGAGAGCCGCGCCCAGTCGAGGCTGGCGATCAGTTCAGGCGACCATCCGGCCAGCCGGTCCACGCCACCGCCGCGCCGGAGGGAGAAGCCGGCTTCTTCGAGGGTGGCGAACGGGTCGAGCATCGGACGTGCAGAGTGGAATGATGGAGCAGTGGAGTTATGGGCAAATGTACCAAAGCACATTCGCGCCGGTCCCCAACACTCCATTTCTCCAATACTCCATCATCCCGCTTCTCCTGCCACGGTCGTCATGGTGTTCCAGCTTGCCGCATCTGCAAAACCCTGTTTCTTCCGCGCCTCATGTCGAAAGCGGCCAAAACACAGGAAACCCAATTTTTTCAGACCGGCAGCGCGAAGAAGCCGTTCGTGTTTGCCTCCGGTGACAAGCTGCCCGGCATCACGGTCGCCTACGAGACCTACGGCAGGCTGAACACCAGCAAATCGAACGCCATTCTTCTGTTTCACGCCCTTTCCGGCAGCCAGCACGCCGCCGGCCTGAACACGGCGGTGCCGCACACCGACGAGCGCTGGACGGAGGACATCCATCAGGGCTGGTGGGATCTTTTCATCGGCCCGGACAAGGCGTTGGATACGAATCGCTACTTCATCATCTGCGCGAACTACCTCGGCGGCTGCTACGGCACCACCGGCCCGGCTTCGATCAACCCGGAGACGGGCAATCCCTACGGCAGCAGCTTTCCGCCCGTGCGTACCAGCGATGTCGTCGCCTCGCAGCTCGCATTGCTCGATCACCTCGGCATTAAAAAGCTCCATGCCGTGATCGGCGCGTCCGTCGGCGGCCTGCTGGCCATCAATCTGGCCACGTTGCATCCGGAGCGCGTGAAACTCGTCGTTCCCATCGCCAGCGGCTGCCGCACCACCGTTTTGACACGGCTCACATTGTTCGAGCAGGTGCTCGCCATCGAAAACGACCCGCATTTCAAAGGCGGCGACTACTACGACGGCGATGCACCGGAATACGGCCTCGCTCTCGCCCGCATGATCAGCCACAAGACCTTCGTGCATCTCGACGCCATCGAGCGCCGCGCCCGGCAGGATTTGAAGCAGGGCGGCGACACGCTCTCATGGTACCGCGTGCAGCACAATGTGGAGAGCTACATGCTGCATCAGGGGAAGAAATTCGTGAAGCGCTTCGACGCGAACACCTACCTGCGCATCGCCGACATGTGGCTGCGCTACGATCCACTGCGTGACGCCGGTGTGAAGACCTACGAGCAGCTCTTCGCCCGCAGCGCCGCCGCCGGGCAGCACTACCTCGTCTTCAGCATCGACAGCGACTTCTGCTTCTACCCCGAGGAGCAGGCGGAGCTCGTCTCCCATCTCGAAAAAGCCGAGGTTTCGAACATGCACATCACCGTGCACTCCGACAAAGGCCACGACTCCTTCCTGCTCGAACCGCAGCTCTACACTCCGCATTTGTCCTTCCTGCTCGAAGGCAGATGGAACAAGGGCTCGGTGGATCGCCCGGTGCAGGAAGTGGAGTGACGGCGCGCGATGCTATGGAGCTGATGCCGGCTCGCCGCCCAAACCCGCGCCGACGAGCTTCCGCGCATCATTCCCTGCAGGCTGCTCATGCTTTTTTGGAGAGCGCCTCATACATGCAGAAAAAGCACACGGTTCCGTAGGCAGCGGTGATGTCGATAACGACACCAAAGGCGGCGTCCACGATCCAGAAATCTGGCATGATCTCGAGGACTGACAGAACAGCGAGCAGGACGATGGGAACGCCGACAATGAGCATCAGTATGAGCAGAAGACCCGCGACCTGCCAGTAGCGGCCCTGGGTGAGCTGTTGGCAGCGGCTCATGGCGGCGTTGCCGGACAGGCGCTCGCATATGACCACGCTGTCCACCAGCACCAGCCTGGGATAAAGATAGAAAAACGGCACCACCAGCAGGAGGAAGGAAAGGATGAGCAGCAGGCCGGTGAGGAAGCGCGTCCACCACATCCGGGGCCATGCCTTCAAACCTGCAATGAACGCCTGACCGATGCTGACCGGAGTACCCGAGCCGTGATGCAGCGCCACATGGATCACCCCGGCGGTGGCGATGATGCCGAAGAAGTTTTCGAGGAGCTGGGCAAATTTGAAAGACTTGCGGAGATCATCCTCGCCGAAGACAAAGGCATCCATGTAACAGCTCAGCAGCTCGCAGGGAACCCAGATGAGCATGACCGTGACCGCGATCTGCATGAACCGCTCGTGGAAAATGCGCCACGCTCGCGACATGATGACGCCGGTTCGGAGCGGATCTCCAGGCTGGACAACGATCTCCGCCGCAGGCGGGGCATAGGGGTTGAAGAAGTCGCTCATGGGAAAACTTGGCCTGTCCACAACGGCGGGGGAACGTCCAGATAATGCCGTGCTCGCCGGGGCAAGCATGCGGCAGCTTCATTTCGCGGCATCTCCTGCTGTGCAAGTTTCAAATCGTCGCTAACACTGCGGGGACGCCTTTGAACCCCAACATGTCCATGCAGCTCACCTTCCTCGGCACCGGCACATCGGTCGGCATTCCGGTGATCGGGTGTGATTGCGCGGTGTGCCGCAGCCCGGATCCGAAGGACAAGCGGCTGCGCTGCTCGGTTTACATCCGCACGCCGGAGATGGCGTGGGTGGTGGACACGGGGCCGGATTTTCGCACGCAGTGCCTGCGCGAGAACATCCGCAAGATCGACTCGGCAATCTTCACGCACCCGCACATGGATCATCTGACCGGCTTCGACGAGCTGCGACGTTTCACGGTTGAAATCGATCATTTCATGCCGGTTTACGGCACGCCGGAGTGCCTCGCGGTGCTGGAGCGCATGTTCAACTACGCCTTCAACGGCGAGAACCGTTACCGCGGCTACCTGAAGCCGTTTCCAAAGCCGATCCACGGACCGTTTCATCTCGGCGAGACGAAGGTCACTCCGCTGCCCGTGCAGCATGGCAAGGTGGACACCATCGGCTACCTGTTCGAACGCGGCGGCAAAAAGCTCTGCGCCTACATCCCGGACTGCAAGACGCTGCTGCCGCGGACGATGGAAGCGTTGCACGGCGTGGACACGCTCATCATCGACGCGCTGCGCCACACGCCGCATCCCACGCACATGAGTTTCGAGGAATCCCTGGCCGTACAGCGTGAAATCCGCCCGCGCCAGACGTGGTTCACGCACATCCAGTGCGAGATCATGCATGCGGTGGAAGATCCGAAGCTCCCGCCTGGCGTGAACATCGCGTACGACGGGCTCAAACTGGAATGGGCGGGAGAATGATGAAACCAGAGCCGAGCGAAGCGAATCAATAACGAATGAGGAAGGAACTCCGAATGACGAAACCCGAGATCAAAAGCCTGGCGAATGTTCGACATCCACGTTTCGGCATTGCGGCTTCGTCATTCGTTCGTTATTCGCCATTCCTCATTCGTCATTTTTTCACCATCTTTTCGCTCATCATCCTGAGCCACCCGGCACACGCGCAGCTCGTGGCCGACTGGGACGCCGCCGCGGAAACCGCGGTCGTTTTCAACCCTGCGTTTCCCGGCTCGGCCGAACTCGCGGCTCATTATGCCGAGAAGCGCCGCATTCCGAAGGAGCGCGTCCTCGGCCTGCGCTGTTCGCAGGAGGATTCGATGTCGAGAAAGGAGTTTGAGGAGCAGTTGCGCCTGCCGCTGCTGCAAACCTTTCAAAGCAAGGGCTGGTGGATGACGCAGCCGCCCGCAACGGGCAAAACACTCACCGGAGACGGCATCCGCGCTCCCGCCGCCATCGTGCCGACAGTGCGCGTGCTCGTGTTGATGCGCGGCGTGCCGTTTCAAATCCGCCGCGACGCACAGAATCCGAAACAGAGCGAGGAGGACGAGGCCAGCGTCGATTCAGAGCTCACCACGCTCGGACTCAACTCACCACCGGTCAAAGGCGGCATGCGCAATCCGTATTTCGACCAGCAGGCCCGTTTTCCGCACGCGCAGTGCGTCACCGGACTACTGCTGGTCGGCAGGCTCGACGGTCCTGACGATGCCACGGTGCGGCGAATGATCGACGACGCGGTCGCCGTGGAGCAATCCGGGCTGCTCGGCCGCGCGGTGGTCGACCTGGCGCAAAAAAGCGGCGCGTATCAGGAGGGCGAGGACTGGCTGAAACGCAGCTCGGACACCTTCAAACAGGCTGGCATCCCCGTTTACATCGACCGCTCCGCGAACGTGCTGCCTGATGCCTGGCCGCTGCCTGAAACAATCCTCTATTTCGGATGGTACACCGACCACATCACCGGCGCGCTGGCATCGCCCGCGTTCCGCTTCAAGCGCGGCGCCATCGCCTGCCACCTGCATTCCTTCAGCGCCAGCATCATCCGTTCGCATGAGAAGGCGTGGGCTGGCCCGCTGCTGGCGAAAGGCGCGGCGGTGACGTTTGGGAATGTGTTCGAGCCGTTCCTGTCGCTCACGCTGCATTTCGACGTGTTCAACAAGCGCCT
This sequence comes from Prosthecobacter sp., assembly GCF_044236155.1. Classification (GTDB taxonomy): domain Bacteria; phylum Verrucomicrobiota; class Verrucomicrobiia; order Verrucomicrobiales; family Verrucomicrobiaceae; genus Prosthecobacter. The sequence continues at coordinate 230,151 of NZ_JBIIHA010000003.1, forward strand.
GCTCGAAGGCTTCACCGTCGGCGAGGCCGCCTGGAACGCCACGCCCGCGCTCTCCTGGATGAACGTCGTGCTCGGCGATCCTTTGTACCGTCCTTTTGCCAAAGGCATCGGCGCAAAGCTCGGCGAAGGAGCAGATCGTGACTACACGCTGTATCAGGGCATGCTGCAGCGCATGGCGGCGGACACCGATGCGCGCATCAAGAACGCCATCGCCGAGCTCGCAGTGAAACGCCAGAGTCCCCGCCTGCTGGAGCTCACCGCGTTGCTTTCCGCGCTGCAGTCAAAACATCCCGAGGCGCTCGACCTGCTCGAGCACGCCGAGACCATGACCCGCGAGATGGCGGACCTGCTGCGACTGCGCTTGTACCGTGCCGAGATCCTCCGCCGTGACGGCAAGGCCGATGCCGCACGCAAGCTGCTGCGGCAGATGCGGGAGGATGACGTCTTCAAAAGCCAGCCGTCACTACCCGCCATCGAGGCGCTGCTGAAGGAGATGGGCGGCTAAAAAAGCTGTTCACGCTAAAAGGAGCCGCGTATGCTCCGTTTTGATCCGGTTCGCACATTCCTCCCACACAGACCATGAAACACACCATCACCGCATTTTTGTCACTCTGCCTCGCCATCGCCGCGCAGGCTGAACTCCGCGTCTGGAAGGACGCCTCCGGAGCGCATGAAATCAAAGCCGAGCTCGTCGGCGTGCAGGGAGGCAAGGTCACTCTGAAACGCGAGAACGGCACGACCGTCACCCTGCCGGTCGCCAGCCTGAGCAAGGCCGACCAGGCGCTGCTCGGCGGCGGATCATCTTCCGGTGGAGGCGCGGCAGCGGGCGACTGGCCGCAGTGGCGAGGCCCGAACCGCGATGACATCTCCCCCGAGACCGGCCTCATAAAAGAGTGGCCCTCCGACGGCCCGAAGCGGGTGTGGGTGAACGAGGACGGCGGTCTCGGCTACTCCGGTTTCTCCGTCGTCGGTGGCAAGCTTTACACCATGGGACTCTACGACGCGGAGGAGAAGCTCATCTGCCTCGACGCCGCCAGCGGCAAAAAGCTCTGGGACGCCCCCGTCGGCGCCATTTACAAAAACGGCTGGGGTGACGGTCCGCGCAGCACGCCCACCGTCGCAGGAGGAAAAGTCTTCGCCATCGGCGGCAATGGCGACCTTCTCTGCGCCGACGCGGCCACCGGCAAAAAGGAATGGAGCGTCAGCCTCACGAAAGATCTCGGCGGCAAGCTCCAGAGCTGGGGCTACACCGAATCCCCGCTCGTCGATGGCGATCTCGTCATCGTCACCCCCGGCGGCGACCAGGGTGCCATCGCCGCGCTCGATGTGAAGACCGGCAAAGTGAAATGGCAGACCAGTGATGTCACCGAGAACGCGCAGTACTCCTCCATCATCCCGATCAACCACGACGGCAAACGCCAGTATGTGCAGCTCCTCATGAGCAGCATCCTCGGCGTCTCCACCGACGGCAAAGTGCTCTGGAAGGCCGACTTCCCCGGCAAGACCGCCGTCATTCCCACGCCGGTCTACAAGGACGGCCAGGTTTACGTAGCCGCCGGTTACGGCGTCGGCTGCAAGTCGATCAAGATCGGCTCCAGCAGCGCTGAGGAGGTCTATTCCAACACCAACATGGTCAATCACCACGGCGGCGTCATTCTCATCGACGGCAAGCTTTACGGCCACTCCGACAAGGGCGGCTGGACCTGCCAGGACTTCAAGACCGGCGAGGTCGTGTGGCAGGACCGCGGCATCGGCAAAGGCGCCGTCACCTCCGCAGACGGCCATCTCATCTGCCTCTCCGAGGACACCGGCACCGTGGCGCTCGTGAAGGTCTCCGACAAAGGCTGGGAGCAGAAGGGCAGCTTCAAACTCGAAGCCCAGTCCTCCCAGCGCAATCCCAAGGGCAAGATCTGGGTCCACCCCGTCGTCGCCGGCGGCAAGCTCTACCTGCGCGACCAGGAGTGCATCTCCTGCTACGACATCAAGGGCTGATGCGCCGCGTCATCACACGCTTCGGAGGCAGGGCCGCTGGGCTCTGCCTCTTTTTTGTCCTCACCCAATGCGGCCCGCCGCCGCGTGGCGAGTGGAAGCTGCTCACGGCTGAGTTTGCGCCCGCGTGGAAAGCCGCCGGCATCGACGAAGAAGGGGGTGTGACCGTCGAAAAGGGCGAAATCACGCTGCACGTCGGCCGGCCGATGACCGGCGCCCGATTTGAGGCCTGGGAGGCCGCGAAACTGCCGCGCACACGCTACGCCATCGAGTTTGAAGCCATGCGCGTCGAGGGGAACGACTTCTTCGGCACCGTGACCTTTCCCGTGAACGACACGCATGTCTCCCTCGTCATTGGCGGCTGGGGCGGCACGCTGGTCGGCATCTCCAGCATCGACGACATGGATGCCAGCGAGAACACCACCACCGGCAACGCCTTCTTCAAAAACAACGAGTGGCACCACGTCCGCGTCGAGGTGCGGGACGACGACCTGCGCGTGTGGATCAATGACAAGCTCTTCGTCAATGTGAGCACCAAGGGCCATAAACTCGGGCTGCGGCCCGGCGAGATCGAAAAATGCGCGCCCTTCGGCTTCACCACCTATGCCACGCAGGCCCGCATCCGAGGTGTGGTGGTCCGCCGGCTGTGAGCAAGTCCTCGACCTCAGGCTTGACCTCACAGAGGCACCCGGTACTCTCCGCCCGCATGGCAACCGAACATTTCACACGCGGGCAGGTCATTTTCCGTGAGGGCGACAAATCCCAGGAGGCTTACTTCATCGTCACTGGGCTCGTCGAGATCACCATCAACACCTCCCATGGCGTGCAATCGCTCGCCAAGATCGGCCCCGGCGAAATCTTCGGCGAGATGGGCATGATCATGGACCGCCCTCGCTCCGCCAGCGCCACGGCGCTCGAGAATACAACCGTGGAGACTGTGGCCGAGACCGAGTTCGAGCAGCAGATCATCCAGCGCCCCGACCGCCTCCACGTCTATCTCGCCACCCTTTTCGAGCGCATTCGCAAGACCGACCTGCTGCTCACCACCAGCACGAACGCCACCGTGCCGCTGAACCCGAGGCCGAAGCCCCAGCCCGCGAAGGAGGCCGTCTTCCGCGTGAAACTGCGCTCGCACTACGACCAGACCGGTCTCGACCACGAGCCGGTGGAAAAAACGATCACCAAGCTACCCTTCCGCATCGGCCGCGCCTACTTCGACACCGCCACCTCAGCGCTTGCCCGCAACGACCTCTCCATCGAGGAGCACCATCCCTACCAGCTCTCCCGCAACCACTGCGAGATCGACTTCGAGCACGGCCACTTCATCCTGCGCGACCGTGGCAGCAAGCTCGGCTCCTGGGTCAACGGCGTCCAGGTTTCCGTGGACAGCGGGCTCATCTCAAGCCCGCTCAAGGTCGGCGAAAACACCATCACCCTCGGCAACGCCGACAGCCCCCACCGCTTCACGATCACGATTGAGGAGCTGGGCTGAGCGCACGTTTCACCTCATCCGCCCTATAGCCGAAGCCCGGACCTTTGAGCGTGCTGAGGTCGATGATGCCATTGCGGCGCTGGAAGAGGCCGGGATGAATCTCCTGCTCGGGCAATGACGCGTCGGGATAAAACTGCATCGCATTGCATTCCACACCCTGGATGGTGCCCGCGTGCGCGGCGAGTCGAACGTGCGGGATCATGGCGAGCATCGGATTCGTCAAATCCTGCACCATGAGCGGCATGCCGTGCGCCTTGGCCCAGCAGAGGCTCAGTAGCGCACCGGTTTGCGTCTTGCAGGTCTTCAAGGCCACGCCGGACCAGCCGAGACGACGGCCGAGACGCACAAACTCCCAGTCGTGCGCGCTTTCATCGAGGAAGAGCGGCTTGCGGGCGGAAACACTGCGCACATCGATCTGATGCGCCTCCAGATCATACGGGAAGGGCTGCTCCACATAGAGCGTGCGCGCATAAATCTCCGGCTCGTCGCGCAGCAGGCGGTCGAGGATGTCGTTCACATACGCCGGCTCCTTCACCGTGCAGTTGAAGTCGGCGCTCAGCCATCTCACGCCGCCGGCGAAGCAGATGCGGCCCACGCGCACCATGCGCTCGTAGTCCCACGCGGCGTCCGTGCCGCGCAGCTTCACCTTGAGACACTTCAGGCCGTCGCGTTTGATCCAGTCGGCCAGCAGCAGCGGATGTTCGTCCTTTGGCTCGCTACCGGTCAGATCAGACGCCTCCAACGCGTCCACACCACCGACGAGATGCCAAACGGGCAGTTGCTTCGGCGCTTCCATCACGAGGAAGTCCTGCGGATAGCGCCCGGCGAAACTGATGCCGCTGCCGTCCTCGGGCGTGATGAAGGCGGAGAGGTCGCGGCTCATGAAGTCCGCGTTGTAAGTCGTGTAAATGTCGCGTCCGTGCAGCACGCCGAAGGCGTCGTGCACCGCGATGTCGAAGGCGCTGAAGGCCACGAGCGAGCCGAGGTAGGGCATCGCGTCGCCACCGGCCTGCTCGTTGGCTTCCTTCAGCGTCGCCGCCAGCGGGCCGTGCATGAAGTCCTGGCCGATCTCCATCGGATGCCCGGAGAAGCCGCTCTCCACCAGCCGAGTGGCCAGCAGCGTGGAAAAATCCTTCATGCGCTGCGTGCGCACGGCCACGCTCAACGTGCTCGGCCACACCCACGACACGCTCAGCGGCGTCTCGCCCCAGCCTTGCGCCGTTTTGCCATTTCGATCCGCCACGGTCACATGCACGCGCAGGCAAACCGCGCTCGTCACGGTCTCCGGGCCGAACTTCAGCGGCACCCGCATCGTCACGGGCAGGAAAAACACTTCGGCGGCGGTGACTCGGACATCAGTGGGCTTGGTCGGGAACATGAACTCATGGTGAAGCGGGCACTCCTGCCCGCAAAGAAAACCTTGTGGCGGGCAGGAGTGCCCGCTTCACTTGAGGGCATGCGCATCTGGGATCTGCATTGTCATCTTTCCGGCGTCCCCGGCCTCACGCCGGAGGAGCGCATGAGAGCGCTGCTCGTCTATGCCGACCGCATGGGCATCGAGCGGCTGTGTGTTTACATGGGCATGAAGTGGTCGCAGGACCCCACGCCGGACGATTTGGTGAAACAGAATGACGAGGCGATGCGCGCTGTGGCGAAATTTCCGGATCGCACCTTCGGTTTTGTCTATCTCAGCGCCAAACATCCGCAGGAAAGCCTGGCCGAGCTCGAACGCTGCGTGGCCAACGGGCCGATGGTGGGCGTGAAGCTCTGGGTGGCGGAACGCTGCACGGTCCCGGCCATCGACGCGATCATCCGCCGTGCCGCGGAGCTTAAGGCGGTCATCTTCCAGCACACCTGGTTCAAAACGAACGGCAATTACAACGGTGAATCGACTCCCGACGATCTCGTGGCATTGGCGAAACGGTTTCCCGACGTGCCGATCATCTGCGGCCACACCGGCGGCAACTGGGAGCTGGGAATCCGCGCGATCCGTGCGCAAACCGACCTCTACGCCGATCTCGCCGGCTCCGACCCCACCGCCGGCTTCACCGAAATGGCCGTGCGCGAGCTCGGCGCGGATCGCGTGATCTACGGCAGCGACTGCGGCGGCCGCAGCTTCGCCAGCCAGCTCGCGAAAGTGCACGGCGCGCAGATCAGCGACGCGGACAAACAAAAAATCCTCTGCGACAACCTGCGCGGTCTGATGCTTCCCATCTTGAAGGTAAAAGGCATCCACGCGTGAAGATCATTCCTTTTTCTTCCCGAAGCCGAACAAGCGCTTGAGGAAACCGCCGGACTTTTCACCGGCCGCCTCGGCGGTGGGTACCTTCGGGCCTGCCAGACGGCGGACTCCAGAGTCCTTCTTTTCCACAGCCTCCTTTTTCTCGACCACAGGCTTCGCCGTTCCGCCCAGCCACGCGGGCGAGAGCTGCGCGACCGTCTGCCAGGCTTCAAGCCCGGCATGCCAGATGAGAGAATCCATCGACAACTTCTTGTCACGGATCAACTCCGCCATCGCGGCGTCATCCTTCGGCCCTTCGGCGGCTCCGGCGTTGTTGATGTACCAGTTCATTGTTGGCGCGGAGGCTACGCGCCCATCTGTTCTGCGCAAGAGATGAGGAAATGCTTTTCACCGGCGACCTGATCAGTCAGGATGGCCGCATGAACCGACGGAACTTCATCAGGATCTCTTCTGCCGCGTGTGCGGCATCGTCGCTTCATGCCGCTGATGTCGCGAAACTCACCGACTGCCATGTTTACCTCGGTTCCAGCCCGTTCCGGCAGTTTGAAGCCGAGGATGCGGGGAAATTCGCGCAATCGCTGCTACAACGCGGTGTCACCGAAGCCTGGGCTGGCGCGTTTGAAGGGCTGTTGCGCCGTGACGTTGCTGAGGTGAATCGTGCTCTGGCCGAAAAATGCAGGAACACGCTCTTCCGCCCCTGCGGCACGGTGAATCTGGCTTTGCCTGAATGGCAGGATGATGTGAAGCGCTGCGACGAAGTCCACGGCATGCGTGTGATACGTCTGCATCCGAATTATCACAGCTACACGCTCGAAACGGCGGCTTTTCGCGAATTGCTGGCCCTGGCGGCGAAACATAGGCTCTTGGTGCAAATCGTCGTCCAAATGGAGGACGAGCGCACGCAGCACCCGCGTGTGCAGGCAGCGCCTGTTGATCTCGCCCCGCTCGCTGGCATCATGCGCGAGATGAAGGAGGCACGTGTGATGCTCCTCAACGTGAACGCGGCGATGGTACTCCGGCATTTGCAGGACTGCCCGAATGTGTGGCTCGACTTCGCGATGATCGAAGGCGTGGGCGGCGTGGAGAACCTGCTCAAAACGTGGCCTGTGGAGCGTCTCGTATTTGGATCCTTCGCGCCTGTGTTCTACTGGGAATCCGCGCTCCTGAAGATGCGGGAGTCGGCGCTGGATGATTCACAGAGGCATGCGATTCAAGGATTGAACGTGGAGAGACTGCTGTCCTGACCGGGTCAAACCTTCACCGCCGCCGGACGCAGTGGTTGCGCCACTGAACGCGGCTTTGACAGCTTCAATTCCGCTGTGCGCGAGCCGACGGGTGCCTGGACGGTCTCTTTGGCGATCCCCATGACCTCCAGCGTGCGCTCGGCCTGAGTCACGCTGCCGTTCCAGGAGGTGACGACGGGATAGACCTGCGCGGTGTTGGCGAGATAGACCTTGTTTGCGACCAGTTCCTCCGGCGGACGCAGCTTCATCTGGCCGAGCTTGTAGATCGGCTCGACGAACGGAGCACGGAAGACGAAGGAGGTTTCAATGTCCTCGTCCTGGAGCTGCGGGAAGAGGTTTTTCAACGCGGGAATCCAGTAGGCGCGGATGCAGTCGTCGCTCGCGGCGAAGCGCTCGTCATCGCGATGGAGATATTTGGTGAGATAAACGACGTGACGTTTGCCACGGTCGGCGGTGTCGGTGAGCGTGGAGGTCTCGACGACACCATCGAAGGGATGCTCGCTCTCCGGCGTGGCGACCCAGTAGTGCGGCGTGAGCGGCTTCTTGAGGAAAAGAAGGCAGTTGATGACGCCCTGGTAATCAGTGGAGGTGTCGAGCGCTGGCATCTCACGGCGCATGGCGGGCCCGATGAGCTTTTCGACCTGCGGCGTTGGCAGGGTGACGACGACCTGGTCGAATTTTTCGACGCTGGCATCGGTGGTGATCGCAACGCGGCCTTCGTCGTCCAAATCCATCTGCCGCACGGCGGTTTTGAGCCGTATGGTGCCGCCGTGGCCGCGCAAGACGCGGGCGAAGGTGTCGGTGATGTGCTTGTAGCCGCCTTTGATGTAGCCTTTGCACTCGCCTTTTGATTCGCCCTTCTCGCGGTTGAATCGAGTCCAGAACCAGAGCGCGGGCACATCATGGTAGCGGTCTCCGAATTTCGCCTCGAGCATCGGCTGCCAGAATTTCGCGAACGCACGAGTTCCGCTGAGTCTGGTGAGCCATTTCACGGTGGTGACGTCGTCCAACCCCTTGGCGGAGACGAGGCGGCCGTACAATCCGGTGATGCCGACACGGATGCGGTCGAGAAAACGTAGCGGCGCGAACTTCAGCAGATCGAGCGCTGTGTTGAGCGGAAAAAACCTGCCCTGATGCGCATACGCGAAGGTGGTGGGCTTCCAGTACACGTCATCGCGGATGCCGAGTGTCTCCAGCACTCGCAGCAGCGGCCCGTCGCTGGGCAGCATGCAGTGGTAGAATTTTTCAAACATGCGTCCGTCGTGATCAAAGAAGGTGCCGAGACCGCCAAGCTGGTCGGAGCCTTCGATGAGCGTCACGCATTTCCCCTCCTGGGCGAGGCGGAGGGCGCAGGTGAGGCCGGAGATGCCTCCGCCCAGGACGGCGATGGAGTGGGTGATGGGGCGCATGCGGGAAAATGACGAAATCCGAATTCAGAATGATGAATGACGCGCCGATCACGCGCGGAGCTGGGCGCGCAACTCGGAGAGCGAAGGCTCCTCGGACTGGGGCAGCACGTCCTTGGCCCAGTAGCGGCCGATGACGTTGAAGTAGCGGCGGATAGTGCGCATGATGCGCATCTTGCTGACGCCGACCTTGAGGTCGTAGCGAAGCGTGTAGGGAATCTCGACGGCGCGTGCGCCGACCCAGCGCAGGCTTAACAAAAGCTCCAGCATGCACGCGAAGCTGGATTCTTCGAGGAAACGCGGGCCGGCGTTTTTGATCAGGCGGCCGAGCGTGAGGCTGCGGTAGGCGCGGAAGCCGGTGGAGTAGTCGCGCACGTTGTTGTAGGGCAGCAGGGTCTTCATCATGACGAAACAGCCCCAGCTCAGCACCTGGCGGAAGAAGGGCACGCCCTGCACAATGCTGCCGGCCTGGAAGCGGGAGGCGATGACCACGTCGGCATCACCGTCCTGGATGACCTTCACCATTTCCCGGATGTAAACGGGGTTGTGCGTGTTGTCGGAGTCCATGACGACAACGACATCGCCGAGGTGCCAGCCGGCGCGCAATCCGGTCTGGATGCCTTCGCCGAGGCCTTTGTTCACCTCGTGCTGGATGAGCTTCAGCGGCATTTTTTTGGCAAAGTCGCGGGCGATCTCGGCGGTGCGGTCCTTTGAGCCGTCATCGACGACGACCACGCTGTAAGAGAAGGGCATGTCCGCCATTTTTTCGCGGATGTTTTCGAGCAGCACGGGGAGATCCTTCTCCTCGTTGTAGGCGGGCAGGACGATGGCGATTTCGTTGACGGTTGTCGGCGTTTTCATGGCGTGTGTGGATTTCAGGCGGGTTGCATGGAGAGGTTCGGGGAAGGCATGGCGGAGCTGCGGAAGGCGGCGGCGTGATCGCTCATCGTGCCGGGTTGCCAGTGGCGCTGGAGGCTGCGGATAGTGTGCTCGACGAGAGCGGATTTTTTCGCCGCAGGCAGCTTCATGCCGGGGAAGAAGCCCATCTCAGGCACGTCCTGCTCATCGAGGAAATCCGTCGGGTGCAGCAGCAGCGACGGCGCGATTCCGCGCGCACGGCAGAGCGTGATGGCGGTGTTCCAGTAAAGTCGGGCGAGAAAATCCGACTTCTGAGCGAGGAACATCAGGTAGGTCGTGTGAACAGGCAGGCGGAGGAGCGGCATTGTCGTCACCGGCATCTCGATGAGGCCGTTTTCCCATGTGAAGGGCCGCAGTGAGCCGAACGCGTCGGTGAACTTGCCGTAGAGGCCTTTGCGCTGCTCTTTCTCCTCGGCGCTGAGCTTTGAGTTCAGCAGAAAAAACATGCGCGCCACCGGCCCGAGCACGCTGGGGAAGATGGACGCGTCGTAGTCGTAGCCCCGCTCGGCCAGCACGTCGCGCACGAGCGGCGAGGTGCTGAAGCCCGGACCGCGGAAGCCGCGTGTCGTTTTGCCTGTGACAGCGGCGATGGCATTCTCCGCGCCGCCGATCTCCTCATGAAGCCGCTCGCGGCTGTAAAGATGCAGCCAGGGCTCATGCATGAACGAGTGATTCGCGATCTCGTGGCCTGCGGCGGCGATTTTTTGCAGCGCGCCACGGTTGGACTCGATCGTGGCGTCCTTGCCGACAATGAAGAAGGTGATGCGCTGATCGCAGCGCTCCAGCACGTCGAGGATGCGCGGCACGACGAGGTCCAGATAGCCCGGAAACGACTCCCAGCCTGGGGCGCCCTGGGTTTTCAGGTAGCTCCACAAATTATCGAGGTCGAGCGAGATGCTGGCGGCGGGCTTCATGGCGCGATTCGAAGGCAGAAGTTTACGCCGCGAGCGGCAGGGCATGAGACGCGGCGGTTTTCGACTGCGCGCCGAACAGAACATCGCAAATGCGGTCGGCGGTGGTGCCGTCGCCAAAGACATCGCGTGAGCGGCTGGCGCTGGCGTGCCAGACTTCGTCGATCAAAGCGGTGCGCAGCATTTCGTGAAGGCGTTCGGGGGATTCGCCAACGAGGCGTGCCACGCCGCATTCGACGGCTTCGGGGCGCTCGGTGTTCTCGCGTAGCACGATCATCGGCTTGCCGAGCGCTGTGGCTTCTTCCTGGATGCCGCCGGAGTCGGAGACGATCAGCCACGCGTGCGAAAGCAGATGCACAAAGTCGCAGTAGTCCATCGGATCGGTCAGGCGGATGCGCGGATGATGCTCCAGCTCGGCAACGACGGCGGCACGCACATTCGGGTTCGGGTGAACGGGGAAAACCATGCACAAATCCTGCTCGCTCTCGATGAACTCACGCAAAGCACGGAGATGCAGGCTCATCGTCTCGCCGAAATTCTCCCGGCGGTGCGTGGTGACGATCACCAGCCGCTTTCCAGCCGCCCACTGCTGCATGAGCTCGACCGTCTTGCCCGGACGTGTGTTCTGCAGAGTCTGGCGCAGCGCATCGACGACCGTGTTGCCGACCAAGTGGATGGAATTTGACGCGACACCTTCTTCCAGCAGCGTGCGGCGGTTGCGCTCCGTGGCGGCAAAGTGATACGCGGCGATCTGGCCGACGAGGCGCCGGTTCATTTCCTCCGGGAAGGGACTGAGCGGATTGCCGGAGCGCAGACCTGCCTCCAGGTGCCCCACCGGGATGCGGCGGTTGAAGGCGGCGATGGAGCCCATCACGGCCGAGGACGTGTCTCCTTGCACGAGCACAAGATCGGGCTTTTCCGCCTCCAAGACGGGGTCCAGCCGGTCCAGCAAGCGACTGCCGAGCGCGTTCAGGCTCTGCCCTGCGACCATGGCCTCCAGGTTGTGCTGCGGGCGGATGCTGAAGAGTTCAAACAAGGGCTGAAGCAGATCCGTATGCTGGCCGGTGTTCACCGTGGCCAACTCAATCCCCCGATTCTCCGAAGCCTTGATCATCGGCGCGAATTTGATCAGTTCCGGCCGTGTGCCGAGACAGACGAGCACTTTGGAGGGCTTGCTAGCGAAATCAGAGGTTAATTCCATAATTACTATGATAAACACGTATTTATCACAGGCAAGCCTATTTTATGGAAATTATCTCAAATGCGGTTAAATACTGCACAGTCTCTCAGGTTTGAGAGGCTGACTGTTTTCAACGGATGCTTTGTTGCAACCGCTTCCCCAAAGCAGCCGCGATCCCCAGCCCGATCCACGGCCACACGACGATTGTGTAGCGCGGCAGTCCCGGCAGAAGGCTTGTTCCGCCGAGATAGATGAAGGTCATCAGGCTCAGCAGCAGCACTTCGGCGGGAATCGAGGATCGATGCTTCCATCCCATCCACAACGCGGCCAGAACAGCGAGCATCAGCGGCCCGTTCACGACCACGAGCACCAGCATGACCAGCTCCTCGGCCTGATAGGACCGTGGAAAGCCGAAAATGAGACGGCCCCAGTTGCAGACCCAGTTCTTGAGCACGCCCTTGGGGTTGGCGCGGATATTTTCCATCGCCTTCTTCTTCAGTGCTGCCTCACGTTCCTTCACCGGCAGGTAATAGTTCGCCTTGTAGAAGTCGCGATGACCATTGGCGACGAGCTCGGGCTTGTTCTGCGCGTCTTCCTCCGAGAACCAGTGGCCGTTCTCTCCTTCATGGGTGCTGGTGGCCCAGTAGAGCAGCTCACCGCCGTTCGTGGACCAGCAGAGAGTGTCACCGGTTTTTGATTTCGTGTAGGCCAGCCACGGGACGCACATTGCCAACGCCAGCCCCATCACCGCCAGCGCGCGAAGCAGTGATGATCTCGCAGCTTTCCAAAACGGCAGCAGCAGCCCGATGAACACGATGGAGGCCATGATCACGTTGCCAAAGAACACGCGTGTCATCGTCAGCCAGACGAACGAGGACGCGGCGGCCAAGATCACGAGCCAGTTCCATCTCTCCGCCCGCAGCGCCGCCGTAAAGGCCCACGCAAAGCCCGCGATGCAGCAGATGGCCAGCGCCTCGGTCATGAGATACGGCGCGGTGCGCACAAGGCTGGGATGCAGCGCCGTGACCAACGCCACGCCGAGCGCCCATGATTTGCCCGCATACGGCTTCGCAGCGCGAAAACTGAACCAAGCAGCCAGCGCCATGAAGACCGCATTGAACATGCGCAGGCCAAGCAGCGGCGTCTTCAACAGCAGCAAACCGGCAAGCACCAGCGGATAGCCCGGCCCGTTGATGATGTCCGGCTTCTCCGGCGTGACGTAAATGCCCTGCGTCAGACTTTCCGCAAACCACAGGTAGCGTCCCTCGTCCCAGATGAGGTCAGGCCTGTTCACCACCAACGTCACGGCCATGTAAAGCATCAGCGTGCCGGGAAGCAGCCCGAGTTCGAGCCGCTGGGTGGATGAATTTGCTTCTGACATCCGGTACCGTCCGCCGATGTGGTGCGTTTTGTCAAAGCCGAACCTTGCAACACCATTCCATCCCTACACTAATCCTCCGCTCCAACTCTCCTCCCTTTCCCCGACCATGATCAAACTCACCGGCATCGCAGACGAAGCAGGCGCATCCTTGGATGTGCAAATCCAGGCCCACCAGGAACTCGGCTGGGACAGCATCGAGTCCCGCATCGTCGAATTCGACGGCGTGAAGGGCAATCTACACGAGATCCCCGACGTGGTGTTCGACAAGGTCGCGTCACGTCTCCAGGAGCGTGGCATGAAGGTCAGCGGCTTCGGCTCCCTCATCGGCAACTGGGCCAAGAAAATCACCGACGACTTCAGCATCACGGAGGCTGAAATCTCCCGCGCCATCCCGCGCATGCAGCGCCTCGGCGCCAAGCTCATCCGCGTCATGAGCTACGCAGTTTGCAAAACCGACGGCAAGGACGATGCCGAGCAGTTCGCCCCCGAGCGCATCAAGCGCATGATCGAGATCAACAAGCGCTTCGCCGACGCCGGCCTCACCGTCGTCCATGAGAACTGCATGAACTGGGGCGGGATGAGCCCTTCTTATGTGCGCCGCATGGCCGAGGCTGTCCCGGGCATGAAGTGGGTCTTTGACACCGGCAACCCTGTGTTCATCGACGACCGCGACCGTCCGGGTCACAAGCAGGACTCCTGGGAAATGTACCAGGCCATCAAGCCCTTCATGGCCCATGTCCACGTCAAAGACGGCATCTGGGACAAGACGAAGAACGACGCCGTTTACACCTTTCCCGGCGAGGGCGAAGGCCAGACCGAGCGCATCATGAAGGACCTCGTCGATACCGGCTACTCGGGCTACATCAGCATCGAGCCGCACGTCGCCGTCGTCTTCCACGGCGCTGGAGCGGCCGACAATCTCAGCCCCGAGCAGAAGGCGAAGGAGCAGTACGACAGCTATGTGAAATACGGCCGCATGCTGGAGGCGATGCTCAAACGCCTCGGCGCGAAGCTGGGTTGATTCATAGGAGAGGGATCATCCTGATCCCTTCATGAAAAAGGGGCCAGGATGGCCCCTCTCCTTGATCACACCTCAAACACTCCCGTTCCACCGGAGAGAAACACCTCCCAGTCCCGCACCTTGTGGTGATTCTTGATCAGGTGCGTCACCGGCAGTTCACGCGGCACAAAGGGACGGCGCAGGAGCTTCAATCCCGCCTCCTCCGGAAGTTTGTTGCCCTTGCGGCTGTTGATCTTGCGGTCGGCGAGCACGCAGTTCTCCCAGGTGCTCGTTCCACCGCGTGAGATTGGCACCACATGATCAATGTTGCCCTCGCTGGGCTTGAGCTTGCGGCCCGTGTACTGGCACACGCCGCCATCGCGCTCCCAGATCGCCTTCGCGCAGAATTTCGGGCGGCGTTTCGGCACCTTGTCAAAACGCGCCAGCACCAGCACCGAAGGCACGCGCACCGGACGATGCACGGTGCCGATGCTGTTGTCTCCTTCGCGTACTGGCAGCGTCAGCCATTCCTCCCAGGTAACGGGACGCATGTCCCCTTCGCCATGGATGTCGAGCGCGGTGGCGTTTCCTGCGGCCATCATGCCAAAGGCCTCAATGGGCGTTTTCGAGTCGATCGCCTGCCAGTGCCGGTTCAGCACTAGTACCGTTGATTTCGTCAACACTTCGTTCATGCGCAGCTCCTGAATTGGAATTTCGGCAGAAGAACAGTTCGTTCTTCGGTGTTGGACGACCATGCTGGCGAGAGTTTGCCGTTTGCCAAGTGCCAAGATTGTTTCCGCAAACGGGACCCGCATGCCACAGGTCTTCTTTCAATTGGTCTCCTTTTCGGCACAAGCACAGCTTGTGATTAAAGTCGCCCCCCTCACACAAACTGCGGACACCGTTCTTCAGGGAAAGGCCTTTTCCAGCGCCTCCACGTTCGCCTTCATCATGGTCATGAAGTCGCCGTTCTCCGGCACGTTGCCGCAGGGGTCGAAGACGACACTTTTCAGTCCGACGGACTCCATCTTCTCCACGCTTTCGCTGGCGGGTTCGCCTTCCCAGATCATCCAACGTGCGCGGTGGCCGGCAAGAATGCCGTTGAGGTCGGCCATGGCCTTGTCATCTGGCACATTTTCCGGCTCCCAGAGCACGGATTTCAGATTCATGCCGTAACGGCGTGCCAGGTAGTGGTAGACCGGATGGGAGGCGACGAGAGGCGTTTCCGCCCAGCGGCGGCTGAGGGCGCTCATGCGCTCATCGAGTGCTTCCAGTTCATCCTTGAGTGCCTCGGTGTTTTTTTCGATTGTTTCTTTAGCGGTGGGCACGAGGCCGACGAGCGCATCTGCCGCCGCCCTCGCCTGCATCGAGGCCTGCTTGAAGTCGATCCAGGTCGTGAAGGCGGTGCCGCTGTGGCTGTGCTCGCCACCAGGGCCGTGGCTATGGGTGACGAGGTCGGTCACTTTGATGAAGTTATTGGCGAAGCCAGCGGATGTATCGACCACCTTGGACTCCGGCAGTGTGACCTTGTCAGCCCATTTGGAATAGGTGGCGCCGTTCATGAGGATGAGGTCGGCCTGTTGAAACGCGGCGATGGCCGCCTCGTCCGGCTGCCAGAAGGCGGGATCCTCGTCCTTCGGCGCAAGGAGTAGCACCTCAACGGCATCACCTGCGATGCGCTGGGCGAAGTATTGCAGCGGATAGTTGGCCACGAGCACCTGCGGCCTGCCGGATTTCGCCGGAGCGGCGGTGCCGGCCGCGGCCGGCGCGGTTTCAGTCGCGCCAGGCTCGTTGCTGGCGGGCTTGCAGGCAGAGAGGAGAATCGCGAGGCAGAAAAATGCTGGGAGTGATTTCATGGGGATGGCTGATTGCAGACTGAAAAGGCGCTGATGTAAATGGCAAAGTCAAAGCTCAGGAGTCGAGCTTGAACTCAGCACGCTTCAAGAGGTCGTCCAGCGCCCGGCGGTAGGGCGCGGGCATGGGCGTGGAGCCGATCTCGGCGAAGGTGATGACGCGATGCGTGTCCGGCCATACCGGATGCTGGCGGGGCGCCTCATGCACCCAGAGCGTCACCTTGTAGCGGGTGATGCCGTAGTTCGTGCGCATCAGCACGGGCGGTGGTTTGTTTTCATGAACTGCGGGCAGCGCGGGCAGCTTCCACAGGCCGGTGCGGCGTCCACCGGTTTCCTGCTCCAGCAAAACGCCCTCATCGGTGCGGAGGAACACGACACGCTCGGTCACGGCGGTGATCTCCTGCCGCGCCTGCTTCACCGGCAGTGATTCCGGCTCCTTCGCGCGGCATTGCGCGCGCACGGGACACAGATCGCAAGCGGGTTTCGCCGGCGTGCAGTGCGTCTGGCCAAGTTCCATGAGCGCGGAGTTCAGCACACGCGGATCATCGGTGGTCCCCACCAGTTCCCCGGCATGCTGCCACAAAAGCTTGACGCCTGCTGTGGAATCGACCGGCGTGGCATCATTATAGAGGCGTGAAAGGACGCGGGCGACATTGCCATCGACAACCGGCTGCGCGAGGCCAAAGGCTAAACTGGCCACCGCGCCAGCCGTGTAGGGGCCGATGCCGGGCAATGAGAGAATGGTGGCATGATCGCGCGGAAACACACCGCCGTGCTTTTCGATCACCTCTTTCGCGAGGCGGTGAAGATTCCGCGCGCGGCGGTAATAACCAAGGCCCTCCCACGCCTTCAATACCTGCTCCTCGGACGCGGAGGCGAGCCTTTCGAAGTCCGGGAATCGCTCCAGCCAGCGTGCATAATAACCACGGCCTAGCACAGTTGCGATCTGCGTCTGCTGGAGCATGATCTCCGAAACAAGAATCGCATACGGATCATGGGTGCGCCTCCAGGGGTAGTCGCGCCCGTGCTTGCGAAACCACGTCACAAGCTGTCGCGCCGTGGCGGCGGGTTCGGGAGGCATGGTTGTGACAGGCATCGGCCGCATCTTTCGGGCATGCATTTGGAAAATGCACGATGGTTTTGCCGAAAGGAACGTTTCAGTCTGCATCATGGCTGCCATCACCAGCTACACACACCCGCTTACGCCCTCGCAGGCGGAAAGTTTAAAGACGCTGCTGGCGGCACGCGGATTTGAGTTCATGACCAAGCCCTATTGCCTGTACGCGGCCGCCAAACCCAAGGTGAACGTGCTGGTGTATGAGAAAGGGCCGAAGGTGGTCGTGCAGGGCAAGGAAACCGTGGACTTCGTGACCAACCTCCTCGAACCGGAAATTTTGGGCGAGGCAAAGCTCGGCTACGAGGAGGTGCATCACCCGGAGATGTTCCAGCCGCACATTGGTGTCGATGAAAGCGGCAAGGGTGACTTTTTCGGCCCGCTGGTGATCGCGGGCGTTTATGTCGATGGTGACGTGGCCCGTCAGTTGCTTGAAATCGGAGCCATGGACAGCAAACGCATCGGCAGCGACGACAGGATTGCCAAACTCGCCGCCGAAATCCGCAGGCTGCCCGGCCTCGCCTGGGAAGTGGTTTCCATCCATCCAGAGCGCTACAATATGCTCTATGCCAAGATGGGCAACCTCAACCGCCTGCTCGCCTGGGGACATGCCAAGGTCATCGAAAACCTGCTCGACCGGGAGCCTGGCTGCCCGCGAGCGGTTTCCGACCAGTTTGCAAATCCCGCCGTTCTAAGAGCCGCCATGCAAAAACGCGGGAAGCTCATCGAACTCGTCCAGCGCACCAAGGCGGAGAGCGATCCCGCCGTGGCCGCGGCCTCCATCTTGGCTCGGGATGGGTTTGTCAGTTGGCTGAAAGCGCACGGGCAACGTTTGGGGATCGAAATTCCCAAAGGAGTATCAGAAATCGTGAAACAAACAGCCGCCACGCTGGTAAAGCACCATGGACCGGGCCTCCTGCCGCTGCTGACGAAGACTCACTTTCGCACCTCCCAAGAGCTGCCCTTGCTGACAGTTTCGGATCAGGCGAATAAAACCTCCTGATGGCATCGTAGGTTAACCCGTGTTTTCGATATAGAATTTAGTTGCCATCCATTACACATCTAACTAGACACAGTGTCATGTCCACGATCACCAAAAAAGAACTCGTCACCGAGCTTAGCGACATCACGGGTGCAAAACATGCCGATTGCTTAAAGATGATCGAGGCCTTCATGGAACTGGTTTCCAAGCACTTAGCGGAAGGCAACGAGATCACTCTGCGCACCTTCGGGACATTCGACCTGCGGGTGGCACGGGGCAAAATTGGCCGTAATCCAAAACAGCCAAATTCTGAGGTCATGATTCCCGACCGGTGCGTCGTTCGATTCAAGCCCAGCAAGGAATTGAAGTCCAAAGTGGCGTCCCTTTCAGTGCCTCAAATGAACGGCAGCCACCCTTAAACTTAAGAATAGAACTTAAAAAGTCCAAGACCGTGACAATCTTGGCGAACCAAGGATTTCCCTGCTAAGAAAGCACCGAGCGGGCGTATTATGCGCCCCTCCATGCGCACGCTTCTGCTCTCCCTCCTCGCTGTTTCCTCTCTCCACGCCGCCCCCCAGTGGATCTGGCTCTCCAAAGACGGCAACAAAGACAACAAGGTCACCTTCCGGCATAAGTTTGACGTGCCGCAGAATGCGCAGCTCGCCACGCTCGAGCTCACCTGCGACAACGGAGCCACCGCCACCCTCAACGGCAAAAAAGTCCTCACCAATGCCGACTGGATGGAACCCTCCAAGGCCGACCTCAGCCAGCACATCAATCGTGGCGAGAGCAACGAGCTCATCGTCAACGCCACCAACAAAGGCGGTGTCGCTGCCCTCGTGGCCCGTATCACGCTGAAACTGCCTTCCGGTCGCCAGGACATCGTCATCGAGTCGAATGGCACTTGGGAGGCAGCCAAAACAGGCACGCAGGACTTCAAGAAAGCGCTCGTCATCCAAGAATACGGCCAAGGCCCCTGGGGCAAGCCTTTCGACGGCAAAATCGGCGGTGGAAACGCCGGTCCCGCCGAGTCCATCGCCGCGGCGGACATCACCGTGCCGAAGGGCTTCAAGGTGGAGAAGCTCTACAACGTCCCCAAGGACCAGGAAGGCTCCTGGGTCGCCCTCACCGTCGATCCGAAAGGCCGTCTCATCGCCTGTGACCAATACGGCAGCATCTACCGCATGAGCGTTCCTGCCATCGGCAAGACCGAGAACCTCAAGCCCGAAAAGCTCGCCATCGAAATGGGCAAGGCGCACGGCCTGCTCGCCGCCTTCGACAGCCTCTACGTCATGGTGAACGAAAACGGCAAGGACAACGGCCTCTACCGCCTCCAGGACACCAACAACGACGACCAATTCGACAAGATCACCAAACTCCACACCATGGCCGGCGGCGGTGAGCACGGCCTGCATAGCATGGTCGTCAGCCCCGATGGCAAACGCATCTACTTCAACTGCGGCAACCACACCAAGCTCCCCGATGGCCTCACCGAGAGCCGTCCGGCGAAAATTTGGAACGAAGACCATGTCCTCCCGCGCCTGTGGGATGCGAACGGCCACGCACGCGGCATCCTCGCCCCCGGCGGCTATGTTTGCAGCATGAACCCCGATGGCTCCGGCCTCGAACTCTTCTGCTACGGCTTCCGCAACGAGTTCGACATCTGCTTCAACGACCAGGGCGAGCTCTTCACCTATGACGCCGACATGGAGTGGGACATCGGCAGCCCGTGGTATCGCCCCACGCGTGTGAATCACTGTGTCAGCGGTGCCGACTACGGCTGGCGCAGCGGCAGCGGCAAATGGCCCAATTATTACCCTGACTCCCTGCCCACAACGCTCGACATCGGACCCGGCAGCCCCACCGGCGTCGTCGCCGGCACCGGAGCGAAATTCCCCGCGAAGTATCAGCACGCCATCTTCATCAACGACTGGACCTACGGCACCATGTGGGCCATCCACCTCGAAAGCAAAGGCGCGAGCTACAAGGCCGAGAAGGAAGAATTCGTCTTCGGCAAACCGCTGCCGCTCACCGATGTCGTCATCCATCCGCAGGACGGTGCGATGTACTTCGCCGTCGGCGGCCGCAAATCGCAATCCGGCGTCTATCGCGTCACTTATGTTGGCGAGGAATCCACCGCGAAGGCTACTCCCCTGCCCCTCGATGAAGAAACACGCATGCGCCACGCCATCGAGGCCTCCCACAGCACCGCGGGCGACCTCGGCAAGCTCTGGGGCTACCTCAGCCACAGCGATCGTCATGTGCGCTACGCCGCCCGCGTCGCCATCGAGAAGCTTCCCGTCGATTCCTGGCGCGAAAAAGCCCTCACCGAAAAACAACCCGTCGCCGCCATCGAGGCCCTCATCGCGCTCGCCCGCGTCAGCGGTGCCTCAAGTGCTCACGAAGGCGGAAAAGCCGCTGAAAAGCCCAAAGCCACATCCAGCGGTCCCATTCCGCATGTCTCGCCGGAAAACGTCGAACTCGAAAATCGCATGTTGAGGGCTCTCAGCACCATCAAAACCCCTCCCGGTCACGAACTCGCCGCCCTGCGTGCCTTGCAGCTCATTTTGATCCGCCTTGGCAAACCCGATGCCGAGGTCTGCGCGAAGATCGCCGAACAGTTTGATCCGCTCTTCCCCAGCGAAGATCCCTACATCAATCGCGAGTTGTGCCAGATCCTCGTTGCCATCGACAGCAAGCAGATCGTCGGCAAAACCCTCGCCGCCATGGCCACCGCCAAGGATGACTTCCAGGAAGTCGCAAGCGACGCCGTGTTGAGCCGCAATGACGGCTACGCCAACGCCGCCCGCGCCGCCGCCGGGTCGCGACCCAACGCGCAGCAGATTGCCTACATGTTTGCGCTGCGCAATGCCACCGCCGGCTGGACGCCCGAGTTGCGCAGGACCTTCTTCTCGTGGTTCCCACGCGCCCGCACCTGGAAGGGCGGCAACAGCTTCAAAGGCTTCATCGAAAACATCCGCAAAGACGCGATGGAGACCTTCGTCCCGCAGAACGAACTCGCCGAACTCGACACCCTCAGCAACAAAGTCGAAACCATGACCGCGATGCCCAACTACGTCGCCCCCAAAGGTCCTGGCAAAAACTACACGCTCGATGAAGCCACCGCCCTTGCTACCACGGGCTTGAAAGCCGGCGGACGCAATTTCGCCAATGGCGAGGCCATGTATCGCAGCATCATGTGCGCCACCTGCCACCGCTTCAACGGCGAAGGCGGCAGCATCGGCCCCGACCTCACCGGCTCCGGCAACCGCTACACCCTCCGCGACCTCCTGGAGAACATCATCGACCCCAGCAAGGTCATCTCCGATCAATACGACAGCCACGAGATCACCAAGAAAGACGGCAGCGTGCTGGTGGGTCGCATCATCGTCGAAGAGAACGAAAAAGTCTTTCTCATGACCAACCCCTTCGCCCCGAATGACCACATGGCCATCAACGAGAGCGACATCGCCAAGAAGGGAACGCGCAAAGTCAGCATGATGCCGCCGAGCTTGATCAACTCATTGAATCAAGACGAACTCCTCGATCTGCTCGCCTATCTCGTCAGCGGCGGCAACAAGGGCGACAAGGTGTTCACGAAATGATCCGCTCGTTAAATCCAGTCATGCTTCGCATTCTTCCAATCATCCTTGTGTGCACCGTCGCTCTGCCTGCCGCAGAGCCCGCAAAGAACGCTGAACCAAAAAAAGAAAAGCCCTTCACGCCCGGCGGCATCTACCGGCAGGGTGACATGCAGCGGCCGCGCCCCACGGTGATCACGCCAGCGACGGATAACGCGCCGCCCTCGGATGCGATTGTGCTTTTTGATGGCAAGGACCTTTCGCGGTTCAAGCGGCAGCCGCGCAAGGACGACCCGGACACCTCCGACGTGCCGAAATGGAAGGTGGAGAACGGCTACGCGGAGATCGTCGGCAAATCTGGCAGCATCGACACGCGGGAGGAGTTTGGATCCTGCCAGATCCACCTCGAATGGGCCACTCCCGCCAAGGTGGAAGGCAAAGGGCAAGGCCGCGGCAACAGCGGCGTGCTCATCCACGGCTGGGGCGAGGTGCAGGTGCTCGATTCGTATGAAAACGACACGTATCCCGACGGCCAGGCCGCGGCGATCTATAACCGCTACCCGCCGTTGGTGAACGCCAGCCGCAAACCGGGTGAGTGGCAGAGCTACGACATCATCTGCGAATGCGCGAAGCTCGATGACAAGGGCAAGATGGTGTTACCCGCGCGTCTCACCGTGCTGCACAACGGCATCATCGTCCAGCACGCGCTGGAGATGGACACGAAGGTGCAGAAGTTCGGCTTCACACTGCAGGACCACCACAATCCGACGCGCTACCGGAACATCTGGGTGCGCCCGTTGCACCAGCGCGACGAAAACGCGAAGAAGAGCGAACCGGCGAAGTGAATCACTTCACCGCCGCCTCGTTCACTCGCTTCACGAGATTGAGCACGGTCTTGGCCGGAATGGCCTCGTGCATCACCAACGTGGTGCCAGTGGAAGGAGCCGGATTGCTGTTAAAGGTTTGGATGCGGGCCACATGCCCGATGACGTTGCCATATTCGTCCAGCACTGCCGATCCGCTGCTTCCCTGTGCCCAGTCGGTGCTGACGTTCAGGCGCTGGCTGGCCGGATCCGGCTTTTCATCAGTCGAGTAAAGCCGGTTCACAATGCCGGCACTGAAGTATCCGCGATGTCTCAACGGATCACTGAAGCAGTAGGCGGGCTCGCCCAATTCGACATCCGCGCGCAGCGGCAGCGGCTTCAAACCACCGGCAACAACACGCACCAGAGCGGCATCCGCCTTCTCATCGACTCCAAGAATCGCCGAGGTGGAGTACATCTGATTTTCTGTATCGGCGACGACGAGCCAGCCCTCCTTGAGCGTGGAAGGCGGGACGATGACGTGCTGGGCAGTGGCAACGACGTCCGGGGCGACGGCATAGCCACCGGCCATGTTGAGGTGCATTTTGTCACACCGGGTGCAGCGGAAATACCAACCGATGCGCAGGTGACCAGCACGTGCGATGCGCGCAATGTCCCGGCTGGCTCTTGATTGGGTAGATTCTGTGACCAGTGCAACAGGGCCCGGTTTGGGATTCTTGATCTGCTCCTTCACAGCCGCATCGTCGAGATACTTGCCAGGCTTCACCTGCTTCGCGGCGATCTCCAACAGCGGATCAGGCGGAGCCGGAGGCGCGGCTGGAGTCGGCGGAGTTGCCGATTTCCCTGAGGGCTGAGCCGGGCGAGCAGCCGCCACAGGCGGAATGCCGCTGGCCGGAAGGCCGAGCGCCTTCTCAATCGTCGGCCGCAACGAAGCGCCGCGCAGTTCAGAGCCTTTGGCGAGGATTTTCCCCGTCGTGCCGTCCACGAGGAAACAAGACGGGATGGCGCGCACGCCATAGAGTTTGCCCAGTTCGGCATCCCAGCCCTTGCCGTCGCAGATCTGCGTCCACGTCATGCCTTTTTCCTGGGTGAATGACGCCAGCTTGTCTTTCGTGCGCTCGCTGTCGAGGCTGATGCCGAGCACCTCGAAGCCCTTTGGCTTCAAATCGGTGTAAACCTTCGTCAGATTCGGCACCTCGGCGATGCATGGCCCGCACCACGTCGCCCAGAAGTCGAGCATGACGATCTTGCCTTTGTAGTCAGCAGGGAAGCTCACCTTCTGCCCGGTGGTGCTGGTGGCCTCGAAGGGCGAGGCATTCGCAGGCGCCTCCTGAGCGGGCAACGATGAGGCGACAAGAGAGGCGATGAGCAGAAGCGGTTTCATGGCGCTGATGGTGCTAAATTTCCGGCGGAGGAGTCAAGCCTGCTATTTCAAGAGCGGCGCGATGATCTTCGTCCAGATCGCATAACCCTTGGGATTCATGTGGAGCTGGTCGGACACAAAGATGTCCGGCAGCGGTTTGCCATCGGAGCCAAGCATGGCGTCGTGGACGTTGATGTATTCCAGGCGCTTGTCCGTTTTGGTGAATTCCTCGATGAGGCGGCTGGTTTCGCGCAGTTGGTCGATCAAGGCCCAGCGCTTCGGATTGGGCGCGTTGGAGATGTAGCTGATGCGGCAGTCCGGCAGCGCGGCATGCACTTTGGCAACGAACGCCTTGAAGTCCGCGAACACGCGCTGCGGTGTCTTGCCACCGGCGATATCGTTGCCGCCGGCGTAGAATACAATCCGGCGCGGCTTGTATTTGATGACGGTGAGGTGCGCGTAGTTGAACGAATCGAAGATTTCAGAGCCGCCGAAGCCGCGGTTCATCACGGGAAGACCGGGGAAATCTTCCGCGAGCGTCGTCCAGCGTCGAATGCTGGAACTGCCGGTGAACACGATTGGATTCGCAGGCGGCGCCTTCTCCTCGTCTTGTTTCGCAAAGGCGAAAATCTCCTTCTGCCAGCGGATCGCCGAGGTCACCACGTCGTAACCGGCCTCGCTGAAGTGCAGCTTGTCATCGAGATAAAGTTCGGGACGCGGCTTGCCTTCGCCATCGAGAAGCAGGGAAAAAGTGTCGATGAAATCGACGCCGTTTTTCGCCGCAGAGGCAGCGATGAGCCGGTTGGCCCGCCTCACCTGCTCCACCTCGCTCCAGCGTGCGGGCGAGGGCGGGATCGCGAGGAAGGCGAGTTTCGTTTTGGGCAGCGCCTTGCTGACTTTGGCGACAAAGGCGTCAAACGCGGCCAAAACGTCCTCCGGAGTGCGTCCAGAGTGCAGGTCGTTGCCGCCGGCGTTCAGGTAGATCTGCTTTGGCTGGTATTTGATGACGATGCGGTCGGCGAAATGCACCACGTCGCTGAGATGCGAACCCCCGAAGCCGCGGTTGAGCACCGGCGTCTTTTTGAAACGGTCCGGTAGCGACTTCCACAGGCGGATGTTTGAGGCGCCGACGAACAGCGTCACATCCTTCGGCGGAGCTTTGGCCGCGTCCTCGGTCTCGAAGGCGACGATGGCCTTTTCAAAGCGCGCCGGGTCCGCAGGGGCGAGCGCGTGAACCCAGAGCGGGCTGAACAGAACGAGAATGATGAAAATCTGACGATAAATCATGGCGGGGTGGCAAACGTTGTGCGTGATGGAACTCATGCAGCCTTTGCTCAGAAGCTGGAAACGAAGATTTGCCCCAACGCCTGCGCTCACCACTAATCCCGGCGTGAGTACGGCAGCGCCTGTTTCCTTCGATATTCCCGACCAGCCTCTGCTTCCCGGTGTTACACGGCTGGCTGCGGGCACCCGCTTTGTGGTGCATTCGCGGCATGCGCAGGCGGTGGACCTCTGTCTTTTCGATCCGGCCGATCCTGCGCGCGAGACCGCCCGGGTGCGCATGCGGCGCGCGGAGTGTGATCTGTGGCATGCGACCGTGCGCGATGTGAAAACGGGCACGCTTTACGGCTATCGCGCCCACGGAGCGTGGCTGCCGCGAAACGCGATGCGCTTCAACGCGAAGAAACTGCTGATCGACCCCTACGCTCGTGCCATCCACGGCATTCCAGACGCGGCGATTCACATGCACACCGTGCCGGACCCGCACCACCTTCCGGGCTGCATCGACAACGGCCCCAAGGCGCTGAAAGGCGTGGTGATCGACGAGACGTTCGACTGGGGCTCCGACACGGCGCCCCGTGTTCCGTGGCGCGACACGGTGATCTGCGAGCTGCATGTGAAGGGCTTCACGAAAACACATCCTGATGTGCCGCAAGCCCAGAGGGGCACCTACGCGGGCCTGGCACATCCATCGGCCATCTCCTACCTGAAGGAACTGGGCGTCACCAGCGTGCAGCTTTTGCCCGTCCACCAGCATCTCGATGACTTGTTTCTGCTGGACAAAGGCCTCACAAACTACTGGGGCTACAACACCATCGGTTTCTTCGCCCCGCACAATGCCTACGCCGCCGCAAGCGACCCGCAGGAGCAGGTGCGCGAGTTCAAAACAATGGTGAAGGCGCTCCACGCCGCCGGAATCGAGGTGATTCTTGATGTCGTTTACAACCACACCGCGGAGGGCAACCACATGGGCCCTTCGTTGATGCTCCGCGGCCTCGACGACCACAACTACTACCGGCATCATTTCGGCGAGGACGGCGCGGGGTACCTCAACATGACCGGCTGCGGCAATGCGGTGGATTCGGCCAGCGTGCCGGCGTTGCGGCTCATTCTCGACAGCCTGCGTTACTGGGCCACGGAGATGCGCGTCGATGGCTTCCGCTTCGATCTCGCCGTAACAGTGGCGCGCAATGAAAAGGACGGCTTTCACGCGCAGTCGCAGTTTCTCAGCGCCGTGGCGCAGGATCCGGTGCTCTCGCGGGTCAAGCTCATCGCCGAGGCATGGGACATCTCGCGCGAGGACAGCTACCAGGTCGGCCAATTTCCTGAACCGTGGCGCGAGCTGAACGGCAAGTATCGCGACACCGTGCGCGGCTGGTGGCGCGGCGACCGAGGCACCACGGCGGAGTTTGCGAAGCGGCTGTGCGGCAGCCAGGACATCTACGGCTGGAATCTGCGTCCGCCGCTGGCCAGCATCAATTTTCTCACCTCCCACGACGGCTTCACGCTGCTGGATCTCGTGAGCTACGAGCACAAGCACAATGAGGCCAACGGCGAGCAGAACCGCGACGGCGATCATGGGAACCACAGCTCGAACTGCGGCGTCGAAGGCCCCACCGATGATCCTCGGATCAATGCCACGCGGGCACGTCTGCGCCGCGGCATGATCGCCACGATGATGTGCTCCCTTGGCGTGCCTTTCCTCACCGCCGGTGACGAACGCGGGCGTACGCAACGCGGGAACAACAACGCCTACTGCCAGGACAATCAGATCAGCTGGCTGGACTGGAGCCGCTGCGACACCGACATGCTCGATTTCACGCGTCGCATGACCGCCTTCCGCCGCCAGCACGCGCAGTTCCGCCGCCGTGACTATTTCGACGGCAAAGCGAACCCGGTCAGCGGCCTGCGTGATGTCGCCTGGCTCGAAGGCGACGGTACGCTGCTCTGCCACGAGGAATGGCATAACGACTCACGCCGCTGCTTCGGTGCTCTGCTCGACGCCATGGAAGACAGCCCGCCCTTGGTGCTGATCTACAACAACGGCACTTCCTCCCTGCCATTTTTGCTTCCCGGGGACGCGGACACACGCTGGACGCTCGTCTTTGACACCGGCATCCATCCTTCCTTCCCGCATGGGAGTCCGCCGCAATATGCCGGGCAAAAGCACTATCAGGTCAGGGACCGCAGCGTCGCCTGCCTGAAACTGAGCGCCGGTCGCTGCGATGTTATCGAGCCTAAAGCGTGCTGAGCCTCGAAAACACGTCTCCAGACAGCCCGGCGGCGGTCTGGAGGGATTGATCTCCAAAGGTTTCGCCTCTTGAAAAAGGCCAAGGCAGGGTTTGCTCAATTGTTTTATGGTGTTTATAGTTTATGTAAATGCCTGCAATCCGTGCCACCCTGCCAGCGCCGCTGCGCTCCCTGCTCGCCAGAGGGGCAGGATCGGCAGTGGTTTCGGGCTTCGTGCTGGTGGCCATGCTCACCGTGGTCGGAAAGATCGTCGCCTTTGCCAAAGATGCCGTCGTGGCGGCCAAACTGGGCACGGCGGATGACCTCGATGCCTTCATGCTCGTGTTCGGCTTTTTCTCCTTCACCGCCACTGTGCTGGCGGGCGGCCTGCCGGAGTCGTTTGTGCCTGCTTTTGCGGAACTGAGGGAACGACGCGGCAGACGCCGTGCCGAACGGCTCGGCGTGCAATGCTCCGTGTGGCATTTCGGCGCGCTGCTGCTCTGCGGCATCGTGCTGGTGCTCGCCGCGCCGCTGGTGATCGGGTGGACCGGTCACGGCTTCAGCGCTGGCAAGCAGGCGCTCGCAGCACAGCTCATGCGCGCTCTGCTGCCGTTCCTGCTGTGCTTTGGCCTCGCTCAGCATCTCGGCGCCTGGCTGCGCGCCGGAAAATCTTTTCTACTCGCCGCGTCGGCCCCGATGCTCGTGCCTCTCGGCATCGTGACCGCCCTTGTGATCGCGGGCGACCAGGTGGACGCGTGGACGCTCGTCGCCGGCACGGTCTGGGGAGCGGTCGCAAACGTCGCGGTGATGCTCATTGCAATTGCACGCAAGCTGCCGCGTTCGAGATCATGGTGGCGATGCAGCCTGCGGCATTGGGAGCCAGGACTGCGCACCGTACTGTGCAACGCGCTGCCTTTCCTCATCGGCGGTGTCGCCTTTGGCAGTGCTGCCGTGGTGGATCAGACCATGGCCGCTTGGCTCTCCGCGGGCTCCGTGGCTGTGCTCAGCTACTCGGACAAGCTGTGCGCCATCGTTCTCGCCGTCACCGCCGGACCTGCGGCGGACGTGCTGTTCCCGCACTTTGCCGAGCTCGCCGCCCGTCGCGACTGGAGCGGCCTGCGCAAGCGCCTGTTCGCCAGCGCCGGCCTCATCGTCAGTGCCGCGCTGCCGATGACGCTTTTCCTGTACCTCTTCGCGCCCTGGTTTGTCAGCACCTTGTTTGAACGTGGCGCGTTCGGCCCGAACGACACGCAACGCGTGGCCGAGGTGCTGCGCTTCGCGGCGTTTCAGATTCCGTTTTACATCCTGGGCACCGTCGCCGCTCGCGTGGCCGTTTCCCTGCAGGCGGCGCGTCTGATGCTCGTGATTTCCTTCAGCGCGCTCGTGCTGAATGCCGCGCTGAACTGGCTGCTGATGCGCCATCTCGGCGTGGCGGGCATCGCGCTGTCCACGGTCATCGTGCATGGCATCTGCGCCGCGGCCACCTGCGCCGTCTGCCTCGCCGTCATCCGTAGAAAGGAGGCCGCATGAGGCTGACCTTCATCATTCGTGACCTCGGGCATGGCGGCGCGCAGCGGCAGCTTGTGCTGCTGGCCAAAGGCATGCAAGGCGACGGCCATGAAGTCAGCGTGATCCACTTTTACGACGGCGCTTTCCGTGCCGAACTCGAAGCCGCGGGCATCCCCACGATCTGCGTTGGCAAAAAAAGCCGCTGGGACCTGCTCGGCTTCTTTCTCCGCCTCATCAAAGCGGTGCGCACCACACAGCCTGAGGTTTTGCACGGCTACCTGGCCGAATCGAACCTGATGTCGCTGTTTGTGAAGCCCTTCTGCGGTTTTCCTCGCGTCGTTTGGGGTGTGCGTGACTCGCAGACCGACGCACACCTCTGGGGCTTGCTCGGAAAGCTCAGCTTTCAACTGAACTGCCTCCTCGCCCGCTTCGCCGATCTCATCATCTGCAATTCCCAGGCCGGTCGCGGCTACTACGCCGCGCGCGGCTATCCGCGGCACAAGATGCATGTCATTCCCAATGGCATCGACACCGAGCACTTCCAGCCGCGGTCGCGTGCGCCATCCAAAACGCTCACCTTCGGCCTCGTCGGCCGCATGAGCCCGATGAAGGACATCGCCACCTTCCTGCATGCCGCAGCGCTTGATCCGCATGCGAAGTTCATCATCGTCGGCAGTGGCGACAAAACCTACGAGCAGGAGATGCGCGACCTCGCAGTGTCGCTCGGGCTCGCTGACCGCGTCACATGGCTTCCGCCCCAGAGCGACATGACCACGATCTATGCGCGTTTCGACTGCCTCGTGAACTCCAGCGCCTTCGGAGAGGGATTCTCCAACGTCATCGGTGAAGCCATGGCCTGCGGCGTGCCCTGCATCGCCAGCGATGTGGGCGACAGCGCGTGGATCATCGGCAACAAAGCGCGAATTTTCCCAGCAGGAGACCATGAGGCGCTCGCGCAATGCATGCTCGCGTTTTCCCCCGAGAATCCGCGCCAGCGCATAGTGGATGAGTTCAGCGTCGAAAAACTTGTCGAGCGCACCAGCCGGCTGCTCGGGCGGAAAACGCTCTGGATCACCACCGGGCTCGGCTCGGGAGGCGCCGAGATGATGCTGTCCCAGATCATCACCGGTCTGCATAGGACTCGGCACATCGTCATCTCGCTCACCTCAGGCGGTAAACACGCCGACTCGCTGCGCAAGACCGGCATCGAAGTCCACAGCCTCGACATGCCTGCGGGCAAACCCACGCTGTCCGCCTTGTGGAAGCTCTTTCGCCTCGTGCGTCGCGAGAAGCCGGACGTGCTCATGGGCTGGATGTACCATGGCTGCCTCGTTGCTAGCCTCGCCAAGTTCATGCGCCTCAAGCAGGTGCCGATGATCTGGAACATCCGCCAGAGTCTCTACGACCTGAAACTCGAAAAACGCGGCTCCGCCCTTGTCATCCGCGCTCTCGCCTGGCTTTCCTGGCTGCCGAAACGCATCACCTACAACTCCCAGCTCAGCTCCCAGCAGCATGAGGCCATCGATTATGCCAAAGCGAAGACGCAGCTCATCGCGAACGGCTTTGATCTCGCGAATTGGAAGCCCATGCTCCATGCCCCATGCTCCATGCCATTGATCGGCCGCTTTGGCCGCAACGCCCCGATGAAGGACTATCCGACCTTCATCGAAGCCGCCAAACTCATTCACGCCAAGCATCCCGAGACGCGTTTCATCATCGTCGGAGCTGAAACGGAGTCTCTCGATGTGCCGCCCTTCATCGAAGTGCTCGGTGAGCGTCACGATCTACCTGAACTCACCGCTTCACTGAACATCGCAGTATCCTCTTCAGCCTTCGGCGAAGGATTCCCCAATGTCGTCGGCGAGGCGATGGCCTGCGCCGTGCCTGTGGTGGCCACGGACATCGGCGATACCCGTTGGGTCATGGGAGAAACCGGTCGCCTCGTGCCGCCGCGTGATCCGCAGGCCCTCGCAAAGGCCTGCCTCGAAATCCTCGATAGCGGCCTCACGCAGGATTTGGCAGCCCGCGAGCGCATCGAACGGCATTTTTCGCTGACGAGTGTCCTGGGGCAGTTCGAGAGTCTCATCACTTCCGAAGGGACTCAAAAGACCGAAGGGGCCGAAGCGACACTTCTGACCTCTCACATCTCACCTCTTACCTCTCACTAAACCATGTGCGGCATCGCCGGCTTCTTCTCTCCTGCCAAATCTCGTGCGGCGCACGAGATGGAAAGCATCGTCAGCGCCATGACGGATGCCATCGTGCTTCGCGGGCCGGATGACGCGGGGGCTTGGGTGGATTCGGACATCGGTCTCGCGCTGGGGCATCGCCGTCTCTCGATCCTCGATCTCTCGCCGCTCGGTCATCAGCCGATGGCGAGCGCCGATGAACGCTTCGTGATCGTCTTCAATGGCGAGATCTACAACTTCCAAGACCTCCGTGCCGACCTCGAAAAGCATGGGCACACCTGGCGCGGCCATTCGGATACCGAGATCATGCTCGCCGCGTTTTGCCAATGGGGCGTCATCGAAGCCACGAAGCGCTTCAACGGCATGTTTGCCTTCGCCGTGTGGGACAAGCAGGACCGCGTTTTCCATCTTGCCCGCGATCGCATGGGTGAAAAGCCGCTCTACTACGGCTGGGTGGGCGAGACCTTCGTCTTCGCCTCCGAGTTGAAGGCCATTCAGCGTTTCCCCGGCTTCAACGCCTCGGTGGATCGCGAGGCGCTGACCTCGCTGCTGCGCTACAACTACATTCCTGATCCGCTCTGCATTTACCAAGGCTTTAAGAAGCTCCCGCCTGCCGCGATGATCTCGCTGCGCTCGCCGGCGGAGCGTCCACAGCCCGGCTGGTATTGGAGCCTGCCGCAAGTGGTCGAGCGTGGCTTTGATAAACCGTTCACCGGCAGCGATGCCGATGCCATCGCCGAGTTTGAAGCCTTGCTGAAAAAGGCCGTCGGCATGCGCATGATCGCCGATGTGCCGTTGGGCGCGTTCTTGAGCGGTGGGGTCGATTCCTCGCTCATCGTGGCGATGATGCAAAAGCAGAGCACGCGGCCCGTGCGCACCTTCACCATCGGTTTTCACGAGAAGGAGCACAACGAGGCTGAGTTCGCCAAGGACGTCGCCAAGCATCTCGGCACCGATCACACCGAAATGTATGTCAGCGGCGAGGATGCGCTCAATGTCATCCCCCAGCTTCCATCGCTCTACGACGAGCCGTTTTCCGATTACTCGCAGATCCCGACCTATCTCGTGTGCAAAATGGCTCGCGAGCATGTCACCGTCGCGCTGAGCGGCGATGCGGGCGATGAGCTTTTCGGCGGTTACGAACGTTATTCAGTCGGTCGCAAGCTGTGGAGCAAGTTTTCCTGGATGCCGCCCGTGATGAAGAAGATGACCGCCGGCATGCTCACCGCCTTGCCACCGAAGGTTTTGAATGGTCTCGGCTCCAAACTGCTGCCGAAACGCCTCCGTCACATCCCTGTGGGTGATAAATTGCACAAACTGGCCGAGGTCATCGCCGCGCCGGGCATGGAGACGCTCTATTTGAACCTCATGTCTCACTGGAAGCAGCCGCAGGACATTGTCATCAATGGCCAAGATCCCGTCACCGCTATCACCGATACTGCCTCGTGGCCTCGCGTGAGTGATTTCACGCATCGCATGATGCATCTCGACATGGAGACCTATCTGCCGGGCGATATTTTGACGAAGGTGGATCGAGCTGCGATGGGCGTGAGCCTCGAAGGCCGCATCCCGCTGCTCGATACCGACATCATCGAGTTTGCCTGGCGCATTCCGTTTCACATGAAGGTGCGTGATGGCCGTGGGAAGTGGCTCATGCGTGAAACTCTTTATAAGCATGTGCCCAAGACGCTCATCGACCGTCCAAAGCGCGGCTTTGGCATCCCGCTCGATGTCTGGCTCCGCGGACCGTTGCGTGAATGGGCCGAGGATCTGCTCAGCGAGAGCCGCCTGAAGCGTGAAGGCTTCTTCCACGCCGCCCCCATCCGCCAAAAATGGGCCGAGCATCTTTCCGGCACGCGGAACTGGCATTTCTACCTTTGGGACGTGCTCATGTTCCAGGCCTGGCATTCGGAGCAAACGCAGAGTGTTTCCGAAACGCCCCTGATTTCGCACACTATGCGCGGCAGCGCTCCATCGCGTCTCAGCACGAAGCAGGAAGAACTTCTGCAAGCCGCGCGTCTGATCGCCAAACATGCCTGATTCATGAATCCATGCGCCGCCATGCTCCGACCGACCGGCTGGACCCGCTTTCGCGAGTGGGTGCTCGTGTGGGTGTGCGGCTCGATGCTGGGTGCGCTGGCGGCGGATGCGGTGATCGGCAGCTACGACACCGGGTTGCAGCCCATCAAGCCGAGCCTGTTCACGGTGGTCGCCGTGTTTACCTGCATCATGGTCTCGCTGGTGAACAAGCCGCGCCTGTGCCTGGCCACGCTTGTCATCGCGCTGTTGCCGGCGGTGCGCTTGTTTGATGCGGCGGTGCTGCGACGCTTCGATTCGTCGTTCCAGGACCAGATCACGATGGATCTTGCGCGCACGATGCTGGTGCTGCTCGCGATCATCGCTGTTCTTTCGACGGAAAAATGGGAAAAGACGGCCCTTTGGGCCGCCATTTGCGCAATGCTGCTGACCACCGGTTCCGAAATCTATGAAATGCTCGGCTTTGCGAAGTTCAGCAGCATTCCCGGCCGTTACGCGGGGTTCAACAGCCATCCAAACTTCCCGCCCGTGCTGTTGTGTGAAATGCTGGGCATCGTCTTCGCGCTCTCGAAGAATTTCCGCTTCAACTGCCTCATGATCGCCGTGGCGGTGCCGGGCGTGGCGCTGACCTACGGCCGCAGCGGCATGATCGTGCTGGCGCTACTATGCGGCTCTTACATTTTGCTCAACGCGCGGCGGAATTTCGGCTTCCTCATGATCGTGACCGCCATCGCCCTGCCGCTGCTGGGCATTGGCGCGGCGGTGCTGGAAAGCGGCACGCAGCATGGCGTGATGAAGGACAAAAACACCGCCGACCGCCTGGAGGCGATCTACGATCTCGACTTCGAGAAGCTCAAGTCACCGGAACGCCTCAAGGATTTGAGCGATGCGTGGGAGGCGGTGCAGCAGAAGCCGTTGTTCGGTCACGGCACGGGCATTTCCGGGACGATTTATGCGCCGCACAATGAATATGTGTCCTTGTGGCTGGAACTGGGCATTCCTGGGCTGGTGCTGTTTGCCGGAACATGGCTGTGGCTCATCGCCCGCAGTGTGCTGACCGGTGGACGGGCGGGTTACC
The DNA here is from genome assembly GCF_044236155.1 of Prosthecobacter sp. Taxonomy (GTDB): domain Bacteria; phylum Verrucomicrobiota; class Verrucomicrobiia; order Verrucomicrobiales; family Verrucomicrobiaceae; genus Prosthecobacter. Next base: position 263,954 of record NZ_JBIIHA010000003.1, read on the forward strand.
TCGTCTTCGCCCTGCTCGCCTACACGCCCTTCGGCCAGGGCCGCATCGAAGTGCCTCACTTCAGCTTCGCGATGGTAGCGGCCGCATGCGTTCTGTGGCCGAAGCGATATCAGCTTACGCTGCGCTCATTGAAACAGGCGCCGCAAACCTCGGCGGCCTTCACTCCTCCTCATCCGCAGACGCTTTCCCGCCAGGGATGATGCCGCGCTTCGTTGCGGCGACGAAATCGACAAAGACGGCGGCCTCGGGACTAAGTTCCCCGGCGCGGAGCTCATCGATGGCCTGAGCGTTGTTGAGGCCGCTGCGGTAGATTTTGCGGAAGGCGCCGCGCAGGGCGCGCATCTGGTCGCGGCTGAAGCCGGCACGCTGGAGGCCGACGATATTCAGGCCGCGTGCACGCGCCGGATTGCCGTCAGCGGTGCAGAAGGGCGGGATATCCTGCGTGACCTTCGAGCAGCCGCCGGTGATGGATCGCGTGCCGATGCGGCAAAATTGATGCACGGCGGTCAGACCGCCGATGATGACGTGATCCTCAACGACGACATGCCCGGCAAGCGTGCCGTTGTTGGAGAAGATGACGTGATTTCCCACGACGCAGTCGTGGGCGATGTGGACATAGCTGAGGAAATTGTTGTGAGAGCCGATGATCGTCTTGTCATTCGGCGAAGTCGCGCGATGCACGGAGCAAAACTCGCGGAAGGTGTTGTTGTCTCCGACCTCGAGCCAGGTGGGCTCGGCCTTGTATTTCAAATCCTGCGTCTGCTGACCGATGGAGCCGTAGGCGTAGAACTTGTTTCCTTTCCCGATCTTTGACGGCCCCATGATCGTGACGTGATGCTGCAGCCAGCAGCCGTCACCAAGCTCGACATCCGCACCGATGATGCAATACGGGCCGATGTGGACGTCCGAGTCAATTCTGGCGGACGCGTCGATGATGGCGGTGGGGTGGATCGTGCTCAAAGTGGGCGGCTCCCGGTTCGCAGTTCTCGTTTGATCAGCGATCGACGACGCTGAACATGAGGTCAGCCTCGGAGGCGACCTGGCCGTTCACGATGCAGCGGCCGACGCCGCTGGCGATGCTTCGCTTGGTCTTGAGGATTTCGGTTTCGATGATGAGCGTGTCGCCAGGAAGAACGGGCTTGCGCCACTTCACGTTGTCGGCGCTCATGAAGTAGCCAATCTTGCCCTGATTGCCGGGCATGCGCAGCAGCACGATGCTGGCGACCTGCGCCATGGCCTCAAGCTGGAGGACGCCTGGCATGATCGGGTGGCCGGGGAAGTGCCCTTGGAAGAACGGCTCGTTGATGGTGACGTTCTTGATACCGGTGCACTTTGTCTCACCCTCAAATCCAATGATGCGATCCACCAGCAGGAAGGGATAACGGTGCGGGAGGATTTTCATCACCTCGTTGATGTCGAGCACGGACTCGCCGCCGGGGATGTGCACCGGCGCGGGCACCATGCTGCGCATGGCCTCGTATTGCTTCACGATGGCGCGGGCCAGCTCGGTGTTCGGACCGTGGCCGGGGCGAACGGCGATGACGTGCCCCTGGATGCGTTTCCCGGAGAGCATGAGGTCGCCGACAATGTCGAGGATCTTGTGGCGCACGAACTCGTCCTGGAAGCGCAGCGGCTGCTTCGAGAGCAACGACTCGCCGCGGATGACGATGGCCGCCTCCAGCGTGCCTCCTTTGATGAGGCCCTTCTCCATCAGTGGGGCAATGTCCTCGTAATACACAAAGGTGCGCGCGGCGGCGATCTCCTTCTCGTAAGTCTCTGGATTGATCTCCGTGCTGAAATACTGCGTGAAGCGCCCGTTCGGCCCCACGTTCGTGCATGAGATGCGGAATTTTTTGTCCGGGACGATGGTGAGGATGGTACCGTCGCGTGTTTCCTGGTAGATCGGCTCCCGGATCTCGAAAACCTTGCGAGCCTCCTTCTGTTCGACGAGTCCAGCGGACTTAATGAGCTCGACGTAAGGCATCGCACTGCCGTCAGCGATAGGCGGCTCGTTCGCGTCCATCTCGATGATCGCATTGTCCACCCCCATGCCGGTGAGGGCAGAGATCACATGCTCCACGGTGTGCACGTTCACACCGCCTTCGGCGATGGTGGTGGCACGCTCGACTTTTTGGACCTTTTCCGCCAGCGCTGCAATGAAGGGCTTGTCCTCCAGGTCCACGCGGCGGAATTTGAAGCCGAAGTTCTCCGGCGCCGGCTGAAGGGTGAGCGTGACCTGCTCGCCGGTGTGCAGCGAGGTGCCTGTCATGGAGACGGCTTTGGCGAGGGTGTGCTGACGGTCGGATTGGGCCATGGCGCTGGAGATGGGAGCGCGTTCGTTAGCGTCCCGGCCCTGAGTGGGCAAGGGGAAATCCGGGGGCAACGTCAGGCCCTGCGGGAGGGGTGCCAGCGCCTACTTTTTGCCAATGCACCAGAGATTCTGATAACCGCGGATGAAGAGCAACCCGTCGCTCACGGCGATGGAGCCAATGATTTTTTCACCCAGCGAGTTGGTGGCAAGAAGTTCGAACTTCGGCTCCGCCTTGAACACGAAGCAGTCACCGCCCTGGTTGGCCGCGTAGCATTTGCCGTCGGCGCTGAGCACGAGAGAAGACCAGTTCTGGCCGGTGGGTCCGGGGCCTTTGAGGCGCTCGTTGAAAATCAAACTCCCGGTTTTGATGTCACGGCACTCGACGATGCCGCCGTCGGTCAGGATATAATGATGCCCCTCGTGGATCACGCCGCTGCCGATTCGCTGCTGCACACGTGGCAGGTGCCAGACACGATTTTTCTCCGTCACATCGCCGCTGCCGCCGGCTTTGACCGCCATCGCCGCGCCTCCGTAGCCACACATCACGACGGCCATGCCGTCGGCAAACAGAGGAGAGTTATAGACCAGCGGCGTGAGTCCTCCACAGGTCCAAAGCTCCTTGCCAGAATCTGGATCAAAAGCGCACGCACGACCTGGATACGACATGAGCAGTTCATCACGCGTGCCGACTTTGCGCAGGATCGGATCACTCCATGAGCCGAGCCACCGCTTGTTCCCACCCTCGCCAGAGGCTCCGCCGGGCTCCTTGTGCTGCCAGATCGTCTTGCCGGTCTTTTTGTCGAAACAATACATCACGGTGTTCTCACCAGGGCCAAAGTTGAGGAACACACGGTCACCCGCGATCACGGGAGACGTGCCGTTGCCCCAGATGTGATGCTGCTTGCCGAGATCGGTGCGTTTCCACAGTTCATGGCCGTTCATGTCGTAGCAAAACAGGCCCGCCGAGGCGAAGAACACGATGACACGCTCGCCATCGGTGGCCGGCGATGCGGCGCAATAAGGGTTCGTCGCATGCGTCAGCTCCTTCTCCTTGTAGATCGTGCCCGCGTCCCAGAGCTGTTTTCCGGTTTTCTTCTCAAAACACAGCAGCAGGCGCTTGCCTTCCTTCTCGATGGCCTGGGTGATGAACAGCTTGTCGCCCCAAACCACCGGCGTCGAATTTCCACGGTCAGGCAGCGCCACCTTCCAGACCACATTCTCCGTCTGGCTCCACTTCTCCGGCAGATTTGACTCGGTGCATGTGCCATCACCGTTCGCGCCACGCCACATCGGCCAGTTGTCGGCAAACGCGGAGAACGGAGAGCAGAGAGCGAGGAGCAGGAGCGTGCGTTTCATGACGTGGCTGGATTGGTTGCGTGATGAAACGCAACCCGCTGAGTGACTTTAGCCGTTTGCGAGCAAAGTCTGACGATCTTGCACCGCATGCGGACGATGGCGTCCGCATTCCGGTTTGCATCAGGTGTTGCGTGGCGGTCAATCCTCCCCACTCGCGGCGGAGAGCGCGGCGATGACGTTGATGTCTTCGAGGGTCGTCGTGTCGCCTTTGAGCGTTTCGCCGGCGGCGATTTGCTTGAGGAGGCGGCGCATGATCTTGCCGGAGCGGGTTTTCGGCAAAGCGGCGGCGAAGCGGACTTCGTCAGGCGTGGCAACGGGGCCGATGACTTTGCGGACGTGCTTCTTGAGCTCATCGCCGAGGTCGCGGCCGGTCTTGATGCCTTCTTTGACGGTGACGAAGCAGACGACGCCTTGGCCCTTCAGTTCATCGGGACGACCGACGACGGCGGCTTCGGCGACAGAGGGATGGGAAACGAGGGCGCTTTCGACTTCGGCGGTGCCGAGACGATGTCCGGCGACGTTCAGCACGTCGTCGATGCGGCCGATGATCCAGATGTAGCCGTCCTTGTCGCGGCGTGCTCCGTCGCCGGCGAAGTACCAGCCTTTGAAGTCGCTCCAGTAAGTTTCCTGGTAGCGTTTTTTGTCGCCCCAAATACCGCGGAGCATGGACGGCCAGGGTTTCTTGATGACGAGTTTGCCCTGTTCATTCGGGCCGACTTCTTTGCCGAGGTCATCGACGATGCCGACATCGACACCGAAGAAGGGCAGCGTGGCGGTGCCGGGCTTCGTGGGGATGGCACCGGGGATCGGGGTGATCATGTGGCCGCCGGTTTCGGTCTGCCACCAGGTATCGACGATGGGGCATTTGCCGCCGCCGACCTTGTTGTGATACCACATCCACGCTTCGGGATTGATCGGCTCGCCGACGGTGCCAAGCAGGCGCAGGCTGCTCAAATCGTGCTTCTTGAGCCATTCGTCGCCCCACTTCATGAAGGCGCGGATGGCAGTCGGCGCGGTGTAGAAAACGGTGACGGCGTATTCTTCGATGATCTTCCAGAAGCGGTCGTTTTCCGGCCAGTTCGGAGCGCCTTCATACATGAGGCAGGTCGCGCCGAGGGCCAGCGGGCCATAGACGATGTAGCTGTGGCCGGTGACCCAGCCGATGTCTGCGGTGCACCAGTACACATCGTCGTCGCGGAGGTCGAAGACGTATTTGCAGGTCATCTGCGCATGCAGGAGGTAGCCTGCGGTGCTGTGCAGGATGCCCTTGGGTTTGCCGGTGCTGCCGCTGGTGTAGAGAATGAAAAGATCCGCCTCGGAATCGAGCGCCACGGGCGGGCACTTCGCATCGACGTATTCGAGTTCGCGGTGCCACCACACATCTCGGCCTTCCTCGATGTGGATGTCCTGGCCGGTGCGCTTAAACACCACCACGGTCTTCACTGGCGTGTCCTTGGCCTTGAGAGCGTCATCGACATTCTTCTTCAAAGGAACGACTGCACCGCGGCGGTAGCCACCATCAGCGGTGATGATGATCGCGGCACCGCTGTCGAGCACGCGGTCCTTGATCGATTCGGCGCTGAAACCGCCGAAAATGACGCTGTGAACGGCCCCGATGCGTGTGCAGGCCAGCATGGCGATGGCGGCCTCCGGGATCATCGGCATGTAAATGATGACGCGGTCGCCTTTTTTGACCTTGTGACGCTTCAGCACATTGGCGAAGCGGCAGACCTCGCGATGGAGCTGCTGGTAGGTATAAACACGCTTCTCGCCGGGCTCGCCTTCCCAAATGAGAGCGGCCTTGGTCTTGCGCGGGCCGTTCAAATGGCGGTCGAGGCAGTTTTCGCTGACGTTGAGCTTGCCGCCGGTGAACCACTTCGCGTTCGGACACTTCCAATCGAGCACCTTGGTGAAGGGCTTGCTCCAGGTGAGTTCCTTCGCCTCGCGACCGAAGAACTTGTCCGGATTCTTGAGCGACTCGGCGTGCATCTTCTTGTATTGCGCCATCGAGCTGATGCGGGCCTTCTTCACAAAAGCGGCGTCCGGCTTGAACACGCGGTTTTCGACGAGGAGGCTCTTCGAGGAGCTGCTGGATGTCTTGGAAGCGGCTTTCTTGCTCATGGCTGGTAATGGGTCTGCGATTGGGAGCGCAGAGTAGAGAGTGGACCCGCGATCACGCAAGGCGAAGCTGCAAAGCGGGCCACCCCGGGTCTGAACTTCGCCTTGCCACGCCGTCACCACGCCCTACGATGCAAGCCGATCAGTCATGATTTCCCTTCGCAACAGCCTGCCCGCCCTCTTTGCCGTCCTCGCCCTTTCCTGCGCCACGGCCCAGACCTACTCCAACCGCATCGTCGCCGTCGTCGATGGGAACCCCATCATGGCATCCGAGGTGCGGGACACGATCAGGACCCAGGAGCAGATAATCCGGTTCCAGTTTCAAAACGACCCGGCGCGCATCAACAAGGAGCTCGCCGCCATTCGTGACTCCGCCCTCGAGTCGCTGATCGACCGCGAGATCCTCCTCGCCGAATTCAAGAAAATTGGCGGTGTCATCAAACCGCAGTATGTCGATGACGACATCAACACCATCATCCGCGAGAGCTTCAAGGGCAATCGCGACGCCTTCGTGGACGAGCTCGCCAAGAGCGGCATGTCCGTGAAGAAATTCCGTGAGATGCGCGAGAAGATGGTCATCACGAATGTGATGCGTGCCCGCAATTCAGGCGAGCACCCGCCGGCCACGCCGAGAGAGGTCGAGGAATACTACAACAAGAACGTGGACAAGTGGCGCGAAGGGGACCAGATCAAAATCTCAACCATCACCATTCCGAAGTTCAGCGGGGAGGCCGGATCATCCGCTGAAAAACAGAAAAAACTCGCCCAGGAGCTGCGCTCCAAGCTCCTCGGCGGCGCCGACTTCGCCGCCACCGCCCGGACCTACTCCCAGGACAGCCGCGCTGAAAACGGCGGCTCTTGGGACTGGATGGCGAAGACCGACATGATGCCCGCCATCGCCAACGCCGCCATGGAGCTCAAAACCGGTGGCATCAGCCCGGTCCTCGAGCAGGAAGGCTCATACATCATCGTCGCCTGTGACGCTAAAAAGCTCGGCAAGGCACCCACGCTAGAGGAAAAGCGCCCGGAGATCGAAAGGATGATCAACGCCGAAAAGTCCAAGGCCAACATCGACCAGTGGATGGAAAGCGTCCGCAAAAAACACGTCGTCAAACGATTCTAATCCAACCTGCACGCCCCGAATCACCGTGATCCAGATCGTCTTCAACGACATCAGCGCCGCCGAGCTCTCCCAACTGCCCGCTCAGGTGCAGTTCCATCTCCTTGAGGCCCTGAACATCCAGCCGGCCGACATCGACGACACCATCCTCGCCAAGCGCTATGGCCTGCTCGAACGCGGCAGCAAAAAACTCTACCGCTGTCGTGCCGGCGACCATCGCATCTACTTCAGCATCGTCGATGGCAACGTCCGCGTGCATCGGGTGCTGCACAAAAACACGCTCACCGACTTCCTCTACCGCAGTAATCTGCCCGGCGCCGGTGAAGACGAGGCGCTGAGCCAGTCGAAGAGCTTCTGGCATCTCATCGACGAAGGAGCGAAGACGCTGAAGGTCGCGTGACCGCTGACGCGGAAATGATGAAACCAGAATGGCGAATGGCGAAGTTTTGTCGCCCCAAGCCTGCTTCATCCTTCGTAATTCGTCGTTGATTCGACATTGATTCGCTTTGCTCACCTTTCAGGCTCCCTTCGGTCGTCTGTCTCGTTTCACTCGGCTCCTCATTCTGGTTTCGTCATTTCCAGCCATGCTCACGCTCGACGCACTTCTTTCGAATGAATCTCTGCGCCAGCAGGAGTTTCCGGTCATCAAAGACAGCCTGTTTCTCGCCCACGCCGGCGTCACCATCCTGCCGCGCCGCGTCGCGCGCACGATGCAGGACTACCTCGAACAGTGCAGCCTGCGCATGCAGGAGTATCCTGAGGCGTGGAGAGCGGTGAATGAGACGCGCGTCGTCGCTGCCAAGCTCATCGGTGCCAAGGCCAGCGAGATTGCGCTCATCGGTCCGACTTCCGTCGGGCTTAGTTTGGTCGCCAACGGTGTTCCATGGCAACCCGGCGATGAAGTCGTCAGCTATCTCGACGACTATCCAGCCAACGTCTATCCGTGGAGCGAACTCGAACGCCACGGCGTCGTCTTGAAGCGGCTTCAACCCACCTCACCGGGCGAAATCACGCCCGAACTCGTCGAAGCGGCGCTCACACCGAAAACGAAACTCGTCGCACTCGCCTCCTGTCACTTCCTGAGCGGTTATCGCATCGAAATCGACCGCATCGGCCGCATGTTGCGCGAGCGAGGCGTCCTGTTCTGTCTCGACGCCATTCAAACCGTAGGCGCCTTTGAAACCCGCGTCGATCACGTCGATTTCCTCTCCGCCGACTCGCACAAATGGATGCTCGGTCCGATGAGTGCGGGCATCTTTTATGTGCGTGAGGAATTGCAGGACATGCTGCGCCCCAGCCTGCTCGGTTCGTGGAACGTTCGCAGCCCGAACTTCATCGCGCAGGAGGAAATCGCCTTCGAACGCGGCGGTCGTCGTTACGAACCCGGCGCGCTCAACATTTCCGGCATCCTCGGCATGAAGGCCGGCATCGAGCTGATCCAGGAGATCGGGCTCGAAGCCATCAGCGCCCAACTTTTGAAGCTCAAAGCCCGCCTGCATGCCGGACTGGCACCGCAAGGCTTCACCTTCCTCGGTCCTGACCCACAGAGCATCAACGCGTCCGGCATCACCACGATCCAGCACCCGACGCGCTCGCTCGAAGACATCTCCAAACACCTCGCCGAGCACCACATCGCCACCTCCCTGCGCCACAACCGCGCCGGCCAGCCGCTCCTGCGCTTCAGCCCGCATTTCTACAACACGGAAGCGGAGATGGATCGTGTGGCGAGGGTGATCGGCTAAGTTGATTTTGCCTCCGGCTGCGAGTGACTCAGACATCGCTCTGACAGCCTGCGAATGGGCCGCCATCGCAAGACCTTCGAAACATGAATATGAAAGCCAGCCTCCTTGCCCTTGTTTCACTCGCAGCCACCACTGCACTGCCAGCCGCCGAACTCCATTTCACCGGCTCGCTCGGCAATTCGGATGACTCGCAGGCGGTCTTCGCGGGGAAGGCATTCTCCGGCATCGGGCCGGTGCTCGATGATGAGGGGGCGCTTTGGGAGCGTGGGGGCTCGATGCGGTTGAATCGCTATGCGCTCGATGGCCGCTTGCTGGCCAGCTTTGAGATTCCTGAAGGTGATGAGCGGGGCAGCGATCAAATGACGCGCGTGGGGGACCTGCTGGTGCTTAAACTCAAGAAGGCGCTCTACACACTGCCGCTGAAGGCCGCGCCGGGCACGAAACTGACGCGTTTAAAAGGCGATGTCGATTTGATCGCATCGAGCGCGGTGAAGGATCGCCTCATCGTGCTGGAGAAGGACGCGCTGGCATCGCTTGATCCAGTCACAGGCGAGCGCACGCCGATGACGCAGCCGGGGGCGAGGCTGAATGGGCTGCATGTCGAGGCCGATGGCACGATCTGCGGCTTTGGTGAGGGCAAGGTCTTCGCCTGGCAGGACAGCACGCTGAAGGACGGCTTCCCAAAGCCCTTCCAAGGCGAGCGCCCGCAGAAGATCGGGCGCTTCTGGTATTCGCACGCGTGGCACGGCACGATCAATCGCTTCAATGAAGCCTTCGAGCCTGATCCAGGCGTCGTGCTCGGCGGTGCATCGGGCTCGTTCATTGGCTACATGCCGATGAGCAACGACCTCACGAACGGTCGCGGCATGGTGAAGCTGCGCGATGGTTTGTTCGCGGTCTCTGGCATGGGCGGTGTGATTCAGTTCGTGCAGTGGAACGACGCGGAAAGCCGCTTCGATGTCGTGCGACGCATTGGCGGCTTCACGGGGCTTCGCGGACTCGCGCTCGATGTGGATGGCAACATCTGGACCTCGCGCGGAAGCTGGCGCTGGCAGGAAGAGCCGCACACGCCGCACACGCTCGGTGATCTGGAAGCTTCACTCTGCGCGCAGCCGACTTTGCTTGGCGGAAAGACGCTGTGCATCCTCAAAAAGCACTACAACTACGTGCAGCTCGCTCGCGGGCCGGTGATCGACGAAAACGGCCTCTCGCATCTTGACACGCCGGGCATCAAAGACTTCACAGTGCCGGAAAACATCAGCGGCGCGGCCGTGATCGACCAAGACATGATCGTCACCACGCCGAATGGCGAAGGCTTCAAACTGCCAATCTCACCCGATGGCCATCTCGCAGGCAAACCACAGCCCATCAAGCTGCCGGGCCTCACGAACTGCACGAGCCTCGCGTGGTTTCATAATCAACTGCTCGCCGGCGACAAGGATGCCATCGTGGTGCTGGATCGCGACTTGAAGGAGGTGAAACGGCTCACGCAGCACGGCGGCGCGGTGTTTGTGCATAGCGACGGCCAGCGTCTCGCCGTCAGCGATCCTCGGCATGGCGCGGTGCATGTCTATGAATCGCTCGATGCGGCTCCAGTGAGCTACACTGGCCTCGATTCGCCCGCGCACATCGCCATCGCGGGTCCTCGGGTGATCGTAAATGAGCTGGGGAAACAGCGTTTGCTGAAGTTGGAGCTCGAAACGCCGGTTTTTGCCCCTGTAGTGCTCGCTGGTCGCGTGGGTGGCATTCCGCTCGAAATCGCGATCACAGACAGAAAGATCAAAGTCGAGACACCTGCTCGAAACGTGGTGCTAGGCGTCTCAAATGGCTCCTATTCCTCAATTTTGGCAACGACGGGCATTGAGCTGCCAAAAGGCGACTGGTCGAAGCTGCGCATCGCTGTCGCAGTGGAGCATGAAGGCCAGCGCGAGCGTTTTGGCTTCAACGATCACCAGCCGATTCATGCCTCCTTCAATGACGATCCGGCCTCATGGGCCGAGTTTGACCTCGAATCGTATCGCGAAGCTGTTGTGGCGAGGCAGCAGGAGATTCGCGTGGCTTTTACTCAGCCCAGCGAAGGCAAGGCGACGATCGTGATCGAGAACGAGAAGGGCGAGCGCGTGCGGAATCTCGTCAGTGGTCGCAGTTTCGGCGTGGGCAAGCAGTCGCTCGTTTGGGATGGCCTTGATGAGACGGGCAAGCTCGTAGCACCCGGCAGCTACACGTGGCGTGGCGTGACGCATGAGGGCATCCGCCCGCAGTATGTGATGAACTTTGCCAACGGCGATGAACCGACGACGGAGCCGTGGGGGCCGAATCACAGCACGCTGCACGCGGCGGCGGCGAACTCGAAGCTCGTGTTCTTCGCCGCGCCGGTGACGGAAGGTGGCTGGGCGCTGGTGGCGCTCGATGACAAGGGGAAGCTCGTGCAAGGCTATGAGCACCAGCAGGGCTACGGCATCCAGCACGACGCCATCGCAGCGGATGAGGAGCACCTTTATGTCGCGCAGGATGGCTTCGCGTGGGGCGGACGGCCGGACTTTGCCAAAGCGGATTGGAAGGCGACATGGACGGTGACGATCTGCCGCTTCGACATCGCCACGGGCAAGCTCGTTGAGTGGCCCGGCAAGGTGCGCGGCTTGCCGGTGGACACGATGGAGGTGAACGGGCAGTCCGATTTGACGCAGTTCAATCTCGGCGGCATCGCGGTGCTCGACGGAAAGCTCTATGTGAGCTGTCGTGATGAGAAAGTGATCCTTGAGCTCGATGCGAAGACCGGCCACCAGCTCGACAAGATCGCGCTCGCAGATGTGAAGCATCTCGCGGCGGGAAAAGAGCTGTTTGCGGTGACGGATCGCGGTGTGGTGCGTGTGCGGGATCAAAAGATGCTGATTCAAAACGAGAACATCAGCGGCATCACGATCGTGCCCGACGGCGAGATCCTCATCAGCGATGCCAAGACGCATCAGGTGCGTCGATTTTCATCGGCGGGCATCGAGCACGCGATCACGGGCAAGCCCGGCGGTCCGTATCGCGGAAAATATGATCCCGAGCGCATGGTGAATCCGGCGGGGCTCGTTCTCGGGCCGGATGGCAAGCTGTGGGTCACCGAGAAGCGCTGGAATCCAAAACGCGTGATGGCGTGGGATTTGAAGACCAACCAGGTTGTGGTCGAGAAATTCGGCATGCCGCACTACGGCGGCGATGGCAGCGGCTTTGATCCCGAGGATCCGCGGCGCTGGATCGGACTCGGCTGCTTCTGGGATGTTGATTTGGAAAAGAAGACGGCGCGGCCCACACACATCCTGAGCATCGACGAAGGCCACCTCGGCCACTACGAGCCGCACAGCTACGCGTTCTTCCGCGAGGCCGGGCGCACGTTCGTCGCCACGCGTGGGAAGATCGCGCTGATCAGCGAGGTGCTACCGGATGGCACGCTGAAAGACATCGCCGCGACGGCGGGCACGCATCATTTTGGCTACGCCTTCAACTGGCAGCCGCCGCAGGCCTACATCGACGCGTTTTACGCGAAGTGGCCGGAGAAGCGCGCCGGTGAGAAGCCGGGCAAGAAAGGCGAGGGCAAACCGTGGTCGCAGCGCGGCATGGGCGTGCTGTGGGTAGATCGCAATGGCGATGGCGAGGCGCAGAAGGAGGAGTTCGACTTCTGCGGCGATCAAATCGACTACGCGGGCGGTCCGTGGGGCCACATGCAGAACTCGCTGACGTTTTACATGCCCGTCGCCGACAAGACGCAGGTCAAAGTGGCCGCGATCAAGCTGAAGGGTTTCCTAGCGAACGGCGTGCCGGATTGTCCGACGCTCGACGAGGCCATCGCGAAGGCCACGCCGGTGAGTTTGACGCCCGGCTACAAGCGCAGCGGCGTGGCGACGATCCGCGACCGCTTTGGCCGCTTCCTTTTCAACTCCGATCCCGAAATGAACGCGTATGCGAGCGATGGAAAGCATCTCTGGAGCTACGCGAACCAATGGAGCGACGTGCACGGCAGCCACGACGCGCCGCTGCCCGAGCCCGGCGTGATGCAGGGCGTGATGGCTTTCCTCGGCATCGCGCCACTCGATGACAGAGCGGACGTGTTTTTCGTGAACGGCAACCACGGCCGCTGCTTCACGCTGACGAGCGACGGCTTGTATCTCGATGAGGCCTTCGTTGATGTGCGCGTCAGCTATTTGAAGAACGAATACCGCCTCGGCGGCGAGATCTTTGGCGGCAGTTTCGGACGCGATGCGAAGAGTGGGAAGTATTTTGTCCAGATCGGACATGGGCCGTATCGCATCTATGAACTGACCGGCTTTGACAAGGTGAAGTGCGTCAGTGGCAAGCTCACCGTGACAAAAGAGCAGATCGCCGCCGCCGAGCGCCAGAACATGCGCCGAGTCGCCGCGAAGCAGCAGGCGCGCGAGACCACGATCCCAGGCAGCATCGCGTGGGACAAGAGCGGTAAATTCAAAACGCAGTGCGACATCGCCTCCGATGCCACTCACCTGCATCTCACGTGGCGCGTGCAGGATGCTTCACCATGGATCAATAACGGCCGCGACTGGGCCAAGCTCTTCGCTACCGGCGACACGGTCGATTTCCAGTTCGCCTGCGACCCGAAGGCCGATCCGAAGCGCCGCGAGCCGGTGATCGGCGACAAACGCCTGCTCATCGCGCCGCACGAAGGCAAGCCGCTCTCCGTGCTCTATGAACACCGCAAACCCGGCGGCAAGAATCCCGTCGAGTTCACCAGCCCTTGGCGCGGCGCGAAGGTCGATGACGTTCGCCAGCTCCCTGAGGCCAAAATCGAGGTCAAAACCGATGCGAACGGCTACACCGTGAAAGCCAGCTTTGCGCTGAGCGATCTCGGATTGACGCTGAAACTCGGCGACATGCTGCGCGCCGACTTTGGCGTCACATTCGGCGATACTGCGGGCACCGACACGAATCTACGCTCGTATTGGTCGAATCAGAGCACCGGTCTCGTCGATGATATTCCGGGCGAGATCATGCTCTCACCGAATTTGTGGGGCGAGGTGTTGGTGAAGTGAGGGAATTATTCGCTCAGCGCCGCACCGTCGCCGGAAGCGCCTTCTCCAGCGCGGCGAGGATGCGCTGGTGGGCGGCATCGACTTCGGCGGTTTCGAGGGTCTTTTCGGGGCTGCGGTAGGTGAGGGTCCAGGCGATGGATTTGCGGTCGCTGGGGATCTTTTGGCCGGTGGGGTCGGTGAAGACGTCGAAGACTTCGCTGGCGATGAAGAGGGGCTCTTTCTGCGTGGCGAAGAAGGCGGCGACTTTGGCGTGGGGGAGGTCGGCGGGGACTTCCATGGCGACATCGCGGGTCATGCCGGGGAAGCGGGGGAGTTCTTCAAATTTCGCGGGGCCGGTGCTGCCTTGGCGCAGGGCGCTGAGGAGCAACTCGGCGACATAGACGGGATGGCGGGCGCTGATGTCGCGGGCGCGGGAAGGATGCAGTTGAGCGATCCAGCCGAGGTTGCGATTGCCGGCGCGGAGTTCGCTGGTGAGCAGGAAGTTCGCGGGGGATTCTTTGACGGCTTTCGGCTCGATGCTAACGCGGCTGAGGCCGGGCAGGTTTTGGATGATGCCCATGAGTTCATGGATGTCGGCAGCCTGCGGGGTGCGGGCGTGCCAGCTCGATGGGCTGACGGGGCCGCTGATGAGGATGGCGAGGCGTTCTTCTTCGCGGCTGTTGCCATTCGGGAGCTTCAGGAAGACGCGGCCGAGCTCGAAGAAGCGCAGGCGGTCGGCGCCTTGGCGGATGTTCAGCGCGGCGGCGGCGATGAGGCCGGGGATGATGCTGGGGCGCAGCGTGGTGTGGTCTTCGCTGAGCGGATTTTTCACGGCGACGCCGGTGCCGCCGCCGAGGGTATCGGCGAGTTGAGCTTCGGCGACGAGGCGTAGGGTTTGCGCTTCAAAGCAGCCGCGATTCACCAAAGCCTGACGAATCGTCATGGCGAAGTCGTAAGCGCGGTCTGTGGCATCGCTGGGCACGGCGACGGCGGTCATTTTCGATGGGACGCGGTCGAGACCGATGACGCGGGCGATTTCCTCGATGAGATCGACGGGGCGCTGGAGGTCGGCGCGGTAGCTGGGGATGTGCCAGCGGCTTTCGTGCTTCGTGGCGGCTTTTTTGCCGAGGCCGAGCTTTTCGAGGATGGCGTGAATTTCATCGCCGCTGAGCTCGGGCGTGCCGAGCAGCTTGCGGGCGCGGTCTTCGTCGAGGGTGACCTCGCCGGTCAAAGCGGGGGCTTCACCTGCGACGTGCAGCACGTCCTCTGCGGTGCCTCCAGCGATGGAAAGGATGAGCTTCGTGGCGAGCTCGGAGCCGCCAGCGACTTGTTGAGGGTCGATGCCGCGCTCGAAGCGGTAGCTGCTGTCGCTGCTGAGGCCGAGTCGGCGGGAGGTGCGGCGGATGTTCGAAGGGGTGAACCACGCGGCTTCGAGGAGCACATTGGTGGTGGCTTCGGTGACGCCGGTTTCTTCACCGCCCATGACGCCGGCGATGGCGACGGCACGCTTTTGATCGGCGATGACGAGGTCGTCGGTTTGCAGCGTGTAGGTCTGCGAATCGAGAGCGAGGAATTTTTCGCCGTCGGTGGCTTGGCGCACGACGATGGAGCCGTTGAGCTTGTCGAGGTCAAAGCAATGCAGCGACTGTCCCATCTCCATCATGACGTAGTTGGTGATGTCCACGATGCTGTTGATGGGACGCAGGCCGATGCTTTCGAGGCGACGACGCAGCCATTCCGGGCTGGGGCCGACTTTGACGCCTTTGATGATTCGTGCGGTGTAAAGCGGGCAGACTTCTTTGGCTTCGAGTTTGATGTCGGAGGCAGCGGCTTTCGTTTTTGTCGCGGTGTAATCGCGTTGGCCTTTGAGCGGGATGCCGGTGAGGGCGCTGAGCTCGCGGGCGAGGCCGAGGTGGCTGAGGAGATCGGGGCGGTTCGGTGTGATCTCGAGGTCGAAGACGACATCGGAAGGCACGAGTTGGTTGAAGGGTGTGCCGATGGTCGTTTCGGCATCGAGGATGAGCAGACCGCTGTGGTCGTCGCCGAGGCCGAGTTCTTTGCCGCTGCACATCATGCCGAGGCTGGCCACATCGCGCAGTTTGCCTTCTTTAATCGTGAATCCGCCGGGCAAAACGGCTCCAGGCAGTGCGAGCGGCACTTTGTCGCCTGCTTTGAAGTTTTTCGCGCCGCAGACGATCTGTCGCGGGGTGCCGCTGCCGTCATTGACCTGGCAGACGCTGAGTTTGTCGGCATTCGGATGCTGCACGAAGGAGTCTATCTGAGCCACGACGACCTTGTCAGTGGTCACGCCGCGTTCTTCGATGCCTTCGACCTCGACACCGGCGAAGGTGAGCAGGTCAGAAAGCTGCGGGACGGTATAGCTGCTGAGATCGAGATGAGTGCTGAGCCAGGAGAGGGAGACTTGCATAGCTGGAAAGAAGAAAGAATGGGCAAGCGAATGGGGGCAAACGAATGAAGAACAGGGATTCGCTTGCCCCCATTCGTTTGCCTAAAAATCACGCGGCGAACTGTTGGAGGAAGCGGACGTCGTTTTCGATGAGGTGACGGATGTCGGTGATGCTGTGGAGGATCATCGCGAGGCGGTCGAGGCCGAGGCCGAAGGCGAAGCCGGTGGTGGTCTCGGGATCGAAGAGATTGTCGCCGCGGCTCTTGTTCACGGCGGTGAAGACGGCGGGATCGACCATGCCGCAGCCGGCGATTTCGATCCAGCGGGCGTCTTTGCCTTTCGCCTCGAGTTTCACGTCGATCTCGAAGCTCGGCTCGGTGAACGGGAAGAAGTGCGGGCGGAAGCGCACGGCGGTGTTCGGGCCGAAGATCTCGCGGAAGAAGGCTTCGAGCGTGCCTTTGAGATCGGCGAGACTCACGTCGTTGGAGACGTAGAGACCTTCGAGTTGGTTGAAGACGCTCAGGTGCGTGGCGTCGATCTCATCGCGGCGATATGCGGCTCCGGGGGCGATGATGCGGATGGGCAGCGACTTCGCGGCTTCCATGGTGCGGATCTGCACGCTGGAGGTGTGGGTGCGCAGCAGACGGCCATCGGGAAGGTAGAAAGTGTCCTTCTCGTTGCGGGCGGGATGGTCGGCGGGTGTGTTGAGAGCGTCGAAGCAGTGGAATTCGGTCTCGATCTCCGGTCCTTCGGCCAAAATGAAACCGAGGCGACGCAGCGTGCGGATGGCGAGATCGCGAATCTGCGTGAGCGGATGCAAAGCGCCATTTCCAGTGCCTGGGCGACCGGGAAGCGTGATGTCGATGCCTTCGACGGCTTTTGCGTCCAGCGCGGCCTGCAACGCGAGCTTCTTCGATTCGATGCCGTCGGTGATGGCGGTGCGCACGTCGTTGAGTTTGGCACCGACTTCCTTCTTCTGATCGACGGGCACGTCCCGCATGTTTTGGCTCAGCGCAGTGACGCTGCCTTTTTTGCCGAGGAAGTTCACGCGCACGGCTTCGAGCGTGGTTTCATCCTGCGCTGCTTCGAGCGCGGCGAGAGCTTCTGTTTTGAGGGAATCGAGTTGGGAGAGCATGGTCGGGCGGAAAAGATCGAAAGTCTGAAAATAAAGCAGCCGGGACGTAGAGCGTCCCGGCTGCGGTGCAAATGGTTGAAGTATCTGCGGAGTTACGCTTTCGGGGCAGCGGCGGCCTTCTGTTCGAGCGCGGCCTTGGCCTGCTGGACGAGGGCTTCGATGGCAGCGGCGTCCTTGATGGCGAGGTCGGAGAGGACTTTGCGATCGAGGGTGATACCAGCGGCTTTGAGACCCTCCATAAATCGGGAGTAGCTCAGGCCGAGGGGGCGGGTGGCTGCGTTGATGCGCTGGACCCAGAGGTTGCGGAAGCTGCGCTTCTTGGCCTTGCGGTCGCGGGTGGCGTAGGTTTCGGCCTTGCGGACGGCGTCCTTGGCATAGCGGAAGTGCGTGCTGCGGAATCCGCGGAAACCTTTGGCTTTGGCCAGCACGCGCTTGCGGCGCTTGCGGCTGGCGGGGGAGTTGGTGGCTCTTGGCATGTGTTTTCTATCGGTTGATCAGGCTGTTGTTAAGAGAGATGCGCTGCCTCACCTGGTCGAAGGCTCCGTGCGATAGGAGCCAGGCCGGCGCATCTTTGGTTCCATCTGGGAACCGGTGTCGGGATCAATGGAACGGAAGGTTCATCTTGATCGCCTTCACATCGACTTCCGCCACAAGGGCGACTTTGCCGAGGTTGCGCTTCCGCTTGCGGTTCTTGTTCTGCAGGATGTGGCGCTTGCCTTGTTTACGGCGCAGCACTTTACCCGTCGCAGTGACTTTGAATCGTTTGGCGACAGCTTTTCTCGTCTTGGCGATGCCAGCATTTTTGGACATAGGGGCGCGGAGGCTAGATGAGAAGGCCTGAGTGGCAAGGTGTTTTTCTCTGCCGCAGCAAGGCGCGAATGAAGCCACTGAAAATATCAGCTCTCAAAAGTGGGAGTCAGAAAAACTCAGAATATCAAAAATTAAAGTTGTCTTAATTATCCTCAATTGCTAAACAGGGAAAACTGAGCGGAAAATTCATGACGACCTCCATCCCTTCCTCCACAGCCACTACCGCCTCGACCGCCGAGCTGGAGCAAAGCGTGGAGCAACTCAAGGTCGCCAACTATTACCTCCGTGTGGCCCTGGACCAGGTGACGGACGGGGTGGTCATCGTGGAGAGCGATGCCAGCGACCCCAAATGCGGCCCGAAGGTGCTCTTTAGCAACGCCGCCGCCGCCATGCTGGCCGGAGCCGACCCAGAATCCGGGCTCCGCGGCTTGGGATTAAACGATCTCGTCGCTGATGACCGGGATGCGACCACTTTGCTGCAAAGCCTGCGCCAGGCGATGCAAAGCGGCGGCTGCCATGAATGCGAGTGCGCCCTGCAAAGCCTGCGGACACAGTCGCCCGTGAAATGCAAGTGGCGCGTGCGCGCTGTCTTCAACAGCATGCGCAAGCTGCTGAACTTCACGATTCTCATCAGCCCGTCGCAGGCTACGGCACCGAAAACCGAGCCAAAGCACCCGGCGGACGATCTCGACGCGCAGTCGGTGCAGTTGCGGAAGGAAAACCTCGCTGCTCTGGCCCAAGGCATCGCGCATGACGTGAACAACCTCCTCGGCCCCGTCACCGTGCGTCTTTCCGCTCTCATCCAGCAGGTGCAGGAGCATCCGGCCCTCGCACAGGAACTGCAGGCCGTTTTCTCAGGGCTGAAACGCGCAAAGCAGTTCACCTCGCAGGTCGTCAATGCCTCCAAGGCGACACCGCGCAAGCACGAGCCCACCGACCTCGCCTCCTTGGTGCGCGATACCGTCGAATTCGCCGGCGCCGGCTCAAACGTCCATGTTTGCGTGCGGCAGGATGACAACCTTCGCCTCGTCGTCGCCGATCCGGTGAAACTCAGCCAGGTGCTGCAAAATCTCGTCATGAACGGCATCCAGGCCATGCCGTGCGGCGGCTACATGGATGTCGAGGCGCACAACCACATGGTCGGCGGCACGGGCGACGGTCATTTGAAGCCGGGTCCGCATGTGCGCCTCGTCGTGCGCGACCGCGGCTGCGGCATCGCAAAGGAGAACCTCGGCCGCCTCTTCCGCGAATCCTTCACGACGAAGGCCGACGGCAACGGCATCGGCCTCACCACCTGCAAACGCTTCATCGACGAGATGGACGGCGAAATCCGCGTCACCTCCACGCCGAACGTCGGCACCGAGTTCAGCGTGTACCTGCCCGCTGCCGAAGGCTCCGGCGCCACGAGACCCCTCAGTCCCGCCGACACTGCCCCCGTGCCCCTGAAACACGGCAAAGGCAAGGTGCTCATCGTCGATGACGAGGACGACCTCCGCAAAGTCGCCCACATGATCCTCACCCGCTGCGGTTACGAGGTCGTTCAATGTGACAACGGCCAGGACGCCGTGAAGATTTATCAGAGCCTCTTCCGCACCGGCACGCCGCCCGACGTCGTCCTCATGGACCTCACCCTGCGCGGAGGCATGAACGGCACCGAAACCGCCGCCGAGATCCTCCACCTCGATCCCGACGCCCGCATCGTCTGCACCAGCGGCAGCGTCACGCAGGAGGTCCAGATGGTCTTCCTGGAGCGCGGCTTCGTCGGAGTCCTTCCGAAACCTTACGAGGCCGGGGAACTCACCCAGACCGTCCATCGCATTGCCACCATGATGAAGCGGAATTGAGCGTGCGTGACGCCGTGCCTGTGTCGATATTTCCTGCACACATGAAAACACGCCGCCATTTCCTCTTCGCCGGCCTCGGCACGGCCGCCACAGCCACGTTCACCGAGACGCTGCGTGCCGCGCCTGATCCGAAAAAAGACACCGTCATCGGCCACGGCGTGCATCGCTACAAGGTGGTAAAGGACTGGGTCCCCGCAGGCCAGGGACGCCATCATCCCATCCTCAACTGCCACGAGATTGTCCAGGTCAAAGACGGCCGCCTCTTCATGATCGGCGACCACTGGGACAACCAGGTGCTCGTCTTCAAGCCCGATGGCACCATCCTCGACTCCTGGGGCGGCGTCTGGCCCGGCGGCCATGGTTTGACGCTCTCCAATGAGAACGGCGAGGAGTTCCTCTTCGTCACCGACAGCGGTTTGTGGAAGAGCGGCAGCGGCGGCTACCGCCAGACCGGCCGCATCACCAAGATCGACCTCACGGGCAAAGAAATCTTCTCCATCAGCCACCCGATGAGCGTCGGTGCCTACGAGCCCGACATGGTCTTCAATCCCACCGAGACCGCCATCGCTCCGAACGGCGACATCTACGTCGCCGACGGCTACGGCTCGCAGTTCGTGCTGCGCTACGACGCGCGCGGCAAGTTCATCCAGCGCTTCGGCGGAAACAAAGGCGTCCCCGCCGACGAACGGCTCAACAACGCCCACGGTATCGCCATCGACACCCGCCAGGGCACCGACAAGGCCACTGTCCTCGTCACCTCGCGCGTCGATAATTGCTTCCGCCGCTTCACGCTCGACGGCAAATACCTCGAAACCCTCGCCGTCCCCGGCGCGATGGTCTGCCGCCCTGTCATCGCCGGGCAGGAACTCTACGCCGGCGTCTGCTGGTCCAAGACCCCCGAGATCAACAAGCTCCCGCAGAACCCCAGCGGCTTCACGGTCATCCTCGACGCCGCAGGCAAGGTCATCAGCGCCCCCGGCGGCACCGCACCCGTGTATGAAGACGGCAAACTCCAGCCCCTCATGCAGGCCGAGCGCATTTTCGATCATGGGCACGATGTCTGCGTGCTCGAAAACGGCGACCTCATCGTCTGCCAGTGGAACGCTTTTCAAACTTACCCCGTCAAACTGGAGAAAGTCGCCGCCTGAGCCGCGAACACATCTTCGAGTTTGTGACGCGAACAATGACGAATGAGTAAACCAGAATGACGAACGAATCCCCAATATCGAATCGCCCGATAGCAGCTTCGCCCGCGCAGACATGGCGACTTAATGTCATTGGGTTATCGTCATTGATTCGTCATTCCTCATTCTAGTTTCGTCCTTCCGGGATCCGCTCTTCTCTCACAGCTCTTAAACGATGAAGTATCTCACCCTCATGCGTCACGCCAAATCCAGTTGGGCCGAGCCCGGCGTGGCGGATCATGATCGTCCGCTCAATGAGCGCGGAAAACGCGCCGCCCCCGCCGTCGCCACCTTCCTGCACCGCACCTACTTCGGCGGGAACGACTCCCCTGCCCTGCTGCCGCCACCAGATCGTCTCGTCAGCAGCACCGCCCTGCGCGCCCTCACCACCGCGCAGATCGTGCGCGAGACCTTCGCCATGCCGGTCGAGCAACTGCTGCTCGAATCACGGCTTTACCTCGCCGAGGCGGAACTCATCCTCGACGTCATGCGCGGCTTTGAGGAGAGCTGGCATCACGTCATGATCTTCGGGCACAATCCCGGCATGCATGAGTTCGCCGAAAACATCCTCGCCCGCGCCAACATCCCGAAGATGCCCACCGCCACCGCCGTCATCATGGCCTTCCCGCACGAGTTCTGGGGCCTCGCCGACTGGCACGAGGCCCAGCTAATCGGCTACATCACCCCGAAGTCCCTCGAACGCCGCTTCCCCGAGCTCTACGGCAACATCTCGCAGGGTGACGGGGATGATTGAAAAGCATAGAGCATGGATAGACAGGGAGAAGAGGAACGCGGACAATCCTGTCAGCTCAGGAATAGCAACGCTTTGTCGGCCCTCCTGAGGAGGGCAGCGCTCCCGCCTTGCCGAATCCGGCCAGGCCGGAACCTCAGGAGTATTGGTTTACCAAAACTCCATGCCCGTTCCGCGCACATTTTCAGTGGACGAAACCGCCTCCATGGTGGAAACATGCACGACTGTATGATTTTATACGCATATAGTAGCCGTCTAAAAAACCTTTTGCCATCATGCCTGCTGCACGTTCCAAAAAGCCGCTGCCGCCTGTCACTGACGAGGCGCTCGCGCTCATCGCCTCCTGGTTCCGCACGCTCGCCGAGCCCAGCCGTTTGAAAATCCTCCGTGCCCTGGAGGAACAGGGCGAGCTAAACATCAGCGAGCTCGTCGAAGCCACCGGGCTGACGCAGGCGAATGTCTCGCGCCATGTGCAGTCGCTCGTTGATGCCGGGATGGTCGGCCGGCGCAAGGAAGGTCTCACCGTCATCTGCTTCATCGCCGACCCCAGCATCACCGACTTGTGCGACAGCGTGTGCAGCAACCTCCTCAAGCGCCTTTCCCAGCAGGTGAAGAAGCTCGGTGGTGCGTGATCAGTGTTTCAGGTTTCATGATCCTTCGTCGCATGCTCTGGCCCCTCCTCAGTCTCGTTATCGTCATCGCCGCCTGGTATCTCTTTGAAGGATTTTGGGACCGCCAGCTCTTCAGCGCCGCGCAGGGGCGTGTGTGTGTCAATCTCAGCGCGGATGAGGCAAATGCGTGGCTGCGCGAGCATCCTGAGACGCAGGTGCTTGATGTGCGTTCCGTCGGAGAGTTCAGCGGAGGAGCCCTGCCAAGGGCCCTCAACGTCTCCATCGGCGATGCAGCCTTCGACAGCAAAGTGGGCGCCCTCGACAAAACCAAGCCCGTCCTCGTCTATTGCGCCGGAGGCTTCCGAAGCCGAAAAGCGGTCGCGAAGCTCAAAGAGCTCGGCTTCAAAAACATCCAGCACATCCACCGCGGCTACATGTCGTGGAAACCGGATGCCCAACATGATCAAGACATGTCAGCTTCTCGCCGCAATCAATGAAGTTGAGAGGAGAGAAATGACAGGGCTGAGGGCTGTGAGCCCATAGCCCGGCAGATTCTTCAATTCCCGTTCGATGTGAGGCCCTAAAGAGAAGATGCCCTGAAGCAAAAAATCACCACTCCAGGCTCGTCACCGGCAGACGCTGCTCATTGTGGCGTTCCTTGACGATCTGGCCGTCAGAGAGATGCAAGACGCGGTCGGCCATGGCGGCCATGGCAGCGTTGTGGGTGATGACGACCGTGAGCGTGCCAAGCTCGCGATTGATGCGCTCCACGGCCTCTAGGACGGTGATGCCGGTGGTCACGTCGAGCGCGCCGGTGGGCTCGTCGCAGAGCAGCACCTCGGGTTTTTTCGCGATGGCACGAGCGATGGCGACGCGCTGCTGCTCGCCGCCGCTGAGCTGCGACGGGAAATGGTCGAGACGGTGGCTGAGGCCGACCATGTCGAGCGCCTCCTCGGGTTTCATCGGGTCTGGAGCGATGTCGGTGATGAGAGCGACATTTTCGCGGGCAGTGAGGCTGGGGATGAGGTTGTAAAATTGAAAGACGAAGCCGACGCAGTTGCGGCGGAACTGGGTGAGCGTGCGCTCCCCGCCGCCGGAGAGATCCCAGCCTTTGTAGCGCAGAGTGCCGGAAGTGGGGATGTCCAGGCCGCCGAGGATGTTGAGCAGGGTGGATTTGCCGCTACCGGAGGCACCGAGGAGGACGACCAGTTCTCCAGCATAAAAGTCGAGATCCACCCCCTGGAGGGCCACCACATCGAGTTCGCCCGTCTGGTAAACTTTACGCAGGCCTCGGGCCTCGAAGATCATGTTCTTCCCCGCCGTTGGCCGGGTTTCGATGGTAGGCTGCTTGGGGGCGCGGTTCTGCTGACGGCGGGACATGATGCTATTCTGCATGGTGTAAGTGATTATGCCATCACGATGATCGGTGGTTGCGTCCTGCCGGGCACGCGCAAGTATGTGGTCATGCCCATCCTAGTCAGCGACGACAGCCCCGACATTCACACGTCACGGGTCAAACTGACCCCGCGTGAGCCGGCCCGGAGACGCACCCTGGTCATCGGAGATGTGCATGGCTGCTCGCTGGCCCTGGATCTCATGCTGGAGCAGCTTTCCCCGGGAAAAGACGACACGCTGGTGATGCTGGGTGATTATGTGGACCGCGGACCGGACTCGCGTGGCGTGCTGAACCGCATGCTGGAGCTGGAGGATAAAACGCAACTCATCCCCCTGACTGGAAACCACGAGATCCTCATGCTCGACGCGCGCAACAGCCTGGTGGAGGCCGACGCATGGTATGCCGTGGGCGGAAGGCAGACGATGCAGTCCTACGGCTGCATGGACAGGCCGGACTGGAACATGGTGCCTCAGGAGCACTGGGATTTCCTGACGCGCCGTCTCCGCCGCTGGCACGAGAATGACACGCACATCTTTGCGCATGCGAATGTGAACGCCATGCTGCCGATGCCGGACCAAAGCGACGACTGGCTTTTCTGGCGGCGTTTCGATGACTCGCATCCGCATTTCTCCGGCAAGATGCTCGTCTGCGGCCACACCGCGCAAAAAGGCGGACTGCCGCACATCCTGCCCGGGCGCATCTGCCTGGACACCTGGGCGTATGGCGAGGGCTGGCTGACCGCGCTCGACACGGGCACAGAAACCTTCGTGCAAACAAGCCAGCGTGGCGAGGTGCGGCGGCTGACCTTTGACGAAGTGCGCGTTCTGACGCCGAAAGACTGATCCCCCACACGCCATGACCCGCGCGCGCTGGATTCTTTCTGCTGTCACGCTGTTTTTACTCTGGCTCGCAGGCGCTTTGGTACTGGTCCCGCGCATGGAGCAAGACCTTGAGGCGGCCGCGCATCAGGCGCTCGCAAAGCAGCCGATGCTGGCAGAGCAGCTTGGCGGTGTGAGCCTCACTTTTGACGGCCTGCAAGCACGGCTATCCGGCAAGGTGCGGAATGAACGTGACCGGCGCGTCATTGAAAACACGCTCCGCGATCTGGTGCGCGCCCCGACGCCGCTGGCAAGCAGCCTCGGCATGCGCCTCAACCCCGTCACTGCGGTGCTAGGCGAGATCGACGTGGTTCCCTTCCCCGCCGGATGGATGCTGCTGGCCGCCACTGGCGCGGAGGCGCGTCTGCTCGGCACTGCCGCCACGCTTTACGAGGCACGCGACATCGCGCGCAGCGTGCAGGAGAGCTGGAGTGTCAAAGGCGGCGCCATCTCCGGCATTCCCGGCGCGGATGGAGCAAAACACGACGAGGCAGCCAATGCCTCCGCCACGCTGCGCGGTGTTCCCGCGCCGCGGCAGACCGCGCAGGCCCAGATCGCGCGCATCGGGCAGCCGTGGATGGAGCTGATGCTGGAAAAAGACGACGCGGCGTTGTTTGCCCAGGCAAGCGCTGCAGGCATTGACGAGTCTGAATGGCAGCGGCACATCCTGCCGGTCCTGCGGGATCTGCGCGCCACGCTGGAGCGGCAACGCGGGGCTGAGGCCGAGAATCAACGTCTTTCCAGGCTCCCGCCCGGCCACCTCTTCATCGCCGCGCATGATTCGCAGGTCGTTCTCCGGGGAGAGGTGGGCACACCGGCGATGAAGCGGGCGATTCTCGACGAGGCTCTCCAAGCCTTCGCTCCGCGTCGTGTCCATGATGAAATCCGTGTCAGCGCGCAGCGCCGCCCTACCGGTGATTTCGGTCCCATCACCATCGCGCTTCTGCCTTCCGGCAAAAACAAGCGTTCCCTCTTCTTCGGCCTCGGTGGCGAGGCATGGAAATCGGTGGACTGGCAGATCACGCCTGCCGAGCAATCATGGAAAGAAGGTCTTCCCGTCGGCATCGACCGCGGCACGGTGCAAAATGACAGCGCTCTTCTCACCGGCTGGTTGAGCGGTGATGGATCGCACGAACTGCCGCCCATGCCAAAGTCAGAACTTCCGGTGGTCGTACTGACCTTGTTCGGAACGAAGGCCGTCCTCGCCGGCCGTGTCGCGGAGGAATCGACACGCGCGCAGCTCATCGCCGCCGCACGCCAGGCTTACGGCCAGCGCCTGCTGGTGCAGAGCGACGACCTGCACGTCCGCGCCACCTGCCAGCCTTCGATGAATCTCCTCCACACCCTCAAAAGCCTGCCGCCAGCTCCGGCGGCGGAAAGCGCGGGCCTCCTTGCCATCGCCAAGCCCGGCGGCGTATGGACGGTCATTCCGGCGGGCCGTGAACTCCTCGAAGCGGGCGGCCTTGCCAGACAAGCATCGCTGCCCGAAGGCATTTCCGCAGGACTCGTTCAAGAACTCTCCTCTGACGCTCTTGAACAGCTCCGCATCTGGATTTCAAACCTCAAATCACCGATCTCGCGCCTCTGATGTCCTCCGCTTTCTGGTTGCTGCTCTACCTCGCGCCGCTGCTCGGTCTCACCGCCGCGTTGTTTGCCTGGTTTGGCTGGCATTGGCGCGGGAGCGATCTTTTGAAGCGGATTCATGAACTCGAAGCCGAGGACGGCAAAGAGCGTGAAAGCCGCGAAAAGGCCGAACACGAGCGCGACAGCCTCAAGAGCGAGTTGCAGGCCGCCATCGACGCCGCACGCAGGCATGAAGACGATGCCGCCAAGGCCCGTGAGAGCCTCCAGGCGCTCGAAAGCGAGAACAACCGCCTGTTGCGCGACCTGGACCTGCTGCGCGCCGAGCGTGATCAAAACACAGCCGCGCTTCAAACAGCCCGCGCAGAGCTCGAACAGCTTCGCGCAGCACCCAAAATCGTCGCGGCACACGAGACTCCCGCCGTCGCGCCTCCGCCAGATGCGGAAAAACCGAAGCGCAAGCGCACAGCGACGGCCAAGGCCCCCAAAAGCGCGCCTGCGAACACCACGCTTGGCGAGAAAATCTCCGCGTTCGAGGCCCGGCTTGCCGAGCATCAGTCCGCCGTCGCCGCGCTCACCCAGGAGGATGAAGACTGGCGTCGTCGCGTGGGCAAACTCGAAGGAAAAACACCCGCCGACCCCGCCGCGCTGGCGCTGGCACGCCGCAGCTTGGCGGACAGTGAAAAACGCCTTCAAAACGCCACGAACGAGATCGGGCGGCTGCAAAGCCAGATTCTCGTGCTCCATCGTGCCGAAGAAAAAGCCGCCGCAATCGCCGGCATCGCGGACGACGACCTCACGCGGATCAAAGGCATCAAAAAAATCATCAACGAACAGCTCCACGCCCACGGCATCCGCACCTGGCGTCAGATCGCTGAATGGGATGCGGAGGAACTGCGGGTCTTCAGCGAGATGCTGGCCTTCAAAAACCGCGCCAGCCGCGAAAAATGGCAGGAGCAGGCCCGCGTGCTCCATGAGGCCGCCCATGGCCCGCTTACCTGAATATCGTTTCCGCATGTCCCGCCTTCCGCGTCTCACGCTCTTGTTATTCACGCTCCTCAGCAATGCCTGCGTCAATCTGGGCACGCCTGAACAGCGCCAGGAAAAAGCCCGGCGGCTGAGTCATGATTTGCAGCAGCTCAGCCCCTCCATCTCCGCCTCCGAGGCGGACAAGGTGGCCGCCACCGCCGTCGAAACCTCCACGGAGCTCGCGCGCGATTTCAAACCGCTGCGCTTTCCATGGATGAACAACGGCCTCGTGAACGCGGGACTGCGCAAACGCGGCCTCTGCTACCAGTGGCGGGACGATTTGTTTCCGCACCTGCACCGCTTGAACCTCAAGACCATGGATCTGCATCTCACGTCCGCCCGGCGCGCAACACTCATGGAGCACAACGCCATCGTCGTCACCGCGAAGGGGCAGCGCTTCGAGGACGGCATCGCCATCGATCCCTGGCGGCACTGCGGTGTGCTGGCGTGGGCGAAGGTGTCCGAGGACCGCTACCCGTGGAAGCCACTGCCGCGCGAGCTTACTCCAGTGGTGCTCCGCCCTCTGCTGATGCCGGAATTGTATCCTTCAAACTAAGCCGCGCCGCCTGCGCAGCATCAACGCGCCGCCGAGCAGCACGAGCAGCGCGCCCGCAGGCTCCGGCACGAGGGCGAAGTTGTTGTTCACCACATAGTCCGCCACGCTTAAGCCAATGTCATGCCCCGCAATGGCCGAGGTGCCGAACTGTGTCCCGCCGTAGATGCCGCTCATCATCGCCTCGTCCGACGCCTGGCTGAAGCTGGTGAAATTCCGCGTCATGTCGATGCTGCCGTCGCCATTGATGTCGCCGCCGAGGCTGAAGGACATGCTGTCGCCAAGATAAAAGGCGAGCGTGGCGGCGGCGGCCTCGCTGAGCGTGCTGCCGAGCGCGACGTATTCGGGGAACGATGGCGCGGCGATCAGTGGCGCCCAGGCCACGTCCACATCGGTGTTCACATTGCCGTCGGCGTCACCATTGGCGATGGCGGTCTCAGGACGCCAGAACTCATTGTCATAGATCGTGGCAAAGGCGGTGATGCCCGCGTCTGCCATCGCCACATTCACAGCGGCGAAGAGGCGCGCGGTGTCCGTCACACCGAGCCCGGCGGTGCTGGCGGCTGTGGCCGCCACCTGATTCCACATGCCGGTCGTTTTCACCGTGCCGCCCGCCGCCGCCCAAAAATAAGCCTGGTTCGTCTGATCGGAAGTGCGGGTCAGGCTGAAGAAGGAGCCGATGTTCTTCACCTCGTTGTAGTCGGTGGCGTAGGGGTCCGTCTTCATGTAGTCCGCGAGCGTCCCGGTGGGAAGCGCGCTCATGTAGGCGCCGGTGCCGGGAATCGCGAACGTGCCCACCGTGCCCCAGCCCGGCAGCAACGCGCCTGAAGCAGATGTTTGCGCCCAATAACCAATCGTTCCCACCGGCGAGTAAGGCGTGCCTCCAGCGGTCGAGGCGCCATCTCCCGAGCGCCAGGCCAGCATGTCATTCGCGATGGACACCCCCCACGCGATGCCGTCTGTTTTCGCCTGGCCGTCCGCGATGCCGCTGAGCTGCGTGTTGTAAAGCGTGGTGAAAGCGCCGCTCGATCCCGAGTAAAGGCTCTGCATCACCGTGTTCGCCGCCGCGATCATCGCCGCCTCATAAGACGCCCCCGCCGGACCACCCGTCGGCGCCGTGTAGCTGCCGAAACCGTAGGTCTGGTAGCCTCCGCGGATGCTTTCAGACGCGTTGTAGATCGACGTGTGCAGGATCGCCAGATCACGCGCCATCACGGGCGCCTCCGTGCTCGTGCGCATCGTCGTCAGCGCCAGCGCATTCCACTCCGTGACAATGTCGGCCCGGACTGCGGAGACCGAGGTCAACAGCAGGGCAAAACTGGCCAGCAGGCCGTGGGTTTGGAAACGGGCGGAGCGCATGGGCTCGTAAATTGAATCAAATTACTATAATTATGGTAACCCATCAATTGATTTTACCTTGTTAAGCATCTCCGCAGCCCGAGCTCGGTTGTAAATTGCCTTTGACCTTCGCACGCCCAGTTGGACAATCGCTTCCGTCACGACAGGGGCGTCCCACCGCAGGGACTGAGACGGATCTTCCTCGATCCGAACCCTCCGAACTTGATGCGGGTCATGCCGCCGAAGGGAGCTCGCTCGGAGGGTCTATCTCAGTTCCGGCCACAGGCCGCCCCAACCACGAACTCAGAACCAGGAACCCAAAACTTTCCCCCATGATCGCCACCAAAGACTCCTTCGAACCCCATTCCTCCGAGCAGCTCCCCGCCTCCACCCGCGTCTATGTCGAGGGGCAGATCCACAAGGACGTCCGCGTCCCCATGCGCGAGATCGCTTTGAGCCCCACGAAGAGCTTCAATGGCCGCATCGAGGTCAATGAACCCGTGCGCGTCTATGACACCTCCGGCCCTTGGGGCGATCCGTCCTACAAAGGCACCGTCGAGGAAGGCCTGCCCGCCCTGCGCAAAGCCTGGATCCTCTCCCGCAACGACGTCGAGGAATACCAGGGCCGCGCCATCGAGCCCCGTGACAACGGCTACCTCACCGCCAACCACGCCGAATACGCCGCCGCCAAGCGCGAAGGCCTCCTCAGCCCCCTGAAAGCCCCCATCAATGCCCAGCGCAATCCCCTGCGCAGCACCGGCAAGCCTGTCACCCAGCTCCACTATGCCCGCCAGGGCATCATCACCCCCGAGATGGAGTTCATCGCCATCCGCGAAAACATGCGGAATGCGGAACTCGGAATTCGGATTGCGGAATTGGGCAGCGACATCGTTCGCAACGACCTTTCCAAACAGCACGCCGGCTCCTCTCAGGATTCCGAACTCCGCACTCCGAACTCCGCCTTCACGCCGCGGGTCTTCAGCATGTTCCCGCAACGCATTCCCAAAGAGATCACACCGGAATTTGTGCGTTCGGAAGTGGCGGCGGGTAGGGCGATCATCCCCGCGAATATCAACCACCCCGAGCTCGAGCCGATGATCATCGGCCGGAACTTCCTCGTCAAAATCAACGCCAACATCGGCAACAGCGCCGTCGCCTCCAGCATCGAGGAAGAGGTCGAAAAAATGCGCTGGGCCACCAAGTGGGGCGCGGACACCGTCATGGACCTCTCCACCGGCAAGAACATCCACGCTACGCGTGAATGGATCCTGCGCAACAGCCCCGTGCCCATCGGCACCGTGCCCATTTATCAGGCGCTCGAAAAAGTGAACGGCAAAGCCGAAGACCTCACCTGGGAACTCTTCCGCGACACCCTCATCGAGCAGGCCGAGCAGGGCGTCGATTACTTCACCATTCACGCCGGCGTCCTCCTCCGCTTCGTCCCCATGACCGCCTCCCGCATGACCGGCATCGTCAGCCGCGGCGGCAGCATCATGGCCAAGTGGTGCCTCGCCCATCACAAGGAAAACTTCCTCTACACCCACTGGGACGACATCTGCGACATCATGGCCGCCTACGACGTCTCCTTCTCCATCGGCGACGGCCTGCGCCCCGGCTCCATCGCCGACGCCAATGACAAAGCCCAGTTCGGCGAACTCGAAGTCCAGGGCGAGCTCACCAAACGCGCCTGGGCCAAAGGCGTCCAGGTCATGAACGAAGGCCCCGGCCACGTCCCCATGCACATGATCGAGGAAAACATGGCCAAGCAGCTCGAATGGTGCCACGAGGCCCCCTTCTACACCCTCGGGCC
>NZ_JBIIHA010000017.1:0-114877 GCF_044236155.1 Prosthecobacter sp.
AACGCATGCGACGCGTGGCCACCCGGTATGACAAAACCGATGTTTCATTCATGGCTTTTGTCCTTCTTGCCATCTGCACTTTATCCCTCAGAAACCAATTTTAAAACACGCCCTAGGGACATTCGTAGAACGTTCACAATGATAGGCGTCACCCGCGAGAGTGGCTTTTCTGGCAGCTGTCCGTCAGCTTGTAAAATGACCAGCTCAACTTCCCAAGTGTTTGGGAGGCCAACAAACCTCATATGTTTTGGGGAAGAATGGACCACAAACTTGTCCCGAACTGCTTTGAGAGGCATCTCGAACCAGTGTGTTTTGTTACGCAGATAGCGGGCGTATGCCTCATGATCCGGATATGGCACCTGTAATCGCTGAAAAAACTTCTTGTGGTCGCTGAATGAAGTGAAGCTAGGCAACTGACTTCCGCGGAGGAAGCGTCTTGAAAGGGCAGCTACGCGATCAAGCAGAATTCGCGCATGTAGAGGCAGTTTATGATGTCGAACTCTGTATATGGCGCAACTTCACGATACTTGGCGGCTATCATGCGCTCATATGGCGCGTAGCGTCCTCCACGCTTCCGTTTGTAATGTGCTCCGTTCATATAACGTATCACAACTGACATGCCCTCCATAAAGCGACGTAGAGACAAAAAGTACAACGAGTAAGCGTCCCTGTATCGGTTGATGTCGGAGCTGATGAATTCCCAATCGTTTGCTCCGAGGTGATCGAAAAGTCGTATCAAAGGGTCTCGTCTAACTCTCGCGATCTCGCGTTGAATGTTTGGACGCTTGCCGATGTTTTGATGGCCTTGCTGATCACTCATGGCAAATGGATGTATCAACTTTAGCGGTTAACATTTCCGTTCATGAATGATGAAAGCGGACGGCTAGCGATCAAAAAAGTGTTAGCGAGTCATTTCCCTTTCGTCTTCGACTTGCTGCCGCTTGCCTTGCTCGTCGTGGATTTGGGTGTGCTTTTGGTATCGCCGGATTTGGTGATTGGTGGCGTGGCGGCAGCTGGTGGTGTTATCGGGGGCGTGGCGGACGACGAGGAAGGGGAGGCTGGCGTTGCCGAGTTCGATTCGGTCGGATTTGTGCCTATGGGCGGTGTTCCCGTTGCTGGTGTGGTGGAACCATCGGCGGCGGGCGTTGTGGATGGTGGATCAGGTTTCTTGAATGGATCGTCCCAAGTGTGCAGAACGTAGCCGGAGCCGATGCCGCCGATTTCGCCGAGCAGCGAAGCGCATTTTTCCTTCCACTTCACGAGATCGGGGGCGCTGCGTTTTTCCTCGGCGGTGCCGGGGAAGATGAGGTAGGTGACTTTGAGATCGCTCTCGGGCCGGATGTAGGGCGTGGCCTTGGGATTGATGGTTTTGGCCATGAGGAGCGAGGCTTCGCCCATTTTGAAGCTGGGGCCGTAGTCGCCGCAGATGGCGGGGTAGATTTTGCCGTCGTGGATGACGGCGGCGTAGTCGCCGATCTGCGGGGTGAATTTGTTCTGGTCGCCGTAGCCACGGAAGAGCAGGGAGATGACGATAAAGGGGTCTTTTTCGGCGATGAGGCTGCTACGGGCCTTCATTTCGCCGATCTCGATCTTGAGCTGGTCGATCGTGACCTTGAGCTCGCGGTTGCGCGCGGCGCTGAGGCCTTTCTGCGCGAATTCATCCTGTGCTTTCTTCAAACGCTCCTCCCACCTGGCGAGGAGCGGGTTCGCGTTCTTCGTGGTCTTCGGCCAGGCGTAGCTGGTGAAGGGCTGGTAGTAGTCGGAGAGGTAGATGTATTCTTCGAGCGTGGGCATGCGGTCGCCATCGGAGCCGTCGGCGACGACATCCATCTCGGACTGGATCAGCAGCGTGCGGCGCTGGGTGCCGGGATGGGTGAGTTCGAGGATGGTTTCGGTGTCGTAGAAGTTGTGGCGGTCGAGGACGCGATTGAGGCGCGTGAGGTCGTTCTGGACGCGGCTGGTCTTGTTTTCGTAGAGCTTGTGGTAGAAGCCGCTGACCTTCGCGGCTGGAAGCATGGCATCGAGGCCGGGCAGGATGGCGGGGAGATGCTTGTTGATGCGGCTGAGTTCGGGCATCGTCTGATTGGCTTTCGGGACGCGGATGCTGAGCTGGAACTCGGCCTTGTAGGACTCTGGGTCGAGGCGTTCGAGGCTGGCGAAACTGCCCTGCTCGGTGAGCAGGTTGGTTTTGACGGTGATGCCGTTGAAGAGCGAGGCGACGTCGATGTCCTTGCGCGGGATGTATTTCTCCGGCAGCGGCGGCTGGACTTCCTTGATGACCTCCTTGGTCACTTCTTTGACGACGGGAACCTCCTTGATGACGTCCCGCATGACATCACGGGTGATGACGCGTTCCTTGGCGCCACGGGCGGACTCGACGATGTCCTGGATGCCTTTTTTGATTTTTCCGGCAAAGGGCGTGAAGGGCAGGAGCAGCGCTGTGAAAAGGATGAGCGCGAAGAGCAGGCGTGCGAAGGAGCCGATGCAGCCGCGTTTCGTCGGGGGAGTGCGAGGCGGGGCGTTTTCGGAGGAGACGGGTTCCTGGGACATGGAGGTGAGGAATGACGAATGAGGAAATCCGAAGGTCGAATCAATGACGAAGGCCAAAGCTCTAACTCAAGTCCTTGGCGTGGGAAATATCCGCGTCATTCGGGTTTCGTCATTCGTCATTTTCAGCCCTCAGCCCTCCTCCAGCCGGCCTTCTTTGAGAATGAGGCGGCGGTCGCCGCGTTTCGCCAGCGTCTGGTCGTGGGTGACGACGATGAGGGTTTTTTTGGCCTCATCGACGACCTGCATGAGCATGTCGATGACGCCGGAGCCGGTGTTGGCGTCGAGATTGCCGGTGGGTTCGTCGGCGTAGAGGATGCCTGGGTTGTTGATGAGGGCGCGGGCGATGGCGACGCGCTGCTGCTCGCCGCCGGAGAGCTCGGTGGGCAGGTGGTCGAGGCGCTCGCTGAGACCGACTTTGTCCAGCAACTCGCGGGCACGTGCCTCGGCTTTTTTGCCGCCGATCATCGCGGGCAGGACGACGTTCTCGAGCGCGGTGAGCTCAGGCAGCAGGAAGTAATGCTGGAAGACGAAGCCCATGACCTGGTTGCGCGTGCGGGCACGTTCGGCGGCGGCTGCTTTGTAGAGCGAGCGGCCATGCACGAGCACATCCCCCGACGTGGGCTGTTCGAGGCCACCGAGCACATAGAGCAACGTGGTCTTGCCCGCTCCCGACTGGCCGCAGAGGAAAACTTTCTCACCGGCAGCGACTTCGAGGTTCACGCCTTTCAACACCGGCAGGTCATGCCCGGCGAGGTGGTAGGTGCGATGCACATCGTGTGCGGCGAGCGGGGCGGCGTCCTGGTTCATGGAAAAGAGTGCGCGCATGCTCCACAGCCCTGCCACGGCGTCAAGACTCGATGCCTGCGAGCGTCCGCTGCCGCACCGCCTCATACAGTGCAATGCCGGCAGCCGTGGCAAGGTTCAGACTGCGCGTGCCATGCATCGGAATGCGCCAGCAATGCGCCGGATCGATCACCGAGGGCGGGATGCCGCGTGTTTCTGGCCCGAGGACGAGGTAAATCTCCAGCGCGGTCAGGTCAGCCTCCCAGTGCGCTTTCTCACCACCGCATTCGATGAAATGAAACACCGCGCTGGCTTCCGCGCTATCGCGGAGCGCTTCCCACGATTCCCAGACTCGCACATCCACTTCCTGCCAGTAGTCCAGGCCGGCACGCTTGAGGTGCTTGTCCTCCAGACTGAAGCCGAGCGGCTTGATCAGATGCAGACGCGCCTTCGTGGCGAGGCAGAGACGCCCGATGGCACCCGTGTTGTGCGGAATCTCCGGCTGGAAGAGGACGACATGCAGCATGCAATGCACAAGTTGCAGCAGAACCAGAAAACGACTTGAGGCTCAGGCTTTGAAAATGAAAAACTTCCGACACACAAAGTTCACCGCCACAGAAGCCAAGATAAACCCGATTTGCGCCACCGTGGAGGGTAGGTGCAAATGCCCCGCAAGCCAATCCACCACGATCAGCCCAGGGAAGAAGGCCAGTGCGGACACTCCCACAAACAACGCGAACTCTTTCAGCCACGAGTGGCGGCCCCGGGTGAACACCCAGAGCGTGTTGGTGACGTATGCAAACAAAACTCCCGAGGGGAAGGCCCAAATGTTAGCCATTTTCAGGTTTGCCGCACGTGTGGTTTCGTCGAGCGGAATGCCGTCGATCAGCATGCCTTTCCAAACTGGCAGCCACAGAGACGTGATCAAAACCAACGTGACGTTGTGCGTGACCGCCGCCCCCACGCCGCAGATGCCATATTTCATGAATTGGATGACGGGGTGCGTGTCCCGCGCGTTCATGCGCCTGATGATGGAGCGCCAGTCGTTGTCTTGAAAAAAGCGTCGGGTGTCAGCCAGGGTTTGCAGCATCTTGAACAATACCCGCAAAATAAAAAGCCTGTCCAACGAAGAGTTCGTCGGACAGGCTCATGAGCGGCAGGGCCGCCTGAATCAATAGTAGTGGTAGTTGCCGTACTTGTCGTAGTAGCCCTGTTGTTGTTGCTGCTGCTGTGCTGGGTGCCAGCGGCCTTGTTTGTCGTAGTAGCCCTGCTGGTGGCGGGAGTTATCCTGGTCCTTGGCGTTGCCGACGGCGTTGCCGCCCAAGGCACCGAGGCCGGCACCGATGGCGGCACCTTCAAGGCCTCGGCCGCTTTGCGCTCCGATGATTCCTCCAATGCCAGCACCGGCCAGAGCTCCGATCACAGAACCAGTTTGTGCATTCGGACCCGTGGCGCAGGAAACCAGCGTAACCACGGAAGCTAGGGTGAGAATGGCTTTTTTCATGATGATGAGGGTGGATTTGACGTGCTGATTCACGCTTGGTTATTTCAATACCGGCGACGATCCTTGGCGTTGCCGATGGCAGCACCGCCAGCCGCGCCGAGGGCGCCGCCGATGAGCGCGCCTTCAAGGCCGCGGCCGCTTTGTGAACCGACGATGCCGCCGACAGCGGCGCCGCCGAGACCGCCTATGACCGCGCCGCGTTGGGCGTTCGGGCCGGTGGCGCAGGAGGAGAGTGAGGCAACAGTGATGAGGGTGAGGATGTGTTTCATGGGTATGTGATGATGAATCAAGCGAATCGCTTTGTCGCAGAATAGGCTCGGAATGTTCACAAAGAAAAGAAAAATTACCTCGGCGCGTTTTTGCACAAATAACACGCAACGAAGCCGGGGTTTCTCCATTTGACGCGCATTCTGCCAGAGCTTAGAAAGCGTTTCCCATTCATCCACCATGCAAGTGCGTTTTCTCATTTCCCTCGTTTTCTGCATCCTCGGCCTCGCGACGCCCATGGTCCATGCCGAGCCGCTGCCGCTCGACCATCCCTGCGCGGCGCTGGTCAAAAAGTATCTCACGGCCGTCGTGTTGCAGGATTGGAAGACCGCGTCCCAGATGCTGGTGCCCGCCTCCTTGGAGCGCCGCCAGCGCGAGACAGTGCAGATCATCAAATCCGCCCCCACCATGAGCGATGAGGAGACCATGCTCGCCGGGTACAACGTCAAAGGCGTCGGTGAGTTGGAAAAAATGACACCGCAGGAGTTTTATCAAAAAGACCGCGAGGCATGGCACAAAAAGCTCAAGCTCACCCCTGAGGCGACTCAAAGGAAGCAGGAAACGCTCAAAATCACCGTGCTCGGCCTCGTTTCTGAAAAGGACAAAGGCTACGTCCATGCCACCGTCCGCACCTCCCAGGAGACGCTGACGGACAAGATCGAGGAGCTTTTCCTGATCTCCTTCGTCCCCGATCCTACCGACCCGAAGAATTTCCTCATCTCCCCCGAGATGAAGGACCGTCCCGTCATCACACCGCTGGATGGCTCGGCTTCGAAGGCGAAATAAGCTTTCGCAGTTCCTCCGCGCGCACTTTTCCGAGTTCGCCACGAGGAATGCACGGCACTTCGCAAACCTCCGCAATTTGTTCAAACGGCCTCAACAACTTGTTGAGGCCGTTTTGTAATCTGGCGGCATCACCAGCGCTTATGCCGCTCACCACCAGCACCAATCGTGACTCCTTGCGTGCGTCCGGCAGATCGCAAACCGCCGCGTCGCCACCATGAAGCCCCAGCTTCAGCCGCAGCGCTTCGATTTGCTGCTGGATCGGTCCCAAGGCCACCAACTCGCCCAAAATCTTCACGATTCCCGAATCGCGCCCCACGAAGCGCAAAAACTTTTTCGTCCCATCGCGATGCAAACTCACACGATCCCGTGTCCGCAGTCCCGTTTCCGCTGAGATCGGCTCCCAGCGCCATTCTCCATTCTCCTGCGTCGCGTAGCCCTTTGCCAAAGCCTCGCCGCGCACGGTGAGCACGCCCTCGGCATCTGTGCTCAGCTTCCAGATCGGCAGCACCTCCATCTCGCCATCCTCGGTGGTCTGCGAGGCCACTTGAGACGCCGTTTCCGTCATCCCGTACGTCCTTCGCACCGGCCAGCCAAGAGCCAGCGCGGCCTGCTCCAGATCGGCGCTCATCGCGCCGCCGCCCACCAGCGCCACGCGCATTGGCTTCGGCGCCGCCAGCCTCGCCGCCACCAGGTCAAACACCTGCGTCGGCACCAGCGATGCCAGCGTCGCGCCCGATTGCTCGCAGAGACGAGCAAATGCGCCGGCACTCCATTTCTCATCCAGTTTTGTCACCTTGCTGCCGCTCAGGAAAGCTCGTGCCAGCACACCAAAGCCGCCGACGTGATGCGTGGGCAGCGCCAGCAGCCAATGATCAAGCCTGGTGATGCCAAAATGCGCGTTCACCGCCTTTGCAGAGGCGAGCATGGCATCCTTGGTCAGCCCCACCCACTTGCGTCTGCCTTCTGAGCCGCTTGTTTGGAAAAAACACCCGTCCGGGATCTTCAACTCATGCATCGCGAAATCGGCCAGTGATGAGCCTTCTGGCGTGCGTTCCTGTTCGGCGACCCACACGTTCCCATCATTCCGAAACTCATTCGTGAGCGTCAAAGACGTCGCCATGGCAGTGCCTCCAGAACTTCGCCAAACCCCAGTCCGCCGCCGCTGCGGTCCGCCTCCAGAAAGCCGCCATGTGAGCGCACGCGCTCGAAGAACTCGTCCTTCTCGAACAAATGCTCCGTGCACAGGCCGCAAAAGTCCAACGCCTGGCCTTCCGTCAGCGCCACTGCCGCCTCGTAGGCCGCAAACACTTGCCCAAGCGCATGATCCATCGCCGAAGTCAGCACGAGGGGGCTTTCGGGATGCGTTGCTGCCACCGTTCGCCAGTCGCGCCGCGCAGGCTTCACCACGACCGCATCAAACCCGTGCGTGCCGCTCTTCCAGCCTTTGTCGAGCGCCAGACGCACACCCCAGCGCTGCCGGACGGCTTCCCAAGCCTCCGCGTCATAGGGAAAGGGGTCCTCCACGAAATCCAAGGCTCGATAAACTCGCAGCGGCATGAACTCGACGAACTTCTCAAATGTGAATCGGTCCAGCACGCCGTTGAAATCCACTCGCAGTCGCACTCCATGGGCCTCAAATCGCTTCGCGCAGCCTTCGAGGAAGCGGATTGTCTCGCCGTAATTCGCAAAACCCTTCGCCTTGATCGCCGGCCAGCCTTCCTCCATCACGCGCTGCATCTGCGCCTCGGTGTCCGTGGCAAAACTCCACGAGTAATGGCTGCGCGGAATCTCTAGCCCCTCAAACAGGCTCACGCCCGCGCGTCGTGCCGCGCCGTCGATCTCCGCGCAGCGCAGCGCCATCGCCGTCACCGGGGTCGTCACACCTTCGCTGAGCAGACGAAGCTGCTCCTCCACTGGTTCGTCGCCAAATTCAGGCCACGGATGCACGCAGCCATAGCCGCCATCCACGCAGATCAAGGCACCCGCAAACACCCGCCGCTGCGACACCGCGTTAAGCGCCACGCCGCTGCGCAGCAGGTACTCATGCACATAGATAGGCATCGTCATTTCCTGGCAGAGACCTTCCTTCGTCATTCCGCATTCGTCATTCGACATTTTCAGGGCATCACATCCTTCGCCTTCACGATTCCCCAGCACATCAGCGCTGCGAAAGCCAGCAACTGTGCTCCGCTCATCGCCAGCAGGCGGTTATGACCCCGGCTCGGCGGTTCCACGATCACGCGCCACGCAACAAACAACCCGATCGGCAGCGTCGCCAGCGGCAGCGTGAACGCACGCTCCCAGCCTTGCGTGAACCAGTAAATTCCCGCCGCATGCGCCGCGACGATCAGCAGCACGATCTCCGCCCGTGCAAATCCCACACCCAGCCGCACCGCCAGCGTCTTCTTTCCGGTTTGCCGGTCTTCCGCCACATCCCGTAGGTTGTTGATGGCGATGAGGACCGTGCTCAGGCAGCCGATTTGAAATCCGGCGACGACCGCCGCCTCATACCACTCGCCTGTTTGCACGAAGGCCGTGCCCGTCACCGCCACGAGGCCGAAAAAGAGGATCACAAACAGCTCTCCCAGCCCGCGATACGCCAGCGGCACTGGCCCGCCGGTGTAACCAAAGCAAAAATAAAGAGATGGAATGCCGATGAACAAGATCGGCAGCCCGCGTGCCTCAAACAGCGGCAGGGCCAGCAGCGTCGCCAAACCAAGCATCATCCACGCGGCCACATTGACCGCCTTCGCAGATGCTGCGCCGCTCGCCGTGATCCGTCTTGGCCCGATGCGCGCCTGCGTGTCCGCTCCTTTGATCGAATCCAGCGCGTCATTGAAGAAATTCGTCGCGATCTGCAGCGCCCCGCAGCTTCCCAGCGTGCAGAGCGCCAGCGTCCAGTCGAGCTTGCCCGAGATCTTCTCTGCCAGCGCACAACCCACCGCCACAGGCGCGATGGCGGCTCCGAGGGTTTTCGGGCGTGCGGCGGCGATCCAGTCGAAAATTGAAGCCATGCGGGAGGGAGAATGACGAAACCAGAATGACGAATGGCGAATGAAGGTGGTTGCGCAAACCATTAGTCATTCAAGTGCGCGACAGCGTTTTGGAACCGAAGCGCAGCGAAGATAGACAGCCGTAGGCTGCCCGGAGGGTGAGCGAAGCGAATCAATGCTCCAGCCCTCTGGAGCTTTTCGCGGGCCAAACGACGCCCGAAAGCGCCGGAGGGCCGGCGCACTCCAAGACGCTGTCGCGATCAATCCAGCTCACTTCGGCATCTCCACCTGCCCTTCGCCCATCAGGTAAGCGATGAGGTTCAGCACATTCTCTTCGCCCAAAGCGGCCAACAGGCCTTCCGGCATCAAACTTTGGGCCATCTGCTCTTGTTTGACGATTTGGGTGCGTTCGATCGTGAGGCGCTCGGCGGGTGTTTGGATGGTGAGGGTGCGCTCGGTTTGCTCGGGAATGACGCCGGTGAGGGTGCGGCCGTCTTTGAGCTGGAAGATGCTCACGCGGAAGTCGGCGGGCACGACGGCGCTCGGGTCGAGGATGTTTTCGAGGAGGTATTTGAGGTTGCGGCGGTCGCTGCCGGTGAGTTCGGGGCCGATGGCTCCGCCCTGGCCGTACATCTTGTGGCAGGCGCTGCACACGGCGGTGAACATCATCCGGCCTTTGGACTTGTCGGCCTTGGCGAGGGCTTCGGGCTTCAAAACGGCTTCCCACTTGGCGAACTCGGCTTTTTTGGCCTCCGGCGTGTCGCGGATCTCGCCCCAGGCTTCGGTGAGGAGTTTGGTGACGGCTTCATCGCCGAGATTGCGGATCTGGCGGGCTTGGAAGGGTGAAATGGCCGCCGCAGGCACTTTGCCGGCCTTCACGGCTTCGAGCAAAACCTTGGCATAGGAGGCGCGGGAGGTCAGCGTGGCCACGGT
Organism: Prosthecobacter sp.; assembly: GCF_044236155.1. Classification (GTDB taxonomy): domain Bacteria; phylum Verrucomicrobiota; class Verrucomicrobiia; order Verrucomicrobiales; family Verrucomicrobiaceae; genus Prosthecobacter. The sequence goes on from NZ_JBIIHA010000017.1 coordinate 9,817, forward strand.
GGCGGCTTGCTGCTCCTGGCTGCGCTCCGGCCACGAGCCCGTGAGCTGTTTCGGGATGCTGGGATCGTCATACGCTGCCAACGCGCTGCGAGCGACGGTGCCGAGCACCTTGTCGTTGATGAGCGTGCGGATGACCGCGAGCAATTCGGGCTTGGGGGTGCGTGTGAGGCTCTTGAAGGCGTTCAAGCGGGCGTTGGCATCCCCATCGGCGTTTTTGACGAGGACGATGAGTTCGTCGATGGCCCGGCCGCTGCCGAAGAGGGCGGAGAGGGTTTGGATGTACGTAGTTCGGGCTTTAGCCCGCTCTTCGTCGTTCCCTTCACCAGAACGGGCTGAAGCCCGAACTACGAACTCATCCCAGCCTTTGGGCTTTTTCGCGCTGCTGAAGCCGTCCAATCCAGCTGCCATGCCAGCGAGCACATCCTCGCGCACGTCGGCACGCTCCGTCATCAGCGCCACGAGCGCATCGACGGCCTCGGGCTTGTCCTCGATCATCTCGGCGATGCGGCGGGCGACGAGGCGGCGCACGGTGGGGATTTTCGCCTCGCGGATGAGCTCCACGCCCTTTATCGGCTCTGCCGCCACCGCTGGCTCGATGCCATACCAGATCATGAGCGGCTGCTGACGGTCGTTGGCATCTTCATCGTGCTGCGCGAGCGCGGTGGCGATGGGCCAGCGATTTTTCAACTCATGTAGCTGAAGCGATGACGCTAGATGCAATCGGTCCAAACCATCATCGCTTTCCGCCAACACCGTAGATGGCAGCGGCTTTCGTGAGGGTTTCAAATCTATTCCACGTTCATATTGCTGTTGGAACGCCATGCGATCCCACCAATTGTTTGGCCCCACCATCAGCCGCTCAAGTTCCTCATCCTTCATCGCCGCCACGTTGATTGGCTCCGCCTTCTTCGGCTCGCCATACACGATCTTGTAAATCCGGCCGCTGCTGCGGTGGACGCCGTCGTTGTCGTGGCATTCGCCGCTGTCGCTCCAGTCGGCGACGAAGACGTTGCCGTCGGGGCCGGTGAGGAGGTCGATGCCGCGGAACCACTTGTCTTTGGCCTTCATGAAATCAGGCGCGTGCTTGCCGACGTAACCGCAGCCTTCGCGGTGGAGGGTGTCCATGTTGATGCGGTTGCCGTGCAGGTTGCAGGTGAGGACGGCACCGTGGTATTTCTCCGGCCAGAGGCCGCCTTGATAGATGAGCATGCCGACGTGGGCATGGCCGCCGCCAAGGGTGTCAGTCTTACCGGTGACGCCGAGTTTGCGGATGTCGCTCCAGGTTTCCGCGCCGGCATCCCAGTGAAAGTGGTCGGCGGTTTGCTCGATGACTTCATAGACGTGCGGATTGAGGTGCGTGCCGAACATGCGGCGGTAGTAGGCGCCGGGAATGCCGTGCCAGAGGTGGCCGATGACGGTGTTGATCCAGAAGAGCTCGCCCTCGGCATTCCAATCGTGGCCCCAGGAGTTCGTGCCGCCGTGGCAGACGACTTCAAAGACCTTCCGCGTGGGATGGTAGCGCCAGATGCCGCAGTTGATCTTGGTGCGCTTTTCCAACGGCGTGCCGGGTGCGCCGACGGCGGAGGTATCGGTGATGCCGTGGCGGCCGTAAAGCCAGCCGTCCGGGCCCCAGCGCAGGCCGTTGACGATGTTGTGGCCAATGGTCTTCACGTTGAAGCCATCGAGCAGCACCTCGGGCTCGCCATCGGGTGTGTCGTCGCCGTTTTTGTCGGCGATGAAGCTGAGCGTGCCGTTGTGCAGCACCCACGCGCCGCCGTAGCCGGTCTCGACGCTGGTGAGGTAGCTGCCGCCCTCCCAGAAGACCTTCCGGCCGTCGTGTTTGCCATCGCCGTCCTTGTCTTCGAGGATGATGAGGCGGTCGCGCAGCTTCGTGTCCCAGCGCGGCGGTGCCTCAGAGTAGGTGTAGTTTTCTGCGACCCAGAGGCGGCCCCGCGCATCCCACGCGATGCCGATGGGCTGGCGCACATCCGGCTCCGCGGCAAAGACGACGCATTTGAAGCCCGGCGGCAGTTCCATCGTGGCCGCGGCCTCCTCGGCTGGCATGGGAGCGCCTTTTTCCGTGTCGTAGATGGCGGGGAAGTCGGCGGCGAATGCCGGCAAAGCTAGCAGGGACAACAGGATGGCGCGGGGCATGCTCATGGATTGGGGCAAAAGAACTGGTTTAAACCGCTGATAAGACGCTAATCTGACGCTGATAAATGCATTTCATCATTAGCGTCAACTCAGCGTCATATTAGCGGTTCTAAAATTCACCTCCAGCCCCGCAAAGCCACCCGCTCACCATGAAGTTCCTTCCTCTGATTTTTTCCGTGTATTCCATGTGTTCCGTGGTGGAAGCTGCTCCGAAGACAAAATCGCCTCCGTCAAAGGCTCAAACCACCGCCGACCTCGCGGAGAGCATTGCGCCCTCGCTGGTGAAGATCACGCAGCTTGGGCGTGACGGAGCGGATGGCATCGGCTCGGGCTTCATCGTGAGTGCGGACGGGCTCATCGCCACGAACCTGCATGTGATCGGCGAGGCACGCCGCCTCCAGGTGGAGATGAATGATGGCAAAACGCACGCGGTGACCTCCGTGCACGCCACGGATGCGCATCGGGATCTCGCCTTGCTCAAGATCGAGGCGAAAGGTCTGAAGCCGCTTGCGCTCGGCGACTCGGACAAGGTGCGCCAGGGTGAGAGCGTGGTGGCGATGGGCGCGCCGGAGGGTCTCGCCTTCAGCATTGTTCAAGGCGTGCTCTCGGCGACGCGGGAGATCGATGGCAACGACATGCTGCAGGTGGCCATCCCGATCGAGAAGGGAAACAGCGGCGGTCCCTTGCTCGACATGCAGGGCAGGGTGCTCGGCATCCTGACCCTGAAGCACATTAAGACGGACAACCTGGGCTTTGCCATGCCGGTGAACGCCGTGAAGGAGCTGATCGAAAAGCCCAATCCGGTGCCGATGAGCCGCTGGCTGACGATCGGCGTTCTCAATCCGAAGCTTTGGAAGCTGCATCTCGGCTCGCAGTGGTCACAGCACGCGGGCATCATCCACGCTGATCTGCCTGGCGACGGCTTCGGCGGTCGTGCGCTGTGTCTTTCGACGCAAAAAGTGCCGGAGGATACCTTCGAGATCGCTGCCACTGTGAAGCTGGATGACGAGAGCGGCGCAGCGGGCCTGGCATTCTGCTCGGACGGTGGGGACAGGCACTACGGCTTCTATCCTTCCGGCGGCAAGCTGCGCCTGACACGCTTCGACGGGCCGGATGTGTACTCATGGACGATCCTCGCCGATGTGCCGAGCGAGGCTTACACGGCGGGAGACTGGAACGCGCTGCGTGTGCGGGTGGAGCCGGAGAAGATCACCTGCTTTGTGAACGGCAAGAAGGTCATCGAGACCGATGACACCGGCCTGCGTGGTGGCATGGCGGGCCTGTGCAAATTCCGCACTACGGTGGCGGACTTCCGCGGCTTCCGCATCGGTGCGGACCTCACGGAAAAGCCGCTGGAGCCTGCGCTGGCCTCGAAGTTCCGCAATGAGATCGAAGCAAATCTCGCCCAGGCGTCCACACGCGATCAGACGCTCGACAAACTCCTCACCGACCCGGCTGCTGCTCGCCGCGTGATCAGCGAGCAGCGTAAGAAGCTCGAAGAAGAAGCCGCCAAACTTCGCGAACTCGAACGCGAGCTGCATCGCCGGGCGATGACGAAGGAAATCCTGGCTGAACTCAAGAAGCCCGAACCGGAGATCAACCTTCTGCGCTGCACGCTCCTGCTCTCGCGTCACGACAATCCCGAAATTGACATCAACTCCTATTTGAATGCCTTCAAGGCCATGATCGCCGACTTGAAGGATGATCCCGAGATCAAGAAGGGCACCATTCCCGCCGTGAAGCGGCTGAACCGCTACTTGTTCGAGGAAAACGGCTTCCACGGCAGCCGTGGCGATTACGAAAGCCGCAGCAACAGCTACATGAACGAGGTGCTCGACGATCGCGAAGGCCTGCCGATCACGCTGAGCGTGCTCTATGTGGAGCTCGCGGCGAAACTTGGAGTTCAGGGAGTTTTTGGAGTGCCGCTGCCCGGCAAATTCATGGTCGGCTACCGGGACGGGCCCGAAGGCGAGCTGCAACTCGTGGATGTGTTTGAAAATGGCAAGGAACTGACCGTGGAGCAGGCGGCCCTGCAATTGAGCGACTCCGGTGATTTTCCGGAGGAGGCGCTCAAGCCGACCACCAAGCAGGCGATTTTGCTGCGCATGCTGCGCAACCTGCTGGGCTCCAGCTTTGACGAGACACGCTCGGTTCGTGAGTCGCTTCCTTATCTCGACCTCGTGCTAGCGATCGATCCCAAAGCCGCCGTTGAGCGCCTCACCCGAGCCCAGATGCGTCAGCGCCTCGGCGAGAAGGCCGGCGCGCGCGAAGATGTGAGCTGGCTCATCGAAAACTTCCCGGAAGACGGTCCGCCAGAGCTGATGCAGCAACTCGACCGCTGGATGCAGTCGCTGAGGCAGGAGTAAGAACCGTGAAACAGGCTGCCAGCCTGTTCCGATCCGAGCCCAACAGGCTGGCAGCCTGTCTCACACCACTCACGGCACGGGTTCGCCCGAACCGGGATAAATCCAGCGCACGACCCTGCCTTCACGCACATGCGCCTGGGCTTCGGCGTCGATGGGGCCGCAGAAGGCCATCGTTTCATAAAACACGCTGACGGCCCACGTGGGCTTGTTGTCGATGGTGCGGGCCTGCGGGGTGCCCCAGCGCTGGATTTTAGCCGGCTTGATGTCGGTGACCTGGCCGGACTTCATGCTGGCGAGCAGGAGGTCGTAGCTGCCATCGCCGTTGCGCTTCGGAGCGCCCGTCGCCTCGACGGCGTGAGGCATGCTGACCATCGTGGTGGCGGCGGCCGTGGCGGTTGACTGCTGTTTTTTCCAAGCGGCCTGCGCCATCTCGATGCGGCCTTTTTTCCAGCGTTCATACGACTCACGCACCTGCGTAGGCATGTCCGTGTCATGCACAAAGGTCTGGCCGCGTGCCTGCGAGGTCTGTGTCGGCGCGATGATCAGCACATTGGCCTGCGCGCCGAGGGCGAAGGCGGTGGAACCTGCGGGCAGTGTCGAACTGCCGCCGGTCATGCGCAGTTGCACCGGCTTGCTGAGCTTGACCTGTCGCGGGAAGGCCGTTGGTGGAAACACGGTCCAGTTTTTCGTCAGCGACTCGAGGGATTCGATTCTCGGCGGGATGAAACCATCACCCGCAGGGACGTGAACCGGGGCGGGGGAATCAGAAGGTGGTCGTGGTGCAGGCGTGGTGTGGACGCGGCCGGTTTTCGAGTCCTTCGGCAGTTCCAGGGGCGGATTTTCAAACACGACGCGTCTTCCCGCAGGCGTGATGAAGCGGTCGTAGATCAAGAACGCGGCGGCGAAAATCAGCAGGGTGACAAAGAGCGCTTTCATGAGGGGCGGATCAGCTTTTGAAGCCTGCCAGCCTGACGCCAAAAAGCCAGCGGAAGGGTGGCCTCAGCGCGACGGCATTCCTCAGGGCATGGGGCAGGACTGCGAGCAGATTTTCGAAGATCGTGGCCGTCCACGCGGGCAGCAGCATGAATTTTCCGCGCCCGCCGAAGATGATGCGGACTTTGGCAAAGCCGACTTGGCGGAACAGTGCGGCCAGATTGCCCACGGTGTATTCCTTCAGGTGAAAACCGGTCGCCTCGCGGTCAAACTCACAACTGATGTCATGCGGGCCGGTCAGGCGGCTGGGCGTGATGCAGATGTAAACGCCGCCAGGCATCAGCGCGGCGTGCAGGCCGCGCAGTTGATCGAGCGCATCGTCTGGATGCAGGTGCTCCATCAACTGATTGCTGTAGGCCACATCCACGCTGTTTGGCTCAACGGGAATCGAGCTGCCATCAGAGATGACGAGCTGCAAATTCTCCGGCAGTTCGCGTTTCCGGGTGATCTCATCCGAGACGTCGATCGCCAGCACACGTGCGACTTTTTCCGCGACAGTTTTGGCGAATTCGCAGTCGCCGGGGCCGACTTCCAGGAAGACGGCGTCCTGGTCCAGGAAGGGCGTGACGATCTCCATCTTCTCCGCCACATCGGCGGCGAGGCGTGCAGGATCGGCCTTGTTCGTGTGCTGCGGGTGCAGCGGCACGCGTTTGAAGAGCTCGTCATAGACCTCGGAGTAGAGCGTACGGCGCTGCTCTTTGGTGGCGTGGCGCAACCGGTCGGCGAGTTCGCGCTCCACGTCGTAATGCTGACGGAGCTGCTCCAGGGTGCGGGTTTCGGTGACGGTGACGGGCATGTGGGCGGGAATGCTACGCGGCGGATTCGTTTGAGGCAAGGACTCGCGCCGCCTTGCTCATTCGCCGTGCTGAATTAGCATGCGCCGATGCTGAAACGACTGCTTTTCATCGCCCTGCTTTCCACGGCAGCCCGTGCGCAAGATGCGGGGCCCGCCAAGGACGATCCCTCCGTGCCGAAGGACCGCGACACGGTGCTGCGCATCCAGATTTTCCTCGACCGCAACCTTTTCGGCCCCGGCAAGATCGACGGGGCGATCGGCGAGTTCACCTACAAGGCGGTGGTGAACTACAACTACGCCCACGGCCATCGCGACCTCTACAACTGGGCGCATGCACAGGAGGCTGCGGAGCGCGAGGTGCCGGTCCCTTACGCGGCCTACAAGATCAAGGCCGACCTTCTTCCGTTTGTGAACCCGCATCTGCCGGAAGAGCCGGAGGAGCAGGCCAAATTTCCCTTCATGGCTTACCGCAGTCTTGCTGAATTGATCGCCGAGCGCTTTCACACTGACGAGAGCTTTCTCGGATTGATCAATCCGAAGAAGAACATGAACACGCTCAAGCCCGGCGACATCGTCGTCGTGCCGAACGTGCGCTCCTTTCGCATCGAGGAGGTGAAGCCGATGCAGAGCTACAAGTCCGATCCCGCGCTGAGCTCCCACACCATCGTGATCGACACGACTGAGCGCATGGCCGCCGTTTACAGCGAGAGGGAGATGATGCTGGCCGCTTTTCCGATCACACCGGGTAAGCCGCAGTTCATACCCGTGGGCCAGTGGGAGGTGAAGTCGATCATGAACACGCCCAGCTTCCGCTACGACAAGCAGTTCCTCGAAGAAGGCGTGCGTGGCGATGAGGCCTATCAACTGCCGCCCGGCCCGAACAGTCCGGTCGGCATCATCTGGTGCGGCTTGAGCAAAAGCGGGATCGGCCTGCATGGCACCGCGCTGCCCCGCACCATCGGGCGCAGCCGCAGCGCCGGGTGCGTGCGTTTTGCGAACTGGGACGCGATCCGTCTTCCGCAACTCATCCGGCCAGGATCGCGGGTGATCGTGCGTTAATGTGCAGCCATGCCACGCATCCTCATCGCCGGACTTTTTCACGAAACGCACACTTTTCTCGATGGAAAGACCTCATTGAGCGATTTCCAGGTCCGGCGTGGTGATGAGATGCTGGCGTGCAAAGGCGACAGTTCCCCGCTCGGCGGCGTTCTGGAGCTCGCGGATGAGTTTGGCTGGCAGATGATGCCTGCGGCGGATTACCGCGCCCAGCCCTCGGCCATTGTGGAAGACGAGGTCATCGAACAATTTTGGAACGATGTGGCTCCCGTCGCACGAAAAGGCGGTTATGACGCTGTTTACCTCGTTCTTCATGGTGCGATGGCCGCGCAGACGATTGTCGATGTCGAAGGGGAGGTGCTGCGCCGCTTGCGTCAGATCACGCAGATGCCCATCTTTGGCGTCTTCGATCTTCACGCCAATTTTTCGCCTGCGATGTCAGAACTGGCCGACTGCCTCGTCGGCTATCGGGAAAATCCGCACACGGATGCGCGTGAAGCCGGTTTGATCGCGGCGCGTTTGCTGAACCGTTGCCTTACCACCGGCCAGCGTCCACGCATACAGATCAAACAGCCAGGCCTGCTCTGGCCGCCGACCGGGACCGGCACGGCGAACGATCCCATGCGCACGCTGGAGGCCATGGCACGTCAGTGTGAGGGCGAGGACGAGTCGCTTTGGGCGATGAGCGTCGTTGCGGGTTTCAGTTTTGCCGACACGCCGGACACGGGCGTGAGTTTTGTCGCCTGCTCGACGGGAGATGCGACGCCGCAGCTTGAAGCGCTGGCTAAACGTGCGCGTGAACTCAGTCATCTGGCGGAGATCACCGATCCTCCTGCCGATGAGGTGCTGAAGCAGCTCAAACCGCTTCGCGAAGGCCTGACCGTGCTGGTGGAGCCGTCAGACAACATCGGCGGTGGCGCGCCAGGGGACAGCACGGGCCTGCTGCGGGCCTTGATCGATCATCGCGTCGAAAACGCGGCGATTTGTCTCTGCGATCCGCAGTCGGTGCGTGAACTTGAAGCAGGCGCGCGGCGCATTCAACTCGGCGGCAAAGGCAGCCGGCTGGATCCGGGGCCGGTGGAACTGGAGGTTGAGTTGATCGCCCTCAACGACGGTCGTTTCGAACTGGAGGACAAGAACAGCCATCTTGCCAGCATGTGCGGCGATGTGTTCGATATGGGGCGCTGTGCCGTCGTGAGGCATGCCGGTCTGACGATTCTCATCACCAGCGTGAAGACGCCGCCCTTTGATCTCGGCCAGTGGCACAGCCAGGGCATCGCGGTGGAGAAACTGTCCGTCGTCGCGGTCAAAGCCGCTGTCGCTCATCGTCGTGCCTATGACAAAATCGCTGCCCGCATGCTGTGGGTGGACACGCCGGGGCCTTGCAGCAGCAATTTGAAGACGCTGCCATTCAAGCTGGCGCGTAGGCGGTGAGGTGGCTCAATCAAAAACGACGGTCTTGTTCTTGAAGACAAGAACACGGTCGCGCACATGCCACCAGAGGGCTTTGGCGAGGACGGTTTTTTCCAAATCGCGGCCAAGGCGGACGAGGTCGTTCACGGTGTCCTCGTGGCTGACACGCATGACGTCCTGGTGGATGATCGGGCCTTCGTCGAGATCGGCGGTGACGTAGTGGCTGGTGGCGCCGATGATCTTCACGCCACGCTGGAAGGCCTGATGGTAGGGCTTCGCACCGACGAAGGCGGGCAGGAAGCTGTGGTGGATGTTGAGGATGCGGTTCGGGAACTCGGCAATCATCGCGGGACCGATGATCTGCATGTATTTCGCGAGCACGACGGTGTCGATGCGCTCCTGTTTCAACAACGCGATCATCGACTGCTCCTGCGCGGCCTTGTTTTCCTTGGTAATGGCGAAATGACGGAAGGGAATGCCAAACCGCTCCGCTGCGGGCTTCAGGGTCTCGTGATTCGAGACGATGACGGGGATGTCCACCGGTAGCTCCCCGGCCTCGTGGCGGGCGAGGAGGTCATAGAGGCAGTGATTCTCCTTCGTGACGAAAAGGGCGATGCGTTTGCGCTGGCTGGCGAAGCTGAGGCGCATCTGCATCTCGTGTCGCCGTGCCATGGGCTGCAGCCGTGACTCGATCTCCTCTTTTTCGAGCGTGAAATTCTCGAGACTCCACTCCAGACGCATGAAGAACGCGTCTTGATCCGGGTCGATGTGCTGCTGAAGGTCGATGATGTTCCCCTGATGCGACGAAATGAAGCCGGTGACGTCATGCACGAGGCCGGGACGGTCCGGGCAGTGGATCAGAAGCGTGGCGGTGTCGGACATGAGGGGAAGTTTCGGTTCGCTGTTCTTAGTTTGCGGTTTTGGCAGGGAAACGAGTGCACACGCCCGCACCGTTGAGCAGGGAAGGGATTTGCTCCGCGTGACGGCCGGAGGCGATGATGCATTCGACGCCGCCATGCACGGCGTCTTGAACCGCGCGGAGTTTGGAGATCATGCCGCCGGTTCCGAGGGTGGATTTTTCCTGCTCGGCGTGGTGGATCACGTCATCGACGTTGGTGACGACGGGGATCGGCCCTTCCTCGGGTTTTTTCATGTCGCGGAGCAATCCTGGTGCGCTGGTGAGGAGGATGAGCACGTCGGCGTTCCAGAAGCGGGCGACTCGGGAGGAGAGCTTGTCGTTGTCGCCGTAGCGAAGCTCCTCGACGGCAACGGAGTCGTTCTCATTGATGACGGGGACGACTTGGGAGAACTCGATGAGCCTGTCGAGCACCGCTTTGACACGCGGGGCGCGGTCGGCGTTCTCGAAGTCCTCGTGCGTGACGAGCAACTGGGCGACGTGCAGGCCGTGGTCGCGAAGGAGCGACTCGTAGGCGTGCATGAGGTGTGTCTGGCCCACGGCGGCCAGCGCCTGGAGCGTGATCATGTCCGAGGGGCGCTGCTTGAACTCCATGGGCTTCAAGCCGGAGGCGACGGCGCCACTGCTGACGACGACGACGTGGTGTCCGGCCTGTTTGAGCAGGGCCACGGCCTCGACGAGCTTGCGCAACTGCACGGGATCCGGCTCGGGCGCGTCTTTGCGCGTGAGAATGCCGGAGCCGAATTTCAGAACGATGCGCTTGGGGGCCATGGGAACGAGGGGCGGCGAATATGGCGGGTTGCGCTGCGATGCAAAGCGCAATTCCATGTCCAGCCGGACGTCAGCGGAGTGCCGCGCTCCCAGAACCTACCAGCGCACGACGGAACTGGCCCAGGTGAACCCGCCGCCGAAGGCGACGAGGAGGATCACATCGCCTTTTTTGAGGCGGCCGGCCTTGTTTGCCTCGTCGAGGGCGACGGGGATGGTGGCGGCGCTGGTGTTGCCGTATTTGTCGAGATTCATGAACACACGGTCCTCCGGCAGGCCGAGGCGCTCGGCGATGGCGCCGATGATGCGCGCGTTGGCCTGATGCGGAATGACGAGCGACACGTCCTCCGCCTTCAGACCGGCGATTTCCAAGGCCTGCTGGGAGGCCTCCAGCATGCGGGTGACGGCATGTTTGAAGGTCTCGCGGCCTTCCATGTGGATGGTGTTCGGACGCGATTCGACGTTTTCCGGCGTGATGGGGCAGGCGGAGGCTCCACCGGGCACCTTGAGCAGGTCGGCGAGGTTTCCATCGCTGCCCATGACGGTGGAAAGCACGCGGCCGGGTGCTTCCGCGCCTTCCTCCGCACGACGGATGACAACGGCGCCTGCACCGTCGCCGAAAAGCACGCAGGTGTTGCGGTCTTTCCAGTTCACGAGGCTGCTGAGCTTTTCCGCGCCGATGACGAGCGCGGTGGTGCGGTTGCCGGTGTTGATGAAATGACGTGCGACCTGCAGCGCATACAGGAAGCCGGAGCAGGCGGCGGAGATGTCAAAGCAGACCGCGTTCGTTGCACCGATCTTCTTTTGCACAAAGCAGGCGGTGGAGGGGAAAAACATGTCCGGCGTGACCGTGGCGACGATGATGAGCTGGATTTCCTCCGCTTTGACGCCGGCGTCGGCCATCGCCCGCCGTGCGGCCTCTGCGGCCAGATCGCTGGTGGCCTGGTCGGCGGCGGCGATGCGGCGTTCCTTGATGCCGGTGCGCGTGGTGATCCACTCATCATTGGTATCGACGATCTTGGAGAGGTCGTCGTTGGTCAGCACTTTTTCCGGCATGAAGCTGCCGGTGCCGATGATGCTGGAGGCGCAGAAAGGCTGGGAACTAGGAGCGGGCATGGAGGGCGATGGAATGAGCGGTGGCGGCGGCTTCGATGTGCGGGTTCACCTGATGTTTCACGTTCTCGCAAGCCTGCCGGATGGCGTTCTTCATGGCAAGCGGAGATGCGCTGCCGTGGGAGATGATGGTAATGCCGTTGAGCCCCAGCAGCGGCATGCCGCCAACCTCGTCGGGGTTGGTGCGCGTGTGGACGCGCTTGAAGGCTGGTTTGGCCAGCAGGCCGCCGATCTTCGTCCAGAAGCCGGCTTTGATCTCGCTTTTCACCATGCTGAAGATTGCGTGGGAGAGCGCCTCGGCGTTCTTCAAAATGACATTGCCGGTGAAACCATCGCAAACGACGACATCCGGCGGCGTGTCCCAGACGTCATGCCCCTCGACATTGCCGATGAAGTTCAACCCCGCCGTGTGGCGCAGCAGCTTGCCGGTCTCCTTGCAGAGCGCGTTGCCTTTCTCCTCCTCGGTGCCGTTTGACATGAGGCCGATCGTTGGATTCTCGCGTCCGAGCACATGGCGGGCGTAGGCGCTGCCCATGATCGCATTTTGGACGAGGTGCGCGGGTTCGCTGTCGGGATTGGCCCCGGCGTCAATGAGCACCCAGTGCTTCGTCAGCGAGGGCATTACGGATGCGATGGCCGGTCTCTCGATGTGCGTGAGCGTGCGCAACTTGATCAGCGAAGCTGTTACCGCGGCACCCGTGTGGCCGGCGCTGACGACTGCGTCCGCCTTGCCATTTTTCACGAGGTCCACCGCGACGCTGATGGAGCTGTCCTTCTTCTTGCGCACGGCGTCGAGTCCGCTGTCGGCCATGTCCACCACCTGGCTCGCGGGCACGATCTCGATTTTCGGGCTGGAGACACCCTGGGTCTTCATCTCCTTCTCGATGGCCTCCGGAATACCGACCAAAAAAAGCTTGGTGAGTTGAGGCAGGGATTCGAGGGCGAGCTTGACGCCCCCGATGGGATTTTGGGGCGCAAAATCGCCGCCCATGACATCCAGAGCGATCTTCATTCCTTCTCGTGCAGTTGGGTCTTCAAGAGTAGCGGGAGGCCTGTCTTAAAGCGTGAGAAACCGGGAATGCAAACGGGACTTTTCCAACCCTGACGGCCTCAAAATGAAGCCGGAGACACGCCTTGCGCATCTCCGGCTGCGGAACGCTTTGTCAGATCTTCAGTACACGCCTTCGACGATGGTCTTCTCCATCGCGCCGAACGGCCGGACGTCGGCGACGCCGTCCCAGGCATAGGGAGCACGCGGTTTGCGGCGCATGGCCTCATCGCGCTCGAGGAAGCGCGGCATGAAGAACTCCTTCGTGAGCGTGGTGAGCTCCACGCGGCCCCAGGCGTCGTAATCGACGGTGTTGTTGGTGGCCTTCGGATCGACGATGCGCAGCACGGCACGCGGCTGCGGGGCGTAGTAGGTGATGGAGAAATTGTCCGACGGCTCCAGCGGCACGCTGGCGGCGAGGCCCATCAAGGTGTTCCCGTAAGTCGGGTAGAAGCCGATTTTGCCCTCCAGCACCTCTTCCACGATGAAGCGAACATACTGCGGAGTCATGGTGGTGCCACCGACGAAGCAGCCGCGAATTCCAGCCGCATACAGATCGACCTTCTCAGCCAGCGCTTCGAGCAGCTTCGGCGTGGTGAAGATGGCTGAAATTTTACGATGCTTCAGCAGCAGGACGGCCTGATCGACCACATGATCCATGTATTGGCGGGCGACATCGAACTGTTTGTTCGAGATCACCTTCTTCACGAAACGCGGGTCGAGATCCACAAAGTAGCACGAGCTGCCGCGGTAGTTGGCGAGGTGCTCCACGGCGAGGCGGAGGCGGCGGGGGCCGGTGGGGCCGACCATGATCCAGGACTTGCCCTGCGGGAAATGCTCGTCCTTGAGCTTGTGGCTGAATTCCTCGTAATCGACGCGGAAGTCGTTCCAGCCGACGCGCTGTTTCGGCATGCCGGTGGTGCCGCCGGTTTCGAAAATGTTGAAAGGCTTGCCTTCGAAGGCCTTCGGCACCCAAACTTCGGGCTGAAGGTCACGCAGCCACTCGTCCTGGAAGTGGTCAAACTTCGCGATGATGTCCTCGTAGCTGTTCACCACGCCGCGGGGGTCGAAATTCTTCTTCGCCCACTCCAGCCAGAACTGGCAGCCGGTTTCCGGCGAGAAGTGCCAGTTGATGATTTCGCGGACCTGGTTGTCGAGCTGGGCTTTGGCTTCTTCGGGAGTCATGGTGGTTGTTTTTTGATGAGTGGCGGAGTTTAGAGGGGGCGGACAAAACGAAAGTAAAATTCCCGCCCTTTCCACATCCCGAATATCAGCTTCAGCGTGGTTGTGGCTTGCAACTTTGACGAGATTCGGTGTTCAATGGCTCGTCATGAACAGCCGACTCCTCCTCGCAGCACTCGCCCTCACCACGCTCTCCTCCTGCTATGTCACGCCGCGTCCGGCCCGCAGCCCTTACAGCCCAGGCGGGCGCGTCATCACGCCGATGGAACGCCGCGACCGCAGCCCGCTGAGTCCCGGCGGCGTGATCGTCACTCCGCGTGAGCGTCGCAGCCGTTGGTGATGGCTGGCAGCAGTGGCCTAAAATGCTCTGATTCGTTCCAATGCCCGCCCCCGGCACGCCTGACGACGAAACCGCCCTGTTCCGCACCTCCTGGTCGCTCTACGACGCGCTTTCCGCGAAGAACTACATGTTCCACCACGAGATTTATGCTCTCGTGGCAGACATGCTGGGTCGGCGGCATGCGGCGGGGGCTTACACACTGCTCGACCTCGGCTGCGGAAACACACGTTTCCTGGCCCCCTGTCTGAAGGCTGCCCCGCCTTCGAGATATGAAGGCGTGGACCTCTCCGTCACCGCTCTCGACGAGGCGCGCGGCTACCTGCGCGGGCTCCCTGATGTCGCGCTTCACTGCCAGGACATGCTTCTTGCGGTGCGGGAGGCCTCCGCAGCCTTCGATGTCATCTTCACCGGCTTCGCGGTGCATCATCTCGAGTCGGAGCAGAAGCAGCAGCTCTTCCATGAATGTGCCGCGAAGCTGGTCCCGGGCGGCTGTTTCATCATGGTGGATGTGGCGCGCGAGGAGGGCCAGACACGCGAACAATATCTCGAAGGCTACCTCGACACCATGCGCACGCGATGGACCGCGATCTGCTCCGAGGACATCGACGCCGCGTGCGCCCACGTTGCATCCTTTGATTTCCCCGAAACCGTCTCCAGCCTCACCCGCATGGCAGATACGGCGTCGTTTCGCGAAACCCGCCTCGTTGAGCGCTTCGAGCAGCATCACGTCATGCTGTTCACGAGGTGAAAGAGCCTCGGGACGCCTCTCGTTTGCCTTGCGCCCCCCAATGCGCGCTATCCTGTTTTCGCTGACCCTCGCCACCGCTGCCTCAGCCGCGGACATGACGCATTTTGAGCAGAAGATCCGACCTCTGCTGATCGAGAACTGCATCGACTGTCATGGCCCCGACAAGCAGAAGGGCGGCCTGCGCCTCGATTCGCGTGGTGGATGGCAGACGGGCGGGGATTCCGGTCCTGCCATCGTCCCCGGCAAGCTCACCGACAGCAAGCTCTGGCATGCGGTCACCTACTTCGACCGCGATTTGAAAATGCCGCCGAAGCGCAAGCTCAAGGACAGCGAGATCGCCGATTTGGAGCTCTGGATCGAGTCTGGAGCGCCCGATCCGCGTGATGCCGTCGCCAACGCGGGCGGCAAACACACTCAATCTCGCGCTGACGCCAGTTTCTGGTCCTTCCAGCCGCCGAAGGCCGTGCCGCCACCGGCGGTGAAGAACGCCGCATGGCCTGCGAATGACATCGACCGCTTCATCCTCGCCAAGCTTGAAGAGAACAACCTCACGCCCGCGCCGGATGCTGAAGCTGCCACGTTTCTGCGAAGGCTGTCGTTTGACCTTACCGGACTACCGCCGGTTCTGGACAAGGAGACAATCAGACAATCAGACAAGGAGAAGGGTAGCGCGGTCATCTCATTGTCTGACTACGAACAAATGGTTGACTCTCTTCTCGCTTCCGATGCCTTCGCGGAGCGTTTCACCTCGCACTGGCTCGACATCACGCGCTTTGCGGAGTCGAGTGGTGGTGGGCGCTCGCTGCCGTTCAAGGACGCGTGGCGTTTCCGCGATTACGTTCTCGAATCCATCCGTGACAACGTGCCCGTTGACCGCATGATCACCGAGCAGATCGCGGGCGACCTCTTGCCGCATGAGAATGCCGCCCAGCGCCGCCGCCAGCTCACAGCGACCGGATTTCTCGCGCTCGGCCCCACGAATTATGAGGAGCAGGACAAGGGCATGCTGCGCATGGACATCGTCGATGAGCAGCTCGACACCATGGGGCGTGCGTTTCTCGGCATGACCATCGGCTGCGCCCGCTGTCACGATCACAAGTTCGATCCCATCTCGACTCGTGACTACTACGCGATGGCCGGCATCCTGCGGAGCACGAAGACTCTCAAGAACTACACCGACAATGTCGCGCACTGGATCGACACCCCTTTGCCGCTCGACGGCGAGGCTGAGACGCGGATGCAGGCGCATGAAAAGCAGGCGGCCGTGCTCAAAGATCAAATCGCGGCACTCAAGGATGATCTGCGCGATGTCGGAAGCGCTGATTTGCGCAGCAAGAAAACCATCTCCCCGTCCGACCTTCCCGGCATCGTCGTGGACGACACGGAGGCCCAGAAGGTGGGCTTCTGGAAGCCATCCACGCATTTCGGCCCCTTCATCGGCGCCAGCTATGTGAGCGACCAGAACGAGGCCAAGGGCGAGAAGACCATCACCTTCACGCCGAAGCTGCCAAAGGCCGGACGCTACGAGGTGCGCGTGGCCTTCAACGCCGGCCCGAACCGTGCCGAAAGCGCCACCGCCACCATCCTGCATGCCGACGGCGAGGACTTGAAGAGCTTCAAACTCGCCACGGACAATCTCAAAGGCCTGCAATTCGCCTCCCTGGGCACCTTCCGCTTTGAGGCAAACGGCCAGGGCTTCGTCCTCATCACGAACGCGGCCTCCCAAGGCTATGTGACCGTTGATGCCGTGCAGTTCCTCCCGGTCGATGACAAGGACGTCGCCGAGGTGGCGGCCTCCAAAGAGTCACCCAATGCCAGAAAGCTCAAGACGCGCCTCGCGGAGCTCGAAAAGCAGCTCAAAGCCATGCAGAAGGACATGCCCGAGCGGCCCGAGGCCATGTCGGTGGCGGACGACACCGCGCCTGAGGACGCGAAGGTCCACATCCGCGGCAGCATCCGCAATCTCGGCGCCCCTGTGCCACGCGGATTCATTCAGGCGGCGATGCGTCCAAACGCGCCCAGCATTCCGGCCGACTCCAGTGGTCGTCTGCAATTGGCACAGTGGATCACCTCCCGCGACAACCCGCTTACCGCCCGTGTCATGGTCAACCGCGTGTGGCACTGGCTCTTCGGTGCCGGCATTGTGCGAACCACGGATAATTTCGGCTCCACCGGCGAGCTTCCCAGCCATCCTGAGCTGCTCGATCATCTGGCGATCAAGTTTATGGAGGACGGCTGGAACCTGAAGCGGCTGGTGAAGGAGATGGTGATGTCCAGGACGTATCGGATGACTTCGCTCGCGCCGCCGGTCACCCATGATCCCGACAACCGCCTCCTCTCCCGCATGAACCGCAAGCGTCTGGATGCTGAATGCATTCGCGATGCCATGCTCGTCTCGGCGGACACTCTGGAGCGCAGTTTCGGCGGTCCGGGAGTGCAGGCCTCGGCGGTCGATGCAAACGACTCGAAGATCCAGAACCTCGAATACGGCTACACCTTCAACGACACACGCCGCAGCGTGTACACCGCCGCGTTTCGCAACGTCCGCCACCCGCTGTTTGAAGTCTTCGACTTCGCCGACATCAACCAGCCCATCAGCCAGCGCACGACGAGCACCGTGGCCACGCAGGCGCTGTTTCTCATGAATTCGCCCAAAGTCATCGAGCAGGCCCGTTCCGCGGCCGATCTCGTGCTCAAATCGGCTAAGGACACGGAAAAGCGCATCCGCATCGCCTTTGAAAAATCGCTGCAGCGTCCGCCGACAGGCAATGAGAGCTCGCAAGTGCGGGAATTCATCGAATCCAGTGGTTCGGGCAATGCGACGGCCGAAGAGACGCGTGACCTGTGGGCTCGATTCATCCAGACCCTGTGGGCGACGCCTGAGTTCCGGTTCCTCAATTGAAGCGGGCGTCAGGATCGTCTTCCGCATTGTCTGCCTGCTCCTGCTCAAGGTCAGGAAAACGACGACGCAGCAACGCATTATATTTGTCCGCCAGTTCCTCGTCACCCATCTGACGTGCCAGCTCGATCAACTCCAAATGGGCGTCACGCTCCTCGGGATGAAACTCGATGATGTTCTCGTATTGGGTCACGGCATCCTCGAAACGTCGCTCCATCCGGTAGCGCCGTGCCAGCAGGTAGGAGACGGGTGGTTTCTTGAAAGTGTCCGACGGGTAGAAGAGGTTCGCGAACGGTCTGGCGATTTGTTCTGCCAGCCAGAAGGCCGTTTCAGGCGCGATCAGGAGGACCGTGCTCACGAACGCCACCATGCTCAGGATCACCGGCCCCGCCGCGCCCATGCCCTGGATTTTGAACGCGGCCTTCATCAGCCAGATGCTGGCCGCCAGGGACAGCACCGCAAGAAGCCAGCGTGTTCGCACAAAACTCATGCGGACATGATAAGAGTCGCTCCTGACAGTTCAAACGACCTTGTGGCACGATGAGTCCGTCATCACGGCTTCCACCAAGCATCCAGTTTGGCGCTCAGCGCTTTCACTTTGCCGGCATTGTCCGCCGCGAGGTTCTTCTCCTCAGTCGGATCGGCCTTCAGGTCGTAGAGTTCGACGACATCATCCGGTTGGTTGGCTTTGTTCGGCACGATGAGCTTGTCATGGCCATCGACGATCCAGCGCCAGCGCAGGCTGGCGGCGGGAACGTTCAGATCGACGAAGTTGTGCGTGAAGCACTCGCCGTAGATCGTCTTGCGTGCGTTGACGGCGGCGTCATCGAGCAGGTTGATGCCGGGCATGGCCTTCGTCGGCTCCAAACCTGCCGCTTTGAGCAGTGTGGGCGCGAGGTCGATCGACTGGGCGAGTTCGTCCGACATATTCGGCGTGACCTTGCCCGGCCAGCGGATCATGATCGGCGTTCGCAGGCCGCCGTCATACTGGCTTTGCTTCGATTTGTCCGCGTAGCGGCCGGTTTGCGGGTTGGTGATCCAGCCGTTGTCAGTCACATAGACGATGATCGTGTTCTCCTTCATGCCGTTGTCGTCGATGTGTTTCACCAGTTCGCCGCAGGTCTCGTCAAACCAGTCCACCATGGCCCAGTATTTCGCCACGTGGATGCTCGGGGCCTTGTCCTTGTATTTGTCGAGCAAGCGCTGCGGCGGCGTGTGCGGATCGTGCGGCATCATGGGCGCATACCAGACGAAGAAGGGCTTCTGCTGATGCTTGGCTTCGCCGATGAAGTCATAGATCGGCTGCATCGTCTTGCGGCCGATGTCGAGGCCCTTGTCGCCGTGGCGGCCGCCTTCGGTCATGCCGTGGGTGAATCCGCCGCGTGAGTAGTGCTTCTGCCACCATTTGCCGGTTTGCAGGCTCAGGTAGCCTTTCTGTTTCAGCATCGTCGGCAGGGTGCCTGCTTCTTCGAGGTGCTTGCTCATCACCTCACGGCCCGCTTCAAACTCCGGCCCTTTCGCCTGGCCCTTTTTTTTGCCAGCACCGGGCACGAGGGGCGGGTCGTTGCTCGTCACCTTGTGTTGGTGCGGGTATTGGCCTGTGATGATCGTCGCTAGGCTCGGGCAGCACAGGCTGCTTGTCACATAACCGCGGCGAAAGGCCAGACTCTCGCTTGCCAGCTTGTCCAGGTTCGGTGTCTGGATGGTCTGGTGCCCCATGAAGCCGTAATCGCTCCACAGATGGTCGTCGGAGATGATCATCACGATGTTCGGCGGTGTGTCGGCGGCGGAAACGAACAACGGCAAGACGAGCAGGGAGAGCAAAAGTCGGCGGATCATGGGCGCAGGAGAACGAAAGGGTGGGAAAGCATCTTGCCAGCGGCTTTCATGAACGATTCAATCTGGCCTATGGATGACAAACACAACCCAAGGCCGGCTGCGAAGGGCGGGTGGTGGTTCCTCTGGATTCTGGCCGCCGTGCCGATGCCAGGCATGGCACCTTTCCTTCACGCGGACAAAGCCCTGGCGCTTTGTCTTGTCGCTCTCGTGCTGCACTTCATCGCCAGCATGAAGCTCGACCGGAAGGCTTTCTGGCAGTCGGCGCTGATCTTCTGGGGTGGCTGGGTGCTGATGGTGGTCTCCTTCTTTGCCGGCTGTGTTTACGCTCCCGTGTGATAGAAAGCCTCTTGCCAGAGTCCTTGGTTCACGATTCAATCAGCCACATGAATGAAAATAGCCCTCAGCCAGCGCCCGAAAAAGGCCCTTGGTGGTTTGTTTGGATTCTTAGCACGGTGATCTTTCCCGGCGCTACTTTTGGCATGTTGGCTTCAAACACCCGGTACCTGGAGGTGATCGTGGGCGTGGTTGGGTTCGTGACTTTCGTCATGCATATCGTTTCCAGCGTGAAACTGGGCAAAGGCGGTTCCGGCTGGCTCACGGCCGGACTGATCTTCGGCGGCTGGGCCTTGATGTTTGTGTCGCTCTTCGTCGGCTGTGTCGTTCTGGTCAGCCAAACCTGATGAGCGCGACCATCCTCAAACGCACCACCTCGCGCTGTCCGCAGTGTCATTCGCCGTGCCCGGCCACGGTTGAGCAGGTGGATGGGAAGGTGTTCATGAAGCGCCGATGCATCGCGCACGGGGAGTTCAGCGCCTGCATCGCCAGTGATGCGCGGTTTTACTGGCTGGCGCAGGGCAGGGAAGAGAACCGCTGCTGCTCCGGCGGCGCGTGTTGCGATGCGACGGGCAAAAACGCGGGAACCCTCGGCCGCAACGCGGAGGGAAGGGGATCGGACCCCATCGAGACGCTATCCACCTGCCTCGCTCTCATCGAGATCGTGAACTCGTGCAATCTCGCCTGCCCGACCTGCTACGCGGACTCGCCCGTCGGCATCGGTTCCAAAGTGGATGCGGTGCCCATGGCCGAGATTCAAGCACGTGTGGACGGTTTGATCGCACGCAAGGGCAAGATCGAGATCCTGCAACTTTCTGGCGGCGAGCCCACGCTCCACCCGCAACTGGCCGAAATCTGCCGCTGGGCGAAGCAGCATGAGCAGATCGACTTCCTGCTCATCAACTCGAACGGCGTCCGCTTCGCGAAGGAACCCGCCCTATGCCACGAACTCGGCGAAATCTTCCGCAACGGCGGTTTGCAGGTCTATTTGCAGTTTGATGGCCTGCAGGAGG
Source organism: Prosthecobacter sp. (assembly GCF_044236155.1). GTDB lineage: Bacteria > Verrucomicrobiota > Verrucomicrobiia > Verrucomicrobiales > Verrucomicrobiaceae > Prosthecobacter. The sequence goes on from NZ_JBIIHA010000017.1 coordinate 30,794, forward strand.
CCGGACACAAAGCGCTGCGCGGAGCCGATCTGCGCGAAGTAAAGCGTCAGGCGCTCGCCAACCTCGCCGCGGCAAACATTCCGGTCACGCTGGCGATGACGGTGACACACGACAACCTGCCGCACCTCTGGCAGACGATTCGTTTCGGCCTCGATGACGCAAATATTCACGGCATCACCTTCCAGCCGGAGTTTCTCAGCGGACGCAATGAAGCGGCCAACGCCAAGCAGCGACTCAACACTGCCGACATTCTGCTTGCTGCGGTGGAGCAGTCGCAAGGCGGCTTGCGCTTCGAGGACTTCACGCCTTTGCCCTGCGGTGATCCGAACTGCGCCACGATTGGCTACCTCATTCGCCGTGGCGATCAGGTGTGGCATGTCAGCGACTTCCTCGACTTCACGAACCTGCAAGGCTTCCTGCAGGACAAGATTCACTACACGCTCGAAGACCTCGCCAAATGCGGCTGTGAGAACGAGCCGCTCGGCGAACTGCTCAAGACGCTGGAGAAAACGCGCAGCATGGCCTTCCGGCTCATGGTGAAGCCCTTCATGGACGCGTGGACGTGGGATGAGGACCGCATCGACCGCTGCTGCACGCATGTGATCCGGCCCGATGGCAAGCTGGACTCCTTCTGCCGCTACTACTCCGGTTTTCCTGACACCAAGGCCGCTTTGTGAACCCGCCGCCTCAGCACCAGTTCCTTCCCGGCAGCCCGGCGTATGCCGCGCTCATGGCGGCGGGCATTTTGATCGGTGCGTTCTATTGGTATCGTCTTGCGAAGGGCCAAAGCGACCTGCTGCTGATCTATCTCGGCGCGCTCGTGGGCGGTTTCGCCGGCGCGAAGATCGCTTACCTGATCGCGGAAGGCTGGCTGGAATGGCAGCAGCCGGACCGCTGGCTGCGCTGGGCCACGGGGAAATCGGTGCTCGGCGGCCTTCTCGGCGCGTATGCAGGCGTGGAGATCACGAAGCATCTCACCGGTCACAAGCAGTCCACGGGCGATGCCTTCGCAGTGATCGTGCCCGTGGGCATCCTGCTGGGACGCGTCGGCTGCCATGTGAACGGCTGCTGCCTCGGCAAACCGGTCGCCGGTGTGTTTGCCGCGCGCGATGTCAACAGCATCGCCCGCTGGCCTGCGCCCTTCATCGAAGGGGCGTTCCAGGTCGTCATTTTCATCACGATCCTCCTCATGCAGCGACGCGGTGTCTTGCGAGACCGATTGTTTTTCTTCTACCTCATCGCCTACGGCCTGTTCCGTTTCGCGCACGAGTTCATGCGTGACACGCCGAAGGTTTTCCACGGTCTGAGCGGCTATCAGTTCATCGCGCTGGCGATGGCGGTGCTGGGTTGGGTGATGTTGAGGCAGCGGACGAAGACGATGCTTGCTTCCAAGAAGCTGATTGTCCAGGATTGAGGCATGAACCGGGACGATCTTCGTCGCATATTGTTTGTTACATCAGTGTGCCTATTTTCCCTTCCATGGCTTACTCCATGTGTCCTCGGAAGTTTGTCCGCCGTTGCCATCAGGGGAACTGGGCGTGTGCTGTTTGGGAAACCTGACTCAGAAGTGCGGTTCTCCGATCAAGTCGTCCAGAACCAGAGCACGGGCGCGTCTTCAGGCCGGGCGTTGATTGTTCGTGAGAATCAGTCAGTCCCTCGGGCAATGCTGATCACTGCTGCGGAACTCGAAAAGACCGAGGGTATGAACTACTCCCGCCCAGGCCTGTCATTGCGTGAAAGATCAGCCGCTGGTTTTGAGGCTGTGGCCAGTGCTCTTGAGGAGGCTGACGGCACTGATTCCACCAGTAGTCGAAGCCATGATCCGCGCACAAAAGTATTCAACATCGCCCGTCACAAGGTGGTGTTGTCCGATGCTCCCTTTGTATTGCTCGATGCGGACGATCTTAGATTTGTCCAGCGTGGACGGGAAAAGCATCCTTTCATGGCCCTGGCCAGCACGAACACCGGGCTGCAGGCCAATGCCACCATCATCACTTCGGACGGCAACTTCTTTGCCTCGGCGCAGCGGATTCATTACAGAGCACCATCCCGTGAGCTTGTTTTGGAGGGTAATCCTGTGGTCCAGCATGGCCGTCGTCAGGTCAAACCATCCCGGCCCGGTAAGCTGATGAAATTTAATTTAATCACTTATGAGGTGACTGTGAGCGGCCCTGCAGTGGAGTCTAAGTTCTGACCTCGGGCAACTCATCCATCGTATTCCATGCTTGAAACTCACTCCTGTGCCGCCAGCCTTCCTCCCATGAAACTAAACATGCTCAGACGCTGTGTGTTCATGCTGGCCGCGAGTTTGCTGGTGCTGCCATGGCTCACGCCCTGCACTCTTGGGGTTGGTACGGTCGGAGCGGCCCTGGTTTCTGGTGTCAGTCGTAAGGTGGAAGGCGATGATGAGGTGCGTCATCGCCTGCGTGATCCGCAACTCAAGGCATGGGCCGCGAAACCCGGGCCGCAGATAAAGATCCTTGACCAGGCTCGAATCACACGCGGCATGATTATTCAGGATTCTGAACTCGCGACCAATGGCAAGATTCTGCAGGTTACATCGAAGGACGGTGTTGTTCAGAAAGGCTCTACGTCCGCCATGAACAGCTTGGCAACGCTGCTTGCCCTGTCCGATCTGACAACCCAGTTTATGGCCAGCTCGAGCAATGGCACACCCTTGTCGCCGTGGCCCTCGAAGAATAAGAAACGCCGGGAAATAGTGCTTTCGCGGTCGCCTTATGTGCTGCTGCAGGCATCTGTGATCGCATATGCCGGCAAGGAAAGTCATCAGTCTCAACTCATGCGGGCCACCGGTGGTGCCAGACTGACCGTCATCACCCCTGAAGGCACTTTCTTTGCTTTGGCGAGTCGCATCCATTTGCGTGGAGAAGGCACAGAACTGTTGCTCGAAGGCAATCCCACCGTCCAGAGTGGTCAACAGCACATAAAGGCGGAAAAGCCGGAGGCGCTGATGAAGCTGAATTTTGCGACGCGCACAGTCACGATTGAAGGCAAAGCTCGCGAGACTCGTTTCTAGCCTGCGCGGCATCAGTTTGCCCCTTGTTTTATGGACAGATTCACAATGAAACGTATTGTGTTTGGGTGTGCTGCCTGCGTGCTGGCGCTCCCCTGGCTCGCTCCCTGCACGTTCGGCCTCGGCACCATGGCCTCCGGGCTGGTCAACAAAGTATCGCGTCCGTTGGTGGCGGAACCGCTGGATTATTTGCCGCATCCGGATTTGAAACAGTGGGCGGCACGCCCTGGGCCGATGCTTGAGGTCCGCACAGTCGGAGCCATGCCCGCGTCTCTTTTCATCCGTGATGATGAATTGCCTGGAGACAAGACGAAAATAGCTTCACGTCCTGGGACGGACATGCGCGGCAGGGCGGGCAGTTTTGTGGGAATGATCTCGACGCTGCTGGCCATCACGGACGCCAGCACGCGTGGTTTCCTCGAAGATGGGGATGGCGACATGGGAATCCTGGATGACATGCCGGGCAGGGCGGAGGATGACCGCCGCCAACTGGCCTTGAGCGAGTTTCCCTTTGTGCTGCTTCAAGGCGAGGAATTGCGTTACCTCGACGATGGCAAAGAACACTGGCCTAGGCTCGCCCGTGCCGACAAACGTAGCAAGGTGACGGTCATCACACCGGACGGCACGTTCATCGGCATCGCCAGGCGCATTCACTTTCGCAGTTCATCCACAGAGGTCATTCTCGAGGGCGATCCGACCGTGCAGTCCGGCCAGCAGCACCTCAAAGGAGCGAGGACTGACGCGGTCATGCGGCTGGACTTCAAAAAGCGACTCGTGACCGTCAATGGGCCGGTGGTGGAGAAAAAACTCTTCCGCTGATGCGCGCATCTGGGGCGTCGCGCAGGTTACCTGCCCGGTTTGACAGGAAAGGCGCGAATACGGGCTTGCCTCGGTCCTGCCGCTTGAAGCAGCATGGCGGGATGAAGCGTGAAAAACTCCGCCGTGCTGTGTTTGTGGCCGTCGTCTGCCTGCTGTCCTTCCCGTGGCTCACGCCATGCGTCGGCATCTGGTCCGCAGCCGCAGTCAATGGCGTGCATGACTCGGTCACTAAGCGAGACGAGCCACTGAGCCGCTTGCCTGAAGCGAAACTCAAGGAGTGGGCGGCCAAACCGCTACCCAGGATTGCTGTTCTCGCACATCAGCCTGTGCCTTCCAGTCTGCTGATTGCTGATGCGGAGCTTTCCGCCTCCAACGGCGGAAGAAACGCATCACGACCCGGCACCTTCGTCGGCAAAGGTGCCTCCGCGCTGGTGGATGGCGTGACTTACACGCTGACTTGGGTGGACCCTTTCACCTGGGTTTCGGGCAATTCACTCGGCATGGCGCCGACGAAGCCCGACCGGCGGCTGGTGCTGTGCGAATCGCCTTTTGTGATGATCGAGGCGGGGAGCATTCGCTATGCGCGTGAAGGCAAATCTGGCGCGGTTCGTCTCGCGAAAGCGACAAACGCCAAAGTGACGGTGATCACGCCCGAAGGCTCCTTCTTTGCGCGTGCGCAGCACATTCATTACCGCGGGCCGTCGCAGGAGGTTCTGCTGGAGCGTCCGTGGGGCGTGTTTTCCAGCACGCAGAACCTCTCCCCGGCAAAGCCCGGCTCATTGATGCGATTGAATTTCGTGAAGCGCGGCGTTTCGAGCCCCGGCGGGGTGAATGACCAGAAAAGAAGCCGAATCGATTCGATCTTCGTGCAAAAACATCCCGCAGCGGGAAGGTGAGGGTGACGAAGACAGCGCGGATGAAAGGCAGTCCGCCGCAAGCCTCCGGCGTTCCATGACGTTCTGTCCTCACCATGGACCCCTTCCTCGAATTTCACCGGCAGCAGACCCGCAGGCAGTTTTTCGGCGACGTCGGCCTGCGCGCGGGCAACATCGCCCTCGCCAGCATGCTCGGCTCGCAGTTTGCCGGCGCCGCGTCGTCCTCGGTTCACACGCCGATGCCTGGATTGCCGCATTTCGCGCCAAAGGCGAAGCGCATCATCTACCTGCACATGAACGGCGCGCCCTCGCAGCTCGACCTGTGGGACTACAAGCCGCAGCTCCAGCAGCATTTTGACAAGGACCTGCCCGAGAGCGTGCGCAACGGCCAGCGCATCACCACGATGACCAGCGGCCAGTCGCGCCTGCCGGTGGCGCCGAGCATGTTCAAATTTGCCCCGCACGGCCAGTGCGGCCGTTTTGTCAGCGAGCTGCTGCCGCACACCGCGAAGATCGTCGATGAGATCGCCGTCATCAAAAGCGTCCACACCAGCGCGATCAACCATGACCCGGCCTGCACCTTCGTCATGACCGGCAGCGAGGTGCCTGGCAAGCCGAGCATCGGCTCCTGGCTCTCTTACGGCTTGGGCAGCGAGAGCAACGATCTGCCGTCATTTGTCGTCTTTACACCGAGCTTTCCCGCCACCGGCAACGCGCAGGCGCTCTTCACCCGCATGTGGAGCAGCGGCTTCCTGCCCACGAAATACAGCGGCGTGGCCCTCCGTGGTCAGGGGGACCCCGTTTTGTATGTGAAGAATCCTCCGGGCGTCGATCCGTCCGACCGCCGGGCGATGCTCGACGCGCTGAACCGGCTCAACACGATCAATCACGACCGCGTGGGCGATCCTGAGATTCAAACACGCATCGCCCAATATGAGATGGCCTTCCGCATGCAGACCAGCGTGCCGGAACTGACCGATCTGAGCAAGGAGAGCAAGGCGACGCTCGACATGTATGGTCCGGACGTGCAGCGCAGCGGCAGTTTCACCCACAGCGCCATTCTGGCCCGTCGTCTCATCGAGCGCGGCACGCGTGTCGTGCAGATCCTGCATCGCGGCTGGGACCAGCACAGCGGCCTGCCGAAAAACATCGCCGCGCAGGTGAAGGACACCGAGCAGGCCTGCGCCGCGTTGGTGATGGACTTGAAGCAGCGCGGTCTTTTGCAGGACACGCTCGTCGTCTGGGGCGGCGAATTCGGCCGCACCGTCTATTCCCAGGGCACGCTGACGAAGGACAACTACGGCCGCGACCATCATCCGCGCAATTTCACCATGTGGATGGCTGGTGGCGGCGTGAAAGGCGGCGTGGAGCACGGCGAAACCGACGACTTCAGTTACAACATCGTCAAAGATCCCGTCCACATCAACGACCTCAACGCCACGATCCTCCACCTCATGGGAATCGACCACCGCAAGTTCAGCTTCAAGTTCCAGGGCCTCGACCAGCGGCTCACCGGCGTGGAGGAGCATCATCCGGTGAAGGCGGTGCTGGCGTAAAGTGGCCATCACGCTCCGTGTGTTGGCTAGCGCGTGATCTCCGCTGTCACCGAACGGTGATCTGATCCCATCTCCGGTCCGATCACGCGTTTCTGAAGGCTCAGGCCGCCTTTCACGAGCACATGGTCGATGGGAATCATCATTGGTAGCTTGAGTCCCCAGGTGGGCGGCCAGACGGGATCGACGCAGCGGAATTGCAGGCCGCTTTTCTCGCACAGCAGCCGCATGCCCTCGCACCAGGGCGTGGCGTTGAAGTCGCCGACCGCGATGACCTCTCCTTCGATGGTCCCGGCGATGATTCCGATTTCGGCAAGCTGTGAGCGCCATTCTCTCGCGCTCAGGCCGCCCATCGGCGGCATTGGATGCGTGCCGATGAAGGTCAGCGGCACGCCGAGGTGGTCGAGATTCAGCAGCACGGACGGCAGGCCCCAGATCGTGAAGCGCCGCACCTCGCTGCTCTTTAAAGGCAGCCGCGTGTAGCAGGCGATGCCGAAATTTCCGTCGTTCATCTCCTCGACGCGATGCGGATACTTCACGCGCAGCGGCTCCAGGCTCAGACGCCATGTCTCGTCCACCTCCAAGAGGCAGACGATGTCCGCGTCCGCCTTCAACACATGCTCGATGGCGGCGACGTGGTTTTCATTGCCGGTCATCACGTTGAAGGTCATGACGCGCAGCGTCTTGCCGGCTTTCGGTTCGGCTTTCTCTGCCGTCTGGTGGAACGCGTGAATGATCTGCGCGTTCCAAAGCAGCGAGATCAGCGTCACGATCACCAGCCAGGTGCGGCGGCGGATCAGCGCGAAGAGCAGCACAAGCGCGCACGCGACGAGGTATTGCAGCCGGAAATGCGAAAGCAGGTCGAGCGTCCAGTGATGACGACCGAGACTGCCCAGCCACGTGCATGAGAGCGAGAGAAAGGCGATGACCTCGCAGAATCCGCCGAAGGAGATGGATGGTTTCAGCAGGCTGGGTTTGTCGGCGGGTGGCGCGTCTTCACTCATCGGGGTTGGAGAGCATCATGGCGTGCATCCGAGGCGCATGCACCTTCTTCTTGCGCGCGCATGGCCGCCGTTCATGGATGACAGTCATGGGCAAACTCCAAGACAAGATCGCAGTCGTCACCGGTGCCGGACGCGGCATCGGCAAAGCCATCGCTGAAGCCTTCGCCGCCGAGGGCGCGAAAGTCGCCGTCGTCAGCCGCACACAGGCCAACGCGCAAAGCGCCGCCGACGCCATTAACGCCGCGCATCCCGGTGCCGCGAAGGCCTACGCGCTCGATGTGGCCGATGGCGCGGCCTGCGCGGAGGTCGGGAAGCAGATTCTCGCCGATTTCGACCACGTGGACATCCTGGTGAACAACGCCGGTGTCACGAAGGACGGCCTGCTCCTGCGCATGAGCGAGGAGGACTGGGACGCCGTGCTCGACACGAACCTCAAGGGCGCCTTCAACATGGTGAAGGCCGTGCAGCGCAGCATCCTGAAGCAAAAAGGCGCGCGTATCATCAACATCAGCTCCGTCATCGGCCTCATCGGCAACGCAGGTCAGGCCAACTACGCCGCCAGCAAGGCCGGCCTCATCGGCTTCACGAAGTCGCTCGCCCGCGAGTTCGCCGGCCGTGGCGTCACCGCGAACTGCATCTGCCCCGGCTTCATCGCCACCGACATGACGCATGTGCTTAACGACCAGGTGAAGGAGGAGATTTTGAAGAAAATCCCGCTCGGCGACCTCGGCCATGCCGAGGACATCGCCGCCGCGGCTCTCTACCTTGCCAGCCCCGCCGCGAGATACGTCACCGGTCAGGTGCTCACCGTCGATGGCGGCATGGTGATGTGACCGGCCTCCTTTGCTGGAGGGCTAATTCACATCCAGAAACATCATCCCGAGGATGCTCGCGCTGTTGAACATGGCGTGCAGCAGCATCGGAGCCAGCAGGCAGCCGGTGATCTCGTAGGCCAGGCAGAAAAGCACCGCCAGCATGCACAGCGGCAGCAGGCTGCCGACGTGCATGTGAATGACCGCGAACATCAGCGATGATGCCAGCGCCGCGAATGGCGCGTCCGTGTAGCGCTTCAGCACGCCATACACAAAGCCTCGAAAGAGCGTCTCCTCCGCCAGCGGGGCGATGACGACGGCCGCGATGATCACCAGAAACCTGAAGCCGACGCTGCCGGACTCCTGGAACGCGCGCACCGTCTCCTGCGGCTGCTGGTCCGGCCAGAACTTCTCCAGCCACTTCACCGTGGCCGCGGAGACAAGATTCACCGAGATCAGGATGATCACGGCGAAAACCAGCACCACCAGCGCCAGCGAGCGCCAGTGGATGTGCTGCATGCCGAACAACTCCGCCGGATTCAGCCCGCGAATCCGGTGCAGGTAGGTCAGCAGCGCGACGCAGACAAGGAGATTGAACACCATGCTGGCCACGAGACCGCCGGCGCTCATGCCCGCGCCTTCGCCAGCCTCTCCGGCCTCATGTGGCTGGATGGCGAGGATGAAAAATAGGCCAAGGCCTGCCAGCAGCATCAGATCCGGCGCGGCATACGGACGCGAGAGCACCTGTCCCTCATGATTCCAGGCAAACTCGGGCCGGTAGCGCCGCATCATCCAATAACCCGCCAGCGCCAGCGCCGTGGCGATGCTGATATAAATCGAAAGATCGCGCAGGACCCCGGTTGTGAACGCGTCCGGCATGTTCAATGCGCGTAACTTGGCGGCAGGTAATACATCATGCCCGGCTGCAGCTTCGGCAGCAGGCTGCTTCCCACATCGACCTGCACTTTCGCCGGCTGCGGCGCAGCCTTGGCGGCCGCGAAGATCTCAAAGAAGCCCGTTTCGTGGCGATACTTCACCACGCCCGCGTCCGCCGCCTTTCCAAGCTCGCGGGCCAGCGCGTAGGCGTCCTCCACATAGCCGATTTCATCCACGAGTTTCGCGTTCAGCGCCTCGCGGCCTGTCACCACGCGTCCGTCGGCAACGGTGCTCTTCAGGGTGTCCTTTGGCACGCCGCGCGCCTCGGAAACGATGCCGAGAAAGCGGTCATACATCTGCGTCACCAGGTTCTGGATGTAAGCCTTCTCGTCGTCGCGCATCGGCCGCGCGCCGCTGAGCGAGTCCTTGAACGCACCGCTGGTGAAGGTCGCCATGCTCAAGCCCACCTTGCCGAACAACTCGTGGTAATTCAGCGTCTCCATGATCACGCCTATGCTTGCGGTGAGCGTCGTCTCGCTCGCCACGATCTTCGTCGCGCCGCAGGCCACGTAATAACCGCCGGAGGCCGCCATCGAGTCCATGTAAACAACCACCGGCTTCTCCTTCGCCGCCTTTTTGACCGCGTTATAAAGAATGTCGGACGCCGTGACCTCGCCGCCGGGTGAATTGATGCGCAGCACGATGGCCTTCACATTCTTGTCCTCCACCGCCTGCTCCAGCGCGCGCTTCACCGTCTCGATGCCCGGCATCGCCTCCGTGAAAAGCCCGCCCATCTCCATCGAGGAAATGATGCCTTCAAGGTCGATATGCACGATCTTGTCCCGCGTCGGTTTCTTCGCCGTCTCCACGGTGACCTCATGGAACTTTCGTTTCGGCCGCGCGGTGGAGAACATCGCCGCGTCCGCGCTGACATCTAGGTCCAGCTTGCCCATGAACTGGCCCAGATTGAGCCCCAGGCTCACGACCAGGGCCAGCAGCAGAATGACGATCAGGCATCCGGAGGACTTGTTGCTCATAATGCGGCCATGCTACCCGCCGCGCCCATGCTTGCCAAGCCTCAGGCCACAATTTCTCTCACCACATTCCCATACAAGTCCGTGAGCCGCATGTTCCGGCCGCCGAAGCGGTAGGTGAGCTTTTCGTGGTCGAAACCGAGCAGGTGCAGCACGGTAGCGTGCCAGTCGTGGATGTGGACTTTGCCGGTGACGGCTTCGTAGCCGTGCTCGTCGGTTTCGCCGTGGGAGAAGCCGCCTTTGACGCCGCCGCCGGCCATCCAGATCGTGTAGCCTTTGTGGTTGTGGTCGCGGCCGTTGCCATCGGGCGAGTAGGAGGTGCGGCCGAACTCGCCGCCCCAGATGACGAGCGTGTCTTTGAGCAGGTCGCGCTGCTTGAGATCGGCGAGCAGGCCGGCGATGGGTTTGTCGGTCTGGGCGCAGTTTTGGCCGAGCGCGGTCTGGATGTTCGCGTGCTGATCCCAGGAACCGTGACCTAGCTCGATGAAGCGCACGCCTGCCTCGACAAAGCGCCGTGCGAGCAGGCACTGGCGGCCAAATCCATCGGTGGGGTCTTCGTTGATGCCGTAAAGGGCGAGCGTCTGCGGTGATTCGCCCGTGAGGTCCATCACGCCGGGCACGGCGTCCTGCATGCGAAAGGCGAGTTCGTAGCTCTCGATGGCTCCTTCGATGAGCGGAGCGTGCGTGTCGCGAGCGAGCTTCTCGCGATTGAGCGCGTTGATGAAATCAATCTGCCCACGCTGCTTTTGGGTGGTGAGGTGTTCGTTGCGCAGGTGGTTGAGGCCGTCGTTGTTCACCTCGCCGCGGCGTTTGATGTCGATGGCGCGGCTGCGCTGGCTGCTGTCGCTGATTTGGAACTTCGTGCCCTGATACGCAGCGGGTAGAAAGGCGCTGCCGTAGTTCTGCGCACCGCCGTTGGCGCTGGGCGGATTGATGGTGATGTAGCCGGGCAGGTTTTGGTTCTCAGTGCCGAGGCCATAGAGCGCCCAGGCGCCGAGCGAGGGCCGCACGAACTGCGAGACGCCCGTGTGCATCTGCACGAAGGCCTGCGCATGGCTGGGCTGGTCGCAAGTCATCCCGCGCAGCAGGCAGAGGTCGTCGGCGTGCTTCGCCACATTCGGGAAGGCCTCCGAAATCCACAGCCCGCTCTGTCCGCGCTGCTTGAACTCCCACAGCGACGGCATGAGCTGCGATCCAGCATAGCGCGAGGATTTGCCAGCATCCGCGATGAGGCGCGGCTTGTAGTCAAAGGTATCGAGATGCGAGGGACCGCCTCTCATGCAGAGAAAAATGACCCGCTTCGCCTTCGGCGCGAAATGCGGCTGCTTGCTCGCAAGCGGCGAGGTGGCCGCCGCAGCCAGGCTTTGGAAGGCGAGATAGCCAAAACCGGCGGACAGTGAGCGCAGCGCATCGCGGCGAGTCATAGCGGCGGTGCGATTGAGGCAAAACGAGGTCGTTTTCATGCGTGGGATGCGTTCGAGGGCTCAATCAATGACGGTGAACTCCGCTGCGCAGAGCAATGAGTGAGCGAAAGCGATGAGCGCCGCTTCGCGTGAGGTGCTGGCTTGGTTTTGCGCTTCCATCTCAAATGAGAACGCGTTGGCGAGTTCTCTCTCCTTGGCGGTTGGCGGGCGTCCGAAGGCGGAGAGCCAAGCGTGATCGAGTTGCTCAAAAACGGTGAGCTTGCCCAGCCGTGTGGCGAATGCCTCCGCCTGCTCGCGGACGAAGGCAGAGTTCAGCGCGTGTAGGGCCTGCAAAGGCACGGTGGTGGTTTCGCGTGCGCCCATGACGTTGCTGGCATCAGGTGCGTCGTAGAGTTCCATCATCTCCGGCAGCACACTGCGCACACGCGGCAGATACACGCTGCGCACGGGAGCGGCGATTTTGCGGATCTCCGGTTCAAAGACGGCCTGGCCCACGGTGCCCTCGCCTGCGGCGGCGATGAGCGGCTTCGCGGGGCGGGTGAGGTCGAGTTTGCCGCTCACGGCGAGCATCGCATCGCGCACGGCCTCGGCTTCGAGACGACGTGGGCTCATGCGCCAGAGGAAAACATTGTCAGGATCGCGCTCGAAGTCTTCCGCATCGAAAGTGGATGCCTGCTGCCAGGTGCGCGTGAGCACCAACTCGCGGATGAGGGCCTTGAGCGACCATTTTTGCTCGATGAGCCGCAGCGCGAGATGATCGAGCAGCTCTGGGTGCGTGGGTTTGTCTCCCGTGGCACCGAAATCATCCACCGTGCGCACCAGGCCCTGTCCGAAGAGCCAATGCCAGGTGCGATTCGCGATCACGCGGGCCGTGAGTGGATTGCGCGGGCTGGCGAGCCAGTCGGCGAATTGCAATCGACCGCTGCCCTCGCGCAGACGCAGTGTCGGCGGTGTGGACCCGGGATGCAGCGCACGGAGAAAGCCCGCACTGACCAATGCGCCCGGTTTGTCCAGCTCGCCACGCTCCAGGATGCGCGTCTCCAGCGGCGCATCGCGGTCCTGCACGCCCATGATCAAGGTGAGCGGGTTGCCTTGGGCATCATAGGATTGCATCAGCGCCTCGCTTTGATCCCGCTGCGTGCGGGAGCGCCGCAGCATGGCGCGGGTCACGCCATCGCCACCGCGGATGGTGCGCATGATGTCGTCCATCTTTTGCGCGGTGGCCTCCTGCTCCGCCTTCATCTCGGCGAGCTGCTGCGCGGTGAGCGCATCACGGCCCGCAGACAAACCCATGCCGGTGACATCGAGCAGCGTGGAATACTGCCTCGACTGCGCTTTGATGAGGCCGTAGTGCGTCTCCGTGTTGCGGAAGATCGCGGCGAGCGCGTAGTAGTCCGCCTGCGGGATGGGATCGGTCTTGTGATCGTGACAGCGAGCGCACGCGGCGGTGAGTCCGAGAAAGGCGCGAGTGGTGGCATCGATCTGCTCATCCACGAGGTCCGCGTGAAACTTCCGGTCCTCCACCTCGCCAACGAGTTTTTGACCGACAGCGAGAAAACCGGTGGCAACGAGATTTTGCGCCCACTCCTTGTCCGACGAGATCGGCAGCAAATCGCCCGCGATCTGCTCGCGAATGAAGCGGTCGAAGGCTTTGTCCGCGTTCAGGCTGTCGATCACATAATCGCGGTAGCGCCAGGCATAAGGATGGATGCCATTGGCATCACCGCCGGTCGATTCGGCGAAGCGGGCCACGTCGAGCCAGTGCTGGCCCCAGTGCTCGCCAAAACGCGGCGATTTCAGCAGCGAGTCCACCAGTGCGGCGATGGCGGTTTGATTCAAATCCGGCCCGATTTCACGCTGCCAGTGCTCCACGATCTCCGCAGAGGGCGGAAGGCCGCAAAGGGCGAAAAACAGCCGCCGCACCAGCACTCGCGCCTCCGCTGGTTTCGCGGGCGAAAGGCCGTTTTTCTCCTGCGCGGCCAAAACATGGCGATCCACTATGCTGAGCGGCCAAGAGGCATTTTTGACCGCTGGCGGCGAAACATTCACCGGCTGGCGAAAAGACCAAAAAACCTCCTTTTTCGAGGCTTCCTGGCCCTGACAGGTCAGCGCGGCAAACAGAGGCAGAAAAAGCAGGCGTTTCATGGTTTGAAGCTGTTGGAGGTTGTCGGCGGACGCTTCGGTTTGACCGCGATGGGCGCGTCATTTTCCTCCTGCGCGGTTATGAGGTTCAGCTCGGTAATCTGACCGTCCTTCACCACGAGATGCGCCTTCACGCCGCCCTGCTTCACCGCCTCGAAAGCTGGATTCGCCAGCCCACCGCTCAATTCGATGCCGACCAGCAAGTCTTGAGTTCGCCTCGCGAGCGTGGCCGTGGTGATGAGCGCCTTCTCCGCGACCTTTTGCGTCGTCTCCGCAGCGCCACCATCACGCATCATGCCGCCCCTGCCCTTTCCTTTGCCCATGCCGCCACGCATCATGCCTCCGCCGCTGCTGCTGTCGCGAGTGTAAGTCACGGAGCTTCCGCGCACTGCCGTGATCGTCGCAAAAAATCCCGAGCCCTCCGCCGCAGGCGTGGCTGGAGTGCCACCAGCGACCGGTGGGCTGCCAGCGCCAAAGGGAGCACCCATCTCGATCCATTGTTTGAAGTCCGCCAGCACCGCCGCTGAGAGACGTTCGCGCGGCGGCATCTGCAAATCGGCATCCGCGTAGGTCATCGAGACATAGAGCAGGCTTTTCGCCGCATCACCGGGCACCAGCGCCGGGCCGCTGTCCCCGCCCGCGAGCAAAGCCGCATGTGAATCCACCGCGAGTCCGCCCTTCATCTTGCGGCCCATTTGATGGCAGTTGAAGCACTTCTGCTGCAACACCGGCAGAATCTTCTGGCTGAAAAAATCCGCGCCAGCCTTCTGCGGCGCTTGAGGCACTTGCTCAGCGTTCGCAGGCATCTGCGGAGGCTTCGTTGGCATGGTCGGACCCGTCGCCGGTGATGCCGGAGGCGACGGAGGTGTCATGGGCCGACCTTTCCCCTTGCCCTTCCCTTTGCCAAACCCGCCCCGCATCCCCGGCGGCTGCGGGGCCTCCTCCGGCCTCTCCGGCATCGGTGCCTGCGCCAGCGACTGAGCAGCAGCGGTCAGAATGAGAAGAGGGAGAAAAAGTCGGCGGAACATGCCGCCAAGCGTGGCCCCTCAAGATGATGCGAACATGATGCAGGCCGCGAAAATGACGCATTGGATGACCGACTTATGACTCGCACTCATAAAACTCACTTCCGTCCGCATCATCTTCGCGTCATCTTCCAGCCCCACACTCACCTCCCTGCTCATGCGCCTCCTCGTCGTCGAAGATTCCACCCGCTTGCGCGAGTCCATCGTGCTCGCCCTGCGGCGCAGCGGCTATGCCGTGGACGCCACGGGCGATGGCCGCGAGGGGCTGGAGATGTCGGAGGATCATCCCTATGATGCGGCCATCCTCGATGTCATGCTGCCATCGCTCGATGGCTTCACGATCCTGAAGACCCTGCGAGCCTCCGGCAACCGCACACCCGTCATGTTCCTCACCGCCAGGGATGCCATCGTGGATCGCGTGGCCGGTTTGCGCGGCGGTGCGGATGATTATCTCGTCAAACCCTTCGCGCTGGAAGAACTGCTCGCTCGCGTCGAGGCGCTTTGCCGACGCGGTTATCAAAACGCGGCCAGCGAGATCACGCTGGCGGACCTCATGCTCGACTCCGCCGCGCGGAAAGCCATGCGCTGCGGAGTCACGCTCGATCTCACCGCCCGCGAGTTTGCCCTGCTGGAGTATTTGATGCTCCGCGCCGGGCAGATCGTCACCCGCACCCAGATCGAGCAGCACATCTATGACGATCTCGTCTCGCCCATGAGCAACGTGGTGGATTCCGCCGTGTGTGCGTTGCGGAAAAAAATCGCCGTGCGTGATGATCTCGCGCCGCTCATCCACACTCGACGCGGCCAGGGCTATGTCATGGAGGCACGCCGCGCATGACCTCCATCAAAAGACGCCTCTCGCTCTGGCTGCTCGGCGGCCTTGCCGTGCTGTGGTGCGCCGCCGGAGCGGGCGTCTATCTCAGCGTGCGCCACAGCTTGCACAAATCTCTCGATGCCGCGCTAGCGGTCGATGCACGGCTCGCACGATTCACCACCCGCGGTGACACCACCGACGATGACAACGCCCCGCGAGGACGCGGCATGCGCCTGCAAGACCGCCTCGCCGATTATCACGATCCGCAAGGCGGCTCCTACTTTCAGACGTGGAACTCGAATGGGGAGGCTATCGAGCGATCCAGCAGCCTTGGAGACATGCAGCTACCCGCCCTCGAAGTGTCCGGCACCGATCCCGTCTTCACCTCCGGCACACTCGCCAATGGCCGCCCCGTGCGCATGATGGCCTTCCGCACCGCCGCGAGCGCTGCCAAAGGCCCGGGCAAAGGAAAAGGCAAAGGCAGGCCCGGCAGCGACTCCAATCTCATCGTGCTCGCCAAGGACTCCGCCGCCGCGCAGCAGACACTCAATTCTGTGCTCGGCGGCATCGGCATCACCGGCCTGCTAGCCGCCTGCGGCACCATCTTCCTCGTCAGCATCGCCCTGCGCCACGGCCTGCGCCCGCTCCAGATACTCGGCGAACAAACCCGCAGCATCGACGCCCCCACGCTGCACGCCCGCTTTGATGCCACCACCGCTCCCGCTGAACTGCGCCCGATCTACACCGCGCTCAACGAGCTGCTGCATCGCCTCGAGCAGGGCTTCGAGCGCGAGAGACGCTTCAGCGCCGACCTCGCCCACGAAATGCGCACGCCCGTCGCCGAACTCAAAATGCTCGGCGAAGTCGCCCTCAAATGGCCGGATCAAGCCGATGCCGAGCTTCCGGCTCATACGCTCGCCATTGCCTCTCAACTCGAGAACCTGATCGAGGCCCTCCTCACCCTTGCCCGCCTCGAATCCGGCGAAACGGCCCTTCAGCTCTCCACCGTCGATCTCAGCACCCTGTGTCACGAATGCCTGCAACCCTGCGCTGACAAAGTGGACGCCAAGCAACTCGACCTCCGCCTCCGCTCCGCCCCCGGGCTTTCGATGGAAACCGATGCGCGGCTGCTGCGCATCATCCTGACCAATCTGCTCACCAACGCCGTAGAATACGCACCTGAATCCACCAGAATCGAGATCGAACTCGATGCAGGCAGCATCACCATCGCCAACGCCGCGCCCGATCTGCCTCAGGAAGACCTGCCACACTTGTTTGACCGCTTCTGGCGTGCTGAGAAGTCACGCAGCAACAGCGCCCACAGCGGACTCGGCCTGGCGCTCGCCCGGCAGGCTGCCAAAGCCATCGGCTGCCGACTCGACGCATCGCTAGCTCGTGGGGTTTTGAGTTTCACGCTCAAAAAAGTCTGACTCATCACCTTCGCGTCATCTTCGCGAATCATCATGGGCACGTGACTGAAACCACCCGGTCACTTCCAAACACCATGAAGAAAACACTCGTCACCCTCATCGCCGCCGCGCTGGCGGTTTCCATCCCCTCCGCATTCGCCCACCGCGGCGGCCACATGAAAGCCGCCGCCGATGGACAGGCCGATCCTGCTGCACCTCCTGCACCCGGTCCCGGAGCCATGCATGGCAAAGGCAAAGGCAAAGGTAAGGGGAAAGGCAAGGGCAAAGGACAAGGCAAAGGCGGCCCCGGCCGCGGCGGCAAAGGCATCCAAGGCGGAATGCCGGACCAGAAGTGAAGCTTCGTACTGCCACCCACCAGCAAGGCCGCGCTCCGAAAAGGGCGCGGCCTTTTTCACCAATTTCAACGATCAGGCCACAATCTCCCGCACCACGGAACCATGAATATCAGTGAGTCTGAAATCTCGGCCCGCATGCCGATACGTTAGCTTTTCGTGGTCCATGCCGAGCAGGTGCAGGATCGTCGCATGCCAATCGTGGATGCTCACTTTCCCATCGACGGCCTCGTAGCCGTAATCATCGCTGAATCCATGGCTCACGCCCGCTTTCACACCACCGCCGGCCATCCACATCGTGAACGCCTTGACATTGTGATCGCGGCCGTCCGTGCCCTCCGCATGCGGTGTGCGGCCAAACTCGCCGCCCCAGTTCACGAGCGTGTCCTTGAGAAGTCCGCGTGACTTCAAGTCGGTGAGCAGTCCGCGCAGCGGCAGATCGACGGCCGCACAGCTTGCTGGCAGTTTTTCGCCGAGGCCGGCGTGATGATCCCAGTCGCCGTGATTGATCTCCACGAAGCGCACACCCGCCTCGACCATGCGTCGCGCCAATAGGCACTTGCGACCAAAATCATCCGTCACCGCATCGCCGATGCCGTAGAGCTTCTTCGTTGCCTCGCTCTCCTTGTTCAAATCCATGAACACGGGCATCTCGCTCTGCATCTTGTAGGCCAGTTCGTACGATTCTATCAATCCATCGACCTGTGGATCATGCTGCTCGCGGGCGAGCTTGCCGCGGTTCAGCGCCTGAATGAGGTCCAACTCGGCCCGTTGCGATGTGGCATCGAGCTTCGGTCGTAAATTGGCCATCTCCGCGTTCGCGATGGGCCGTTTCTCCGCGCCGATGCGCGTGCCCTGATGCTGCGCGGGCAAAAACGCGCTGCCGTAGTTTTGCGCGCCGCCGAAACCGCTCGCGGGCGTGATCGTGATGAAGCCCGGCAGGTTCTCATTCAGCGATCCGAGGCCGTAAAGTGTCCATGCGCCCATTGAGGGTCGCACGAACTGTGAACTGCCTGTGTGCAGTTTCAAATAAGCCTGCGGATGCGCCGGAAGATCGGTCTGCATGCCGTGTAGGAAGCACAGATCATCCGCCGACTTCGCTAGTTCAGGAAACAGCTCTGACATCCATTGCCCACTCTGCCCATGCTGTGCGAACTTCCAGCGTGACCCGAGAAGCTGCGTGCCGGCGCGTGTTCCTGGCTTGCCGCTGTCGGCGTTGAGCTTCGGCTTGTAGTCAAACGTGTCCACATGCGATGGCGCGCCACGCATGCAGAGGAAGATCACCCGTTTGCTCGATTTGACGGCCTGCGGAGCCGCCAGCGCGGACAAACCGAGCCAGCCGAAGCCTAGTGAGGTATTTTGCAGGAAGTGGCGGCGTTTCATGGCAGTTCAGTTCAGGAATAAAAAGTCAGCGCTGGCGAACAGGGCCCGGCAGATGCTGGTCCACGAGGAGAGGTCATTGTGGTCGAGTTTTCGAGCTGCAGCGATCTCATCTGCGAATGGCTCACGACCATACGCGAGACGACAGGCAAGGCTGAAGCGCCTCTCGAATCCTGCTTCGCTCATCACACGCTTCGCCATGATAGCGGATTGTTCGGAAACGAAGTCGCTGTTCATCAAATACAAGGCTTGAGGCGGGACGATGGTCGTTTCACGAGCGCCGAGCACAACACTGGGATCCGTGAAGTCAAAAACGGCCAGCACCTCCGGCTGAATGCTACGGGCGATGGGCAGGTAGAGACTGCGATGACGGCCGTTGGCCTTCACGATGGCTTCCTCCTGCAAGACTTGGTAGCGTTCGCCTCCAATGGGTCCGTCACCAGCCAGCGCGATGAGCGAGCCAGCCTGTGGCGTCGGATCGAGTGCACCGCTGGCAGCAAGCATGGCATCACGAACCGTCTCCGCATCGAGACGGCGAGTGTTCATGCGCCAGAGCAGCGTGTTGTCAGGATCGACGACCTGGTTGGCCTCGTCATAGCGTGTATCGAGCTGGTAAACACGACTGCTGACGATGTGCTTGATGAGTTTCTTTAGGCTCCAGCCATCGGCGATGAACTGCTGGGCAAGATAATCGAGCAATTCTGGATGCGACGGCCGCGCGCCACTCGCGCCGAAATTGTCCACGCTTTCAACCAACCCGCGGCCAAAGATCCAATGCCAGACTCGATTCACGGCCACTCTCGCGGTGAGTGTGTTTTGAGGTGAGGCGATCCAGTTCGCGAGTTCGAGGCGTCCGCTCAGGCCTTTTGGAATGTTAAGTTTTGTACCATGCGCCATGAATTCAGGCACGCCGCGTGGCACTCTATCGCCTTCCCTATCAATACTGCCACGGATGAACAACGGACTGTCTGCGATCGAGTCGAAGCCGCTGCTGGATCTACCACGTGAGTTTGGCCCGCCCATGCTCGCATTCATGCGCGGGCGGCCTGTGGAGGGCTCGACGGTAGGTTTGTCAAAGGCACCCATGATGCGTGGCTTGGTTGTGCCGTCTGGATTGAAAGCGATGATCTCTGTCTCGATCTGTTTGGCGCGTGTGATGAGCCGGACCACGTCAAAGCTGGACATTTGATCCGATCCACCACCGCCGCTGCGACGTGCCGCTAGCGCGGCATCACGACGCGCCAGGATCCTGTCATACTCGGCTTTTTTCTGTGCATAAACGGCGGGATCCATGCGGCGGTCGATCTTTTTGAGCCCGGCGGATGCGGGAACCTCGATCAAGCTCGACGCATTGCGGCCCTGCACGCCGCCGACGGTGCCGAAGCGTGTCTCCGTGCTCAGGAAGATGCCCGCGAGCGCGGTATAGTCCTTCTGCGTGATGGGGTCAAACTTGTGATCATGGCAGCGGGCGCAGGAAACCGTCATGCCCATGAACGCCTGCGACACCGCGTCGATCTGCTCATCCGCGAGATCGACGGCGAACTGTCGCGGATCAGTGCCATTGAGAGGCTTTGGCCCCACCGCGAGAAACCCGGTGGCGATGAGCTTCTGCGCACGATCGGCATCTCCGCTGTCTGGCAGCAGATCTCCGGCGATCTGCTCGCGGATGAACTGGTCGAAAGGCTTGTCGGCCTGAAAGGCGTCGATCACGTAATCGCGGTAGCGCCAGGCCTCGGGCATCGTGACATTCACGTCGCGGCCGGTCGTTTCAGCAAAGCGTGCGACGTCGAGCCAGTGCCGCGCCCAGCGTTCGGCGAACTGGCGGTTGCCGAGAAGAGAATCGACGAGGCTTTCGGGAGAAGACAATGAGACAGGGAGACTTTGAGATGGGGGGAGTCCCTTCTCCTTGTCTGATTGTCTCCTTGTCTCACTGTCTGGCGGAGGAGGAAGGCCGGTCAGATCGAGATAAAGCCTGCGCGTGAGCGTGGCGGCATCCGCATCGGCCACCGGCTTGAGGTTTCTCTCCTCCAACTTCGCGAGAATGAAGCGGTCGATGTCCGTTCTGGCCCAGTTTGTGTCCTTCGGCTGCGGCACGCTGGGTTTCGTGAGTGGCTGATAGGCCCACCAAGATTCCGCTGATGAAGCGTCATACGTTTTGGTGACAACGGCGGTGCCTTCACGGGGATCCTGAGCGCCCATCATCACCCACTGCTCAAAATCGGCGACCACACTGTCCGGCAGTTTGCCGCCTTTGTTTTTGGGCGGCATGCCAGTATCCGCGTCCTGCCAGCGCAGTGCGGTGATGAGCAGGCTCTTGTTCAAGTCACCCGGCACGACGGCGGGTCCGTGCTCGCCGCCGCTGAGCAGGCCGGCACGTGTCTCGAGGAGCAGTTCGCCCTTCACCTTCTCCGACTGTGCCGAGTGGCAGGAGTAGCACTTGTCCGCCAGCACCGGCCTGATCTTCGCCTCAAAGAAGGCACTCTGTTTCGGCGTGATGGCCGTGGCGCTGGTGGCGGCGAGAAGGAAAAGAAGTCTCATGGTTGTGGCAATGAAACCACCCCCACGAATGAAGTTTTGCTCCCGGGCGCAGATAAACGCGGATTAATCTTCAAAGCCTGATGCGCTCACACCAGCGTCTTCAAATACTCCCGTAGCGCTGGAGCAATGTCATCGCGCTGAAGGCCGAAGTGAATGTTTGCCTTGATGAAATCGAGCTTGTTGCCGATGTCGTGACGCGCGCCGTCATAGCGAAGGCCGTGCAGCGTTTCCTCCCGCATAAGGCTGGCCATGGCGTCGGTGAGCTGAAGCTCACCGCCTTTTCCGGGTGGTGTCTTTCTGAGGTGATCAAAGATGCGCGGCGAGAGCACGTAGCGGGCGCTGACAGCGAGATTGGAGGGCGCTTCCTCGGGTTTCGGCTTTTCGACGAAGGAGGTGGCGCGGATGAGGTCGGGGGCGATCTCATCGCCGCCGAGGATGCCGTAGCGGCTGACTTTCTCACGTGGGACTTGTTGCAGTGCGACAGCGGAGCCGCCGTAAGTCTCCACGACATCGGCAAGCTGCCGTGTGACGGGTTTGGCATCGTTGGTGGTGACAACCGTGTCGCCGAGCAGCACGGCGAAGGGTTCGTTCCCGACATGATCCTGCGCGTAGAGGATCGCATCGCCGAGGCCACCCATCTTTGGCTGCCAGATGAAGTGGATGCGCGCCATGGTCTGCATGCGGCGCAACTCGACGAGGTCGGCGTCACGGCCTTTGGCGGCGAGTTCGGTCTCAAGATCGAAGGCGGGATGAAAATGCTCCTCAATGGGACGTTTCGAGCGTGAGATGATGATCAGGATGTCCTCGATGCCGGAGGCGACGGCTTCCTCGACGACGTATTGGATGACCGGCTTGTCCACGAGCGGCAGCATCTCCTTTGGCACGGCCTTGGCGACGGGCAGAAAGCGGGTGCCGTAGCCAGCGGCGGGGATGACGGCTTTGCGGACGCGTGGTGGCATGGGTCAGTCTTTTTTGAAGAGCCATTTGAGGCCTTTGAAGGTGTCGATGAGTCCTTTGGCCTTTTCCTCGATGTCCCCGCCGAGGAGACCTTCGAGACGGCGCTGGATGTCAGGCTTCACCTGCGGATGGGAGAGCGTGCCGCTGATGGTGAGGTCGAAGGCGAGGCGGCCCTGTTCGTCGGAGAAGCCATCGACGACCATGCGGGAAATCGTTTCGCCCAGGCCGCGGGCGGCCACGCCGCGCACGACCTGCTCCTTCAGGGCGGGGCCGCAATACAGCCGCGTGAGCATGCCCTGGTCGTCCTTGGCGAAGTCGAGCCACGAGTCGCGCTTCACGGTGACCTCGTAGTCGGGCATGGCGAGGTGGGCGTTGTCGAGGAAGGTGATTTTTTGATCCTTGGCGAGGACCTGGACGGCGAGATCCTGCTGCAACGGGCCGCCGATGCGGATGCCGCGCAGGTCGATGCCGTATTTCATGAGCTTGTCGAGCTGGTCGCCCGCCGCGTCGCCGATGGTCATGTGGCCGCCGAGGACGGAGCCGCGGTCGATGACGAGCTTCAGCATCGCGGCCGGGGACCAGGACATCGTGGCGGGGTCGATGGGATTCACATTACCCTCGCCATTGACGCGCATGTCGGCGAAGCGCACCTGCTGCATGCGACCGCCGATTTGCGCGACGCCGTCGAGCACCGCTTTTGCGCCGAGGCGGACTTTGAGATGGTTGTGGCCGCCTAGGTCGGCGGGGTCGATGTCGATCTCGGTGATGGAGAGGTTGAAGTCGCTGATCTCGCCGTCGAAGCGGGCGTCGGCACTCTGATTGCTGACGCGGAAGCGTCCTTGCTCGATGCTGATCTCCTGAAGGGCCAGCCGGGCTGATTGTGTGGAGGGAGCGGAGCCCCCGGTGGATGGCGGCACGTCGGAGAGAGGCTCGTTCGTCGCCACCGTTGGCGCGGGCTGGACGGGAATGGCACGCGCTACGTCTGGCTCGCTGCCAGCCGCTGCGACGCCTTCCATGGGCCGGACGAAAAGTTTTTCCAGCGAGCTGCCTTTGTCGGGACTGATCGACTCCTGGACGTCCACGCCGATGAAACGGATCACGCGAGGCAGGAAGTGCTTTTGCAGCAGCGCCTCAGGAATGAGCTCGGCGTAGGCCATGTCCACCTTCAGCGGCGCATCGGCGAGCGGCGGGCGCTCGGCGAGCGGACGGCCGACGAATTCGTCACGCGGGGCCACCTTGAAGCCGGAGATGCGCAGGCTGGGCGGCCAGGTGAAGAGCGTGAGCGTCACGTCGTCGATGTGGACGCGTGCGTTGATGTTTTTCTCGGTCTGCTGGACGAGGAAGTCCTTGTCCACATAACGGCGCAGCGCATAAGCGCCGGCAAGAGGCGCGGCGATGGCCACGAGCAGCAGCAGGCCGAGCAGAATGAGGAGAAGGCGGGCGATCTTCATGGCGGCGAGCATATGCAGCCGGCGGCGGTTGGAAATTTGAGATTTCAAATTTGAAACGGGGATTCCCGGCTATGATCGCGGCCCGTTTTTCAATCATCCAATCCAGCGGGCAGGAATGCCCGCGTTACTTTTCCCCTCATGTCCATTCGCGTTCGTTTTGCTCCTTCGCCCACCGGTGACCTTCATGTCGGCGGTGCGCGCACGGCTTTGTTTAACTGGCTCATGGCCCGCAAACATGGCGGCACCTTCATCCTGCGTGTCGAAGACACCGATGGCGCACGCAACACGGCCGAAGCCTCCGCGGGCATCCTCAAAGGGCTGCGCTGGCTCGGACTGGACTGGGATGAAGGCCCGGAGATCGGCGGCAATCACGGCCCGTATTTCCAAAGCCAACGCAAGGACATCTACGACGCTTACTTCAAGAAGCTGG
This sequence comes from Prosthecobacter sp., assembly GCF_044236155.1. Classification (GTDB taxonomy): domain Bacteria; phylum Verrucomicrobiota; class Verrucomicrobiia; order Verrucomicrobiales; family Verrucomicrobiaceae; genus Prosthecobacter. Next base: position 54,724 of record NZ_JBIIHA010000017.1, read on the forward strand.
AGGACGCCGGACGCGTGTATGCGGAGGAAAACGGCGCGATGCGCTTCAAGTTCAGCCGCACGGCCATCACCGTGCATGATCTCGTGTGCGGGGATGTGACCTTCGCGCCCACGGAGGAGCCGGACATGACGATCCGCCGCCCGGACGGCAGTTACATCTTCCATTTTGTCAATGTGGTGGACGACATCGAGATGCGCATGACCCACGTCATCCGTGGCGAGGATCATCTCTCGAACACCTGGAAGCACATCGACCTCTTCAGCGCCTTCGGTGCCACGCCGCCGACCTACGCGCACATCCCGCTCATCCTGAATCCGGACGGCACGAAGATGAGCAAACGCGACGAGGGCAGCGCCATTGAGCACAGCTACATGAACGCCGGTTTCCTGCCCGACGCCGTGTTCAACTACCTCTGCCTGCTCGGCTGGACACCGAAGTCCGAGGGCGAAAAACTCTCCCGCACCGAACTGACCGCGTTGTTCGACGCCGAGGCCATCCACAGCAGCAACGCGAAGTTCGACATGAAGAAGGCGCAGTGGTTCAACGCGCAGTATCTGCGCGAATTGAGCTCCGAGGAACTGCTGAAGAACGCGAAGCCCTTCCTCGCTGCCAAAGGCCTGTCATGGACCGATGACGCGATGGCTGCCGCAGCGGTGCACAGCGTGCGTGAAAAAGTGAGCCTGCTCATCGAACTGCCCGAGTGGGTGCATTACTTCTTCCGCGAGGATTTCCCCTTTGAAGCTGACGTCGTGACCAAATTGAAGGCCAAACCCGAAAACGCCGGCCTGCTCAAGGCCGCGAGCGATCAACTCGCCCAAGCCGCCGAATGGACCGAACAAAGCGTCCACGATGCCGTCGAAGCAGCGGCGAAGGCTTTGAGTGTTAAACCCGGTGCGATGATGCCGCTGCTGCGTTTTGCGCTCAGCGGCCAGTCACGCGGTCCGGGTGTGACGACGATCGCGCATTTGATCGGCAAGGAGAAGACGCTGGCGAGGATTCAGAGGGCGCTGTTACAGGTGCTGGGCGTGTAAGGGGCTATACCTTCAAATCGCGTCAAAGGTGCTAGCACCCTACTTTTATGGACAAACACCTCCTCACATTCGAACTCTCACCCGAGAAAGACCAACTATTCATTCACGGTGATGAGGCTGGGCTCCGGTACTTGTCCATGCAGCTTTTACGGCTCGCAGATCATGCTGCACGCGGCGAGGTCGAGCACACACATTTGATCACTGAGTCATGGGGCGGCACTGGTCTTTCGGCAGAACCACAAAGCCAAACCGACACACTCATCAACCATGTGAAGCTTTATGGTTGGCCCAAGCCATTCGGAAATGACCACGACACCAAAGCCTGAGTCGTCACGAAACACTTTCCCCAACCCACCGCACATAACTCTCCGCCACCTGCTCCGGTTTGAGCGCCACGATCTCCGGCACGTCGTAGGGATGCAGTTCGCGGAGGCGTGATTCGAAGCGGGGCCAGGCGGCGGGCGTGGTTTTGAAGAGGGCCAGCACTTCGGCGGCGGTTTCGACCTTGCCCTCCCAGCGGTAGATGGATTCGACGGCTGGGATGAGATTCACGCAGGCGGCGAGTTGCGATTCCACCAGCGCCGTGCCAGTCTCGCGCGCCTTGCCGATGTCCGGGAAGGTGCAGAGGACGATCAGGATGTCGTTCATGACCGCCAGTGTATGAGATCCGCCTTCATCGACAAGCTCATCAAACGCATGGACCGCCTGGAACCGGGCGAGGTGCAGGGCATTGTTCTGGAACTGGCGCGGGAGAAGAAGTTTCAGGAGAAAGTGTTCGAGGCGCTCCAAGAGGGAGTCATCCTGCTCGATACCGAGGGGAAGGTGACCTATGTGAACCGGGCGGCCTGCACGTTTTTCGGCCTGCAGCAGGTCCAGGTGATCGGCCAGCGGCTGGCGCAGGGCGTGCGCGGGCTGGATTGGAACGAACTGCTGAAGCCAGGTACGGTGGTGAGCCGTGACCTGGAGATTTTTTATCCGGAGAACCGCTACCTCAATTTCTACATCACCAGCATCGATGATGATTCACAGCTCGGCTTCGTGATGCTGATCCGCGACGTCACCGAGACGCGGAAGCGAACGGAGGAGCAGATCGAGAGCGAGCGGCTGAACGCCTTCACGCTGCTGGCGGCCGGGGTGGCGCACGAACTGGGCAATCCGCTCAATTCCTTGACCATCCATCTCCAACTCCTCGAACGCCGCCTGAAGAAGATGGGCGCGAAGGGCGAGGCCCTGCGCGAGCACCTGGATGTGGCCACAGGCGAGATCAAACGGCTGGATTTCATCATCGGGCAGTTCCTCGCCGCGATCCGCCCGACCCAGCCGCAGCTCCAGCGCGTGCAGTTGCGCGAACTGATCGAGGAGTGCGCGCGTTTCCTCCAGCCTGAGCTGGAACAGGGCAAGGTGAAGCTGAAGCTCGATCTCCGTGCCGACCTGCCGATGATGCCCTTGGATGCGAACCAGATGAAGCAGGCGATCTACAATCTCATCCGGAACGCCTGCCAGGCGATGCCGAACGGCGGCGCGCTGACCATCGTCGGCACGTTCACGGACTATGAGGTGCGGCTCAGCTTTGAGGACACGGGCAAGGGCATCAGCCCGGAGCAGATGGGCCGTCTTTTCCAGCCTTTCGCGACCACGCGCAGCACGGGCACCGGTTTGGGCCTGCTGATCGTGCGCCGCATTATCCGCGAGCACGGCGGCGAGATCGACATCGAAAGCCGGGAAGGGCAGGGGACGCGTGTGAGCCTGTGGCTGCCGCTGGTGGAGAAAAGTGTGCGGCTGCTGGAAGGGGGGGGCGACAATAACGAAACCAGAATGAGGAATGACGAATGAATGTCCAATTCGGGTTTCGTCATTTTTGTTCCGTGAAACAGAAAATGCACGGAACCACCTTCAAGGCATCCGGGGTTGACCTGCTGCCTATCAGCCGCCAGCCTCTCATCCCTATGTCCGACTCAACCAATTCCAAACCCGCCCGCAAACTCAATCCCGCCCTCGCCAAGCCCGTCCAGCCCGACGAAGTCCTGGCCGCCGTGGTGGGCTCGACACCGCTCTCCCGTGGTGAACTGACCAAAAAGCTCTGGGACTACATCAAGGCGAACGGCCTTCAGGACCAGGCCAAGAAGACCAACATCAACGCTGACGAGAAGCTCAAGGCCGTTTTCGGCGGCAAGAGCCAGGTGACGATGTTTGAGATGACCAAGCTCGTCTCCGCGCACATCAAGGCCTGAGTTTACAGGCAAAGCAGCAGCGATTAACCGATTGGCCGTCCTCCGGGACGGCCAATTCTTTGTTGCAACAACCCTCCAGCCGTTTCATCTCAGACGAACCCGCCTGTCTCACCGCCTTGGCAACCTCAGACTCCTCCCGCACACTCGTCGCCATACCAGCCCGCTGGGGTTCCACCCGCTTCCCGGGCAAGCCGCTCCACCTCATTGCCGGGAAACCGCTGGTGCAGCACGTCTGGGAGCGCTGCCAGGACTGCAAGCAGATCGACGATGTGATCATCGCCACCGATGACGCCCGCATCGCCGAGGCGGCGGCCGGTTTCGGCGCGAAGGCCGTTTTGACCTCGCCCGACCATCCCAGCGGCACGGATCGCATCGCCGAGGCGGCGGAATCGTTCCCGGATCATCGCGTGGTCATCAATGTGCAGGGTGACGAGCCGCTCATCTCGCCCGCGCTCATCGACGAGCTGGCCTGCACGATGCGCAACGATGCCGGCATCCAAATGATCACCGCCGCCGCCCCGATTCACGATCCGGCGCAGATCACCGACGCGAACGTGGTTAAGGTCATCTTCGACACGCATGGCGACGCGCTCTATTTCTCGCGCTCGCCGCTGCCTTTCGTGCGGAATCCGGCCGCCTGGCCGCGCAGCTACCGTCACCTCGGCATCTACGGCTTCCAGCGCAGCTTCCTCTTCCAGTTCGTCGCCTGGCCGCCGTCGCGGCTGGAGCAGACCGAGTCGCTGGAGCAGCTCCGCGCGCTCGAAAACGGCACGCGCATCCGCGTGGTGCTCACCGACGAGCTCTCACCCGGCGTGGACACGCCGGAACAGGCCGCCGCCATCGAACATCATCTTCAAAAACAATCTTCTTGAACTGGGAACCGGAAACCGCGAATCGAGAACCATCATGAAATACATTTTCGTCACCGGCGGCGTTGTCAGCTCACTCGGCAAAGGCCTTGCCGCCTCCTCCCTCGGCACGTTGCTCGAACTGCGCGGCCTGCGGGTCATCATGCAGAAGTTTGACCCGTATCTGAACATCGACCCGGGCACGATGAACCCCTATGAGCACGGCGAGGTGTATGTGCTCGATGACGGCGCGGAGACGGACCTCGATCTCGGCCACTACGAGCGCTTCACACACACAAATCTCTCCAAGCTCAACAACCTCACCTCCGGCCAGGTTTATCAAAGCGTTCTCGACAAGGAGCGCGCCGGCAAATACAAGGGGCGCACCGTACAGGTCATCCCGCACGTCACCAACGAGATCAAGGCGCGTATCCATGAGGTCGCCGAGAAGATGGGCGGCGACGTCATCATCACCGAGATCGGCGGCACCGTCGGTGACATCGAGGGGCTGCCGTTCCTCGAAGCGATTCGCCAGTTTGCACAGGAGGCCGGTCCGGGGAATGTCATTTTCGTTCACGCCACGCTCGTGCCCTACATCAAGGCGGCTCAGGAACTGAAGACCAAGCCCACGCAGCAAAGCATCGCGAAGCTGCGGGAGATCGGTATCGCTCCGCACATCATCCTCTGCCGCACCGAGCATCCGCTCGACTTGGATGTGCGCGAGAAAATCTCCCTCTTCGGCAACGTGCCGATCGAGTCCGTCGTCGAGGTACGAGACGTGAAGAACACCATCTACGAGGTGCCATTGAAGCTGCATGAGGAGCGCCTCGACGACAACGTGTGCCGCCTGCTCGGCCTGAACACCCCGCAGCCGGATCTCGGTCGCTGGCGCAGCTTTGTGCAGCGTGTGATCCATCCGTCGCATCACGTCCGCATCGGCGTCGTGGGGAAATACATCGAGCTCCAGGACGCCTACAAGTCCATCTACGAAGCGCTCACCCACGCCGGTGCTGCGAACGACTGCAAGGTGGACATCGTGCGTGTCGATGCCGAGAGCATCGAAAAGGCCGGCCCGGATCTGTATCTCGCCGGATTGCAAGGAATCCTCATCCCTGGCGGTTTCGGCGACCGCGGCACGGAGGGGAAGATCAGCGCCGCCCGCTACGCGCGTGAAAAGGGCGTGCCTTACTTCGGCATCTGCCTCGGCATGCAGATCGCGGTCATCGAGTTTGCGCGCAACGTCTGCGGTTTGAAAGGCGCGACGAGCACCGAGTTCGACAAGGCCACGGAGCACCCGGTCATCAGCCTCATGGAGGAGCAGAAAAAAGTGAAGCAACTCGGCGGCACCATGCGTCTCGGCACCTGGGTGACCGATCTCGTGCCTGGAAGCAAGGCGTTCGAGCTCTACCACAGCGCCACCATCACCGAGCGCCACCGCCACCGCTACGAGTTCAACTCCGACTACAAGGAGCGGCTGGAGGAGAAGGGAATGCTCATCTCCGGCACCTCGCCGAAGGGCGACCTTGCCGAGATCATCGAACTGCCCGCGCATCCTTACTTCGTCGCCTGCCAGTTCCATCCTGAGTTCCTCAGCAAGCCGAACCACCCGCATCCGCTCTTCCACGGCTTCGTGAAGGCGGCCGTGCAGCATCACAGCACGCCTGAGCCGGCTTGTTGAGGTAAAGAGGGCGCAAAAGAGGCGGATTGACCGGCCTGCCAGATGTCTTGTAGTCTGCTGGTGAATTCCGAATCAAATCATGCGCACCTCAAATCCCGCACTCAACGAACATGTTTTTGAACGCTCCCGCAGCGGCAATCCTGCCGACGGCGTGATGACGCTCAACGGCACCGTGATTAAAACCGCCATTCTGACCCTGCTGCTCGTCACCGCAGGCAGTTGGAGCTGGAAGCTGGTTTCAGGGGCGGAAGCTCCGTCATGGTTCGGAGCCGCTTTGAAGTTTGGCTGGTTTCTTCCCTTTGGCCTGGCCCTGATCATCGGCTTCGTGCCAAAAACGGCTCCGGTGCTCGCGCCGGTCTATGCGGTGACGAAGGGTGTCCTCGTCGGCCTCGTCTCGGCCATTTTTGAGGCGCAGTTTCATGGCATCGTCCTGACCGCCGTCATGCTGACCTGCGGCATCCTTTTCGCGCTGCTGGCCGCCTATGCCACAGGATTGATCAAACCCACGGAGAACTTCAAGCTCGGCCTCTTCGCCGCCACTTTTGGCATCGCCATCTTCTACCTCGCCACCTGGGTGCTGGGCATGTTCGGCATTCAGATTCCCGGGTTGTTCGGGAATGGCTGGATTGGCATCGCCTTCTCCGGCTTTGTCGTCGTCATCGCCGCGCTGAATCTCGTGCTCGATTTCGACTTCATCGAACATGGCTGCGCCGCCGGTGCGCCGAAGCACATGGAATGGTATGCGGCCTTCGGCCTGCTCGTCACACTGGTGTGGCTCTACCTCGAAATCCTCCGCCTGCTGGCCAAGCTGCGCAGCCGCGATTGAACAACTCTCATCTTGATCTCACCAACCCGACTCCTCACCATGAAACACGTCATTCTACTCAGCCTCGTCCTTGCCAGCGCCTCGCTGCTGCGCGCCAACCCTGAAATTGCCACGGTCATCGACCAGGAATATGGCGCCGCTACCTCCGAGGGCATCCTGCTGCTGCAGTCGCCCGCGTCTTCCGGCGACCCTGATCAATGGACCGTCTATGCGCGTGATCCTTTCCGCCAGGGAGAACTCGTCCGCGCGGTGCTGAACGCTCAGAACCGGAGCTGGGCGCCCAAGGCGAACGGCGCCGGTGCCAAACTGCTCAGCCGCGTGCCGCCGCAGCCGATCGCCTTCAATCGCATCAATTTCCGCTCGTCCGACGCGCGCAAGATCGCCCAGCAGAACGCCGCGCTAGCGAAGGTGAATTTCGTCGCCGCTGCTTATCAGCTTGCCGCCAACGCCACCACCGGCGCGCCGGAATGGGGGCTCGCGCTGAACGACGCGAACGGAGCGGAGGTCGGCTTCATCGTCATTTCCGCCGAAAACGGCGCGGTCATCCACCAGCAATGGTTCAACGGCCTCTCCAGCAACGTGCCCGGCGGCCCGGCGACCTCTTCCCAGCCGGGCACTCCCGGCGAAAAAGCCGCGGATGACGTGAAGCGCACCGCGCGCCGCGCCTGGGAATGGACGGGTGACACCGGTCTCGAAGTCGGCCGCTTCTTCAAGCGCCTCTTCAGAAACGATTGAGGTGAAGCGGGCGGAGCGCCCGCATCACTGATCACAGCTCCACTTGCTGGTTCAGCACAGCCACCTCGACGCTGCCGCCCTGATGCTTCTCGTCGAGCGCAGCCTTGAGCGCCGTGGAGCGCTCCGGTTCGCCATGGACGAGGAAGATGCGGCTCTTCGGCCCCTGCACGCGGTCGAACCATCCGAGCAACTCGTCGTGGTCCGCGTGGCCTGAAAAGGAGTCGAGGATCTCGATGTCGGCATTCACCTCGAACTCGTCGCCGAGGATGTTCACCTGCTTGTACCCTTCCCGCAGCTTCCAGCCGAGCGTGTTTTCCGCGCAGTAGCCGACGAAGAGGATGATGTTGCGCTCGTTCTCCACGTTGTTGCGCAGGTGGTGCAGAATGCGGCCGGACTCCGCCATGCCGGAGGCGGACATGATGATCGCCGCGCCCTTGATGCGGTTCAGGCTCTTCGAATCATCGACGCTGCGTACGAGCTGCAAGCCTTCGAAGCCAAAGGGGTCGTTCCGCATGAAGATGGCCTCCCGAACCGAGGGCTTTAGGTCGTCGATGTGCAGGCGGAAGATTTCCGTGGCCTTCACGGCCAGCGGACTGTCCACAAACGTCGGGATGACCGGGAAGCACTCCTCATGACGGAGATGATCGAGTGTGTAGAGAAGCTGCTGTGTGCGCTCGACCGCAAAGGCCGGGATGATGAGCTTCCCGCGCTGCTGCAGGATGCGGCGGATGATGCGGCACAGATGCTCGCGCGCGTCCGTGGCCAACTCATGCTTCCGTCCGCCATAGGTGCTCTCCATGATGACGAAATCCACCTTCTCGCTCGGTTCCGCGTCGAGCAGGAGGTCGTTGCCTGGACGGCCGATGTCGCCGGAGAAGAGAAGTCGCGACTTTTTGCCCGTCTGCTTGTCGTCGATGTCCAGGATGACCTGCGCGGAGCCCAGCACGTGTCCGGCGTCGATGAAGGTCATCTTCACGCCGTCGGCGATGAACATCGGGCGGTGGTAGCCCACGGAGACAAACTGCCGCATGCACTTCTCGGCGTCCGCCATCGTGTAGCTCGGCTCCAGAAGCGGCAGCTTGTCCTGCTTTCGGTGGCGGTTCAGCCAGGAGATGTCGTTTTCATGAATGTGAGCCGCGTCCGGCAGCATGATGCTGCACAGGTCGCGCGTGGCCGGCGTGGCGAAGATGTTGCCTGCAAAGCCGCGCTTGCAGAGTTGTGGCAGGTTGCCGCTGTGGTCGATGTGCGCGTGCGAGAGCACCACCACGTCGATCTTTGTAGGATCAAAAGGGAAATCATGATTGCGCTCCAGTGCCTCCTTGCGCCGTCCTTGATACAGGCCGCAGTCCAGCAGGATGCGCTGGCCGTTGACCTCGATGAGATGCTTGGAGCCGGTGGTGGTGCCGGCGGCGCCGCAGAAGGAAAGTTTCATGGTGGGTTGGTTGGGTTGCCCGTTAGCTGCACCACTGGTGCTGCGGAATACGCGGGACGGCAAACGCTTTGCCGCCCGTCAGCGCCGGGGTTTCCTGCAAATCCACGAAAGATGCCGGCGCCAAGCTGCTCGATCGTCTTGGTCGTCATCGAGCTGATGATCCGGCCGAGGTAAACGCGTGACCGCCCGCTCGAAATGCGCATTTGAAGATTTTTCAGCCTCGCCACGTTCAAGACATGCGCCTGTCAGGGCCAACTTCAACTCAACTCACCTTCACCACTCCATGAAAACCCTCCTCACCCTCGCCACGCTCGCTTTCGCCTCCGCCACCTTTGCGGCCGAAAAATGCCCTGTCAGTGGCAAAGACGTGGACATCAACGTCAAGAGCAAGACCGCCGACGGCAAAACGGTCTATTTCTGCTGCCCGAAGTGCAAAGTGAAATACGACAAGGCCAACAAGACCAAGTAATCGCCCCTCGTTCTCTCAACTTTCACCCGACGCGGAGCCGGTCATCCCGGCTCCGCTTTTGTTTGGTCCCGACAGCCACCCAACAGGCACTCAGCCAATCGCTGAGTTCCATTCGACCGGATTCCCGCGGGTGTTCATCGGCTTCCTGATGGCGGGGAAAGCCTGGACGGCGTTTTACTTCCAGTGCGGATCGTCCGCCCGCTTTGAACTTCACCTCAAACCCTATGACTACCGAACATCGCATCATCCACCTTGTGGAGAAAAACTGGCAAAAGATCGCTGACCTCGCTATCCGGCGCGTGCAGCAGGATCCCGAGACGCCGAACTACAAGGCGCTGACCGATGAGGAACTCCGCTCCCGGGCGCATGACCTTTTGATCAACCTCGGAAGCTGGCTCGACCGCCGATATGAAGAGCTTGGCCGCGTGCGCCAGCAGGACGGCTTTCCATTGCACGAGGTGGTTTACAAGCTGCAGTTGCTGAAGCGCACCATCCTCGAACATGCGCGGGAGCAGCACCTCGAGATGAACGCCATGGAGCTCTACGCCGAGCAGGAGTTCCTCCAGCGGCTCGACCGCTTCTTTGACCGCATCATCTACCGCGTTGTAAAAGGCTACAGCGAGCAGGCGATGAATGCAGCTCCCGCTGTGAGGTCTGCGTCGGCGAGGCTCGGCACCACGGCGGAGACGGGCAAACGCGCTGCGTAGGGCCTCAGGTGCTCTCCATCGAGAATCAGCCGATGCCTGAGTTGACGTGCGGCGGCTCTGCGCCCATGCGTAGCCACCCCGCATGACTTCCCTCACGTTTCTTTCCTGCCTAGGAGGCCTCTCATGACCTCTGGACTCATCGCCTTGCTCGATGACATCACCGCGTTGGCCAAAGTCGCCGCCACCTCGCTGGATGATGCCGGTGCGATGGCCGCGAAGGCCGGTGGGAAGGCTGCGGGCATCGTCATCGACGATGCGGCGGTCACACCGCGCTATGTCGTGGGCTTGTGCGCGGATCGCGAGCTGCCCATCATCGGGAAGATCGCCAAAGGCTCGCTGAAGAACAAGCTGCTGATCCTGCTGCCGGGTGCGCTGGGGCTCAGCCTCGTCGCGCCGTGGAGCATCACGCCGCTGCTGATGGCCGGTGGGGCGTTTTTGTGCCTGGAGGGCTATCACAAGGTCATGCACCTCGTGCGTCCCGGGCATCATGAGGACAAGGGCGATGCCTCGACGGCCACCACGGCGGAGGAATTGGAGCAGGAACGCGTTTCGAGCGCCATCCGCACGGATTTCATCCTTTCGGCCGAAATCATGGCCATCACGCTCGCCGCGGTGTCCACCTCGCCGCTGTGGATGCAGGCTTTTGTGCTCGCGGTGGTCGGCCTGGGCATGACGCTGCTCGTTTACGGAGCCGTGGCACTCATCGTGAAGGCGGATGATGCCGGTGTGGCGCTGGCACGATCCGGCACGGGCCTCGTGAGCACGCTGGGCCGGGCTCTCGTGCGTGGGATGCCGGTTTTTTTGAAGGTGCTCAGCTTCGTCGGCATGATCGCCATGCTGTGGGTCGGTGGCGGCATCCTTATCCATGGATTGCATGAACTCGGCGTGCATGGACCGGAAAAGGCGGTGCATCACGCGGCGGAGGCCTTCGCGGCTCTCGTGCCCGCGATGCATGGCCTGCTCGTGTGGCTCGGCCAGGCTGGCATTGCTGCGGTGCTCGGCGTGATCGTCGGTGCCGTAGTCGATCCACTGGTGAATCACGTGCTGCAGCCGCTTTGGGCGCGTTTTCGGGCGAAGAAGGCGTGATTCAGAAAGACTCGCCCTTTCCGCCATCACTACCGATTTGCCAATCGACAGGTTTTCAAACACGGCCTAACTTCGGCTCGCGTTTCTCTTTTGTCCCCCCATGCAAACCACTTCTGAAAAGCCTGCCACGGAGAAGAAGGTCGAGAAGACCGAGGCGGGAAACTACTTTGTCTCCAATTACCCGCCGTTTTCCTTCTGGAAGCCGGATCAGGTGCATGTCGTCGAAGAAGTGCTCCAACGGCCTGCGCCGAAGGACATCCCGCTCGGCGTGTATTTCCACATCCCGTTCTGCCGCAAGCGCTGCCACTTCTGCTATTTCAAGGTGTACACCGACAAGAACGCGGGCGAGATCAAGGCCTACATCGACGCCGGCATGCGGGAGATGGAGCGCCTGTCATCGCAGCCGTATCTGAAGGGACGGAAGGCGCAGTTTGTTTATTTTGGCGGCGGCACGCCGAGTTATCTTTCCGTGCCGCAGCTCAAAGACCTCTCGGACCGCATGAAGGCGCTTGTGCCATGGGATGAGGCTGAAGAAGTCGCGTTTGAAGCCGAGCCTGGAACGCTGAACGAGGTGAAGCTCACCGGAATCCGCGAGATCGGCGTGACGCGTCTGAGCCTCGGGGTCGAGAACTTCGACGATCACATTCTGGAATCGAACGGTCGCGCTCATCGCAGCGGGGAGATCGGCAAGGCCTACAACTTCGCCCGCAGTCTCGGCTTTGAGCACATCAACATCGACCTCATCGCTGGCATGATGAATGAAACCGAGGCGAACTGGAAGGTCTGCGTGGCGAAGGCCATCGAGATGCAGCCGGATGCGGTGACAATTTACCAGATGGAGGTGCCCTACAACACCACCATGTATCAACAAATGAAGGCCGAAGGGAAGGTGACGGCCCCTGTGGCCGACTGGCAGACGAAGCGCGACTGGGTGAGCTATGCCTTCGATGAATTCCAGAAGGCCGGCTACACGGTGACGAGCGCCTACACGGTCGTGAAGGATCCGAAGCGCATCAAATTCGTCTATCGCGACTCGTTGTGGGACGGCGCGGACTTGCTGAGCTGCGGTGTGGCCTCCTTTGGCCACCTCGCCGGCGTGCATTATCAAAACCAGGCGGATGTCGGCCCTTACATGCAGGCGGTGGATGCCGGAAAGCTGCCAATCTTCCGCGCTTATGAGACCACCCACGAGGATCGCTTCGTGCGGGAGTTCATTCTCAAGCTCAAGCTCGGCCGCAGCGAGTGGGCGCACTACATTCAGAAATTCGGCGAGGATCCACGGAAGCATTTTGGCCCGCAACTCGACTATCTGGCCAAGGAGGGCTTTGCCACGCTCGACGCGGACGGCATCTCGCTGACGCGTGACGGATTGCTGCAGGTGGACCGTTTGCTGCACGACTTCTTCCTGCCGCAACACCGCCAGTATGCCCGTTACACCTGATGGAATGACGAATGAGGAATGACGAATGACGAATGTGTCCAACGAGGCTCCCAGGCAGGATGAGGACATCCTGGCACCGATCATCTTTTTTTACGGCATCGGCAGCACGCGCCCGAGGGTGACGTTTGTCGAGCCGGACCTGCTCGCCGAGCAGGAGCGCAGCCTGCTCGTGCATGAAAAGGACATGACGCCGCGACTGCGTGAATTCCACGGCTGCGAGATCGACCTCGATGTCGCAGCCCGGGCGCGCATCGGCAACTATCTCGTCCGCGCCAGCGTGCTGCACCGACGCAGCGATGGAAAACCGGTCGAATTCGGCGCGATCGGCATTCATCTCGATCTTCTGCCGGAGGAGGCACAAAGGCTCGTTTTGGAGGGCCGTGTGCCGTTCGGGGCGATCCTCGAAAAATTCGCGGTGCCGCACTCCAGCCATCCGCGCGGCTATTTCCGCATTTCTGTCGATCAACGCCTCGCGGACCTGCTCGGCGCGACGAGCGGGCAGATGCTCTTCGGGCGTTGCAACGAACTGCGCCATGGATCAGGCCGCGTGCTGGCGGATGTGGTCGAGGTTTTGCCGAGAGTGGCTTGAATTTGGTATTGCGCCTAAAAGCTGTTCTGGCTTAAAACGCCGGAAACGTATGAACCTGCAAATCAACTGCCCGTTCTGCCAGATGCTTCTGGCGATTAATCCACGTTTCGCCGGACAGCAGATGCAGTGCCCTTCCTGCCAGCAGTTGTTCATGGTGGCTCCGCCCCCGGTTCCAGTTGTTCAGGCCCGGCAGGTGTCCGCGCCTTCACCGCAGCAACGACCCGCCGCCAATCCACAACCCGGACGTGCTCCTGCCCCGCGCACAGCACCAAAAAGCACGGCCAAAACTCCGGAGGCGGCAGGTGGCGGCGGGATGGCCGCGGCGATCATGATCGGCCTGGTGCTGCTGGGTGTGGGAGTCGTCGGTGGTGGATTTTATTATCTCAACAGCGCGTTGAAAAAGCGTCAGTTGGCTGAAAAAGGCCTGGGATCGGAGATCAAGAGCCAGCTTGAGGCCAAACGTGCCGCCAACGCCAAGGTGAAGGAGGAGGAGGCCGCGAAGCGCACCGCCATGCTCACCGCGCTGCGCAAGTTCCTCACGGAGACGCTGTGCGAGGGGAATGACAAGGTGGCCGGCGAGATTATGCGTGAAGTCGAGGAAGTGGGGAAGGAGGCGGACAAGCTCTTTGCCGACGCGGACTCCAACAACGATCCGAAGGACATGGGGGCGTTCATGGCCGAGAAAATGGAGCCGCGGGTGAGTTCGAACCCGGTCATCTTCAACTGGCTTGGTGGTCGAGCATCTCCGAAGCAGTTCTGCGCCATGCTCTTTGGCCAGGAGCGTGAGACGATCAAGGAACGCGGCAAGGTGGCGGACTTCCTGATGGCCGGAAATTATGCTGGGACCGGGACTGGATTTTACATTTCGCGTGATGGATGGCTGCTGACGAACCAGCATGTGGTCAAGGACGCCACGGAGGTCGATGTGCGCGGGGGCGATGGAGTGATCCGCAAGGCCGTCGTCGTGAAGACTGATCCAGAGGGAGATGTGGCCGTATTGAAGACGAAAGAGCCGGCCTCCAAGTGGCTGTCTTTGGCAGGGACCGAGGGAGCGATGGGCGCGGCGGTCTTCACGGTGGGATTTCCAGATGCCGCGGTCCAGGGGGTGAAGCCGAAGTTCACTGACGGCCGCATCAGCAGCCTCTCGGGCATCCGTGATGATCCAGACAACTACCAGATCACCGTGCCCGTGCAGCCCGGGAACTCCGGCGGCGCTCTTGTGGATGTGAAAACCGGCGCGGTGGTCGGTTTGGTGGCATCGGTTCTGAGAGGGCGTGAAAACGTGACGTATGCGGTCAAAAGCCGTGTGGCCATGGCGCTGCTCAAGACCGTGCCCGGCTATCCTTCGAACACGGCCATCGTTCTGCCCGCCAACACAGAGATGGAGGCACTCGCCGCCGAAGTTGGCGAGGCAACCGTTTTGGTGATGACGCCGGACAAATGAGTTTTGCTTTAACCACGCATTGAATGCCCTCCTTCGGGCGTGGATTGCGCGCCATCGGTTCTCCCCCGGTCAAACCAGTTGCGACACGAGGGGATCACGGCTTGATTCCAATCGTATCAAACCCGCTTTCCACATGAAAAAACCTGTCTTTGCGTCTGCCCTCGTCGGACTGGCCCTCGGAACCCTTAATCTCACTGCCGCGCCGCAGGGCACGAAGGGGGTCGAGGAATTCGATCCGCTCGCTTTTCCGGGCAAGGTGGTCGATGACGTGGTCGTCCCGGTGCCGAGCGAGGTTTTCTCCGTGCTCGACAAGCTTGGGGAACCGAACTGGCGTGCCGAACTGCGCAAGGCTGAAATCCCGACGACCAGCGACCGCACGAAGCTCTCGCTGCTCTTTGGCTACACCGTGGCGGAGGGCTTTGTGGCTGTGGAGGCGGAGGACAAGGACGCGGTGAAAGATCTCGGACGAGATGTGATCGACCTCGCCAAAAGCCTCGGCCTGAGCAAATCCGTGCTGCCGCACGCGCAGAGCATCCTGGACGCCGCCGACAAATCGAACTGGAGCGCCATCCGCAAGGAGTTCGACCAGACGCAGAAAACCGTGCGCGACACGATGGAGCAGATGAAGGACATCGACCTCTCGCAGTGCGTCAGCCTCGGCGGCTGGCTGCGTGGCACCGCCTCGGTGACTTCGGTGGTCAAAAAGAGCTTCTCCGCCGACCGTGCCGAGCTGCTGAACCAGCCGATGCTCGTGGAGCATTTCGTGAGCACCATCGAAAAAATGCCCGCCAGCACCCGCGATCACGACGTGGTGAAGTCCATCCGCAAGGGACTCGGCTCCGTGCTTCAGCAGATGGAGGGCGCGGTGGACGGCTTCTCGAAGGACGCCGTCTCCGAGATCGGCAAGACCTGCGACAGCCTGCTGGCGGAGATCCTCGCGAAGAAATAAACCGTGACCGCCTTTCCCATGAATTCATCCTTTGCAAAAACCGCCTTTGCCGTGCTGGCCCTCGCCCTGGCCACGCTGGTGCATGCGACGGTGGACGAGTCGCATGATTTCGCGATGGAGGCTGCCATGCCGTTTGTCGAGCAGGGCTTCATCGTGCGCGAAGACTACTGGAACGGCGAGGTGAAGAGCGGCCAGAAGCTCATGATCACGCACCAGCTCTTCAAAGGCAACGAATACGCCTTCTGGCTCGGCACGGCGAACGAGGGCGTGGCGCTCGACATGAAGGTTTTCGATGAGAAAGGCCAGCCGGTGCAGATCAACGCGAAGGCGGACAAGTTTTTTATGAGCGTGCGCGTGAATCCGCCGAAGACCGGCACCTACCGCATCGTCTTCGAGCTGAAGTCGAAGAAGGAGCCCAGCGTGATGTGGGCGCTGGCGTATGGATACCGCTGATGCCCGTCGAAACGCTCACCTACGAGACGCCGCAGTTTCTGCAGAAGCTGATTGGCAATGACCTCGGCAGTCTGCGGCTGGTGGCGGAGGTTTTTGGCGTGGCTTTGACCAGCCGTGAAGGTTGGGTGCGGATCGAAGGCGACGCGGACAAAATCGCCTCCGCCCGCGAGGTGTTTGTGCAGCTCGAACGAGTGCGCCGTCAAGGCGGCGAGATCACCCCGGGCATGGTCCGTCTCGTCACCGAAGGAGTGCAACGAGAGACCGGTGACGCGCCTGCTGAGGCGATCATGCAGCTCAAGATGCTCGGTTCCGGCAAGCGTCCTGCGGTTCTGGCGAAAACACGCGGCCAAATCGCTTACGTCCAGGCCATGCGCGAGTGCGAGGTCGTCTTTGGCATCGGTCCTGCCGGCACGGGCAAAACTTACCTCGCCATGGCTCAAGGATTGCACTGGTTGAAGGAAAAAGCCGTGCAGCGGCTCGTGCTGACCCGTCCGGCCGTCGAGGCGGGCGAGGCGCTCGGCTTCCTGCCGGGTGATCTGAAGGAGAAGATCTTTCCCTACCTTCGTCCGCTCTACGACGCGCTCTACGACATGCTCGAACCCGAGGAGGCAGAGCGCCTCATCGAGCGTGGCAGCATCGAGATCGCGCCGCTGGCCTACATGCGCGGCCGCACCTTGAAGAACGCCTTCATCATTCTCGATGAAGCGCAGAACACGACCACCGAGCAGATGCTGATGTTCCTGACCCGCCTCGGCGATGGAGCGCGGTGCGTCGTCACGGGCGACCCCTCGCAGGTGGACCTGCGCCGTCATGTGAAATCAGGCCTCAGGGAGGCCGTCGAGCTGCTTCAGGATGTGGAAGGCGTCAAATTTGTGGCATTTGCTCCAAAGGACATCGTTCGCCTGCCGGTCGTGCAGCGTATCATCGAGGCTTATCAGGCCGGTCGCAGCCAGAATTCTGTGCCACAACGGCCCAAGTCGGGTGAAGGCGAGGGGAAAGCTCCTTGTCCGACCCGGGATGTGTGATAGGCTCAGTTCCACTTTCGCCCACAAATCATGTTCGAGTCCATTCGTCGTGCCCGCTTGCAACGCGAAGGGCTTTCTTGCGGCAAAACCCGCCGGAAGCACCAGGAGGGCGATCTTTTCGACGAGATGCGCACCCATCCCGCAGGGACGGTCGGTGTCTATGTCCTCTTCTTCGCCGGTGTCGCTGTTTTGATGCGCCTGGGAACCTTGGTGGAGGACGGGCTGCCAGCCCTGAGCTGGCTGCATGCCTTATTTGCCGCCGCCATTGGCTTTGCGATGGTTTCGCACGAGCGCGTGGCATTGCGGGAACAAATTTCCGACAACAGCATCCTCCTCCTCGTCCTGGGGATAATCCTGATGCACATCGCCCTGATCGTGCTGATGCTGGACATGTCCGCAGGCCTGAGCTGGGGCAAGACGCTGAAGGCTGTCGTTCTGCCGCATGCCTTTGGTCCGCTCGTGCTTTCGGTGATTCTTGGCCGGCGCATCGGCCTCTTCGCGGCGATTTATGCCACCCTCTTTGGCGTGCTCGTTTGCATCTCAGTTTCAGCGCCGACTTTTCTGGCCACCTCGGCCTTGATCGGTTTCACCGGCGTGCTGCTCACGAAGCGTGTCCGCCGCCGCAACCGTCTCTTCATGGCCGGACTTTATGTGGGCCTTGTCGCGATGGCTTTCTCGCTGCTCCTGCATGAGGCCGCGGGTGTCATCATGGATGAGAAAATCAGCCGCATGGTGGGCCTGCCGCTCATCATCGGCATCGTCACGGGGATGGTGGTCGGTGGACTGCTGCCGGTGCTGGAGAGCGTCTTTGGCGTCACGACAGATGTCACCTGGCTGGAATTGGGCGATCTGAACCATCCGCTTATGCGTCGTCTGAGCATCGAGGCTCCGGGCACTTATCATCACAGCCTCGTGGTGGCGAATCTATCCGAAGCGGCCGCCGAAACCATCGGTGCGGGCGCGAACATGTGCCGTGTGTGCTCCTACTTCCACGACATCGGGAAACTCAGCAAGCCGGAGTACTTCATCGAGAACATGGACCCTGCGGCCAATCCGCACGAGGACCTCACGCCGCGCATGAGCGCGCTCGTCATCATCGCGCATGTCAAAGATGGAGTCGATCTCGCCATCAAGCACAACCTCAACTCGCGCATCATCGACGTCATCGAGCAACATCACGGCACCTCGCTCGCCTACTATTTCTATCGTCAGGCGCTCGATCACAAGACCGAGCAGGAGCGTCTCGTGAAGCTCGGCAAGGTGAAGGAGGACGACGTCCAGCAGGTCAGCGAGGAAACCTTCCGCTATCCGGGTCCAAGGCCGCAGTTCAAGGAATCCGCCATCATCTCCCTCGCAGACGCGGTCGAGAGCGCCTCACGCACGCTGGAAAAGCCCAACGCCTCGCGCATTGAGACGATGATTGACGAGATCGTGCAGGCCCGCATGGCGGACGGCCAGCTTGATGAGTGCGACCTCACCATCGCCGAACTCGCGAAGATTAAGGCCAGTTTTGCCAAGACCCTGCTCAGCATGATGCACGGCCGCATCAAGTATCAGAAGGCCGTGGAGGCCAGGCCGGCTGTCGTAGCCGCCGTCGAGGCCAAACCGCGGCTCGCTGCCGATGACGAGCCTGTGATCGCCGCCAGCACCGGCAACATCGTCGAAGCCTCTTTCTCCTCGCCTTTGACCGAGCAGCCGGCTGTGGTCAAGAAGCCCCGCGGCCGCAAAACTTCCGCTGCGTGATGCTGCCAAAGCTAAGCATCTACAACCGCCAGCGCGGACACAAAATCGCCCTCCCTTGGCTGCGCAAAATTGGAGCCGCCGCGATGCCCGCGTGCGTTGCGGCGATCCGGTCCTCCGAGGCTCCGCTCTCCGACATGCCGTTGGTCGAGGTCTCCATCGTCAGCGACAAGGAGATCGCCCGTGTGCATGGCGAGTTCCTCGATGATCCCACGCCCACCGACGTCATCACCTTCCACCATGGCGAAATCCTCATCAGTGCCGACACTGCGGATCGCCAGGGCAGGGAGCATTCGCAACCCTTCGACCACGAGATCGCCCTCTACCTCGTTCATGGCCTTCTTCATCTCGCAGGATGGGACGATCACGAAAAGAAGGATGCCCGCGAGATGGCCCTGCGGCAAAGCGCGATCCTGCGCGATGCCTTGAAGGCCGTTTGATTACTGCTCCAGCACCTTCAGCGCGTTGCGCAGCAGGGTAAGACCGGCTTCCTGGCTCTTTTCCGGGTGAAACTGCACCGCGACGAGATTTTTCTTCGCGATGCCGCTGATGAAGCTCACGCCGTAATCCGTGCGGCACAGCGCCAGCGATTCATCCTGCACCTCGGGGTAATAGGAGTGAACGAAATAGATGTAAGTCGGGTTTGGCAGGCCGTTCCAAACCGCTGACTGGCTCGTTTCCCACCGTGCCACGTTCCAACCCATGTGCGGGATCTTCAGACCGCTGGCGGCATCGAATTTACGCACTTTGCCAGCCACCGCGCACAAGCCCTCGACACCCGGACATTCCTCGCTGCTCTCAAACAGGAGCTGGTAGCCCAGGCAGATACCGAGATACGGCTTCTTCGCCTTCAACCAGGCCCGCAGCGGCTCCCACAGCCCTGTTTCCTTCAAAATGCGCACGGAATCACCGAACGCGCCCTGTCCGGGAAACACTAGCACGTCGATGCCGTCGAAGTCCTCTGGCTTCGTCACGAGATTCGCATGCGCTCCGATGGCTTCGAACGCATTCAACACGCTGCGCAGATTTCCTGCGCCATAATCAAGCACGCCGAGTTTCATCAGAGAACGTCCTTCGTGCTTGGGATGCCGGTGACGCGTGGATCAAGCTTGGTGGCGGCATCCAATGCGCGTGCGAGGCCTTTGAAGATCGCCTCTGCCATGTGATGAGCATCGCGTCCGCGGCGGATTTCGACGTGCAACGTCGCCAGCAGGCTCGAGGCGAAGGCACGCAGGAATTCCTCAACGAGTTGGTAGCTGAAGCGGTTCACGCCGCCGATCGCTTCGACATTCTCAGGCGCGTGATAGCTCAAGAAGGATCGACCACTAAGGTCGAGCGCGACTTCGGCCAGCGTCTCGTCCATCGGCAGCAGCCAGAAGCCATAGCGCACGATGCCCGCCTTGTTCCCCAGCGCCTCACGGAAACAGTTGCCCAGCACGATGCCGGTGTCCTCGACTGTGTGGTGGTAATCCACCTGAATGTCACCCACGACTTTCACCTTGAGGTCAAACAGGCCGTGCTTGGAGAACAACGTCAGCATGTGGTCAAAGAACGGCACTCCTGTGTCGATCTGCGATTTGCCGTTCCCATCGACATTGAGTTCGATCTCAATGTCCGTCTCGGCGGTTTTGCGGTGCTGCTTGGCGGTTCTGCTCATGTGAAGCGAATGAACACTCTTTACGCGAGAGAGCAAGCGGCACGACGGGTGGAAGAATGACGAAACCAGAATGGCGAATGACGAATGAATGCCCAAGTCCCAAGGACTGCTGGACTTCGGCATTCCTCATTCTGGTTTCGTCATTCTCGCCGTCAGGCGAGCAAACCCTTCACCAGCTTTCCATGCACATCTGTGAGGCGATAACGCCTCCCCTGGAACTTGTAGGTCAGCCGTTCATGGTCGATGCCGAGCAGGTGCATGAGCGTGGCGTGGAAATCGTGGATGTGCAGGCCGTCCTTGACCGTGTTGTAGCCAAATTCATCCGTCTCGCCATACACCGAGCCCGCCTTGATGCCGCCACCGGCAAACCACGCACTGAAGCAGCGCGGATGATGATCGCGGCCGAAATTCGTGCTGATCTTGCCCTGACAATACGCCGTGCGGCCAAACTCGCCGCCCCAGACAACCAGCGTGTCATCCAGCATGCCGCGTTGCTTGAGATCCTTCACCAATGCCGCAGCCGGTCTGTCGGTTTCTTTGCAAAGTCTTGGCAGTGCACCCGGCAGACCGCCGTGATGATCCCAGTCCTGATGGTAGAGCTGGATGAATCGCACGCCTTTTTCCGCTAGGCGACGTGCTTGCAGGCAGTTAGCCGCAAACGTCCCCGGTGTCTTCACATCGGGGCCGTAGCTGTCTAGCACATGCTGCGGCTCGCTACTGAGGTCGGTCACTTCCGGAATGCTCGTCTGCATGCGGAAAGCCATCTCGTAATGATCGATGCGATTCTGAATCTCCGCGTCCGGTGTTCCGGCAAACTGATGCTCATGCAGCTCCTTCAGTCGATCCAGCATTAGCCTGCGACTATCCGCGCTCACACCCGCCGGATTGCCGAGATACAGCACTGGATCCTTCGCCGCACGGAACAGCACGCCTTGGTGCTTTGTCGGCAAAAAGCCGCTGCCCCACAGATGCGATCCCAGCGGCTGCCCACCCTTGCCCTTCGTGATCAGCACGGTGAACGATGGCAGATTCGCATTCTCTGCTCCAAGACCATAACTCAGCCACGACCCAAAACTGGGTCGTCCCGCGATCTGTGATCCCGTTTGGAAAAACGTCACTCCGGGGCCGTGATTGATCGACTCCGTGAACATCGACCGCGCCACGCAGATGTCGTCCGCGATGCTCGCCGTGTGCGGCAGCAACTCGCTGAACCATCCACCCGCCTGCCCATGCTGCGTGAACTTGAAAGGCGATCCCACCATCGGAATCGACGATTGATTCCCCGACATCCCCGTCAACCGCTGCCCACCGCGCACCGAATCCGGCAGTTGCTCGCCGTTCCGCTGATTAAGCAGAGGCTTGTAATCGAACAAGTCGAGATGCGACGGCCCGCCCGACATGAATAGGTAGATGATGCGCTTGGCCTTCGGTGCAAAGTGGGTGCCGCCCAACACGCCATGGTCCGCAGGTGACGCGGCTTTCGCTAGCATCTCATTCAAAGCGATACCGCCGAGGCCCAAACCAAAACGATTCAGGAAGGTGCGGCGGTCGAGATTAAAGTGGGGCATAGCGATTACTCTTTGGCGATTTTAATTTTGCCCATCAGTCGTCGGCCACCAGACTGCGTCGTAGCCAATGGCGTGCCCGTCATTCGCTTTTCTTCATGCTGAATGTTTTTGGTCGAGCTTGAGGCATCCTGCGAAGGTGGTGGCGGAATGGGCGTTCCGGTGGTTCGGCAGCTCGGAATGCAAAGAGAAGTCAGTGCCGCGATAATAGTAGCCAGCCACCGAGGCAGCAATGAAGTCGATTGAATCTTTAGCCATGATTCAGCATCCACATGCCGCGCGTCTATCCGGGCAACGTAGCTGATGCATTTCCGTGTATTGCCTGGGGAAAGAACTTCGTGCTGCTCTTTTGGAGTCATTGCCGAAAGATTGTGGACGTGAAGTTGGCAATGCTCGCAGTAGCGCTTCTTCTCATCGCCTTTCATTTTGTCCCAGCTTGCAGGGCAGGGCTTCTCAATCGCGGGAACGAATCGTGAGTTCATGAATCTGATGATAAATATTTTGTGTTACAAAGCCAAGCTCAACGTTTCACCACGCAGGCGTCATGATTCATCAAAGCCTGCGCCAGAACAGCCGCCGCAGCCGCTTCAGGGACCGGAACAGAGCTGACCCGCTTGGCGTTCCCCGTTTTCAGCAGTTCCTCGGCTTCCTTTGGCACCGCTTTGAAATGAGCGAGCTGTTCCTGGTAAAGCTGCGTGCATATTTGGGCTTCCTTCGCATCGGGCTTGCGGCTCAGGCAGCGCAGGAAGCCGAGCTCGATCATCTTGGGCAGGTCGCCCTTTGTTTCGAGATGCAGCTTCTCGCCGAGCACGCGTGCGGCTTCGACATATTGAACACCGTTGAGCATGATGAGCGCCTGGAGCGGTGAATCGGTGCGCTCGCGCCTCGAAATGCACACGGCACGTCGTGGCGCATCAAAGGCGACCATGGCCGGTGGCGGGCTGGTGCGGCGCCAGCTCAAGTAGAGGCTGCGGCGATAGACGGTGTCGCCAGCGCCAGGAGTCACAGGCTTGAAGGCCTCGGACATTTCATAGGCATGCACGGGTGGGCCGCCCAGCGTGAGTTTGATCAAGCCTGCGGCAGCCAAGGCGTTGTCGCGAATCACCTCCGCGGGCAGGCGGAAGCGTGGACCACGGGCCAGCCATTGGTTTTCGGGATCGTCTGCCATCGTTTTGGCATCGGCGAAGCTGTTTTGGCGATAGACCTGGCTCGTCACGATCTCCTTCACCAGCGCCTTCACATCCCAGCCGCTCTGGATGAACTTCATGGCGAGATAATCGAGCAACTCGGGATACAACGGCCTCTCACCCTGGCTGCCGAAGTCTTCCGTCGTCTTCACCAAGCCGCGACCGAACAGGCTCTGCCACAGGCGGTTCACCGTGACTCGCGCCATGAGCGGATGATCCGGCGCGGTGAGCCATTGTGCGTAGCCGAGGCGGTTCTTCGGCGCTCCTTTGGGAAACGGTGACAGCGCAGCAGGAGTCGTGGGGCCGACTTCTTCGCCGCGCTTGTCATACTCGCCACGCGTGAGCACGTAGGCCTTCTTCGGCTGCGGCAGCTCCTTCATGACCATCAGCTCCTTCTGCGCATCCTGAAACGCGAACAGCTCTGCACGCGCTTTTTGCAGCTCGGTGTTTGTTTCTGCGGTCACATCACGGCCAAAGACGCGAAAATCATCGATCATCCCGCCTTTGAAGCCGCGATCCCGCATGCGTTCGCCGAGGCTGATGTTGTCATGACCGCCGCCAGCGATGGTTTTCGTCAGGTTGTCTTTGATGACATCCACAGCGGCCCGTTTGCCATCGAGGAGGATTTTCAAGCCCTCCGCCCGGCTGCTGCCGTCATAGGTCACGATCACATGCAGCCACTGCTTCAGCGGAATGTTCTCCTTGGTGCGGATGCTGATCGCATTCCCCGGCCAGAAGTGAATCAGCGACCACTTGAGCTTTCCTTCCTCAATCAGCAGTTCGTAGCCGCGGCTCGCTGCATCTGTCCAGGCCTGTGAGCGATGAAATACCACTGCACGCTCCTTCACATCCGGCGTTTGCATCCACAACGACACGCTGAAGGGCTCATGGCGCTGGAAATTGCCGAGCGGCGTGTCCACCGCGTCGTCGCCGGTGAATTGGATCGCGTTGCCGAGCTTGCCGGGCACCAGCTTGTTCTCGCCTTTCAGCACAGCGGCGGGATCAGGCGGCCCTTTGTCCTTCGGGTCCTTCTTGGGCTGCGGTGGAGGTGCGGCATGCAGCGAATCGGCTAGCTTGTTGCCCTTCAATTCATCAAACGTGAAGTGAGCCAGTTGGCCTTCCAGTGATGCGGGCACTCCGGCCCGCAGTTCGAGCGTCGTGCGGGCAGGAGTGCCCGCATCACTTCGAGTTTTCTCCAACTGAGTGACCTTGGCCTTCTGCGCCGCCATTTTGTCCTTGGCGGGCTGATCCATCAGCATCATCGCCGGAGTCGGCGGCGAGGGCGTGAAGAAGGAATACAAGCCGGCCTCGTCGATGTTCTGCAGCATCGAGAAGAGCCCGTAATAGTCCTTCTGCGTGATCGGATCATACTTGTGATCGTGACAGCGAGAGCACTCGAAGGTCAGGCCGAGAAAGGCTGTCGCCACGGTCTGCACGCGGTCGGCGACGTATTCGACGCGATACTCCTCCTCCACGCTGCCGCCTTCGTTTTCCTGCTGATGCAGGCGGTTAAAGGCGGTCGCCAGCACTTGCTCATCCGTCGGATTCGGCAGCAGATCACCCGCGAGCTGCCAGGTCACGAATTTGTCATACGGCAGGTTGTCATTGAACGCCTTCACCACCCAGTCGCGCCAGGGCCAGACCTCGCGTTCGCGATCCACCTGAAAGCCGTAGCTGTCGGCGTAGCGCGCCACGTCCAGCCAGTCCACCGCCATGCGTTCGCCGTAGTGTGGTGATGCGAGGAGACGCGTGATGAGCTGTTGAAGACTCGCGTCTGGATCAAATCGGTGCTCTGCGACGAACGCGGTGACTTCCTCTGGTGAGGGCGGCAAGCCGGTAAGGTCGAAACTCAAACGACGAATCAAAGTCTCCGGTGTCGCTTCGGGTTGGAGCTTCAAACCGCGCTCTATCAGGCCAGCGCTGACGATCTTGTCGATGCTTTGATCCTTGGTCGCCTCTGGCTTCAACGGAATGAAGGCCCAATGCGCCTCATACTCCGCGCCTTCGTTGATCCACTGCTTCAGGATGGCGATTTCATCTGCCGTCAGGTCGCCGAGCTTCGATTTGGCCGGAGGCATGTGGTCGTCGACATCCGTGGTGAGGATGCGCTGGATCATCTCGCTCACCTCCGCTTTGCCCGGCACGAACGCCTTTGCTTCCACGGCTGCGTCGCGCTCATCCAGTCGCAAATCGGCCTCGCGCTTCTTCAGATCGGGTCCGTGGCAGAAGAAGCACTTGTCCGAGAGGATCGGGCGCACATCGCGATTGAACTTCACCTTGGCAGGAGCCGCCGAAAGAGAAGTCGTGAGCGATAACAGGAATAGAGAGACAAAAAGGCCGCGCGTCATGGCTGTTAAGTATCTCACGCAAACACCGCCTTCACCACCTTCGGATTCTCCACGCCGGTGAGGCGCTGATCGAGGCCTTGGAACTTGAAAGTGAGCCGCTCATGATCGAGTCCCGCCGCCGCGAGGATCGTCGCGTGCAAATCGTGCACGCTCACTTTGTCGATGGCCGCTTTGAAGCCGATCTCGTCGGTTTCGCCGTGGTGGTAGCCGCCTTTCACGCCGCCGCCGCACATCCAGACGGTGAAGGCATGCGGATTGTGATCACGGCCGGGTTGCGCGCCCTTTTGCGCGATGGGAAGACGACCAAACTCACCGCCCCAGACGATCAGCGTCTGATCCAGCAGTCCGCGCTGCTCCAGATCACTGATCAGCGCCGCCACCGGCTGGTCGCTCTCATTGGCGAAGCCGCGATGGTTGCCGAGGATGTCCTTGTGTCCATCCCAGCTCTGCTGGTTCTCCATGCCGCCGCTGTAGATCTGGATGAAGCGCACGCCGCGCTCCACCATGCGCCGCGCGGTGAGGCACTGCTTCGCAAAGTGGCCACAATGCTTCTCATTCACGCCATAGAGCTTCTGGATGTGCTCCGGCTCGTCCTTGAGCGCGAAAGCCTCCGGCGCGGCCGTTTGCATGCGATAAGCCAGCTCGAAGCTCTCGATGCGTGCGTTCAGTTCGCTCTCGATAGCCGATCCGGCGAGCGATTCGCGATTCAGCCGCGCCATGAGATCGAGTTGCGCGCGCTGACGCTGCGGAGAGAGCGACGCAGGCACCGCCAGATTGTCGATCGGTGCACCACTCGGCTTCAGCCACGTGCCTTGATACACACTCGGCAAAAAACCCGCGCCCCAGTTTGCCGCGCTGCCTTTGGGCAGGCCGCGATTCAGTGGATCGCTCATCACGACAAAGCTGGGCAGCGAATCGCTCTCGCTGCCGAGGCCGTAGTTCACCCACGAGCCCACGCACGGGTAGCCCATGCGCGTGGTGCCCGTGTTCATCATGAAAAGAGCGGGCGAGTGGTTGTTCGACCCCGTCCAGCAACTGTGGATGAAGCACATCTTATCCACATGCATCGCCGTCTTCGGAAACAGGTCGCTACACCACGTGCCGCTCGCGCCGTGTTGCTTGAACTCGAACGGCGACTTCATCAAGCCACCCACGGAGCCAGGAAAGAAACCCGTCTTCGGATCAAATCCCTCCAGCGTCTGCCCATCCCGCTTCGCGAGTTCCGGCTTGTAATCCCAAGTATCAACTTGTGACGGCCCGCCATTGGTAAAGATCCAAATGATCGACTTCGCCTTGCCTCCGACCTGCATCGGCACCTTCGGCGCGAAGGGGCTTTTCGCCGCTTCGAGCATCGAAGCGAACGCCAGCATGCCAAAACCACCGCCCGCGCGGGCGAGCATGTCACGACGAGAGTAAGTGGATGTGTTCATATCAGTTCACGTAAACGAATTCATTCAGACTCATCACCACCTGGCAGTAATCCGCCAGCGAGGCCCCGCTTTTGAGGAAATCGAGTCCCGTGGCCAGTTCGGCGGCTTTCGGCTCGCGGTGGAAGCAAAGCCGATACGTCATCGCGATCTGCTTCGCGACATCGCCAGCACCTGAAACGCGTTTTGCGAGTCCCTCGGCCCATTGGCGGGCCTGCGGGCTGTTCATCAAGATGAGCGCCTGCGGAGCGACCGTCGTCGTGGGGCGTGCACCTTGGCTCACGAGCGGTTCTGGCTGGTCAAAGGCCACCATGCTGCCGATGAGCTGGCTGCGTTTGATATTGAAGTAGATGCTGCGGCGACGGCTGTTCTCATCGCGAGTGCCGGGGCCAAACATCGTCTTGTCCAGCACGCCGCTCACGGCCAGCATCGAGTCGCGGATGGCCTCGCCTTCGAGGCGATACGGCACGAAGCGCATGAAAAGCCCGTTCGCCGGATCAGCGGCCTCCTTCTTCGCGCCGCGGGCACTGCTTTGCTGCCAGGCACGGCTCGTGAGGATGAGTTTGTGCATCGGTTTGAGCTTCCAGCCGTTCTCGATGAGCTTCGACGCCAGCCAGTCGAGCAGTTCCGGCTGCGTGCAGGCCGTGCCCGTCTTGCCAAAGTCATTCGGCGTCGGAACGAGGCCAGTGCCGAAATGATGCTGCCACAGCCGGTTCACGATCACACGAGCCAGCAACGCGCCCGCTCCGCCATCGACATCCGTGATCCAGTTCGAGAGCGAACGACGTTTGCCGCTCGATTTCGCGCCCGCAGGCGGCTGCCACTGCCAACGTTTGGCGTCGCCAGGCTTGCTCAGCACTTGCAGGAAGCCCTGCGTGGCCTCGCCGTCCTTCATGAGCGGGTTGCCGCGCTTCAGCACATACGTCTTGTCAAAAAACGGCCCGCCCTGCGTGTGCATGACGATGGGATCATAGCCCTCGGCGCAGATCATCATGCGCGTCGCGCCTTTGACCTCCGGCGTGTTCTTTTTGGCGTTCATCGTCGTCACCGCGGAGGTCACTTTGCCATCGGGATGCACGTCCACGTTCATGCGCGTGGTCGTCGTGAAGGTGCTGAGCATCGCGTAGTAGTCGCGAGTGGGCAGTGGGTCGAATTTGTGATCGTGGCAGCGGGCGCAGCTCAGCGTGAGGCCAAGCATCGCGCTCGCCGTCGTGCCCAGCATGTCGTCCATCGCGTCGTAGCGGGAACTTTCGACCTCGTTCGCGGTGATTTGCGAAGGAAACACGCCCGCACCAAGAAAACCCGTCGCCGCCAGCGCCAGCGGGTTCTGCGGCTCGTATTCATCCCCCGCGAGCTGCCACTTCACGAATTGGTCATACGGCATGTCCGAGTTCAGTGCCTTGATCACAAAGTCCCGGTAATGAAACGCAAACGGCCGGTCATAGTCCTGCTCAAAGCCCGTGCTCTCCGCATACCGCGCCACATCCAGCCAGTGGCGTGCCCATCGCTCGCCATACGCCGGGCTGCTCAGCAGCCCGTCAATCAAGTCACTCAGGTCAGCCGTGTCAGAAACTTCCGCAGGCGGCAGTCCGGTGAGATCCAGATGCAGCCTCCTCACCAGCACCGCCTCCTCCGCCTTGGGCGCAAAGGTCATCCCCTTCGCGTTCTTCAAAAGCAGCTCATCGATGCTCTTCGCCTGCATTTTCTTCAGCGGCTGAAACGCCCACCACTGCCGATCCTCGTCCGTCACCACGCTGCTGTCCTTCTTCGGCTTCTTGCCCGCGATCAGCGGCGCGGAATACGGCGCCCCATCATCAATCCACGCCGCGATCTTCGAAATGACCGCCTCCGGCAGCTTCGGACTGCTGTCCGGCATGTTCGGCTCCTTTTCGTGACGAATCAGCGCCATCAAAAGACTGCCCTTCGCATCAAACGGCACCACCACGCTGCCGTGCGAGCCACCGCGCAACAAATCCTCACGCGTCGCCATGTCGAAGTCGCTCTTCACTTTTTCGCCGCCGTGACATTTGAGGCAGTTTTGCTTCAAAAGCGCCGCCACCTCGCTGTCGAAGAGCTTGAGGCCGCGAGCCATGCGCTGGGCATGATCCGGCGGCAAGGCGAGCGCAGAGGTCGTGAGGAATAGAAACAGGAGTCGCATCACCGAAACATACGCTGGACGAACATGCCCTATTCTGCCGTAGTTGTGTCCGATCATGGCCGCCAAGCGCAAATACCTCAATTACACCACCCCGTGGGGCGTGGACCTCGCGCGAGTCGCCACGGCTGGCTGGACGCCGTTTTTGATCCATGAAAGCGGCTACCAGCCTGCTTTGGAGAATTGGAACCACCAGGGCGTCGATTCGCCCTTCTGGCGCTTCTACCACAATCCCAAGCCCGGCTGCCATCTCGTTTTCAAAGGCCGCCAAATCCCACTGGAGCCGAAAAACGCCGTCTTGATCCCTGCGGACACCGTTTTCGACTGCGTCGGCCCCGTGCGTGCCTGCCACTACTGGCTGCACTTCACCACCAACCGACCCGGTGTGTCCTTTCCTGCCGAGCCGATGCCTTTTCCGGTCGATGACACCATGCGCGGCCTTCTTTCGCAGCTCATCGAAACCCATCAAAGCTCCAACGATGGCCATCGCCTGCTCCATCTCGCCTCCGCGCTGCTGCATGTCGTCTTCGCAAAGCTCGACTCACCTGCGCAAAGCCTCCCCGAGCGACTTTCCGAGGTCCTTGCTCTCATTGCTCGTTCACCGCACACGAAGCTCACGAACCACTTCCTCGCCGAGCGAGCAGGCATGAGCGTGGAGCGCTTCATCCGCAGTTTCCGCGAGCACACCGGCCAAACACCCGCCGCCTACGTCCTCGCCACACGGCTCCGGCTTGCGGGCGAGGCTTTGGCCCTCACGGACAAAACCATCGATCAAATCGCCGTCGAAACGGGCTTCCCCAATCGCCACTACATGAGCCGCATGTTCGCCCGGCAAGTCGGCTGCGGCCCCGCCGAATACCGCGCCCGGCAACGCGAGAAGAAAGGCCGCTGATTCGTCCTCGTTCTCGATTCCGATGCGCTGCGTCCTTTCTGTCCTCTTCCTCCTTTCGGTCCCTGCCTTCGCGGAGATCCGCCCGCTGCTGCAAAAATACTGCCTGGACTGCCACAACGCCGACAAACAAAAAGGCGATGTCGATCTCACGCACTTCGGATCACCGCAGAAGGTGCTGAAGGAGTTCAAGCTGTGGCAGACGATGCTACAGCAGGTCGAGGAAGAGGAAATGCCACCGAAGAAACCGCTGCCGAGCCGCGAGGAGCGTCATCAAATCACGGCTTTCCTGCGCAAAGGCATCGACTCGGTCGATTGGAGCCAGCAGAAGGGCATAGAGCACGTCACGCTGCCGCGGCTGACGAAAACGGAATACAACAACACCCTTCGCGATCTCCTCGGCATCGACTTTGAGCCGGGCAAGCTGCTGCTCGATGATGGCCCCGGCCTCTCCGGCTTCACGAATGATCGCGATGCGCTCTTCATCTCGCCCGCGCTCGCTGAGCAGCTTTTCGACGCAGCCGATTACGCGCTGCAATGCATGCTCAATCTGCGCCAGAAGCCCTACGCGAAGCATTTCGAGGCCGAAAACATGCTCATGACTGAGCGCGGATCGAAGCCGGAGGATCTGCCGGGTGGTGGCGTCGGCTACTCGCTGGCTGGAGCAGGTCAGCGCACACTTTATGATGAGGTCATCGTGCCCGCGGATGGCTGGTATCGCTTCACCGTGAAGCACGTCGGCCGTGGTGGCGATGCAGGCATGCGTTTGCGCATCGACAACGAGCCACGAGCACGATTGAAGTGCCTCGACAACACGCCCAAGAAAGAAACGATCGAGCTGCTGCTGCGTGCAGGATCGCATCAGATGACCTGGAATATCGACAACACCGGCCTGCGTGCGCCGACGCCCGTTCCCGTGCGCAAAGCGAAGAAAGCAGCACCGAAGGGAGGCTACCGAGTCTTTGATCAAAAGAAGGCCGCGCCGCTGGTGAAGGATGCTGCCGCGAAAAACGCGCCGAAGCTGCCCGTGCCAGCGGATGCGTCGGATGAGGTCAAAAAACTCACCGATAACCTCAACCGGCATTTTCAAAACATGCAGATGCGCATCGAGTATCTGCGCGCGGTGACGCCCGAGGGCAATCCGAGCGACCTGCGCAGCTTCTACAACCTTCTTCCCGAACGCACGGAAGCCATGGTGGCGGTGAAGCATCTGCTCGCAAAGGCGATGAAGCTCCCTGTGGACGAGTTGGATCGCCAAATCGAAGCCGCAAACGTCGAGAAGCTCGCGAGCAATCGCCAAGTGGTCGGTGATTCGCTCGAAGTGCTCGATCTGCCTTTTGATCCCGCGTCACTCATCGGCAGCGCGGCGGCGCAAAAGGTCGCCAAGCCAATTCAGGTCGGTGCGCCGGGCGTGGACTGGATTTTGATCGAAGGCCCGATTTCGCCCGCAGGCTCGAAACCTCGCGAAATCTTCCAAAGCGATGCCAAAGCCGCTTTGAGTGCCTTTTTACCCAAAGCCTTCCGCAGACCGTTGCGAGCCGGAGAGCTCGAAAAGCACCTCTCTCTATCTGATAAGGCCCAAAAGCGCGGCGAATCGCCTGAACAAGCCCTCAAGCTCGCTTTTGCCGCCGCGTTGACCTCGCCGAGCTTTTTGTTCCGCGATGAACTCCGTGCCGGGAAGCTCGATGATCATCAACTGGCGAGCCGCTTGAGCTATTTCCTCTGGATGAGCCTGCCCGATGACGAACTGCGTGCACTCGCCGATGCCGGAAAGCTGCGCGAAGACGCCACGCTGCGTGCGCAGGTGAAGCGCATGCTCGCCGATCCGCGCTCACGGGCCTTCACGAGCACCTTTTTGGGCCAATGGCTCGGCTTTGCCGGACTCGGCACCGAGCATGTCCCAGATGCGCGGAAGTTCCGCGACTTCACGCCTGCACTCGCTGACGCGATGAAGCTGGAGCCCGTCCTCGTCCTTGAAAATCTCCTCCGCAACGGCGGCAGTCTCACGCGCCTGCTCGATGCCCGCGAAACCTTCGCGAATGACGCGCTCGCCGCGCTTTACGGCCTCGATCTGAGTGGCGATGCCATGCAGCCGGTGAAATTTACCGATGACAAGCGTGCCGGTCTGCTCGGCATGGCCGCCGTGCTCACCGCCTCATCTACACCGAACCGCACGAGCCCGGTGATCCGCGGCAAATGGGTCTTGGAGACACTGCTCGGCCGCAAACTCGCCGAACCACCCGCCGATGCCGGCCAGCTCGACGACAAAGCCGGGGATCGCGGCAAAACGCTACGCGAAGAACTCGCCGCGCATCGTCGCAACGAATCGTGTGCGAGCTGCCATGACAAGATCGACCCCATCGGCTTCGGATTGGAAAACTTCGACGCCATCGGCCGCTTCCGCGACAAAGAGGCCGGCAAACCCGTCGATGCCAGCGGCACCCTGCCCGGCGGCATCGAGATCAACGGCCCCGCCGAACTCCGAAGCGCCATCCAAAAGCACTACAGCGATGAATTCATCCGCAACGTCACTCAGCGTCTCACCGCGTTTGCCCTTGGGCGTGCCTTGAAGCCGCAAGACGAAGGCCTAATCCGTCAGTTGCTCGCCGATTTGAAAAAGAATAACCAGCGCGCGGATGTGCTCATCAAGTCCATCGTGCTCAGCGAGGCGTTTCGGACGCAGGGGAGCGCAAATTGACCTGCAAGCTGCCTTATCAAGACCTCGTTACCCCACCCGTATGTCACACCGTATTGAACGCCGCACTCTTCTTCGTGGAATCGGAGCCACGCTGGCTTTGCCATGGCTTGAAATCATGACGCCGAAGGCTCGCGCGGCTCAAAAACTGCCGCCAAGCCGTTTCGTGACCTTTTTCCAGCCAAACGGGGTGTTTCCGAAGGCTTGGGATGTGACGGGCAAGGGCCGGGATTTTGCGCTGTCGCCGATTTTGGAGCCGCTGGCGGAGTTTAAGAACGACATGGTCGTGCTGAGCGGGATCGACAGCGTGGGCAAAGGGCATGTGAAGCTCACGGGGGCGTTTTTGACCGGCACGGCCATCGAGAACGGCGTGAATGGCATTTCGGTGGATCAGGTGATCGCGCGGCAGATTGGCCAAGGCACACGTTTTGCGAGCATCGAGCTCGGCACCGAGCCGCCGCGTCAGGGGATGGCGGGGGACGATCCGATCGCGCTGGCGAACACGATTTCGTGGAGCAGTGCCACGCAGCGCATTTCGCCGGAGATCAGTCCGCGTGCGGCTTTTGATCGTCTTTTTCGCGATCCGTCGTCGCCGGAGGCTCGGCGGGCGGCGGAGAATCGCCGCAGCGTGGTGGATCTCGTTTTGGAGGATGCGAAGTCGCTGCAAAAGATCGCCAGCGGTCGCGATAAGGAGAAGATCGACGAGTATCTCGAAGGCGTGCGCGGTGTGGAGCAGCAAATCGAGCGCACGATGAATCCGCCTGCGCCCGAGTGGTCGCCGCTGACGCCGCCGGACCTGAAACGGCCGCCTGCGGGCATCCCGATGAGCAAGAACGAGCACATGAAGCTCATGCTCGACTTGATGGTGCTCGCTTTGCAGACCGACACGACGCGTGTGGCGACCTTCATGAGTGCGCACGGCTTCTCGCGGCAGAATTTCACCTTCCTTGATGGCGTGAAGAATGATCACCACGGCATGAGCCATCACAAGAACCAGGAGGCGCTGGTGGCCGAATACACCTCGGTGAGCCGCTGGTATGCGCAGCAGGTGCATTACCTCGTTTCGAAGATGAATGGCATCGACGAAGGAAACGGCTCACTGTTCGACAACAGCGTGGTGCTCTACGGCAGCGAGATGAAGGACGGCAACGGCCACATCAAAGAAGACCTGCCGCTGGTGTTGCTCGGCAAAGGCCAGGGCCGCGTGAAGACCGGTCAGCATGCCGTCTTCACCAAAGGCACGCCGTTGGCGAATCTGCACCTCACGCTCGCGCAGCAGTTCGGCGCGGAGATGACGAGCTTCAACAACGTGAGCACCGGCACGCTGGACGGGCTGTTTGTGTGAGATGCTGACACAGGGTCACGCCAGCACACCCTTGACCAGATTTCCGGCGATGCCGGTGAGGCGCATGTCGAGGCCTTGGAATTTGAAGTTCAGGCGTTCGTGATTGATGCCGAGCAGGTGCATGATCGTGGCATTGAGATCATGCACGTGGACGGGATCGCGGGTGATGTTGTAGCAGTAGTCGTCGGTCTCGCCGTAGGTGGTGCCTTTTTTTACTCCGGCACCGGCCATGAAGAGCGAGTAGCAGCGCGGATGATGATCGCGGCCGTAGTTCGTCGCTGTGAGTCCACCTTGGGAGTAGATCGTGCGGCCAAACTCACCGCCCCAGACGATGAGCGTGTCATCGAGCAGGCCCCGTTGCTTCAAGTCTTTGATGAGGGCTGCCGTGGGCTGGTCGGTGTCGCTGCACTGGCCGCGAATCGCATTAGGAAGGCCTCCGTGATGATCCCAGCCCATGTGGAAGAGCTGGATGCAGCGCACATCGCGCTCGGCGAGGCGGCGGGCCAGCAGGCAGTTCGCGGCGTAGGTGCCTGGCTTCGTCACATTGGGCCCGTAGCTGTCGAGCACGTGCTGTGGCTCTTTGGAGACGTCCACGAGATCAGGCACGCTCATCTGCATGCGGAAAGCCATCTCGTATTGCGAGATACGCGTGCTGGTTTCAGGGTCGCCGAAGGCTTCGAAGTCGCGTTGGTTGAGCGCGGCGAGTTCATCGAGCATGTCGCGGCGCATTGGGCGGCTGACACCGGCAGGATTGGAGAGGTAGAGCACGGGATCGCCCGAATTGCGGAAGCGCACGCCCTGATGCTGCGTGGGCAGGAATCCGCTGCCCCAAAGGCGATCGTAGAGCGGCTGATCGTCACGACGGCCGGTGCCGAAGGAGGTCATCACGACATAGGCCGGAAGATCCTGATTCATGCTGCCCAGGCCATAGCTGAGCCAGGCACCGATGCTCGGACGTCCGGCGAGCTGCGAGCCGGTCTGACAAAACGTGATCGCCGGATCGTGATTGATCGCCTCCGTGAACATGGAGCGGATCACGCAAAGCTCATCCGCCACACCGGCGATGTGCGGCATCAATTCACTCAACCAGATGCCACTTTTCCCATGCTGGGCGAATTTGAAGAGGCTGGGCGCCACTGGAAACGACTTCTGGCCTGAGGTCATCGTCGTGAGTCGCTGGCCCATGCGGATCGACGCGGGCAGATCCTCGCCGCGATGCTTATCCATCTGCGGCTTCGGGTCGAAGAGGTCCATCTGCGACGGCGCACCGGACTGGAAGAGATAAATGATGCGCTTGGCCTTTGGCGCAAAGTTCGGGAAAGCACGCGCTGGAGCAGCTGAGGCCTCTTGATGAAGCAAAGAGCCGAGTGCAGCAGCACCGATGGCGCTGGAGCTGTTTCTGAGAAAGACGCGGCGGTTGAGACGGTCTTGAATTTGAAGAGCTGGAGAGTTCATATCAGTCGCGGGTGACAACGCGGTCGAGGTTGAGCAAAACGGAGGCGGTGGTGGTGTAGGCGGCGAGTTCGGCGGGATTCAGCGAGGCGTCGGCTTTCGAGGCGCCTTGGGCGAGCAGGGCGGTTGCCTCCTCGGGCTTCGCCTTGAATTCAGCTAGACGTTTGGCGACGCCAGCGACGAGTGGCTTGAGCGCTGCGGCTTCGATATCGCGACCTGTGGCGCGCTTGAAGCCAAAGGCGATGCGT
This sequence comes from Prosthecobacter sp., assembly GCF_044236155.1. Lineage (GTDB taxonomy): Bacteria > Verrucomicrobiota > Verrucomicrobiia > Verrucomicrobiales > Verrucomicrobiaceae > Prosthecobacter. The sequence continues at coordinate 90,376 of NZ_JBIIHA010000017.1, forward strand.
TGCTCTGGCGTGGTGCCGCCGTGCAGCATCATTTGCTGGGCGAGGCCACGAGCCGCTTCGACGAAGGTGACTTCATTGAGTAGCGAGAGCGCCTGGAGAGGTGTGTTCGTGCGGCTGCGCTTCACGGTGCAGATCTCACGCGTCGGTGCATCGAAGAGCAGCATCGTGGGTGGTGCGGCGGTGCGCTTCCAGATGGTGTAGAAGCTGCGGCGATACAGGCCTTCGCCGGTGTCGGCCTTGTAGCCGCGGAGATCGCCGTATTTGCTCGTTTCGTCCCACACGCCTTCCGGCATGTAGGGTTTGACCGAAGGTCCGCCGATCTTTGGCACCAGCAGGCCACCGATGGCGAGCGCCTGATCGCGCACGACTTCACCGGGCAGGCGGAAACGGGGTCCGCGGGCGAGCAGACGGTTCTCGGGATCTTTTTCGAGAAGAGCTGGCGAGATCTTCGATGACTGGCGATACGTGGCGCTCATGACGATGAGTTTTTGCAGCGCCTTCATGTCCCAGCCGCTGCGCACAAACTCTGTGGCCAGCCAGTCGAGCAACTCGGGATGCACGGGATACTCGGACTGCGTGCCGAGGTTCTCCGTGGACTTCGAGAGACCGTAGCCGAAGAACTTTTCCCATGCACGGTTCACCCAGACGCGGGCCGTGAGCGGATTGGAAGGATCGACGATCCACTTCGCGAGACCGAGTCGATTCGCTGGCGCGTCCTTTGGCATCGGCGGCAGCACGGCGGGCGTTGTCATGCTCACCTTGTCGCCGGGCTTGTCGTATTCGCCGCGTTTGAGCACGAAGGCATCACGCACGGGGCCTTCCTTCATGACCATGACGGAGGGAACGGTGCGCTCAAACTTCTCCAGTTCGGCCTTCGCAGCGGCAAGCGCGTAGTCCGCATCACGCAGCGGGCTGTCCACGCTGGCGCGGTAGTATTTTTCGAGTTCAGCGCGTTGCTTCGGCGTGCGGTTCTCGGTGGGCGTCTTCATGATGGCCAGGACGGCGGCAGGCGGCCCGCCGGTGCCATCGAGACTGGCCAGCGTGGGCTCTGAATCCGTCGCCGAAAGACGGAAGCGGCCGATGTTATGACCATTGAAGCCGCCCTGATGCACGAGGCGCACGGTGAGCGTGGCGTTGGCGGGAACGGAGATAGCTTTGTCCACGATGAACATGGCTTTGCGGTCCACCTTCTTTTTCGGGTCGTTGCCGTCGATGGCCCAGCCGTTCTTCGGATTCGCATCGAGCAAGAGCTTCACGTCATAGCCCTTCTGTGAGTAATCGGCCTCGGCGCGAGTGAAGGTGACCTTGGTCGGTTTTTTCAATGTGGGAGCCGTGATCTCGGCCTCGATGCCGGTGAGCACAAAGTTGCCGTTCGAGGCGCGGCCCAGGCTCTGCGCTGGAAGAGAGGGGTCTGTCAGCGCCTCCAGCAGGATGCCGCTGAAGGTGCCGGCGGCCAGCGGTGAAGTGACGGTGTAGGTGTCTGCGTCAGGATTGCGACCACCAGCGATCCAGGAGCCGTCGGGCAGCTTGCGCAACGATGCGCCTCCTTTGGATTTGGCCTCCGTGACCGGCAGTGGCTCCCACATCTGCTTCTTCGCCGCCTCGGGATTCTCCATGTCCGCTTCCCAGCTTGCCACGAGGTTGGGCAACTGGAGCTGCGTTTCGGTCACTTTCGATTGGGCGGCCTCGATCTTCTTTTTCAACTGGGCGAGCTGCTGCTCTTCTTCTTTGTCCGGCACTTCGATGACGGGCTCGGAGTTGCCGCCGCTGCGGTTCGACGCGCCCTGGATCGTGCCGCTTTCCGGCACGTTGTTGAAGAAGGCAAAGAGCGAGTAGAAGTCCTTCTGCGTGAAGGGATCGTATTTATGATCGTGGCAGCGGCAGCAGTTCAGCGTGAGGCCGAGCCAGGTGAAGCTCATCGTCTCCACGCGGTCGATGATGTTCTCGATGCGCCACTCCTCGGCGATGATCCCGCCCTCGCCATTGAGGCGATGGTTGCGGCTAAAACCGGTGGCCACGACTTGATCACGTGTGGCGTTTGGCAGCAGATCGCCGCCGATCTGCTCCAGCGTGAACTGGTCGAAGGGCTTGTTGTCATTGAAGGCCTTGATCACCCAGTCACGCCACGGCCACATGGCGCGGCTGCTGTCCGTCTGGAAACCGTGGCTGTCGGCGAAGCGGGCGAAATCGAGCCACTGCATGGCCATGCGCTCGCCGTAGTGCTCGGACTTCAGCAGGCGATCCACCACGGCCTCGTAGGCCTTCGGCGATGTGTCTTTTTCAAACGCGGCGATCTCCGCCAAGGTCGGCGGCAAGCCCGTCAGATCGAGTGTCACCCGGCGCAGCAGCGTGGCGCGATCAGCCTCGGGGGATTGGGCAAGGTCTTCTTTGATTAGGCGTCCGGCGATGAAGGCGTCGATGTCATTGTGGATGGTGAAGGCGGGATCTGTGATCTTCGGCGTGGGGGCGCGTTCAGGTTTCAAGAAGGCCCAGTGGCCCTGATACTCGGCACCTTCGCTGATCCAGCGCTTCAGGATGGCCTTTTCCTCGGTGGTGAGAGGCTTGCCGCTTTTTTCCGGCGGCATGACATCGTCGTCGTGGTTGTCGAGTTCGACGCGGGCGAGCAACTCGCTCTTCTCCGGGCTGCCGGGCACGAGGGCGATCTCGCCGGACTTGGCGGGCTTCATCGCCTCCTCGCGCACATCGAGTCTCAAGTCGCCTTTGCGATGGGACGCGTCGGTGCCGTGGCAATGAAAGCACTTTTCATTGAGGATGGGCCGGACGTCACGGTTGAACTTCAGCTTGGCAGGCTCCGCGGCGAAGAGGGCGGGGCAGGCCAGGAGGATAAAAAACGAGCGTTGCATGGTCGGAATCATCTTTCGTTTCAAACGTGCGCCCGACCATGCCTTTTTGCGGGTTTGTTGTGTCGTATCCTGTTCAGGCGGGCAGTTGATCCGCGATCTCCTCGGCGGGGTAGGTCCAGATCTCGCTCAAAGTCGGATGGTAGTGCGGGATGGTCATGAACTGCTGGACGGTGGCACGGAAATTCATGGCGATGACGACTTCGTGGATCAATTCGGTGGCCTCGGGGCCGACGACGCAGGCGCCGAGGATTTCGCCGGTTTCCGCGTGGGCGAGCATTTGCACGAAGCCGTCGGTTTCGCCCATGACCATGGACTTGCCGTGATCATTGAAGGGATAGCTGGCACTGAGGAAGGGGATGTCGTCACGTTTGAGTTTTTCGGAGGTGGCTCCGACCACGGCGACCTGCGGATGCGAGAAGACGCCGAAAAGCATGAGGCGGTAGTCGATGGTTTCATCGGCTTCCTTGCCACTGAGCAGCCTGGCCGCGTTGCGGGCGGCGATTTCTCCCTGCTGGATGGCGATATGCACGACATCGAGCGGGCTGCACACATCGCCAGCGGCGAAGATGTGCGGCTGGGAGGTCTGCATGCGGTCGTTGACTGTGATTTTGCCTATATGGGTGGAAACAGTGGCCGATTCCAGGCTTAGGCCGCGTGTCGCGGGCTGGCGGCCCATGGCGAGCAGGATTTCATCGACGACGATGGCGTGATTGTGGCCGTCTTGGGTGAACTCGATGCGCTTGCGGCCTTCGTGAGATGAGACGCTGCTCAAATGCGTGCCGAGATGCACCGCCATGCCACGTGTAGTGTAGGCTTTGGCAATGACATCGCTGCATTCACGGTCGAGGCCGGTGAGGAGTTGGGAGTTGCGCTGAATCAGCGTCACGCCGCAGCCCATGGCTTCGAGATAGTGCGCCATTTCGAGTGCGATGGCTCCACCGCCGAGCACGGCGATGGTTTTTGGCAGGGCTTCGGCGTCGAGGACGTCATCGCTGGTCCAGAAGCCGGTTTCGGCGAGTCCGGGCACATCTGGAACGAACACCTCCGAACCTGTGGCGATGCAGAAGCTGCGTGCGGTGACTTGGAATGAGGATGAGCCATCGCGTGGCAGGACTTCGAGCGTGTGCTTGTCGAGAAAGCGGGCGTGGCCGCGATACAGCGTGAACCGGCCGTCTTCGAGTTGTCCTTGACGATAACCAGCAAAGTCGGCGATGAGCGTGCGTTTGCGGTCGCGGATCGTGCGGATGTCCACGCCTTGTGAGGTAGCGTTGAGGCCAAATTCAGCGGCGTGGCGGATGTGAAGCTGGCGGTTGGCGGATTCGATCAGCGTTTTGCTCGGCATGCAACCACGCAGGATGCAAAGGCCGCCGAGTTCCTTCGCACCGTCGATGACGGCGACGCTCAAACCGGCGCTGTGTGCCGTGCGTGCCGCAGCATAGCCGCCACTGCCGCCGCCGATGACCACGAAATCAAAATTGGGTTCCTTCATGTGGAGAAATGGCCGGAGGGGATGTCTCGCGCAAGCTGAGGTGTTGCCAAAACGGGGCCGAGTTCGCTAGGCTGGATGAATTCATGAAATCCCGGCGCTCATTCATCTCGCAAGTTCTCGCCACCGGCATCACGCCTGTTTTTGTGCCCGCGCATGTGTTGCGGTCCCAAACAGCGCCATCGAACAAGATCACGCTTGGCGTCATCGGCGCTGGGGCGCAGGGCACGGGGGACATGCGGGCGTTTTTGAACCACGACGACGTGCGTGTGACGGCCGTTTGCGATGTGAACACGAAGAACATCGAGCGTTCTCGGGGGCTGATTCAGGAGCGCTACGGTAGCGCGGATGTGAAGACGTTCCGTGATTTTCGTGAACTGAACCGCGACAAGTCGATCGACGCGGTGCTGATGGCTCTGCCGGTGCATTGGCACAGCATTCCGGCCACGGATGCGATTTTGAACGGCAAGCACATCTATCACGAGAAGCCGATGGGAATGTCGATGTCGGAGTCGAAGCATGTGCGTGCCGCGGTGCGCAAAAAGGGCGTTGTGTTCCAGTTCGGCACGCAGCAGCGCAGCGACATGAAGTTTCGCTGGGCCTGCGAACTCGCGCGCAACGGGCGCCTGGGCAAGATCAAGGAGATCCAGGTCGGTGTGCCGGGCGGGAAGACCGGGCCAGACTTTCCTGAGCAATCTGTGCCGGAGCATGTGGACTGGGAGAGCTGGGTCGGGCCTGCGCCTATGACTTCGTTCAACATGGAGAAGCTCAGACGGGATAATCACGAGAACATCACGAACTTCTCGCTCGGCATGATCTCGTGCTGGGGCATTCATCACCTCGACATCGCACAGTGGGGCAATGGCACCGATGAAACGGGGCCCGTCAGGATCGAAGGCGAGGGGACTTATCCCGAGAAAGGCGGTTGTGACGCGGTGCTGGGCTGGAAGATGCGTTTTGAGTATGCTGGCGCGGCTCCCATCACGTTTGTGAACCAGGACAGCGCCGGCATCGGCCACGGCACACGTTTTATCGGTGAAAACGGCTGGGTGCATGTGCTGCGCGGAAAGATCAGCGCCAGTGACGAGGGCATCCTGCGCGATCCAGCGAACAGAGCGGGAACAATGCCGGTTAAGCTCATCGAGAGCCCCGAGCACACGCGCAATTTTGTGGACGCGATCAAAAACATGCAGCGGACGATCTGCGACATCGAGACCGCGGTGCGCTCCGACACGCTCTGCCAGCTCGCTGCGATGGTGCTGAAGGCCAAACGCAAGCTGGTCTGGGATCCGAATACTGAGTCATTTACCAATGACGAGGCTGCGAACGCCTTGATGAACGCGCGGCCGTTTCGGGGCGAGTGGAAACTGCCGGAGATCGTATGACAGTCCGGTGTTTGTTTCACATGCGGCGCTGCCTCAGTGCCTCAAACAGGATCGCGGCCCCGGCGGAGGCGACATTGAGGCTTTCCACCGGTTCATGAAGCGGAATGCGAACGCGGACATCGCAGGCGTTCATGATTTCAGCACTCGCGCCGCGGCCTTCGTTGCCGAGGATCAGCAGCGTGGGCTGGCGCCAGTCGTAATCGTAGTGATTTAGAACCGCTTCACCAGTTGCGACGACTGTTTTCAGGCCTCGGGACCGACACGTTTCGATGACACCTAGCCCGGAAACATCCGGCATGATGGGAAGGCGAAATGCCGAGCCCATGGAACTGCGCAGTGTTTTCGGCGCAAACGCATCCGCCGAACCGGCGAAGGAGAACAGGCCGTTCACACCCGCAGCCTCGGCTGTGCGGACGAGGGTTCCGAGATTGCCTGGGTCTTGGACACGATCAAGGCCTAGAACGAGTGGGGAACTGCCCTCAAACAGACTCTCAACGGATGGAAAGGGACGTTCAGCAATCACGATGATGCCCTGGGTGCTGGTAGTGTCACTCAGTGATCCAAGCACTGAGTCCGAGAGTTGAAGCACAGGGCAGGCGACGCGCTCCAGCAAACTTAGCTGCGTGGTGGACGGTGAGTGGCTGGTGAAGCAGGCGTGCAGGTTCAATCCTGAAGAGAGGCATTCCGCCACGAGGCGATCACCTTCGACGAAGATCAACTCACGCTCACGACCTTCGCGCACACGGCGGGCATGTTTGACGCGTTCATTGGAGGAACTGGTGATGAGCATGTCGAGGACTTTCCTTCGGATCCCTCCTTTGCCAACCTCTTGTAAATCCATTTGCCGAATCAAGTCGCTCGTTTAGTATCGCGGCCCTTCGCGATGCCAGCATAGCTCAGCGGTAGAGCAGCGGTTTTGTAAACCGCTGGTCGTCGGTTCGATTCCGACTGCTGGCTCCATTAATTTTAATGAGCAAAGTTTGGGGAGCGATGATGAACGAGGTGATGGGATGAATTGAATGTATCGAGTCATCGAAAATGCCCTTTGGCATGGTAATTTTAATATATTCTTACAATTATTGAGGCGTGTCGGGAGAATATCCGAATATCTTCATTGTGATTAGGTAACAAATCATGCAATGATATGAGCGAATTGACTCAGAGTCCGATGAAGTCTTTCTGTCGCGCCCTCCTACTTGTCTTTTGCGGACAAGTGATGTTGTTCGCGGCTGAGTCAGGCGGTGTGGTTTCTATCGCCGTAGGAACGGTGACGATGATACCTGCCAATGGTGGTGCTGAGCAGCCGCTGAAGGTCGGGGATGCGGTGCCTGTAGGCGCAACCGTGAAGACTGGCGCCTCCTCGCGGGCCGTTATCAAAACCACCAAACAGTCCGCCGTTCGCATCGCCGAGAATTCTCAGGCGGTGATGTTGGAATTGGTGGAGTCTGACGTAACTCCGAAAGTGCTGATCGATTTGAAGTCGGGCAGCCTCGGTGCGCTAATCCAGCCGCAGGCCCAAGGTGCCATGGATTTCAAAGTCAAGACACCCACAGGGATCGCGGCTGCTCGCGGGACGATGTATGCCGTCGCTGTGGAGGATGGAAAAGGCTATGTCAAAGTCGAGCATGGCAAGGTGGATGTGATTCCGCTCAATGTGCAGAAGCAGGTGCCGCAAACGGGCAAGGTGACAGCCGTGGCTGGCACGGTGAACGAGACGCCGCTCGGCGCAGCTGTCCGTCCTTTGAAGGAAGGCGACATCGTGAGCACGGGCAGCACGATCAAGACCGGGCCTGACTCAAAGGCAACGGTGACGATGACCACGACATCCGCCGTGCAGATCGGCCCGAACTCGGAGGTTTTGGTGTCTGAGATCGTCGAGTCGCCGGAAAATCCCAAGGTGCTGCTGGATCTAAAAAACGGCACGATAGGCGCGCTGGTGAATCCCGGTGGCACCGGCAAGATGGACTTCAAAATCAAAACTCCAAGCGGAGTCGCGGTGGCGAAAGGCGCGTTTTACTCGGTCGCCGTCGAGAACGGCAAAGGTTATGTGCAGACCAAGGAGGGCGAGGTGGTGGTGACGCCTCTCGACGCCTCCAATGGTGCCTCCACCAACAAGCCCTGACGAACGATCATATTCATGTCGTCTGGGCGTCCATGGTCATGGAAGAGCCACGCATTCTTTTTTCAGAAATGCGTCTCGATGTGCGTGCTCTTCGCGCGAATGACGTGCTTCGCCAATCCGACAGGCGGTGTTGTCATCAATGGAGATGCAATCATACAAAACGGCATGCCAGGCCTCACGACGATCACGCAGAGCACAGATCGTGCGGTGATTGACTGGCAGTCGTTTTCGATCGGGGCTGGCGAACGCACCAATTTCATCGTTCCGAACGCCACCTCGGCTACGTTGAACCGCGTGCTGGGCGGTGATCCTTCGATCTTGAACGGATCGCTGACCTCAAATGGTCATCTCTTTCTGATCAACTCGAACGGCATTGTGTTCGGCAGCGGGGCGATGGTGGATGTGGCTGGCCTGACTGCCTCCACGCTGAACATCGGGAACGAAATGTTCATGTCCGGTGGTGACATGGTATTCGCCGGTCATTCGCAGGCCGGGATTAAAAATGCCGGCACGATTAAGGCGTCCTCGGGTGATGTTTTCCTCATCGGCTATCAAGTATCGAATTCAGGAACTATTCGCGCGCCAAATGGCACGGTGGGGCTGGCGGCGGGTTCCGAAGTGCTGATCCGTGCCGCGGGCGATGAACGCGTGGTAGTGCGCACTGCCACCGGCGCACAAAAAAAATACGGGGTGAGCAACAGCGGCGTGATCGAGGCCAATGTGGCGGAACTCAAAGCGCACGGCGGCAACGTCTATGCGATGGCGATTCGCAACACCGGCCGTGTGGCCGCGACCGGAGTGACCACGCAAGGGGGGCGCATCCTGCTCACAGCGGATGGAGGGAAAATTCAGAACTCCGGCTCGCTCGTCGCCCGTCGTCAATCAGGCAATGGAGGGCTGATCACCGTCAATGCGGGTAATAAGGGCAGTGTGGACATCAACGGACGTGTGGATGCTGATGGCCCCGATGGCGCTGGTGGCAAAATCATAATCTCAGGCGAAAAGATCGAGGTTCGTCGTGCCATCGCGGTCACTGCCGACGGAAAAAACGCAGGAGGTCAGATTGAGATCGGGTCCACCGCCTCGCCTGGTACGGAAGAGGCGGAAGCATCACAAACGTTGGTCGCAGGACTCATCAGCGCCAGCAGCAGCCAGGGTTTCGGCGGGGAGATTCGTCTTGGCGGAAACTTGCTCACCCTTCAATGTGGAGCGGAGATCAATGCGAATGGCTCTAGGGGCGGTGGACAAATTTTCGCCGGTGGTGGATGGCCGGAAGTGGGAAGCAGTGTGCTGGATTCGACTTGTGTCACAGTTGAGGATGGCGCTTTGCTCACCGCCAGCGCGCTTTGCAATGGAGATGGCGGCAAAATCGTGGTGTCCGCCAAATACGGCCTCGATTTCCAAGGTTTGTTGCAGGCGCTTGGAGGCTCGGATGCTGGCAACGGCGGGGCTGCGGAACTGCGAGCAGGCGGGGAATTGGGCATCACTCATATCAGCGGTCGTGTGGATTTGAGCGCGGCCGACGGACGGGCGGGCACCCTGCTCTTGTACTCCAATGAATGGGAAATCTCCAATCGTTGCCTCGGAGCGTCTGAGACGAATTCGTTGAGTGCCGAAGACATTGGAAACTTCCTCAATTCGGCCAACCTCACGATCCAATCCGCGCTGGGCAACGCCGGAGGTGGAGGCAACATCGTTCTGAGCGGGACGGTCACATGGTGTTCGGCGAATTCTCTCACCATCAACGCCGCTTGTGACTTTCTATTGATCGACCAGGCCGGGGATGCCGGGGTGATCGACGCACAGGGCGCGGGCGGGGTCACTATCAATGCCGGACGATTCGTTTCGCTGGAAACAGGAACGAGAATCGGAACGACTGGTGGCGACGTGCTCATCAATGCGAATCGGGAGGTGAATTCCTCCGGGGCGCAGGCGGGAATTACCTTGGGCGGAGACATCACAACAGCGGGTGGCAATGTCAGTCTGTCGGGAGTCGGAGTCAGAAGCACCGGAGGATCAGTGGACGCGGATGACGGCATGATCTTGGTCGATGGCAATGATGGCTTCATCAATCTGGCGGGAGCATTGAGGACGACGAACACATCGGCCACGGCGGTGCGCGTCATTGACGCGTCATCGGTGACCTTGGGTGATGTCACCTCCGCAGGCACCGTCGTGTTGGGTGGTGCCAATGGCGACAATGTAAGCGGAACGGTGGCACAGACAGGCATCATCAGCGCGGATACGCTCACAGGAAATACTGGCGGCGCGGTGTTTCTTGACGGCAAGAACCTGGTGGCAAACCTGGGGCCGTTCGTCACCACGGGAGCGTTCACATTCAATGATGCTGCGGGCGGCTTGAACGTGGCTGGCGGCGTGGAAACGCGTGGCGGAGCGGCGACGATTTCGACGGCAGGAGGCGCGCTGGCTTTGGGCGGCAACAATATCTCGACCAATGGCGGCAATGTCAGCCTCACAGGGACTGGGGTAACAAGTAACGGCGGCACGGTGAATGCGGGCGGCGGCACGATCTTGGTCGATGGCAATGACGGTGTGGTCGATCTCGCCGGGACTTTGACGACGACGAACGAAACAGCCACGGCGGTGCGAATCATTGACGCGACGACAACGAGGCTGGGAAACATCACGACGGGTGCCGCTGGCGTGGTGCTGCTGGGCGGGAATGGTGGCGACAACCTGAGCGGTGCGGTGACGCAAGCCGGGGCGATCAATGCCGGCACGGTCACTGGCAACGGCGGAAGCACGGTCACGCTGGATGGCAGCAACACGGTGGTGAATCTGGGTGAGTGGAAGAGCGCGGACGCTTTTGTCTTCAAGGATACAGGCGGCGGTCTGAATGTGACCGGCAACGTGGAGACGAATGGCGGAACGGTCTCGGTTTCGACGACAGGGGGACCGCTTGCACTGGGAAACAGCAGCATCACAACGAACGGCGGCGATGCGAGCCTCGCTGGAACAGGCGTGATGAGCACTGGCGGCGCGGTGAATGCGGGTGGCGGCAAGATCTTGGTCGATGGCAACGATGGCGAGGTGAATCTTGCGGGCGCTTTGACGACGACCAATGACACCAATGCGGCCGTGCGCGTCATTGACGCGACGACGGCAAAACTGGGCAACATCACGACCGGAGCCGGGGGCACCGTCGTCCTGGGTGGTGCCGGTGCCGACAACCTGAGCGGAGCGGTGACGCAGACGGGAGCCATCAAGACCGGCACGCTCACGGGGAACACCGGTAGCACCGTGATGCTTGATGGCAGCAACACGGTGGTCAATCTGGGGAAATGGAAGAGCGCCGACGCGTTCGTGTTCAAGGACACGAGCGGCGGCCTGAATGTGACCGGCAACGTGGAGACTCGTGGCGCGTCAATTTCAACGACCGGAGGAGCGCTGGCGCTAGGCGGGAACAATGTCACAACCAATGGTGGGAATGTGAGCCTCGCCGGAACCGGCGTGACGAGCACAGGCGGCACCGTGGATGCAGGCGGCGGCACGATCTTGGTCGATGGCAACGACGGCGCGGTAAGTCTCGCAGGCGCGCTGAAGACAACCAACCAAACTGCCGCGGCCGTGCGGGTCATTGACGCCAAGTCGGCGAGTTTGGGCGACATCACGACCGGGGCAGCAGGCGCGGTAGTGCTGGGCGAGGCCGGAGCGGATGGTTTGAGCGGAGCAGTGGCGCAGACGGGAGTCATCAAAGCAGCCGGCGTGATCCTGGCGGGAGATGGTGATTTCACGCTGACCGCGCCAGCCAACGCCATTGGCAACGTGGCCACGCAAGGTTCCGTTGGCTCTCTCTCGCTGGAGAACGGCGCAGCCCTGACGATCGGCCGTGTCGGCACCGCCGGTGGTGTGAGCGCGACAGGAGACATCCGCATCTCCAGTTCGAGCGGCATGGTGGTCCGTGAAAACATCACCTCGCAGGGCGGTGTGATCGCGTTGAGTGCTCCCGGCATCGAGGTGAACAGCGCGACGATTTCCAGCACCGGAACTGCCGCAGTGACACTCACGGCGGGGCAGTTTTTGCTGGCCAATCAACCCGTCGTCAATGGTGTGCTCGTCGGCACCGGCACTGCGGCCCAGATCAGCCTGAACGACTCCAGCCTCACGAAGGGTGAGAGCTACACCATCTCCGCGGACAAGATCATCGCCGGCGTCCGCTCTTACGCTTTCCAGAATGTGTCCGTGATTCGTCTCGATCTCGGCGCGGGTGATGATCGCAGCGATACGAACTTCTTCAGCTTCGACCAGTTTCTCAACGCGGGCCAGGGGGCCAACAAGCTCTTCGTGGGCGGCTTCCAGCCTGCGAACTCTCCTCTGACAAAGCCCGGATTCGGCACCATCACCTACAGCGGCTTCGCGGCGGGCACGACCATCCTCATCGACGGCACGCCCTTTGGCTCTCTGCTGCTGCAAAGTGTGCAGCCGCCTGCCGTGGGCGGCAGCAATGGATCACAGACGAATAATTTCAACGTGACCTCGATCGGCGGCGCGGCGGGACTTGCCGGGGCGCTTGGAGCGGCGGGCGGCAGTGGCGGACTCCTCGCGAATGTGACGAATACGATGGGCCAGAGTCTTGGCTTTAACACGGCTGGTGGTGGTGCGCCACCAAGCCTCAATGCGCAATCCCAGTTGAACGCCGCGACCTCCGCATCGGTGGAAAGCGAGCTGAACGCCGCACTCGGGGGAGACGGCAGGATGGGGGTGCGCTCCAGCACCGGGCTGGTGTTCGTGGATCCTCAGGGACCGCCGCCGAGCGTGGCCACTGTGGCGCGGCTGGATTCAGGCATGGGATTGGAGGCGTTGAGCGAGCTGTCATTCGGCGTGTTCGGCGTCAGCCAGGTGACGTTGAACAATCAGTTCGGAGCGCAGGCTCTGAACCTGGGCGGAGCACCACCTTCATCCAGCGTTCAGCAGAAAATGGCACTAATCGCGAGCCCGCAGTCCTTCAGCACGCTTTCAGCGAGCCTGGGCGGGGACGGTGTCGCCCGCGTCGAGAACCTCTCGGGCTTCATCGCTTTGGATTTGCAGGACAGGGAGGTCCCGGCCGACTTGCAGGCCCGTTTGAACGGCATCATCTCCATCGGTGCGCTTGGAGAACTCATGCTTGCTCTCGGAGGCACCGGGGAAGCAATCGTCACGGACTCGCTGGGACTCGTGAGCATGCACGCTTCTGGCACCGCTCCTGGAGCACAGGTGTCTTCCGCCATTCTTGCCATGCTTGCAGCACCGCGCATGAGCCAGATGTCTCTCGTGCTTGGCGGAACCGGCGCGGGTGTGATGAAGCCGGAGGATGGCATCCTGAGCACCGCCCTGAACGCGGAACTGCCCGGCCCCTTTGTGAAAGCACGCCTGGCTGACGCCACCAGCCCGCAAAGTGTGGAGGAACTCGATAATTTCACCCGCTGAACACGCTCACCGCTTTATGAAAATGCCATCAAGCCTTCACCTCATCGTGCTCGTCATCACCATGCAGGCGCTCGTGGTTTCCGGCATGGCCCAGTCATCCGCTGCATCAGGCGCGGGAAATTTGGTGGACCGAATCCGCCCGCAGGAGCGCCAGGTTCCGCAAACATCCGCATCCGAAGGCAAAACAGGATCTCCGGCCGCGAAACCTGGTGATGAGGGCGACCCGAAGCCTCTTGGCGTGAATTTGCATGGTTTGCAGTTGATCACGAAAAAGACCAAGCCGCTGCCGAAGGACATGCGCGGCACAGTGGTCGTCGATCCGGCGCTGCATCTGCCGAAAAACCTCACCACAGAACTGGAGGCCGAGTTTCTCGGCCAGCCGATCAGCATGCTGCTGCTGAATCGAATGGTGAAAAAGATCAACAAAGCCTACCAGGCCACCGATTTTCCGCTCGTGGACGCTTACCTGCCGGAGCAGGACATCACCAGCGGTCAGGTGCAGGTCATGGTGCGTGAGGCCGTGCTTGGCGAGGTGAGGGTGGAGGGTGCGAAGCGCTCTTCGCCAGAATACATGCGCGGCCAGGTGAGCGTGCCGCCCGGGGCGCGCATCGACACGCGCATGATCTCGCGCGATATCGCCTGGCTGAACGAAAACCCCATCCGCAACGTGAACGTCATCTACGAACGAAGCAAAACGGAGGGTGCCAGCGACGTGGTGTTGAAGACGAAGGAGGTCAAGCCAGTTCAGGTCTATGCAGGTTATGCAAATTCAGGCCTGGCCGCCACCGGGCTGAACGAGGTCACCGGCGGCCTCAATTGGTATCAGGTCCTCGGCACGGAGCAGTCCCTCAGCTATCAGTTCTCCGGCAATCAGGAACTCGACCGGCTCAAGGCGCATGCCCTCGTGTGGAGCGTGCCGTTTCCCTGGCGGCATCGTCTCCAGTTCATCGGCGTGATGGCGGATAACGCGGTGCAGTCCGCCGCCACCGGCTTCCCGCTCGACATCACGGGCAAAAGCCGGCAGTTTTCCGCCGCTTACACGATTCCGCTGGCCAGCGCGTGGAGCCGGGTGAAGCACAAGGCCGTCCTCGCCGCCGACTACAAGAGCACCACGTCGGACATCCTCTTCGGCGGCCAGTCGCTGGCCACCAGCGACGCGGAGGTCATGCAGTTCCGCCTCGGTTACGACCTCACGGTCATGGACAAGGTGGGCTACACGCGCCTCAGCCTCGCCGCCGTCCACAGTCCCGGCAATCTCCTCTCCCGGAACAACTACGCGGCCTTTGACCAGCTCCGCGCGAAATCACAGGCCGACTACTGGTATGGTGTGGCGGAGCTGGAGCGTCTGATTCGCCTGCCGCGCGGTTTTTCTATCGCTGCGCATGTCATCGGGCAGTACACCCGGAACCGCCTGCTGCCGACCGAGCAGATGCTCGCCGGCGGCTACCGCACTGTGCGCGGTTATGCGGAGAGCTCTGCCCGTGGCGACTCCGGGCTGCGCGGCACCATTGAGCTGAACCTCCCTCCGTTTCATCTTTTCGGCGGGGAGAAGGACACGCTGCAGAGCTTTCTTTTTTGCGACGGCGCTTACTTGAAGAGCACGGATGACTTCGCCTCCGAGCCGGATCAGAATCTGCAAAGTGCCGGCGTCGGCCTGAGGTACACCGTCTCGGATCTCCTCGACCTGCGTCTCGCTTATGGCTGGCCTCTCCGTCACTCGGACGTCACCAATGTGCCGCAAAATGGCCGGCTTCACTTCGGCATGATCGTGAAATACTGAGCGGGCCACCTGCATCAGGCACTTTCCATACCTCACGTTCCGCCATGAAAAAAAAGAAGCTCGGCAGTCTGGGATTTGTCCTGAAACTGCTGCCCGTCGCGCTGCTGCTCTCTCTGGCGCTCGACCACACGCGGTTGGGGGAGGAACTGGAGAACCTCACGCTCGACTGGCGCTTCCAGGCACGTGCCGCCTACGACCCGCCGGCGCATCCGCAGGTGCTCATGGTGGCCATTGACGAGGACGCGCTGGCAAAGTTCGGCCGCTGGCCATGGCCGCGTGAAGTGCATGCCGCCCTGATGGCGGGGCTGTCCACGCGTCCGCCCGCCGCCGTGGCCTTCGACCTGCTTTTCACCGAACCCAGCGCCGATCCGGCCATGGATCAAAAGTTTGGCGATGGTCTCGTGCTGCTCAGTTCCTCCATCACCGCCGCCGCCGCGGAGAATCTGGAGCACACGCAAAAATTCACAGCCGAATACGCCGGCAACACCAAGGCCATTGCTCATTTCACAGGCGATGTCTCCCGTCTCGTCGGCAACGACACCGGTCTGCTGCCCGTGCGGATTCTTGCCGAGAGCTCGCACACCGGCTTTGTGAACTCGCCGCCAGGAACTGATGGCGTGCGCAGGCGATTGCCGCTCGTCGTGCGTTGCGGCACGCGGGTTTTCCCCAGCCTCGTCCTCCAGGCCCTGCTGCAAAGCAAAGGACTCGACACCGATGCTGTGGAGGTTGTGCTTGGACAACACATTCGTGTCAAGGGCACGCAAAAGACCTGGGACATCCCCATCGACGACCAAGGGCGCATGATCGTGAACTACCGCCGTCCGGATAGTTTCACCGTCTTTCCATATGCCGCGCTCATGGCGAAGCTCGGCGAGCATCAGGGCAGGGAATGGCCGAAGGATTACCCGCCTGTCGAAGGCCAGGTGCTTTTCATCGGCCAGACCGCCGCAGGTCTGTCCGACCTCGGACCCACGCCTTACGATCCGCTCACGCCGCTCGTGCTCATCCATGCCAATGCCCTCAGCGGCATCCTGCGCGGGGACTACATCACGCGGCCGGACGCGCTTGTCGTCATCGCCGCGTGGACGGTCATCGCGCTCGTCACCATGCTGCTGCTGCGCTACGGCTCCATCACGGTCTCCATCCTCGTGCCCGCGCTGATGATCGCCGCCTACGTCGGCGCGGCGTTTTACTTTTTCCAGGCCCACAGCCTGCATCTCCCGCTCGCATGGCCCGTGCTCGGCTTCGCCCTGGTGGAAGGCGGCGCGCTGCTGCACCGTCTCGTGCTCGAACTGCGCGCCAAAAGCCGCATCAAGGGCATGTTTGGCACTTATCTGGCCCCGCAGGTGGTGGAGCAGATGATCGCCTCCGGCGAGGAGCCGAAGCTCGGCGGCCAGCAGTCCGAGATCACCGCCTTTTTCAGTGACATCGCCGGATTCTCCTCCTTCTCCGAAAAACTCACCGCCGAGCGTCTCGTCCACCTGATGAACGATTACCTCACCGAGATGACGGACATCCTGCACGACAATGGTGGCACGCTCGACAAGTTCATCGGTGACGCCATCGTCGGCATGTTCGGCGCGCCGCTATATTTCCAAGGCCACGCTTACCACGCCTGCCGCGCCGCCTTGCTCATCCAGAAACGTCAGATCGAACTGCGTGAGAAATGGCGCAAAGAAGGCGGCTGGCCGGACATCGTCTTCGAAATGCAGACGCGAATCGGCCTTAACTCCGGCCAGGCCATCATCGGCAACATGGGCTCCCGCCGCCGCTTCAACTACACCATGATGGGCGACACTGTGAACCTCGCCGCCCGCAGCGAGAGCGGCGCGAAGAGCTACGGCGTCTATACCATGCTCACCGGCGAGACGAAGACGCTCGCCCAGGCGTTCAAGGACGACATCACCTTCCGTTTCCTCGACCGCATCGTCGTCAAAGGCCGCAGCACCCCCGTCGAAATGTACGAACTCGTCGGTTTCGATGCCGAGATCACTCCCGAAACCCAGGAATGCCTTTCCCTGCACAAACGCGGCATGGAGCGCTACCTCGCCCAGGACTGGGCGGCTGCCAAAGCCCTCTTCCAGCGCGCCGCCGTCCGCGAGATCCATCAGGATTCCAACCCCTCCCTCGTCATGCTCAAACGCTGCGACGAACTCAATGCCAACCCTCCTCCTGCCGACTGGGACGGTGTTTATGTCATGAAGACAAAGTGAGTTCAGTGATTCGTCTTATACCAAAAAACTTACTTTGTGGACTCTTGGGTTTGGCATAAATATCAGCGAAAGAAGACCGATTCAGAACGCTGAAACCCGATTCGTTGTGGAAAATTCAGAAAAGACATCCATCAACCCATTGTCACCTGCCTCGGAGCTTCCTGTGGCAGAACGGGTGAACCCCTTCGCGGAAGATGTTTGCGTGGGTCCGTTCTGTGTGGATGAGAACCGCTCGGTCCCGGGCCTGAACGCGGACATCTTGGGGCAGTTGACCGCGACGATCGACGAGCGTCAAAGCAGCGCGGGTCGTGCGGGCGGGCAGCCGCTGCTGCTCCTCACGGCTCCGCGTGCTGGTTATGGCAAGACGCATCTGCTTGGCCGTCTGGCAGCCGCCGCAGGCGGGCAGGTGGTGCTGGTGCCGCTGGCGTTCCGTCTGGAAGATGAAATCGGCATCTCAGCAGTCGCCGTGCGCGGTCTGGAGTCCATGGCGCGCGCGGAAACATCCCGCGAGGGCTGGACGAAGCTGCGCGAGGCCTGCGCGGGTGTGTGCGCGATGCTGGTGCGGCGTTTGATCGAGACCGATGTGCTGCCATGTGCGAACAAGGAGCAGGCGCTGCGCGTCTTGGGCGGTGATCCGGTCGAAGTGTTTGATGAAAAAGGCAGCGCGCGCCTCATCGGCGAATGGGTGCGGCGTTTCGACACGCAACTGCGCAAGCCGATGACCGAGCAGGCGATGAAACGCGTGCCGGCGATCCCCGCCGCTCTCGAAGCCTGGGTGGATGCCATGTTGAATCACGCGCTCGACGGCGGCATGTCAAAGATGGCCGTGCTGCGCACGCTGGCGGCGGATGAAGCGAACGAAGGCCCGGTCACGTGGCTGCGTTTGCTCGGCCTGTGGCGGCCCGTGGTGCTGCTGGTGGATCATCTCGACGCGTATTATCGCAATCCCGAGGCCGGGCTGCGCATCGCTTCTCTGCTGCTCGACATGTCGGAGATGGACGGCGTGCATGTGGTGCTGAGCTTGAACCAGGACGTCTGGCAGGCGACGTTCGGTCACCATCTGCCGAGTGCGATGGAGGACCGCCTCACCGCGTCGCAAATGCTGCTGCGCGGCATTGGTGAAAGCGAGGCCGCCACGCTGCTGCGCATGCGTCTGCAGCATGCGGGAGTGAAAAACGATGAGTTGCGCGAGTTCGAGGCATTCGTGGATGTGAAGCGTTATTTCCTCGGCAGACCACTCGGTTCCGTGTCGGCGCGCACCTTCCTGCGTCACGCTGCGAAGCAGTGGGACTTTTTCCAGCAAACGCTTGCGTCACCGCCGCCAGCAGCGCCGATTGAGCCGGTCAAAGCCGAGCCTGAGGAACCCGGAGTGCTGCCGCTGATGACGGACATGGTGACGGAGAACGAAACTCCCGCCGAGATTGCCATTTTTGACACGGGCACCACGGCGGATGTGAAACGCATGGCCGAGGGGCTCGCCGAGCCCGAGCCTGCGCTGCCGCAGCAGTTGGAAAAGCCGCTTATGGCCGTCAATGGCACGCATTTGCCGCCGCCGAGTTCGCCGGTCGTGGAGAAGACCGCAATCCAAGCAGTGAACGAGCCCAAAACGCAGGCGCAAACGCAGTTCTCCCCGAGTTCGGCCAGCGCCTTTGAAAATCTGCGCGAAATGCTCGGCAAGCTGCGCCAGCCAAATGCTTCGGCGGCGGCCTCTTTGGAAGGCAGCACACATGCCGTCGCCACCAAGCTGGCCAGCGTGATGAGTGCCGCCGCGCCCGCCACAATCGTCGCTCCAGCCGCCGCAGCACCTCCTGCTGCCGTCATGGTCGCGGCCCCGGATGCGGAACGTGACGCCCTGCTGGGTCGTTACGAGGCGCTGCGGATGCAAATGTCGGCTGAGGCAGTGTCGCTGCCGCTGGATTACACGAAGCTGGCGGAGTTGATCCGCCTCGCTGGCCGCCGTTTCCCGCTGGTGCGCTTCAGCGAGCATGAACTTCCCGGCATGACCGGCCGCTTTGCGATGTGCTGGTCGCTGCAAGGCCTGGAGATCGTCTTCGGGCTCGCGAATTTCGCCGACGGCTCCTACTGGCGCACGCTGGCCGGTTTCGCCGCCGGTCGTCTGGCTGAACTCAGTGCGCACGCGGTCGATGGCACGCCGAAGCTCAAGATCGCCACGTTCAAAACGGAGCGCGAGCAGCAGAGCTGGGCCATTCTGCAGCACAGCACCTCGTTTCCCGAGGTGCTGCGCGCGCATGTCGATGCGATCCACCTCGACACCGCCAGCGTGGCCTCGCTCTATGCGATGCAACGCATCATCAAGGAGTCCGAATCCGGCGCCCTCCAAGCCACACCCGCGCAGGTGATGAGCGTGCTCGCACGTGAACTCGATTTCTTCTGGAAACGTGTGACGCGTGCGGGGTGATCACTTCGCATTCTCCGCCTTCACCGGTTCGCGAACCTGGAACTGCTTCTCCTTGCCAAGGTTCTTCGTGAGCGTCGCGGGATAGTCCCACGCCTCTTTTTTGTCGGAGTAAATCACGACGCGGCCGCGAGTGGCGGCCATGGCGGCGGCCTGGGGGATGTCGAGGTATTTGAGCACGTTCAGCATCGCTGGGCCGACGGTTTTGGGATCGCCATCGACAGTGCCGTTGTGGGTGAGGGGCACGTCATGGAGGTCGAGTCGCTTGATGTTGTCCTCGAACAGCGAGGCGTAGAGCGAATCGACGGCCATGTCGCGGTGAGCTTGGATCCACAGCGGAGTTTCCTCGAAGCCGGGGATGGCGCGGATGGTTTGCAGCGTGCGGCGGATATCCCAGACACGCATGCCGTCGAGCGTCTGGCCGAGGAGGTAGAAGCGGCGCAGGCGCTGTGTTTGTGCCTTCTCGCTGCCGGTCCACGCTGTGGGGCCGATGCCGCGAGGGCAGATGTAGGCCATGCCCCATTTGAAGCTCGTGAACATTTTCTTCTCCTGCTCGAAAGCATCGTTATTCTTGGGTGTGCCGGGAAAAACCTCGATCAGCTTGCCGAAACGCGAATGATAGGTGGCGCAGAAGTCATCCCAGCCGGGTTCGTCGAGCACGTTGAGCGCGACGAGTTCCAAATCCTGCGGGCGGAGGCCGTCGCGATGCACGACATAGAGCCGCAGGCGGTAGGGCGATTGGCTTTCAAAATCATAGGCAGTCATGCGGATGCCATCCACTTCGGCGCTGTTTTCCTTCTGCGGATTGACGGAGGCGATCTCCTGTGGCCATCCGGCGAAGACTTTTTCCTTGAGCGCTTTCATCCATACACCGCTCTGTTTGCTCCAGTCGGCCTCGTTCGTCGCTGGAGCGGGCGTTTTGGCGACGGGGACGAAGGTCTCGTCGATTTTTGTGTTGAGCTGATCTTTGGGCAATTCGGTGAAGACACGCAGCGATGACGGTTCGAGGGTTTTCTTCGCGCCTTCGTCGATCACCTGCATGGGATCGGCTTTTTTGAGGAAGCGCTCGAACCAATGGAACGCGCCCATGTTCAGGGGCTGCAAGTCCTTGTGCGGACCTTCGGCCACTTGCAGGCCGATGTTCGTCTCCTTGCCGAGGAGCGCGTAGAGCTTGCGCACGTTCTGGTAGATGCGGAACACGCCGTCGATGGGGAAGATCGTGTCCTTGTCGGTGTTCACGATCAGCAGCGGCCGCGGCGCGGCGAGCGCGACCATGCGCTCAAAATCCCAGCGGTAGGTGTTCTGGAAGAACATGCAGTCGCAGTGGCCTTCGACACAGCCATCGATGACCTGGTTCTGCATGTCGGTGACACCCGCGGTCGGGGCGCTGGCCTTGATGCGTTCATCCAGCGCGGTGATCCACCAGGAGTAGGCGCCGCCGCCGCTGCGGCCGGTGACGCCGAAGCGCTCCTTGTCCACCTCCTTGCGTGTTTCGAGGTAATCGAGGGCGCGGATGCAGTTCCACGCCTCGAGTCCGGCGGGTGTGTAACCGCGCGACCACCACCAGAAACGGCCCTTGCTGTAAGTGCCATGATGCTCGCCACGGATCTCGCCGAGCTGCACGGTGTCGATGATGAGGCAAACGTACCCGTGTTTCGCGAACCAGGCACCGTGGTGCTCGTAGCCGGCCTTGTTGCCCAGGCTGACACCATCTTTCATCATCACCGCATGGCCGCACACATAGAGGATGGTCGGCAGCGGCTGCTCGACTTTCTCCGGCCGATACAAATTGGCCGTGACATACAATCCGGGCATCGACTGGAAGTGCATCTTTTCGACGACGTAGCCTTCCCCCTTCACCTCGCCGGTTTTCGTTGCCTTTAGAGGTGTTTTTTCCGGCATGGGATCAAGTCCGAGCATCTCGGCGAGCTGACGGCGGTATTCCGGCGCATGCTTTCCCCACTCCTCCGCACTGGTGATGTGCCCGACACCATGGCTCATGCTGATCTCACGCGTCTGCTCGGCAAAATAGCGGTCGAGGAGCTTATTGCCTACCGTGTCCGGAGTTTTCTCCGGGTATGGGGCCGCGGAGGCGAGGGTGGCGGACAGGCAGAGGAGCAGGGGAGTGCGCATGAGGAGTTATGCTGTCTCAAACGGCGAGCGGAGGCAGGATTGATCGCCGTCGGCAGGCATGGGCAAGAACTTTGCAAAAAGACAAAACAGCGGTTGCATAAAAACCGGGGCGTCTATATTCGCGGCCCTGTTTTCCACAGACCCTGCTCGGGTGGCGGAATTGGTATACGCGCAAGACTAAGGATCTTGTGCCGAAAGGCTTAAGGGTTCGAGTCCCTTCCCGAGCACCACTCTTTGATAATCAAGGAAGTGGCACGGTCTGGAGTAGCGGTTTTGACATGCCACCCAGTGCCATGCATGACAAAAGCATGACAAAACCGGGGTTTATTGCCCGGAAAAAGGGACAATCAACGCTGCGGATCAAGCATGGAAGCGCCGTGGTGCCGATCTACCACGGTAAAGTGCATGATCGAGATCGCTATACCGTGGCTTTTCACCTGAACGGCCGCCGGGTCAGACGAACTTTCGGCACCCTTGAGCGCGCCAAAAGCGAGGCAATGCTTGTGGCGCGGCGCATCCAGAGCGGTATGGCTTCGACGAATGACATCAGTCCGGCCCAGCGGGAGTGTTACCTGGCGGTGGACCGGCTGGCATCGTCTTTCAACATTCCTGCCGTTGCGGCCATGGATGAATACGCAAGATGCCGCAACCTTCTGGGTGAGGTTCCGCTGATGGTGGCGGTTCAGGAATTTGTGCGCCGCACGAAAGGGATGACCCTCGGCGTCAAGGTTCCTGACATTGTCCCTGAAATGATCGAGGCCAAGAAGCAGGATCAATTGAGCAGCAGTTATCTCAGCCAGCTTGCTATCACAGCCCGGCGGTTTGCTGAGGCATTTCCAGATGAGATCAACTCCATCGGCTCTGGTGACATAGACCGCTGGCTTCGGGGGCTTGGCGGCTCGCCGGTGACGCGAAACTCAATCCACCGCTGCATCAAAGTACTGTTTTCTTTTGCGAAGTCGCGTGGTTACCTGCCGCGTTCTGAGGCAACTGCCGCTGAGATGCTGCAGCTTGCCAAGGTCGGTGAAACAGTGACGGAGATATTTCAACCGCATGAGGTTCAAAAACTGCTGGAAGCTTGTCCGGCGCACCTTTTGGGTTTTGTCGCGATTGGTGCATTTGCCGGGCTGCGGGTGGCTGAAATTGGCCGGCTGGAATGGTCGGCGGTTGATCTCGACCGCAGGATCATCATGCTTAGGGCGGATCAAGCAAAGACTGCCTCCCGTCGAATTGTTCCCATCACCAGCAATTTAGAAACCTGGCTACGCCGCCTCACTCGCCGTGGCTTGGTGGCACAAGGAAGCAAGACGGGAGTTGAAGTCACCGCCTTGGCCAAAAAACTTGGCATCAAGTGGCCGCATAATGGCCTCCGGCACTCCTTCATCAGCTATCGCATCGCCGAGATCAAAGATGCGGCGCGTGTCGCGCTGGAGGCGGGCAACTCGCCGGAGATCATCTTCAAGCATTACCGCGAGCTTGTAACAGAGGATGAGGCGCGTGAATGGTTTTCCATCACGCCGCCCGAAGGCTGGGTGCCCCCGCCATCCGGCAAACGACATTATTCACCACGGCGAAAACGCGCTGAGGCTGGCCATCTTCGTTGCGCAACGAACTTCTCGGTGCTGCCCTAGTTCACGCTGATGAGGTTGTGGGAGCGTAGCCGGTCGAGAACCTGCTGCAGTTTGGACTGCAGGTCGGTTATCAACGATTAAGGGTGGGCAAGGGAAGGGGGATCGAGGTGATCTTATCAGCGCATCGCGATGAGCTTCATCAGCGCGACGACCGCGTAACCTCTCGGTGTGGTCCGCTCCTGCTCCCAGTTCTCCAGGGTGCGTTTGCTGATGCCGAGGAACTCCGCCGCATCCCGCTGGCTGAACTCCTTCTTCTCACGCCATGCCTGAAGGGCACTGGCGAATTTTCGAGGAGTCACCCCTTTGGGGAGTTTCATGGGCATACGCAGGACTACGCAGAAAGCGGAGTGCCGTCAAGATTGCGCAGGCACCCCATGGCACCTTCCAAACCCTGCGACCCACTCAAACCTCATGGCATCATTTGGTGATGCAAACGGATGGATTCCCGAAGTCACGGTGACGAGGGCATCCATCATGGACCTGCCTGACCTCTTTCCCAACGACCCCATGCAACTGCGCACGATCCGCGGCTACAACTTCAGCGAGGTGTCCTCGGCGATGCAGAAGGCCATCCGCCGGGGAGATGCCGCGCTGGCCGGTTACTGGGCCTTGGAGCTGTGGAGCAGCGGCTTTGGCAAGTATGTGTGGAAGCGTCTGCTGACCATCAGCGCGGAGGACTGCTGGGGCATCCTCACGCAGGAGGTGAAGGCGCTGCATGACAGCTACCTGGTCATCAATGACGGCATCCCGCCCAAGCAGGCCAAGGGCCGCATCTTCATCAGCAAGGCGGTCATCCTGCTGTGCCTGAGCAAGAAGAGCCGCGACCCCGACCACCTGCAGAACATGGTCTATGACCAGAGCGCGGGGCTTGATCCAGACACGCTGGCGCAGGAGCTTCGCTCATCGGGCGAGTATGTGGCGATCCCTGAGTATGCGTATGACTGCCACACGCGGGAGGGCAAGAAGCGCGGCAAGACGAAGGCGGACTTCTTCAAGGCGGAGCAGGCGGCGCTGCAGCCGTTCCAGCCGGGGTTGTTTGATCATT
>NZ_JBIIHA010000018.1:0-113201 GCF_044236155.1 Prosthecobacter sp.
GAAAAGATCAAACGCATGCAACGCGTGGCCACCCGGTATGACAAAACCGATGTTTCATTCATGGCTTTTGTCCTTCTTGCCATCTGCACTTTATCCCTCAGAAACCAATTTTAAAACACGCCCTAGATTATTCATGAGCCATCTACGGTATCCGCTGAAAAGCCCGGTTCTGCTGCGTTGGGCTTGTTTTGAGAAGCTTCGAGCATTTACCAATGCACTCAGCCTTTCAAAACAGCGCATGCCTTGCAGCCTCAAGCTTTTGAACGGTTTCGCGACAATGTTCATGAATGATCCAGGTTAAGGAACCAAAGCGGTCCACACAATCCTCTGTGCGGAAAGGCGCTTTACTGACCCTGAACCGCACAGAGGAATGTGCGGACTACTTTGAATCAAATCTCCACCTGCTGTCCTAGCTCGATGACACGCCCGACGGGAATCTGGAAATACGTCGCGGGTTGCTGGGCGAGCTTGCTGGCGAAGGAGAAGAGGTGCTCGCGCCAGCGGGCCATGCCGGGGGCTTTGCTGGGGATGATGATTTCGCGGCCGAGGAAGAAGGTGGACTTTTCCGGATCGACCTCGAGCTCGTGCGCGGCGCACTGGCGCAGCAGGCGCGGGACGTTGGGCTTTTGCATGAAGCCGAAACGGCCGGTGACGCGCCAGAAGCTGTCGCCGAGCTTTTCGACCTCGACACGGCGGCTCGGTGGCACCCAGGGCTCGTCTTCGGTGATTAGTGTCATGAAAATGACCCGCTGATGGATGGCTTGGTAGTGCTTCAAGCTGTGAAGCAGTGCGACGGGCGTGCGTCCGTGTGTGCTGGTCATGAAAATGGCGGTGCCAGGCACCTTCACGACTTTACCGGACGCGAGGCTTTCGATGAGCAGCTCCTGCGAGATAGCGCTGCGTTCCATCGAGGCACGCACGAGCTTGCGACCAGTGGCCCAGGTGGTCATGACGATGAAGATGCCCGCGCCAACGGCGAGCGGGAACCAGCCACCGTCGAAGAATTTCACGAGGTTGGCGCTAAGGAAGGCGAGCTCGATCAAGCCGAACACGAGGCACAGCGGCAGTGTCTTGAGCACGCTCCACTTCCACAGATGCCGCGCGGCAAAGTAGAACAGGATCGTCGTGATCAGCATGGTCATCGTGACGGCCACGCCATACGCGGCGGCGAGATTCGACGAGGTGCGGAAGGCGACGACGAGCGCGAGGCAGGCGAGCATGAGCACCCAGTTCACCATCGGGATGTAAATCTGGCCGCGAGCATGCTCGGAGGTGTGTCGGATGCTCAGACGCGGCAGGTAGCCGAGCTGCACGGCGGTGAGTGTGAGCGAGTAGGTGCCGGTGATGAGCGCCTGCGAGGCGATGACGGTGGCGGCGGTGGCGAGCAGCACAAGCGGCAGCATGGCCCAGGCGGGTGCCATTTGGAAAAACGGCGAATGCGCCACCTCGGGGTTGTGCATCAAAAGGGCGCCCTGACCGAGGTAATTGAGTCCCAGCGCTGGAAACACGAGCGAGAACCAGCCGCGGCGGATCGGTCCGGCACCAAAATGGCCCATATCGGCATACAAAGCCTCGCCACCGGTCACGGCGAGGAAAACGCTGCCTAGGATGACGAAGGCCGCGTGGCCGCCGGTCATCAAAAAGTGCCAACCATGCCAGGGATTGAACGCGGCGAGGATTTCTGGCCCGCTGATGAGATGCGAGGCTCCGAGCGCACCGAGGCTGACGAACCACAAACCAGTGATCGGACCAAAAAAGCGGCCCACATTTGCCGTGCCAAGAAACTGCACCGAAAAGAGCACAATGAGGATCAGCATCGTGATGCCCATGATGAGCCACTGCATCTGATGATTCCACGCCTCGGCCGCCAAAGCATCCGCAGGAGCCGCGCCGAGCAATCCGCCGTCTTTGAGACCTTCCACGGCGCTCAAAACGGAGATCGCGGGTGTGATGATGCCATCACCAAACAGCAACGCGGCACCAAACAAGCCCAGCAGCACGGCAAGAGCGCGGCGCTTCATCGTTTCACCCATGCGATGCGTGGCGAGAGCCATCAGCGAGAGCACACCGCCCTCGCCTTTGTTGTCCGCCCGCAGGATGAAGACGAGGTATTTGACGCAGATGAGCAAAATCAGCGACCACAGCACCAGCGAGACGACGCCGAGGACGTGCTCATGCGTGGTGGCGATGTGATGCGGGCTGTGCGGGCTGAAGCACTCCTTCAGCGTGTAGATCGGCGAGGTGCCGATATCCCCAAACACCACGCCGAGCGCCGCAATGACGAGCGTGGTGGTGGAGAGCTTGTGGAGGCCGTGCGAGTCGTTGTCTTTCATGACAACGACACGTGTCCCGCCGCCTCAGCGCCCGCCAGTGAACGGGCGGGCGCACGGCGTTAAGAAAGTGTGAAGAGCTCCGGTTTAGTCGAGGAAGGAGCAAATGTATTCGCAGATGCCCGAGCCGACGCTGATGTCGAAGCCGCTGTTGGCAGGAACGTCGAAGAACTGTCCACCGGTGTAGGTCGTCTTGGTGTCGCTGCCGTCGAGCTTCACCACGCAGTCACCCGCGACGATTTCCATGCGCTCGGCCTTGGCGGTGCCGAAATGAAAGTCGCCGGGATAGATCAGGCCGAGCGTTTTCTTGCTGCCATCGGGAAACAGGATGCTGTGGCTGACGACTTTGCCGTCGAAATAGACGTTCGCTTTCGTGACGGCGGTGACATTCGTGAATTCGGCTGGGATGGCGGACATGAGGCGCGAGGGATAGGCGATAAAGCCACTTGCGGCAAGCGCCGGATGGCCGTGTCTCCCGAGACTGATCATTCCTTCCGCCAGACCATGCCGGACTGCTCCACCACGGCATCGCCACGCACGAGAACGTCCTGGTTTTGATGGTGAATGAGGCAGTTGGTGAGGCGGTGCTGCTTGCCATCGAGGAAGAAAGCCGCGTTCACGTTGTGGTGCAGTTCGCAGTTCG
The DNA here is from genome assembly GCF_044236155.1 of Prosthecobacter sp. Classification (GTDB taxonomy): domain Bacteria; phylum Verrucomicrobiota; class Verrucomicrobiia; order Verrucomicrobiales; family Verrucomicrobiaceae; genus Prosthecobacter. The sequence goes on from NZ_JBIIHA010000018.1 coordinate 2,974, forward strand.
TGTAAGTCGTCACGCTTTCGCCCACATCGGCCACGCCGCCGGCGGAGGAGCCGTTCCAGGCGATCTCGGAGTCAAAGACGTCCATCTGCACGGTTTCATGGGCGCTGATGCCTTCGTCGCCGTTTGAGAAGGCCTTCACGTTTTCGAGCCGCAGGCCGATTCGATGCCCGTGGATGTTGAATCCATCGTTCGCCGCATGCCGGGCGATGATGTTTCGCACCGTGATGTTCGAGCAGGCGATGACCACGCCGCTTTCCAGCTTGGTGGGCGGTCGGATGATGCGGCCGGAGCCGGCAGCTTTTTCCTTCGGCCAGCGGAAGTAGAGCGCGCCATCCGTGGTCCAGGCCATCTGGCCGGGTTTGAGGCTCTCGGGCGCGGTGTAGATGATTTTGCCGGCTTCTCCGCTGTTTTTTTCGGCAACACGGTCGCGACTGATGCGCACGGGCACTTCGTCGATGAACAGACCGGCGCGTTGCTCGTCGGCGACAGGTGGGTGTTCAGGAATCGGACTCTGGGTGGTCCAGAGGTCGCCGTTTTTGACCCATACCTTGTCGGTGATGTCGATGCCGAGGTCGATGATCATGCCTTTGCCATCAAAGACTGCCGGTTTCTCCGGAGTTCCGCCCTGGGACAGGATCAGGGGCGTGCGGCGGATCTCTTGGGCGTGAACGGCGATGAGTGACAGCGAGAAGAGAATGAAGAAACGCATGATGAAAGAATAGGTGCTTATTTAAGCAGTTCCGGCTTTGCCCACAGGGCGTAGTTGCTCTTGGGATCGAGACCACGAGTGACGACATTGAGTTGCAGCAGCGAAACGGAGGAAACATCGCAATCAAACGCATGCGCGGACTCTGTGCCGCTCACGATGGCATTAGCGAGCGGTTTGCCGTCACCCAGCACGGTGAACTCGACGCGGCCTTTGTCGCCAATGCCGGCCTGGAGCCCTGCCATGGCTTTGAAGCGATGGTAAACGCCTTTTGGCAGATGAAAGGTCAGCGCCTTGCCCATGCCGGTGCTGATGCCCTCCGCGAAGTTCTTCTCCAAGACGCCGTCCTTATCAGCTACACGAAGCCGGAGCGGCATGGCTTTGACGCCAGCTTCCATCACCACGTTGCTAAAAGCGTGGCCCCAAAACGGAGCGCTGAAAAAATGCGACTGCGGGTAGTAGAGGTGCACCGCCTCCATCGGCCAGAAGGTCGAAATGCCGGCACGTTCGCATTTCTCTTTCGCGACAGCTTCGAATCTATCCGCGCCGATGCAAAGAATGGTATGCATGGCGTCGGCGACGATCTGCGCGTCCTTCGTTGCTGCTCGGAGCTGGTGTTTTTCGACCGAAGCAGCGTCCCCGGCGTAAAGCGCCTGCATGATCGGCACGGTGGTGCTGCGGGCGTTGATAATTCCCTCGTGCACTCGATGCAATAACCGCCAGCTTGCCTCTTCGACGCTGGTTCCGAGCAGTTGCGGATGATAATCCGCGATGCTGACGGCGAAGTCACCGTTTTCGATCGGGCCGTGAAGCAGCTTGCCTTCCATTACCGGCGTGGGTGGCATGAACTGCTGGAGCAGCGTGAATTGATTGTCACCTGGCACCGTGTGCGAGGGGCTGCCGAAGTCTTCGATCAAATGGCAGATTGTACCCATGTAGCGGGCGGCGTCGCTGATCTTGCCCGCCTTGATCGAATCGACTGCCTTCTGCATGAAGTAGCGCAAGGTTTCGCGGTTCACGATCTGCTCCGCCTGCGGCAGATGCAGCTTTTGTAGATAGACCTCCCCTGGACTGCTCTCCATGGCCGCGAACTTCGCGTTCGTTTTGTCGGAGTACACGTTGTCCGGAATCATGCAGTGCTTCGCGGCCAGCGCTTCGAATTCCGCGCCGAGCAGCTCCTTCTGCCATGTCGGGAGCGTTTCGAGCGCACCCTTCGTGATCGCGTGATGCGGCTGGCCCCAAGACCAGGCTCTCTGCGGTGCGAAGAGAAGCATTCCAAAGGACACAAAAATCAAACGGGCGGCACTCATGCCCACGAAAAGCCCGTTCTATGCGCAATCTTGCGATTTTTCCCAGGGCAGTAGCGTCTCAGGGGTCAACAAAGCCCTCAAGCCGCGCCGGTGAAGAGTCTATCAATCGGCCTGCCATTCCGGATCAGCTGAATCGGGCGGCCGGTGTCGATGTGGTATTCTTTGTGCGGATCGATTCCGATGTTGCGATAGAACGAGGCAGCCACGTCGTCCGGCGTCCAGCCGCCATCGACGGGCTCGGAGGCGGTGGCGTCGGTGGCGCCGAGCACCTGCCCGCCTTGCACGTCGCCGCCGGCCATGAGCGCAAACATGGCACGTGGCCAGTGATCGCGTCCGGCGGTGGCGTTGATCTTGGGCGTGCGGCCAAACTCGCCCGTGACCAATACCGCCGTGGAATCCAGCAAACCCTTGTCTTGCAGTGTGCTGAACAGGGCGGACAAACCCTGGTCAAACTGCGGCAGCAGGGTGCGTTTGAGCTGGGAGAAGTTTTGCTGATGCGTGTCCCAGTTGTCCACGATCACGGTGACAAAGCGCACGCCCGCCTCAATCAAGCGGCAGGCCAGCAGCAGGCTCTGACCGGTTTCGTGCGCGCCGAAGCGGCGGGAAATCGTTTCAGGCGCGCTGCCGAGGTCAAAGGCCTTGCGGGCACTGGCGGAACTGAGGATGCGCCGGGCCTTGTCAGCAAAGGCATCCAGCGCCACCAGTTCATTGCTCAATTTCCCATGGCCGTGGAAAAGCGTGTCGAGATCGCGCGAGAGCTGCTGACGGTTCTCCAACTGCGAAAGGCTGATGTCATTGCCCAGCGTCACGCCACGCACGCTGAAGGGCCGGTCCGCGCGGGGGCGGTCGCCGGTGGCTAGCGCGCTGTGCTGGATGCCAAGAAACCCGGGGCCGTCGAGCGGTTCGTCGATGCTGACAAAGGCCGGCAGGTCCGGGGTTGCCGGCAGTTCCTTGCTCACCACCGACCCGAAGGTCGGATACTTGACGAGCGAACCGGGGCGGTTGCCCGTGAGCAGGTAAGTGCTGCCGAGGCCGTGGTCGGCGAGGTTGTGCGAGATGCCACGGACGATGGCGTAGCGGTCGGCACACCGTGCGAGATTCGGCAGGTGTTCGCAGATCTCCACGCCGTTGACGTTGGTCTTGATCGGCTTGAACTCGCCGCGGTATTCGGAAGGCGAGCCGGGTTTCAGATCGAACATGTCCTGATGCGAGGGGCCGCCTTTCAGGAAAACGAGGATGGCCGAGCGCGCCTTCGAAGGGTCGGTGGCACCCGCGCTTTGCAGGCGCAAAAGCTGGCTGAGGGTAAGGCCGGCGCCGAGGGCTCCGACACGGAGAAATTGCCGGCGATGCATGCAGGAAGTGCGGGGGCTCATGGGCATCAGTGGTTGAGAAGAAATTCCTTGGTGTTGATCAGCGCCCACAGCAGATCGCGGGTGCCATCGGCAACAGTCTTGGCCTGTTCATAGTGCTCACAAGCCCGCTTGAGCTCCTCGACTCGAGGCTTCCGGCCCAGCGTGCGCAGCCAGGCTTCGCGAATCACCATCTCGAGCGCATCGCGGGAGGGTGCGCCGCTTGAATTGAACTGCGATTCGAGTTCGAGCAGCCAGCCGCCCTGGCTGAGCCGATCTTGAACGATCGGATCGTTTCGAGTGAACAGGCTTTGCAGCAGCGATGGTTCGGAGGATCGTTCGCAATCGCTGTTCGTGGCCCGCGCCGGCTTGCCAAAAATGTTCATCGCGTAAGTGCCGGCCATTCGCATCGACAAATGTCCGACCGACCGGCGGTCCAGGTCCTCGCGAACGTCCTCAAGGCGGTCGCTGGCGGCCACCACCTGAGCGAGCGCGTCGTAAACGACCTCCGCAGGCAGCCGGCGTGGGACGGCGCGGCTGAAATGGCGTTCGTCACCGGTGTTGGTCGCATTGAGCCTCCAACTGCGCTGATAGGCCTGGCTGTTGGTGATCTCGCGGTGAATCCATTTCATGTCATAACCGCTGGCGATGAAGCCTGCGGCGAGATGATCCAGCAGCGGCTCATTTGACGGAGGATTGGCCGGGCTGAAATCGTCAGTCGGATGAACGATGCCGCGGTGGAAGTAGTTGGCCCAGACACGGTTCACGAACACACGGGCAAAGTAGGGATTGTCCTTCTCGCTCATCCACTCCATCAGCACCGCGCGCGGATCCTGGTCGGGCCGCACCGTCACATCGCGGTCGCCTAACAGCCTCAACTTCATCACGGGGCGATTGCCGGTCTCGACGTAAAGTTCGCGCCAGGGGATCACACCGCCGTTCATCGCGGTCGCCTGCATGTCACCGTTGACCATCATCTTGCTCATGCTGGCCATGTCCATGGTCGCACTGGCCGCCGAGGCAATCCGTGCAGCCGCGTCCTTGGCCGCTGGCGGCACGCCAAACTTCACCGGCTCGAAGAACCGGGCGAACTGCTTGAAGTCCTGCTGGGTCCATTGATCGAAGGGATGCTTGTGACACTCGGCGCACTGCAGGCGCACACCGAGAAAGCTGTGCGCAAACGCCAGCGCCTTTTCCTCGGGCTTGGTCACGGAGCGCCTCGTCCAGTAGTGCTGCAGTGTTTCGCGCTCAGTGAAGTCCGCGGGATTCTTCTCGCGGATGTAGGAGGACATCTCCGCCGCGTAGTCCTCGTAGCTTTGCCCGGGACGGCGTCCCGTGGCGATGACGATGTCGGCGATGAGCTTGTCGTAGGGCTGGTTTTCGCGGATGCGGCGGAACATCCAGTCATACCATTGTGACGCGAGCGTCTGGCCGAGTTCGGCCTGCTGGGTCGGATTGTTGCCGGTGAAGTCGCACAGTTTGTTCGCCCACCAGGCCGCGTAGGCGGGGCGTTCCAGAAGCTCATTGATCTTGCGCGTTCGTTTGTCCGCACGGCTGTCCGCGAGGAAAGCCTCCACTTCGGCGGGAGCGGGCAATGTTCCGGTCATGTCGATGCTCACACGGCGCAGGAAGTCAGCGTCATCGCACACGTCAGACGGCATGAAGCCCAGTTTGCCGAGCTTGTCTCCGATCAAGCGGTCCACGGTGGTCGCGGCGGGCTCTGTGGCGGCGGATGCGACTGCTTTGAAGTAGGGCCGCAGCACTGGCACCGCGGCGACTCCGTTGTCGTAGAAAACCACGATGTGCGTGTCTCCGGAGCCGTGAGCAGTGACTCGCCCGTTCGAATCGACAGCCGCCACGGTGTCGTTGTTGCTCTGAAAACGGCAAAGCTCCGTCACATCCTCGCGCCGGCCATCCGACCAGAGGGCGACCACACGCAAAGCGGCACGGTCACCGCTCTCGCGAAAGACAATCTCCGTGGGCGACACCTCCAGGCGGTCAAACTGCTGCCTGGCCGCGACAGGAGAGCCGCCCTGAATCCAGCGCAGCAGCAAATCATACTGCCAGCTGCCCATCTCGATCTTTTTACCGCCCTTGTGATCCACCGTCTCAGTCGGCTTTTGCAATAGCAGGCTCTCCGCCGGCTTCTCCCGGTTCACCCGCGCCGCGCCGTGTTTCTCCACCCATTGAGTGAGGGCCTTGTGATCGGCGTCGAAATCATAACCGAAGAGCGAGAGCTGAAACCCGCCCTTTCCCTGTGCCGAACCGTGGCACTCCCGGCCGTTGCAGCCCGCCCGGCTCAGCAGCGGCAGCACATGCCGCTGAAAGTCCGGCGTCACCCGCTGGCCCGCTTCCATGGCGAGCTGCTCGCGAATCGACGGCAGCGTGTTGCTCCATGCCACGATGGGATGGAGCACGCAAGGCAGCCAGGCCAATCGTCTCCAAAACCCGCATGCACTCGCTGCATCGGCTTTCATGGCTCGGATGGTTCGATGACACTTTTACTCCGCCTTGCGCAGCATCTCGCCCGGGAAATCCAGAACCTCGCCACCGTTGTGGAAGGCGGCCAGCTCAATCCGGTCGCCCACATTCAGCACCAACAAGGAATCCACCCACTTACCGGCGATGCCACGCACTTTCCACTTCTGACCGACACTGCCTGCCGCGTTCGGCGCGGCGCTCTTTTTGAAGGCCGTCTTGATGCTCTCGATCTGGATTTCGACCTCGCCTTTCTCGACGTCCTTGGCCAGCAACTTGGCAATCAGAAGGCCACGAAAGCCTTTCAGGTCATCCCGGGAGCCCGTGGCGTTCGCAGCCGGCTCAGCCTCCACTTTCTTGAGCCATTCGCCGACAAAATCGAGTTCCTCACCGCGATGGTGAAAGGCCTCGACCTCGACTTGATCGCCGACCTTCAGCGTCAGCAGCGTGTCCAGCCACTTGCCGGTCACTCCGTTGACCTTCCAAGTCTGACCGACGGCCTGCTCGGGATGCTCGGCCTTGTTTTGCTTCCACACGCGGGAAATGCGGGCGATTTTCACCTCCAGCGTTCCCTTTTCCTGATCCTTCGAGATCAGCTCGCCCACAAACATCCCGCGGAAGCCGTTCAAGACCTCGCCTCCGCCGCCTTTTGCGCTTTCCTGCGCGGGAGCAGCGACCTTCTTCATGCCTTCGCCGAGATAAAGCATGTCATCGCCAGTGAGGTGCTTCGTCTCGATCTCCAGATGATCGCCGGGATTGAGCACGACGAGCACATCGAGTGCCTTGCCATGAATGCCTCCCACCTTGACCGTGCGCCCGACCACCAGGTTGGGCTCGGGGGCCTTGTTGTTCTTCCACACATGCAGCAGCGAACCCACCTTCATGACCATCGAGCCTTTCTCCTCGTCCTTGCTGATGAGCTGGCCGGAGAGATGGCCGCTGAAGCCATGCAGGCCCTCCGGCAGTTTCTGTCCTTCAGCGGCCGCCGCAGGCGCATCGGGCTTCTTATCTTCTGCGGTTGCGGGGACGGAGGCAAGCAGTGAGGCACTCGCAAAAATGGCGGCGGTTTTCGAGATGATCGAGGGTTTCATGGATGAGTGGGGTTGAGGTTGGGAAGAAAGCGAGGGACCCGAAGCCACGGCGCGGGGCGCGGCCAGTGAGGTGAGGATGAGCGCTGCAAGCGCGAGGGCTGCCGCCCAGCGCTTCAGGCCACCGGCGGCGGCGCGGTCATCCGTGCCTTCGAGCAGTGACTCGATGCGTTTGCCAAGCGTCGAACGGCACCCGGCCATGCCCGCAGCCAGCGGATGCAACACCGGCCGGTCGCCGGCTCCGACCAGCCATTCGCCCAAGGCCACGAGCGAACGGGCTAGACCCGACTCGTCCGGCAAAACATTCAGTGCCCGACGATCCGCCAGATACTCCGCTTCCGCACGGAGATGACGCCGCGCCACCTGATTCAGCGGTTGGAAGAAGAACAGGCAGGAGATCCATTGGCCTGCCATCAGCCACCACGCATCTCCACGCACCAGATGCGCCAGCTCATGGGCGATCACCGCCTCGAGTTCGATCGCATCCAGCCTTTGCACAAAACCCTTCGGAAGAAACAAACGCCAGCGTCTCAGACCGGTGACCATCGGTCCCTGGATCGTCGGCGTGATCCAGATCTCCACCGATCTTGCGCTGCCAAAACGATTCAGGATGTTTTGTGCCAGATCAACAGTCTCACCGCGCTTCACGCATTTCGCATCACGGCGCAGTCGAACTAGCCCAATCCAGCTCCGGGCCAGTCGCAAAGCCCCAAGCAAAACCAGAGCCAACCAGACCCACGGCAGCCATCTGAAAAACCGCGCAACAGCCTCAAGTACGCCAATCGACCCGCGCTCGGTCGAAACCGGCTCCGTCTCGCTCATCGCCCTCTCCTCAAGCGCCATCGGTTGCGCACCTTTCGCGGACAGAGGCACCTCCACCGACGATGACGGCACCGCCTCGGCCAATCCAGCCTCCGATGACGCCAAAGCCCAAACATGACCCCAGTGCGGAGGCAGCAGCACGCTCTGCGCCAGCGTGGTCAACACCGCGCCGACCAGCGCTGCCTTCCAGAGCAGTTCCCGCACTTCGGGCAGACGTGGCCGTGCCAGCCGTACCCCGATCCAGACACCGCCGATCAGCAGCGTTGAGTGAATCAGGTAAGTCAGCAGCCACGCGCTGATCGTTAGACTAGTTTCCATGGCTGCCTCCCCTCCGTCGTTTTGGCTTGGCGGCCTCGTGTTTCGCCACCATGGCCTTGATCCGAGCCAGCTCGGCAGCATCCACGTCCTGGGTCTCCAGCAGATGGCTCACAAGCTCCGCCGGACTGCCTTCAAACACACGCTCGACCAGCTCGCTGACCATGCTGCTGCTCACCTCATTCTCGCGGACCGCCGCCCGGTAGAAAAAGGCGCGTCCCTCAGACCGGTGGGAGACCGCGCCCTTCTGTTCAAGGCGCGAAAGCATCGTGGACACCGTGGTGTAGGCCACAGGACGCTCCTCCTCCAAAGCCCGCTGCACCTCGGACACCGTGGCTTCGCCACGGCTCCATAGGACTCGGAGAATCGAAAGTTGCAGTCGGCTCAAGGTCATGGCTGAAATCGGGCAAAGTGCGGTTCGCGCAGTGGTAAAGACGCTTTCAACTACAGATGTAGAAGAATGTTTCTTTCCAGCCTGATTTTTTTGATCAATCGACCCTGGCAGGCCTTTCGAGCACGGCTCAAAGCCCGGGAACGCCAAATCGCCGCCCGGGTTTCTGGCATCTCCATTCCCAAGGCTAAACGCGACTGCCTCCATGCAAAAATTTGGCTCCGTGGTGGAGGACGCATCGTTGAATTGTCCGGAATTGGCATAAGAAGACAAAGCGATGCGTCGTTCTCGCTGCACCATGAAGACGCTCACCATTCTCATTGCCGGCCTCGCCCTTGCGTGCGGGGGATTTGCCCAGAACGCGAAGGAAAATCCGAAGCAGGTGCTTGAAAACCTGATGCGCCAGGCCGGCGAGGCAAAGGCCGCCGGCCGTCTCGACGAGGCGCGTGAGCTGGGTGCCAAGGCCGAACGTTTTCGCGACGAGCTGCAAGGCCGCGAGGGCATGAAAAAGCCGGAGAAGCACACAGAAAAGCATCCCGGCAAGGAGATGCCGCATTTCAAAGGACCCGAGGCTGAGCGCCTTCATCACATCATGCAAGCGGCGGAGCACCTGCACATGGCAGGCCTGCACGAGCCCGCGAAAAACATCGAGGAGATGGGCCAACACCTGCGCCGCGAGCTGGAGGAACGCATGAAGCGCGAACAGGCCGAGGCGCACGGCAAGGAAGGCAAACGCATGGGCGGCGAGAAACCGCAGGCGGAGCTGGAGGAGATGCGCCAGCAGATGCGCAAGATGGCGGAAATGATCGAGCAGCTCCAGATGGAGCTAAAGAAGCGTGATGCAGACAAGATCCAGCCGCTGAAGCAATAAACGGACATCCGAGCCGGCGATCACTCCCAGACACCGAGCTTCACGAGCTGCTTCGTCGCGGCTCCGGCCCAGTCGCGATTCGCCGCGGGGCTGGCGGGGCTCGGATGCAGGACGCGTCCGACTTTGAAATGGTCGCCGAGCAGTTCCTTCGCACGATTCGCGCATTCCTCGGCATACGCGCCGACACCGATGACCCACTCGGGCTGCAAGGCGGTGATGACGGCGCACAGATGATCGTCGCAATGCTTGTTGAGCGCGGCGGCCTCGGCGGCCGGGAGCTTGTCGGGCGTGAAGTTGCGTCCGCTTTCCTCGATGAAGACCAGCGGGCAGTAATTGGCAACGAAGTGCTCTTTGAAAAACGCCTCCGCCTTGCCGAACCGCTGCGCAAAGTGGCCCCAGAGCCGGCGGCCGCTCACTTCGGACTGAGGGCAGTCAAATCCGAGCACGGGGCGCTTCGGATGCTCGCGCTCCGGTTTGCCCACGGGCTCGCGGATGCCCATCCAGTCGCGCACGGCGGCGATTTCACCAAACGGGACACCGGTCTGCGTCATGCCGAAGGGGCCGGGATTCATGCCGACGAAGACGACGCGCTTTTTCCCACCGCCAAAACGCCGCAAATAAGCCTCGTGCGGCCTCCATGCGTAATCGAGCGGTTGATAGACGAATTCGACCGGCGCGGCAAAACGCAGCGGGCGCAGTTTTTCGCGCAATTCTTCAGCAGCGGTGACAAGTGCGGCGGACATGCGGCGCAGGAGAGGCGCGGCGCCGCCCGGAGTCAAGATGCGCTCAAAAAAGACTCGTAAGCCCGCATGTGACCGCTAGACTCCGCGCCCGTGATTCCCCGACACGCGCTTTTCGCCTCCCTGGCAGCGGCCAGCCTCATGACTTCCGTTTTCGCGGGCGAGGCGATGAAGATCGTCCTCAAAAACGGCGCGGAGCTGCGTGGTGAGGTACTGAAGGAGCGCGAGGACTCCGTGGTGCTCGATCTCGGCCACACCGTGCTCACCGTGCCGCGCTCGGACATCTCCATTTTTGAAAAAGCGAACGCCGTCGCGGCCAAAACCGCCGCCGTACAGGGCGAGGACATTTATTTCGTCGAGCCGGGACGAGAATCCATGACGGTGGAAAAAAATGTCCAGCGCGTGGCTGAGTCGGTGGTGCAGATCCAGACCGCATCCGGCCTCGGCTCCGGTTTCATCATCAACAAGCTCGGCTACGTCATCACGAACCAGCACGTCATCGCCGGGGAACGCGAGATCACCGTCGTGGTTTATCGCAAAAAGCCCGGCGGGCTGGAGAAGCAGCAGTTCACGAAGGTGAAGATCGTCGCGATGAATGGCTTCCTCGACCTCGCCATCCTGCAGATCGACGATCCTGCCGCGGCGTCGCTGCCGTTCGTGCCGATGGGCGACTCTGAATCACTGACGCAAGGCCAGGAAGTCTTCGCCATCGGTAGTCCGCTCGGTCTGGAGCGCAGCGTGTCGAAGGGCATCGTGAGCATCCGCGCCCGTGAGAGCGGCGGGCGCTGGTACATTCAAAGCACGACGCAGATCAACCCGGGCAACTCCGGCGGGCCGCTTTTCAACGCCCGTGGCGAGGTCGTGGGCGTGAACAACATGAAAGCCGCCGGTGTCGGCGTGGAGGGGCTCGGATTCTCGATCCCTTCAAACTTGCTGAAGCTTTTCATGAAAAACCGCGAGGCCTTCGCCTTTGACCCGCGCAATCCGAACGCCGGCTTCCGCTACCTGCCGCCGCCAGCGCCGGGAGAGGAAAAATCAAAGACGGAATTTGTAACTCCCCGGAGCTGATTCCTCAGTAAGAGTCGTCCCCTCGCAAACTTTGTCCCACCCCATGAAACGCGCCCCCCTGCTCATCTCCCTGCTGCTCGCCAGCGTCCTTCCCGCCTCCGCCGCCGACCGGCTGGAGCAATGGTTCAATCTCATGCCGAAGGACACCGCCGGTGTCATCGCCGTCAAAAACACCCCCGAGCTTCTCGCCGACTGGGACAAGAGCAGCTTCGCCAAATTCATGGAGGATGACGAGGCGAAGCGCTGGATGGCGCCGCTGCGCAAGGATGGCGACGCGCCCTGGGACAAGTATTTCAAGGAGCAGTACGGCAGCGGCCTGCACGACACCTTGAAGGATTACCCCGGCGCATTGGTGAGCTTCCTCGTGCTGGAGGACTTCGCCGAGAGCCGAGTAAATCCCCCCGAGGTCTCGCTCTGCGAGGTCGCCGGAAAACAGAAGGAGATCGAGGCGCACATGACCGCCGAGGTGGAGGCGAAGAAGAAGGAGAACGAAGCCGTCAAGATGCGGACGGAGGACATCGGCGGCGTGAGCGTGCAGATTGCCGCGGAAGGAGACGGGCCCGACGCGCCCTGGGTCACCTCCTGGGCCATGGTGGGAGATGTGATGATCGAGGCGAACCGCCGCAAGCTCATGGAATACATGATCGCCGCCCTCAAAAACGGCGCTGGTGACGCCCCGGGCGTCGCGCGCGAGCACCTATCCCGCATCGGCCAGATCACCAACGGCAGCGCCGACATGATGATTTACTTCAACGGCGCGAGGATGCTCGAGCTCGGTGAAAAAGCGCTCGCCAAGGCCGAGGCGGAAAAGAAAGACGACAACAAAGCCGCGGGCGGCCTGAGCTTTGACATCAAGCCGAAGCAGATCATGGACATGCTCGGCGCGCAGGAGCTGCAGGCCATCGCCTTCACCGCCGAGCTGCAGGACACGCAGACCCGCATCGACATGACGATCCTGCATCCGCAGAAGCCCTCCGGCATTCTTTCCATCATGCGCGGCACGAACGCGGAGGCCGCGCTGCCTCCATTCATCCCGCAGGGCATCCTGACCGCCAGCGTGGCGCGCATGGACTTCGGTGCGATCTATGACGGGCTGCTCGGCATGATCGCCAAGCTCGGCCCCATCGCGATGATGGTCACCATGCAGGTCCCGCAGCTCGAGGCGCAGATGGGCTTCAAGATTCGCGACGATCTCCTCGGCAGTCTCGATGACGAGATCATCCAGGCGCAGGATGGCGATGGCACGAAGGACAGCCAGGTCATGGGCTTCAAGATCAAGGACGCGGACAAGCTCGGCGGCGCTCTGGAAGGCCTCAAACGCTTCGCTGGCGCAGGCTTCGGCGCTTTCGAGGAGAGCGACTACCTCGGCTTCAACATCAACACACTCAAAACCTCGCAGACCGGCACCGCCACCGAGATGGCCTACTGCAACACGGGTAAATACCTGCTCATCTCCGTCGGCACGCAGGACACGCTGAAGAAAATCCTCGCCCGCATGAAGGATCCCTCCGGGCCGGCAGTCTGGGACGGTCCGCATGTGCAGAACCTGCTCTCCCTCGCGCCGAAAAACTACAACGGCATCGGCATCACCGACGCGGGCCGCCTGCTCAACATGCTCGCCACCGCCGCCGCCGCGCTCGAAAGCAAAACCGGCGGCCAAGCCGCCGCTGCGAAGAAAAAGGGCCCGGGCAAAAAGGCGCTCGCGCCGGAGGAAGCTGCCGCCACGGCCGCTTCCGGCTGGTTTGACGCCAGTGCCCGTCCCTCGAACGAAACCTTCCAGCGCCACTTCGGCAGCCTGCTCAGTGCCAGCTACCCGCTTCCGGACGCGCTCCACCTCCACTACCTCACCACGCCTGTCGCCAAAGAATGACGAAGTTCGGACCTGGGGCTTCGTCATTCACTCGTCATTCGGATTTCGCCATTCGTCATTTTTAGCCCCATGCGCTCCTTCGTCCTCGCTCTGCTGACCGCATCTGCCTTCGCCGCTCCTCCCGCTCTCTACTTTGATGGCCCGGAGATCGTCAAACTCGACTGGAACACCTCCAGCCCGCGTGCAGGTGACTTCAATGGCGACGGGCTGACGGATCTCGCGATTTTGAACTCCTCACGCGCGCGCATCGAGTTCCTGCTTCAGCGCAAAGACGGCGTGAAACCCGGCGAGCCCGAGAAATCCGCTCGTGAAGATCGCTGGAACCCGGTTCTCGAAGTCTCGCGCTTTGACAAACAACCGCTCGTCATCGGCCACGCCGCCACCGCGCTCGTCGTGGGTGACTGGAACGGCGACAAGAAACCGGATATCGCCTTCATCACCGACGAGGAGAAGCTCGTCCTGCGCATGCAGGGTGAAAAAGGCTCGTGGACGCAGAAGCGCGAGTTCACGCTCGACTCCACCGCCGACGACACCGAAACCCTCGTCGCACGCGACTTGAACGGGGACGGCCGGGATGACATCGCGCTGCTCACCAGCACGCGTTTGATGGTAATGCTTCAAAAAGCACCCGGAGAGTGGGCCGAGCCGCAAAACCACGCGCTCGGCGAAAGCGGCTGTGCCGGACTGAGCGTCGCCGATCTCGATGGTGATGGCCGAGCCGACCTGTTTTACACCGCGCCGGAGGGAGACGCCCTTCTTGTGCGTCTCCAGCATGAGGGCACGACCTTTGGCGAGGAATGGCGGCTTGAGATTCCTAACACACGTCACTGGCTTCATCCCGTGCGCCTTGGCGGCAAGAAAACCGGCGTCGCCTGGATTCAGGACGAGACCAGCATGGTCGAGGTCGCGAAGCTCGTGCAGGACGCCGCCGAACCGAACGCCGACCGGGCCGCCACCATCCGCTATGCCATGCCGCCGTCCGACACGAAGAACGGAGCCGTCGCGCATGGCGATCTCACCGGCGACGGCATCGCCGATGTCGTGATGGCCGATCCCAAGGCGGCGCGTGTGTGGTTGTTCCAGGGCGGCGCTGGCGGTGGGTTCAGCGAAGGACGCGAGTTTCCCGTGCTCAGCGGGGTCGAATCCCTCGCCATCGCCGATGTGGATGGAGACAAAAAAACCGACCTCGTGCTCCTCAGCCCCGGTGAGCAGTCCGTCGGTGTCGCGCAATGGAAGGACAACCGCCTCCTCTATCCCGAGATCGTCTATCAAGCGAAGGAAGGTGAGTCACTGCTCACCCTGACCACCGATTCCGCCATTCTTTGCGTCAGCGAGATCAAATCAAAGCCCCAGCTCGTCACGCTGCGCAAAAACGCCGCCGCCAAAGGCTTTGCGGCCACCACGCAGGAGCTGGCGGTGAAAACCGGCCGCATCAACGGCATCCGCATCATCGATGCCAACCAAGATGGCCGTGGTGATCTCGTCCTCTTCTCGAATCTCGGGCCGATGCAGCTCCTGCTCAGCGCCGCCGATGCGAAAGCGCCTTTCAAGCGAGTCGAGGGCATTCCGGACACCTTTGTCGCCAAGCTCACGCCAGCAGCGCTGACCACTGGTGATCTCGATGGCGACGGCAAGGCCGAGTTCATCATCGCCAGCCAGCAGCTTGCCCGTGCCTTCAAGGTCGATGCTGATGGCAGGGCGGCCGTCGTCGAGCAGTTCAACGCCCCCGATCCCGCCGCCGAGCTGCACAGCGCTCTCGTGTCGCAGAAGGATGGCAGGCTTTCCGTCCTCCTCATCGACGCCACGCACAGCAAGCTGCACGAGCTGACCGCAGGCAAGGATCGCGTCTATCGCGCCGACCACACGCACGCTCTTCCCGTCATGACACCCGAGCACTGCGCCCTTATGGGGGCTGAAAAAAGCACCCGGCTTCTCCTGCTCGGCAAAACCAGCTTCCAGATCGCCCCGCTCGACGGATCCACGCTCAAGCTCGAAACCGTGACCACCTTCGACAGCGAGCTGAAGGACACCACGCCCTCCGATCTCATCGCCGCGTCGTTTTCCGGCGAGGATCGCGACGACATCGCCCTGCTCGACACCGCGAAGAGCCGCGTGATCGAGTTCTTCCAACCCGCCAACGGTTCGAAGTGGGAAAGTTCCATGTACTTCCGCGTCTTCGAAACCGACCCGCACTTCCGAGGCAAAACCGGCCTCGAAAACGAGCCGCACGACTACGCCGCTCTCGACCTCGACAAGGACGGCCGCCTCGACCTTTGCCTGCTCACGCACGACCGTGTGCTGCTTTACACGCGGAAGAAGTAGTACGACAGACACTCCTGTCTGTCGGTCCGGCGCTCCATCGCAGGAGTTGGCCTTTTCACAGGCTTGCGCAGCCTAAAATCCTGCCACACTCATCGTGCGATGAAACGCCTCTACCGCCACGCCCAGGTCGCCAGCGAAGACAGCCCCAAGCTCCAAACCGCCGACGTGCTCGTCGAAGGCGACAAAATCATCGGCGTGGCCGCCAACATCACCGGCGTTGAGAATGCGGAAGTCATCGACTGCACGGGACGCATCCTGATGCCCGCGATGTTCGACATCCACGTCCATGCCCGCGAACCCGGCCAGGAGGAGAAGGAAAACATCGCCACCTGCGCCGAGGCCGCGATCAACGGTGGCATCACCGGCTTCGTCATGATGCCGAACACAGCACCCGCCATCGACAATTCGGGCGTGGTGCGCAGCGTGCTCGAAAGCGCCCGCCGCACGCGCATCGGCTCCGGCATCTACACTTCGGGAGCTATCACCAAAGGCCGCAAGGGCGAGGAACTCGCCGGAATCGCCGGCATGAAGGCCGCCGGAGCCGTCATGCTCACCGACGACGGTTTTCCCGTCAATAACCCGCAGGTGCTCCGCCGCGCCATGGAATACGCGCGCGAGTTCGACATGCCACTCGCCAGCCATTGCGAGGTGAAGGAGCTCAGTGGCAAAGGCTGCATGCACGAGGGCAAAATCAGCTACTCGCTCGGCCTGCCCGGCATCCCCGCCATCAGTGAGGAAATTTGCATCGCCCGCGACATTAGACTCGCCGAATTCACCGGCGTGCATCTCAACATCCAGCACGTCAGCACCGAGCGCGGCATGGGCACCATCAAACGAGCCAAAGATCGCGGCATCCGCGTCACCTGCGAGATCGCGCCGCATCATCTCATCTTCAATCACGAGCACATCGGCGACTACGACACGCACTACAAGATGAACCCGCCGCTGCGCACACCGGAGGACAACGCCGCGCTGCTCCAGGGTCTCAAGGACGGCTGGTTCGACGTCATCGCCACCGACCACGCCCCGCACACGCCATTTGAGAAGAACCAGGACTTCGCCAGCGCCCCCTTTGGCATCACCGGCCTCGAAACCGCGCTGCCGAGCCTCTTCGACCGCTTCATCAGCAAAGGCCTGCTCGACTGGGGCATCATCGTGAAGCGCTACAGCGCCGAACCACGCCGCCTCATGAAACTGCCCACGGTTCCGATCAAGGAAGGCGGCATCGCCGAGTTCATCCTCTTCAATCCCGCCCGCACGACGACCTTCAGCCGCGATTTCATGAAATCGAAGAGCCTCAACACGCCCTTCCTCGACCAAACGCTTCAAGGCATGGTCGAACGCGTGGTGTATCGCGGTGAGGAGCTGCTGGCGCGGTAAAGCAGCCTTGTTCCTGCGGAACAAGACAACTTTACAGTGCGTTTACAGACGCCTGATCCCGCCTGAATCACCATGGCGGCATGAAGACGATTCTTTGTGCCCTCTTTGTCACCACCAGCCTGTTCGCGCAGACGGCATGGATTTCACCCAACACCCGCCTGATCCACACGCAGGCGGTGCAAGTGACCCAAGTCGATGCGCGCATCGACCTCGCGGATCAAATCGCCACGACGACGCTCGACATCGCGCTGCGCAATCCGACGGGCCGGCCGCTGGAGTCCGAACTGCTCGTTCCCGTGCCGCAGGGCGCTGTTTTGAAGACCTTTGCCTTTGAAGGCGGGAATGCTGAGGCCACCGCTCGTCTGCTGCCGCGTGATGAGGCACGCCGCATTTACGACAGGATCGTCGCCCAGACACGCGATCCGGCGCTGCTGGAGTTCGTGGGCAACGCCGTCGTGAAATCGAGCGTGTTTCCGGTTCCGGCGAATGGCACGCAAAAAGTCCGCGTGACGTATGAGCAGCTTCTCGAAGCCGACGGTTCACGCCTCGACTACGTGCTGCCGCGTTCGGAGGCGGTGGAGTATTCCGTGCCGTGGAAGCTCTCCATGCGAGTCAAATCGACCTCACGCATCGCCTCGGTGTATTCGCCGAGCCATGAGATCGCCGTCAAACAGCCAAACGGCAACGAAGCGACGCTTTCATGCGAAACCAAAGACCCAGGAGCCTTCCGCGTGTCGTTCCTGCGCGAGACGAAGGACGAAATGACGGCCTCGTTGCTCGCTTATCCCGATCCGAAGATCGGCGGAGGCTATTTCCTGGTCATGATCGCTCCACCGAAGCCCAAAGCCGATGCTGTGCCGATCAAACGCGAAGTCACGCTCGTCATCGACCGCAGCGGCAGCATGGCGGGGCCGAAATTGGATCAGGTTAAGGCGGCGGCTTTGCAGGTGATCGAGGGCCTGAACGACGGCGAAGGCTTCAATCTCATCGTCTATAACGAAGCGGTCGAAATGTTCGCCGCGCAGCCGGTGATCAAGAACGCCGAGACAACGAAACAGGCCCGCGACTACATCAGTGCTTTGCGCGTCAGCGGTGGCACGAACATCCACGACTCCGTGGTCGAGGCGCTGCGTCAGAAGCCGCTCGATGGCATGCTGCCGCTCGTTCTGTTCCTCACCGACGGCCTGCCGACCATAGGTCAGACCTCCGAGAAGGCGATCCGTGAGACTGTGGCGAAGGGTAATCCGCACCAGCGCCGCGTATTCACGTTCGGTGTCGGCGTCGATGTGAACACGCCGCTGCTATCACGGATCGCCCGCGAAACACGCGCCAGTGCGGAGTTTGTGCTGCCAAAGGAAGATGTCGAAGTGAAGGTCGGTCGTGTGTTCGATCGCTTGCGCGGCCCATTGCTCACCAAACCGGCGCTGCGTGTGCTGGATGATCCGAATCGCGTGAGCGACCTGATTCCCTCACCGTTGCCCGATGTCTTCGAAGGCGAGCAGATTCTCCTCTCCGGCACCTATCGTGGCGAAGCGCCGCTGCATTTCCAACTCACCGGCGCTTCGGCCGAAGGCGAGCGGAAGTTCGATTTCACCTTCAATCTCGACAAGGCAAGCACTGCGAACGCCTTCGTGGCCCGTTTGTGGGCCAGCAATAAGATCGCCGTGCTCAGCGAAGCGATCCGCGATCTCGGTGCCGACGGCGCAACAGCGAACACGACCGAGTTGGTGAATGAAATCGTCCGTCTCTCGACCCAGTTCGGCATTCTGACCGAATACACCGCCTTCCTGGCCGAAGAAGGCACCTCGCTCGCTGCGGCGGCTCCGAATGCCAGCAAGGCGGCCTTCAACTACAGCGACAAGGTGATGAAGATTCGCAGCGGACCTGCGGCCGTGTCACAGGCGGGCAACTTGCAGAAAGCCGCCGAGTCGAAGCAGCTCAATCCGCGCAATCGCTTCCTAGATGACAAGATGAACGCCATCGAGATCACCAGCGTGCAGCAGTGCCAGGCGGGAGCGTTTTTCAACAAAGGCAACCGCTGGACCGATTCGGCCGCAGCGAAGGCCGAACGTACGCCCGACCGCACCATTGAGATCGGCAGCACCGAGTTTGGCCGCCTGGTCGATGAACTCGCCGCCGACAACCGCCAGGGCCTGCTCGCGCTGCGTGGCGAGCTGCTTGTCGAGCATCGCGGCCAACTTGTCCTCATCCGCTGAGATTTTCCCGTCCACTCCACCCAAACCACATCCATGAAAACGAAACACATCCTCATCGCCACGGTTCTCACCGCGTGCATTGGCATCGCCAAAGAAGGCCAGCCGCCCGCACCCACGGCGGAAGTCGCCAAAGTCGAAACTGCCGTCGCTGACACACCCGTCGTGCAAATCGCTGTGTTGCTCGACACGAGCAGCAGCATGAGCGGCCTCATCGAGCAGGCGAAGACACAACTGTGGAAACTCGTGAACGAGTTCATCACCGCGAAGCAGGACGGCAAAACGCCCGTCGTGCAGGTGGCGCTCTACGAATACGGCAAATCGTCTTTGGAGAGCCGCGAGCACTGGATTCGGCAGATTCAGCCGCTCACCCGCGATCTCGACAAGGTCTCCGAGGATCTCTTCGCCCTCACCACCAACGGCGGCGACGAATACTGCGGTGCGGTGATCCAACGTGCGACCAAAGACCTCGCCTGGGACCCAAATCCGAAGGTTTACAAAGCCATTTTCATCGCCGGCAACGAACCATTCACCCAAGGTCCGGTGGATTCGAAGAAGAGCTGCCAGGGGGCCATCGCGAAGGGCATCATCGTGAACACGATCCACTGTGGCGGAGAGGCGCAGGGCATCGCCGAGCATTGGAACCAGGGCGCGCTGCTCGCTGATGGCCAATACCTCGTCATTGACCAGAACCAGGCCGTCGTTCACATCGAAGCACCTCAGGACAAGGAGATCGTGAAGCTCAACGAGGAGCTCAACAAGACCTACATCAACTACGGTGCCGCTGCGCCTGCCGCGAAGGCACGCCAGGTTGCACAGGATGGGAACGCCACTGCCAAGGCCGAGTCTGGCGCGGCGGTGCAACGCACGCTCACCAAAGTCAGCGCGAACTACTTCAACGGTGCCTGGGATCTCGTCGATGCCTGCAAGCAGAAGGGCTTTGACATCACCAGAGTCAGCGAGGCCGATCTGCCCGAGGAGATGAAGAAAATGACCGTGGACGAGCGGAAGGCCTACCTCTCGAAGAAAACCGCCGAACGTGAGGAGATTCAGAAAAGAGTGCTCGCCTTGAACAAGGAACGCGAAGCCTATGTCGCGACCCAGCGCAAAGAATCCTCCAAGAACGACACGCTGGACACCGCTATGGTGAAGGCGCTGCGCGCGCAGGCCGAGAAAAAAGGCGTCGTGTGGGAGAAGTAACCGAAATGACGAAACCAGAATGACCGAATGCCGAATGGACCCATCCACCCGCTGAATTCGTCATTCCCCATTCATCATTCGTCATTTAATCTGCTGCCATGCACACCATTCTGGTCATCGAAGACGACGCCGCGATCCGTCGCGGCGTCTTGGATGCGCTCAAATTCGCCGGACACACGACTCTGGAGGCAGGCGATGGAGAGAATGGCATGAAGCTGGCCTTGAGCGCGTCCTTTGACCTCATGCTGCTCGATCTGGTGCTGCCACATGCCACCGGCTTTGACATTTTGAAGGCGTTGCGTCGCGAGCGGCCGGGGACCCCGGTCATCATCCTTTCGGCCCGTGGTGAGGAGAATGATCGCGTGCGCGGCCTGCGCCTCGGTGCGGATGATTACGTCGTGAAGCCCTTCAGCGTGCGTGAACTGCTCGCCCGTGTCGAAGCCGTGCTGCGCCGGGCTCCGGAGCGCCAACCGGTGAGCGAAACGCTCACGCTATCTTCGGCAACGATCGATTTCGGCCAAAGCGAAGCGCGTTTCGAGAATGGAGAACGCGCCGAACTCTCCGAACGCGAGCGTGACGTGCTGCGCTACTTGGCGTTAAACCGGGGAAGACCCGTTTCGCGTGAAGAGCTGCTGCAACGCGTCTGGCACATCGACAACAAGCAGACGGAGACACGCACGGTGGACATGCACATCGCGAACTTGAGGCACAAACTGCGCGATGACGCCGATTCGCCTCGTTTGATCGTCACCGTGCGCGGCAAGGGCTACCAGCTCGCATGAGCATCATTTCAATGCGCAAACCTCTCCATATCGGGATCACCTTCCTCGCCTGCTTCGGGCTGCTGCTCGCGGCGATGGGCTGGGTGGGGTGGCACACCCTGGCGCTGGAGCGCGAGCGTGAGAGCGCGACGCGGGATGCGGAGCAGCAGGAGCGCGTGAGACTGGCGCTGTGGCGGCTTGATTTCCAGGCCAGCGCCCTGCTCATGCGCGAGAATGCGCGTCCGCCGCATGATTTCCGCCCGTTTCATTCTCCCGAGGGCCTGGTGAACAAGCTGTATGGCAATGTGGCCAAGGGAGAGGTGCTGGTGCCTTCGTCATTGCTGGCGGAGATTCCTGAACATGTGCTTTTGCATTTCCAGATGGACTCACGCGGCCAGGTGCTGTCCCCGCAGGTGCCGCAGAATGGAGAGAGGACGCTTGCACTCGCGCAATTCATCAATCCCGACGATCTCACCCGCAGTGAGCAGCGGCTCAGCGGCCTGCGTGAATTGCTGGCGAGTCCGGTGAAAGTCCTGACGCCTCCCAAGAATGAAGCGACGAGTTTTTGGCGTGGTGCGGGCAGGTCGCCCCCACCACGAGCACCGGCTCCGACTCCCACACTCAACAAACAACTGCTGGCAGAGACCGCGTGCGTGGCGCGCTTTGATATCGATGACACGCCAATCGCCGCAAATGATGCCAACTCGCCACGCAATCCGGCCTGGAATGCGCAGCAGGGCACTTTGATCACACAGCAGCAGCAGTTGGTGCTCAGCAATGCGGAGAATCTCTCTCGCAATCGTGCCGTCACCGCGCAGGCGGAGGAGGCGATCAAGCAGCAGCCGATGATCAAGACGAAGACGGCATCAGGAGCGCTGGCGCTCGCCGATGAAGAAAAGGCAGAGCCCAAGCCGATGCCATCGAAGATGCTTCCACAGGAACCCAGGAAGCCAGCCGAAATCGACAAGCTGGCGGCATCCCCGCCGGCGCCTGCTGCGAAGGCGATGGAGGGCAATCAAACAGCCGCAGTACAAACAGTGCCGCAGCCAGTGCCTCCAGCGGCAAGCGCACCTGCCGCCAGGAGGGCCGATGCAGCGGGCGGTGCGTTCAAGGCAGTGGGGGCTTCGTCTGCGGCACCTGCTGCTCCCGCAGATCCTTTTGCCAGCGCACCACTTGACGCTGCCAAGGCGAATGCAGTCACGCTGGAGCGCAGGAGCAACACCCCGGCCCCCAACAGCTCACGTCCATTCGTGGGTGTGTGGTTGGATGGAAATCTTCTGCTCACACGAGAGGCTGTCGTCGATGGCGTGCGGATGGTGCAGGGCGTCTGGCTGGACTGGCCAGCGCTGCGTGCCGCATGGCTGCGTGAGATCACCGACCTGTTTCCCGAGGCGAAACTCGAACCTGCGGCGAATGCGATCGCAGGCGCGCGTCCTGAGGATGACCCACTCCGTTTCGCCGCGCTGCCCGTGCGGCTGCTCCCAGGCGTAATCCAACTGCCGCCGCTACCCTTCTGGACGCCTTTGCGCAAATCACTCGCCATCGCGCTCGCCTGCGTGCTGCTCGCGGCTGCGGCGGTCGGTCTCGTGCTCTTCGGCACCGTGACCTTGAGCGAACGCCGCGCCGCCTTCGTTTCCGCCGTCACGCACGAGCTGCGCACTCCGCTGACGACCTTCCGCCTCTACTCGGAGATGCTGGCGGACGGCATGGTGACGGATGAAGCGCAACGGAAGACCTATCTCGACACTCTCTCAGGCGAGGCGGGCCGTTTGAGTCATCTTGTCGAGAATGTGCTGGCCTATGCACGGCTCGAACGTGGGGGCGCGAAGGCACGCGCTGAAAACATCACCATCGGTGAGCTGCTGGACCGCATCCTGCCCCGTTTGAAGCAACGCGCCGATGATTGCGGCATGGAGGTGCGCGTGCATGCCACGGAAGCCGACCGTAAAACGCAATTGCACATCGACGCGGCCGCGGTGGAGCAGATTCTTTTCAATCTCGTCGATAATGCCTGCAAATACGCCGCTCCGCGTGCCGCTGAGCCGGTGATCCATGTCGAGGCCGACTCAGGCGGGAAGTTTGCCATGCTACGCGTGCGCGATCATGGCGGCGGCATTTCACGCAGCGAGCGGCGGCGTATCTTCCATCCGTTTCACAAAAGCGCGGACCAGGCCGCGCACTCCGCGCCGGGTGTCGGCCTGGGACTCGCGCTGTGCCGCCGCCTTGCCACCGCGCTCGGTGGCGCGATCACCCTGGATGCCGCCCACAAGGACGGCGCATGCTTCGTGCTGCGGCTACCGAAGTAATCACTCCCCGATCCACACCTCCGTGCCCACGGGCACGCGATCGAAAAGCTCGATCACATCGCGATTTCGCATCCTTACGCATCCATGGCTGCCAGGGCGGCCGATGCCGTTTTCATCGTTCGTGCCGTGGATGTAGATGTAGCGCTGGAAGGTGTTTGCATTGCGTGGCTCCAGTCCGTGCAGCCACAGGATGCGCGTGAGCACGAAATCAGACTTCGTGTCCATGCCAGGCGTCCACAAGCCCACCGGCTGCCGTGATTTGAAAATCGTGCCGCGCTCCGCTCCTTCGCCGTGTTTTTCTTTGATCACAAAATGACCAAGCGGGGTCTTGTTGCTGCCCTCGGTGAAGCCGATGCCGAATTTCGACGTGGAGCACGGCCATTCACGCACGACGTGGAATCCATCAAGCAAACGAATCTGCTGCGTGCCGATGCTGACTTCGAGGCGCGGACTGGCGGGTGTCATGGTTGCTGTGTCTTTAGAAGCTTTTGATAACGAAGCCGGTCCGGTTCAGAGAAGCAACAAAAGATGATTTCCCGCAACGAATAGCCGGACGCGATGAACTCGCGCACGGCATCGACCGCGATCCGCGCCGCCTGATCCGCCGGGAACCGGTAAACACCCGTCGAGATGCATGGAAATGCGATGCTGTGCAAACCGTGCCCTGCCGCGAGCTGAAGGGAGTTGATATAACAGGACCGCAGCAGCTCCGGCTCGCCGTTACCACCGCCATGCCAGACGGGTCCGACGGTGTGGATGACATGCCGTGCCTTGAGCTTGTGGCCCTTGGTCATCTTCGCCTCACCGGTGCGGCAGCCATTGAGCATCATGCATTCCGCCGCAAGTTCCGGCCCAGCCGCCCGGTGGATCGCCCCATCCACGCCGCCACCGCCCATCAGCGAAGTGTTGGCGGCGTTCACAATCGCATCGACATCGAGCGTGGTGATGTCGCCTTGGAGAACTTTCAACTCAACCATGCCCGTTCATCCGGTTTTCCGGCCGTTCGGGCAAGGCTTTTCACGTCCTTGCATCCAGTCCATAAGCCCTTACTATCGCGGCCCTTTTCACCCCCAACCTCAACCCTGACACCATGAGCACTCCAAAGCACGTCGCCATCGTCGGAGCCACCGGCGCCGTCGGCGTGGAAATGATCCGCTGCCTCGAACAACGCGCCTTCCCGGTCGCCAGCCTCACCCTCCTCGCCTCCGCACGCAGCGCCGGGAAGAAGCTGAAGTTCAAAGGCCAGGACATCACGATTCAGGAGCTCACGCCGGACTCGTTCAAGGGCATCGACATCGCGCTGTTCAGCGCCGGCGGTGGCATCTCGCGCGATTTTGCCCCACATGCAGTCAAGGCGGGTGCCGTTGTGGTGGACAACTCGTCCTACTTCCGCCAGGACCCGAACACGCCTCTCGTCGTGCCGGAAATCAACGCCGCCGATGTAAAGTCCCACAAGGGTATCATCGCGAACCCGAACTGCACCACCGCGATCTCATTGATGGCGCTGTATCCGCTTCACCAAGCCTTTGGCGTGAAGCGCATCTTTGCCAGCAGCTACCAGGCCGTCTCCGGCACCGGGGCGCAGGCCATCGAGGAGCTGGCGAACCAGTCCCGCGAGTGGGCCGGTCAAAACCGCGCCTGGGACGCCGCGAAGCTCGACAGCAAGCCGCACGTCTATCCGCACCAGATCGCCTTCAACGCGATCCCGCATGTCGATTCGTTCCTTGAGAGCGGTTACACGAAGGAGGAGATGAAGATGGAGAACGAGGGTCGCAAGATCATGCATCATCCGGACTTCCGCGCCTCGGTGACCTGCGTGCGCATCCCGGTCTTCCGCGCGCACAGCGTGGCGATCAGCGCAGAGTTTGAGAAACCTGTCACCGTGGAGGCCGCCCGTGAGGTGCTGTCAAAAGCCCCTGGCCTCGATGTGCTCGACGATCCGGCTAACAAGGTCTATCCGCTGGCCCTCGACATCGCCGGTCGCGACAACTGCGCCGTCGGCCGCCTCCGCAAGGACTGTGCGCTCGACAACGGTCTCGCTTTCTGGGTGGTCGGCGACCAGCTCCTCAAAGGCGCCGCGCTGAACGCCGTGCAGATCGCGGAGTGCTTGCTATAAGCCCGATCACAAGCCCAGAAGCTCGCGCATGCGTTCCTTCGGAATGCCGCCGACCTCGCGGCCGGTTTCGCGTCCTGACTTGTAGGCGATGAAAGTGGGGACGCCGCGCACGCCGTGAGAGCGGGCGAGCTTCGGATCTTCATCAATATTGATGCGGACCACGAGCGCCTTGCCCTTCAGTTCGCGCGAAAGCTCCTCGACCATCGGGCCGACGACTTTGCACGGGCCGCACCAGTCGGCGTAAAACTCGACGAGTACCGGCACCTTGGCCGTCCTCACAGCAGCTATCGACGTGGTGCTTCCAACACCTCCACCCGATGCCGGACGCAGCATGTCGAAGGCGATCCAACCCATCAGGAGCAGAAACGCCCCGGTGATCCAGAGTCCGATGTTTTCCTTCTTCATGTTGAAACATCCGGGCTTCGCCGCCAGGAAGCAAGCGGGCAATGCGTCACGACTTGAAGGCGATCTTCGTCACACCCTTCGGCATCTTGAGGCAGATGAGCGTGGTGTCCTTCTCCCGACACCACGTCCCTGGCTGCAACTGGAGCCGTGCTTCGACTTTGGTGAGCGACTCAGGCGTTCCGACACTGATCGGCGCAGAAAACGTGAACTCCTCGCACGCGAACGGCGCTTTGAGTATCACGGCACGCTTCGCGGCATCCCATTCGATCCTCGTGAGCTCCTTCGCCGCCCAGTAGCGGGCGATTTCGCTCAGCTTCATCCAGTGCAGGTGATCAAAGGTGGCGTGCAGGCGCTTCACCACCTCGCGGAAGATCTCGAAGCCGATCTCCAGGCCATTCCAGTAAATGCCGGTCCAATGGCACACGATGATCGCGGGCTCGCCACGCTGGATGACCTCGACCATGCGCCCTGATTTGCCATCCGCGGTGATGAAGGCATCCGCGCCCTTCGGCGTCACGCAGTCCCAGCCGCCGGTCCAGTCGCCCGTGCAGCCGAGGATGTGTACGACACAGCGCGGATCGTCCGTGTCCAAACCGGACACATTTTGCACCAGCGGAGCCACGCTTTGCTCGCCCTTGTCGTAAAGATCGCGGAAGTAGTGCGGGATCTCGGTTTGAAACACCTCGCGGCAGGCCTCGAAGGTCGCCTGCGCGAGCTGCGGCCGTGCATCGCTGCCGAAGCCACCCGGCGTCGTGACACCCTCGCAAGGCAGGCCGATGTTTTTGAGGATCGTGAGCGCGTAGCTCATGTAATCGGCGATTTCATCCACGCTGCGCCCGCCGCACCACTTCCAGTTCTCCATGAACTTCGGGCTGATCTCGGGAAGCGGGTGCCCGGTCTTCGTGTCGATGATGCGCGTGTGCGTGACCATCTCGGGATGAATGTCCCAATTCGGCATGATGCGCTCACGCACGAGGTCGATGCTGCTTTGCAGCTCCTTCTGCGTCCAGCCGGGGATCTGGCGGTCAAGACGACCCACGCAGGCGGGATAGGGCACGATGCTGTACTTGCCCTTCACGCCATTCTCCGAGGCCCAATCGGCGAATTTGCGCACAAAATCGTCCGGGATCTCATCCGGCCAGCTTTTCCACGGGTAGTGATCGTAGCGCCCCGGATTCGCCGCCGCGAACTGCGGGATGGCGAACTTGTTCAGGTTCACCAGACAGGTCGAATCATCGATGATGATGCTCACCGGCACCCGAGCGCGTGGATTGAGCACCTTCACCGCTGCGTCCTGCTTCGGGCGTTCGCCGGGCACCTGGCCGAGCAACTGAGAGCCAAGAGCAAGCGCGGATGCTTCAAGAAAACGGCGGCGGGAGGGAAGCTTTGAAAGGCTCATGGTAACAGCTTCTAACGCGGCAAATCTCACACCGGAGGCAGCGCCTTGGCAAGAAACACATTCGGCCTCGCACAAACATCGGGCGTGTTTAGCCTGCACGCATGCCACTGCCGCGAAACACCCGCAAAACCGAAGTCCTGCGCGGACTGGTGGATCGCGTGGTGTTTCACAATGAGGACAACGGTTACTGCATCCTCAAGGTCGTGCCGGAGGGCAGGCAGGAGATGGTCGGGCTGATCGGGAAGGCACCGAGGGTCGTGGCGGGAGAGGAGTTTGAGGCGCGTGGCGTGTGGGAGCCGAATCGCGACTTCGGACCGCAGTTCAAGGCGGATGAACTGAACCTAAAGCGTCCGGATTCGCTCAACGGCATCGAGCGCTACCTAGGCAGCGGTTTGATCGAGGGCATCGGCGGGAAGTATGCGAAGCGCATCGTCGAAAAATTCGGTCCGAAGGTGTTCGACATCATCGAGAACGAGTCGAAGCGGCTGGAAGAGGTCGAGGGCGTCGGCAAAAAGCGTCGGCTAGAGATCCGCGAGTCCTGGATGAAGCAGAAGGCCATCCACGGCATCATGCTCTTCCTGCATCAGCATGGGATCAGCTCGTCACGGGCGCTGCGCATCTACAAGACGTATGGCGACGAGGCGCAGGCGGTGCTGAAGGAGAATCCGTACCGGCTGGCGCAGGACATTCGTGGCATTGGCTTCAAAACGGCGGATGACATCGCTTATCAGCTCGGCGTGGCGGAGGATGCGCCGGAGCGCATTCTCGCTGGGATTCTGCATGTTATCGAAACAGCCGCGCAAACTGGCCACTGTTGCTTTCCCGAGGCGAAAGTGGTCGAGAAAGCAAGGGAGCTGCTCGGCGTGGAAGCGTTAATCGCTCCGCAGGTCGAGGCGCTCATCGCCAGCGAGCAGATCGAGCGTCACGGAGAGTTTTTGTATCTGCCTTACCTGCGCAAAGCAGAGCAGAACATCGCAGCCGGCGTTAAATCACTCGCAGCGCTGCCTTCCTCATATCCGAGCATCGACGAAGACGCGGCTTTGGCCTGGGTGATGAAGAAAACGGGCAAGGAACTGGCCGAAAGCCAGCAGCGGGCGGTGCGCGAGGCCTTGCGGCATCGCATGCTAATCATCACCGGCGGTCCCGGGGTCGGCAAAACGACGATCCTGCGCAGCATCCTGCTCATTTTGCAAAGCAAGCAGGTCAAAATCGTCCTCGCGGCCCCCACCGGCCGTGCGGCGAAGCGTTTGAGCGAAAGCACCGGCCTGGAGGCCAAAACACTGCACCGTTTGCTCGAATACCAGGGCGAGGGCGGTTGGGGACGCCATCGCGGCAAACCACTCGTCGGTGATCTCTTCGTCGTCGATGAAGCGTCCATGATCGATGCACCGCTCATGGCGCAGTTTCTTTCCGCACTACCTGAAGGCGCACATCTGCTGGTCGTGGGCGATGCGGACCAACTGCCATCGGTCGGTCCGGGCATGATGCTGCATGATTTGATCACGAGCGCAGCCGTGCCGTGCGTGAAACTCACGGAAATCTTCCGGCAGGCCGCCAGCAGCCGCATCATCACCAGCGCCCACGCCATCAATCGCGGTCAGGTGCCGGATTTGAAGCCTTCGAGCCGCAGCGACTTCTTTTTCCTCGAAGCCAGCGAGCCGGAGGAGGTGCGTGATTTGATCGTGCAACTCGCCCACACGCTGCTTCCGGCCAAGTATGGCTTTGATCCCATCGCCGACATCCAGGTGCTCACGCCGATGAACCGCAATCTGCTCGGCACGGCGTCGCTCAACCATTCCCTGCAACTCGCGCTGAATCCGCCAAACGAGGTGAAGTTCGAGATCGAGCGCTTCAACGTGACGTTCCGCGTCGGTGACAAGGTCATCCAGACGCACAACAACTACGACAAGGAGGTCTTCAACGGCGACATCGGCCACATCATCGCGATCGATGCCGATCCGGTGAAAATCCATGTGCGGTTCGATGCGAACCGCCTCGTCGCCTACGAACCCGGCGAACTGGACGAACTGCAGCTCGCCTTCGCGCTCAGCATTCACAAGAGCCAGGGCAGCGAGTTCCCCTGCGTGATCATTCCGGTCAGCACGCAGCATTACGTCCTGCTGGAGCGCAGCCTCATCTACACCGCGATCACCCGTGCGAAGAAGCTGTGCGTGCTGGTGGGTGATGAGCGGGCGCTGTCACTCGCGGTAAGCAAACAGGAAAGCCGGAAACGGTTTACCGGTCTGCGTGGAATGCTCGCCATGTAAAATGACGGCGCTTGATTGTCTGCCGGCAAACCGTTATTCTCACGCCATGGTCTCCATCCTCAGCAAACCCGGCTTCCAGCGTCGTGCCATGCCGCTGTCTATCAAGGCATGGCACCAGATGATTGACGCCGGGCTGGCTCCGAAGCGTGCCGAGCTCCTCCGGGGGGTGATTGTCGAAAAAATGAGCAAGTCCATCCTGCATACAAAACTGGCGTCCCGTCTCTTCGGTTTGTTCCAAAAACTGCTCGGAGACCGGTTTTGGGTCCGCAAAGAGGATCCGCTGACTTTGCGGGATTCGGAGCCGGAACCGGATGTGTCCGTGGTGGATGGCAGCGAAAAGGACTTTCAGCAGCACCCCTCCTCGGCCCGCCTTGTGGTGGAAGTCTCCGTTTCGACTCTGAGCGAGGACCGCGACATGGCGGACATCTACGCGGAGGCCGGGGTGGCGGAATACTGGATTGTGAACGGCGCGGAGCGCTGCATCGAAGTTTTTCGTGATCCCGCGAACGGGCATTACCAGACACAGTTCCGCACCACGACCGACGGAGTGCTGGAATGCGTCGCGCTGCCGGAGGTGCGCGTGAATGTGAGCGAGCTTTTTGTGAACGCGGGCGCGTGATCGGCTGTTTTCACGGCGTAGGTTTGGGGCACTTAAACCAAACCGCATCGATCATGGCCGCCTCCCGCCGCTCTTTCCTGAAAAATTCCGCACTAACCTCCGCTGCCGCCGCCTTTCCGGCGCTGGTGCGCGGTCAGAATCTCAACAGCAAGCTGCAGTTGGCCTGCGTTGGGGTGAATGGCATGGGCTACAGCGATCTGCACAACGTGGGAGCGCATGCGGCGGTGAAGTTTGTCGGTTTCTGTGATGTGGACGCGAACCGCTTCGACAAGGCGGACAAGGAGTTCCCCGGCGTGAAGCACTTCGCGGACTACCGCGAGATGTTCAACACGCTGGGCGATGGCTTTGACGCGGTGACGGTCGGGATTCCCGATCACATGCACGCGCCCGTCGCCGTGGCGGCGATGCAGCGTGGGAAGCATGTTTATTGCCAGAAGCCGCTGGCCCACACGGTATGGGAGGCGCGGCAGATGCGTCTTTGGGCGGAAAAGAAGGGGGTGACCACGCAGATGGGCAATCAGATCCACTCCGCCATCGAATACCGCCTCGGCACGCGGTTGATCAAGGAAGGTGCGATCGGGAAGATCAAAGAAGTGTATTCCTGGGTCGGTGTGACGGGCAATGAACGCACGCGCATGTTCCAGCCGCCGCCTTCCGCGCCGGTTCCGGCCAATTTGAACTGGGACCTGTGGATCGGCGCCGCGCCGATGCGCGAGTATGCGCCTTCGTATCATCCCTTCATCTGGCGTGACTGGCAGGACTTCGGCGGCGGCGGTCTCGGCGACTTTGGCTGCCACATCATGGATCCGGTGTTCACCGCGCTCGATTTGACCGCGCCGATCAGCGTTGTGGCCAAAAACAGCGGCATCAACAACCAGATCTGGCCCACGCATGAGACAATCAAATACGTCTTTCCCGGCACCGAGTACACCGCTGGCAAGACGATGAATCTGACATGGATGGACGGCGGCCTGAAGCCGAGCCACAAGCTCGCGCAGATGCCGGGAGACATCGACCTGCCGGGCAGCGGCTCGATTTTCATCGGCGAAGGCGGCACGATGGTGCTGGCGCACGTGGCCGGGCCGCGGCTTTACCCGCTCGACAAATTCAAGGGCTTCCAATACCCGAAGGAGGAAGGCCGCAACCACTGGCACACCTGGGTGGACGCCTGCCTCACCGGCAAAAAGACCAGCGACGGCTTCCACTACGCCGGACCGCTGGCCGAAACCGTGCAGCTCGGCAACGTGGCCACGCGCCTCGCCATTCCGAAGATCGATCCGGTCACCGGACGCATGGAGGAGGCGAACAAAGTGCTGGAGTGGGACGCGGCGAACCTGCGCTTCACGAACGCACCGGAGGCCGACAAGCTGCTGACGAAGACCTACCGCAAAGGTTTCGAAGTGGCGGCGGCCGCATGAATTTTTTTCGATGCGCGGTCGAGCGTCCGGCGTATGCATGGCGTCAGAAAAGTCATGCCTGCGGAAAAGCCCCACGACTCTCCTCCCTCGCTCAGCGGCAGCCTGCTGCTCGCCTCACCCGCGATGCGCGACCCGAACTTTTCGCGCTCCGTGGTCTTCATGGCCGCGCACAATGCCAAGGACGGTGCCTTTGGTTACATCCTGAACCGCCCGCTGGAGCAACGCGTGGCGGATTTGCTGCCCGATCAGAAACTCGGCGCGCTCGGTGAGGTGCAGGTCTTCATGGGCGGCCCGGTAGCGACGGACAAGCTCGCTTTTGCCGCGCTGCAATGGAACAAAAGGCGCCGCACGCTGCGCTGCCAGACGCATCTTTCCGTGGCTGACGCGCTCCAGGCGTTGAGCCTCGGCCACGATGTGCGCGGTTTTGTCGGCTACTCCGGCTGGAGTGGCGGCCAGCTCGAAAGCGAACTGGAACTGCGCTCATGGATCACCACCACCGCACGTCCGCTCGTGCTCACCGTCGAAAAGCCCGCGCAGCTGTGGGGCGCGCTGCTGGAGGACATGGGACCCGTTTACAAAGTGATGGCGAAGATCCCCGAGGACGTGGGATTGAATTGAGTCAGCCGTGTTGGCTTACTTCGAGAACTCCTTGTCGATCGCGTCGAGGTACTTCGAGATCGGGTCGGTGCGCGGGGGAAGCTCTTTCTCGATGATCTTGGGAAGATTGAGGTAGTCGTCGAACTTGCCGGAGAGGCGTCCGCTTTCGCTGGCCTCGAACCAGTCGAGGTAATCACGCACGGCGATGGATTTTTGATAAGCGACGAGGGCGAACTCGCGCAGCGTGGCGAGACGCTTCTCCATGTCCTTCGTCTTGCCGGCCTGAAGGTCAATCACAGCGGAAAGGTAGGCGGCGATCACCGGCCGGAAGAGAGTGCTGACGCGCAACTCCAGCGCGCGCAGGGCGGTGACGTTCTGCTCGAGGATTTTAACGCGGTCTGGGTGCTTCAGGATGTGCTGGAACTCCTCCAGCGGCAGAACCACGGGCACGAGGGCGGACTTCGCGGCGTCAGCATTGGTGGCGCCTGGGGGAAGCGCTCCGGCGGGAACAGGGCGCGCATTGGGATTGGTCACCTTCGGTTTGTCCGGCGAGGCCGTTGCTTTTTTGGCGGTCGGCCTGGCGTTGGGGTTGGTGGTGCGCGGTTTGTCCTCTTTTTTCGGAGCGGGTTTGCTGGAGGGCTGGTCCTTGGCCTTGGCGTCTTCTTTTTTCTTTTCCTCCTCCGGCTTGGTTTTGTTTTTGCGAAAATCGAAGAGCGGGGCGGCGGTCAGACGCGGAGCGGCGGGAGCCATCACCTGCCAAACATCGGCCAGCGCAGGTGAGATCAGGCGGGCGAGGTCGAGCGGACCGGATGCGGCAGCGGCGGCCTGATCGCCCTCCTTTTTCGCTTTGTCCTGCTCCGGTGCTTTTTCCTCATCCTTGCCGCCACGGAACCAGTTCAGCGGGTTGAGCAGGGAGGGCTTCTTTTCCTCTTCGGCGGCCTCGGGCTTGTCCTTGGCGTCCTTTTTCGGTTTTTCGGCCGCGGTGTCCTTGGCCTTGGACGTTTCTGGTTTCTCATCCCCGGAGCCGAAGCTGAAAAGGCGGCCAAAGAAGCCGGGCTTGTCCTCCTCGGCGGCGGGTTCGGCGGATTCGGGTGTTTCAGGCTTTTCTTCGTCGGGATCACCTAGGAAAAGCAGACGGCGCCAGAGGCTGCGCCTGGGTTTTTCATCTGGTTTGCCAGCGTCCTCGTCCACGGCGGCGACGGTTTTGTTTTTCGGCCTCGGACTTTCCTCATCGGACGTGTTCCGTTCCGGCGGAGTTTCAGAAGCCGCCACGACAGGCAGCGGTGCGGGCAGCACGAAGGGACGCGGCTTCACATTTTTCGGGACCTCGTCCGGTTTGGCCTCATACCGGATGGTGATGGCGTCTTCGATGGCCTTGAGGCTCTCGGCGGCGGTGTAGGGCTCGGCGATTCCGGGTTTGGAAAGCGTCGCGAGCTGGAGGGACCACCATTTGTTCAAACTGGAGGCCGAGGCGGCGAAAGTCGGAAATGCGACGTTCAGCAGATCACGCTCGGAGCGCGGGTCGCTGGCGAGCAGATTGAGGAATTTATTGAAGCGGGACGGACCGTCCGGCTGATCGACGAGCGCGAGCACGAGAGCGCCGCACGAGGTCTCGTAAATGCTGCGTGAGAGCCCGTCCATCTCCACGGGAGAGGCGGTGATGATCTCCTCGATGCCATAAATTTTGCCGCTGCGGAAGATGGTGGCGAACAACGCGCTGGGCCGCACGCTGGCGCGGTAGTCCATCGCGTGCAGGACGCCGGTCATGACCCAGTCCGGCAGCAGCAGGCGGCCCTGCGGCGTGGTGATTTTCTGGTGGTTGCGCAGGATGCGCTCGGCCAGCAAGGCGCGCACGACTTCCTTGTGCAAATCCTCCACCTTCAAGCCGGGCCGCTCGTTCACCGTGACCTGGAGATGAAAGCCGCCATGCGTGAGCTCGGAGATCGCCGTCGAGATCGGCGGGCCCTTGGACTTCTCCGCTTCCTCGCCGGTGTTCAGCACGACGACGACGGGAAGCACGAAGGGCTCCTTGTCATTGAGCACCTTCCGCAACTCCTGGGAAATCTCGTCGCAGCGCGAGGACATGGCGCTGCGCGTCTCGAAGACCTTCCCATGCACAATGAACTGCCGGCTGGCGCTGGTGGAGCTGGTGACGGGCAGTTTGTCCGCCGGCGTGGTCACCCGGGGCGCGGGCTGTGCCGAAGGCTGCTGCGTGACGGCCTCCAGCGCCTGCATTTTGCTGGCGGAGCTGGCAGAGGGCGCCGCTGCGGGCGGCGGAACTTCGGATTTCGGCGTTTCGGGTGTTTTGACCGGGGCCTCGGGTTTCGCCGGAGATCCTCCCTTCAACTGGCCCGGCACGGGCGGCGGCGTGAAGGTCTTCGGCGCCTCGATGGCCGCGGCAGCTTCTTTCTGCTCCTTCGTGAGCTGCGGAACCGGCGGCGCCGGCGTCTGTGCGTTGACGGACGCCATGCCCGTGAGCACCAGCAGGACCGTTTTGACGATGGATTGAAGACGGATCATGCGGATGGGAAGCGGGGATCGAGCACAAGCTTGTCCTTGGCGATGGTGATCTTCGTCATCTGGAACAAGGCGCGGATTTCAGGATCGAGCACTTCCGCGACAGAACGTAGCGCGGGATACAGCGGCCGCATCATGCCGCGGGGCATCTCCAGGTGCCCGTAAGCGCCGCGCAGCAGCTCGACGTGGAAATGGTCGGCGTCACGGCTGATCGCGAGATCGACGCTGGCGGTGCGAGTGTGCCCGTGAAGCTTCCAAACCAGAAAAAGCCGCGCGTGATCCGGCTCCAGGTCGATGCGCGCACCGTCAAAGGCGACCCAGCCGCCGATCATGCTCGCGGCCTTGCCTGTGATCGCCGTGGCGAGATGCCGGTTGATCTCCGCCTCGCTGACCTCCATCACCGCCGCTCGCTTGATGGCGGACTGCCGCAGCATGTCGAGCATGTCATCACCCTTGCCGTTGTTTGCCGCCGGTGCCTGCGGCAGCTCCGCAGGCCGGTGCGCCACCCACGCCGCTCCCGCCAGGGCACTGACAAGCAGCAGCCGCACGGTTTGGAACAGGTGGTGTTTCACGAGGATGCTCGCTGGGGATTGAGGGATGGATCAGGCCGCCGCCCCCGCTTTTGCGGGCGCGGAAGTGGAAGCGGTCGAGGACGACGAACTTGAGCTGGTGGTGGTGCTGCTGCTTGAGGATGAGGATGCCGAGGCGCTCTCGGAATCCTTCTTCGCCGCCGCCTTGTAGGAATCGCTGCGGTAGTCGGTGATGTAGAAGCCGTTGCCTTTGAAGATGAAGCCGGCTCCGGCGCCGATCTTGCGCTTCACCGGCCCGGCGCAGTTCTCCTGCGGGCAGTCGGTGAGATGCGGATCTTTCATGGATTGCTTGGCCTCGAACTGATGGCCGCACGTCTGGCATTCGTAATCGTAGGTGGGCATGGTTCTTGATGGGGTCGCACGGGGTTTTCGTGGGATGCGCGACGGGGTGCGGAGTATGCTGTGAGCCTGACCTGGCTGCAAAAGGATTTTCCCTGCCCGCAACGTCCCAACCTGCAATCAAAACTCGACACGAGGAGGAGTTGGGATGTATTATCCACTCATGGCAGCCACCTTGTTCCAGGAGACCGTCTTCCTAACCAATCTCTACGCCACGCCTGCGGACTGGCAGCGTGATTTGTTTTATTCCGTGGTGCGCGCCGGGCATCTGCGCGCCGGCTTTGAGCATCGCATCGAGCGCGAGACCTATCCGGGTCATGAGCTGATCTTCTGCCTCAAAGGCCGCGGGTGGGTGCAGGTCGGTGGCAAGCGCCACGAGGTCGGCCCTGGGGCCCTCGTGTGGGTGAACTGCCATCACCCGCACCTCTATGGCGCGCATAACCGCGATCCTTGGGAGCTTTACTGGATGCGTGTCGAGGGCCGCTCGCTGGACCGCATCGCGGAATTGTTGCAGGTGCGTTCGCAGCCCGTGCTGGAAGGCATGAACGAGCAGGCGGTGATCCGTGAGTTCCAAAATGCCTTTCAATTCATGAGCGGCACGCGTCCTAGCGATGCCGCGCTCGCCAGCGCCGCCGTCGCCGCGCTGATCGGGCTCGCGTTTCATGTGCGGCTCTCAGAACCGGGCCTCGTGCAGCCCGAACTGCCGCAAGCCGTGGCCAAGGCACTTGAACGCATGCGCCTTTACTTCCATCTGCCCATGCGCGTCGCCGAGCTCGCCAATCTCAGCGGCATGAGCGAGAGCCACTTCAGCCGCCAGTTCAAGGCCGCCATTGGCACCAGCCCGATCGACTGGCTGCGCAGAGAACGCATCAATCAGGCGAAGCGCCGGCTCATCGAATCCGACGATCCGGTGAAGGAAATCGCCCGCCAGGTCGGCTACCACGACCAGTTTTTCTTCAGCAAGGACTTCAAGAAGATGACCAAGCTCACGCCCACGCAGTTCCGCGAGCAGGAACGGCAGCCTTGATGCTCAACCCGGCAGTTCGGGCCTCTTCACCCGCTGCTCCAGCCACACATGCGTGCGGCGGAAAATGAAATCCAGCAGCAAGGCGAGCAGCGCTCCCGCGAACGCGCCACCAATGCCACCATAAATGGCAATGACCCAGCCTTGGTCCGCTTTTTCGAGCAGCGCACGCCCGAGCCATGCCGTGACCGCACCGGCTGGAATGCCCGCGAGAATGCCGCATTGCAGCAGAAACACGCGCACCGCCGTCGCCGGACGTTTCGTGAAAAATCCCAGCGCCACCGAGCTCGATACCACGCCCAGAGTGACCAGCACCGCCGCGAGCGCGCAGGCGAACAAACCCACGGCGATGCCCACACCGATCAGCACGAGCATGACGCACAGCAGGATGAGGCCCGGAATTCCCATGGCGCGAGCATCAAACTCAAATCTCGAATTTCAAATCGTCATTTCATGGCCACTGTCACGCGCATGAGCACCACGAACGCGCCCCAGGCCCTCCTCGGCATGAAGCCGGAGGAGATCGCCGCCGTGTTCGCGGAGCTCGGACAGCCCGCGTTTCGCGCGAAGCAGCTCGTGGAGTGGGTTTTCACCAAACGCGCAGCCAGTTTCGATGAAATGACGAATCTGCCGAAAGCGACGCGCGAAGCCTTGGCGACGCGATTTGTCACGCGTTCGATGCAAATCGCCAAAGTGACCGGTTCGACCGACACCACGCGCAAATTCCTCCTCAAGCTGCACGACGGCCGCTACGTCGAAACCGTGCTCATTCCGGCCAATCCCGCGCTTTACGGCGGAAAATCCGACCGCCGCACGCTCTGCGTCTCCAGCCAGGTCGGCTGTGCCTACGACTGCAAATTCTGCGCCAGCGGCCTCGCCGGGTTCACGCGCAACCTCACCGCTGCGGAGATCGTCGAGCAGATCGTGCAGGTCGAGGCCCATGCCGGCGAACGCGTGGATAATCTCGTCTTCATGGGCATGGGGGAGCCGCTCGCGAACTTCTCGAACGTCACTAAGGCCATCGAAATCCTCAACGCCGACTGGGGCATCGGCATCGGCGCACGTCACATGACCGTCAGCACCAGCGGACTCGCCCCGCAGATCAAAAAACTCGCTGATTTTCCGCTGCAAATCCGCCTAGCCATCTCGCTGCACGGTGCCACCGACGAGGTGCGTGAAAAAATCATGCCGGTGAACCGCAAGCATAACATCGCCGAGCTGTTCGAGGCGCTCGAATACTGGAATGCGAGGCGTAAGCAGTTCCTCACCTTCGAGTTCATCCTTATCGAAAACATCAACGACAGCCTCGACCAGGCGCGCGTGCTCGCCAAACGCGCCCGCAGCGTGAACGCCAAGGTCAATCTCATCCCCTACAACACCGTCGAAGGCCTGCCCTGGGCGCGGCCGAGCGAACCGCAGCAGGACGCCTTCCTCGACGTGCTGACGAAAGCAGGCGTCACCGCCACCCTCCGCCGCGAAAAAGGCCACGACATCGCCGCCGCCTGCGGCCAGCTCCGCCTCAAACAGGAAACCGAGCTCGGCATCATCGAATCGCCGATTCCCTCGAAGCGCATCACCATCGGAGCGGGCGCATGAAGGTGAACGGCCAGCACTTCCGCACCGTCTGGATGCCGGAGCCCGGCATCGTGCGCATCATTGATCAACGACGGCTGCCGTGGGCGTTTGAATTGATCGATTTGCACTCTGTCGCCGAGGTGGCGGATGCGATTCGTGACATGGCCGTGCGCGGCGCGGGCTGCATCGGTGCCACTGCAGGTTACGGCATGGCTTTGGCGGCATGTGAAGCCCAAAACATGGCACAGCTCGATGCATTGGCCCAAAGTCTCATCGAAACACGCCCCACGGCAGTGAATCTGGCTTGGGCGGTGAACCGGCAGCTCGCGGTCT
Organism: Prosthecobacter sp.; assembly: GCF_044236155.1. GTDB lineage: Bacteria > Verrucomicrobiota > Verrucomicrobiia > Verrucomicrobiales > Verrucomicrobiaceae > Prosthecobacter. The sequence continues at coordinate 41,363 of NZ_JBIIHA010000018.1, forward strand.
TGCGTGATCAGCCGGTGGAATTGTGGCCAAGCATCGCGAAACGCGAAGCGGAGGCCATCGCGGATGAGGATGCCGCCGCCTGCGCGCAAATCGGCGTTCATGGGCTTCAACTCATCCGTGAAATCGCGGCGAAAAAGCCGGGGGTAGTCGTAAACGTGCTCACCCATTGCAACGCGGGCTGGCTGGCGTTTGTCGATCATGGTTCGGCGACCGCGCCGGTTTACGCCACCCACGATGCGGGCCTCAAAATTCATGTCTGGGTCGATGAAACACGCCCACGCAATCAAGGCGCGCGGCTCACCGCCTGGGAACTGGCCCAGCATGGCGTGCCGCACACGGTCATCGCCGACAACACGGGCGGTCACCTCATGCAGCACGGCCAGGTCGATCTCGTCATCACCGGAGCGGACCGTGTGACACGGAACGGTGACGTGGCGAACAAGATCGGCACCTATCTGAAGGCGCTGGCCGCGAAGGACAACGGAGTCCCGTTTTACGTCGCACTGCCGTCGTCCACCTTCGACTGGAGAATCGCCGACGGCGTGAAAAACATCCCCATCGAGCAACGCGGCGGCGAGGAAGTCGCCTGGATGGAAGGAACCGATGCAAACGGCACGCCACACAACGTGCGAGTCGTGCCAGCGGCATCGGCGGTTGCGAATTACGCCTTTGATGTGACACCCGCCCGTCTCGTGACCGGACTGATCACCGAGCGCGGTGTGTTCGCGGCGGATGAAAAAGTGCTCTGCGCCGCGTTCACCGACGCCGCGCGGGCTTCCGTGCTGTGACGGCCCGTTTCACCGGACGCTTGAGCTTCGGTTTGGCGGCCGGCGTGGTTTTGACCTCGGCTTGCGATTCACGCAGCATTCTCAGCTCCTTCTCCACCTCGGCGAGCCGTTTTGATGTCGCCTCCAGCTTCCGCATCATCAGACGCGCCACGAATTCATACAGCGAAGCGTGGAAATCAGGATCCTCCTCACGCGGATGGATGTCCTGGAGGAATTTCTGGTCCACTGCGAGGCAGACGGACTTCGTGGAGGCGATCACGGAGGCGAGACGCTTGTCCTGGTTCACCAGCGCCAGCTCGCCGAACACCTCGCCGATGCGGGTGATGGCGGCGACTTTCTTGCCGCCAACACGCACCTCCAGCTCGCCGCTCAGCAGCACATAGATGCGGGAGTCGATGCTCCCTTCCTTGATGATGCAGTCGCCCGGTTCGCACTGGAGCAGGCTGCTGGAGTTCAAAACATCGTCGAGCTGGTCGTCGCTGAAGCTCGCCAGCGCAGGCACGACCCGCAGCGGAGAGGGGTTCTGCCGCTCATCATGAATGTAGGCAAATTCTTTCATCGGATTGACCTGATTTTGTCAGGATGGGACGTCCCCGGACAAGACAAATCTTTCTCATTTTGCGGCGGCCTTGACCGCGGCGTCATAGGCGGGCCAGAAACTCGCCGGCGGCTGCAAATCCTTGCCCTGCTCGTCAAAGCGCGTGCCGATCTCCTGCAGCGGCAGTGATTTTGCCACATCGATGCCCGCCGTGATGTTCGCAGGCGTGAACACCAGCCGCGTGAGCTGCATGCCTTTCAAAGGCGACAGATCTGTCACCGGCGTTTCGGCGATGTGCAGGCGCTGCAGCGCCGTGCCGCTCAGCGGCGTGAGATCCTTCACCTTCGTCCGATGCAGTGTCACGCTGACCAGCGGCACCGTTTTGAGCGCGCGGATGTCCTCCACCGGGCAATCCGTGAGCCATAGCATGGTGATCGGGCATTTCGCGATGCCGGAGATGTCGCCGATGGGGCAGCCGACCGCGTTCAATTCGGTGAGAAGCATGCCTTCCAAGGCACCGAGGTTTTCCACCGGCGTGCGGCTCAGATAAAGCTTCTCCAGCGGCATGCCGCGGATCGGCGAGAGATCGCGCACCTTCGTGTCCTCCAAATACAGCTCCACCAGCTTCTTGCCCTGCATGGGACGCAGGTCGCTGATGGGCGTCTCGCTCAGGTCGAGCGCCAGCGGCTCGATGTGCTGCAAAAACTTCACGTTGTCGATCTTCGCGCCGCGCAGGCTCAGAGCGACCACATTGCCGCCTTCGATGTTGAACTGACCGTTCCCCTCATAGCCCGGGTTGTGATACTTGATCTCCGTGTGCAGCATCTCCTGGGTCCAATAGACCTTCTTCGGCTCCGGCTTGGCGGGAGCAGGCGCGGCAGGCTTTTCTGCCACCGGTTTTGGTGTTGGCGCAGGCTCGGGCTTCTTGGGTTCATCACCACAGCTGACCAGAATCAGAGGCAAAAGGAATAGGCAGGGCTTCATGCTTCCGGCATGACGGATTCGCGGGATGGATGCAAGCAGGAATTGAAACATGAAGAGGCGGTGTTCGTTTGTGGGGCGCTCATATCATCCTCATGCGCTCCGTTCTTTCGCTTCTTTTTGTCCTATCGTTCACGCTCCCGGTTTTTGCCGCCAAACCGAACGTACTGCTCATCGTCGCCGACGATCTGGGCTATCACGACGTTGGTTTCCAAGGTTCAAAGGAGATTCCCACGCCGCATCTCGACAAACTGGCCGCGCGCAGCCTGCGCTGCACGAACGGTTACGTCTCGCATCCCTTTTGCAGCCCCACGCGTGCTGGCATCATGACGGGGCGTTACCAACATCGCTTTGGGCATGAGAACAACCCCGCATGGCTGCCACAAAGCACCACGGCAGGCCTTTCGCTCGCCGAGACGACGTTTCCATCGCTCATGAAGCAGGCTGGCTACACGACCGGTGCGGTTGGCAAATGGCACCTCGGCGCGCATCCGCAGTTCCACCCGAACAAGCGCGGCTTTGACGAGTACTTCGGCGCGCTCGGCGGCGGGCATCAGTATTTCCCGGGCGACAAGGGCGGCTTGGAGTACACGATCCCGCTCAATCGCAACGGCAAGGACGAGGCGCAAACGAAGTACCTCACCGAGCTGTTCGGCGACGAGGCGGCGGCGTTCATCGGACGTCATGCGGGCGAATCGAAGCCGTGGATGCTCTACCTGGCCTTCAACGCGCCCCACACGCCGCTGCAGGCTCCCAAAGAGTGGCTGGATAAGCTGGCGGGCATCGCAGATGAAAAACGCCGCACCTACGCCGCGATGGTCTGCGCCTTGGATGCGGCTATCGGCGGCGTGATGGCCAAACTCGACGAGACAAAGCAGACCGCGAACACGCTCGTCTGCTTCGTCAGCGACAATGGCGGCCCCAACCTTGCCGCGAAGAGCGGCACCAACTTCACGGACAACTCCCCTCTGCGCGGCGCGAAGGGCATGGTCTATGAGGGCGGCATGCGCGTGCCCTTTCTCGTGAGCTGGCCCGCGAAAATCAAACCGGGCACCTACGACCAACCCGTCATCGCACTCGATTTCCTCCCCACGTCGCTCGCCGCGGCGGAATCGGCCGATCTGACGCCGAAGAACCTCGATGGCGTGAATCTTATGCCGTTTCTGACCGGCGAAAAGACCACTGCGCCTCACGACATGCTCTTCTGGCGCAGCGGCGGCCCCGGCGGCAACAATGCCGTGCGCAGCGGCAACATGAAGCTCGTCCGTCTCGGCAATGCCGATCCCGAGCTCTACGATCTGGCCACCGACGTCGGTGAATCTAAGAACCTCGCGGCTGAAAAGCCCGAGGTCGTGAAGGAACTTGTCAGCGCCATCGCCGAATGGGAGAAAGGCACGATCGCTCCGACCTTTGAGAGCCCCAAAGCCGGCAAGCCGGCGGCCAAGAAGAAAAAGGCAAAATGATGAAGGGCAAAATAATGGGTGATGGAACTTCGATCTTTTGATCAGATTCGATCCACCATGCCCCTTCCCCGCATCATACTACCCGTCATCATTTTCCCCCTGCTCGGGAGCTTGGCCCGCGCGGACGATTTTGATCCCGTTCGCGAAGTTGTGAGCAAAGCGGTGATGAAGGGAAATCCGCCGGGGGCTGTGCTGCACATCGAGAGTGGAGAGAAGAAGATGACTTTCGTCGAAGGCAGTCGTGCGCTTGTGCCTGAGAAAGAGGCGATGACGGAGAACACGGTCTTTGATGCCGCGTCACTGACGAAGGTGGTGGCGACGCTGCCGAGCGTGATGCTGCTCATCGAGCAGGGCAAAATCGAGCTGGAGGCTGAAGTCCGTCGGTATCTTCCGGAAATGCGGCCGGGCATCACGATCCGGCATTTGTTGACGCACACCTCCGGCTTGCGGCCTGGAATTCCGAAGGAACCGGCGTGGAGCGGTTATGAGACCGGAATCAAGCTCGCGGTCGAATTGGAGCCGGAAGGGCCGCCAGACCGCTTTTTCCGCTACTCCGACATCAATTTCATCCTGCTCGGCGAAATCGTGCGGCGCGTCAGCGGCGTGAAACTCGACGCATTTGCCGCGAAGCACATCTTCGAGCCGCTGAAGATGGATTCGACGCGTTTTCTGCCTCCAGACGACTGGAAGCCGCGCATCGCACCAACGGAGAAGGATGAAAACGGCGTCATGCTGCGTGGCGTGGTGCATGATCCGACCTCGCGCAAGATGGGCGGTGTCACGGGACACGCGGGCCTGTTCACGACTGCGGGCGATTTGGCGAAGTATGCGCGCATGATCCTCGCCAGTGGCTCAGGAGTGCTGAAACCGGAGAAGGTGAAGCTCATGACGACACCGCAGACGCTGGCGACCGTGTTTGAGCGGCGCGGACTCGGCTGGGACATCGACTCGTCCTTCAGTCGCCCTCGCGGAAAGACGTTTCCCGTTGGCTCCTTCGGCCACACGGGCTTCACCGGCACGAGTTTGTGGATCGAGCCGCAGACGAAGACCTTTGTCATCTTCATGAGCTCACGCCTGCACCCGGAAGGCAAGGGCAGCGTGCGCGATCTTTATGAGGAAATCGGCACCGCTGTGGCCCAGGGCATGACGTTTGCCGCGAGCGGTCCGCCTTGGCCGCGCGATGAGAACGAGGTGCCCACAGTGCTGAACGGCATCGACGTGCTCGTGCGGCGGAACTTTGCCGATTTGAAGGGCCTGCGCGTCGGTTTGATCACGAACCAGACCGGCATCGACGCCCAGCGCCGCAGCACGATTGATCTGCTGGCGGAAGCACCAGACGTGAAGCTCAAAAAGCTCTTCAGCCCGGAGCACGGCATCCGTGGTGAGCTGGATCAGGAGAAAATCGGCGATACGAAGGACAAGAAGACCGGTCTGCCCGTGCTCAGCCTCTATGGCGAGCGCCGAGCGCCTTCTCTTGAACAACTGGCCGACCTCGACGCGCTCGTTTTCGACATCCAGGACATCGGCTGCCGCTTCTACACCTACATCGGCACGATGCGCCTGTGCATGGACGCTGCGGCGAAGGCGAAGAAGCGCTTCATCGTGCTCGACCGCGTGAATCCCATCGGTGGACTCGCCGTGGAAGGCTCCGCAGTGCTCGACGAGGAGAAACAAACCGCCACGCACGCGATCCCGCTGCGCCACGGCATGACTGCGGGCGAACTGGCCGCGATGCTGAATGCCGAGCGGCAGATGAATTGCGATTTGAAGGTGATTCCGGTCGAAGGCTGGCAGCGCGGCCTGCTTTTCGATCAAACCGGCCTGCCGTGGATCAATCCGTCACCCAACATGCGCTCATTGAACGCGGCGCTGCTCTATCCCGGCATCGGTCTGCTCGAATTCAGCGTCAGCGTGGGACGCGGCACGGACACGCCGTTTGAGGTGCTCGGCGCGCCTTATGTGAACGACCTGCGTCTGGCTCATGAGCTGAACAAGCTCGGACTGCCGGGCGTGCAGTTCACGCCGGTGCGCTTCACACCGACCGCGAGCATTTTCAAAGGCGAGGCCTGCGGCGGCGTGCGCATCGCCATCACGGATCGCATGGCCTTGAAACCGGTCGAAACCGGCGTTGCCATCGCCTGCACGCTCCAGCGGCTGCATCCGAAGTCCTTCGCGCTCGAAAAGGTCAACACGCTGCTCAATCACAAAACGAGCCTGCCGCTGATCCGCGAAGGCCAGCCATGGAAGAAGGTGATCGAGGCGTGGAATGCGGAAACCTCCGCCTTTGAGGGGCGGCGTGCCGCGTTTTTGCGTTATGCGAACTGAGAGCTTGCGTTGACCGTCTGCCTCTGTGCTAGCATGCCGATGATGAAACATCGTGTTTTCCTTCTCCTCTGCACCGCTTTGATCGCCGCCTGTGGCAAGACATCCGACAAGGCTGCGTCGAAAGGCACCATCGGCGTGTCGCTGCTGACCTTGCAGAATCCTTTTTTCAAAGTCATCGGCGACAACATCACCGCCGAGGCGGCGAAGAGCGGTTATGACACGCTCGTCGTCAGCGCGGACAACGACGTGGCGCGCCAGAGCAACCAGGTGAAGGACTTCATCGTGAAAAAGGCCGCGGCGATCGTGCTCAGTCCCGCAGATTCGAAGGCGATCGTGCCGGTGATCCAGGAGGCCAACGCCGCGGGCATCCCGGTGTTCACGGTGGATGTGCCGTGCAACGAACCGGGCGTGAAAATCGTGACGCAGGTGGCCACGGACAACTTCGGCGGCGGCAAGGAGGCCGGAAAAGCGATGATCGAGGCGCTCAAAGGTCAGGGAGGCAAGATCGGCGTGCTCGATCTGAAGGCGGTCGAGTCTTGCATCCTGCGCGTGAAGGGCTTCAAGGAGGTGATCGACGCGCACAACGCGGCAGTTGCACAAAAGATCGAGATCGTCAGCGAGCTCGACGGTGGCGGCGCGAAGGACAAGGGTTACAAGGCGGCCGAGGACATGCTGCAGGCGCAACCGGATCTCGTCGGCATTTTTGCGATCAATGATCCTTCCGCATTGGGTGCACGTGGTGCCTTGGAAAAGGCAGGCAAAGCTGAGAAGGTCGTGATCATCGGCTTCGACGGCCAGCCGGAAGGCAAGCAGGCGATCAAAGACGGCAAGATTTTCGCCGATCCGATTCAATTCCCTGACAAGATGGGCGTGGAAGTCGTGCGTGCCTTCCTCCGCCACTCGAAAGGTGAGGAACTGCCGCCGCAGATGCTCATTCCGACGAGTTTGTATCGCAAAGCCGATGGCGCGGCGGATGCCTCACTGAAATGAGCCGGTTCATCACGTTTGATCTGCCATGAAGACTTTCATCGCCGCCGTGCTCGCTCTTGGTGTGATCAGCGCATCCGCCGCTGAGCCGAAGCCTGAATCAGAATTCACCACCACCGATCCGAAAAAGGTCAGAATCCTCGAAGATTCCGCCTTGGAGAAGGAGCCGGAGATCGACCACTTCAAGCACCTCTGCCCCGGGCTCGGAGGCTACCAGGTGATCCATGAAGGCGGCGACCTGCGGAGCTGGATCAACCTCGTTTACGACGGCAGGAAAACCGATCTCATGGGCGACACGCTCGCCGCTTGTCCCGGCCAGTTCCCGGCAAAGGCGAACAATGTGGTGCAGTGGCGCGGATTCCGCCGGGGCGACTCGTTCGCGCCCTACGCGATCATTTACCGCATGGTGTCCAGCAAGGATGACGAGAAACAGACACCGCTGGAGACGCTGGTCATCATCAAGCTCGACAAGAGCAGGTCGCGCGTGGTCGGGCACGTCTCCGCGAAGGAGGGAAACGAGAAGGCGGAGGCTCTCGCTGACCAATTATGCAAGCCATGAGCCCGGCCTCGTTTTCGCCCTGGTTGCGGCGCAGACTGATGATCTCAGGCCTGGCCGCGCTTGGAATGCGCCTGCCTGCCGCCGACGCGGGGACGCCGCATGTGCGTATTCTTTTTCTCGGCAACAGCTACATGGCGACCAATGGCCTGCCGGCGATCGTGGGCGAGATTTTGCTGTCCTCAAAAATGCTCGCGCCGCACATCGCCAGTTATCTGCTGGTCAATTATAACCTGGCCCAGCATGCCGCTGATTCGAACGGGGAGACGCTGTTGAGGCGGGGAGCTGATGATGGCAAGCCGTGGGATGTCGTCGTCGTGCAGGAGCAAAGCCTGATCTCCGCCCTCGCCGCGGTGGAGCCCGAGGCGCAGGAATTCATGAATGGCGGCTTGTTGAAGCTGGTGACGCTGGCGCGCGAGGTGAATCCGAAAGTGCTGGTCGTCGATCTCCAGGTGTGGGCGATGCAGGAGAGCCTGTGGAAGAAAAAATCCCCCCAGGCGCTGGCCACCGGCGCGTCTGCCGCGGAGGCGCATGGGCGCATCCGCCGCGCAAACGCCAACGCTGTGAAGGCCGTGCTGGAGAAAAGCCCGGGCGCGAACATTCTCGTCAGCCCGGTGGGCGATTTCTGGCGGCTGGTGGAGGACATTCATCCCGCCATGCCACTTTACGCGGACGATGGCACGCATCCTGACATTCTCGGCTCCATGCTCTCGGCGCTCGTCATCGCAGGCACCATCGGCGGACGTGAGGTCATCGAGAAATCAGCCTGGATCGGGGAATGCACCTTTGCAGATGTGGAGCGCCTGAAAAAAGTGCTGCTGGATCATCCCGCGGTTTTCAAGGCGGCGGGTAAATAATGGGCGGCGCCTCATGCCGGTCTGAGCGGGCCGGTTCACTCTGTCGCGCCCGGCCGCAGCCAGTAGAGCACGCTCATGCGCACGGCGATTCCGTTTTCGACCTGCTGGTTGATGAGACACTTCTCGTAGTTCATGCCGGCGTCGGTGATTTCGACGCCACGGTTCACGGGGCCGGGATGCATGATGTGGAGGCCGCGTTCGCGGACGATCTCGACGCGCTCGTTGGTGAGGCCGTAGTTGCGATGGTATTCGGCGGAGCTGGGGACGAAGGGCTCGTCGATGCGCTCGCCCTGCACACGGAGGAGGTAAATGACATCCGGCCGCCAGTCGAAGGCGTCGCGCCAGTTGCCGAACTGCGGGATTTCCTTCGGCACTTCACGCGGCATCATCGAGCCCGGTGCGAGGTAGGCCACGTTCATGCCGAGGCGGCGGAAGATGAGGCTCGTGCTGCGGGCGACACGGGAGTGCTGAATGTCGCCAACGATGAGAGCGCGGCAGCCGCGCAGATCCTTGTGAATCTCACGCAGCGTGAAGGCATCAAGCAATGCCTGGGTGGGATGCGCGTGCCAGCCATCGCCGGCGTTGATGACGCTGGCGCGGGTGTTTTTGGCGATGAGGTTCGGAATGCCGGCCTGCTTGTGCCGCACGACGATGTAATCGACACGCATGGCCTCCAGGGTCTCGACGGTGTCGAGGACGGACTCACCTTTCACCACGCTGGATGATTCGATGTCAAAGTGCGTGACGTCGGCCGAAAGGCGGCTGGCGGCGACTTCAAAGCTGGAGCGTGTGCGTGTTGACGGCTCGTAGAACAACGTGAGCATCGTCTGCCCTTTGAGCGTGGGCACCTTCTTCACGCTGCGCTTGAAGAGGTCCTTGAACGGCACGGCGTTGTCGAGCACGAACGCGATTTCCTCATCCGTGAGCGATGCGATGTCGAGAAGGTCTTTGCGCGGAGTCATCGGGTTGGGGCCTGGGTTTGCACGGTGCAGGAGTCGTGGCCGTCCACTTCCTCAAAACGCACGGCCACACGCTCGCCGGGAGCCAGCGTGACCTTCAGCGCGGAAAAATCCGGCTGCACGGGAAGTTCGCGGCCGCAGCGGTCCACGAGCGCGGCGAGTTGCACGCGTTTCGGACGGCCAAAGTTCAGCAACTCGTCCAGCGCGGCACGCACGCTGCGGCCGGTGAAGACCACTTCGTCACAAAGCACAACGGTGATGCCGTCGATGTCGAAGGAGATGTCGGAGCCTTCGAGCTTCGGCACCATCTGGAAGGTGTTCAGGTCGTCGCGATACTGCGTGATGTCGATGGTGCCGACAAAGACCTTCACACCACCGAGTTTCTCGATCTCGGCGGCGATGCGCTTCGCCATAGGCACGCCGCGGGTGTAAATGCCCACGAGGCCGATGTTTTCCGCGCCGGGATTCGCCGCGCAGATGCTTTGGGCCAAAGCCTTCACCCCTTCGGCCATCTGGGCCTTCGTGAGGAGAGTGCGTTCGTTTGGCGGCATGGCGGGAAAGGTGCGCGGAAAGTCCGGGGATTCGCGGTCTTGTCAAATCTCACGCCGCGCATGTTTTCCGGCTGTTTCCGCCTCGGAGGTTGCAAAGCATGCGCGGCTTTGGTTTGATGCGCGCATGAGAAAACTTCTGCGCGTCGTGCCCATGATGGCCGCCTGTGGCCTGCTGAGCGGTTGCGAGCTGCTCCGTGAAAACAAGGTCCTGATCACCTGCCATGTGCAGACGAATGCCATCGAGCATCCCGCCGAGATCATGCGGCTGCCCATCGGCGGACAGGAGATCACCTTCAAGAAGGTGCCGGAGTTCAGCCAGCGCAGCATCGCGGCCTTCCAGCCCTTTCCCGCCGACGACGGCCAGGGCAACGGCCTGCTCCTGCAGCTCGACGCGAAAGGAAAGAACTACCTGGAGGCCGCCTCCCGCTTGAACCAAGGCATGGTCATCCTGACGATGATCAACGCGGTGCCCGTGGACATGGTGGAGCTGGACCAGCCCATCACCGACGGACGTTTCACCATCTGGCGCGGTGTCTCCGACGAGACCATCAAGGAGCTGGACAAGTTTTACCCGCGCATCGACCGTCTGAAGTCCTCCTCCCGCTGGATGGACATGCTGCCCTCCACGGACAAGGAAAAGCTCAATGCCCGCCGTGTCGCGAAAGAGGCCGAAGCCGCCGAAAAAGCCGCGCAGCGTGATCTGGAGCGTGGAATCACCCGCCCGGCGCCCAAGACGCGGGACATCCCGCTCGAAGGCTTCAAAATGCCCGGCACCCGATGAAGCGCCTGCTACTTCAACTGGCATTTTTGTCGTCCTGCGCCGCCCAAGCGCAAACGCTCGTGCTGCCGACGGACAACCGCGCCCTCTTCGAGCAACCGTCGGAATTTTTTCAATTCGTGGACCGGAACTTCGAGGGCGAGAAGACCACGCCATGGGAAGGCGGGCAGTTTGGTTTTGTGCGTGATCCGCGCCGCTTCGGGAAAAGCATCGCCTACGCTCGATTTCATGAGGGGCTCGACATCAAGCCGCTGCGGCGTGACGCGCAGGGCAACCCGCTGGATGAGGTGCGCGCCATCGCCGACGGCGTCGTGGCCTATTCCGCCGCGGCGTCGAATCTGAGCAACTACGGCCGCTACGTGGTCGTGAGGCATGACTGGGGCCAGGGCTCGTTTTACTCCCTCTACGCGCATCTGCGGGAATCGCGCGTCTCACCCGGCCAGCAGGTCAAAGCGGGCACGACGCTCGGCATTCTCGGCTACACCGGCAGCGGCATCGACCAGCGCCGTGCGCATGTGCATGTGGAGTTGAACCTGTTTCTCTCCAGCCGCTTCGACGCGTGGCATGCGGCGAACTTCGCCACACCCAATCATCACGGCGCATTCAACGGACTGAACCTCATCGGCCTCGACTTGCAGGCGTTTTACCTCGCGCAGCAGAAGAATCCCGCCGTCAACGGCGCCGGCGTCGTGCGCGGCACGGAGAGCGGCTACCGCGTGGCCGTGCCGGGTGACGCGGAGATGGAGATCGTAAAAAACTATCCCTGGCTGCTCGATGGCAGCCGTCCTGCGGGCAAACCGGCCGCCTGGGAGGTCACCTTCAGCCGCTGGGGCCTGCCGCTCGCCGTGAAGACATCGAACACGCCTGTCTCACAGCCTGTGGTGACATGGGTGAGGGACGCGGGCATCCCGCACTACACGCAGACCCGTGGTTGTGTGACCGGCAGCGGCAGCACGGGGAAACTCACAACCGAAGGCCTGCGCTTCGTGAGGCTCGTATGCGGCTGGTTTTGAGTGTGCAAAACCTGTGTCCGCACTCAGACTCGGATCTTATGAGCGAACCCTTCAATCCCTACGCGCCGCCGCAGGCCAATGTCATCCCTGCTTCTGTCGCCGGAAGTGAACTGCCGCCAGCCAGCCGCTGGCACCGCCTGCTCGCATCGTTCTTGGACACCATCCTGCTCATGCTGGCGGTGCTGCCCTTGGAGTGGCTGGCCGGCTCCTTCGGCCGCATGCAAAACGCCTCCCTCTTCAACTTGGAGAGCATTCTATGGAGCGCGGTCAGTCTTGGCATCTGGGCGCTGATCAACTGGGCGCCACTGGCCGACGGACAGACCATCGGCAAACGCGTGCTCAAGATCAAGGTCGTGCGCAAAGATGGCAGTCCCTGTGACCGGAAGCACAACATCCTCTGGCGCATGCTGCCGATTCAGGTCGTGGTGCTGGTCCCCGTCGTCGGCATGCTCGTCGCGCTGGCCGACTGCTTCAGCATCTTCCGCTCCAGCCGGCTCACCCTGCACGATGATGTCGCCGGCACGAAAGTGGTTGATCTGCGCTCGCAGTTGATCGGCGCGTGAAGCCTGCGCGACCTTTCACGGCTTTGCTTCCGGTTCCGGCACATAGAACCTGCCCAGGTGCTCCAGAATCTTTGCGCGCACCTCGTCACCGTCGATCTCGCCGTTGTGGCGGAAGATGACCTCGCCGCCGGGGGCAACAACGAGCGTGTGCGGGATCGGGCCGGGCCATTCGGTGTCGAGCGCCTGGATCAAAGCGTCGCTGCTGGCCTCGTTGAAGAGGTAGGCGTTGCCCTGGCGGCCCTCGGCCTTGAGCGAAGGCTTCAGCTTGTCCGGCACGATGGCGTTGTGCTTTTCGAGGAAGTCCTTCACCGCCGTCAGCTCCTTCGGATCGTCCATGCTGATCGTGATCAGCTCAAAATCGCGCAGGCCGAATTTTCGCGAGGTGGCGACGAGTTCGGGGAACTCCTTCACGCACGGCCCGCACCACGTCGCCCACACATTGAAGAGGCGGACTTTCTTCGTGTCGTTCTTCCGCAGCGCGGCGACGCCCTTCGCGTCGATCAACTCGACCTCCACTTCGCCTTTTTCCCACTTTTCGTTGTCGGCAGCGATCGCGCCGCGCTTGTCGATCCACTTCGTGGAGCAGCCGTGCGGTTTTGTCTCGGCGACAGTCACAGGCTTGCCCTCCAGCAAGGCCACGATGGCGTTGCGGGCGTCCGGAGCCGTCACCGTGGTTTCGTCGGCGTAGCGTGAGTCGTCGAGACGGCCCTGGTAACGAAGCTTGCGCTCCTTGTCGAAGAGGAAAACATGCGGCGTGGCCAGACAGCCGTAGGCGAGCGCGGTTTTCTGCGTGTCGCCGTCGTAGAGGTAGTCAAAATTGAACTTCTGCTCCTCGGCGTGCCGCTTCATCTCCGGAAAGCTGTCGTTGTACTTCGAATAGCCGAGTTCGTCGGGCCGTAGGGCGGCAGGATCGTTCGGATTGATCGCCACCAGCTTGAGGCCCTTGCCTTTGAATTCCTTCACCAGCTTCTTGATGCGACCTTCCACCGCCTGCGAGGTCGGGCAGTGGTTGCTAAGAAAAGCGATCATCAGAAGCTCGGCATCTGCATAGTCTTTGAGCGCGTGCTTCTCTTCGTCGATGCCGATCAAATCGAAGTCAGGCGCGGCGTCGCCGATTTTCAGCTCATGAAAGCCCTCGGGCTGAGAAGGCGGCGATTTTTTCGGCTTCGCGGACGTTTCAGCAGCCAGCAGCACGGGCAGGAGGGCGAAGAGCAGCAGGAACAATGGTTTCATGGCGCGGATCAAATCATGAACGCCGACGAAAGCGAGCACTTGCACCGCCGGATCGCGCATGATCCGGCTTCACGTCCAAGAATGCTCTGTGTGGGAAGAAGTCCGCCTTCCTGGCTTATCCTATTCTTTCCAAACCCGCCCCTGACCGCTGCGAAAACCGCGCTCCAGGCTCTGGAACAGCGAGTTCAGCCGCGCCTCCTCCTTGATCACAAACTCCACGGTGTGCGCATGCGTGGAGGCCGGGTAATTTTTCACCACTTTCGGCGTCGTCAGTTCGGGCGAGACACGGCCTGCCGCCTGCTCGAACATGCCCTTCGCTCGCTCCAGCGCCGCCGTGCCTGCGGCCAGCGTGCTGCTGCCCGTTTCCGGTTTGTAAGGCTCCAGGAAGTAGAAGCGCACCACCTGAGCGGAGTTCAGCGTCAAATTCACCTCCACCACGCGTGCCACGCCATCCGAGATGTATTCATGTTTCGACAACGCGATGATCGAGTTGCAGCGCACGATGTAGTTCCCGCCGGTCATCCGCCCGTCCCACAGTCCGTCACGGGTGGGGGTGTCACCCTGGTCCTGCTGCTGACCACCTTGCCCGGTGGTGTTCTGGCCAGGGGCTGTCTGTGCATGCAGAGCTGCGGATGAAACAAGCAGGAGGACGGCGAAGATGATTTTCATGGGAGGATATGTGGTGAAACTAGCATGGACTCTGCATCGCTGAACAACCCTTTCTTTGGGGAACGTTGCGATCAGACTATTTTGTATCGCCGGAAACGGCCAACGGCAAAGTGGCATCATCCATTCAGTTTCCAGCCGGAGGAGCGTATGTTCAGACAACTTCAACACCCCAACGCGCCCCATGTTCACCTTCACCGACAAAGCTGCCGTCACCACCTGCGATGGCGTTTCACGCCGCGATTTCCTCTCCGCGGGTACTTTGAGTGCCATCGGGCTCACGCTGCCGAGTTTTGCCAAATTGAAGGCTGAGGGCCGTGTGGACCCGAAAAAGAGCAACAAGGCCTGCATCATGATCTTCAACCTCGGTGCGCCGAGCCAGCAGGATCTCTGGGACATGAAGCCGGATGCGCCGAGCGAGATTCGCGGCCCGTTCAAGCCGATCCGCACAAAGAGCAATGCTTTCGAGATCTCCGAGATCCTACCGATGCACGCGAAGATCGCGGACAAATTCAGTCTCGTGCGCTCCTGCTATCACACCGCCGCTGCGGTGCATGACACCGGGCACCAGATGATGCAAACGGGCCGTCTTTTCACCGGTGGCGTGAATACCCCGCACGTCGGCAGTGCTTTGGAGTTCCTCCAAGGCCGCCGCAGCGATCTGCCGGCCCACATCATTCTCCCGGAGTCGATGGGCCCCACGGGTGGCAACATGCCGCACGGTCAGGACGCGGGCTTCCTCGGCAAGGCGTATGACCCCTTCGTCCTGAACGCGAATCCGTCCGAGAAGGACTTCAAAGTGCCCGATCTGCTCCCGCCGAAGGAAATCAGCGAAGTGCGCCTCGAACGCCGCAAGCAGCTCCGCGAGCTGGTGGACAGCAGCGTGCGGAATTTCGAATACAGCGAGCAGGCGAAGCTCATGGACTCGAATTTCGAGTCCGCCTACCGCATCATGACCAGCACGCAGGCCCGCGAGGCCTTCGACCTCACCAAAGAGCCGCTCAAAGTGCGTGAGCGCTACGGTTTGAACCGCTTTGGCCAGAGCTGCCTGCTCGCCCGTCGCCTCGTCGAGCGTGGCGTGCGCTTCGTCACCGTGAACACCTTCATCACCGTGTTTGGCGAGATCACCTGGGACATCCACGGCTCCAAGCCCTTCACCAGCATCGAGGGGATGCGCGACATCGTCGCCCCGATGTATGACCAGGGCTACAGCGCCCTCATTGAGGACCTTTTCCAGCGCGGTATGCTCGACGATACCATGGTCACCTGCCTCGCCGAATTCGGCCGCACGCCAAAAATCAATCCCGCTGGCGGCCGCGACCATTGGCCGAACTGCTGGACCGTGAATTTCGCCGGCGGCGGCGTCAAAGGCGGCGAAGTCATCGGCAAATCCGACGACATCGGCGGCTACCCCACCGAGCGCCCCGTCGCCCCGAAAGAAATCGTCGCCACCATCTACCAAGCCCTCGGCGTCGATCTCCACACCGAGCTGCCGGGGCCGCAAGGAAGGCCGTATCCCGTCGTCGATTTCGGCACCCAAGCGATTAAGGAGCTGTTTGCGTGATTTGACCCAGCTTTGAGGGACGAGAGGTGCAGATAACTTTGGGTTAACCCAACTCAGTGGGAGTTTGCGGGGCTGTGGAGATTTAGGTTAACCCAATGGTGAGCGTGTCGTCACGCCTCGCCATCCTGCCTATCCAACCCTCAAATCTTTCTGTCGATGCTCGAATTCTTTTCCGCCAGCACGCGCATGGTCAATTCAAGGCATGCCATCCAGGAATGCCTCGAAGCCGCGCTCGGAACCGACAAAAAATGCGACCTCGTCATGTTCCATGCCTCGATCGGGCATGATTACGAAGCTCTTGCGGATGAAGTGATGCAGCAGATTCCCGGTGTGCGGGTGGTGGGAGCTTCGTGCTGCGGGATCGTCGGCAGTGAAGGCGTGAGCGAATCCATGAAGGATGTGGCGCTGATGGCGGTGCGCGGCCCCGAGCTGGCCGTCGCCCATGTAGACGGCATCTACGGCCACAATGCGTTCGAAAAGGCGGCGGAGCTGGCGCGGCAGCTCAAGGCTCAGCAGCCCGGCATCACGATGATTCATTTCCTAGCATCGGGGATCGATATCGCCAATGACAGTGCCATCGCGGGTATCGAGTCCGTCTTTGGACCCGAAGTGACGATCTTCGGCGCGACCTCCTCGGACAACATGCGCGGTGTGATCAGCTACCAGATCGTCGATGATCAGGTTATGGAGCATGGCGCGTGGGCGGTGGGATTTGCCGATCCATCGTTGGAGGTGGACACCCAAGCCACGCACGGCTTTCTCGCTGTCGGCGAGCCGATGGTGGTCACGCGGGCCGAGGGAACGCGCATCGTCGAATTGAATGGCCGCCCGGCGTGGCACGAGTACACCAGCCGCCTAGGACTCGACCCCGAAAAAGCGACTTGTGGCGACTCGATCCCGGTGGGAGCCCTGGCCGAAGAACTTCCCACCGCGCTGGCCGAGGAGTATGGCAACCCGCACCTCCTGCGTGTGGTGACGAAGCGGGATGCCGATGGCGCCATGCACTACGCCACGACGATTCGCGAAGGAACGCGGCTCTGGCTCACCGTGCGTGATGAGGAGCGCATCTTCGCCGACATGGACCGCATGATGGCGGCGATGGTGGCGCGGGCGGGCGGGCGCAGGCCGGTGGCCGTTTTCCACGCGGACTGCCTCGCGCGAGGCCGTTACCTGTTCAACCGCGTGATGAAAGAGGAGCTGGTGGGGCGGATGCAGTTCCCGCTGAGCAGTGACAGTGTCGTGCCCCCATGGCTGGGCATGTATGGCTTTGGCGAGTTCGCACGGCTTGGCGGCGCCAACACCTACCATAACTACACCACGGCCATCTATGCCATCTACCGCCGCTGAGCGGACCTCATCCAGACGATGACTGACAAGGAAGAAACGCCCGCCTTTGAGGTACTGAAGCAACGCTACGACGAGCTCCAGCGCCGCGTGACGCGTTTCTCGGTGGTCGAGCAGGAGCTCATCGACACGCGGAACCGCCTCGACTGCGAGCTCGGGCGTTTCGGCCGCATTCACGCCTTCAGCACCCGGGCGCTTCAGGCAGCATCGGATGAAGCCTTTGCCATCATGGTGGCGGACGCGCTCCTCGATGTGTTCGAGCTCGAAGTGGGCTTGTTCTGGCTCTTTGACGCGCAGGGCCGCCTGTTGCCGCAGCCTGCGGCCTCCTCGGGTTTCCGCGCCGGCCATGAGTCCTTTGCGAGCATTCGTTCATGGCTCTCATCGCGCATCACGGTCCAGCAGGGCAAGGCCTGCTTCTTTGCTGCTGACAGCGCCGAGTTTCAGCAGGCAGGTCTGGATTTCTCGCACATGCTCGCCGGGTGCTGCAGGCATCCAGACGGGAAACCGCTCGCCCTGCTGCTCACCGGCATCACGGAGGCTGCGGCTGATTTTCATGAGATTCTGCATGAGAGTGAAGCGCAATCATTCCGAGTCTTCACTGCGCAGGTGGCCGCTTTGTATGCGAACCGTGCCAGCGCCGCGATCATCCAGCGCCAGATGATTGATCTGCATGAGTCGGAGGAACGGCTCACCCTCGCTGTCAAAGGCAGTGAAATCGGTTTCTGGGACTGGTATGTGGATACCAACACTGTCGTGCTTTCTCCCGAGTGGAAAGCCATGTTGGGGTATCGTGATGACGAGATCATCAACAGCCCGGAGGCCTGGCAGTCCCGTGTGCATCCAGAGGATCTCGATCGCAGTTTGCAACTCGTGGGAGATCACATCGCAGGCATGACGGAGATTTACGAGAATCTGCACCGCCTTCGCCACAAGGATGGTCATTACGTTTGGATCATGGCCCGTGGTCGTGCTCTCCGGGACGAAAAGGGTCGGGGCCGGCGTTTTGTCGGCACGCATCTCGACATCTCGCGACAAAAGGCCCTCGAAGAACGCCTGCGTGAGGCAGAAGAGCTCCAGCGCCAGGCACGTCAGCAGGCAGAATCCGCAAGCCGTGCCAAAAGCATCTTCGTGGCCAGCATGAGCCAAGAGATCCGCACGCCGATGAATGGTGTGATCGGCATGCTGCAGTTGATGCGAGACACCTCGCTCACTCCGGCCCAGTCCTCCCTCGTTACGATCGCTGAGCAATCCGCCACGGCCCTCCTCGACATCATCGGCGACATACTTGACCTTTCCAAGGTCGAGGCGGGCAGGGTGGAGATCAAACGTGAGACCTTTGACCTCCAAGCGTTCTTGCAAAACGTCATCCAGCTCATGCGCCATCGCGCCGAGGCCAAGGACATCCTGCTCGAATGCCAGATGAAGGAGCAACGAGAATGCGTGGTTCTCGGCGATGAAGGACGGCTCCGCCAGGTGCTGATCAACCTCATCGGCAATGCCATCAAGTTCACCGACCGCGGCAGCGTGCGGCTTGCTGTCGAAAAGGGCCGCGGCACCATCAACCGGCATTCATTTACCTTCCGCATCAAGGATACGGGTGTCGGGATTTCGCCACAGGCCTTGGAGCATTTGTTTGAACCGTTCAATCAAGGCGACTCCCATCAAAACGTTCGCATGCACGCTGGCACCGGCCTGGGTCTGGCCATCTCGCAGTCACTTGTCCGGCTCATGGGCGGTGACATCTCGGTGACCAGTGAGAAAGGTGTCGGTTCTGAATTCCGCTTCACATTGGCATTGCCCCTTGCGAGCCCCAGCACATCAGCGCCTTTATTGGAGAACAACCTGCCCGCTGCCATTCCCGAACGGCTCACGGGACGAATTCTGGTCGTGGATGACAGTCAGACGAGCCGCATGGTGGCGAAGCTGATGATGGAGCCGACTGGATTAAAAGTGGATCTCGCTTGCGATGGCGAGGAGGCCGTCAGCAAGGTCAAAAAGGGGCGCTACGACGCCATCCTCATGGATTGCCAGATGCCTGGCATGGACGGTTACGAGGCCACACGGCAAATTCGAAAGCTGCAGGGCAGGCGTGGCCGAGTTCCCGTTATTGCGCTCACAGCCAACGTCGAAACCGGGTTCATCGGCGAGTGCTATGCTGCTGGCATGAGCGATCACCTCAGCAAACCGGTCCAGAAGCCATCGCTTCTCGCCAAGATCGCGCACTACCTCCGCCAAACCTAGATCGCAAACGGGGCGGGATAGCCTCAAAACACGGCGGCATCGTCCATTTAGAATCGAAGCTGGCAGGCGTATTGTTTGCCAATCATGCCACGCGTCCTGTTAATTCTCATCGCCTCCTTTCTGACGGCCACTTTGGCCTTCTCCGCCGAAGCCCCGTCCTTCCGCAATACCATCCAGCCGATCCTCACCCGCTACGGCTGCGCGATGGGTGCATGCCATGGCGCTGCAGCAGGACAAGGCGGCTTCCGGCTTTCGCTGCGCGGTTTCGATGATGAAGGCGACTGGCTTTCGATCACGCGGAGTGCGAATGGCCGCCGTCTCACGCTCGAAGATCCGGCTCGCAGCTTGTTTTTGCTCAAAGCGGTCAAAGCGGTACCGCACAAGGGCGACAAGCGCTTTGAGGTGAACTCGCCGGAATACAAAGCCATTGTCGATTGGATCGCGGCGGGCGCTCCGGGGCCGAAGGCGGATGATCCGCGCATCACGTCGCTCAGCGTGTCGGAGCCGCATCTCGTCTCGCAGGCCGGCAAGAGCCTGCAGCTCAAAGTGACCGCGAAATTCAGCGACGGACACAGCGAGGACGTGACGCGCTGGTGCAAATACAACGCCACCAATGCCAGCGTGGCCACCGTGGATGACAGCGGCCTCATCAAGATCACCGGCAGCGGCGAAGGAACCGTCAGCGCCTGGTATCTGAGCCTGCTCAGCGTCACCACCGTGACCGTGCCAAATCCAGGCAAACCGAACACAGAGGCCTTTGCCGCCCTGAAACCGCGCAACTTCATCGACGAGCATGTTTTGACGAAACTACGCGAGCTGAACATCCCGCCCTCCGGTCGCGCCACGGACGCGGAGTTCCTGCGCCGGGCGTTTCTCGATACGATCGGCGTTTTGCCCACGATGGAAGAAGCGCGGGCCTTCCTCGCCGACAAGGCCGCGGACAAACGCGACCGCCTCATCGACGAGCTGCTGAAGCGGCCTGAGTTCGTCGATTACTGGTCGCATCGCTGGAGCGATCTTTTCCTCGTGAATGGCGACAAACTCATGCCGCAGGCCATGTGGTCGTATTACAACTGGATCCGCCGTCACGTCGCCGCGAACACGCCGTGGGACGCCATGGTGCGTGATCTGCTCACCGCCACCGGCAGCACGCTAGAGCATGGCGGCGGCAACTTTTTCATCCTCAACGACGAGCCAACGAAGTGCGCCGAAACCGTCAGCGTCGCCTTCCTCGGCACCTCCATCGGCTGCGCGAAATGCCACAACCACCCGATGGAAAAGTGGACCTACGATCAATACTACGCCTTCGCGAATCTCTTCGCCCGCGTGCGCACGAAAAACGGCACGCAGGCCGACGAGCGCGTGCTTTTCAGCGACACGCAGGGCGATCTCGTCGCGCCGCTCACCGGCAAACCGCAACCGCCGCGCCCTCTCGATGCCTTGCAGCCCGTCTCGATGACCTCCAGCGAGGATCGACGCATCACACTCGCGAACTGGCTCACCAGCGCCGACAATAAGCTCTTCCAACGCGCCATCGTGAACCGCGTGTGGGCGAACTTCTTCGGCAGTGGACTCGTCGAGGCCGTCGATGACCTCCGCGTCACCAACCCCGCCAGCAACGAGCCGCTCTTCGCCGCCGCCTGCGAGCACCTCGTGAAGCAAAAATTCGATCTGAAGGCCCTCATGCGCGCCATTTTGCAAAGCGAGACCTACCAGCGCAGCAGCATCACCCTTCCCGAAAACATCACCGACCTCCGCTACGGCTCCCACTACGTCCCGCGCCGTCTGAAGGCCGAGGTGCTGCTCGATACCGTCAGCCAAGTCACCGCCGCGCCCACCACCTTCAAAATTGACCGCCGCAACGCCAACCGCGGCACCGCCGACGCCTACCCCATGGGCTTCCGCGCCCTGCAACTGCCCGACAGCAACATCGCCAGCTACTTCCTCAAGAGCTTCGGCCGTGCCGACCGCGTCGCCACCTGCGAATGCGAGCGCACCAACGAACCCAGCATGGCCCAGGCCCTCCACATCGCGAATGGCGAGACCCTGAACCAAAAGCTCGCCCAAAAAGACAACCGCCTCGACGCCCTGCTCACCAGCAAGCAACCCGACGCCAAGATCATCGAAGAAGCCTACCTCCTCACCCTCACCCGCGCCCCCACCGCTCGCGAACTCGAAAAAGCCACCGCGCTGCTCACCACCGCCAAACCCGAAGATCGCCGCAGTACGCTCGAAGATCTGTTTTGGAGCCTCATGAGCTCGAAGGAGTTTTTGTTTAATCACTGAGCTGTAGAGCGAATGTCCACATTCGCTTCAAACCACGATGAAACTGCCCAACAGCCTGACAAGATCATCGAATCGGGGAGCAAGCTCCGGTCGAGGCAGTAGCCCTTGGCACAGATGGATTCCAGCTTGGATCGTGACCGCTTACCTTGGTTGCTTCTTTGTCTGGCCAGTCATTCAGGATCTCAGGGCCTTGTTCTTTGTTCCGTTTGGATTGCTTTTGGGCCATTCCTATTGGTTCACCGCTCTTGGCCTGCCGAACTCGGTTCAACTGATTCTGGCAGCTATCTTGGCAATCATCGTGTTCTCGTTGCCTTGGTTTAGCGTTCTGTCCGGCACGCGCAGGGCAACAACGCTCTGCACCTTGGGTGTAATCGTTGTGTTGTTCATGCAAATCTCGGGATGTCGTCTTCAGGGGCAGAAAGCGAACGCTGCGGTGAGCCAAGCCCAACGGGCTTGCGTCATGCAGCCCAGGGTTCGCAGAACCCTGGGTATCGAGTCGTCCCTCACCTCCATCTCGCCGAACCCCAACGGGGTTCCGTCGGTCTCCACAGACCACGAAAGCCGCGCCAGCAGAGTAGCCATCTCGCTCCGCGAGATGAGCTGGACGCATGGCAAACTCACTGGCTCACGAGTTTCGAGCGTCGTGCATGGTGGCGAAAGCCGTTTGCTCATCTCGACGGAGCGAGATGGCTACCGTGCTTCGCTGGATCGTAGCTGGCAGGCTTTCAAGCACGTCCAAACATCACCTAATAGCGCCGGAGGACCAGCGCACTCCAGGACGCTTCCGCGTGCTTTCACCCTTCCCGCCTCTTGATGTCATGAAACGACTTCTTCTCCTCTCACTCGCCTTCATCGCCACCACCCACGCCCAAACCGTGGACTATACGAAGCAGATCGCGCCGCTTTGGGACACCTACTGTGTCGACTGCCACAGCGCGGACGACGCGGATGGGGAGTTCGCGTTGGACACGTTTGCGGCGCTCATGAAGGGCGGCGAGGAAGGCGCGGCCATCGTGGCGGGGAAGGCAGAGGAGTCGCTGCTGGTGAAGTTCCTCGAAGGGCGCTCGGGTCGCGGTGGGAAGAATGAATTCATGCCACCCGGCAAGCGCGAGAAGCTGAAAGCGGAAGAGATCGCGCTCATCAAGGCGTGGATCAACGCGGGTGCGAAGGGTCCACTCGTCGCGGAGGCGAAACCGATGCCGAAGGAGGTCATCACACCGAAAATCGCGCCCACGGTGCCGCCAAAGCGCTCGATCCAGGCGGTGGCGTTTTCGCCAAAAGTGCAGCTCATCGCCACTGCACGCTACGGTGAGGTCGAACTCGTCAATCCGGTCAATCAAGTCACCGTTCGCAAACTCACCGGCTTCACGGGCAAGGTGAACGCGGTCGCGTTCTCGCCCGATGGCGAAACGGTCTATGCCGCCGGTGGCGAGGCGGGCATCGTGGGCATCGTGCGGAGTTGGAAAACGAGCGATGGCAGCTCTTTGCGCTCCTTTGAAGGTCACACGGATGCCGCGTATGCCCTCGCGGTTTCGCCGGATGGCAAATGGATCGCCACGGGAGCTTACGATCAAAAAATCAGGCTTTGGGACACCGCGACGGGAAAAGAGATCGCTCTGCTCAAGGGCCACAACGGCGCGGTGAACGGCCTCTCGTTCCGCCCCGATGGCAAGGTGCTCGCCAGTGCCAGCGCGGACCGCACGGTGAAGCTGTGGAGCATCCCGACAGGCCAGCGACTCGACACCCTCTCGCAACCGACGAAGGAGCAGACGAGCGTCGTTTTCAGCGCGGATGGCAAAACGCTCTTCGCCGCCGGTGGCGACAACCGCATCCGCGTGTGGGCGATCAGCGCCGCCGCGAAAGAAGGCACGAACAAGATCCTCACCAGCCGCTTCGCGCATGAAGGCGGCCTGCTCAATCTCGCGCTCTCCGCCGATGGCAAACTGCTCGCCTCGACCGCGACAGACAAAACGCTCAAACTCTGGAACACCGCCGACCTCACCGAAAAGCTCTTGCTCGAAAAACAACCCGACTGGACCTCCTCGCTCACATTCACCGACAAAGCGCAGCTCATCGCGGGTCGCGTGGATGGCTCGTGGCAGCTCTATGAGGCGACGAAGTAGCTTCGATTGGCCATCGAAGCCGGTATTGAAGACCTGACAGAAGCGTATTACCCTGCCACCTATGAAAGTTCTTTCCGTCAAACTCCCCGAGAATCTCTTCCTCGACATCAGCCGCGAGGCTTCGCGGCGCAAGGTGACGCGCTCGGAGGTGATTCGCGACCGTCTGTCGGCCAAAACGCCCACCAAGGCATCGCTCTGGGACCAGATGGAGGATCTGGTCATTCATGATGACACGCTGCCGAAGGATCTCTCCGCCAACAAAGCCCACCTGAAAAAATATGGCCAGAACCGTACTCGCTGACACCGGCGCGATCGTGGCCGCGCTGCGATCCCGCGACAAGCATCACTCCTGGGCTCGCCAGCAGTGGTCGGGCTTGATCGAGCCCTGCCTGACCTGCGAGGCGGTCGTGTCCGAGTGTTTCTTCCTTCTGGAGGGTGCCAAGGAAGGGAAGGAGAAGCTCTCCCTGCTTCTCGAACGCGGCGTGATTCGCGTGGCCTTTGATTTTGCGGATTCCAAACAGGAGACGCTTTCCCTCATGCGCCGTTACCACGACACACCGATGAGCTTTGCGGATGCCTGCCTCGTCCGCATGTCAGAGATGTTCGCCGAGAGCCAGGTCTTCACCACCGACTCTGATTTTGTCGTTTACCGTCGGTTTGGCCGTCAGGTCATTCCGCTCATCGTCCCTTGGTAACTGCCGATTTAAATCTTCCCCATCATGAAAAACG
Source organism: Prosthecobacter sp. (assembly GCF_044236155.1). Taxonomy (GTDB): domain Bacteria; phylum Verrucomicrobiota; class Verrucomicrobiia; order Verrucomicrobiales; family Verrucomicrobiaceae; genus Prosthecobacter. Next base: position 65,908 of record NZ_JBIIHA010000018.1, read on the forward strand.
CCAGTTTGATCCTCCTTTCGATTTTGAGTCTTAACGGGCTTTCCATCGCTCAGACTCCTAAAGCCACGACAGATGCCGCGAAGCCAGCCATGACTCCAAAGCCTGCCAAGGCCGTGAAAGTCGAGCTGACGAGCCTCACGCCGCGTGCGGCACACATCGGCGGTGAACTGCTCGTGACGGTGGCGGGCAAAAACTTCACCGAGGACATGCAACCGATGGCCTCGCATCCGGGACTGAAGCTGCAGGTGGCCAAAGAGAGCGTCAAAGCCACCAGCGCTCGTTTGCGCATCATGGCGGGCGTGGATGTGCCGCGCGGGGCTTACGACGTGTGGTTAAAGAATGCCGCCGGCGAGTCCGCACGGCTCAAAGTGTATGCTGACGAACTTCAGCCGACCGTGACAAAGGCCGCCGATTTCAAAGAAGCACCGGTGAAGGTGGCGAAGCTGCCGGCGAGCCTCTGGGGCACCTTGTCAGAAACCGGCCAGCACGACGCCTATCTCATCACCGCGAAGGCGGGCGAGGAACTCGTGCTCGATCTAGCCGTGGCGCAGATCGGCAGCGCGGCGAAATCGCCCACGCTGGAGATCCTCGACCTGAATCGCACTGTGCTCGCGGTGAATCGCGGGCTCGACAGCGGCAGCGATCCCTTCCTCGCATGGAAAGCTCCGGCGGATGGCGAATACGTCGTGCTCGTGAGTAACACGACGATGGATGGCAGCGCAAATCATGCGTATCAACTCACCGTCGGCGCTTTACCGTATGTGACGGGCTGGTCACCGCTGACTGCGCGAGTTGGGAAGGAAACAGAGGTGAAGCTCATCGGGCATCATTTGGGCAAAAACGCCGTGGTGAAGGTCACGCCCGAAAAAGAAGGCCGCATGCCGGTGGCGCTTGGAAACCAAGCGTTTCGCTTCCGAGATCGTCCGGCGCTGATGGTGAGTGGATTGGCGCAGGTGAGCGAAGTCGAGGGGAATGATGACATTGCGAAGGCGCAGGTCGTTTCCATTCCTGCGAACATCAACGGTTTGGTTGCCAAAGCGGCTGACACCGATCACTTCGCCTTCGATGCCAAAAAAGGCCAGACGTGGATCATCGAAACCAACGCCGCTCAAGCAGGCTCGCCGGCGGACACGAAAATCGAAGTCCTTCACACCGATGGCAAACCCGTGGCCCGTTTGCTCATGCAGGCCGTGCGGGACAGCTACAACAACTTCCGCAGTGTCGATGCCAACAACCCGGACATCCGCCTGCAAAATTGGGAGGAGATGGAGCTGAACGAGTATGTATGGTTCAACGGCGATGTGATGAAGATCATCCGCATGCCACGCGGGCCGGACGGCGGCTGCTTCTTCTACATCAACGATGGCAAACGCCGCGCTTACTTCGACACCAGCGCCACCTCGCACTCGCTCGACGAGCCCTGCTACGTCGTGCAGCCCTACCCGCTCGGCAGCAGCATCGCCGCGAACGGCCTGCCCATTTTCACCGTGAACTATCAAAACGACGACAGCGGCGACCGCAAAATCGGCCGCGACTCGCGCCTGAACTTCACCGCGCCTGCGGATGGCCGTTTCGTCGTCAAAGTCACCGACACCCGCGGCTGGGGCGGCGAGCGCTTTGTGTATTCACTCGCCATCCGCGAGCCGAAGCCCGACTTCAGCGTCAAACTCGCCGGCATGAATCCCACCGTGATGCCCGGAGCCTCCGTCGGCTTCTCCTTCCGCGCCGAGCGCACGGACAACTTCGACGATCCCATCCAGATCGACATCACCGGCCTGCCCGCCGGTTACTGGGCCACCTCGCCGCTCATCATCGAGGCCGGTCACGACCTCATCAGCGGCTCACTTCACGCCATGCCCGATGCCGCAAAAGATGCCGACTGGTCCAAACTGAAGATCACCGCCACCGCGAAGGGCCTCACGCACGACGCGGGCAGCTTCGGCAAAGTCACGCTCGGTGCGAAACCGAAGTTCATCATCGTTTTGGAGCCTGATGTCGGTGGCAAGCCCGTCATGCGTGATCTCGCGGAAGAAACCAAGCCGCTCGAACTCACCCTCGCGCCCGGACAAAGCGTGAAAGCCTGGCTGCGAGCCGTGCGCCTGAATGACAAAGGCATCATCAACCTCGACGTGCATGGATTGCCCCACGGCGTCATCATCGACGACATCGGCCTCAACGGCGTGCAGATCCGCGAAGGCGAAAACGAGCGCCCCATCTTCTTCCGCGCCGCGAACTGGGTGCAGGACCAGGACAAACTCTGCCACGGCGCGATCAGCTCCACGCGAAACGAACACGACAGCGCGGGGCTGCAAACGAGCTTTCCGATCCTCATGAAGATCCGGAAGGCGGGCGTGGCGGCGAGGTAGAGTGGTCCGCACAGTCCTCTGTGCGGAATGGAAAGCATCCCGATTTCCAAACGCCGCACAGAGGACTGTGCGGGTGATGTGATCATGGGATTGGTGCGTGAACCTTCGTATTTCCGGGCTTTCCCTCAAGCTCTATCGCGGGTGCATGAGCATAATTTCGCAGCTTCGTGACCTTCAGTTGTCATATTTTGTCATGCAGCGAATGGCCTCCTGCGCACTGTTTCGCATGGATCCTCACGCGAGTTGTCCATGGCTACTGTGTGTAAGCCGGTTGAGGATTGGACAGCAGGTTGTTTTGGTGAAGGCGGGTTGTTCTATTTTACACCCAGCACTTGTCCGGCGGTCACTGTCATGGTTTCGTGATCCAGTTCCTGCATGAGCCTTGCCCTGCCCAGCCATTCCAAGATCCAAATCTCTCCCACGGGTCTGGATGTCCTCGCGCCTCTGACCTTTGAGGAATGGAGCCAAGTTGCCAACTCCTTGGGGCAAGCCGCGCGCGGCATTTCTTTTGTGATCGGTGACTGGCTCGTCTATGGCGATGCCACCTTCCGCAAAGGTCCGGCTGCGAGCCGTGTCGCCACGGATGCCTATGATGCGGCCATTCAGGCCACGGGCTTGGACAGGACCACCCTCCACAACTATGCTTACGTTGCGCGGCGCGTGTCCAGGAACCGCCGCAATGAGGTCCTCGCCTGGGAGCATCACAAGGTGGTCGCCAAGCTGCCCGCTGCTGAGCAGAGCCGCTGGCTGTCACTGGCCGCCCCCAAGAAGAACCAGCGGGCAATTGGCACCATGCGCTTGCGCAAAAGCATCATTGCCGGGCGCGTGCTCACCCCTGAGGAGATGGTGGCCGATCCTGCGGATCGTGGCAGAAACAATCATATTCCCTACATCAACAGGCTTTGTGCTTGGTGGAGCGACATGAAGGAGAATAGGTGGCCCCAGCGTGCCACAGCTGAGCAGGTGGAGACCCTGCTGCGTGATTTTGGACGGGTTATGAAACTCAGTGGCGAGTTGATCCAACTGTTGGAAACCAAGCGCCGCAGAAAGCCCTGATGTCCAAGTCCGAATATCCCGAGGTCTTGTTCAGCTACAGCCTATCATTTGGCGAGCGAGAGTTTCTGGTCCGTATCATGCCCTCTGGCGTGATGGTTTGGGACGACTACCAGGCGCGCCGGGCCTGCTGCGATCCAGCAGCACCCATGGTTGGCGATGACGAATTTACGGTGTCATTGAATCTCAGTTCCGAGCTGCTTAGGTGGTTTAAGAAAGCAGCGACCATGCTCACCGATGGTACATGGACCACCAAAGACGAAGCCGAGCTTGATCAAAAACTTGCGCCGCTGTTTTGGAGTCAGATCAATCCACGTCTGCCCGCCCCCATCGAGCCGCCTTTGCCATAATGCTGCGTCAAAGCTGCTCATAGATTTTCACGATGGGCAGCAGGTCGCGCTTGAGTGCCGCACGCTGCTGTGGCGTGGCTCGATGCAACCACTGCTCTTTCTGAATATTTGACCACCATGCACAGAGACGATTGAGCTGCGGGATGTGATTAGGGATGCCACGATCGGCAGGATCAAGCTTCATGTCCGCCGGTTTCAGCAGCCTGCCCGCCGAAATGCTTTTGCGCAGGCGACGGGTGGAAACCACCTCCTTACCATTCCCGGCAATACGCAGCCAGCGCGACTGGCCGTCGTGTTCCAATTTCGCCACCACCTTGTGGTGTTCCCACGAAAGGTTTTCATGGCGCAGGGAATGTGGCACGCGCCTCGCCACATAGGCATAGGTGGCCAATGTGGTGTGGTCCAGTCCAGTGGCTTCAACGGCGGCAGCATAGTCGTCGGCAGACACACGAGATGTCTTTTTGGCCGTCGTGCTGGCGAACTGTGTTTGACCATAAACCAGCCAGTCGCCGATGAGGAAGCCGATGCAGCGTGATGCCTCGTTGAGTCGTGGTGCCAATGAGGCCCATTCGGTAAAGGATAAAGAGGCATGCACGGCGAGGCCGGTGCGGGAGACGGTGAACTTGGGAGAGTCAGGCAGGGTGAGGCTCATGGCACGAGGTTCTGTTGGTTGAGTTCATCCATGCGGCGGCGACGGTAGCTCTGACGCGCCTTCGCGGAGCGCATGGCGCGGCTGGGAGCCAGGCCGAGAGCGTCGGTGAACTCCACACAGCGCTTGCTGACCGCAGCGCGGGTGACGCCGTAACGACGAGCGATGTCGGTCATGGAATCCCCCATATAGGAAATGCCGGTGGCAAGGGCGAGGCACTCGACGGAGAGCCTCACGTTGTCTTGGCCAAGCAATTCACCCACCAGTCTGCGAATGAAGTGCAGCACATCTTCGTGATCGGGAGTACCCTGATTCGACTCGACATCATCGACAGGTTCATCGAATTCCTCAGGCTGGATGGAGCATTGGTGATTCTGCACAGCATCACGAAATCCACTCCCGCTGGTGTCGGACATCTGAGGTTGATCAAGTCCCAATACCGCGAGTTGTTGCCGCTCCTCAGGAGGAAGTGATGCCACCCAGGCGCGGTATTCACGCTGGTAGGCCGAGTCACTGCTGCGTTGCCGACGGGTGTAATTGGTGTCGTCATGATCCTCGCCATGTCGTGTGGACGAGGCTTTCACAATGCCACCTCCCTCTGACGGATGACGCCATGTGTCGGAAGTTGGTTCAACAGCCACGCAATGACCTGGGGAGGATCAAAGCGGACCAGCCGGCCGATTCGCACGAAGGGCAGTCCCGCCTTCCTCAGATAGCCCACCTGTCGAAGACTACAGCGCGCGAAGCGGGTTACATCGCGTGCCGTCCAAAGATGGGGTGATGCAGGCTGCGATTGCGTCTGCCCCGGCCTGTCTGCCCATGATTGCATGTGGTTGCTCATGCACGGGGTGCGATGTCAACCAACCGGGCATCTTCGTTGCGCAACGAAGATCACCAGGGCCCTCAAAACGGACTGACCACCCCGCCTTTGATCGGATAGCCGCTTTCGCCGTCAATCTTGGGCTGGTCTTCCAGCATCAGGTAGCTGCTCGGCGGTTTCACATGCTCAAGGCGGCTCGGATCCCAGAACAAATCGACCTTCGGATCGGCCCACAGCAGCACCGGGTACTTCTTGCCGTCCTCGCCGGTGTAGAGGCCTACCACCCACTCCCCGTTGACGGGTTCCCGGAACTCCGGATGCAGCGGATCCAGCGAGCGGAAGCGGTGGCCGAACTGGGGGAGTCCTGAATCAAAGTCACGCTTGGCACGTTCTGCCATGCCATCCGCACGCGGCGGTGTAGGCTGAGGGGGGGCTGTCTTGCCCAGCTCCGACAAGGGAATCACCCGGCGCACTGCCGGCTTTTCATAGGAGGTTCTGTTCATAATCGCTGTTTTGTTCAATGAAGGCCACGCTCGAATAGCCCCGCTGGTTGCGCTCCGGCCCGGCGCTTTTGCGTTCCACGGACCCGAACATTTCCAGCATGCGGTTGTTCAGTTCCTTGCGTGCAGCCATTTCCGGCAGCGGATCCCATTTCTGGTCGCCGCAGTAATCTGCATAGGCCTCAAGCAGTTCATTCTTCTCAAGGCATTCACCGTCGCGGCGCTCCACCTTGGCCAGCAGGAATCCTCGAATCGAGTCGGACATGCCGAGCAGGGCCTCGAGCCGCTGCGTTTGGGCCGCCGACAATTCACGTGCTCTGCCCGCCTTCGAGTCCGCGAGCACTTCGGAGGCTCCGACGATGGCCCAGTTGAGGATGCCTGGCCCCTCATGTTCAATGAGCCAGTTGTCCAGCTCACGGATGATGGGAGTGTTCCCGTCAGCTTTATGAAATTCGATGATCTGCAACCGCCGCCGCCATGCTTTCACATCTCCTGATAGACGCACCGAAAGACGGTTATTGCAGGTGATGAGCACGTTGAAGTTGCCGCGGATATTGAAGACCTCATTACTATTTTTTCCTTCGGGGGTGAGCAGGTCATTGCCGACGATGCGCTTCAATGTGTGTGCGCCTTTGGTGCGCAGAAAGCCTGGATCAACGTCTGCGCCGTAAAGCAGCGAGCGCCCAATGTAGCGATAGAGCTCAAAGCGCTCTTCAAGGTGTTCGGTTCGCAGTTCCTGGCAGTTGTGAACACCGACGAGCTTCTGAATCACATTGGATGTAGTGCCCTTGCCCGTGCCGCCCTCTCCATGGAGGATCAGCACAGTCTGCGTCAAGTTGCGGCCCAGCAGGCACTGTCCGGCATAGTATTGCAGCAGGCTGATGTCGTCTTCATCCAATGCTGGCCGCAACACTTTGTCTAAAAACACCGGACAGCGCGCCTTCGGATCAAAGGCAATCGGCGAGGAGTTGCGGCTGAAGTGGGAGGGACTGAACTCCTGCAGTTCCATGGATTCATCACCGATGACGAGGAAGCCGTTGGCCACATGAATTCCCAGCGGTGTTTGGGCAAAAACATCGGTCCTTTCGCAAATGCCCTTCAGATGGCCCACCACCGGCTTGGCAAAGCGCATGCTGGTCAACTCAACGCAGTCTTCCCTGAAAACGGTCTCCTTGGTCACGGTCCGGCAGGTCAGTTGCTCCATACTGGGTTCGCTCTCAGGCCGCCACAACCCGCTTTCCGAATGGTAGCGGAAGAACCGTTTTTCCGTGGGTTCGTGCAGCAGCTCGCTCTGATGGGCCACCAAGCCTGCCCAGAATCGTTCATTGAGTCCGACCACCGCCCCCGTCTCGCCGTTGAGGAACGCTGGGGCGCCAAAATCATCCATCACCGAATGCCAGTCTTCCTTGGGCACAAAGGCTGCAGCAGGTTTTTCCCGTGCACTCTTGGCAGCTTGTTTGAGCGTTCCCTGGTTGATGCCAAAGGCTCGCTTGCAAAGCCGCGCCAGTTCGCCTTGGGCGATTGGATTTAGACAGGATGCCATTCTACCAAGGCGCTGGAGCACCATGGCATGTTCCAGCCCTTCGGTTTCCTGCAGAATGGGCAGCGCTTCTTTGAAAAGCTCCACGGCCAGGAGATCGCCTTCCAGCTTGGGCTGCACTTCAATGGATCGCCCAGCCACATCCAGCCACCACCCCGAGAACGTGGCGGCCCCCAGCCTTTCCCGGCAGTCATCCACTCCCTTGGGCATTGACCACGGAATGCGGGGTAGGAGAACTGGAAGCGGAGCGATCAGCTTGGCCATCTTGACGGCAGCGTCGGCGAACTGGAAGTTCAGCGCCGTGTCAGTGTCGCCAAGGAACAGAATGCGCCGACACGGGTGGTCCTTGAGATGAGTGACCAGTCTCGGGCAAAGACTCCCCTCATGCATGAAGCCATAAAACCCGCTGATGCCAACGGCACGGAAACCGGCCTCACATAGCGAGATGGCCTTGAACTCGCCCTCGACGATGATCAGATCTGCCTGATGAAAAAGGTCAGGAAAGTCCGGGATGTAAGGATGCACACCGCTTCCAGCCGCCTGGGTGTATTTGCGGTCGGTCAATGGCTGGTTGAGCCGCAATCGGCCAAAGGGCCTGCCCTGAACGTGGACACCATAGGGGATGAACAGGCCTGCATAGGACTGGCCGATGAGTGTCTTGGCTTCCTCTGGCGAAACCGGTCGAATGCCCAGTCGCTGCAAGGTGGCCGTCGCAATGCCTGGGCGCATGGGGGTGGTGGCATCCTGGCTCACGACTGTTTCTTCCCAATTGGAGAATTGGTGACCGTGGACCCCGAGTCAGCTGTCGAGGATTGGTTTTTCGAGGGGACGATTCGTCGGTCGCGCAAATACGCCATCACTTCGAGGAAGTCGTACCGAATGGACACGCCCAGGTGGATATGCGGCAGACCGGCTTTGCGCAGGTTCATCAAGTGGCGCACGCTAATGTTCAGATGCCGTGCCAGTTCATGTTCGGTCAACCAGAGGCCGGTGCGTTGGGGTAAATTGCCATTCATACCCGTGGTAGCCGTGTCAACTTGACCAGCCGCGTCAACACGCTTGGCACGAGAAAAACAGATCGCTCAAGATCCAGCCCCAGCTTCGGTTTCAAGATGCATCGAACCCAGTCGAGTTCGATCTGGGGACGCTTGGGACACCTTTTTGGAAGTCCTCTAGCACATGTGAAAAAAACATGTTGTCCCCCTCAACCAGCATGAAGAAAAGTTTTTTTGCCGTGCATTAAGAGTTTGGAAAAGGTGTCCCAAGTGTCCCAAGCCACAAAAAAAGCGCGATCTGCTGAGATCATGAACGCCGGATTCAGCCAAAGCGGATGGGGATGCACGTGCGGCCGCCAATCCGGGAACGAATTCGACCTGCCATCATTGCCGACACTTCAGCACCACGCTTTGACATGACCGCTCTTGTTAACTGCTCATGAGCACCCTTGCCACCACACGCTGCTACATCTCGCTGAACCGCCTCGCTCAACTCACTGGCCACAGCCGCGTGACGCTCCTACTGCGCCTCAAGGACGGAAAGCTCCAGGCCGATGCCGCCATGGACATCGGTGGCGGCAAACTGCTGCCCCTATTCTTCGCCGATAAAGCCACTCCTTCCCAGGCTGCCGCAACCACGGCTGAGCATCCACTGCTGTAATCCATCTTTGCGCCACAACGGCAGCACTCATCACTTCACACCATCGACAAGTCACACACACCATGCCGCCCTCGCTCAACCTCCTGATCCAATCTCTGAAACTGCCCGCTCTCAGCAAAGCCCAGGTCATCGCCCTCAAATCCCTGCAAGACAACTGGGAGCGGCACTCGGAACGGATGGAGCAGTTGCGCCCGGAGCGTGTCCTGCTCGATCAAAAGGCCGCATACGGGGCCTTCACGGCTGATCCCTCCCCAGAAAACGAGCAGCGCCTCGCCGTGCTCGCTGACGAACGCCTCACCAGCAAACGCTACACGCTGCTGCACCAGGCCCACGCGGAGGTCAGGCACCAGATCATCTCAAAGGCGACCGCGCTGATGCGCCCTCACCTTGAATCGATCCAGCAGAGTTTGAGGACGGAGTTGCAGTCGCGGGAGGCTGTCGCTGAAGCCGAAGCACGCAGCAAGCGCACCGACGAAGGCTGCCTCCAACTGCGTATGTCGGCTGAGGAGCTGGATCAATGGATCAAACTGTTCGATCAGGGGCTGGAGGGTGACGAAGACGGCTGGCTCGAAATGTTATCAGATGCGCTGCAATGCCTCGGCGGCGAGGACGCCTCGGCCAAGAAATCACCCGCATCGCGCCCTTCCAACCTTGTTGCGCAACAATGATGCACAACCATGACACTTGGGAGGTTTCCGCTGCCGCCTCAGTTCTCCTGCAACGTTGGTTATCACTGCTGATCATCATGCGTGCGCAACAGCCTTGCTCATCAGGGTTTAGCAGGCCTCGTGGCTGTTCGCAGCGGCCTGCACCCTAACAGTGAGAGGAAGTAGGCAAGAGCAAGAAAATCAGAGGCAATGTCCCACATCAAGCCAGCGCGGGATGCTCGTTTGGCAAGCATTTACGTGCTGGTGCTTGCCGTTGGAGGGGTAAGTATGCGCCTACCTGCTTGAACGTTGAGAGACTTCATGGCGGCCTCAAACACGAAAAAAAGTGGAAAGCACAAATTCGCGTTTGCATGGAATTTGCGTGGTGGGGAGCCGACCCAAGGTCACAGACGCGCACGAAAAGAGATTCCCTTGCACGGAGCGGTGCTCATCGGCACGCAGCAGCCTGCCAAAGCAATTTTCTAGCGGACTTCACAAAGAAGAACACGTTGGGCTGCTGATCAAACATGAGCCGGAATGCCTGCGGATCGGTCATGCTGGCAAAGAAGGCACTCTGAATGGATTTGGGAGACATGGCAGGATGATAACAAGGGTGAGCGGCATGACATCCGCTAACTGTGCCGAAGCCCATTGAACCTGAAAGCCCAATATCTCCGCCTACCCTCGGTTTAAGCTTGGTTCTCCAGGCTCGGAGTTAGCGTATCAAAGCCTTCACCACGATATCGCGAAACGCCAGGTGATGTGGTAGCTCGACCTTCGCTTTGCGATGGAGCACCACGACCTCCTCACGGCCAAAGAGCTTCGAAAGATCACGGAAGGCGACGCCGCGATAGCTGCTGTGGCCTTGGGCGGCTTCTTTGAGGATCATCGGGCTCACGGAAGTGACGCTGATGCCGAAACCCATTCGCACGTAGCCGACGACGATGTCGAAGGTGCTCGCGGTGAGCGCGACGTTGGCCTTTTGCCAGAGTGCAGCGGCTTCGAAGACGTCTTGAATGTGGCGGCGTGAGTTGGCACCTGAGCCGGGCAAAACAAGTGGCTGCTTGATGAGGTCAGTGAGCTTCAGTCTCTTCGCTTCGAGCAATGGATGTCCGATCGGGCAAACGAGCACGAAGGAATAAGCGGTCACGGGTGTGACTTCGATGCGCGGCTGCTTCGGCGCATCGATCTGGCCGATGATGGCAACATCGGCCTCACCGTCTTCGAGATGTTTGCGCGCCATCGTGGACGGGCGGTCGATGAACGACAACTCCACCTCTGGAAAGCGTTTGCGATAGATCTCGAGCGGCTTTTGCAGCTCGTGCAGCAGCAGGCTCGCCGTGGTGGCCACGGTGATGCGACGGGCGAGTTTTTGGTTTTGAACGGCGAAGAGCTCGCGGATGAGGTCGAAGCTTTCGACGAGCGGCTGCGACAATTGCACCAGCAGCTCGCCCTGCGGAGTGAGCACGGCGGTTTTGCCAGACTGCTGCACCATCGCAGCACCAAACTCATCCTCCAGCGCCTTGATCTGCTGCCACACGGAGGGCACGGATATCTGCAATGTCTCAGCCACAGCGGTGAAGCTGCCTTTGCGTGCAAGTTCGACGAGCGCTCTAAGCTGGCGGAAGCGGAGTTCTTTGAAGTAGCGGCGGGGTTCGGTTGCCATGGCTCAGATTAGGTAAAGACTAAAGGTGTTTAGGGAGATTGTTACGCAACGAACTTTCTCTTTTTCGCGGAGTGGACTCTTTTGGTCAAGCCCATGAAAAAGATTCCGTTTCAGCGTTCCCTCCCGAAAGGCGTGTTCAGACTTCTGTGCGCTGTTGCGTGCATTGCCGGTGCCTTGTCATCGCACGCTGCCGACTCCTCTTGGAATGTCGATGCCGCTGGCAACTGGAGCACAGCGGGGAGCTGGACGGCGGGCGTCCCAGGCTCGACTTCGATCCTGACCAGCGCGGACATAGCCACTTTTTCCAACACGCTCACGGCGGCACGCACGGTGACGGTGGACGCCAATCGCAACATCGGCGGCATCACCTTTGGCAACACGTCCACCTTTGGATTCACCCTTTCTAGCGGCAATCTCCTGCTCACGAATGGTGGCGTGATTCAAAACCTCTTGGGCACGGGCAATCACACCGACACCATCTCCAGCGCTATCACCATTCAGGGCAATGGCGGCTCGGCGACTTTCACGGCGAATGCGACTTCCGGGACGAGTCTGCTGAGTATTGCGAATGTTTCGGGCGTATCCACGGCAGGCAACACGACCACGGTCAACCTCAACGGCAGCAATACGGCGACCGGCAACGAGGTGCGAGTCCTGACCAACGGCACTTCCGGCGGGAAACTGGCCATCGTGAAAAGTGGCGCGGGCACGTGGTCGCTGGGATTGCCGAACACCCTCAACACCTTCACCGGCGGCATCACGATCAATGCCGGCACGCTCCGGGCGGGCACTGGTGCGGGGGGGGCAGGCGCTCGGCTCAGCCAATGCGATCACCCTCGCCAACACGGCCGGGACGATTCTCGACCTCAGTGTCGCGAACACGAGCCAGACCATCGGTTCCCTCGCTGGCGGCGGCACGACGGGGGGTAACGTCACCTTGGCAAACAGCCTCATCCTCACACTGGGATTGGATAACACGAACACCTCCTTTGCAGGGGTGATCAGCGGCGGGACGGGTGCCATCATTAAGACGGGCACGGGAACACAGACGCTTACCGGCACGAACACTTACACCGGCAGCACACGCATCAACCTCGGCACTCTCGCCCTCGACTTCTCCGGTGCCACCGCTCCGGCGACGAACATCATCTCGTCCAGCTCTGGGCTGAATTTGGCCGGCGGTACGCTCAGTCTCATCGGCAAGGCTTCGACGACGAACAGCCAAACCTTTGCCTCCACCACGCTCACGGCGGGCAATGCCTCCGCGCTCAGCCTGACCGCGAATGTCACCGCCAATCCGCTGCTGCTTAATATGGGAGCGATCACCCGCAATGTGGGGAGCACACTGAATATCACGCTACCCACGGGCACGCAGTCCGCGACCAACGGCGTGCGCACCTCGACCACCAACGTGAGCAACAATGTCTTCACCAATAGCTCCAATGTTGCCTACGCCACCATCGGCGGCACGACGTGGGCGGGCCGCACCGGTTCTGGCACACAGAACCTCGTGGCCTTCACGGATGCAGGCGGCAGCTACAGCACGGGCAACGCGAACTATACATCGACCCGCAACATGGATGTCACCGATGGAGACGCGCCCGCGGCGGACTTCACCGTCAATACGCTGCGTTTCAATGGCAATCACACACTGACGCTGCAAGGCACCAACAACATCGTCTCGACTGGTGGCGTGCTCGTCACCCCAGGTTCCACCTCCACGATCACGGGCGGCACGCTTCGATCGAGCACCACGGCGGATGCGCTTCAGTTCATCAATTTCGGCACACAGCTCACCATCAACTCGGCCATTGCGGATAACGGTGTCGATCCCACGAACCTGACGCTCGCCGGACCTGGCACGACGATCCTCAATGGCGAGAACACTTACACAGGCGGGACTTACATCACCGGTGGCACGGTGAAGGTGGGGCACGCCCAGGCCTTGGGCACGAGCGCTGCGGTGAGCCTCGCTGATAACTCCAACGCCATCCTCGATCTCAACGGCTTCGATCTCACCATCGGCTCCCTTGCAGGCGGAGGCGGGCAGGGCACGGCTGGACAGGTCACCTTTGGCACCAGTGGCGGCACCGTGGCGCTGGGCAGCAGGACGCTGACCGTCGGGAATTCCACAAACACCGTGTTTGGCGGCACGATCACAGGAACCGGAGGCAGCCTGGTCAAGGTAGGCAGCGGTGAGCTGCTGCTGCATGGCGCGAACACCTTCACCGGTGGTGTGGTCATTAGGGCAGGCACGCTTTCCGCCGCAGGCGTCACCGGAAACAATGCCTTTGGCAGCGGCACGATCACGCTGGGTGATAGCGCTGGTGGCAATGCCAATGCCACATTGCGAGTGGGCACCACGCTGGGTGTCGGCGGCCTCTATGTTTACAACAACCCCATCGTCCTCGCTTCAAACACCACCGGCATCCTCAACGTCACCACCAATAGCGCCAACGGCACCTATGAACTCACGGGCGGCGTGACGGGGAATAACAACTTTAGTATCAACCCCACCAATGGCGGCGGTCTGATCTTTTCCACCAACGCCATCAACAACTCCGGCACACTGCTGGTGAGCAATGCCACCAACTTCCTTGGCATCACCATCAGCGGCGGCATCGGCTCGAATGTCACGGACTTGAGCGTCGTGAACGGCAACACGGGAGGCATCACCATCTCCACGCTGGGCGTGAACAACCGGGGTGCCATCACCCACACCGGTGCGGGTTCCGGCGCGGCGGGGATCAGTGCCGTGATCGGCAGCACCATCACCGGCATCACGCAAAACAGTGCCACCTCCATCCTGACGCTCAGTGGAGCGAACACCTTCTCGGCCCCCATCCAGATCCTGGCCGGCACGCTGGCGGCCAGCGGGACGAGTTCGGTATCGTCGCTCGGAATCAATGCCCCCATCACGATCGCCAATGAGACCACAGCGACCTTGGCCCTGGGAAATCAGATCCGCGTCATTGGCTCCATCGCCGGTGGTGGGACCACCGGTGGAAACATCACCACGGGAGGCACGAGCGGAGGTTTGATCGTGGGTGGGAACCACACCAGCACGACCTACGCGGGCATCATCAGCGGCGCGGGGGCCGGCCCCGGCACGCTCCGCAAGGTTGGCACCGGCACGCTCACGCTCACTGGAGCCAACAGCTACACAGGGGCAACCATCGCCTCCGGTGGCACTCTGCTCTTCGACTACGCCTCGGCGGACCCCTACATCACCTCCGGCAACCTCAGCCTCAATGGCGGGCGCATCACGTTCAAAGGCAGCGGCAGCACCACCGACACCATCGGCACTGTCACCACGGTGCTCTACTCCCGCAGCGGGATCCGGGTGGAGGGCGGCGCGACCCTTACGACCGGGGCTTGGACTTCAGGTGGCAACACCAATCCAGTGCTTGTGGACCTTTCCGCATCGGGCACCAACACACTCAAGACCACCAGTGCTTTCTCCACCACGGACTCTGGCAGCACCGTCGCCGTTATCAACAACCTCGTCCTACTCGGCACCACCACCGCAGGCAGCAAGCGGGCGAATCTGTATGTGCAGGACGCCACCGGCATCGGCTTTGCCACGCAGGATGGCTCAAACAACATCGTCCGCTATACCAGCGCGACAACGCTGGACGCTGGCACTGCGACGACGAACACGACGAACTACAAACTCAGCGCCGATCTCACCCGCACGGCGGCGCTCAATTTCCAAACCCTTGACATAAGCACCTCGGGTGGAGCCGTAACCCTCAGCATGGGAGCCCTGAACCTCACCCCGAACGCCTCCGGACGTAGCATTCTCGTCACTGGAAACAACGACGCCACGATCACCTCCACCACCGGCGTTGTGACCTTCGGCACCAGTTACAACATCGCCAACTACGGTACCGGCACGACCACCATGAATATGAATAATTCAGGGATTGCCATCGTCAAAAACGGGCCCGGCTTGGTGGTCTATTCTAAATCCAACAATCCTGGGGATGTGTATGTCACGGAAGGCACGCTGCGCTTCAATCAAGCCATGACCTACAACACCAACGTGCTGCGCATCTATGGAGGAGGCATCTTTGAGATCGGTGCGGATCTGGAAACCGGCAACGCAGGCGATCTTACACGCGCAGTCGGCACATCCGTCAATAACGTCTCCATCCTCGGCGATGGTGGCTTCAGTGCTCATGGAGCGGACCGTGTGGTCGCCCTCGGTGGTGTGGCCAGCCCCACCGCTCTCACTTGGGGAGCCAGCAACTTTCTCACCGACAGCTCTGGCACAGCCGATTACGATGCCATCTTCAGGCTCGGCTCCGCCACCTCCACGCACACCCTGGAATTTGCCAATGCCATCAACCTCGGCAACCGCCAGCGCTTCATCGAAGTGGCCAACGGCACCAGCAGCACGAACGTGGACGGTCGGTTCACGGGCGTGATGAGTGGAACGGGCGGCCTGACAAAAATCGGTGCGGGCACGCTCGCTCTCACGGCGGCTAACAACTACAGCGGCACCACCACCGTCAGCGCTGGCACCCTGGAACTCAGCAGCTCGGGAGCGCTGGCCGACATCAGCGCGGTAAATGTCACCGGCAGCAGCGCAGTCTTCCAAATCTCAGGAATCACCGCTGGTAGCGAGACTGTGGGTTCTCTCGCCGGAGTAAGTGGTTCATCCGTCATCCTGGGAGCCAAGAACCTCAATGTCGGCGGCGACACTACCAGCACCACTTTCGCTGGCGTCATCTCCGGCACCGGCGGCAGCATCACGAAAGCTGGCTCAGGCACCCTGACCCTCACCGGCACGAACACCTACACCGGTACCACCACCGTCAGCGGTGGCAGTTTGCAAGTCGGCAGCAACGGCAACGGACGCGCCGGCACTGGAGCCGTCACCGTCCAGAGCGGCAGCACCATCCTAGGCAGCGGCGTCATTCAAGGCACCACTTTCACGGCTGATAGCGGCTCCACCATTCGCCCTGGAGATAGCGTGGCAGACAGCAGCCACGGCACCCTCACTTTCACCCCTGCCACGGCATCAGCCAGCACCAGCAGCCTCCAAGGCAGCATCATCCTCGGCATCAGCACGCCCACCATCACCGACGCCACCTATGGTGGCAATGTCCTCGGCACAGCGGGTTACAACGCTTGGGTGGATGCCATCTCCGGTACTGGCAGTCATGATCGACTGGTCTTTAACAATCCCGGCAGTGGCAGCGGCTACAACCTGAACTTCCTCACCACCACCGGCAGCCTCCAGGTCGTCGGAAGCAGCTTCACCCCAGCGAGGGGGCAGGCCTTCAACCTGCTGGACTGGGCCAGCTTGGTGATCCCAAACTTCACGGGCTTCACCTTCAACAGCGGCTACCTCACCGGCAATGGCGACGAAGGTGCTGACCTCGACCTGCCGGACATTAGCGGTTCCGGTTTCGCCTGGGACTTCAGCCGCTTCACCACCAGCGGCATCATCGTCGTCGTCCCTGAGCCAGGCCGCGCAGTGCTCCTCATGCTCGGCCTCGTGGGTCTCGTAACGCGCCGCCGCCGAAAATGCTAAACAGTGGAGATCCTCCTGCGCCTTCCCTTCATGCCACCGCCTCCCAAATACACCTCGGCAGAAAAAGCCGCATTTCTCGCCGAGGCCCGCGCCATGCAGCGAACCGGCGTTCCTAAGCGTCTCATCGCCGCGCACCTCGGTGTCAATTTGGCCTCTCTGAGCACCTGGCTGCGCGATGACACCCTGGCCAAACTCTACCCACCCAAGCCACTGCTGCTGCCGCGCAACCGAAGATCCGGACAGTCAATAAAGCGAGCGCTAACCTAAACCCCACAAACGATTGAACCCTCCCTTCAAACTCAATGGCCAGTCGCATGCAGTTAACTTGTCCTCGCTGGAAGAAATCTCCGGTGTTCGGACCATCGCCGTCCAGCTCACTCCCGCTGCGGCCCAGCGCCTGCTGGAGCGAAACATCCACAACCGCAAGATCTCCGAAAAAGTGATCCAGAAATACGTTGCTGAAATCAAAGCGGGCGAGTGGCGGCTCACCCCCGGCGGCATTGGCTTCGACGACCATGGTGTGCTCGTGGACGGCCAGCACCGCCTCAGCGCCATCGTGCGCGCCAATCAAGCCGTGCCCATGCTCATCACCCTCGGCCTGCCCAAAGCGTGTCAGGAGAAAGTGGACCGCCAGCGCAGGCGCACCCTTTTTGACGCCCTGTTCCTCGCCGGGCACGCCTTCCAGCGCCAGGAGGTGGAGATTGCCACCTGTCTCACCCGCCGCCTCGTGCGCAGTGATAGCGGCGTGGTGCCCAGCGACTTCCTCGTGAAGCAAACGCTCGAATGCCACCTAGAGCACATCCGTGCGGTCTTCGCTCTGATGAAAGGTGACAACAAATCTAAGCGCGGCCTCAGCCAAGCCGCCTTCCTCTCCGCCGCCGTGCTTTACCATGAGATCGACCCTGCCAAATGCGCTGAGTTCCTCGAAGGCGTGCGCACTGGCGAGATGCTGACCCAAGACCACCCCGCCATGCGCCTGCGCCGCTTCCTGCTCGGTGAAACCGTCACGACAGCGATGCCACGCGGCGGGGCGAACCAGAGTTTCATCTTCCGCCGGGCCGTCTTCGCCATGCAAGCTCATCTCGATGGTCGGAACATCTCCGGGCTGCGTGAACTGGAGGATTTCACTGCTTCTGGGCGCGCGCTTGCACGGTCTTAGGTCCATGAATGATCCCATCGCACCATTGCAGGTTAAAGGGTTCCACGGCGTCGCCGCCAAGCTTGGCGCAGCCACGCACTTGATGCGATTCTTGCAACACCCACGACTGACATGACGGGCGCGGTATTGAACGGATCGCTTCTAGCGCTGGCCGGCATGGCAGTGGTCATGTTGGTGCTGCTCGTCACCCGCTGGCGCTGGAATCCCTTTCTCGCGCTGACGCTGACTTCTTTGCTCATGGGCGGTGGCGCGGTGCTGCTGTGTGTGGTGCCGACCTCGAACACGGTGGCGTGGACGTTTCCAGGTGTGCTGGAGACGTTTCAATCTGGACTGGGTAGGACACTCGGCAGTGTGGCCCCCCTCGTGATTCTCGGGGCCATTCTCGGGCGTGTGCTGGCGGAGTCCGGCGGTGCCACGGTGCTGGCGCAGCGTTTCACGCGTTTCTTTGGCAAAGCCAATGCTGGCTGGTGCATCATCGCCCTCGCCATCACGGTCGGTTTGAGCACGTGGTTCGCCGTCGGGCTGTATCTGCTGCTGCCCGTCCTCGTCAGCCTCACGCGGGAGACGGGGCGGCCTTTTCTCACGCTGGCGGTTCCCATGCTCGCCTTTCTTTCCGTGATGCACGGCCTCATGCCGCCGCATCCGGGGCCGGTGATTGCCGTGGCCGCGCTACAGGCAGACACGGGCAAGGTCTTGTTGTGGGCGCTGCTCATCGGTATTCCCACGGCGGCAGTGGCAGGACCGTTTTTTGCCAGGATCGCCGTGCAGCCCGCGCTACCCGAGCGGTCGAGTGACGAATCGCTGTCTCAGGTGCTACCGGGCTTCGGCATCACGCTGCTCACCATTCTGCTGCCGGTGCTACACATGCTCGGCAGCACGCTGGTGGAGCTGCTTCATGCCCAGGCATCCGTGGTCGGGCGCTGCCTGACGGGTGTCGGACATCCTGTCGCCGCCATGTTCATCGGCGTGCTATTCAGCCTCTGGTCGCTGGGATTGCGCTGTGGGCGTGATCTTGCGGCCCTGATGCGCAGTGTGGAGCAAAGCGGTGCCAGCGTGGGCATGATGCTTTTGATTGTGGGCGCGGGCGGAGGCTTTGGCCGTGTGCTGACGGAGAGCGGCGTGGCACGCGTGCTGGGCGGACTCGCCGCTGAAGCGCATCTGCCCGTGTTGTTGTATGCGTGGCTTACGGCGGCTTTCATCCGTGTGGCGACGGGTTCCGCCACGGTCGCCATCACCGTCGCAGCGGAGCTGATCGCACCACTCATCACTCCTGGCAGCCTTGTGAATCGTGAGCTGCTGGTGCTCGCCATCGGCTTCGGCTCGCTCTTTCTCTCGCACCTCAATGATGGCGGTTTCTGGATCGTCAAAGAAAGCCTCGGCCTCACCGTGCGCGAGACGCTGCAAACCTGGACCATCACCGAAACCATCATCGGCATCGCTGGTCTTCTGCTCACACTTCTGGCCGCTGCCTTGTTGCCTTCCTAATCTCAACCGAACCCCAATCCATGCTCATCCTCGACGCTCACCTCGATCTCGCCCTCAACGCCATTGAATGGAACCGTGATCTGACGCAGCCACTCGCCAGAATCCGTGCTCAGGAAGCCCACTTGAAGGACAAACCAGACCGTGGGCGCGGTGTGGTGAGTTTTGGAGAAATGCGTCGTGCAGGCATCGGCCTCTGTGTCGCTACACAGCTCGCCCGCGTGGAGCGGAATGCCTACAGCCCCATCCTCGGCTGGCGCTCCCAGCCGCAAGCATGGTCCATGACACAGGCCCAGCTCGCCTGGTATGAGTGCATGGAAGAAGCGGGCGAACTCGTGCAACTCCGCGATGCGGTGGCTCTGCAAAACCACATCAACCGCTGGCAGCAAGCCCTCGCCCGGAATGACGACTCGCACCTCGCCCTGCCCATCGGCTATGTGCTTTCGCTAGAGGGTGCGGACTCGCTCGTCACGCTCGATCATCTGCATCGTGCCCATGCACGCGGCCTGCGTGCCATCGGCCCCGCGCATTACGGCCCCGGCGTCTATGTGAACGGCACGGATGCCACCGGCAAACTCAGTGATGAGGGCAAGGCGCTGCTGCGCGAGGCCTCCCAGCTCGGCATGATCCTTGATGCCACGCATCTTTGTGACGATGCCTTCTGGCAGGCGCTGGAACTTTACGACGGCCCCATCTGGGCCAGCCATCACAACTGCCGCGCCCTCGTCCCGCACAATCGTCAGCTCAGCGATCATATGATCCTCGCGCTGGCCCAACGCGATGCCGTCATCGGTGCCGCATTCGATGCCTGGATGCTCGCTCCAGGCTGGGTGCGTGGCCAGACCACACCGCAGTCCGCCGGTGTCACCCTCAACACGGTGGTCGATCACATGGACCACATCTGCCAGCTCACCGGCACCGCACGCCACTGCGGCATCGGCTCCGATCTCGACGGCTGCTTTGGCACCGAGCAAACCCCGGCCGATCTCGAAACCATCGCCGACCTCACCAAGCTGCCCGCCTTGCTCCAACAACGCGGCTACAACGCCGCCGACGTGCAGGGCATCATGAGTGGAAACTTCATCTGCGCTCTGTTCAAAGCCTTCCAACAAAAGGCCGCCGCCCCCTCTGTTCGCCCTGGCACTCAAATCGCGCCGGTCATCACCACCCACTGAGCCATCTGCATGAACGACCAAATCCGACAACATCGCATCGTCCCCGTCGCCATCATTGATGATGCCGCCCACGCTGTTCCTCTGGCCAAAGCCTTGAGCGCGGGTGGACTACCGATCATCGAGGTCACGCTGCGAACACCTGCCGCACTGGAAGCCATCCGCGCCATCCGTGCTGAGTGCCCTGAAATGCTCGTCGGCGCTGGCACCGTGCTCACACCCCAGCAGGTGCATGAATCCGTCGCTGCCGGAGCCATGTTCGGCGTGAGTCCTGGTCTGAATGCGGATGTCGTTCGTGCCGCCAGAGACGCAGGTCTGTTTTTCATGCCCGGCGTCATGACACCCAGCGATGTCGAGGCCGCGCTCGCCTTAGATTGCCGTCTGCTGAAGTTTTTCCCCGCCGTGCCTGCGGGCGGCCTCGCCATGCTCCAATCCCTCGCCGGACCCTACGCGCATACCGGCGTGCAGTTCGTCCCGCTCGGCGGGGTGAATGCCAACAACATGAGTGACTACCTTGCCCTACCCAGCGTCGCCGCCATCGGTGGTTCATGGATCTGCGACCGTGCTCTTGTGCGCGAGCAACGATGGTCAGAAATCACCGCGTTGTGCCACGCCGCTGCTCAAAGCATTTCCCTCAACGCATGAAAACTCTACTCACCCTGCTTTTCATCCCGGCGCTGCTTGCCACTGCTCAAAACGCTGCCCCCGGCACACGCAATGCCTTGGAGCAGACCGCTGCGCCCACGCCAGGACTCGATGACAGCTCATTGGTAGCCGATTCGCCCAAGACCTTTCCGCGTAAAGGCCCGCTGCCACTTCTCTACCCACCTAATCTGCCCATGCGAGATGAGGAGTCTGAGGTGGATTACTTCATCTTCAGTGCCCCGCTGGAACCGGGCACCCCCATCGGCCAGGTGCCCGCTGAAGTGCCTGCGCCATCGCGTTATCCGGGCCGGACCTTGGAACAAATCGCCCGCATCGAGTCCGAGATACCCCATGGCACTTTCACTCCTCCAGAGAATGCCTGGAACCACCTCTCTCGCACGCGCCGCATCCTCACCGAAGGCGGAGACCTGCACATTCTGGCCCTCGGCGACAGCATCATCAATGACACCGTGCGCAGCGGCTGGGTAGCCAAGCTCCAGCAGGCCTACCCGAAGGTGCGGATCAAACTCACCGTCTATATCCGAGGCGGCGGTGGCTGCCATCATTTCAAAGAAGAAGGCCGTGTGCAGAAATACATCCTCCCGCGCCAGCCCGACCTCATTCACATCGGTGGCATCAGTCAAAAGGACATCGCCAGCATCCGAGAAGTCATTCAGCAAATTCGGGCTGGACTACCCGACGTGGAGTTCCTCCTCACCAGCGGTGTCTTTGGCCGCGTGGATCTGCGTGATCCTGCCAAGCTCGCTCTCGCTCCCCATTCCGGCACGG
The DNA here is from genome assembly GCF_044236155.1 of Prosthecobacter sp. Classification (GTDB taxonomy): domain Bacteria; phylum Verrucomicrobiota; class Verrucomicrobiia; order Verrucomicrobiales; family Verrucomicrobiaceae; genus Prosthecobacter. The sequence continues at coordinate 87,944 of NZ_JBIIHA010000018.1, forward strand.
GTGCCTACGGCCAGGCCCTGCGGCAGCTCGCCTCGGACGAACGCTGTGCCTATCTCGACATGACCCGCTCCTGGGCCGACTACCTCGTCTCATCGCAGCAGCACCCCCACGCCTTCTACCGCGACCGTGTGCACGCCAATGAGTTCGGCGAGCAAGTGCTCTCCCGCATCCTGATAGCCTTTTTCAAACCATGACCGCATCCTTTAGTCTTAGACTAAAAGACATTAGGGAGATTGTTCCAACCCAGAAGTGAGATACCCCAATCCAACACGTATTTTAATCCCATGAATCCCCGTCTCTGCTCCAGCACCCGCCCCATCTCCACGCGTCGTGATTTTCTCACGCGCAGTGCCTTCGGCCTCGGCGGTCTTGGTTTGGCCTCGATGCTGCAGGAACTCGGCATGGCGGCGGAGTCCGCCCCCTTGTCCCCGCTGGCACCCAAGAAGCCGCATTTCGCGCCGAAGGCGAAGCGGGTGATCCACATCTTCTGCGAGGGAGGGCCTTCGCAGGTGGACACCTTTGATCCGAAGCCCGCGCTGGAGAAGTATCACGGCAAAATGGCCGATGAGGTGATGAAGGATTACCAAAAGGCGGCGGGTGAAGTTGCGAGCGGCATGGGACGACTCAGCGGGAAGCTCCAACGCTCTCCCTTCAAGTTCACGAAGCACGGCCAGAGCGGCATGGAGATCAGCGAGCTGTTTCCGAAGCTCGCCACCCATGCCGACGACCTCTGTGTGATCCGCTCCATGCACACAAAGACGAGCGTGCATGAGCCAGCGCAGCTCGTGATGAACACGGGCGAGTTCGCCAGCGTGCGCCCCAGCGTGGGATCGTGGACTGTGTATGGCCTTGGCACGGAAAATCAAAACCTGCCGGGGTTCGTTTCGCTATCGCCGAACGGCACGACGAGCAGCGGGGACAAGCAGTGGAGCAATGCCTTCCTGCCTGCGTGGTGCGGTGGCACGGGTATCCCAACGAAGGACCCGACGGTGACGAAGATGCTGGAGCACATCCGCAGCGGCACCACCTCCCTGCGTGAGCAGCGCCGCCAGCTCGATCTCATGCGCCAGATGCACGAGGACTTTGCCCAGAAGCATCCGGGCGATGCCTTGCTCGAAGGTCGTGTGAGTGCTTTTGAAACGGCCTTCCGCATGCAGGTCGAGGCCACGGATGCCTTCGACCTCACCCGCGAGCCGAAATCGGTTCGCGATCTCTACGGCGACACCGAGATGGGCCGCCAGCTCATGCTCGCACGGCGTCTCGTCGAGCGTGGCGTGCGCTTCGTGCAGGTTTATCACAACAACTGGGACACGCATGATTTGAATGACGAACGTCATCGCGAACTCTGCTCTGCCGCTGATCAGCCCCTGCACGCGCTGCTCACCGATCTCAAGCAGCGTGACATGCTCAAGGATACGCTCATCCTCTGGGGCGGCGAGTTCGGCCGCACGCCGACGAGCGATAACAACGACGTGGCGAAGAAGAAAGGCATCGGTCGCGATCACAACGCCGGTGGCTTCACCATGTGGATGGCCGGCGGCGGCTCAAAGCCGGGCACCGTGTATGGAACGACGGATGATTTCGGTGCCCTGGCCGTGCATGACAAAGTCGATGTGCATGACCTGCACGCGACCATTCTGCATCTGCTGGGCTTTGATCACGAAAAGCTGACGTATCGGTATGCGGGCAGGGATTTCAGGCTGACCGATGTGTATGGGCATGTGGTGAAGGGTGTTTTGGCATGAATCGAAATTGTATGAGCTGCCGACACATCATTCTCGCCATATTTCTGGCAAATGGAGCACGTCTCCATGCTCAGGAGGCTGACCTCTTCGAATCCAAGATCCGCCCCATCCTCGTTGAACACTGCTACGAGTGCCACAGCGCGGACAAGAAACAGAAAGGCAATCTCCTCCTCGATACCAAAGACGCCACCCTCAAAGGCGGCGACACGGGCCCCGCACTCGTCGCGGGTGATCCATCCAAGTCCCTCCTCCTCGCTGCCGTGAAGTGGGAGGACAAAGACCTCCAAATGCCGCCAAAGAATAAACTCAGCGACGCTCAGATCGCTGACCTTGAGGCATGGATCAAAGCGGGCGCTCACGATCCCCGCAGCGGCCCTCGCACACTAACCAAGATCGAGCAGCACCTCGAAGACTCGAAGAAACACTGGTCCTTCCAGCCCGTGGTCGATCCCAAGCCTGCGTCGCTTGATGATTTGATTGGCACGAAGGGCAAACCATCCGCCGACAAGCGCACGCTCATCCGCCGCGCCTACCTCGACCTCATTGGCATCGCGCCAACGTATGCGGAGGTCAATGCCTTCGCCGCCGACAACTCACCGCAGGCTTTTGAGAAGCTCATCGACAAACTCCTCACCGACCCGCGCTATGGCGAGCGCTGGGGCCGCCACTGGCTCGATGTGGCACGCTATGCCGACAACATGGGGGCCATTTACAACGGCGATGACACCTACCCGAATGGCTTCACCTATCGCGACTATGTCATCAAGGCGTTCAACGACGACAAACCCTACGACCGCTTCATCCTCGAACAAATCGCCGCTGATCAACTCGACACTGCGAAGGACACGCGCACGCTCGCAGGCATGGGCTTCCTCGGCCTCGGACGGCGTAAAGACCGCCGTCTCGATGATGACACGCTCGACGACACCATCGACGTCATGGGTCGCGGACTCCTCGGCCTGAGCATCGGCTGCGCGCGCTGCCACGATCACAAACTGGAACCGATCACGACCAAGGATTACTACGGCCTCTACTCCATCCTCAAGAGCAGCAAAGAGCCCGAAATCCAGCCCGCGCTGCCGCAGGAAGACACGCCGCAAGTCCGCGAATACGCCGAGAAAAACAAAGCCGCCCGCACCGAATACATCCGCGTCGTCGCCTTCGAGGCAGATCGCAGCTTCAGCGCCCTGCGCTCCCGTATCGGCGACCACCTCCTAGCCGCGCACGACTCCAATCTGACCAACAGTTACAAAGACAAAAAGGTCACGCCTGACATCCTCGATCCGCGCAAGCTCAACAACGGCATCCACAACCGCTTCATCGCCAACTGGGACAAGTGGGTCAAAGGCCATCCCGAGTTCTTCACCCCCTGGCTCGAACTTTCCGCGCTGCCCGAGGCCGAGTTCGCCGCGAAAGCTCCCGCGCTCTGCGAAGCCTACGGCAAGAACGCCGACAAAAAGCTCATCCCCTCCGTCGCCCGCAGCTTCGGCAAAACCAAGCCCAAATCCCTGCGCGACATCGCTGACATCTACAATCACCTCTACGACAGCGAGGTCGATGCGCTGTGGGCCGAGAACTGGCGCGAGCACCTGCGCGTGCTCTGCATTCCCACCACCGACGAACTCAGCCTTCCCATCGCCGAACTCGAAAAATCCAGCATCGACCGCGCCCTCGCCGCGCAGAAAAACAATCCGCTACCCGATGCCGAAGGCCAGCAGCTCCGCGCCATCTTCCTTGATGACAACTCACCCTTCGTGCTCGCGGGCAAAGACTTCCTCAGCAACCGGCTCTTCGCCAACCGCGATGTCGCCAATGGCCTGCGCCGCAACACCGCCAAGCCGCTCACCGAACTGCAAAATCATCCCGGCGCACCCGCCCGCGCCATGACCTTCGTCGATGCCGAAAAGATGCATGACGGCAAAGTCTTCATCCGCGGCAATCCCAACACCCCAGGTCCTGCCGCGCCGCGTCAGTTCATCACCGCGTTGCATCACATCGCGCCGGAGCCTTTCCCGAAGGACAAAAGCGGCCGACTCCAGCTCGCGCAGGCCATTGCGAGTAAAAACAACCCACTCACCGCTCGTGTGATCGTGAATCGCGTGTGGGCCTGGCACTTCGGCGACGCCATCGTCGGCACGCCGAGCGATTTCGGCTTCCGTGGCGACAAACCGACAAACCAGCCGCTGCTCGATCACCTCGCCGCATGGTTCATGCAGAACGGCTGGAGCTTCAAAAAGCTGCACAAGCACCTCATGCTCACCGCCGCCTATCAGCGTGCCGATTTCCCCATGCGTCCGCTTGATCTCGAACCCTTCCGCGACGCGCTGCTCGCCGTCACAGGCCGCCTGAAACCCGATCTCGGCGGCAAGCCCGAGAAGATCGCCGACAGCACGCGCCGCACTGTTTATGCCTTCGTCGATCGCAAAACACTGCCCTCGATCTACCGCAGCTTTGATTTCCCCGATCCGAACTTCAGCGCACCGAAACGCAGCCGCACCGCGCTGACACCGCGTGCGCTCATTTTGATGAACAGCCCGCTTCTCACCGACAGCGCCAAGCATCTCGCCACCACGCTCACCAAAGAGATGCCAGATGATAACAGCCGCCTCGAAGAACTCTACCGCCGCGTCTTCCAGCGCGAACCCACGGACAAGGAAATGCAACGCGCTCACGAATACCTCGCCGCGTATCCGAAGGACGACCTCGTGCATCCCGAGTCGCAGGACTGGCAATACGGCTATGGCACCTTTGATGCCGCCGCAAAGCAGACCGCGAAATTCGCCAGCCTCACGGCCTTCGATGGCAAAGCCTTCAAAGGCACACTCAAAACCACCGACGGCAAACCCAGCGAAGTCAAAGTCGATGCCATGGGCGGCGATTCTGGCCTCACCTCCTCCATGAGCAGCATCCGCCGCTGGATCGCCCCACTCGATGGCGAGATCAACATCACCGCCGAACTCACCCACACCGATGCGAAGACCGAAGGCGTCATCGCCCGCATCATCAGCAGTCGCACCGGCGAACTCGGCGAATGGAAAGCCAAAGCGCAATCTCTCTGCACCGACCTCGCGAAGATAGCAGTCAAGAAGGGCGACACCCTCGACTTCATCGTCAGCAGCCAGACCGACAAAGACGCCGGTCCTTATCAATGGAGTCCCAGCATCACCATGCCCACCGCCGACATGCCCGCGATGCCCGGCATGGCCAAACGCTGGGACGCACGCGTCGATTTCGCCAATCCGAAAGCCCCTCAAAAGCCCCTCACCGCCTGGGAAGAGCTTTGCCAGGCCATTTTGTTGTCGCCTGAGTTTGCGGTGATGGAGTGAGGCGGATGTTCACCGTTTGACCCGACTTTCCATGCCTTTTATGACGCATATTCGGAACAGACTTTTCACCGTTGTCGCCTCTGCGGTTTTGCCTGCATGGCTTCCAGCATTGGGATCGCCGGAGACGAAGCCCCGGGAGTTTCTTGAGGCACACTGCTACGACTGCCACGACGCCGACACGCAGAAGGGCAAGTTCCGTATGGACAACCTCGCGGCTCTCGACCCGGCTGAGGCCGCGAAGAAATGGGGCCGCATTCTCTCCAGGCTGGAGGCCGGGGAGATGCCGCCGCCGAAAAAGCCGCGTCCACCGCAATCGCAGGTCGCCGAGGTTCTCTCGGGGATCAAAGTGACGCTCGCCGCGGAGGCGAAGGCGCGGCGCGGCGATGGGCGCACGCGCATCCGCCGCCTGAACCGGCTGGAGTATGAGAACACCGTCCGCGATTTGCTAGGCATCACCACGCCGCTGCAGGACTTGCTGCCGGAGGATGACACCGCCGATGGCTTCGACACGGCGTCCGCGGCGTTGAGCATTTCGCCGGTCCACATTCAGCGCTACATGGAGGCGGCGGAGACGGCGCTGCAAGCCGCCCTCGTGCGCGGTGCGCGGCCCGAGGTGGTGACGCGGAAGTTTACGTTCTCGGATGAGAAGGAGCAGAAGGGCGGAGCGCTCAGCCACCCGAACAACAAGCTGATGATCCATGTGCGCGATGGCAGCCTGCATTTTTTCTCCGAGCCGCACATCGAGGTGCCGATCCAGTCATTTCAATTTGCCGAGATGACTAAGGCCTCGCCGGGCCGCTATCGCTTGCGCGTGTCGGCTTTCACGCATGACGCGCAGGGCCGCAGTCTGGCGTTTGCCATGAAGACGACGCGGAGCAAAAAGCTTCTCGGCTACTTCGATGCACCGGCGGACCAGCCGGGTGTCGTCGAGGCCGAGCATTGGTTCGGTCCGGGCGACACGGTAATCATCGCGCCGTATCTGCTGAACAAGGCGCGGCGCGAGCGGAAGCTGGGCCAATATGCGGCCAAGGATGGCACGCCACCGCAGGGACTCGCGCTCGGCATCGAGTGGATCGAAGTGGAGGGCCCGCTCCAGGACACGTGGCCGCCGGTGGGGCATCAGCGACTGTTTGGCGACGTGGAACTGAAGCCCTTCAAGTCACTGCCGAAGGACACCGTCCTGCCGTTGCAGCCGTTGCGCTACTCCGAAAAGCTCACGCCTGTGTCGGGCAATCCCGAGGCCGATGCTCGGCGACTGCTCACCGGATTTCTGGCGCGTGCATTTCGTCGTCCCGTGACGGCGGAGGAAGTGGCACCCTACCTCGCCATCGCGGCGCGTCATTGGGAGCAAAAGGAATGCTTCGAGTCGGCGATGCTGGAGGCGTATCAGACCGCGCTGTGCTCGCCGGATTTTCTGTTCCTCGTCGAGGAGCCCGGCCCGCTCTCGAATCACGCGCTGGCCTCGCGGCTGGCGTATTTCCTCACCCGTTCCGCGCCCGACGATGCGTTGCGCGCGGTGGCTGACCGTGGCGAATTGCGCAAGCCCGAGGTGCTGCGCCGCGAGACGGAACGCCTGCTGACCTCGCCGCGCTCGCAGGCGTTTGTGAACGACTTCCTCGACCACTGGCTGCACCTGCGCGACCTCGATGCCACGATGCCCGACAAGGAACTTTTCCCCGAGTATTACGAGATCGTTTACAGCTCCAAAGTGGACGGACTGCTGCGCGAATCCATCGCCTCCGAGACGCGCCTTTTTTTCACCGACCTGCTCAAGACGGATGGCAGCCTGCTGCAGCTCATCGATTCCGATTTCACCTATCTCAACAGCCGCCTCGCGGAATTCTACGGACTGCCAGCGGTGGACGGCGTTCAGATGCGGCGCACGGCCCTGCCGGCGGACAGCGTGCGCGGCGGTGTGCTCACGCAGGCGAGCGTGCTGAAAGTGACCGCGAACGGCTCGCGCACCTCGCCGGTGCTGCGCGGCGCGTGGGTGCTGGACAACATCATCGGACGCCCGCCACCGCCGCCGCCGCCGAACGTCGGTGCCATCGAACCCGACACGCGCGGCTCGACGACCATCCGCGAGCAACTCGCGAAGCATCAGAACAGCGAGACCTGCGCCTCGTGCCACCGCCAGATCGATCCGCCGGGGTTTGCGCTCGAAGCCTTCGACCCCGTGGGCCAATGGCGCGAGGCCTACCGCACCACCGAGACGGGCACGGAGGTGAAGGTGCTGAACGTGGAGGGCGGCAAGGTGAAATACCGCATCGGTGCCGCCGTGGATGCCAGCGGCAGTCTGCTCGATGACAGCCGCTTTGGGGGGCCGAAGGAGTTCAAGAAACTCGCGCTCCGGCAATCGGATGCGGTGGCACGCTGCATCGCCGCGAAGCTCGTTACTTTCTCCACCGGTCATCACACCGAGCCCGGCGACATCCTCGCGCTCGATGCCATCGTGGCCTCCGCAAAGAAAAACCACTACGGTCTCCGGACGCTGCTGCACGGCGTGATCCAGAGCGAACTTTTCACCAGCAAGTAATCCGCCGACCCATCCTCATGAACGCACCAATCAACCGCCGCACCTTCCTGCGCACCACCGGCATCTCGCTCGCGCTGCCTTTCCTCGAATCCATGACGAAGGCCATCGCGACCGCCGCCGCACCCGCCGTCGCGAACCCGCGCCGACTCGTCGCCATCGGCACGCCGTTTGGATTCGATCCGCAAGTCTTCGTGCCGACCACCGCGGGCCGCGACTACGCGCTCACGCCGCATCTGCAGCACCTCAAGGCGGTGCGCGACGACTTCACCATCATCTCCGGCCTCAGTCATCCGAACACCGGCGGAGGCGGGCACAAGGCCGAGGCCGTGATGCTCACCGGCGCGCCGTATCCCGACTACTCCTACAACCTCAAGAACACCATCTCGCTCGACCAGGAGTTCGCCACGCACTTCCGCGGCCAGACACGCTACGACAGCCTCGTTCTCACCACTTACAACGGTAGCCTTTCCTACACCGGCAATGGCGTGAACATCCCCGCCGTGGACCGGCCATCGCAAGTGTTCGCCAAACTTTTCCTCGCCAGCACACCCGCGCAGCAGACCGAGGAACTCCGCAAAATCGGCACCGGCCGCAGCATGCTCGACTTCGTGGGCGACCAGGCGAAGCGGCTGGGCAAACGCGTCACCGCCGCAGACCGTGCGCGGCTGGATGAATACTTCGAGTCCGTGCGCGACGTGGAGCGGCAGCTCCAGATGTCCGGCGAATGGGTGAACCGCCCGAAGCCTAAAGCGCCCGGGGCCGCGCCGGCGGACATCGCCGGTCCCGGCCAGCAACAGAAGAAGCTCCAGCTCATGTTCGACATGATTTACCTCGCGCTCGTCACCGACTCCACTCGCGCCATCACCATTAAGACCTTCGGCGACCACCACGACCTCTCGCATCACGGCAAAGAGCCGAAGAAGCTCGAAGCCTGCCGCCAGGTGGAGGTCGAGCTTTTGCAAGCCTACGGCGGACTGCTCACCAAGCTGAAAGCCGCGCAGGAAGGCTCCGGCAGCAACATGCTCGACCGCACGATGGTCCTCATCACGAGCAATCTGAAAGACGGCAATTCGCACTCGACCGCCAACCTCCCAGTGCTCCTCGCCGGTGGCGGCTTCAAACACGGCCAGCACCTCACCTTCAACCAGCCCTACATCGAAAGCATCGCCGCCGCCGTGAAGGAACCCGACACCAAGACCCCCGCCCCCGTCGTCGGGGCCGGCTCCACACCGCTGTGCAATCTCTACCTCTCGATGCTCCAGCGCGCCGGCATCGCGTCGGATCGTTTCAGCTCCAGCAGCGGCACGCTGACGGGGCTCGAGCTCGCCTGAATCACCTATCTACCGCATGATCCGCCTCGCCACTTTTATCGCACTCATCGCAGCCGTCTCAGCGCCTGCCGAGGATGCGGACCTCTTCGAATCCAAGATCCGCCCCATCCTCGTCGAGCACTGCTACGAGTGCCATTCCGCCGACAAAAAGCAGAAGGGCAATCTGCTGCTCGAAACGAAGGAAGGCACGCTCAAAGGCGGTGACACCGGTCCAGCGCTGGTGGCGGGCGATCCGGCGAAATCGCTGCTTATCCAGGCGGTGAAGTGGGCGAACAAAGATCTGCAAATGCCGCCGAAGAATAAACTCAGCGGCACTCAGATCGCCGATCTCGAGTCCTGGATCAAAGCGGGCGCTCCAGATCCCCGCAGCGGCCCTCGCACACTAACCAAGATCGAGCAGCATCTCGAAGCCGCGAAGAAGCACTGGTCGCTCCAGCCCGTGGTCGATCCCAAACCTGCGTCACTTGATGATTTGATTGGCACGAAGGGCAAACCATCCGCAGACAAGCGCACGCTCATCCGCCGCGCCTACCTCGACCTCGTCGGCATCGCGCCGACGTATGCGGAGGTCAATGCCTTCGCCGCCGACAACTCACCGCAGGCTTTTGAGAAGCTCATCGACAAGCTGCTGGCCGACAAACGCTACGGCGAGCGCTGGGGCCGCCACTGGCTCGATGTCGCGCGCTACGCTGATAGCATGGGCAGCATCTACAACGGAAATGACACCTATCCGAACGCCTTCACTTACCGCGATTACGTCATCGACGCCTTCAACAGCGACAAACCCTACGACCGCTTCATTCTGGAACAGATCGCCGCTGATCAGCTCGACACCGCGAAGGACACGCGCACGCTCGCAGGCATGGGCCTCCTCGGCCTCGGACGGCGTAAAGATGGCCGTCTCGATGACGACACGCTCGACGACACCATCGACGTCATCGGTCGCGGTCTGCTCGGCCTCACCATCGGCTGCGCGCGCTGTCACGATCACAAGCTGGAGCCGATCACGACCAAGGACTACTACGGTCTCTATTCGGTGCTCAAGAGCAGCAAGGAGCCCGCCAACACGCCCGCCATGCCGCAGGCCGACTCCGATGTCGTGCGGGAGTTCCGCGCCAAGAATCTCCAGCTCCGCACCGACTACGCCACGACCTCGATCAAGGGCGCGAGCGCCGCCATCCATGAGGCGCGTAGCCGCGTCGGTGACTACCTCGTGCTGGCCGAAGAAGCCGGCTGGAAGTCGCAATACGTCAACAAGAAAGTGTTCGGCATGTGCTTCAAGCAGAAGCTCAACACCGAAGTGTATGGCTTCTTCCTCACCAGCCGCAAAGCCTAGATCGAGGCGCATCCGGAGGTCTTCGGGCCGTTCCTCGAGTTCATCACCAAGACCAAGCTCAGCCCCGCGCCGACGCTCCATCCGCTGGTCGCCAAAGCCTTCGCCAAGCCTGCCACGAGTCTTGCGGAGATAGGCATCCGCTACAACGAACTCTTTGCCGCCGTGGACACCGCCTGGCGCACGCTCGCACAGCCGGAGATCGACAAGCCGGTGCAGCTCACGCAGGAGGAGATCGATCTGTTCATAATGGATTACTTTTCGTTCATTGACAAACTCCAGCCGATGTTCTTCGACCGCCTTGAAGCGTTGGACGCGAAGCTTCCGCTGCCCGATGCCGATCAAGAGGCGCTGCATCAGCTCCTCATCGCTCAAGGCTCCGGCATGAAGTTCCCCACCAAGAACATTCGGTCCTCGCGCATCCTGCCCGAGGGCGATCCATCGGAGAAGCCGTTCAACGAGCTCAGGAAGCTTGCGCTGACTCACCCCGGCGCACCCGTTCGTCCGATGATCTTCGTTGATGCGGACAAGATGTATGACGGCAAGGTCTTCGTGCGCGGCAATCCCGCGACGCCAGGCCCCGCCGCGCCCCGTCAGTTCATCACCGTGCTGCATCACATCTCGCCCGAGCCTTTCCCCAAAGACAAAAGCGGCCGACTCCAGCTCGCGCAGGCCATTGCCAGCAAAAACAACCCGCTCACTGCCCGCGTCATCGTCAATCGCGTCTGGGGCTGGCACTTTGGCGATGCCATCGTCGGCACGCCGAGCGATTTCGGCTTCCGTGGCGACAAACCGACAAACCAGCCGCTGCTCGATCACCTCGCCGCATGGTTCATGGAGAATGGCTGGAGCTTCAAGAAGCTGCACAAGCACCTCATGCTCACCGCCGCCTATCAGCGCGCCGATTTCCCCATGCGCCCGCTCGATCTGGAACCGTTCCGCGACACCCTGCTCGCCGTCACCGGTCGCCTGAAACCCGATCTCGGCGGCAAGCCCGAGAAGATCGCCGACAGCACACGCCGCACCGTCTATGCCTTCGTCGATCGCAAAACACTGCCCTCGATCTACCGCAGCTTTGATTTCCCCGATCCGAACTTCAGCGCGCCGAAACGCAGCCGCACCGCACTGACACCGCGTGCGCTCATTTTGATGAACAGCCCGCTGCTGACCGACAGCGCGAAGAATCTGGCTGCTACGCTCGCCAAAGACCTGCCGGATGACAACAGCCGCATTGAGGAACTGTATCGCCGCGTGTTTCAGCGCCAGCCCACGGACAAGGAAATGCAGCGCGCGCACGACTATCTCGCCGCGTATCCGAAGAACGACCTCGTGCATCCCGAGTCGCAGGACTGGCAGTATGGCTTCGGCGATTTCGATGCCGCCGCGAAGCAGGTGAAGGACTTTGCCTCGCTCGCCAACTTTGACGGCAAAGCCTTCAAAGGCACCGGAGTCATGCTCGATGCGATGGGCGGTGATCCCGGTGCCGCGAGCAAGCAAAGCACCGTGCGCCGCTGGGTCGCGCCGCTCGATGGTGAGGTGAACATCGCCGCCGAACTCATCCACATGGACGAAAAGAGCGACGGCGTCGTCGCTCGCGTCCTCAGCAGCCGCGCTGGCCAACTCGGCGAGTGGACCGCGAAAAAGCAGGCCGTGTGCACTGATTTGACCAAAATCGCCGTCAAGAAAGGCGACACGCTCGACTTCATCGTCAGCAGCGTCAGCGGCAAAGACGCCGCCGCGTATCAATGGAGTCCCAGCATCGTCATGCCCGGCACCGACATGCCCGCGATGCCAGGCATGGCCCGTCGCTGGGACGCGCGCGTCGATTTCGCCAATCCCAAAGCCCCGCAGAAGCCGCTCTCGGCCTGGGAAGAACTCTGCCAGGCCATTCTGCTGTCACCGGAGTTTGCGGTGATGGAGTGATGCCTGTCACGCGCACGCGTGGCATGACAGTTTTCCCGTTTGAACCCAGGATACAACCATGTCTCGATTTACTTCCCTGATTTTCCTCGCCGTCTGCCCGCCGCTGTTTGCGGCATCCGTGGATTTCACTCGCGATGTGAAGCCTATCTTCGACGCGCATTGCGCCGGGTGCCACGGCGCGGAGAAACACAAGAGTGACTACCGACTGGACTCGCGTGAGGCGGCGCTGGCGGGTGGTGAGAGCGGGAACGCGGCTATCGTGCCGGGCAAGCCGGAGGCGGGAACGCTGATTCATCTCGTGGATGGCACGGACAAGGAACTCTTCATGCCGCCGCGCAAGAGCGACGCGAAACCGTTGAGCGCGGCGCAGATTGCCACGCTGCGGCAGTGGATCGAGGCAGGCGCGAAGTGGTCTGGGGCTGTGGTGGAAAAGACAACGCAAGCCGCAGAGTCAACGAAGCACTGGAGCTTTCAGCCGCTGAAACGTCCGAGCGTCCCCGGCAACGAAGTGAACGCGATCGATGCCTTCATCCACGCAAAGCTGCGTGAGCGTGGGCTGGCCTCTTCACCCGAGGCGGAGCGCCGCACGTTGATCCGCCGTGTCTCGTTCGATCTCATCGGACTGCCACCGACGGCGGAGGAGGTGGATGCCTTCTGCGCGGACAAAGATCCGAAAGCCTATGACAAGCTCGTGGACCGCTTGCTCGCGAGTCCGCGCTATGGCGAACGCTGGGCGCGGCACTGGCTCGATGTCGTCCACTACGGCGAGACGCATGGCTATGACAAAGACAAGCCGCGCAACAACGCCTGGCCCTACCGCGACTACGTCATCCGCGCCTTCAACGACGACAAGCCTTACGCTCGCTTTGTGCAGGAGCAGATTGCTGGCGATGTACTGTTCCCCGATACGGTGGATGGCGTCACGGCGCTGGGTTTTATCTCCGCCGGGCCGTGGGATCTCATCGGCCACAGCGAAGTGCCGGAGACGAAGACCGACGGCAAGATCGCGCGTCATCTCGACCGCGATGACATGATCAGCAACACGATCAATACCTTCCAGTCGGTCACGGTGCATTGCGCGCAGTGCCACGATCACAAGTTCGATCCCATCAAGCAGGAGGACTACTACTCGCTCCAGGCGGACTTCGCGGCGCTGGATCGCGCGGACAAAGCCTACTTCGCCGATGCCGCGCTCACGAAGCGGTATGCGATGATCCAGTTTGAAAAGCGCCAGCTCGACGCGCGGATGAAGACTCTCGATGACGAGGCCACCAAGGCGGCGGGCGACAAGCTCGTGAACCTCGATCAACGCATCGCCACGGCCACGAAGATCCTGAAAGGCAACAGCGTTCCGCAGTTCGGGTATCACAGCGCGGTCTCGCCAAAACAGGATGCGGTAAAGTGGGTGCAGGTCGATCTCGGCAAGAGCAGGGACATCGACAAGATCGTGCTGCTCCCGGCCTACGATGACTTTGGCGGCATCGGCGCGGGTTTTGGTTTTCCGCTGCGGTTCAAGGTGGAGGTGAGCGATGACCCGGAGTTTCACCAGGATGCGGCGCTAGTGTGGAAACGGCACGACGAGACCTTCATGCATGACTTCGCCAACCCCGGCACCGCCCCCTTCACGACGGGTGGAGCAAAAGGCGACTTCCATGCGCGCTATGTGCGCCTGACAGCGACGAAGCTCGCGCCTCGCAAAGATGACTACATCCTTGCACTCGCGGAGCTGCAAGTGCTCGATGAATCGGGGAAGAATCTCGCGCTCGGCGCAAGTGTCTCCGCGCAGGACAGCATCGAAGCCGCGCCGCGATGGGCAAAGGCGAACCTCGTGGACGGCCACGCGCCCGTTCAGCCGGATGCGAGCACGGGCGACATCGCCAGCCTGCGCGCGCAGCGGGCGAAGTTGTTGCTCGAATCACTCGCGGAGCCAAAGCGCAAGCAACGCGCCGACACGACGGAAGCGCTCAAACGCGTGACGGCTGAACTTAGCAAGTTCCCCAAACCGCAAATGGTTTATGCGGGCACCGTGCATTACGGCACTGGCGCTTTTTCCGGCACCGGCCCGAATGGTGGCAAGCCGCGCACCATCACCGTCCTGGCTCGCGGCGATGTGAAACGGCCAGGCAAAGAAGTGTCGCCGGGTTCGCTGAGTTTTCTCTCGCCGCTGCCTTCACGCTTCGACCTGAAACCCGATGCCGACGAAGGCGAGCGCCGCGCTGCGCTGGCACGCTGGCTTTCCGACGAGCGCAACCCGCTCACCTGGCGCAGCATCGTGAACCGCATGTGGCAGTATCATTTCGGGCGCGGCATCGTGGAGACGCCGAATGACTTCGGCAAAATGGGATCAGCGCCCACGCATCCCGAGTTGCTCGACTGGCTGGCGGTGTGGTTCCGCGATGACGCGAAAGGTTCGCTCAAGTCACTGAACAAGCTCATCGTCACCAGCGAGACGTATCGCCAGACATCCGTGCCCGATGAAGCCCTGATGAAACGCGCCACCGAGACCGATGGCTCAAACACGCTGCTCTGGCGGCAGAACCGCCGCAGGCTGGAGGCGGAGGCCATTCGCGACAGCATCCTCGCCGCCGCTGGCAAGCTCGACCTCACCATGGGCGGGCCGAGTTTTCAGGACTTCGTCATCACGCACCCGGAGCACTCGCCGCACTACGAATACCAGCTCTCCGACCCCGAGGACGCGAAGATTCAGCGCCGCTCGATTTACCGCTTCATCGTGCGCAGCCAGCAGCAGCCGTGGATGGCCACGATGGACTGCGCGGACCCGTCCATGCTCGTGGAGCGGCGCAATCAGACCATCACACCCCTGCAAGCGCTCGCGCAGCTCAACAATCAACTCGCACTCGCGATGGCGAAGCACTTTGCGGAACGCGTTGCCCAACCAAGTGCCGAACCCGCAGCCCAAATCAGCGCCGCCTTCCGCATCGCGCTGCAACGCACGCCCACCGATGCCGAGCGCGAAGAACTCTTCCGCTATGCGAAGCAGCACGGCCTCGCGAACGCCTGCCGCCTCGTGCTGAACCTCAACGAATTCGTCTTCATCGACTAACTGTCATGAACTCACCCTTCCATCGCTCCACCCCTTCCTCTCCGATGACCCGCCGCGACTTCCTTTGGCAAAGCGGCGGCGGGCTCGGCGGCATCGCACTCGCAGCCATGCTTGGCACAGAACAATCCCGCGCAGGCGAACTGCCCGGCATTCTCAGCGGCAAGCTCCATCATCCGCCGAAGGCGAAACGCGTCGTGCAGCTCTTCATGGCAGGCGCAGCCAGCCATCTCGACCTCTTTGATTTCAAACCCGAACTCGTGAAGCACCACGGCCAGCCCAGCGACTTCGGTGAAGCCGTGGAGGCCTTTCAAAACGGACTCGGCCCGTGGAAGAAACCCGTGTGGGATTTCCAGCCCCATGGCCAGAGCGGGAAGATGCTCGGCGAAGTCGTCTCCGACCTCGGCAGCGTTGTGGATGAAATCGCGTGGATTCACAATCTCGTCGGCAAGACCGGCGTTCACTCGCAGGGCACGCTTCTTCAGAGCACCGGCTTCAACCGCCCCGGTTTCCCCAGCGCTGGCTCATGGGTCAGCTACGGGCTTGGTTCGATGAATGACAACCTGCCCGCCTACGTCGTGCTACCCGACCATCGCGGACTCGCCTCCAACGGCACCAAGAATTGGGACGCCGCCTTTCTCCCAGCGCAGCATCAGGGCACCGTCATCTATCCCGGCAGCGAGACACCCATCGTGGACCTTTTCCCCGACGCCAAACGCGGCGACTTCATCAACTCCGCCAGCGAGCGCGATGGCGGTGCCTTGCTCGCCCGGCTCAATGCTACTCACGCCGCCACACGCCCTGGCGACGAACGATTGGACGCACGCATCCGCAGCTACGAACTCGCCGCCAAGATGCAACTCGCCGCGCCCGAGGCTCTCGACATCTCCAAAGAATCCGCCGCCACCAAAGCGATGTATGGCATCCGCGACGACGTGAAAAACTGGCCCAAGGAAATCAACGCCGAGGAGGAGATTGACATCTTTGGTCGCAAATGTCTCGCCGCCCGGCGGCTCCTCGAACGTGGCGTGCGCTTCGTGCAAATCTGGAGCGGCAACGACAACGGCTATCCTCGTCGCAACTGGGACAGCCACGAGGATGTCGAGCGCGACCACGGCCCGCTTGCGCGAGGTTTCGCCCGCGGAGCCAGCGCCCTCATCCGCGACCTCAAACAGCGCGGCCTGCTCGACGACACCATCATCCTCTGGACCACCGAGTTTGGCCGCATGCCCAGCTCCCAAGGCGGGGGCAAAGGCCGCGACCACAACCCCTACGTCTTCACCAACTGGCTCTGCGGCGGCGGCATCAAAGGCGGCATCACCGCCGGCGAAAGCGACGAATGGGGCTACAAACCCCTCGACCGCTCCAATCCCACCACCTGCTACGACATCCACGCCACCATCCTCCACCAGCTAGGCATCGACCACACCAAGCTCACCTACCGCAACAACGGCATCGACCGCCGCCTCACCGATGTGCATGGGCATGTTATCAAGGAGGTGCTCGTGTGATTTTCCATGCCCACCGCGCCGGACAACCACGACGCCCACGATTACGCCGAGCGCATCCGCGAGCGGCTGCCGAGGCGCTTGCAGGAACTCCGAGAAGCCTGTGGACTGAGCATGTATGCGCTGTGGATGAAGTGCGGTGTCTCGCGTGACATGATTAGCCGCATTGAGGGTGGCGACACGATTCCCGGCGTGTATGTGCTGGCGGGGAAAATTAGTGATCTTTTCCGCAAGAAATTCTGGCGTGACGGGTATTCCGTCCGTGACACCCATAGAACACGTTCCAAATACGGCACAATCGCGTTCCAAAGACGCGACAGGTGCGAACATTGAGGCACCGGCGCTGGATCGAGGACTGGCGATCTTGGAGGCGTTGGATGCGAGGCCGGAGGGTTTGAGCCTTTCGGAGATCAGCCGGACCATCGGCAGCCCGAAAAACTCGGTCTCACGGCTGGTGCAGACGTTGATGGTGCGCGGCTATGTGGAGCGTGATGAGGCGACGATGATCATCCGGCTGACCGGAAAGTTGCTGCGGCTGGGACATCCGCGTGTGGGTCGCGTGAGCCTGGTCGAATGTGCGCTGGAGCCGATGCGGGCGCTGCGGGATGTGGTGGGCGAGACGGTGCAGCTTGGCATTCCGATTGGTGACGAGGGTGTAGTCATCGAGCAGGTGGAGAGCACGCAGGCGGTGCGCATCTGTGTCGAGATCGGGCTTCGTTTTGGCCTGCACAACAATGCGCCGGGCAAGGTGCTGCTGGCCTTTCAGCATCCGAAAGCACGCGAGAAGGCGGTTCAACGGCTCAAACTGGCACGCTTCACGGACCGCACCATCACGACGAAGGAGGCGCTCCGACTTGAATGCGAGCGGGTGGTGAAGCTGGGCTACGGAACCGATTGGGGCGAGGCGGACGAGGGCATTCATTGCGTGGCCGCGCCGGTGTTTGACCGGCCGAATCATCTGCTGGCGGTCGTTTGGGCTTCCGCTGTGGCCGGACGGATGCCGAAGAGCACTTTTGCCAAAGTGGGCGTCGAGGTGATGAAGGCGGCGCGGGAGATCGAAAGGAGGCTGCAAGCATGAGACGGGCGTTTTTGGCCTTTTGGGCTTTTGGGGGCTTCTCAGCGGTTTTCGCGGATGAGTTCTTCACCTCGAAAATCGAACCGATCCTGCAGCAACGCTGCTTTGAATGCCACTCGCATGAGAAGAAGATGAAGGGCGGGCTTACGCTCGATTCCCGATCAGGGTGGGAACAAGGCGGCGACTCGGGGCCACCTGTCGTCGTGGGCAAGCCGGAGGAGAGTTTGCTCATCAAGATGGTGCGCTGGAGTGATAAGGAGCATCAAATGCCACCGAAGGAAAAACTTCCGTCGGCGGAAATCGCGTTGCTTGAGGAGTGGGTGAGGAGCGGTGCGTCTGATCCGCGGGTGCAGGATAAGAAACGTCCGAGCGAGCTGGACTGGTGGTCGCTGAAGCCGCTGCCAAGGAAGGGCGCTTTGCAAGCGCCCAAGGCGGTTGCAAACCGCCTCTCCTTGAACCCGATTGATGCCTTCATCCGCGCAAAGCTCGCCGAGCGTCATCTCACGCCATCACCGGAAGCAGATCGTCGCACTTTGATCCGGCGCGTGATGTTCGATCTGCACGGGCTGCCTCCTTCCTTCGAGGAAGTGGAGGCGTTTGCTAAGGACGCGGACCCGAAGGCTTATGAAAAGCTGGTGGACCGCTTGCTTGAGTCACCGCGTTATGGCGAGCGCTGGGCGCGGCACTGGCTGGATACGATCCACTTCGCAGAGACGCATGGCTGTGGGCATGATCTGCCGCGCGATCATGCGTGGCGGTATCGGGATTACGTCATTGCTTCGCTGAATGCGGATAAACCGTGGGGGCGATTCATTCGCGAGCAGATCGCGGCAGATGCGTTGTTTCCCGATGAACCACAGCTCATTCCGGCGCTCGGCTTTCTCGGCGCGGGCGTCTTTGATCACAGCGCTTACCAGACGGCTCCGACGAACTTTGATTACCTCGACCGCGATGATCTCGTGACGCAGACAATGGGTGCCTTCACGAGCACCACGGCGAACTGCGCCCGCTGTCATGCGCACAAGTTTGATCCCATCACGCAAGAGGACTACTACGCGCTGCAAGCCGTCTTCGCGGGTGTGATCGAGGGCAATGTGGCCTTTGATGAGGACAAGCAGACCGCCCAGACGCGGAAGCGATGGCAATCGCTGCTCTCGGCTGCCGAATCGAAGGATAAGGCTGCGCTGCTCGGTGCTGAAAACGCGGCGCTCGTGAGCGAGTGGGAGAAGAAACAAGGCCCGGCGGTGAAGTGGACGCCGCTGACCTATGAGAGCTTCATCAGCACCGATGGCTCCACTTTGAAACGCGATGGCGAGGCGATCTCGTCATCCGGAGCAAAACCGGACAAGGACACCTACGTCATCACGGCCAGCACATCGCTCGCAAAGATCACCGCACTGCGGCTCGATGCGCTCTCACATGATTCGCTGCCGCAAAAAGGTCCAGGCCGTCAGGACAATGGCAATCTCACGCTCAGCGAGATCGAGGCACAGCTTTTCGACATCGGAGCCGCGCAACCGGTGAAGCTGAAGTTTTTCCGCGCCACGGCGGATTTCGATCAGCAGGGTTGGACCTCGGCGATGGCCATTGACGGCAATGCGGCGACTGGTTGGGGCATTCATCCGGCGGTGGGTGCCTCGCATTTCGCGGTGTTTGAGCTGGCACAGCCGCTCACGCTGAAAGCAGGCGCGAAGCTGACGATCTCGTTGAAGCAACTCTCGGGAAAGTCACATCTCATCGGTCTCTTCAAGCTCTCCGCCACTGACGAGCCTGCCGTCCGCGCCGCCGCCATGCCAGCGCTCGCGCAGGAAGCGCTGAAGCTTCCGTCGGAGAAGCACAGCGAGGCCCAGCGCCTCACTTTGGCCGCGCACGCGTTGCGCCTGATCGCGAGCGAGGAGCTGTCGAAACTGCCCGCGCCTGCTGAAGTCTATGCGGCGGGCAAAAAGGCGGACGTTCTGCTCGCCGTGGGCAAGGGCACGCCCACCACCTACGCGAAGGCCAAGACCGTGCAGGTCCTGAAGCGCGGCGAGTTCGACAAACCAATGAAGGAGACCGTGAGCGGTGCCTTGAGCGCGATTCATGCCTTGCCTGCTCGCTTCACCGAAGCTCACGCAAGCAGCGATGAAGCCGCGAGACGTGCCGCGCTCGCGAACTGGCTCGCGGATGAAAAGAATCCGCTCACTTGGCGCAGCATCGCCAATCGCGTGTGGCATTATCATTTTGGGCGTGGCCTCTGCGACACACCGAATGACTTCGGTCGCATGGGCGGCACGCCGTCGCATCCTGAGCTACTCGACTGGCTCGCGTGTGAGCTTCGCGATCATGGTGGCTCGTTGAAGCATCTGCATCGCCTCATCGTCACCAGCGCCACTTACCGTCAAAGCAGCGAGCACCGCGAGGACGCGGCGAAAGTCGATGGCGACAACCGCCTGCTCTGGCGCATGAACCGCCTGCGGCTCGATGCGGACAGCTACCGCGATTTTGTCGTCGCCACTGCCGGTCAACTCGATCTCACGATGGGCGGCCCGAGCGTGCGGCAGTTCGTCACCGGTCCGCCCGTGCAGCTCACGCCCACGCTGAACTACGACGCGTATGACTGGTCCGCGCTGCCGAAGCACCGCCGCAGCATCTACCGCTTCGTCTGGCGCGGCGTGCCTGATCCCTTCATGGATACGCTCGACTTTCCAGATCTCGGCATGCTCGCCCCGTCACGCGGTTTCTCCGCCTCCGCGCTGCAATCGCTGGCGCTCTACAACAACCGTTTCGTCCTCCATTTCAGCGGTGAGCATGGGAAACAAATCACCACGCCCGCCGAAGCCGTGCGCCGCATTTTGCTCCGCGAGCCGACGAGTGATGAACTCCCCGGCTTCACCGCCTACGCGCAGAAAAACGGCCCGGCCGCGCTCTGCCGCGTGCTCATCAACAGCAACGAGTTCCTGTTTGTGAATTGAAGCCCACATATGATGAAAATTTGCACCTTCCTCTCAGCCTTTCTCATCGCCTCGTTCGCTCAGTTGCAAGCTGAAGTCTCCCACCGTCTGCTCATCACCGACTATGGCGGTAACCGCGTGTGCATCCTCTCAGCCACGGGCGAGATCGAGTGGGAGTATCCCGCTTCCACGCCGCAGGATTGCTGGCTGCTGGCGAATGGGAATGTGCTCTTCAGCCAGATCACCGGTGCCGTTGAGGTCACACGCGACAAGAAGGTCGTCTGGCAATACAACGCGCCTCCGAAGGCGAAGGTCCACTCCTGCCAGCCTCTGCCGGATGGCACGGTGCTCGTCGCGGAGTGCTTCATGAGCCGACTCGTGATTGTCGGGCGCGATGGCAAGGTGGTGAAGGAGTTGCCGGTGAAGTCCACGCCGAAGGTGATGAGCCATCAGTTTCGCGGCGTCCGCCGCTGCGAGGACGGCCACTTCTGGGTCTGCCTCATGGATGAACAGAAAGTCGTCGAGCTGGACGCAGACGGCTGCCCTTTGCGGGAAATACCACTCGATGGCCAGCCCGGCGCGGTCGTTAAGCTGCCAAACGGCCACCTCATCATCAGCCTTTGGAACAAGACTGAAATCATCGAACTCGATGCCGACCTGAAGCCCGTGTGGCGCATCGGCGAGAACGAACTGCCCGGTAATCCCTTGCGCATCCCGATGGGGCTCCATCGCCTGCCGAATGGCAACACCATCTTCGGCAACTACATCGGCCACGGTTTCACCGGCAAGCAACCCATGCTCTTCGAGGTCACACCGGACAAAAAGGTCGTGTGGGAGTTCGCCGACCACGCCCGTTTCAAGACCGTCTGCCAGGTGCAGATTCTCGACACCCCCGCCGACCCACTCAAAGGCGAGGTGCTGCGCTGAACTCTACTGCCTTCATTTCATGACCACGCCAAATCCCATCCTCCGGCGCGATTTCCTCCACACCATCGGCGGCGGCTTCACCGGCCTCGCGCTCACGCATCTGCTGGCTCGTGAAGCCGCAGCGGACATTCCCAGGCCGCGACCTGAGTTGAATGGCGGCGTGCATCATCGTGCCAAGGTGAAACGCGTCATCCAGCTCTTCATGAATGGCGGCGTCAGCCCCATGGACACCTGGGACTACAAACCCGCCCTCACGAAGCTCGATGGGCAGAAACTCGGCTCCAAAACCAAGATCGAAGGCGCAACCGGGATGCAAGGTGCCCTGATGAAAAGCCCCTTCGAGTTCAAGCAGCACGGGCAGTGCGGCAAATGGGTCAGCAGCTTGTTTCCCGAGCAGGCGAAGCTCGTCGATGAGATGGCTTTTCTTCAGGCGATGACCGGCCGCTCGAACGTCCACGGCCAGAACGCCTACTTGCTCAATAACGGCTTCCTTCTGCCCGGCTTCCCCTGCATGGGCGCGTGGATCTCGTATGCGCTCGGCAGCCTCAGTGACAACCTGCCTGGCTTCATCGTGCTGCCGGATGCTCGCGGACTGCCTTACAACGGTCGCGGCTGCTTCTCCGCTGGCTTTTTGCCCGCCGTGCATCAGGGCACCGTCATCAAGGCTGACAGTCCGCAGCCCATCGCCGACCTGTTTGCTTCCGACAAGTTCGCCTACGCCACACGCGGTGCCGATGGACTCGCTCTTCTTAACCAGATGAACCGCGCCCACACTGCGCAGCATCCCGGCGATTCACGCCTCGCCGCCCGCGTGGCCGGATACGAGCTCGCCGCGAAGATGCAGCTCAGCGCCCCCGAGGCCTTTGATGTGATGCGCGAGCCCGAATCCGCCCGCAAAGCCTACTGCCTCGACAGCACCGACAAACCCACCGCCGACTTCGGCAAACGCTGCCTGCTTGCCACGCGTCTCATCGAACGCGGCGTGCGCTTTGTGCAGGTCTGGAGCGGTCCCGAGGGCGCCGTGAACAACTGGGACAACCACGGCAACATCCCCACACAACTCCCACCGATGGCCGCCAGCATCGACAAGCCCATCGCCGCGTTGCTGCGAGATTTGCGCCAGCGTGGACTAGCCGAAGACACGCTCGTTGTCTGGACCACCGAGTTCGGCCGCACCCCGTTTTCCCAAGGCTCGCTCGGTCGCGACCACAACTGCGGCAGCTTCGTGAGCTGGCTCTGGGGCGCAGGCATCAAGCCCGGCATCACGCATGGCGTCAGCGACGACATCGGCTACCAAGCCGCGCAAGACATCACCAGCGGCTACGACATGCACGCCACCATTCTGCACCTCCTCGGCATCGACCACGAAAAACTCACCGTCCGCACCAACGGCGTGGACCGCCGCCTCACCGATGTGCATGGGCATGTGGTGAAGCAGATTCTGGCGTGATCATGGCAGTGGCTGCTTCTTACCGCTCCGAGGCATTTACAAAGCGACTTTCCTTGGCGTATCCGCCCGCAGCCCCTTCACCACCATCTCGCGGAAGGCGCGGACGTGGGCGAGTTCGTGGCGGCCTTTGGGGTGGAGGAGGACGACTTGGTCATGGCCGAGTGAGGCGGAGACATCGCGGTGGATGAAGTGGGCTTTCACATCGGCGGGCACGGGCAGCGCCTCGGTCGCGGGGCGGGAGAGCACGGCCACGCCCATGCCGAGAGCCACGTAATTGAGGATGGAGGTGACGTTGCCCGCCGTCATGATGACGTTCACTTGGTCGCCCAGCCCGGCTTTGGCGACGAGGTGATCAAACTGCATGCGTGAACTTGAGTTTTCCCCGGCGAGGATGAGCGGCTGCTTGACGATGTCGCGCAGTTTGGGGGCTTTGATCTGGGCAAATGGATGGCTGGCAACGCACACGACCTCGAAGGGATAGCGCACGAGCGGTGTGGCCTCGAAGCGTGTGGGCAGCGTCACTCCTTGCGGCGTGCCAACGATGGCGAGGTCGGCTTTTTCGGCCTCCAGGAGCTGCCACGCAATGCGCGAGGGGGCGTCGATGAGTGAGAGCCGCACTTGTGGGTGCGTGCGCCGGTAGCGGGCGATGACATGGCGCAGGGAGCTGTTGAGCACGGTGGCGGGCGCAGCCATGCGGAGATGTCGCTCGGCCTTGCCGTGTTGGTCGTGGAAGACCTTCTTCAGCGAGTCAAAGCCCTCCACCAGCGGCGCGGCGAGGTCCAGCAGCCGCTCGCCGTCCTCGGTGAGGCGCACGTCATGGCCTTTGGCGGTGACGAGTTGCACACCGTAGTCGTCCTCCAGCGCCCGCACCTGCCGCCACACGGATGGCGTGGCCATGCCGAGACTCCGTGACGCTGCGGCAAAGGTGCCGTGCCTGGCGATTTCAAACAGGGCGCGGATCTGGCGAAACCGCACTTCCTTGAAGTAACGGCGGTCATCGGAGGGCTTGGCACTGCGTTTGGGTTTCATTGCTCTGAGAGTAACGGCCATTAGGAAAATAGTCTCGCAAGCTCATGAAGAAGAAGGGTGGTGGCACTGTATTTTCAAGGGTGCTTTCGCCGTCGTCGAGCGCGCCAAGTCTTTCCGAATCCCGAATGAAACTCACCGCCCTGTTTTTGATCCCACTCGCCGCCTCTGCGGCGGAGGGAGATGCTTTTTTCCGCGAGCGCGTGGAGCCATTGCTCATGCAGCGTTGCTATGAATGCCATTCGCACGCGGGCAAGATCAAGGGCGGGCTGGTGCTGGACTCGCGCTCAGGCTGGCAGGCGGGTGGTGACAGCGGGCCTGCGCTGGTGCCGGGGACGCCGGAAAAAAGCCGTCTCATCGAGGCGGTGCGCTACACGAACCCGGACATGGAGATGCCTCCGAAGGCGAAACTGCCGGAAAGCGAGATCGCCGTGCTGGAGGAGTGGGTGAAGCGCGGTGCGCCCGATCCGCGCGAGACGGCGGCGGTGGCGAAAGCGGTGAAAAAGACCGGCGTGGATGTGGAGGAAGGTCGGAAGCATTGGTCCTATCAACCGGTGCGGGATGCCGCGCCACCCGCCGTGCATGATCAAGCCTGGCCGCTGAATGATGTGGACACCTTCGTTCTCGCGAAGCAGGAGGCAGCGGGTCTTCAACCAGGACCGGAGGCCGAGGCGCATGCCTGGCTGCGGCGCGTTACCTTTGACCTCACCGGCCTGCCGCCGACGGAGGAGGAGATTCAGCACTTTCTGGCCGACCTCGAACGAGACAATCAGACAAGGGGACAATCAGACAAGGAGAGGGGCATCTCATTGTCTCCCCATCCGATTGTCTCATTGTCTGGAACTTCCCCTCACGAGCGCGTCGTGGACCGTCTGCTCTCATCCAAGGCCTACGGCGAGCGCTGGGCGCGGCATTGGCTGGACCTCGTGGGCTATGCCGAGCAGATCGGCACGGAGGGCAAGATCTTTGCCGAACATGCATGGCGGTATCGCGACTACCTCGTCGCCTCCTTTCACCAGGACAAACCCTTCGACCGCTTCATCCGCGAGCAGCTCGCGGGCGATCTACTGCCTGCCACCTCGCCGCA
>NZ_JBIIHA010000058.1:0-38348 GCF_044236155.1 Prosthecobacter sp.
CTGGGCCCGAAAGGCAGCGTGGAAATCCTCCCCGGAGACAAAGGCAGTGTCTATGGACAAAGCGGTGGCAACAAACCCAATCCGAAGCGCCTCGTGGTGAACAAAAAGGAAGTGCCCGCCGACGACACGCTCCAGCTCGCCGTGCTGCTCGACGAGTTCGCCAAGGCCATCACCAGCAAGTCGCCCTTCAAAGCCGATGGCGCGATGGGCCTGCGCGACATCCGCATCGTCGAGGCCATCTACGCGTCCGCCAGACAAGGCGGCACCAGCGTGGCGGTGAGTGCCTGAATCATGAACCTGCCGACCATCCCATGAGACTTCTCGTCGCTTCTTTTTTCCTCCTTGCATCTTCACTGCCCGCAGCGGCGGATGACTCGGCGGAACTGCTCTTCGTGCGCCGCATCGTGCCACTGTTTGCGGAGAAGTGTATGGCTTGCCATGGCAACGATCCTGCAAAGTTGAAAGGTGGCTTCGATATGCGAACTCGTGGTGCCATCATGAAAGGTGGCGACAGCGAGAAGCCGGGTTTGATCGCTGGCAAGCCGGAGGAGAGTCCGCTGTATCTCGCGGTGACGCGGAAGCATGATGACTGGGAGGCGATGCCGCCGAAGGAGGCGGACAAGCTTTATGCGGAGCAGATCGCCTGGATCAAAGACTGGATCGCGGGCGGTGCGCCGTGGCCGGATGATTCACGGGTGCAGGCCATTGCGAAAGCGAACGAGGCGAAGTGGTCCGCAGAGGATGGCATCATGGTAAAGACGACGGGAGCCTTGTCGCCCGAGTGGGCGAATCGAAAATACAAACCGGAGGGGCTGTGGGCTTATCAACCAATCGCGAAGAAGGATGGCGAGAAGGTGCTGGATGACTTCATCAAGGCGAAGATGCCTCCCGGGTTGAAGCCCGCGCCCACCGCCGATGCCAGCACGTTGATCCGTCGCGCCTCGTTTGACCTCACCGGACTGCCGCCGACACCGGAGGAAGTCACAGCCTTTGAGAGCAGTTACTCGAAAGACACGAATGCGGCGGTGAAGGCACTCATCGACCGTCTGCTCGACTCCCCGCATTACGGCGAGCGCATGGCGCAGCACTGGCTGGATGTCACCCGCTACGCCGATTCGTCGGGCTTCTCGAATGACTACGAGCGTGGAAATGCCTGGCGCTATCGCGATTACGTGGTGCGCGCCTTCAACCGCGACAAGCCCTATGATCAGTTCATCAAGGAGCAGATCGCCGGGGATGAGATCGACGCCAATGACCCGGAGAAAATCATCGCCACGGGTTTCCTGCGCACAGGGCCGTGGGAGCTGACTGGCATGGAGGTGGAGAAGATCGCCCGCCAGCGCTTTCTCGATGATGTGACCAACAGCGTGGGCGAGACCTTCCTCGCGCACTCGCTGCAGTGCGCCCGCTGTCACGATCACAAGTTCGATCCGGTGCCCACGCATGATTACTACTCGATTCAGGCCGTGTTTGCGACGACCCAGCTCTCGGAACGTGCCGCGCCTTTTCTTCCAGAAGAGAACACGCAGGGCTTCGACGAACGCGGCTATTTGGAAAAGAGCCTGGCGGAACATGAATCCATCCTGACGAAGCTGGACGCCGTATTGCTGGAGAACGCCGCGCGTTGGTTCAAGGACAACGGCAAGGACCCGGCCAAGTGGAATGCCGCCGTCGAGGCCGCACGAAATCCCGCCGCTCCGAAGCAAGGACCCGCCAGGAAGCTCGGCAAGTATTCGGACCTGTTCGCCACCGCACGAAATGCGCTCACCAGCGCCGGTGCGCCGGAAGGGGACTTCCCTCCCAAGCTGGTCGGCTTCACGCCAGAACAGTTCGGCATGGAACGAGTGGCACGAAAAGGCTTGGAGCGACTCCGATGGGAACTGGATCGCTATGAACCCTATGCTCTCGCGGTCTATGGCGGTCGCACCCGGCAATATAAAACCGTCTTCGCTCCGCTGCGGATGCCCGCCGACAGGATGAGCGCGGGCGAGCTGGAAGAGACCTGCATCCTCACCGGTGGCGATCCCTTTGCCTCCGGCACCAAGGTCAAGCCCGGCGTCCTCAGCGTGCTTGGCTCTGTGCAAAAGACGCCCATCCCCGACACCATCGAAGGCCGTCGCAAAGCCTTCGCCGAATGGGTCGCCAGCTCGGACAATCCGCTGACCTCAAGGGCCATCGTGAATCGCGTGTGGATGTGGCACTTCGGCCAGCCGCTCGCGGGGAATCCGAACAACTTCGGAAGCACCGGCAAAAAGCCCACCCACCCCGAATTGCTGGACTGGCTCGCGGCGCAGTTTGTGGAGAGCGGCTGGAGCTTCAAGGCACTGCACCGCCTCATCATGACCTCGGAGGCCTATCGCCGCAGCGCCACGCATCCTGATTTGAAGGCACTGCGGGAGAAAGACGCCCTCGGCACCAGCTACGTCGTCTTTCAGCCGCGCCGCCTTAGCGCGGAAGAGTTGCGGGATGCCATGCTCGCGGCCACGGGCGAGCTGAACCGCACCCTCGGTGGCATTCCGAACCGGCCTGAGATCAATCTGGAAGCCGCCCTGCAACCGCGCCAAGTCATGGGCACCTTTGCCTCCGCCTGGGTGCCCAATCCCAAGCCTGAGCAGCGCCATCGCCGCTCACTCTACGCCCTGAAACTGCGCGGCCTCACCGACCCGATGCTGGAGGTCTTCAATGCGCCCGCGCCGGACTTCTCCTGCGAGCGCCGCGAGGCCAGCACCGTCACGCCGCAGGTCTTCAGCTTGTTCAATGGCCAGAGCACGCAATCTCGCGCACTCGCCCTCGCCAATCGCGCCGTGAAGGAAACGCACAGTGATGAGGAAGCCATTGCGCGGGTCTTCGCGCTCACTTTCTCCCGCCCACCGAGTGCCGAAGAAACGCAAAGCTGCCTTGCTCATTGGCGCGACATCGAAGCCCTGCTTGGCAGCGAAAAGCCGACGACTCAAAAGCCACCGCTCGAAGTCCGCCGCGATGCCGTGGAAGAGAACACCGGCGAGAAGTTTTCCTTCAACGAGAAGCTGCACGCCTACGCGGAGTTCGTGCCCGACCTTCAGCCCGCCGATGTCGATGCCCGCACCCGCGCCCTGGCAGATGTCTGCCTCGTCCTGCTCAACTCCAACGAGTTCGCTTATGTCTATTAAACCCTTCTTCCCATGCGCCGGAGCCCGCGCTTTGCACGCGCCAACACGCCGCGAGTTCATCTACAGCCTGGGCACCAGCCTCGGCAGTGTCGCCTTCAGTTCCTTGCTCGCCGAGGAGGCGAAGAAACATCCGCTGGCACCGAAGCCAGGCCACTTCCCGGAGGCGAAGGCGAAGAACGTCATCTTCCTCATGATGGAAGGCGGGCCGTCGCACATCGACACCTTCGACCCCAAGCCCACGCTCGAAAAGCTGCACCTCAAGGAGTTCACTCGCCAAGACAAGCAGGCCTCCGCCATGCAGGGCGGCAAGCGCTACTATGTGCAAAGCCCCTTCAAGTTCATCAAGGCCGGTCAAAGCGGCGCGGACATGGCGGACAACTGGTCGAATCTCGCCAAGGTCGCGGATGATATTTGTTTCTTCCGTGGTTGCACCGTGGAGAGCGTGAACCATCCGACCGCGATGTATCAGATGAACTGTGGCAACCGCTTCGGAGGCGATCCCGGCATCGGTGCGTGGGTGAACTACGGCCTTGGCTCGCTCAATCAGGACCTGCCCGGCTTCATCGTGCTGCCCGAAGTCAGCTATCCGCAAGGAGGTGCCGCGAACTGGAGCAACGGCTACTTGCCCGCCAACTACCAAGGCACGCCGCTGCGCGCGAAAGGCTCGCCCATTCTCGATCTCACGCCGCCGCCAGGCGTGAGCGAAGCACGTCAGCGCAAGAACCTCGACCTCATCACGAAGCTCAACACCGCGCACGCCGCGCAGCATCCCGGCCACGACGAACTCGCCGCGCGCATGGACAACTACGAACTCGCCTTCCGCATGCAGATGCAGGTGCCCGAGACTCTCGACCTCTCCAAGGAAGACGCGAAGACCAAGGAACTCTACGGCATCGGCAATGACGCCACCGATTCCTTTGGCCGCAAATGCTTGTTAGCCCGCAAGCTCATCGAAAAAGGCGTGCGCTTCGTTCAGCTCTACAACGGCTCCTGGGACAGCCACGACTACATCGAGCGTGCCCATGGCAATCTTGTGCGCGGCGTTGACCAGCCCATCGCCGCCCTCATCACCGACCTCAAACAGCGCGGCCTTCTGGAGAGCACCCTCATCGTTTGGTGCGGCGAGTTCGGCCGCACACCCGACAACGGCGTGCGCGGCGGCACCGCCTACGGTCGCGACCACAATCCGAACGCCATGACCCTCTGGCTCGCCGGTGGCGGCTGTAACGCCGGTCACACCATCGGTGCCACCGACGACCTCGGCATGACCGCCGTCGAAGGCAAAGCCCACGTCCGCGATTTCCACGTCACCCTCTTGCGCCTTCTCGGCCTGGACGACAACAAACTCACCTACTACCACGCCGGTCGCTTCAAGCAGCTCAGCCAGTTTGGCGGCACAGTGATCAAGGATCTCATCGCATGAAACGCACTCTCAATCTCCTTGCCGCCCTGCTGTTCGCGCCGCTGGCCGATGTTCTACCTGCTGCCGATGCCGTTGCCAATGGCGCGGCCCAGCCGGAGATTCTGGCGCCGGACGAACTGGCGTTGGTCCGCGAGTTGGCGACGGCCACCCTCGAAACCTGCGGGGTGGCTCCGGGTGCCATCGCCCACGGCAAAACCAATACCTTGGGGTTCCGGGCCATCACGCCGGGTGGTTATCCGGCGATCTGGATCCTGGACTTCACCATGAATTTTTCCAGCGGCTTGATTGCGCGCGAGGACGGTCTCCGCCACTTCCAACTGATTCTGGAAAAGCAAAACGGCCCTGAGCCAAGGGAGCTGGGCCAGCAGGTGGTCATACCCGCTCACGCCATCCCCGATCATATCAATGTGGATGGCGCACCGGTGTTCTTTCCCGGCACCTACGATCCATTGGCCCACATGAATGGCGACTGGGGTTTCCGCCCGCCCAGCAACAACCAGTTTGAAGTCATCTCGCTCGCCCACATGCTCGCTCGCAGTGGTGATGCCAAAGCGCTGCTGAGCCGCGAGGTGGGCGGACGCACCGTGTATGAGCGACTGAAGCTGGCTTTTACCGTGCCGGAGATCAATCCGGCCACACAATTGGTGCGCACCACGGCGGCGCGGCGGTCGGTCGGATTCATTTTCTATGATGCCATCGAGATGACGGGAGACCTCCTGATGGCTTCGCTGATCCGCTACCGCACGGCCCTAAACCTCGCCTGGCTCGCCACCAAGATGGACCAACCCGAAGACGCCAAACACTATGCCGGCGTCGCCCAACAGATCCGCTCGCATATCCTGCCGGTCTTTGCCGACACCGACGGCACCCACGGCGGCTGGCTCAAAGCCTCTAACGGCATCTCCGGGCAGTCGGATGTGTGGGGCAGCATCTACGCGATCTATATCGGCGCGGTTGAGGGTGAAGCCCGCGCGGCTTTGCTCAGGACGATTACGGCGGCGTTGGCCAAGCCCGGAGAGATCGAGTTCGAGGGTGCCCTGCGCCACGTCCCGCTGAGCGGCGACTTCTCGCCGACTACCATGTGGGAGAAAGCCAGGCCCCAAAAAAACAGGTATATGAACGGCGCCTACTGGCACGTCCCGGTCGGCTGGCTGCTGACCATCCTGCAGCCGGAGTATCCGAAGTTGGCGCAGACCATTAAGCAGCATTGGCTGGGCCACCTGCGTGCGCAGCAGGGCAAGGTTTGGGAGTGCATCGGCTGGGATGGGCAGGCCAACAAGAACCCGTCCTTCGGAACATCGATAGCCCTGCCGTTAGGCGTCCTGAGCCGCAGGGAACTGCGCGCCGACCGGCTGCTGGCACCGCTTGCTGCTGAACAACCCACGCATTCCACCACTCCCGACCGCGAAATTCAGCCGAAGGCCGATCGAATCGACGCTGGAGCGAAGAAGGACTCCAAAACCAAGTAACAACTCCCCGCCCTCCTCACCGCCCAGCTGCTTGCACCGCCAGTTGTGCTCCACTCCGCATGAGTTCCCATGCCCACCGCGCTGGACAACCACGACGCCCACGACTACGCCGAACGGATGCCGAGGCACTTGCAGGAACTCCGGGAAGCGATGGGTTTGAGCAAAGTCAGCCTTGGTTCGTGAGCGTGGCATCAGCAGGGAATCCATCGGCAGGAGCAACGGTGGCCTCGTCTGCCCGACGATGGGCAACTCAGCGAACTATGGGACCGACACACGTCTGCAAGCCGCACTAAGGCGATGGCTTCCACTTTGCGTTCTTTCCGAATCGGGTCCGGTATTGGCGGGGCGTGAGGCCGACGCGTTTTTGAAACTGGCGGCAGAATACACTCTGATCGTAGAACCCGTTTTCCATCGCGATGGAGCCAAGCGAGTCATCCGTGCGCTGCAATTGCTGGCAGGCACTGTCGATTCGAAGTTGGAGCAGGTATTGAATCGGGGAGGTCTGAAACAAGGCTCTGAAGCGTCGCTGAAACTGGCTGGTGGAGAGATGCACCATGGCGGCGACGCTCTCGATGGTGATGCTCTCGTTGAAATGGCTGTTGAGGTAATCCACAGCGGGCTTGAGATCCTCGTAAGGACCGATGATGGCACCCGCGCTGCGGGCATCCCGCATGACTCCGGCGATGCCGATGACTCGCCCTGCCCGGTCGTGCAGGGGGGCCTTGCTACACAAGTAGCAGACCAGGAAACCTTTGCTGTTGGGCACGAACCAAATCTTGTCCCTGACCACCTTGTTGTGGCTGGCGATCCAGCGGTCTTCTTCACGATAACCTTGGGCGAGAAACGGGGAGAAAAAGTCGGCGTCCGTGAAGCCAAGGACTTCGGTTTCATGGCGAAATCCGATGGCCTGCAGCAAGGCTTGATTCATCCGCATGAACCGCCCCTCGGTGTCTTTGACGAAGAAATAGACGTTCGGAAGCATATCAAACAACTGGCCCAAAGAGTCTTCGGGAATGACACGCGACAAGAAGGCTTCCTGGAGTTTCTTTCCCTCATGGCCTTGGCTGGATTGGGATGATTTGTGGCGCTTTTTCATGGGTAATTCTGAAACGCCCGTGATGCGCCGAAAATACAAAAAGTCGCGGGTATCTGCCAAGCAAAACGGCAGCGTCTTTGCCTACAATGACGCATCAAAAAACTTCGATCCATGATCCGCTTTAGCCTGCTTTCAATGAAACTGAACGATTCATTCAGTCAGCGAATTGGGGAAATAAAATGATCCCTAACACACTCAATTCACAACGCCCCAACCGAGAGCCTAACATCATGAAAACAGTCCTCATCACCCTTCTCCTCGTCACCTCCGCCGCCTCGGCGCAGACACCCCTCTCAGATGGCAAGACCTTCACTGGCTGGGAGGGCGATACCACCACGCAATGGCGCATTGAAGACGGGGCATTCACTTCGGGCTCACTCGAGAAGAAGCAAACCCGCAACGACTACCTCACAACGACCCAAGAGTTCGGCGACTTCGAACTCACGCTGAAATGGAAACTGGAAGGCACCGAGGGCTTCGTGAATGGCGGCGTGCATTTCCGGTCCAAGCGTGTCCCGAAGGGCACCGAAGTGTCCGGATTTCAGGCGGACCTCGGCGCAGGTTACGACGGAGCGCTCTACGATCACATTCGCCGCAGCAAAGTCATCCAGAGACCCACGAAGGAAGTGCTGGAAAAGGCGCGCAAGCCCGTGGGCGAATGGAACGACTACCGCATCCGCGCCGAAGGCTCGCGCATTCAGATCTGGCTCAATGGCGTGCAGACGGTGGACTACACCGAGACCGACCCGACCATCGAGACCACCGGCATCATCGCGGTGCAGATCCACGGCAATTCATCCGCCATCGTGCGCTACAAGGACATCGTCATCACGGAGCTGCACTCCGGGGACGCAATCGAACCCGCTGCCAAGGTGATGTTGTTCGACGGCAAATCCCTTGACGGTTGGATCCCCTTCAGCCCCGGCAAGAGGCAGGGCAAAGACGTCAATTCAACCGACACAAAAGTGTGGTCGGTCCGCGACGGCGTGATCCACTGTGAGGGCAAGCCGTCGGGTTACCTCCGCACCAGCAAAGACTACGCGAACTATCAACTGCATCTCGAGTGGCGCTGGGACGGCAAGCCGACCAACAGCGGCGTGCTGCTGCACAAGACAGGCCCCGACCTCCTCTGGCCAACCTCCATCGAGGCCCAAGTCATGCATGAGAACGCAGGTGATTTCTATTTGATCAACCTCTCGTCCTTGACCGTCAACGGCAAGCAGCTCGGCCCGGTTGTAAAGCCATACCTAAGAGCCAAGAAACAGGAGTTATCGAACGAGAAACCCCCGGGCGAGTGGAACAGCTACGACATCGTCTGCGATGGCGACTCGATCCAACTGACGATCAACGGCGTGCTGCAGAACAAGGGCACCGGCGCCAAACCGTCCAGCGGCGCGATCTGCCTGCAAAGCGAGGGCAGCCCGATCCAGTTCCGCAATATCTACCTCAAACCGCTGGAGAAATAGAGCGCCGAACATCTCGGCAACTGACTTCAACTCACACCATGAAACCCACCCACCCACTCCCTACCGACATCAGCCGCCGCACCTTTCTCCAACGTTCGACGGGTGCGCTCGCTGCCTCCACCGGTTTGTTGGCACACGCCCAAGCGGAACCCGAGAACACCTATGGCGTCCAGACACCGGAACTGCGCAGCCGCGCAGAGGTTTATGCCGTTCTCGGCAAGGCACCAAAGCCCGCCGCAGAGGCGAGCCTGCGACCGCTCACCATTCTCTTCGCTGGAGGTGCCAAGGATCATCCGCCGAGGTCCCATTCTCACGATGTGCTACCGAAACGCTGGAAAGTGCTGCTCGGCGGCGCAGGCCGAGGTGATGAGACGGTGACGAACCTGTATCGCCCCCAGGTGGAGGCAGACCGCGCCTTGATCACCGCAGGCTCTGCGCATGTCAAAGCCCTGAGCACCTTGGAATGGCCCACCGAAGAGCAGTTCGCCACGGCGGATGTGATTATGCTTTATCAACACCCGAAGTGTTTGTCCGACGCGAAGCACCAGCAGCAGATCGAGGCATTCCTGAATCGTGGCGGTGGCCTCGTGCTATCGCACTATGTGCTCTGGAATGCTTCGCCAGCGCTCGCAAATCTGCTCGGCATGGCCAAGGGAAAGGACAGTCACTACAAGCACAAGGTCATCACCCTGAAGCTGCCGGAGCCGCGTCATCCGATCATGCACGGGCTGCCCGATACCTTCACCCTCGCCGACGAATGCTTCTGGAACCTGCAAGGCGACCGCAGCAAGATCACCGCGCTCGCCACGTCCGATGAAACCGTGGGCGACAAGGTCAGCGCCGAACCCATCATCTGGGCTCACGAGCACGGAAAAGGCCGCGTCGTGGCCTCCACCCTGGGGCACTTCGACTGGACCTTCGACGACCCCTTCTTCCGCACCATCCTGCTGCGCGGCATCGCCTGGGCCGCTGGCGATTCACCCTATCGCTTCGATCCCCTCATCCTGCGCGGCATCCCGCTGAAAGACTGATGCGATAACTCCCCCGCTCCGTGAGCATCACCATTCGCGTGAACCACCATGCCCACCGCGCCGGAAAACCACGACGCCCACGACTACGCCGAGTGCATCCGCGATCGGTTGCCGCGGCGGCTTCAGGAGCTACGTGAAGCCTGTGGCCAGAGCAAGTATGGTCTTGCTCGTGAAAGCGGGCTGAGCCGGGGATACATTGCCGAGCGCAGGGCTGTGATGCCGGGCCTTTGGTGGGGTTCGCCCTCAAGGCTTCATCGAGCACCGGCTGATTTCAGCGAAGACTACGGTGTCGCCTAATTTAGCGCGTGCCAGAAAGAACCCGAAAAGCAGCTCCGTTCTGTAACTGGTATGACCTCCTACCACAAACCTCTTCCATGAATCAAATCGATCTCCAAAACCGCATCGCCATCGTCACGGGCGGCGCTCGGGGCATTGGCCGCGCCATTGCCGAACGCCTCCTCGCCTCGGGGGCACGCGTCTCGCTTTGGGATGTGGATGCAGCGGCGCTCGCTCAGGCTTCGTCCGAGATGGGCACGCCGGACACCGTTCATACTGCGACTGTCGATCTCGCGGACCTCGCCTCCGTCCAGGCCGCCACCGCCGCCACTGTGGCTGCGTTTGGAAAGATCGATATCCTTGTGAACAACGCAGGCATCACCGGTGGCAACGCGAAGACCTGGGAACTCGATCCAGCCGACTGGCGGCGCGTGATGGAGATCAATCTCAACGGGCCCTTCTACTGCTGTCACAGCGTGGTGCCGCACCTCATCACCAACGGCTACGGACGCATCGTGAACATCGCCTCCATCGCAGGCAAGGAAGGCAATCCTAATGCCGCCCACTACAGCGCTTCCAAGGCTGCTGTCATCGCCTTGACCAAGTCTCTCGGCAAAGAACTCGCCACCTCAAACATCACCGTGAACGCCGTCACACCTGCCGTCATCGCCACTGACATCCTCCAGCAGATGCAGCAGTCGCATATCGACTACATGCTCTCGAAGATCCCGATGGGACGCTTTGGCAAAAAGGAAGAGGCCGCCGCGCTCGTGGCCTGGCTTTGCTCAGAAGACTGCTCCTTCACCACCGCCGCCGTCTTCGATCTCTCCGGCGGCCGCGCGACTTACTAAACTCCATCACACACCTCTCCATGAACATCACCGCACTCGAACGCCCTGCATCCCTTGTCGAACGTGTCTGTCAGCAACTTGCCGAACTCATCCGAGGCGACAGCTCCGAAGAGGAACGCTGGCTTCCAGGCGAACGCTCCTTGGCTGAGAAACTCGGTGTCAGCCGCACCGTGGTGCGCGAAGCCACCAAGCGGCTCGAACAGCAAGGCATGCTGGAGATCCAGCACGGCACCGGCATCAAGATCGTTGACCGCCTACACCGCCCTTTGAATGACTCCCTCTCGCTGCTCATTCCTGATATGGCGGATCGTCTCCAGCAGCTCAATGAGACACGGCTTTCCATCGAACCGGATGCCGCCGCTTATGCCGCGCAGCGAGCCACCACGGAGCAGCTCAAGACGATGCGACGCATCCAGAAGCAGCTCGAAAACGCCGCCGAAGGCCCCGCCGCCATTGAGGCCGACATCGCAGCGCATCACGCCATCGCCGATGCCAGCGGCAACCTCATTTACCGTCTCATCCTCGATTCCCTCGCAGACCTCGGCGTCTCCAGCCGCCTGCGCACCATTGGCCGCATCGGCAAGCGAGCCGCCATCGAACAACACGAAGCCATCCTCGTCGCCATCGAGAACCGCGACCCCGAAGCCGCCCGCGCCGCCATGCGCAGCCACATCCTTGCTGCTGGTGCGGATATGGATCTTCCCGCACTCAAAACCAAAACAGCAAAATGAGATATGAAGCCCATCTTTTTGTCATCCATCTTTTTGTCATTACTCTGCGTCACCAACCACGCAGCCGACACCACCTTCTTCGACTCCAAAGTCCTGCCTATCCTTCAGCAGCGTTGCTTTGAGTGCCACTCGCACGGAACGAAGATCA
The DNA here is from genome assembly GCF_044236155.1 of Prosthecobacter sp. Lineage (GTDB taxonomy): Bacteria > Verrucomicrobiota > Verrucomicrobiia > Verrucomicrobiales > Verrucomicrobiaceae > Prosthecobacter. The sequence goes on from NZ_JBIIHA010000058.1 coordinate 11,641, forward strand.
AAGGCGGCCTCGCTTTGGATTCACGCTCTGGCTGGGCGGAGGGCGGAGACAATGGTCCCGCCATCAAGCCTGGCCAATTGGAGGAAAGTCTGGTCATCAAAGCGGTCCGCTATGTGGACGCGGAGTTCGAAATGCCTCCGAAGGCCAAGCTTCCTGCCAGCGAGATCGCCATTCTCGAAGAATGGGTGAAGCTCGGTGCGCATGACCCACGAACCGCTGGAGCCGGAAAGCAAAAGAAAGGCATCGACCTCGCCGAAGGCCGGAAGTTCTGGGCCTTCCAACCCGTGAGCAATCCCAAGCCGCCGCTGGTGAAAGACACCGCATGGCCACTTGATCCGCTGGATCATTTCATCCTCAAGCCGCTCGAAGCCAAGGGCATCAAGCCCGTGGGTGATGCAGATCGCTACACTTGGCTTCGTCGCGTGAGCCTTGATCTCACGGGCCTGCCACCGACAGCGAAGGACATCGAATCCTTTTCAAAAGACTCGTCATCCGATGCGTATGCGAATGCTGTGGATCGCTTGTTAAGCTCCAAAGCCTACGGCGAGCGCTGGGCACGCCACTGGCTCGATCTCACCGGCTACGCCGATATGATCGGAACGTCGAACGGCGTGTTCGCTGAGCATGCGTGGCGTTATCGCGATTACCTCATCAACGCTTTCAACGCGGACAAGCCGTTTGATGAGTTCGTACGCGAGCAGATCGCGGGAGATTTGATGTCCGCAAAGTCCACCGAAGATCGCGCCGAGAACATCACCGCCACCGGATTCCTCATGGTCGGCGACATCGAGATCGTGAACCCGGACAAGGCGAAGATGGAGACCGATCACATCGATTCCCAGATGATCAAAATTGGCCAGACCTTCATGGGCATGACGCTCGGCTGTGTGCGCTGCCATGATCACAAGTTCGACCCCATCGGAGTCGATGACTACTACGGCATCGCCGGCATGCTGCGGAGTTCACCCTCCTCGCACAAAATGCCGGACATGGGCGTCTGGAGCACGCTCAACAGCACCGTCCTGCCCGAAACCCCCGCGCAACTCGCCGTGCGAAAGAAACTCGAAGCCGAGAACGAACAGCGCATCGTTGGCTTCAAAGAAGAGCAAAAGAAGCTCACTGACGAAAAAGCCGTTGTGATCAAGCAACTCGCTGCTCTCGGTAAACCGACTTCGCCAGTATCCCAAGTCGTCGCCGCTACCGACAACGCCGAGCGTGATGTTCCCAAATCCCTTCCCACTCCAGAAAAAAAATCTGCGGGCCTCCCTGAGCCGAGTCCCCGAGACAGACGAAGTCAATCTGTGGGAAAACCTCTCCCCGACAAAGACGCCCTAACCAAGCGCCGCGACGAACTCGATGCACAGCTCAAGAAGCTCGCCGAGACCATCAAACACGCCGAGTTCTTCAAGGACAAGACTCCAAGAGCCTTCGCCATGAGCGATGGCCCGAAGCCTGCCGACATGCCCGTTTATGTGCGTGGCAATCCGTATGCACCAAGCACCGTCGTGCCGCGTGGAACCCTTCGCGTGGCCTCGTGGGATAAGTTCCCCGCCATCCCAGCAGGCCAGAGTGGACGTCTGCAATTCGCGGACTGGCTTGCCGACAAACGCAACCCGCTCACCGCCCGCGTGACCGTGAACCGCATCTGGCAAAAGCTCTTCGGCACCGGCATCGTGCCCAGCGTGGATTACTTCGGCACTCGTGGCGATGTGCCCACGAATCCCGAGTTGCTTGATCACCTCGCCACTCGGTTCATGCAGGGTGGTTGGTCGCAAAAAACCTTCCTTCGCTCGCTCGTTCTTAGCCGCGCTTATCGCCTGAGCAGCTCCAACGATGCCCTAGCGATGAAGCTCGACCCCGAGAACAAACTCTTTTGGCGCATGAATCGCCAGCGTCTCGATGCCGAGGCTCTGCGCGATTCCATGCTCGCCATCAGCGGCGAACTCACTCGCGATAGCGGCGGGCCTGCGTTGGTGCTGGAGAATCCCGATAACTGCGGTGCATTGGCTCTGAAAGGTGTCAATCCGCCCAACTACAAGCACAGCAAGCCGCGCCCGACGCAGGAGTTTGAGCGCACCCTCTATCTCCCTGTGCTCAGAGGTGCCACCGCTGGGCCAGATCGCTTGCGAGCCTTCTTTGATTTCGTCGATCCCGCTGGCACGGCCGGACAGCGAAACCAGACCGTGGTGCCCACGCAGTCGCTCTTCCTGCTCAGCAACGACCTCCTCCGCAAACGCGCCACCAAGCTCGCCGACCATTTCATTGCCGCCGAACCGAACGAAATAGCGCGACTCGAAGCCCTCTGGCTCCGCGTGCTCAATCGTCCCATCACCAGCACCGAGCGCGAAGAGGCCACTGCCTTCCTCGGCAACGTCGAGCCGCTCATCAAAACCGTCAAAGGCCGCCCCGCACTCGACTCCATCAAGTGGCGCGAACTCTGCCACAGCCTGCTGGCCTCGAATGAGTTCGTGTTTCGTCTCTAACTTCCATCACCTGCAATCGCCATGAACTCAATCCTCACCCGCCGCCAACTCCTTCAGCGCACCGCTTGCGGCTTCGGTGCTCTCGCCTTGCAAGACATCGCCAGCGCGGCAGCTAATCCGCTCGCGGCTCGAATCCCCGGCATGGTGCCGAAAGCCAAGCGCGTCATCTTTCTCTTCATGGGCGGCGGCCCTTCGCAGATGGATCTCTTTGACCCGAAGCCCTTCATTGAGCGCAAGCACGGGCAGAAGATCGACTCGCCACTGCGCAAAGAAGTCACGCAGATCGGCACGGACCAGTTTCTCGCCTTGAAGGCCATGGCACCGGTGCGTCCGCGTGGACAGAGCGGCATGATGATCTCTGATTTGATGCCGCACCTTGCCACGGTGGCGGATGATCTCTGCCTCCTGCGTGGCATGAACGCTGACAATCCCCAGCACGCAGGTGCGACCTTGCAGTTCCACACCGGCACCTTTGCTGAAGTGCGCCCTTCGATGGGCGCATGGGTCAGCTACGGACTCGGCACCGAGAACGCGAACCTTCCCAGCTTTGTCAGCATCCAGGGCGGCGGCGTGCGTGAGTATGGCTCCGCGTTCCTGCCTGCGATTCATCAAGGCACCAAGCTCACCGTGCCGCTGGACAGCAAAACATTGCCCGTGGAGAACCTGCGCAACGTCTCCGAAAACGACGCCATCCAGCGCCAGCGCATGGATTTCATGGCCCGCATGAACAAGCGTCTCGTCGGCGATCTGCATGGTGATGCGAACATGGAAGGCATGATCCAAAACATGGAACTCGCCGCCCGTATGCAGCTCACCACGCCTGCGATCGTGGACATCTCGAAAGAAAGCAAAGCCACGCTCGACCTCTATGGTGTCGGCGGCAAGGACACCAACACCTTTGGCCGCGCCTGTCTGCTCGCTCGCAAACTCAGCGAAGCTGGCGTGCGCTTCGTGCAGGTCAGCACCGGCGGCTGGGATCATCACGGTGACATCCGCGGAAACCTCCCAAAACTCTGCTCTCAGACCGATCAACCGGTTGCCGCCTTGCTCAAAGATCTCAAATCACGCGGCCTTCTCGAAGACACGCTCGTGCTATGGAGCGGCGAGTTTGGCCGCACCCCATGGAGCCAGGACCTCAGCGGCAAATCGCCCATCGAGAAACATGGACGCGAGCACCAACCCGAAAGCTTCTGCTCATGGATGGCCGGGGGCGGCGTCAAAGCCGGCCTCACCTACGGCGACACCGACGACATGGGCTACCGCGCCATCAACGGCAAAGTCCACATCCACGATCTGCACGCCACCATGCTGCACCTGCTCGGCATCGATCACCTCAAGCTCACCTCTCGTCACCTCGGTCGCGACTTCCGCCTCACCGATGTTTATGGAGAGGTGGTGAAGGAGATTCTGGCGTGAACTGATCGCCTTCAAAATAGGCAAGAGAATGGGGGCAGAAGAATGGCGTCTTCAATTCATTCTCCTACCCTCCATTCTAGTGCCTACCTGCTTTTGAAACCATCCATGAAACACCTGCTCTCCCTCCCCCTCGCCACCTCCGCCGTCCTCGCGCTCGCCTCGTTCGCGTTCGCTCAATCGAACGACGCGGAGCGTCTGCTCGAAATGAGCCACACCACAGGCGGCTTGGTCGTCCATGTCGGCGCGCGCGATGGAAAGCTCGCGGCCGAGATTGCAGCGACGCGGCCCTCGTTGATCGTGCATGCGATGGATGCGGATGCCGCTAAGGTGCAGAAGGCGCGCGCGACTTTTTCCACTCATAGTGCGGCCCCGCGGCTCTCGGCGGAACTTTGGGCGCGCGATTCTCTGCCTCATGCCGAGAACCTTGTGAACCTACTTATCCTCGACGAGGCGGCGAAGGTCGCGCACGACGAGGCGATGCGAGTGCTGGCTCCCGGTGGTTCTGTTCTGAGAAAAGTGAGCGGCACATGGTCGATGGAAACGAAACCACACACGCCGAAGACAGCGGAGTGGACGCATTATCAATACGACTCGGCGAACAATCCGGTGGGCGAGGACAAGAGCTGCGGACTGCCCCGTCGTTTTCAGTGGGCGGGCACGCCACTTTGGTCCACGGCGCATGAGAGCATGGCGAGCCTGAATGCGATGGTGTCGGCGAACGGCCGCGTATTTTACATCATGGACGAAGGTGCGCGCGCCTCCGTGCAACTCGCGGCTGACTGGCAGCTCACGGCACGCGATGCTTACAATGGTGTCGTGCTCTGGAAGAAGCCACTCACGCAGTGGCTCACACGTTTCTGGCCGTGGAAAAGTGGTCCGGCGCAGATGCCGCGCAAGTTGATCGCCATTGGGGATCGAGTGTATGCACCGCTCGACATCAACGGCCCGCTGATGCAGTTCGACGCCGCCACTGGCGAGCAGCTTCGCGTTTATGAAAGCACCGCTGCCGCCGAGGAGGTCATCTCCACGCAGGGCATTCTTTTCGTGGTGTGCAATCCCTCGCCGCCGGACATGAAGAAGATCGCCGAGGAGACGCAGAAACGCCGTCATTTCAGCTACGACGGACGTGACCGTGTTGTGCTCGATCACACAGCGCCGCAAAACATCGTCGCCATCGAGGCGGAGAGCGGAAAGGTGCTGTGGAAACATCCCGGGCCGCAAATCAGCGTGCTCACGCTCGCGGCGCGTGGTGAGAACGTGGTGTATCACGACGGTTACAGCCTGGTTTGCCTCGATTTGAAAACCGGCGCGCAGAAATGGAAGTCCGCGCCCATCGCGCAGACGACGAAGCCGTTGTTCACCTTCTCCGAAGAAGCGCCCACCGTCGTGCTGAACGACAAGGCGGTGTATTACGCGTGGAATCGCAAGCTCACGACCGTTTCGCTCGCGGATGGCAAACTCATGTGGGAGGCACCGTGGGTAGACAACGACTACCGCAGCCCGGTGAGCGTGATGCTGATGCAGGATCTGGTGTGGTCGATGAACATCGCCAGTGCGAAAGCGCCTGGCACCTTCATGGGCCGTGATTTGATCACGGGTGAAGTGAAGAAGCAGTTCGATCTGCCGGAGTTCAAAGGGATCGGCCATCATCGCTGCTACAAGGCGAAGGCCAGTGGCGACTTCGTGCTGCTGTCCCGCTCTGGCGTCGAGTATGTGAATCCCATCGATCAAAGCTATGATGAGAACCACTGGATCCGCGGCGCGTGCCTCTACGGCATCCTCCCCGCGAATGGCATGCTCTACTCCACTCCGCATGCTTGTGCGTGCTATATCAAGGGCAAGATGAACGGCTTCACCGCGATGACGCCCGGTCTCACGGAGCCATTCAAGGCCGCGAAGGACAAGGCGGATCCCATCGAGAAAGGTCCGGCTTATCAGAAGGTGTTGTCAGGAGCACGGAACCCGGAAGACTGGCCCACTTATCGTCACGATGTCTCACGCAGCGGTCATGCGACCACACAGATCAGCACCGGCCTCAAACAAGCGTGGAAGACAAAACTCGGCGGGGAATTGACCAGTCTCGTCGTGGCGGAAGGCAAGGTCTTCGTTGCTCAAAAAGACCGCAACACAATCCATACGCTCGACTCAGCCAGTGGCAGACCACTGTGGGCCTACACGGCGGGCGGAACGATCGATTCACCGCCCACGATTGACGCCGGCTTTGTTTACTTCGGCAGCGGTGATGGCTGCGTTTATTGCCTCGTGGCAGCGGACGGCACGCTGTGCTGGCGCACGCGTGCCGCGCCCGATGAGCGCCGCGTCGTGGCCTATGGCCGGCTCGAGTCCACCTGGCCGGTGAGCGGCAGCGTGCTCGTGGAGAATGGCATGGTCTATGCCGCCGCAGGACGTTCATCCTTCCTCGATGGCGGCATTCGCATGGTGAAAATCAAGGCCGCGACGGGAGAGTTCTTCGGCGAGGAAACGGTCTATGATTTTAGGGATGGCAAAGAGCCACCAGTCACCGCTTCATTCGAAATGGACGGTGCCTTGCCCGACATTCTCTCCAGCCAGAACGGCCTCGTGTTCATGCGTCACTCCAGCTTTGACAAGGAGTCACTCTCCCGCCGCCAACCCGCTCCGCACATCTTCTCGCCCACTGGATACCTCGACGACAACTGGTGGCACCGCACCTACTGGGTCTATGGCGACGATACGAAGAGCGGTTACGGCGGCTGGTGGCAGAGCGGCAATAAACTGCCGGCAGGCCGCATTCTCGTCTTCAACGACGACACGGTTTACACCTTCGGCCACAACTTCTACGCCGGTCAAAACTCCGCCCAGTTCGGTCGTGGTGAGAAGTATATCCTCGCCGCGAATGAAAAGCGCGAAGGCAAGGAGCCTGACTACAGCGTCGCGGCGAAGGAACACAAAGAAGGCAACTATCTGAAGACCGACTGGACAAAGATCCGCACCACGCCGGTGAAATGGTCCGACGAACTGCCCTTCCACGTGCGTGCCATGGTTCTCGCCGGTGACACGATTTTCATGGCCGGGCCGTATGGCGATGCCGTGCGCTCCGACGATGCCTTCAATGGCAAACGCGGTGTTCGTCTTGCCGCCGCCTCTACCACGGAAGGCAAACTGCTCGCTAGTTATCAAATCGACGCACTGCCAGTCTTCGACGGCCTCGCTGGTGCAAACGGCAAACTCTATCTCGCCATGAAGGACGGCAGCGTCGCATGCTTCGGCAGCGAAGGCACAGAACTGGTCTCGAAGCTCGGTGAACCGATCGAAGTCCTCGCCGAAAACCTGCTGCCGGACGACACTGAATATCGCAAGGAGTTCATGGACAAGATCGGCGTCACGAACCTCGGCAAAGGACAAGCCGGTGCCACTCCGGCGAAGCGAGCGCAGATCACCGGCGAGGACATCTCCTATCGCTTTGCCAAAGTGGTCAGCGGCAAGGCCGTTTCCTGCGAGCTGGGTTACCGCCTTGCCGCAAATGAAAACAGTGTCGCGCAGGCGCTCTACGAATTCGGCAAGCCCGTCACCACCAAGACCACGTGGACTTTCAAGATGCAGCGCACGCCCGGCTTCCCGAATCCGCCCTACTATGGCAACGGCTTTTTCGTTCTTGGCGATGGCGCAGGCGACGATCAGCTCATCAAATGCGGCCTACAGTTCATTCAGAGCCGCCTCATTATCATTCAGGGGAATACCCCAGCTCAGAATGGCGAAAGAGCCGACTTTGGCGGTGACGCGAACGCAGTTAACGAATTTGCCGTCACCTTCGACCCCGACGCCCAGACGATCACCCTCAAAGCTGGCGAGCAATCCCTCACCACAAAGCTCACCAAGCCGCTCAAGCAGATCACCCACACCGGCTTCTCCACCTGGAAGGCCGTCACCGACTTCAGTGCGATCGGGCAAGAGTGAAGGCGTCCATTGACCTGGGTTTTGAATCATGAAGAAAGTCCTATTTATCCTTGCTGCGTTTGCGTCCCCTCCTCTCGCGCTCGCCAAAATCAAAATCGAAACCATCAGCCTTACCATGCGCGATGCCATCAAGCTCACGTCACGTCATCTTGGTCGGGATTACCGCCTCACCGGTGTCTATGGCGAGGTAGTGAAGGAGATTCTTGCATGATGATCTCAAGCCATCAGAGACAAAAAGATGAGAGACAAAAATATCCATCTTTCTGTCTCCAATCCTTTTGTCGTCTCATGAAACACATCGTCTCGCACCTCATCGCGTTCGCATGCTTTGTTTCCGTGGCTGTTTCTGCGGCGGAGCCTGATGGCGCGGCGTTCTTTGAATCACGCATCCGGCCTGTGCTGGTGATGCACTGCTACGAATGCCACAGCGCGGAGAAGACCAAGGGCGGCCTACGGCTGGACTATCGCGGTGGTTTTGCAAAGGGCGGGAAGAGCGGTGCACTGGTGAATGCGAGTGCGCCTGACAAGAGCCTGCTGCTGCAAGCCATCCGCCACGATTCAAAGGACCTGAAGATGCCGAAAGGAGCTGATAAGCTGCCCGATAGTGTGATCGCTGATCTCACACGCTGGGTCAGCATGGGCATTCCGGGTTTGTCGGAGAATCCGCCGAGCGCGCAAGCCGCTGCCACCGAAGAATGGCAGGCCAAATTGACGAAACGTCGCGTTCACTGGGCCTGGCAGCCGGTGCACAAACCAACCGTGCCGTCGCTGGCGGCGCACCCGGTGGACAGCTTTCTCATGGCGAAGATGCAGGAGAAAGGACTGGAACCCGCCGCACCGGCAGCGCCTGCCGCCTTGTTGCGTAGGCTGAAGTTCGCATTGGTGGGCCTGCCGCCGACAGAGGAGGAGATGGAGAGTTTTGTTCAAGATATGGCCGACGGCTCCGCCGGAAAGTCTCCGACCGAAGCTCTCATCGACCGCCTTCTCCAGAGCCCGCAGTTTGGCGAGCACTGGGCCGCGTATTGGCTGGATTTGATGCGCTTTGGTGAGACGGGCGGCTATGTGCGCGATTACCCGATTCCGCAGGCCTGGCGTTATCGCGACTATGTGATCCGCGCCTTCAATGCGGATGTGCCGTATGACCGTTTCGTGCAGGAGCATGTGGCGGGCGACCTGCTGCCGCCGCGACTCAATGCCGCGATGAAGATCAACGAATCACCACTCGGCACGGGCTTCATGCGACTGATGGAAGTTTCCTCCACGGCATCGGACGTGGCGCTGGAGGAGGCGCAGATCGTGGAAAACCAGATCGACACGCTGGCGAAGGCTTTTCAGGGCCTCACCGTTTCCTGCGCACGATGCCACGATCACAAATTCGATGCGATCTCCACGGCGGATTACTATGCGCTCTTTGGGACGCTCGCCAGCTCGCGGCAGAGCCAGGTGATCATCGATGCCCCGGAGGTGAAGGACAACGGAGTCGCGGCGATGCAATCCGCCAAGCAGCAGATGAAAAGTCGTCTGCTCATGCTGTGGAAAGACGACGTGAAAAATGAGGCAGCGGCCATGCAAAAGTGGCTGCAAAACGGGCTAGGCAACAAACCAGACAAGACGACCTTCTGGGGCCGCGTGTTGCTGCGGGAGAAAGTGGATCGTGCCGACCCGGGGCATCTTTTCTCGCGCATCCGGCAGACGCCGCCGGGGGAGCGTTTGGAAAAAGCGGCCTCTTCATGGCTCAACGAGCAGCGGCGTGAGTCCGCCGCCCGCGAGGAGCGGAACGGGAACAAGTTCAAGACCACGGCGGATTTTCGCGAGAGCGATGCTGGTTGGTTCCTCTCGGGTGTGCAGCCAAGCACGGTCTGGAGCGGAGGCAGCGATTTCACGCTGATGCCGGAGGGCAAGGAGTTGGTTGATCGCTTCGTGTCTCCGGGCCTCAGCTCGGATCGGTTGACCCGCAAGCATGGCAGCATCGCTCGTTCGGCCGATTTTTCTCTCGGCACGCAGTTCGTCAGCCTTCGGGTGGCAGGTGGTTCGTCGGCGCATGTGCGACTGATTCAAAACAACTTCCAGCAGATGGAGAACATCGCTCATGCCAACAAAGTGCGGCACTTTGATTCACGCTTTCCCACCTGGGTCACGGTGCCTGTGGGGCATCAGGCGAGCTGGCAGGGCCGCCGCTCGTATTTGGAAATCCTGACCAAGGATGATGCGGCGCATTTCCGCCGTTCCGATGAGGGCAACAAACCTTATGAGTTGGTGGCGAAGGACGCGACTGGCCGCTCATGGTTCGGCGTGGATCAGATCGTGGAGCACCAGACTCCAGGAGCGCCCGAGAATGAGCTGCACCTGTCGCTGCGTCTCGCGCCTGCAAGTCCAGAGTGGAACGCGGAAGGTCTCGCGGCTCACTGGCGCAAGGAATGTGATGCCGCGCTGGATCGCTGGAGCCGCGATGCGGCGAAAGCCGACGATGTGGAGTTGCTGAATTGGCTGCTGGAACACGGTGCTTTGCGCAATCAGTTGGCCCAACTGCCCGGCGACATGCAAAAGCTCGCGGAGCAGTATCGAGCGCACGAATCCGCAGTGCCACGGTTCCAGCGTGCCTCGGCCATCGTGGCGGAGGGCACTGGGTTTGATTCGCCCGTGCATCGTCGCGGCTCGCCGGATTCGCCAGGTGAAAAGGCTCCGCGCCGTTTCCTCGAAGTCATCCACGGAGCCGAAGGCTACACTACCGGAGCACAGGCGCGGCTGGAACTAGCTCAGGACCTCACCTCGCCACAGAATCCGCTAACCGCTCGCGTCATGGCGAACCGCGTGTGGCGCTGGATCTTTGGCCAAGGTCTCGTTGCCACCGTGGACAACTTCGGCGTGATGGGAGAAGCACCGAGCCATCCTGAGTTGCTCGATTACCTCGCCACCTATCTCGTCGAGCATGATTGGTCGGTGAAAGCCTTGATCCGTCATCTCGTCACGAGCCGGGCCTTCCAAGCGCAAAGCATCGCCTCCGCGAAGGCACAGCAAGTGGACCCTGCGAATCGACTTCTCACACACATGCCAGTGCAGCGCCTGCGGGCCGAGGCGGTGCGCGATTCTATCCTCGCGGTCTCCGGCACGCTGGATCAAACGATGTTTGGCTACACCGGGCCAGCGAACCAGAGCGAGAGCGCTGCCGTGGCCAATCCGAAGCTGCGGCGTGGGGTTTACCAATACATCCGACGCGAGGCGCTTGATCACATGATGATCATGTTTGATGCGCCGGAGCCATCTCGCACGCAGGGCGACCGCGAGACCAGCAGCGTGCCCGGACAGTCGCTGCTCATGCTGAACAGCGCTCTGGTCCACGAGCAAGCCACCGCCTGGGCCGCGAAGGACATGAAGCTCCGCAAAGGATACTCGACCGAGCAGCGCATCGAGCATCTCTTTGCCACGGCGCTTGGTCGCCAGCCCTCGGCGCAGGAGGTGCAGTCGCTCGTCGAGTTCATTGACGAACAGGCCGAGGCCTACGCACTGCCACCTGCCGCGCGTGGCTCGGACCAGCGACTTTGGACGGACCTTTGCCACGTCCTCATCAACGCCAAAGAGTTCCTCTACATCCCTTGATCTGCCATGAAGCTCTCACCAATCAGTCGCCGCCCTCTTCTGCAAACCAGCGCCTCGGGCTTTGGCTGGCTCGCGCTGCAATCGCTCTTCGCAGATCGATCCTTCGGCTCGCAAGTGCAGCTCACCACACCGCACCTCGCGCCGAAAGCGAAACGCGTCGTGTGGTTCTTCCTCGACGGTGGTCTCTCGCATATCGACAGCTTTGATCACAAACCGCGCCTCAATCAGGATCACGGCAAGCCGCTCCAAATCGCTGGCAAAAAAGAAGACATCACCGGGCGCACCACCAACGCCATCCTCGGCAGCCCCTTCGCCTTTCAGCGCTACGGGCAGTGCGGCAAGATGGTGAGCGACCTCTTCCCGCACATCGGCTCCTGCGTTGACGATCTCACCTTTCTCCATGCCGTGCACGGGCCGTCTCCCGATCACGAGAGCGCCATCGGCATGTTGCACGGCGGCTCGCTCTTGCAAGGCTTCCCCAGCGTTGGCTCGTGGGCGCACTACGGCCTCGGTTCGGAAAATCAGAATCTGCCCGGCTTCGTCGTCATGGGCTCTCGGAAGCGCATGTATCGCACCAATGGATTCCTGCCGCCGGTCCATCAGGGCTCGCCCTTTTTCCAGGACCCCGCCCGGCCTCTGGCCGATCTCGTGATGGCGGAGAAAATCAAATCGCTCCAGCAAAACAAGATGCGGGCGGTGGGGCAGCTCGACCGCGACTTTCTGAAATCCTCCGCACAAAATCAGATCATCGAGGCCGCCATCGCCAACCACGAAAAAGCCTACGTCATGCAAGATGCCGTGCCCGAGGCCACCGATCTCACCAAGGAGACCGCCGCCACCCTCGCACTCTACGGCGTCGGCACCGAGCACAAGGAAACCGATGAGTTTGGCCGGCAATGCCTCGTCGCTCGGAGGTTGCTCGAGCGGGGAGTTCGCTTCATCGAGATCGTCAGCAACGGCTGGGACCAGCACGGCGATCTCCAGAACTTGCACGCCAAAAACGCCCGCGCCATCGACAGGCCCATCGCAGGTCTCTTGAAGGACTTGAAAGGCCGAGGCCTTCTGGAAGACACGCTCGTCGTCTTCGCCACTGAGTTTGGCCGCACGCCCAACACCGAAGGTGGCGGCAACAAACCGGGCCGCGACCATCATCCCTGGGGTTTCACCATTTGGATGGCCGGCGCTGGTCTCCGTCCCGGCACCAGCCACGGCATGCTCGACGACTTCGGCTACTTCCCCGTCGAAGGAGCCGTCGATATCCACGACATCCACGCCACCGTCCTGCACCTCCTCGGCATCGACCACGAGCGTCTCACCTACCGCTACTCCGGCCGTGATTTCCGCCTCACCGATGTGCATGGCAAACTCGTGAAGGAGATCCTCGCGTGATGAACCCAAGCCAATAGGCAGAAGAATGGGGGCAAAAGAATGAAGAGCCTGATTCTCCTGCCCCCATTCTCCTGCCTACCTGCCTTTTAAATCCAACCATGAGACTTCTTCTTTTCCTTCTCCTCACCACCTTCGCCCACGCCGAGGAGCACTACCTGCTCGCAGCGGACACGCAGGTCATTGAAATCAATCGAGCAGGCAAAGTGCTCGCGGTTTGGAAGCATCCCGGCCACGGCGGCATTTACGATGCAGCTCGACTACCGGACGGTGGCATCGCGTATGCGCACCGGGGTGGTTTGGCCGTGTTTGATGCGGGGAAGAAGCTTGTCCTGGAACACAAAGCCGTCGCTGGAGCAAAAGGCGCGGAAGCCAATAGCGTGGCGGTGCTCGAAGGCGGGAAGAGGTTCGCGCTCATGGACGGCGGTGTGAATCAAATCCGCATCGTTGACCGCAGTGGTGCCATCGTGAGCGAGTCACCGCTGCCGGATCTCAAGGATGATCCGCTGCACTTTCGCTATCGCATGATTCGTGAAGTGCCGGGTGCCAATGCTTTCTGGGTTGGGCAATACGGACGCAAAACGGTGCTGAAGGTGGAAGCCAAGACAGGCAAGGTTTTGCAGACGATCCCACTCGATCCGCTGCTGAAGCCTTCTCCAACCGTGAAGAAGGCCTTTGCCACCTTGCAGGATGCGGATGGCTCGTTGTGGGTGGCCACGTCCACAGGCTGTCAGTTGCTACACATTGATGGCGAAGGCAAAAAGACCGGCTGCTGGACCATCGAAGACCTGGGCCTGCAATGCCGCTACACGCTTGGCCTGTCACGTCTGGCCAATGGCAATGTGCTCATGGCCTGCGGGGATTATCACATGCAGAAAGCCGACGAGGGCCGCGATCTGCTCGCGGAGATTGATCCAGCCGGAAAAGTCGTTTGGAAGCTCACGCGAGATCAGTTGGTGGATCAGATCGACGGCTACATCGATAAGAAAAGCGGCCTCGAAGAACTGCACATCACGAATGTTCACGTCTTTGAATCACCCACTCCAAAATCAGCCGCCACGAGCCCGATCCACAGCTTCATTGATCAGCACTGCATCGACTGCCATGACGACAGCGTCGCGAAGGGCGACTTCGACATCACCGCGCTGACCTTTGATCTCAGTCAGGCCGAGACACGAGGCCGATGGACGCGAGTGTTTGATCTGATCGAAAAAGGCGAGATGCCGCCGCCGGAGAAGTCCAAAGTCAGCGACGAGGAACGCAAAGCCGTCGTCTCGCAACTCAGCGCGAGCCTGCTCGCCGCCGCGAAGGAAGAGACGGCGAAAAACGGTCGTGGTCCGGTTCGGCGGCTCACTCGTGTGGAGTTTGAAAACAACCTGCGTGCGCTGTTGAAGCTGCCCCATCTCGACATTCGCGACAAACTGCCCGAGGACCGCGACGCGCATGGTTTCACCAAGGTCTCCGCGTTGCTGGATATGTCGCATGTGCAGCTCGATGCCTATCTCGAAGCCACCGAGACCGCACTGCGCACGGCGATAGCAGGCCCAAAGCCACCCGCAGCGCCCGTAACGCAGCGCTTCACCGGCACGGAGCTTTTTCCAGGTCTGAACACCTTCGGCGAACGCGAGGCGATGTTCTTCGCACGCAACAATCGCATGGTGCCCATCACGGCGGCGGAGTTAAAAACGATGACGCCTGAGCAGAGCCGCGATCCCAGCTTGGAGATGGCGCTCTTTCGCTCCGCCACCTGGCCGTATTATGGTTATCCGCCTGGTTTTCGTGCCAAACAAAAGGGAGCGTATCGCGTGCGTTTTCGAGGACGAGCCGTGCGGCAGGTGCGTGACTTCCGCCTCGTGCCCGCGCATGAACCCGTGGCGATGAGCTTCCGCGCCCGGCAGCCTTCAGGTGCCGATGTCTCCGGCGATGTGCGCGAGACCGGTGGATGGATGGATTTGCAACCCGAGGCGCGTGATTTCGAAACGACGATTCAACTCAAAGCAGGCGAGACCTTTGAATACAGCCCGCTCGGCTTACCCGTGCCCTTCATCCGCACCGATGGCGGCTTCTTCTATGATTACCCACCGATGCCGCCGGAGGGCCATCGCGGCGTCGCGATTCAGTGGCTCGAAGTCATCGGCCCGATCAGCGAGGCACAGTGGCCACCGCCATCGCATCACGTCTTGTTTGATGAGGTATCGATCGCCAAAGCCACCGCCGCCGATGCTGAAAAGCTCTTCCGCCGATTCGCCGCGATGGCCGCACTGCGTCCGATGAGCGAGAAGGACCACCAGCCCTTTTTGAAGCTCATTCAGGCCAAAATGAACGCTGGAGCGCCTTTTGCCGATGCGATGCTCGCGGGCTATCAGGCGCTGCTTTGCTCCTCACACTGCCTTTACCTCACCGAGCCTCGAAAAGACGCTCCCGATGCCCACTTTGCCATCGCGAGCCGTCTCTCGCATTTTCTCTGGAACTCGCGGCCCGATGACGAACTGGCCCAACTCGCGAAAAACGGCCGTTTGCATGACAAAGCCGTGTTGCGTGCGCAAACCGAGCGCCTCATCGCCGATCCGCGCTTCGAGCAGTTCGTGCGCACCTTTGCCGAAGAATGGCTCGACCTGCGCAAACTGCGCCGCGACATCCCGGACGAGCGTTTGTATCCCGAGTATCGCAAAGACGACTACCTCGTCGATTCGATGGCCCACGAGACGCAGTCTTTCCTCCGCGCCATGATTCGCGAGAATCTGCCCGCGAGCACCGTCATCGCCGCCAACTTCACTTTTGTGAATGACCGCCTCGCTGCGCACTACGATCTGCCACGCGTCAGCGGCTCCGCCATGCAGCGCGTGACTTTGCCAAAGGGCAGCCCGTATGGCGGACTCATCACGCAAGCCGCGCTGATGAAACACACCGCCAATGGCACCACCACCTCGCCTGTGTTGCGCGGCGTGTGGATCATGGAAAAACTTCTCGGCCAACCGCCGCCACCGCCACCGAAAAGCGTTCCCGCCGTGGAGCCTGACATCCGGGGTGCGACCACCATTCGCGCCTTGCTCGCCAAACACACCGAATCCAAAACCTGCGCCTCCTGTCACGCGAAGTTTGATCCCGTCGGCTTCGCCATGGAGAACTTCGATGTCATGGGCGCTTGGCGAGATCGCTATCGCGGCATGGAGCGCGGCGAAAAAATCACCGGCTTCGATCCCGCTGGCCATCCCTACACCTACTTCGTCGGCCAGCCCGTCGATGCCTCCAGCAAGCTCCTCACCGGTGAAGCCTTCAAAGACATCCACGAACTCAAACGCCTCCTCGCCGCCAACCCGCGCCAACTCGCCAAAAACCTCCTCGAACACCTCACCCTCCACGCCACCAGCACGCCCGTGGGATTCGCAGATCGCGAAGAAATCGAGGCGATCCTCGATGCCTGCGCGGCGGATGGGTTTCGTGTGAAGGACCTGATTCACGCACTCGTGCAAAGCCGCATTTTCACCGGAGGGTCTGACAAATGATCCAATCAGGGAGACAGATACCTGACGATGAAGTCCTCGGGCTTGATCGGCTGCGGTTTGAAGCCCGCGTTGGTGAGTGCCGCATAGTCAGTGTCGTTGGTGATCACGAAGTCGGCATTCGCCACGATGGCGCAGTCCACGAACTTGTTGTCGTCTGGATCAGAAGAAATGACCCGGAACTGATACGAAGGCTGCACAACATCCACGGTGCCCCACGCGGCAGATACCAAGCTGAGCCAGTGCATGATCTTCGCGGCAAAAGCCGAGCCACCTCTTTCCCCAGCGATCTCCTCGTATTCCAAAACGATCGCCGCAGTCACAGCCATGCGCACTTCGCCGTTCGCCAGTGCCCGAAACAGGCGGGCGATGGGAGACTGCCGAGCGAAGGCCGACAGCATCACATTGGTGTCCACAACCACCAACATCAGACCGAGTATGGGTGTTTGCTGCGATGTTCCTTCACTGCGGCATTGATGAGATCCGCTTCCAGCTTTCCGGCCTGCCGAAGCGCCTCTGCTTCATCCTGGATATCCTCAGTCAGTTGGGCGAGTTCCAGCCGCAGCAGGAACTTATGCACCGCAGCCAAGGCAGTCGGCCCCAAGGAGGCAACCTTGGACATCACGTCGGGCAATAGGATGGCAGCGTTGTTTGCAGTCATGCCTAACTTATACGCCTCGGCTTCCTGATTCAAAGATCAAATTTCCGACCACCATGAACTTCCCCCACATCTCCACCCCGATCCCACGCCGCCGTTTCCTGCGCGGACTCGGCGTCACGCTTGGACTGCCGCTCTTGGAGCAAAACTACGCCCGTGCGGCATCACAGACGCCTCCAAAGCGCATGCTGCTCATCTCCAACAACCTCGGGGTGCTGCCGCAGCATTTTTTCCCGAAGGACAAAGGCACGGGTTACACGCTCTCTCCCTATTTGAAGGAACTCGCGGCATTCCGAAGCGACTTCACCATCTTCAGCGGCCTCTCGCATCCAGCCGTCACAGGCGGTCACAGCACGGAGAACTGCTTCCTCACCGCTGCACGCGATCCGACGCGCAGCGGCTTCCGCAACAGCATCTCGCTTGATCAATACACCGCCGAGAAGCTCGGTCAGCAGACGCGTTTTCCGACGCTGAACCTCGGCGTGAACATCGACAAGGCCAACCGCAGCCTCTCCTGGACCCGCGACGGCGTGCTGCTGCCCGCCGAGGACAGCCCAGCGGGCTTGTTTCGCAAAATGTTCATCCAAGGCGATGCCAAGCAAACTACCGCCTCGCTCAAACGCCTCCAAGATCGTGGCAGTATCCTCGACGCCGTGCGCGATGACATCAGCAGCTTCCAACGTAACCTCGGCAACAACGATAAAAGCCGTCTCGATCAGTATTTGACCTCCGTGCGAGAACTGGAGCAGCGACTCGCCATCTCCGGCGAATGGGAGCAAAAACCCAAACCGCAAACCAAGACCGCAGAGCCCAAGGACATCGCCGACAAGGCCAAGTTCTTCCCCAAAATCCAGCTCATGCTCGACATGGCCAAGCTCGCCTTCGAGTCCGACTCCACCCGCATCATCACGCTGATGGTGGACGGTTTCGCCACGCCGGTCTTCGAGATCGATGCACAGCACCGAACCCGCGACGGCTACCACAATCTCAGCCACCACGGCCAGTCGAAGGAAAAGCTCGCCGAACTCGAAAAGGTGGACCTCCAGCAGATGCGGCACCTGCGCGATCTCCTGACTACGCTCGCCGCCACACCCACGGCTGATGCAAAACGTCTGCTCGACCACACCATGGTCCTCTACGGCAGCAACCTCGGCGATGCGAACGTCCACAACTGCACCAACCTCCCCGTTCTCCTCGCCGGTGGCGGCTTCAAGCACGGCCAGCACCTCGCCTTCGACACCCTGCACAATAAGCCGCTGTGCAATCTCTTCGTCTCCATGATGCAGAACATGGGCATCGAATCAGCCGCATTCGGCAGCAGCACGGGCACCATTGCTAACATCGCCATATGAACCCATCGCTAAACCTCAAGCGCCGCCATCTCCTCGGCCAAATGACCACAGGACTCACAGGTGTCGCGCTTTCGCGTTTGTTCACGAACGAACTCGCCGCTGCGCCGCTGCACCAGCCGCATTTTGCGCCGAAGGCAAAGCAGGTGTTGCAGATTTTCTGCCCTGGAGCGGCGTCGCACATGGACCTGTGGGATCACAAACCGATGCTGGAAAAGTTTCACGGCACACCAATGCCCGGCGCGGATGTCGAAGTCACGTTTCAGGGTAAGAATGGCAACTTGATGAAGTCGCCCTGGCCCTTCGCACCAGCGGGTCAGAGCGGGAAGATGATCTCCTCGATGCTGCCGCACATGGCGAAGCATGTGGACGACATGGCCTTCATCCACAGCATGACTTCGCGCACAAACACGCACGGGCCGGGCTGCATCTATATGAACTCGTGCTTCACGCGCGAAGGCTTCCCCAGTGCAGGCTCGTGGGTAAGCTATGCGCTGGGTTCGACGAATGAAAACCTGCCGACCTACATTGCGATTCAAGACGTGCGCGGCGAACCGCCGAATGGAAAGGCGAACTGGAGCAATGGCTTTCTCTCCGCGCAGTATCAGGCGGTGGCGATGGCCGCACAGCAGCCGCTGCGCAATCTCGCGCGGCCCGCGAGCATCAAGGCCGATGACGAAAAGGCCACGCGCGATTTCCTGAAGCTCATCAATGCGGAGCACGCCGCAGCGCATCCGGGTAACGACGAACTCCGCGCGCGCATGGCGGCGTATGAACTCGCAGCAAAGATGCAACTCACCGCGCCGGAAGTCAGCAATCTCGCAGCCGAGCCCTCGCATGTTCATGAACTCTACGGCACTGGCGACAGCAACAAGCTCAAGGCCGCCTATGCGAAGAACTGCCTACTCGCCCGCCGCTATCTGGAGCAAGGCGTGCGCTACGTTTCACTCTACTGCGCTTCCCGGGCGAGCAATGTGGATGGCCTGCTCAATTGGGACGCGCACAAGACACTGAAAGCCGACTACGAGCGTCATTGCCCGATCTTCGATCAGCCGACAGCTGCGCTGCTCACCGACATGAAGCAACGCGGCATGTTGAACGACGTTCTCGTCGTCTGGTGCACGGAGTTTGGTCGCATGCCGACGCATCAAGAAGGAACCAGTGGTCGCGATCACAATCCCGATGCGTTCACTACGTGGATGATGGGCGCGGGTGTGAAAGGCGGCGTGAGCTATGGCGAGACGGATGACTTTGGCCGCCGCGCCGCCGTCGATGTCGCCACCGTGTATGATTTCTACGCCACCGTGCTGCACCTGCTCGGGCTCAATCACGAGAAGCTGACCTATTATCACAACGGAGCGAACCGTCGCCTCACCGACGTCCATGGGCACGTCATCAAAAACATCCTCGCATGATCGGTGTCATGAATCCTCTCGCGATCCTCCTTCTCACATCGTCAGCTGCGCTCGCCGCAGATCCGGCGGGCATCGCCTTCTTTGAGCAAAAGGTTCGTCCAGTGCTCGTGGAGCATTGCTACTCATGCCACAGCGCGGAGGCAAAGAAGCTCAAGGGCAACCTTTACCTCGACTCAAAGTCGGGCTGGGAAAAAGGCGGCGACAGTGGCGAGTCCGTTATCGTTCCGGGCAAGCCCGAAGCCAGTCTGCTCATTCGAACCGTGCAGCATCTCGAAGCCGACATGGAGATGCCGCCGAAGAAACCCAAGCTGCCCGATGCGGTCATCGCCGATCTCGTAACTTGGGTAAAGATGGGTGCTCCCGATCCGCGCGACGGCGTAAAGATCGAAGCGAAGCGCGGGGACAAATCGTGGTGGTCGCTGCAACCGCTCGCGAAGCAGTTCGCGCACGACAGCATTGATGGCTTCATCACCGCGAAACTCGCAGAGAAAAAGCTCACTTTGAATCCCGCCGCTGATTCGCGCGCGCTCATCCGCCGCATGAGCTACGACGTGATCGGACTGCCGCCGACGGTCGATGAGGTCGAGACGTTTGCGAAGGCACATCAGGCGAATCCGCGTCAGGCCATCGAAGCACTCGTGGATCGCCTGCTCGCCTCCCCGCGCTATGGCGAGCGCTGGGGCCGGCATTGGCTCGACGTGATTCGCTTCGGCGAGAGCAACGGCTTCGAGCGCAACTTCGTGATCGATGACCTCTGGCCGTTTCGCGATTACGTCATCAAATCCATCAACGATGACAAGCCGTTCAATCAGTTCATCACCGAACACCTCGCGGGTGATGTGATTGGCAAGGACAACCCGCAGATGGAGGTCGGCAGCGCCTTCCTCGTCGCGGGGCCTTATGACGATGTGGGTAATCAGGACATCGTCGCGCAGAAGAACATCCGCGCCGCCACACTCGACGACATGATTACCGCGACGAGCGGCGCTTTCCTCGGCCTCACCATCAACTGCGCCCGCTGCCACAACCACAAGTTCGATCCCATCCCGACCGAGGACTACTACCGGCTGCGCGCAGCGTTTGAAGGCGTCACTCATGGACGGCGTGTCGTCGCCACCAAGGAACAGCGTGACGCATTCGCCGCCTCGACGAAGCCGCTGGCTGTCGAGTTGAAGAAGCTCGAAGTGGAACGCGCATTGCTCGATCAAGCCATCGAGACACGGGCCAAGGCGGCATTTGCCAAAACCAAATTCACGCGCCCGAAGATCGACCAGAACGGCACCGACGAATCCTTCGCCGCTACGGAAGCGAAATACGTCAAGTTCGTCATTCACAGCCTGACGGGAGATCATCAGCCAGCTGCAAAAGGCAAACGCGGCGGCGGCAAGCTCACCGAGTTCCAAGTCTGGAGCGCGGAAGACCCGAATCGAAACGTCGCGCTCGCGAGCCACGGCACCAAGGCGGAAGGCGCGAAATCAGCGACAGCGGAAGACTTTCCCGAAGCCTACGGGCCGCAATACTGCATTGATGGAATGCTAGGCGAGGCGTGGTTCATTGGCGAGCCAGCCGTGCTGACGCTGACCTTTGCGCAGCCGGAAAAGATCAACCGTATCACCTTCATCAATGCCCGTGGTGATCGCAGTATTGTCGAGGAGAAAGTACGTGGGGCCACGCCGTGTGAGTATGAGGTTCAAGTGTCGTCGGACGGGCAGACTTGGCGCACCGTCGCCAGCGATGAAGGCCGCGAGCCGTGGACACCGGCACATGGCATCGCACGTTCACGCTACGACGCGACGACGAAAAACGAGCAGACAAAGCTAGCGGCGCTCGACAAGCAGATCGCCACCGTGCAGGCGAAACTCAAGGCCGTGCCGGCGCTGCCGCAGATGTGGGTCGGCACACACACGCAGCCGAAGGAGCCCACCTTTGTCCATAAAGGCGGCGACCCGATGAAGCCCGCCGATGCCGTCCTGCCTGCGAGTCTCAGCGTGCTTGATCAAGTCACGAAGCCCTACGAGTTGAAGCCCGATGCAGATGAAGGCGAGCGCCGTCTCAAGCTGGCAAAGTGGATCACCAGCAACGAGAATCCTCTCACGCCGCGCGTGCTCGCGAATCGCGTGTGGCAGTGGCACTTCGGCACCGGCATCGTCGATACACCGAGCGACTTCGGCTTCCTCGGCAGCAAACCCACGCATCCTGAACTGCTCGACTACCTCGCGAGCCGGATCGTCGCGAACGGCTGGAAGCTCAAGCCGCTACATCGCGAAGTCCTGCTCTCGCAGACGTATCTGCAAAGTGCCGCGTATCGCGAGGAAGCCGCCAAGGAAGACAAGGACGCACGGCTGCTCTGGCGCTTCCCGCCTCGCCGACTCAGCGCCGAGGAACTCCGCGACACCATGCTGACCGTCGGCGGCAAGCTGCAACTGGAGCCGATGGGCGGCCCCGGCTTCCGCCTCTATCGCTACCTTGCCAACAATGTCTCGACCTATGTCCCGCTCGATACGCACGGTCCCGAAAGTTACCGCCGTGCTGTCTATCACCAGAACGCCCGCGCCAGCGTCGTCGATGTGCTCAATGACTTCGACCTTCCCGACATCGCCTTTGCCGCACCGAAGCGCGCCAACACCACGACGCCATTGCAAGCCCTCACCCTGCTCAATCACAGCTTCACCCTCGACATGGCCAAGGCCCTCGCCGCCCGCATTCAAACCGGTGACGCCGTGACCCAAGCCTACCGCTTCACCTTCCAGCGCGAACCCAGCGCAAAGGAACGCGCCGCCGCCCCCCAACTCATCGCCACCCACGGCACGGAAGCCTTCTGCCGTGCCCTGCTAAACGCCAACGAACTCATCTATCTCGAATGAAAGCTGCCACTATCCTCACCTCACTTGTCCTCGCCACCTCCACCTTCGCCGAGGTCAAAACCGAAACGATTACCATCGCGATGCGCGATGGCGAGAAGCTCACCGCCGACCTCTATCGAGATGAAGCGATCACAAAAGCTCCCGTTATTCTCATGCGAACGCCGTATGATCGCACGAAGCAGAAGGCCACGGGCGAGCGATGGGCCAAGGCTGGCTACGTCTTCATCGCGCAGGATTGCCGTGGGAAGTTTGGGTCGGAAGGAGCGTTTGCGCCATACAACAATGAAGGCCAGGACGGGTATGACACCATCGAGTGGATCACGCGCCAGCCTTGGTGCAGCGGTCGCGTGGGCATGATGGGCGGCTCGTATGTTGGCGCGGTGCAGTGGCAGGCAGCGGCGGAGAATCCACCCGGCCTCGCCGCAATCGCACCCCAGGCCACCTGGAGCAGCTTTTATCGAAACCTCCATCTTGGCGGCTCCGTGCGGCTTTCACTCATTTCTAGTTGGATCGCTGGCAACACTCCGAAGCACGAAGGTGTGAAGGCTGCGGACATGAGCGAGGCCTTGATGCGTCTGCCGCTCGGTGAGGTCGATAGCGCCATCGGCTGGGACATGCCGTGGCTGGATGCCTTCCTCACGCATCCCAAGCCGGATGGCTTTTGGACTCGGCTCGATCTCACCTCGCGCCTGCCTGATCTGCAACTCCCAGCACTGCACGTCGTCGGCTACTACGACTACTTTTCGCGTGAGTCGGTGGGCAATTTCATGATCATGCAAAAGCAGGCGCGTGACCCAAAAACACGCCAGCAGCAGCGACTCATCCTCGGCCCATGGGATCATGGCAGCGTGGGCAAAACGAAGGTCGCCGAAGTCGAGTTCGGGCCTGATGCAGCCGTGGATACCTTTGCGCTTCAGATCGATTGGTTTGATCGCCATCTCAAGCAAGATCCCGTCGCACAAGCCAAGCCCTTCCCGCCCGTGCGCTACTTCTCTATGGGCGAAAACGTCTGGCGGGATGCACAAACCTGGCCACCCGAGGGCTTCACCTCGACCTCGTTCTACTTGCACTCCGATGGCAAAGCCAACACTCGCCGAGGCAATGGTCGCCTGACTCGCGAAGCAGCTACTCAAGACGAAACACCTGACACCTTCCGTGCAGATCCGGCAAAACCCACGCCATCCAACCCCATCACCGAAACCCGTCCCATCAAAGCCGCCGTGTGGGGTCCCGTCGATCAAAGCGCCACCGAGGATCGTGATGACGTGCTCGTTTACTCCAGCGAGCCGATGACTGAGCCGCTCACCTTCGCCGGTAACGCTGAAGCAAAGCTCCATGTCAGCACCGATACGCCCGATGCCGACTGGTCCGTGAAACTCATCGACGTGCATCCCGATGGCTTCGCGCAAAACATCGCTCGCGGCATTCTGCGCGGACGCTATCGCAACTCGCTGCTCAAGCCCGAGCTGATGCAGCCCGGCCAAGTCTATGAGATCACCGTCGATCTCGGCCCCGTTGCCGCCACCATCGCCAAAGGCCATCAACTCCGCGTGGACATCAGCGGTGCCGACTTCCCCCTCTACGACCGCAATCCTAACACCGCCGAAGGCATCACCAGCAGCAAGACCGCCATCGCCACCGAGCAAGTGCATCATAAGACGGGAGCATTGTCGCGCATTGTGTTGCCGGTGAAGTGAACAGGTCACCATGAAATTCACCCTCACACTCGTTACCGTCCTCCTCCTCGCGCCGCTGGCCGCGCTGCACGCCGCCGACGCACCTTCCCTGCATCCTCCCCAGCATCTCGGTCCACCTCGTGCCGATCAGGCGGTGACGAACCGTGCTTTCACGGGCATCCCGAGCATGGCAGTCGCGCCGAAGGGACGACTCTGGGCCACGTGGTATGCGGGCGTGACGCCGGGCGAGGATGTGAACAACTACGTCGTGCTCAGCACCAGCGGCGATGATGGCAAGACATGGAACGAAGTGCTCACCATCGATCCTGATGCGAGCGGTCCTGTGCGCAGCTTTGATCCTGAACTGTGGGTGTCGCCGGATGGTCGCTTGTTCTTCTTTTGGGCGCAGATGGAAAAAGGCCGACGCGATGTCGAACTCGGCGTGTGGGGCATCGAGGCAAGTGAGCCTGATGCCGCGCAACCGAAGTGGTCGCAGCCGCGCCGCATTGGCGATGGCGTGATGATGTGCAAGCCGCTGGCGCTTTCCTCAGGGGAATGGGTGCTACCGATTTCCAAATGGAGGGAGCACGACAACAGCGCGCAGATGTTTGTCTCGACCGATCAGGGCAAGACTTGGTCTCTACGCGGCGGCTGCAATGTGCCGAAGGACGTGCGGCAGTTCGACGAGCACATGTTTGTCGAGCGCAAGGACGGCTCGCTCTGGCTGCTCGTGCGCACCACCTACGGCATCGGTGAAAGCGTCTCCACGGATCACGGCAAGACGTGGCCGGAGTTGAAACCATCGAGCATCCTGCACACGCCCTCGCGCTTTTTCATCCGTCGCCTTGCCTCGGGAAATCTGCTGCTGGTCAAACACGGCCCGCTCGACACACGCACCAGCCGCTCGCATCTCACGGCTTACATTTCGAAGGACGATGGCACAACATGGGGCGGCGGACTCATGCTCGATGAACGCCTCGGCGTTTCCTACCCCGATGGCCAGCAGACACCCGATGGCCTCATTCGCATCATCTACGACTACAATCGCGTGTCCGACCGAAACATCCTCATGGCGGCGTTCCGCGAGGAAGATGTGGCCGCAGGCAAAGATGTGAGCGGCGCGGTGAAACTTCGCCAACTCGTCAGCAAAGCCACCGGCGGCCAGGAGAAACCAACGCTCTCGACGGCTCCCGTTCATGCCAACGCTGACGGCAAAGCCATGCGCACGACAAATCCCGGCACACTTACCAGCGCCGATGCCAAACCGCAGCCGCTCATTCCATCTGCGAAACTCTTCACCGACCGCGCCTACATCGCCGCCGAACTTCCCGCCGCGCTCAAGAACGCGCACTTCCTGCCCATCGCCATGAACGGCCAGAAGACGATCAAGTGCGAACGCGCTGGCACCGTCTTCTTCCTCACGCCCATCCTCGAACGCAATCGCGACACCGCCGCGCAGCCCCTGATGGATCAAGGCTTCGAGAAAGTCGCCCTGCCCGAAGTCCCGCTCTTCAACCCCTCCTCCACCAAGAACTTTTGCACCCTTTTCCAAAAGGACTGCGCCGCCGGTGAAACCCTCCTCATCGGCAAATGGGCCGTCCCAATCTTCTTCCCATGAAACGACGCACCTTCCTCACCACCACCGCACTCGCCGCGCTTGCCTCGCAGGTCGAACATCTGCGCGCCGCCACAGCAGGCATGAAAATCAAAATAGGAGCCTGTGACTGGACCATGAAGCTCGCCGCGCAACCGGCCTCGCTGGATCTCGCCAAGCGCATCGGGCTGGATGGCGTGCAAGTCGATTTCGGGAGCAAGCCGGATGCCCAGGGATGGCTGCCGCTGTTCGATGAGAAGCTGCAGGACAGCTACCTCGCCAAATCCGCCGAACTCGGGATCGCGGTGCCTTCTTTGGCCTTGGCCACGCTCAACGGTGTGCCGCTCAAAAGCGAGCCCGAGGCCGCAAAGTGGGTGCTGGCGAGCCCCAAGGTCGCCCAACGCCTGAAAGCGCGCTGCGTTCTTTTGGCCTTCTTTGGCAAAGGAAGCCTCGCTGGCGATGAGGCAGGCATCGAGAAGGTCACCAGCATCCTCAAGAAACTCGCGCCGCTCGCCGAGAAGGCAGGCGTCATCTACGGCATCGAGTCCACGCTGAAGGTGCCAGTTTTGGAAAAGATGCTCGAAGCCGTGCGCTCGCCGAACATCCAGGTCTGGTATGACGTGGCCAACATGGAGAAAGAGGGCGAGGACTACAGCGAGGCCATCCGCAGGCTTGGCAAAGAGCGCATCTGTGAGTTTCACGCCAAGGACTTCAAGGGACTCTACGGCCAGGGAAACATCGACTTCGGAAAAATGCGCGACGCCATGCACGACATCGGCTGGCACGACGCGTGGGTTCACATCGAGGGCACGCAACTCCCGAACGGCGTCG
>NZ_JBIIHA010000053.1:0-3462 GCF_044236155.1 Prosthecobacter sp.
GGCGAGGTCACGATTGGCCGCGACCAATGGCGGAACGAGTGACAGGGCTGTTTGCAGCGAGGGCAGACGCACCCAGACCTGCTGACGCAATGCTTTGAAGCCGTCGAGCAAATGCGCTGTGGCATCGTCGTAGGATTCCTGCCGGAAGGCGGACAGCGCGGAGGCGAATTGGGCATCTGCGGGCCAGTCGGCGCGGACGGCTGCGAGCAGCGGCGGCATGGCTTCCGCTGTGCCAGCCTGGGCGGTTGATTCCAGCAGCATCAATTCCTCAAACGGACTGGATGGACTGCCAGTCCATGAGGCGAGGACGCTCTCATGATTGCCTCTGGCAAACGCCACGAGCGCTTCAGCACGACGTTGGTCATCGTCTTCGAGGTCGGATGGGATCGAGAACGTGGAGCCATCGGCGGCCAGCATGCGCAGACGCTCGTAGGTGAGTCGATTTCGGTCGATCTGAGAAACGAGATGCGCGGGAACATCGGCCTCCGCGGCGATCGCCAGGGTGAGCACCTGGGTGGTCTCGAATTGATTGTCTTTGGAGAGGGCGCGGGCAAAGCCGTACTCCAGCAGGTTGCGATCATCGGTGTTGATGTGCGCAGGCGTGGTTTGCAGCAGGCTGCGGGCAAAGGCAGGCGAGGCGAGATGATGCGCGAGCACGCCTTCGACGGAACGCGTCAACCAAACGCGTTGGAGCGCTTCGGCATACGGCGGCTGGGTGATCCGGGCGCGGAGTTGCTCCAGCGTGTATGCAGGTGGTGAGAGATGACCGATGAACAAGAGGTCATTGGGGCCGGAGATCCAGGTTTCCACATGGGGAAACACGGCGGTGAGCGTGGCATAGACCTGCCGGATGGCGTGCGCATCGACTTCGTAGCCTTGCACCCATTGCGCGAAGAGTCCGCCCTCTTTGAGCCGCGCTTTGGCCGCCGCGTAGAACTCCCGCGTGAACAAGGTGGACACACCGGCACGGTAGGGATTGGAAGGCTCGGAAATGATCAAGTCGTAGCTGTTTCCAGCCGCGAGCAAAGCCTCGCGTGCATCGCCTGCGATGAGATGAACATTCGCTTTGGCCATCACATTCCGGTTCACGGGTGCGAAGTGTTCGCGGGCGAGAACCGACATGCCGGTCTCCAGTTCCACCACATCCACCCGCTCCATGCCAGGCACGTCCGCGACCCAGCCGGCGGTGGTGCCCGTGCCGAGGCCGACGATGAAGGCGTTGTGCGGCGCTGGATGCAGCATCGCGGGCACCAGGCCCTGCATCACCTGCGTGTCGGCATCGCCAAAGGCCGAGCCGTCGGATTTGCCGTTCACGTAAAGGCAGTAGCCGTCATCGCTGGCGACCGCGGCCACGCTGGCTTCGCGCCCTTCAAATTCATGCGCGATTTTCCAGCGGCTCGCATTCAACCAGCCGCGCAGGCCATTGATGGAAGTCGGCAGCGCTTCCACACGGCCATAGCCGATGGGTTTGTGCCGCCATGCGGCGGTGGGGCCTGCGGAAACGAAAATCAGGCCGCCAGCGCAAAGCCATGACAGGATGATGACAGGCCAGACGCGCCGTGCGGTTGATTTCGCTCCGAGCACCGCAGCGCCGAGGCTGAGCAGCAACGTCAGCAGCATGACCAAGCGCCAGGCACCCGGTGCCGTGAGCCATGGAAGAAGTAAAAAGCCTCCAGCCAATGATCCCGCGATGGCTCCGAGGGTGTTCGCGGCATACGCATAACCGACATGACGACCCGCATCGCGATTTCCCGCTCCCAGCAACCCGACGAGCAGCGGGAACTGCACGCCTGCGAGGATCGACGGCCCCAGCACGAGAAGACTGGAGATCAACGTCCAGCCAACGACCTGGCCGGACAGGCCGAGACTGCGCAGTTGATTCACATCGACGGCAAAGACCGCGATGCGATCTCCCAGCGCCCACGGCAAGGCGAGAAACAAAGCCTGCCATGCCGCGACCCGCGCCAACGCGGCAAGTGTGACGGCGCCTGCGCGTGAGGCCCAGAGCATGCGATACAAGAGTCCGCCGAGTCCGATGCCCGTGAGCGCGAGCGCCAGGATCAAACCGAAGCCATACACGGAACTGCCGAGCAATGGCGCGAGGAGGCGGAACCAGACGAGTTCGCTGAGAAAAAACGTGAAGCCCGTGATGCCTGCGGCGAGATAGATGAATCGCTTTGTCAGATTGCTCGATGCCGCTGACTGCGATGGTGTTGGTTTCACTGGCTCCACCGGCGTCGCATCACGTGCCACCCACCACGCGGCCGCACCGATGAGGAGATTCACCAGGGCGGCGGTCATCACCGTGGCGCGAATGCCCCAGTGCTCCAGCAGCCAGAACGTGCTCAGCAGGACGCCCGCCAGTGCTCCGAGGGTGTTGATGCCATACAGCACGCCGAGATTGCCACGCTGTTGGTCTTGATCTGTCTCCACCCATTTGAACGCGGCAGGCAGGCTGCCCCCCATGAGCAGGCAGGGCGGAGCGAGCACGAGGGTGGCGAGCAGGAGTTGCAGCAGCGTGGCGGTGACTTGCCCCAGCGCGGCGATGCCGCCCGTGCTCAGATACAGCCAGCGCACGCCTGCCAACAGCAGCGGCGTCAGCAAGGCTGCCACACCAACGCCGAGTTCGATGAAGGCATACAGCCGCAGAGGATTGTCGGACGCTTCGGCTTTGCGGCCCAAGAGAGCGCTGCCCGCGCCCATCGCGCCCATGAAGATCGCCAGCACCGCAGCCGTGGCAGGCGTGGCCCCGCCGAAGACCAGCCGGAACTCCCGCAGCCAGGCCATTTGATAGACGAGCGCACAGCCCCCCGACAACGCGAGCAACGTGGCGAGGAAGGGGAGGCGCAGGGATGAGGGCATGAGTGAAGGGTTAGGCGTTAGAAGTTATGAGTTAGAAGCTATGAGTTGGAAGTTATGAGTTGGAAGTTATGAGTTGGAAGTTATGAGTTAGAAGTTATGAGTTGGGGGAGTCTTCGTTGAAAGCTGGATCTGAAATGAGATGGTCTTCGCCGGCTTGATAGAAGGGGGCGGATTCACGCACGGTGCTGTCTTGGGTGTTGTTGGCGGCACGGGTCAGGTAGTTCATGTAGCCGTTCAAGAGACGTTTGGCAGTCTCGAAGAGATGTCGGCCTTCGCCGAGCACTTCGGCGGTGATATAAGCGTCATCGTGGGCGGTGATCAGATGGTCGAGCACTTCAAACAACGAACCACGGGCATTGCTGCAGAACTTGTAGTTGTCGCGAAAATGAAAGCGGCCGAAGCCCTCGGCGATGTTGGCGGTAACGGAACGTGCGGCACGCCGAAGCTGGCTTGCCAGTTCGTAGCGCTCCTCCTTCGGCAAATGCGCAACAATTTCTCGGCTGATAAACAGCCGAAGGTTCCGCGCCGTCTTCCAGCACTCCAAGTCTTCAAATGAGTGGATCGAGTTCATCGGTCCTCATAACCCATCACCTCTAACTC
>NZ_JBIIHA010000019.1:0-104091 GCF_044236155.1 Prosthecobacter sp.
GTACCTAGACATTCAGTGGGAGCTTGGGATCTCTGAAATGGACATGTTTGAATACATTGGAGTCATCACGAAAAAGGACGATGCCCTTGCGTCGCGCAATTCAGGGAAGGTGATCAGTCCATACGCAAGCAAGCCACGCTCTTGCCCCTCATGTGGACACCGGCCCGTTGCTACGATCCTGTATGGCTACCCAGCCGAGTCAGAGGTGATTGAGCATAAAGTAGCTGCGGGTCTCATAGCTTATGGGGGTTGCAGGCCTCAGCCTGCTCCGCGGTGGAAATGCACCAAATGCGGACAGAAGATTTTCTCCAGCAAGCCGTAGGCTTTGCGTAAGGCTGTTGAGTGGTTGGAGCTGCTGTGCCGCTCAGTCGCTGGATCCCTCTCCATTAACGGGGAGGGCGCGGATTCAGGGCGCTGGCTCAACGACTTGGCCCGTCTCGTGAATCACCACAGACGTGAGCTGTTCCCTTCGCTTCCGAGCTCATAACACGGGCGAGATTTGCCATGGCTGAAGTTGCTGTGATTGATGTTTTGTTGATGACTTTGTGGACTGCCGCACCCCTTAGCACACAGCCTTTAGCACACACCTTTGCGAGTCTCTGGCGTTCAGTGATTTAGGAGCATCGCTCTCTGGCATGGGGTGCAAGAGGTCGTGAGTTCGAATCTCGCCAGCCCGACCAGTTTGTTGGCTTGAAACCAAGGGATTACGCGGATTTGGATTCCAATTAATTTCTGCAGTGTGTTCTAGGTCTGGCAGAGGGGGGTAGCACATTGTGGCACGCTTTAGCACAGCACTTTAGCCCAGGAGGGCCCAAGCACGTGTCCACTGACCGCCATCCACGGCGTTCTCCATTTTGACCGACAAGGCCACAATTTGACACAGAGTTCTGGGTCAAAGAAAGGTCTCTTCAAAAAGGCACACGATTTGGCGGTTGCGTTTGACTCCGCTGCCGGGTCTGCCTCAGCAGCGTTTCGAGCTTGGCGCCGATGGACGAGAGGTATTCGATTTTGACCAACGCCCCGAACGATCAAGTCGCCCAGGTTTACAACCGAACGCCGACGATCTCGCCTGTTGAGTCCTGGCGGCGCTGACTCGACGGGAGAATGCCGGAGGCAGTCACCTACTGATTGAAGATGAACTGCTGGGTGTTGATTAGTGCGTAGATCAGGTCCTCCACGGTACTGAGGCCCTTGTCCTGGGCCTGAAGGCAAAGGCCCTTTTCCCTTGCGGTGGGGTTGCGGGAAAGCACGGCCATGTAAGCGGCGTCGATTTTTTCGTCGGCAGATTGGGACTTGCCCACGGTGAGCATGAGCTGGCTGTAGCGGTGAACGATCTGCGGCAGGAGTTCACCATTCATCAATGCCAGAGCCTGGGGAACAGAGGCTTCACTGTTTCCGTTCTCAATGAATTCCCGGTCGCTCTGGCCAAATTCGCGCAGGAAATGACCGCGCGGGGCTGGGCTTTCGATTTCGGCTGCGCGCAACCACTGCCGGGACTGCTGGGCCCGCGAACGGAAGTAGTCCCGCCACTGCCTCCGGGGGATGGCATAGTAGGTGGCCTCTTCGCTCCAGGCCTTGATCTCAGCTTCGGCGGCCTCCGCCTTGGTCGGCTTGGTCTTGCCATTCCCAGGGGCCATGGTGCGCTCTCCCTCGG
Organism: Prosthecobacter sp.; assembly: GCF_044236155.1. Taxonomy (GTDB): domain Bacteria; phylum Verrucomicrobiota; class Verrucomicrobiia; order Verrucomicrobiales; family Verrucomicrobiaceae; genus Prosthecobacter. The sequence continues at coordinate 1,655 of NZ_JBIIHA010000019.1, forward strand.
CAGCACCGGACGCCTGCATGACGGCACCGGGGGCGGCTTGAATTGGAACCTCCCGTTTGGGTTCATAAGCAATGGTCTCCCAGGGCGTGCCGGTGACCTTCTCGAACAGCTTTTTTTGGCCGGGAATGATCACTTCAGCCATGACGGTGCGGCGTGCATTGCTATAAAGAGCAGTGATCTCACGGCTGATGGATTTGATTCTCGCATTGCACTCAGCAGCGTGGGTGATGGCAGCCCTTTTTTCAGGTCCAGTGACGTTGGCGGCGATGGATTGGAATTTTTTGGCGTCTTCGCGGGCCTCCGCCAACCGTTTCTGCATGGCTTCCACACCTTCCGGCTGCTCCTGGTACTTCTTGGCGGCCACTTGAATGCTCTTGAACGCCTCAGCCGGACCGGCGATTTTTTCCACAGCCAGCCTGCGCTGCTCCAAGAATTCGCGGGTGGTCATGTTTGGCATGTCGGGACTCGGGTTGATCAGCGTCACGAAGCTGTCCCACAATTGCTCGGCTGTCATGCGGCGCAGCAGCGGGCCCGTGAAGTGGTAGGCAGTCCCGGGCGCCACCTCCTCGTGGGAGGCCTGGCGCTGGTAGGTGCTCGTGTTGAAGAGGATGCGCAGATACGCCTTCATATCGTATTTCAGGCTCACCATCAGCTTTTCAAGATGGCTCAACAGCTCCGGATTCACCGCCACGGTAGTGTCCGTGAGATCATCGAGCGGCTCGATCAGGGCGAGGCCGAAGGCCTTTTTCCATAGGCGATTGACCACGACCTTGTTGAAGCGGTCGTTATTGGGATTCGTCAGCCAGCGTGCGTAGGCCTGGACCCGTGTTTCTCCTGGCAGAGGAGTACATGCATGGCCCATGATGAAAGCCGGTTTCACGACGGATTTGGGTTTCGCATCGTCATACTGGTAATCCGGTGGCAGAGTGACCTTGCGCTTTTCGTCAAAGGTCATCTTGGGATAGTGCGGGTTGCCACGATACAAGGCCTGATTGTAGAGACGCTCAGCTTGGTGCAAGGCATCCTCGGCCGCCCGGCGTGCGCGCGCCACTCTCTCCACCTCCGCCCAGTAAGCAAGGCGGTCGGCCACGGTGGCCGGGTTCTTGGGCCATTCAGGCTGTTTGAACGTGTTGCGAATGGCCATGCCTTGATCACGCACAAGGTCGCTGATGCCTCCCGTGATGCCGCCGCCGAAGTCTCTGATCTCCACGCCAAAAGTGAAGGCCGCCATCTCGTAGAACTGCATCTGGGTCCACTTGTCAAAGGGGTGATTGTGGCACTGGGCGCATTCGATGCGGGTGCCCAGAAAGATGCGCAGCGTGCTCGCCATGTTGTCCAAGGGCATGCCACGATCACGTGTATAGTAGCCAATCGCGCCATCGGACCAGGCCTTGCCCTCTCCGGCGACCATCTCCCGCACGAAAAGGTCGTACGGTTTGTTGCTGCGCAGCGCATCCTTGATGAAATGACCATACGCAGGGCCTGTTCGCTGGCCCTTGGATTGCACACGCAGCACATCCGCCCAGTAATGGAAATAGTTCTGCACATAGCCCTCGGAATCGAGGAGCTTGTCGATCAGTGCCGCACGTTTTCCTGTTTCGCTGGAAGTCAGAAACTCCTCAGTTTCACGCGAGGTGGGAATGCGGCCCACCACATCTAGATAGATGCGGCGCACGAAAACACTGTCATCCGCCGGGGCGTTGGGCGTCAAGTTGTTAGCCGCCCAGTCCCTCGCCAGAAGCGCGTCAATTTCATCGGCGGCGGCAGAAACTTTTGGATCGGCCCGGGCGATCGGCCCAAGCCAAAACGTGAAGATCATTGAACACGCCAGGAGGCTTTTCATCCAAGCTGGAACGCAGGAGCAAGCCCCGGTGTTGCAGATGGCTGCATAGTCCCGACAAGCACTATGACGGCATCATTTCATGGGCGAGGTGGCGTCAACTTTGGGTGCCGAATTGCATCCTCGGCAGGTGAAATGGCGCTGTAGCAGAATGACCTATTTTCGTTTTAACACAATAAGCTTAGCGCAGCCCTGCCGTGTCCAAGGAAAGTCAACGCTTCCATGTCTAAGCAACCACTCATGGGGTGCAAGAGGTCGTGAGTTCGAATCTCGCCAGCCCGACCAGTTTGTTTGATTTCTTTGCCTGCATCGCACGAGGGGCGAAATAGTTACAAAAAAGGTGTGACAACTGCTCATGGAAGGCGCTAGAAGCATTTCTCTTCTCATGAAAAAGATACATCTGACACTCATTCGCTCCGTGGCATTTGCTGCAAGCCTCTGCCTTGGGTTAACTCCAGCAGTTTCACTACACGGCAAGGCCAAAAATAAGAAGGGCGCTCCGCCCACGGCCTCATCGTTGGTGGACGATATGAAGGCGTCCGTCGTTTACATCGTCAAGAACTCCAAGGACATCAATCCGAAGTCAAAGCAGGCGGTGCCTTACTGGTCTTCACTGAAGACGATCATCGACGGCATCGACCTTATGGACGCGGGCATCCAGAAAAAGAGCCCGGACATGCTCAAGGGGTTGGATTTGACCGGCCAGGGCATCACGCAGTTGGCCGCGACCTGGGGCATGATTCGCGGCGCTCATCCGAAGTCCACCGTCGGGCGCGGAGTGGTTTCCCTTTCCACCGCCTACGACATGTATGTGAATCACTTCGGTCCTTCGGTCGCCAGCTATAAGAAAGGTGGTGGCAAGAAGGGCAAGCTGACACCCGCAGAACTAGCGCTGATCGAAAAATCCGGCACCCAGTTGGACTCGCTGCTCGGCAAGCTGGAAAAGGTGGCTGGAAAAGCAAGACCGAAGTCCTACCAGGAGCGCATGATCCTGGATCTCGTGCATTTGGTGGAACAACTGGCTGCCGTGGAAGGGGATGGTCGTCTGGCCTACGCCAAGTACCAGTATCAGTGGAATCGTCTTCAAAACGCGCTGGCCGCCTACTCAAACATCATCAGGTCGTTTTATCCTGAATACTACACGGTGTGGCAGGTGCTCGACAGCGACACCACCGCGATGAACACTCTTTTTTATGAAGATGCATGGAGTTACTACGAATCGTGGAACTACTACGAGGTGAGCATCGAAAACTACGAGAGCTATTACGAGGAGACATCCATCACCGAATCCATCTCGGAGACGGAGGAGACCGAGTATGAGGAAGACCTTGAGGAATACAACGAGGAGGAAGCCACCGAGGAAGATGAGGACGACGAGGCCGAGCTCGAGGAGGAAGTCGAAATCGACGAGGAGGGCGATGACAGCCTCTTTGAAGAAGTGGAAGATAGTGATGACGACGAAGACGGCGACGGTGTAAGCGACGAAGAAGACACTGACGACGACAACGACGGCACGTCCGACGAGGAAGACGGCGATGATGACGGCGACGGCCTCGAGGATGAGGAAGAAGACGAAGAATCCTGCGATGAGGAAGAAGCAGAGGAGGAAGAGGAAGAAGAAGAGGACGACGGCATCGCTGAATGCTGCGAGGGTTGCTGCTGCTGATCTTCTCCGGCCACTTTACAGTATGAAAATCACGAACGCATGGCCGCGAGGCCATGCGTTCCTTTTTTGACCGCTTATGTAAATAGGGAACTTACTTCGGCGCCTTGGTGGAGGCGATGGGCATGATGCCAAACTCACGGGCGTCGGCGATGGAGATCATCTGGATGTTCGGGTCTTCCTCGCTCTCAAACGCCTCAGCGTGCCGCTCCAAGGCGTTGTTGCCGGTTTTGACCGCATTGCTGAAGGTCCGGTAGGAGGCCTGGAACTCCTTCAGTTTCATCTTTTGGTTCAGATTTGGGATGTCCTTCACCGGCTTGAGCTCATCGTTGCCAAGCATGGTGGTTTCCAGGCCGATGATATTGTCGTCGTCACCTTCGCCCGAGTCAAAAGCCAGGAAACAATGGCCGGGAACCATGACCAGGTAGGAGTTGATGCCGATTTTTTGCAGAACGGAGGCCATAAGGACGGAGCCATCAACGCAGTTCGCCTGGGTGGCGGCGATGGAGTCGTCAAGAAAGCGCACCGTCTGGCTGACGACGAACTTGCTCGGCGTGGTGGTGGACACATCGCTGTATTTGATGCCGCGTCGTTGCAGGGCGTTCCAGACGGCGAAGACCTGCATCATCACCTGCTTGGGGTCTTCCGACTGGTAGCCGTCAAAACTGCTCACCAGGCCGCTTTCGAGGGCTTCTTTGAGAATCGTGTCCACTTCAGGATGGTTCTCATTCACATAGGCGGCGAAGATCCACGAGAAGTCGTCGAAGTCCTCGCCGTCCTCGTCCCACAACACATAGAAGGGGCAGTCGTTGATGGATTTCATGACACAAGTCTCGGTAACGTCATCAATGGCCGTGCCGTTAACAGACACCTTGTAGGTGACGTTGACCGGGCGCTGCTGGCGCACCTTGAGCAGCGCCTCATAATCCCAGGCCGCTTTCGGGAAGATGCGTGCTTCTCCTTCCCGAGTGGTCTTGGCGATCTTGCCCTTCCAACGGGAGGGCTTCATGAAGCCGTCAATGCTGATCTCCGCCTCCACCTGCGCGTTTTTGGGCAGGCCGCTCAGCTCGATGGCAAGCCAGCCGTTTTCATCGCCATAGATCGGGATGTCACGCTTCTTCAGTTTGGGATCATCCACGGTTTTTTTGTCCTCGGCGGCTTGTTCATCGCCATTCCAGTCCACGGTGGCGGTGGAGACGATGGCGCTGGGGAAGAGGTCCTTGTCGGTGTAAGACCACGGGCTGAAGGTGGTTTCCGCAAGCAATGTGGTGGCGGAAAGGAGCAGGAAGGAGAGGGTTTTCATAAGACTGGACAGACTGGTCTGCATTCTTGTGCGATGGAACGACGCGGTGGCCGGTCGGGCCACGATTCCATCTGGACTTTCGCCTGTCGAGAAATCAACACGCCCACACACACTTTCATTGCTCCCCGCTCGATGATCTGGCGGGCTCACGGAAGAAGATCAGGAACACCACTAGCACGCCGACGGCGATCCATGCAGGAGTGGCCCAGATGGCAGCCCAGTCGTGAGCGATGGCACCCTTGGCCTCAACCAGTTTGTGCTGATCCATCACGCGGCCGGCCAAATAAGTGCCGACGAGCGACCCAAAACCCCAGAGAATGATGGCGATCAGTCCCTGAGCCGCACCTCGGATGCGCTCGTTCGCCTCGCCATCGACATAAAGCTGTCCGGCGATGAAGAGGAAGTCGTAGCAGATGCCGTGGAGCAGAATGGCACCGAAGATGAGCACGGTGCCGGTGCTGGAGGCGCTGGCGCTGAGCAGGAAGTAGCGCGTGGCCCAGGCCAGGATGCCGAGGAAAATCGTCTTCTTGTAGCCGAGCTTCTTCAGCATCAGTGGCAGCAGGATGAGGAAGATGATGTCTGAAATCTGCGCCAGTGTCATCTTCTGCGCCCAGTCCACCCACTCCAACTGCGTGAGGTAGGTGCCGAGGTTCACGAAGTAAAAGTACAGCGGGATGCAGATGAGGAACATGCAGAGGATGAAGATGGCAAAGGCGGGCTTTTTCAGCAGCGCCAGCGCATCGAGCCCGAGGACTTCACCCAGCGGCACGTTCTGGCCCTTCTTCTTCGGCGGCGTGTGCGGCAGGCTCAGCGCGAATAGGCCGAAGGCCATCGATGTGCCGCCTGCCAGGTAATATTGCAGCGGCGACTGTTCTCCCTTCAACTGGCTGAGCACCACGCCGCCCGCGATCCAACCCACGGCGGAGAAGATCTTCACAAACGGGAAATCCTTCTTCGCATCCGCGAGATGGGTCATCGAAACCGAGTTCCCCAGCGCGAGCGTGGGAGCGTAGAGCGTGCAGTAAATGATGAGCGCCGGATAAACAGTGCCGAAAGTGTGCAGACGCGGGATCACCAGCATGACCAGGCCACCGGCGATGCCGAGTAGCGCGATGATTTTCTCGGAGGCGAAGTAGCGGTCGGCGATCAACCCGACGATGAAAGGCGAAAGGATGGCACCCCAGGCAAAGGCGCCATAGGCGAGGCCGATCTGCTCGCCGCTGAAGTTCAACGTGCCAAGATAGGCACCAAGTGTCATGTACCAACTGCTCCAGATGAAATACTGGAGAAACATGAAGATGGAGAGCTTGGTCTTGAGCTGCGTTTGCATGGTGCGTGTTGGTTGGGTGGTCATTTCATGCCGTCGGCGGCTCCCCACGGCTCGATGAGGCGCAGATCGCGGCTTTTCAGCGCCGTGTAGCAATCGGGAAGGTCAAAATGCTCCAGCGCATGTGGCAGCATGAAGGCGTTCGGCCACTGCTGGTCATCGTGGATGGCGATGTCGTGAAAGGAGGTGAGCGCATGCTTCAGCGTGACCTTTTTCACGTCTTTGCTCAGAAGCGCTGCAAAAGCGGCGGGCAGCGCGCCCCAGCCCCGGCCCGCGAGATGAATCTCCGTGTGTCCTGCGGCAGTGAGGAGCTGGATGACGCGCAACACGTCGAAGGTGCGCTGGCCGAGCAACGGCCTGTCGAGCATCAGGCTGTAGGCGGAGTAGAAGTAGTGGCTGCCGTAGCGGCCGAGGAACTGGTTCGCGCCACAGGTGTCTGGCTGCGAATCGCCGATGCCGCGCACGTCGCAGGCAAAGAAGGCCGCGCCGGCTGAGGAAGCGACGAGTTCCTGCACGAAGGGATCATCGCGCAACTCGGCGTCGGCGGAACGGTGCGAAATGTAGAGCACGGCCTTGCTCTGGCCGCGAGGCAGGCGCGAGGTGAGCACTTCCTCGCTCAAACGCGTCACCAAGGCATGAATCATCGGCTCCGTCTCGACGGCGTAGGCGCAGTAGGCTTTGGCGGGATACTTGCGCTGGCCCATGCTGCGGAGAATGCGGTAATCCGGCGGCGAATCCCGCAGCGCGGGCATTTTCAAGACTTCACCCACCGCTGTCTCGAGCGCGGCACCGCTCACGGAGCCCCGTTTCTTCGCGAGCGTCTCCGCTTTGTCGTGTGTGAACGACATCAGCGTTCGCGATCCCATCGCCGTGACCTGGCCTTTGGGCGTGCAGAGCAGATCCTCGTCTGTTTCGATGGTGATGAGCGGTTCTGCGTCAGCAGCGGGAATGCCGGCGGCTTTTCCGAAGAAGCGATACATCGCCTCGCGGTTCGGCTGCGTGTAGCCGTGCGGATCAGGGCCGATGTGGAGCTGAATGTTCTCCGGTTTGCCGATCAGCGTGTAGAGCTTCTTCAGCCGCTCGTAAGTCTCCGCTGAGCCGCGGGCATCGAAGTAATCCTTCTCCTGCGCCATGATGATGACTGGTTTCGGGGCCATCGCGGCTAGGAAATCGCAGTGATCGAGGTCTTCCGCCAAAACACGTGGCGGGCACTGTTCCATGTCCTGTGGCAGTTCGTTTTCCGCGTCGCGACGGAAGGTGGTCACGAAGCAGGAAGGCGCTGCCATGGTGAAACGCGGTTCCATGCCGCAGAGCCATGTTGTTTGCGTGCCGCCACCGGAGTTTCCGGTCACACCGAGATGGTTCGGGTCGATTTCATCGCGGGTAAGCAAGTAGTCGAGCGCGCGAATCGCATCCCACACGAACCAAGTACCGAGAAACTCGCCGACGAGTGCCTGCGGCGCGCCCATTTGATTGTGCTCGGAAGTGCCGCCGCCGAGACGGGAGCCTAGTTTCTCGTTCAAATACTGAAAGCGTTCGCCCTGGCCGACGGGATCGATCAAGAAGCACGCCATGCCCTGGCGCGCGAGTCCCTGCGCGAAACTTTGATACGCTTTCTCGGCCTTGCCATTGAGTGAGTGGCCGCAAACGCCGATCACACCGGGAAACGGGCCTTTGCGACCCGGTCCTGCGGGCAGGTACAGATTGCCGGTGACGAGATAATTCGGCCGGCTCTCGAAGACGATGTTCTCGATCCGATAATGGTCCCTCTCCATGGTCTTGTCGCGCTCGAGAACTCTGGTAACCTTCGCGTTGAGTGGTGTTTTCTCCGGCAGCGGACCGAAACACTGACGAATGCGCTCCTGCGCGGATTGCACATAAGCCTCGGCGTCGGCCTTGGTCTTCAAAGCCTCGCGCCGGGCATTGCCGCGTTGTTCAGCCGCACGCACCTCGGCCACCAGCCAGTCCTGCATCATTCGCGGGAAGCGGTTTAGTGCCGGAACAACACCTGCTGGTGCTGGGGTGACATTTTGAGCCAACGCGGTGCCCGCATTTCCGAGAAAAGATTGGATCACCGGCCACCCTAGGATTCCGAGGCCGGCGGTTTGAAGAAAGTCACGACGGCGTGGGAGGGAAGATGAATCCATGTGGTTGGAAGTTTGCAGTGATGCAATACCTGGCGGCTTCCTGTATTCTTTCTTTCCGCCAGAAGCAGGCACCGACGTCAGCCGATGATGCTTTGTGGCGGCTGGACATTGCCCGCTTCTGTGTCACATCGGGACGTCATGCCCGAAGACGCTGAAATCCTCTCCGTCACCCAGCTCACGCGCGAGATTCGCGAAGTGCTGGAAGGTCATATCGGCAGCGTTTGGGTGGAGGGGGAGATCAGCAACCACCGCCTGCAAAGCTCCGGCCACCAGTATTTCACGCTGAAGGACGCAGGGGCGCAGCTCTCCTGCGTGATGTTTCGCGGAGCCGCCGCCCGGACCAATGTGCGCCTCCAGGATGGCGCTCTCGTGCAGGTGCATGGAGAGATCAGCGTGTATGAGCCGCGCGGCCAGTATCAGATGGTCGTCAAACAGGTGCAGGCGAAGGGCAAAGGCTCGCTGCAGGAGCAGTTCGAGGCGCTGAAACGCAAGCTTTTCGCGGAAGGCCTTTTCGACGACGAACGCAAGCGGCCCATTCCGCGTTTTCCTGCCGTCGTCGCGCTCGTCACATCACCCACCGGCGCGGCGATCCAGGACATGCTGAACATTCTCACGCGCCGTGCGCCGTGGGTGCGCGTGCTGGTGTTTCCCGTGCGTGTGCAGGGCCAGGGTGCTGAGCGCGAGATCGTGCGCGCGCTGGAAGTGCTCGGCGATGCGGAGAGATTCGGCCTGCCGGTGCCGGACACCATCGTTGTCGGTCGTGGTGGAGGCAGCCTGGAGGATCTGTGGTGCTTCAATGAGGAAGTGCTCGCCCGTGCCATCGCTGCATGTCCGATCCCAATCATTTCCGCGGTCGGGCATGAGATCGACTTCACCATCGCTGACTTCGTGGCTGATCTGCGTGCTCCGACCCCTAGCGCGGCGGCGGAACTGCTCGCGCCGGACGTTGGCGAGTTGCAGCGGCACTTTGAAAGCATCGCACGCACGTTGAAGACGCGTGTCAGCACGCTGCTTGATCATCATCAGCACGTCCTCGACCTCACCGCCAAAGGTCCGCTGCTGCACGCGCCAGATCGTTTGCTCCAGCAGGCCGAGCAAAGCACCGATGAAGCCGAATCACGGATGCGTGAGGCCGTTCGCGAGCGTTTGCAGTCGCTTGCCGACGATCTGACGCAAAAGCAGCATGTCCTCTCCGCGCATCATCCACGCTTGCAACTCGCCGAGGCCGTACACCGTGCCGAAACACTGTCTCAACGACTGAGGCAGGGGCTCATGCACAGGTTGGATCGTCTGGCGGATCGTCTGGAGTCACGCGGCGAGCTTTTGAAGCATATCGGCCCCGAATCGGTGCTCGCCCGCGGTTTTTCCTACACAACGAATGCCGAGGGCCGTGTGCTCTCGGATGCGGTTGAGGTTGCAGAAGGAGATGAACTCGTAACCCGTCTGGCGAGAGGTGTTGTGCGAAGTGTCGTGAAGTAGAGGTTTTCTGCCCGCTGTTGAGTTAGAGCCCATGCTTTGCCCGCGTAGAACAAGCATGCTTCATACCCGCCGCTCCATCCTCAACCGTTCCTGCTATGGCATCGGCGGCATCGCGCTGGCCACGCTGCTGCAGGAGCAGGGCCTGCTGGCCACCTCCGAGCAGGCTAAGGCGCAGCATTTTGACCTGACACCGAAGCGCCCGCACCGCTTCGGCCAGGCGAAGGCGATGATCTCCATGTTCATGCAGGGCGGCCCCAGCCACATGGATCTCTTCGACCCGAAGCCGGAACTGGTGAAGCTCGACGGCAAGGAATTCCCCGGTGAGGTCAAATACGACGACGCCGCCGGTGCCAGCCGCGAGGTGATGGGCCCTCAGTGGAAATTCGGCAAGTATGGCCAGTGCGGCATGGATGTGAGCGAGTTGCTGCCGCATTTCTCCCGCATCGTCGATGACGTGACGCTCATCCGCTCGATGCACACCGGCGTGAACAACCACGGCCAGAGCATCTACGCGCTCATGAACGGCCAGGTCACCGGTGGGCGGCCCACGCTCGGCTCGTGGATCACCTACGGCCTCGGTTCCGAGAATCAGGATCTGCCTGCCTACGTCGCGCTGACTGATCCGCGCGGCGTGCCGGTGCTCGGCGTGGACAATTGGAGCAACGGCTGGCTGCCTTCCCTCTACCAGGGCACGGTCATTCGTCCCAAAGAGCCGCGCATTCCCAATCTCGACGCGCCGCTGAGCCTCAAAGGCGACGCGCAGGCCCGCTACCTCAATTTCGTCCAGCGCATCAACCGCGAGCATCTCGAAGCCCGTCCCGGTGAAAGCGATCTCGAGGCGCGTATCCAGAGTTTTGAGCTCGCGGCACGCATGCAGACCGCTGCGAAGGAGGCGCTCGACATTTCGAAGGAAAGCGAGGCCACGAAGAAGCTCTACGGCATCGACAATCCGGCCGCGGCGGAGTTTGGCACGCGCTGCCTCATCGCGCGCCGTCTGGTCGAGCGTGGTGTGCGTTTTGTGTCGCTCTTCACCGGCAACCAGACCTGGGATCATCATCAAAGCATCCTCACCGGCCTGCCGGCGACGTGCCTGTATGTCGATCAGGGTGCCGCGGCGCTCGTCACCGACCTCAAACAGCGCGGCCTGCTCGATACGACGGTGGTGCATTGGGGCGGTGAAATGGGCCGCCTGCCGGTCATTCAAAACCGCGCCGGCGCCAAGGACCGCAAAACCGTCGGCCGCGATCACAACACCTACGGTTTCAGCATGTGGGTGGCCGGTGGCGGCTTCAAAGGCGGTCATATGCACGGCGAGACGGACGAGTTTGGCCATCATGCGGTCAAGGACGTCGTCAATCACTACGACTACCATACCACGCTGCTGCACCTCTTCGGCCTCGACCCGAAAAAGCTCAGCTACAAGCGCAACGGCACCGATATGACGCTGGTCGAGAATCCGCAGTCGCGTGTGGTCAGCGAGATTCTCGCTTGAGCCGGAGGTGTAATCTTCAACCGAAGATGGTGCGCGGTACAGGGTTCGAACCTGTGACCCCTACCATGTCAAGGTAATGCTCTACCACTGAGCTAACCGCGCGAGTCCGGGGCGCAGTGTATAAATGCCCCGCGCTGTTTCGGCAAACGGTTTTTGCCTGCGGATTCAGCCGTTGTTCACCTGCCGCCGTACGGTGGCCCCCTGGTTCATGAGGTCGTCTCGTTCGAGACCCGTCAGGCGCGTGATGGAACGCAGGAGCCAGAGCAGGAGCGCCAGTGTGACGCCCATGAGCGGCAGGCCGATCACGAGGAAGCCGCTCCAGTTCAGGCGGCCGATCGCTTTCGTGTATTCCAGGCTGCCAGGGGCTTTGTCGCCCAGCAGGTAGATGGCGAGGGCAAAGTTCGCGGCCGAGGAGAACATGAAGGTGCCTGCCATGCCCCAGGAGGCGCGTTTGAGCAGGACGGCGAATTCGTGGTGTTTCTCCGGCGTGTCGAGCGCCTGATGCAACACGGGCATGTTGATGACCTGCGGATTCAGCAGCATCTCATTCACCAGCGGTTTGCCCCAGCGATGGCTCAGAGGAAAGGCGATGCCGAGGAAGATCGGAAACAGGGCCTCTTTCACGGCAAACCAGGTGGCGTTCAGGTTCAAGAGCCCCAGACCGCCGGTGACGATCACGGCGATCAGGCCAAGCACGGAGAAGAAGTTCAGCCCGCGCTTGTTGATGAAGCACCAGATGCCAAATCCCAGCGGCAGCAGCAAAGCGACCACCAGAGCCCAAAGCGGTCCGAGGCGGTCCGGCGCACTTAGTTTTTCCAGCGCGATGGATGGCAGAATGACAGTCAGGGCGAGATCGAGCAGGGGATGGGGCTGTTTTTGGGTCACGGGATGAATGTCGAATGATGAATGCAGAATGTCGAATGCAACCTCGTCTCTTGCACCTCACGCGGGACGCTCTAAATCTCTTTCCATGGTTGCCACCGCCGCCCCCAATCTAGTTGATGAAATCCTGCGCCTGAAAAAGGAGCGCAACGCCGTGATTCTGGCGCACAACTACCAATCCAAGGAGATTCAGGAGTTGGCGGACTTCGTGGGCGATTCGCTCGGCCTCGCTTACAAGGCGAAGGAGACGAACGCGGACGTGATCGCCTTCTGCGGCGTCCATTTCATGGCGGAAACCGCGAAGATCGTGAATCCGAGCAAAACCGTCGTGCTGCCGGATCGTGACGCGGGCTGCTCGCTGGAGCAAAGTTGCCCAGGACCGCAGCTTGAGGCCTTTTTGAAGGCGAACGCGGCCAAGAACTACTACGTGATCGCCTACATCAACTGCAGCGGCCATGTGAAGGCCCTGAGCGACTGCATCTGCACCAGCGGCAATGCGGACAAGATCGTCGCCGCTGCGCCGAAGGACCGCCCGATCCTGTTTGTGCCGGACCAGAACCTCGGCTCCTGGGTGATGGAAAAGACCGGCCGCAAGATGGATTTGTGGAAGGGGGCCTGCTACGTCCATGTCGAGTTCACCCGCGACAGCATTCAAAAAATCAAGGACGAGCATCCCGATGCCAAGGTCGTCGCCCATCCGGAGTGCACGTATGCGGTGCGCATGCTGGCGGATGAAGTGTGCAGCACGGAGAAAATGGTCGGTTACTGCCGCAACAGTCCGGCGGGCACCTTCATCATTGTCACTGAGAGCGGCATGCTGCATCGTTTGGAGCGTGAGGTGCCGGGGAAGAGGTTCATTCCCGGGCCCACCGGCCACTGCGCCTGCGCTGACTGCCGCTACATGAAGCTGAACACCCTGCAGAAGCTCCACGACTGCCTGCGCGACCTCACCCCGCAGGTCGAGATGCCCGAGGAACTGCGCAAGCGTGCCGAGAAGCCGATCCTGCGCATGCTGGAGCTGAGCAAGTAAGTGATGTGGGCACTCTTGCCCGCAAAGAAGGCGCTCAACTGCGGGCAAGAGTGCCCGCATCACATTACCGCCACCAGGCCGGGAGGTCGGTCATCGTTTCTTTGAGGATGGTGCGGATGGCCAGACGTTCCGCCTGCGGGATGTGCGCGTGCTGAGGGTCGGCTTGATCGCGCAGGTAGAGCGCCATGTGGTAGTAAACGCGCTCCTTGAGTTCCTTCGGCGCTTCTTTCCAGGTGTCGGTGTAGAGCATGAAGCTGCAGCGGTGTTTGAAGATGCGCGTCTTCATGTCGAGATCCTTCAAGGAGAGGCCGGACCTAGTCGCCTTGCGGTCGCGCAGGAAATCTTCCGCAAACTTGCGGTCGCCGTTGATGCCTTTGGCCGGGAACTTCGCCTCCTCGGCAAAGGTGATGTAGCGGGCGAGTTCCTGCGCGCGTTCCTCGAGTTCGGCCTTCGCGGCGGCGCCGAGCATGTTTTTGTTCTCATGCTTGAGCTGGCGCAGGGTGTAGATGGCATAGACGAGCCGGTTTTCGAAGCCGATCTGATGCTCGTGGATGAGGTGGGGGAGGATGTCGCTGGTGGGAAGCAGGTGCAGGCTGAGGTCGGAATACTGGCCGGGATTCACGGAGGTGATCTCGTTTTTGCCGGCGTTCGGGATGCCCATCACATTGGCCTTGTGGCTGGAGAGGTTGTGCTCACCGGTGAGGTGCCAGCCGCCGAAGCGCAGCTCCAGGGGGATCTGGTGCCCCTGCACGTCGCGGCGGAAGGTTTCAAGGCTGGAACCGGCGCGTGAGACGAGCAGCGACTCGGCGATGAGGCCGGGCAGGCGGCGTGTGGCGTTGCCGGCGTGGCAGTTCATGCATTTGGTCGAGCGCTCGACATTCGGCACCGGGCCGCCGGGACGCAGGCGGTTGAACACATAAAACATCGGCCCCATGACAGGATCTGCCGCGATGATTTCCACGAGGCCGCCGGGCACCCAGCCGATGTAAGTATCCTCGTTGAAGTAGAGGGCACGCGGGTTGCGCGGGTTGATGATCTCGCTCTGGAGCGAACTGGCGGAGAAGACCATGATCTGGGAGCTGATGGGGATGTCCAAGGCTTCCAGCAGGCTGGTGAGGAAGACCTTGTCGCTGCTGGTGTCGAGCTTCACCTCGCCTTTCTGCGCTTTTTCCTGCAACTGGGCGAAGCGGTCTCTGGGCTGCCAGTCGAGGTAGTTGTGCGGCGGGCCTCTGAAGTCGATCACACGCGGCTCTGTGGACTCCGCGGCCGGGAGGGCGGTGGAGAGGCTCGAAATTGTCAGCAACGTCAGGAATCGGGAACGCATCGTGCTCTATACGCTTGCCAAGCTACCCAAATCGCACCAGACAACCAGCGAACTTTGCTTTTCACGCATGCCCACCGTCCAGCCGCGCCGCGCCGGCATCCTCATCCCCGTTTTTGCCATCCGCACCGCCGACGATCTCGGCATTGGTGACACCGGGGGCGTGCGGCAGCTCATCGACTGGGCGGCGGAGACCGGCCTCGGCTTCGTGCAGTTCCTGCCCATCAACGCCACTGGGAGCGACAGCAGCCCTTACAACGCCATCAGCTCCGTCGCGCTCGATTATCTCACGCTGGAGCTGACGCCTGCCGCCGTGCCGGAGCTGGATGAAAAATTTCATCGCACGATCACCCGCATCATGCGCGCCGACCTGCTTCGTCATGGCCCGGTGAATTACACGAAGGTGCGCCGGCTGAAAACCACGCTGCTGCGCCGCGCTTTCAGCCAGGTGCAGCAGCAACCGGAACGCATGGCGGTGTTCGAGAAGTTCTGTGAGCAGGAGGCCGCATGGCTGGATGATTTCTGCCTTTTCCGCGTGCTGATGGAGGAGCACGGGCATGAGGACTGGACGAACTGGCGCCCGGAGCTGAACACCGCCGCCAAAGCCCGTGCCTGGCGCGATGCGATGGGCGACGAGATCGACAACCGCATCCTTTTCCATGCCTATGTGCAGTGGTTGTGTTTCAAGCAGTGGGGAGAGCTTAGGGCCTACGCGAACGGGAAGGGGATCAAGCTGATGGGGGACATCCCCTTCGGCATTTCGTGGTGCAGCGCGGATGTGTTCTTCCATCCGGAGCAGTTTGATCTCGAATGGTGCGGTGGTGCTCCGCCGGAGACTTACTTCAAGGACGACTACTTTGTGCAGCGCTGGGGGCAGAACTGGGGCATCCCGCTCTACCGATGGGACGAGATGGAGCGCGGTGGATTCCAGTGGTGGCGGCAGCGCACCCGGAAGCTCACGGAGGTCTTCGACATCTTTCGCATCGACCATGTGCTGGGCTTTTACCGCATTTACAGCTTTCCGTGGCGTCCGGCACGCAACGCGGAGTTTTGTCACCTCACCGACGAAGGAGCCACGGCGCGAACTGCCGGCCGCCTGCCGCATTTCATCGAAAACGATGACGACACCCCCGCCCACAAGGCTGCGAACCTCGCAAATGGCGACAAATACCTGCGCATGATCCTCGATGCCGCGGCAGGACGCGCTGAGGTCGTCGCCGAGGATCTCGGCACCGTACCTGATTATGTGCGTCCGCATCTGCTCAGCCTCGATGTGCCGGGCTTCAAGGTCAGCCACTGGGAGGATGATGAGAATGGCCGCGTCGTCATGGGCGCTAACTACGATAACTGCGCCTTCACCACCTACGCCACTCATGATCATGAGCCGATGAAGACGCTCTGGGAACATCGTCGCCGGGCCTTGGGCAGCAACGAGGTGTCTGAGTGTGCGATGGCGGAAAAAGAGCTGCGCTTTCTCTCTGATTTCGCCGGTTTGCGCTTCTCGGATGGCGGCTGGCCTGAATATGACGATCACATCCGTCGTGCGCTGCTGGAGGCGCTGCTGGCCAGCAATGCGCGCTTCGCCGCTTTCATGCTGACGGACCTCTTTGGTCTTGAGGACCGCTTCAACGTGCCCGGCATCGCCGCGAACAGCAACTGGAGCGCCCGCCTGCCGATGACCGTGGCCGAAATCCGCAGCACGTCACCGTGGAAAGACGAAGGTGGCTGGCTCAAAAAAGCCATTCAGCGCACGGGGCGTTCCATTTGAATTTCGCGGGCCCCTTCTCAGGGCAGTCCCCACGCTGAGCGCAGAGCCGCATAATCAGCTCTGGGCAGCAGGACGTAGTGCGGCGAGGCACCAGGGTCGATCCACCTGAGCAGACGCACCAGGTCGCCCTCCGCCATCGTGGTGCAGCCGGCGCTGGGCTTGTCGGGGCCACGGCGGACGTGGAAGAAGATCGCGCTGCCATAGCCCGGTGCCGCAGGCCTCTGGTTGTGACGGATCTCGAGCATCCATTTGTAGGCGGCATCGCCAAGCCGCATTTTTTGCTTATCAAACCACGGCGGGATGCCCTGGCGCGGGTCAATGCGCACGTGTTGGTTGTAAAACGGACTCGTCGAATCATCCACATAAGCATCCCAAGGGCCCACCTGGATGTAGGGCCAGCGTGTGCCAGACGGTGGTGTGGCAGCATAGCCAAAGAGGCTGCCAAGGTGAAAGACACCGGCCGGTGCCTTCCAGTCTTTTTCAACTTTCATCGGGACGCCGTTCCGGGGCGGATTGAAGACACCTCGCCCCCAAGCGAGGCCTTTTCTGCCCAGAAGCACCGGCACGGGCTTTTCAAACACCGGCTGCCACGCCGCCGCCGCTGAAGGACGCTGCCAGCACTGCATTGAGGCCGTGTTCGAGTCCCAGGACGCCGCCCGGGTGACAATGACCTGCCGCACGGCACGTCCCAGTTGTGCGTGGGCGGAAGAGACGCTCCAGAGCAGAAAAAAACAGCCCAGAATCAAAAGGGCGGATGATTTTTTTTGACGGCAAATTTTTTGAGATTGCATGGCCCCCCACTTTCCGAATATAAATTTAATTAATCAACCCTGCCGGGTTAATTGGATTCAGGTTTTGGGGGTTTTTTTCCTGAGTTCCGAGTGCCGGCAGGGTTGTTTTTTTGCCTGATGAGCCTCGCGGTCAAAATCTCATTCATTGATTCGTGGCGAAGGCGTTTTAAGGATGCGTCCATGAACCTCCGCTGCCTGCCAGCCCTCATGGGAGCCCTTTCCGTGTTTTGTCTTTCAAACTGCACCAACTCCTCCGTTGTCAGTCTTGATTATGTTCCGGGGCAGATGGTGCGCGGCACTCCTGACTTCAACGTGGGGAAATTCAAAGACAAACGGGGCGTGCAGGCGCAGACGCTCGGACATGTGCGTCTGCCCATCGGTCCCAAGGTGGACACCCTGCAAACACGTCTTCCGGTCAAAGACATCGTCGGCAACGCTTTTGGTCATGCTTTGGAAGCACGCGGCATGCTGGCGGAGGCGGGGAAGGGGCGTTTCACCATCGCCGGAGAAATACATGATCTGCGCTCGCAACTTTTGGTTCACCCTTATGGCTATGCGCGCATCCGGGTGAATGTGATCGAAGCCTCTTCCGGCCGGGTGTTGTTCACAAAAATCTATGAAGGCGAGCGCCAGAGCAACGCCTACCGCCCCGGCAGCGGTTCGCCGGTGCCCGTTCTGCGCGAACTGACATCGCGCGCCCTTCAGGACGCCGTGGATCGCGCCTTGGATGATGCCAGCCTGCGACAAACCATCGGCACAGCTTCGTCCGCGCGACCCCGCTACACGCCGGGCATGCTTTGATGTGTCGCGGCTTTCCTGAAGTGCGCTTTTTCAGGACATTCTAGCGGTCAATTAGCGCTGGCTCCATTGATGATGAGCGGCGCTTTGCGACGGACGCCGATGTAAACGGGGGAGCGCTGGCGTTCGAGGAGCTTGTATTCGATGGGCAAATCGGTGTTGGCGGCGTGAAAGTGCCAGGGACCGTCGTCAGTGCGGATGGAGTATTGAAGGGCGCGGCCACCGTCCAGCAGGGTGGCGTGCTGGACATCGAGCTTCCGGGCGATTTCGGTGACTTCGCCGACGTTCATCACGCCGCCATCGCCGGAGAGTACAAACACAATCGTGCCGTCCTGACGCATGCCGCCGAGAGCACGGTAGCTGATCTTGCTTCCGTCGAACAACTCGTCGGGCTTTAACTCCACATAAGAGAAGATCGTGTGGTTTTTCATCACCGAAGGATAGACCTGCGATCCTTCCTGAATGAGGCCGGGAACATCGTTGAGTAGGGACTTGGGCCCGAACCACGGACGTCCGTCTTTGACAAAGAAGCACCCGCTCCAGTCGCCGAAGGGGGGATTAACCTGCCGGCCTTCGTGATAAACCCAGCCCATTGGTCGTCCTTTTGGATCGCGGAAGTTTGCGGTGATGGCAAACCACAGATTTCCTTCGGCCATGCGCTCCCGGGCGGTGGTGAGCGCGAATTTGGGCTGAAAGGTGGTCATGAAATCAAATTGGTCGGGCGCTAGTGTGATGATTTGGACTTCCGCGCCGAAAATGCGTTGCGCCGTCTCGGCGAGCAACCCGCCGCCGCGGCGCACCTTGAGCGTGGACCAGCGCATGCCGGGTTCTTCATGCCGTTCGATCAACGCGGCAGCGAAATCGCCAGTGGTCAGGCCGCTTGCCGGCTTCCACTCGCCGCGCTTGGAGAGAATTTGCAGCGGCTTGGGAGAGTTGCGCACGGCGACGGCGACGAGGTTGCTGTCCACATTGAAAAAATACTCGGCGGCAAGCCATGCCAGCAGCACGCCTGCAAGGGCGGGCAGCAGAAGCTTTTTGAGACATCCGCGTTTCTTTTCAGACATGGGGGCGCGCCAGCATGAAGCAGCGACGGGGTGGATCAAGCGCGATGTCATTTCCGCACTTGAAGATTGATTCAATCACCGCCTTGCCGCAGCATCGCGCGCATGTTCCGTCAAAAATCGTCTCTATGCCTCTTTGCTTTGGTTTGCAGTCTGCAGGCGCAGACAGCGGCACCGGTTCTCACGCTGAAGGCCGCCACCGACCACCAGGACGCGATCTACAAGACTGGCGAGACCGCCACTTTCACGATCGAGGCATCGCAGGACGGCAAACCTCTCGCCGAGGGCAAGGTGGTGTGCGTGCTGTCGAAGGACGGTGTGCAGCCCCAGCCGCCGCAGACTCTGAACATAAAGGACGGCAAAGCCACGCTGATCGGCAAGCTCGACGAGCCCGGTTTCCTGCTGCTGCGTGCGACGAGCGGAAAAGCCTCCGCCCTGGCCGCCGCCGGCTATGAGCCGCTGCTCCTGAAGCCAAGCATGCCGGTGCCGGAGGATTTTGACGCGTTCTGGGCGGCGCAGAAGGCGGAACTGGCGAAGGTGCCGCTGAAACCGACGCTCACGCCGGTGCAGACCGCGGTGAAAGGTGTGGACGCGTTTGATTTGCAGGTGGAGTGCCTGGGCAGGCCGGTGAGCGGCTACTTTGGCCGTCCGAAGAACGCGAAGCCGAAATCCCTGCCCGCGATCCTGCATGTGCATGGCGCGGGTGTGCGCGGCTCGAATCCTGGCAGCGTCTTCTGGGCGGCGAACGAGGGCGGCATGCTGTCGCTGGACATCAACGCGCATGGCATTCCAAACGGGAAGCCGAAGGAGTTTTATGATGCGCTGGCGGCGGGCGAGTTGAAGGACTACCGCGCCGTCGGAAACAAGGATCGCCAGCAGTGTTACTTCAAAGGCATGTTTCTGCGCCTGATCCGCGCCATCGACTTCCTCACGGCGCAGCCGGAGTGGGATGGGAAAACCCTGATCGTGTATGGCAGCAGCCAAGGTGGTTTTCAGGCCTTTGCGGCGGCGGGACTGGACGAGCGCGTGAGTTTCTTCTGTGCGGGCGTGCCCGCAGGGTGCGATCACACCGGCAGTCAGGCCAACCGCATCGCCGGCTGGCCGAAAATCGTGCCGAACGACGCCGAGGGCAAACCGGACGCCGCCGCGTTGCAGGTGTCGCGTTACTTTGACTGCGTGAACTTTGCCACGCGCGCTAAATGCAAGGGCGCGGCGGTCACGGTGGGTTTCATCGACACGACCTGCCCGCCGACGAGTGTGTATGCGGCCTACAACGCGCTCACGATTCCGAAGGAAATCCATGCCGATGTGCTCGCCGGGCATACGAACACGCCCGCCGCCTCCAAATTCATGCAGGAGGCGGCCTTCAGGCATGTGCGGGCGATGAAGAAGCCGTGATGAGCGCGGGTGACATTACTTGAGGTTGCCTTTGGCCTCAGATCGCTGCTTGATGAGACTGTCCTTCTGACTTTTCCATGAAACGTGTCTTTTTACTTCTGATCTCCCTGGTTCTGACGAGTTGCGCCAATCGTTCCAAGCTAGAACGCATTCCTCTGCAAGATGGCGCCATGGGTGTCCGGGTTCCGGCGCATCGCGTGGCTTTTGCGCTCCCGGGTGAGTGGCGTGAGCTTGCATCGGCACCGGACAAGACGCTCTTCGCGGCCGCGGCGGACGAGGGCCGCCTGCGGATGGTGGTCGCGGGCCCGTTGGGCGCGAAAGACGAAGGTTCAAAGGCCGGACTGGTGGCCAACGCGGCTTATCAAAAGGGAATCCAGACGACGATGCAGCAGGGCGGCTATGTGAAGATCGTGCGCAGCGGACTGACGGCGATCTCCGGTGTGAACGCCTATGCGTGCGAGGCGGTGAGCGGGGACAAGTCGCAGTCCATCCTGCAGGTGCACGTGCCGCAGGGGCGGCAGTTGTGGGTGCTGACTTTTCACTCAAACAAGCCTGCGCTCTCCAAGAACTCGTCAGTGCAAAAGGTCCTCGCTTCGTTGCAGGTGGTGCCGTGAGTGCCGCGCTGGTGAAGTTTGTTGCCGTGCGCTGAGTTCGTAGCGTAGTAAGACGATGCGCATGTCCGAGCATCACAACGCGCGCCTTTTTGTATGGTTCCGCATCCTTTTTAACTGCCGGTTTTATTACCCGGTGTTCACGGTGCTTTTTCTGGACCTGGGGTTGAGCATCGGGGAATTCGCGACGCTGAACGTGGTGTGGGCGCTGACAAGCGTGGTGCTGGAGGTGCCCTCGGGCGCTCTGGCGGATCGCTTTGGCCGCAGGCCGTTGGTGATCGCGGCGGGGGTGCTGATGGTGCTGGAGATGGGGGTTCTGTGCGCGATGCCACAAGGACGGCATGACTTGGTGTTGTGGCTTTTTGCCTTGAATCGAGTGCTCAGCGGCGCGGCGGAGGCCTGTGCGAGTGGCGCTGACGAAGCGCTGGCTTACGACTCGCTTCCTGAGGCGCAGCGGAAGACCCTGTGGCCCCGGGTGATGGCGAATCTTTCACGCGGGATGGCGCTGGGGTTTGTGGTGTCGTCGATCACCGGCTCGGTGGTGTATGATCATCACACGCTCACATCACTGCTGGGCTTTCTGGGGCTGGAAATGACGGTGACGAAGGAGGTTGCGATTAAGCTGCCGACGCTGCTGTGCCTGGGCACGGCGCTGGCCTGCCTGGCGGTGACGCTGCGCATGTCGGAGCAGCGCGCTCAGCCGGTCAAGACGGCCTTCTGGCACAGCGTCGGGGAAACTTGGCGCTCGATTTTGCAAACAGGCGGCTGGATCTGGCGGACACGGGCGGCGTTCGCGTTGATCGTGTTCGGGCTGGTGTTTGACAGCGTGATCCGCCTCTTTCTGACAGTGGCGAGCAATTTCTACCGCCTCGTGGGCATCGAGGAAGTCTGGTACGGGGTGATCGGCACCGGCGTGTCGCTGCTCGGGTTGGTGACGGCGGGTTTGATGGAAAAAAGCGCGAAGATGATGAGTGCACGGCAGAATTTTGCATGGCTGGCCGTGGCGGTGTTTGCGGGCCTCATGGCGGCGGCGCATCCGCAAGCCGGCTGGACCGGGATCGCGCTGGTGGTGCCGCTTTTCATGAGCATGCGCTTTTTGCAGTTCTTTCTCTCACACTACCTGAACGAGATCGTGGACTCGGAACAGCGGGCGACAGCGCTGAGCTTTCGCGGATTGACGATCAATCTGGCCTACGGGCTGACGACGCTGCTCTTCGGCTGGCAGACACGCTGGACCGGCGACCGCCTGAATCTGGGCGCGGACGACCCGCAGGTTTTTGCCACAGCGCTTCGGGCCTGGCCGTGGTGGTTCGCGTTTCTGCTGCTGGTTGCGGGCGGTTGGATGGCGCTGCGGCGATTTTCGATGCCGACGGATGAACGAAGCAGGGCTGGCGCACGTCATTAGAGCTGCTGAACAAGTTGTTTGTCTTCCTCCTAAACTCCTCCTGCCATGAAAACGATCCTCCGGCTCTTCTTCGGCCTGTTAACTGCCTTGACCCTATCACAGTGCGCCTCATCGACGCCGCAGACGCGCATTGAACGCAACCCGCAGCTTTTCACCCGCCTCAGCGCCAAAGACCGCCAGCTTGTGACCAGCGGCGTGATCCGTGAAGGCATGACACGGGACGCAGTGTTCCTGGCATGGGGGCGGCCGGACCGCGTTTCGGTCGGCACGAGCCGTGGTAAGGAGATCGAGGCATGGACTTATGTCGGCGAGCGGCCGGTGCGGACGCTTAACATGGGCGTCGGATTCGGCTATGGAGCCTGGAATCCATACTGGGGAGGTCCCTGGGGCTGGGGCGGGCCTGGATTTTGGGGCGGCGGTCCTTCAGTGACGTATGTGCCATACACGGCAGGCGTGGTGGAATTCACCAATGGCCGGGTCACACGCTGGATGGCATCGCCGCGCTGATTAAGGCTATTTATACCGCATGAGCGTTCCCGAAGAGCATGTAGCCTCCCGGCGTGTTTTGAAATCACGCGACACCCGCTGGGCGCGTGCGCTGGCCGGGATGCTGGTGCGCTCCGGCGTCACGCCAAACGCGATCTCGGTGTTGAGCGTGGTCTTTGCCGGAGGGGCGATGGCATGCTTTCTTGTCGCAGGAGATCAAACAAGCACAGCGGGTATCATCGCGGCATGGGGAGGCGCTCTAGCGTGCATTCAGCTCCGGCTCATGTGCAACCTGATGGACGGCATGGTGGCTGTGGAGGGTGGCAAAGGCTCGCCTGTGGGAGCGATCTACAACGACGCGCCGGATCGTGTGGCGGATGTGCTGATCCTCGTGGGCGCAGGTTACAGCGGGGCGGGGGAGCCGGGTGTGGTGAAGCTCTTTGATGTCATTCCTCTAGGCTGGTGCTGCGCCGTCGTGGCGGTGTGGACAGCCTACATCCGTGTTTTGGGCGCATCCCTGATCGGAAAGCACGATTTTCGCGGGCCGATGGCGAAACAGCACCGCATGGCCCTGCTATGCGGTGGCATTTTGATTGAAATGACGCAGCAACTCGCCGGACTTGGTCGCCAGGGCATTCTGGTCGCGCTGACGCTGATCTTTTTCGGTGGATTATGGACCTGCTGGCGACGGCTGAGGGCGCTGGCCGGGGAACTGAGCGCAAAATGAGCGCGGAAGATTTCCCTGTGGAATAATTCGTGATTCAGCACGTCTTAGTTGGGCTCCGCAAAGCCTTCTCATCACCTTCATGAAAAAATTCGTCCTCATCTTCACCGCTGCTCTGGTTGCTTCCATTTTGAACGCCGCAGATTTTCCCGCCGGGAGTCCAAAATTCTCCACCAGCCACGATACCGTGACCCAGGCGGCGAAGGAGAACGGCAAACCTGCCCTGATCGTTTTTTCCGCCTCCTGGTGCGGCCCCTGCCAGGAGATGAAGAAGAATGTGTATCCCAGCGCTGAGGTAAAACCCTTCCACGACAAGTTTAACTGGGCCTATCTGGACATCGATGTGCCGGCCAACCAGAAGGTGTTCGAGGGATTGAAGCTCGAAAGCGTGCCTTACATTCTCTTTATGGATGCTTCTGGCAAGAAACTCGACGTGCAGGATGGCGGTGTCGAAACCAGCAAGGAGTTTGTCGCCAAGCTTGAAGGCGTGCTTAAAAAGGCTTCGGCCCATTGAGAGGCACGCAACTACATTTGTTGCCTGAAACACTGGCTGAGGCTGGCAGCTATGGGAATGGCTTTTCTCGGCAAGGAGGTGCCCCCCCTAAAATGAGGGATTGATTTCCTGAAGGGGATGCCTCACTATAAAAATTGCCTCTCAGGAAAGATAATAACCAGCATATTGTTGATAACAATGCGCCACCTCCTCCCCATTTTCGTCACCTGCCTGCTGGCTTCCTGTTCTTCGTCTGGCATTTTCGGCTCGGGTAAGTTCACCAAAAATGCTAGCCGCATCACTTCCGTTCGCACGACAGCCTACACACACAGCGAGTCTGATCACATCATTTACGGCGCTCGAACGGCTGTGGGCACGAATTTGAAATATGGCAATGTGCGAAGCGCGGCGGCTGACTGGTCAGTTTTCCCGGTGGGGACAATTTTCCAGATTGAGGGGCTGCCGTATGTTTACCAAGTCGATGATTATGGTTCCGCGCTTGTGGGAACCAACACAATCGATCTCTACAAACCCGACAAGGCAACGATGAAGGCCTGGGGGGTGCGCAACGTGAACATCCGAGTTCTGAAGTGGGGCTCGTTCTCCAAGAGCTTGTCGATCCTGAAGCCGAGAACAGCTTACCCCCACATCCGCAAGATGGTGTCCCGGATCGAAACCAGCACCTAGACGCTGGCTTTTAAATCAAGTGACAAGGCAAGAACGGGCGGATTTTGTGCTTAGGCGATTGGGGCAATTGTACCCGGATCCGCCCATACCGCTGGACCACTCAGATGCTTTCACACTGCTGGTGGCGGTTTTGCTCTCGGCGCAATGCACGGATGTGCGCGTTAATCAGGTCACGCCGGCCTTGTTCAAGTTGGGCGGGACGCCGCATGAGTTGGCTGCGGTACCGGTGGAGGAGATCGAATCCATCGTGAGGCCTTGTGGCCTGGGGCCTCAAAAAGCACGTGCGATCAAGGAACTCTCCCGCCTTCTTGTGGCCG
The DNA here is from genome assembly GCF_044236155.1 of Prosthecobacter sp. Lineage (GTDB taxonomy): Bacteria > Verrucomicrobiota > Verrucomicrobiia > Verrucomicrobiales > Verrucomicrobiaceae > Prosthecobacter. Next base: position 26,678 of record NZ_JBIIHA010000019.1, read on the forward strand.
GGCATGAAGGGCAGGTGCCGGCCTCGCTTGAAGCTCTCGAAAAACTCCCCGGAGTCGGCCACAAAACCGCCCAGGTGGTCATGGCGCAGGCGTTTGGGGAGCCTTCTTTTCCTGTGGACACGCACATTCACCGGCTCGCACAGCGCTGGGAACTGACGCAGGGCAAGTCAGTGCTTCAGACTGAGCGGGATCTAAAAAAGCTGTTTCCTCGTGATGCTTGGAACAAGTTGCATCTTCAGATCATTTATTATGGACGTGAGCATTGCACCGCCCGGGGCTGCGATGGAACGGTGTGTGAAATCTGCCGCGTCTGCTTTCCCGCCCGCCAACGTCCTAAGCGGACACGCAAAGCATAAAAAAGCCCCCTGTCGGGAGACAGGGGGCTTTCGTGTCTTGAGGTGTGGTTGAACTTATTACCAGCGCAGACGCAAGGAGGTGCGGAAAGCACGGGTGGCGTCGCCAAAATCGGCCCCAATGCCGATGTCGAACATCGGCAGCACCCGGAAGTAGGTGGAGATGTCGATCATCTTGCTGTCATACTTGTCCGCGCTGCTGACGGTGACACCTGCTTGCACTTCCATGAAGTCCAGAGGCATGAAACGCAGCGCAGGGCGGACATAGATCGAGCCGTCGCTGAAACTGAGGGTGGAATCCGTAGCGCGGAGGCTGGTGTAGTTCAAACCGGCCTCGGCAATAAAGGTGAGTTTGTCCGAAATGAGCGATGTGTGAAAGCCCGCCCCCGCCTGGATACTGGCAAAGTCGTAATCGGCATTCCTCGCCCCGCCCACATTGCCACTACCGCCCGGGCCGCTGCCCCAGGATGCGCCGACTTTAAGATACAGGGGATTGAAAAGCGCGACAGTCAGCGCACCTCCGATCGTGTGAGCGCCATCAAGATCCTTCTGTTTCGGGTCAACGTAGCGGTAAAAAACTTCCAGATTGTTGAAGTTGATCATGTTGGGGCCCGCTTTGGCTCCATAGCTGGCGGCATTTGGGGGAGGCGCGCTGTAGGCACCGGTTCCCTGCGGAGCGTAGGAAGACATGGCTCCGGGCTGAGGGGCGGTGGCATAAGGGTCGGCGTAAGGCGGAGGTGCCGTGACTGCCGGAGTCACCGAAGGAGGTGGTAATGAGTTGGGGTAGGCGGGCACCGTGGTTGGAGGTGGTGCGCCATAACCGGGCGGCGGGACCCCCATCACTCCGTAGCCAGGAGGAGGTGCTCCTTGGCTGAACGCTGTTTGGCAAAGTGCTACGCTGAAGAGCAAGATGCTGGAAAGGATGCTTTTCATGGCAAACAAGGGAACTATTGATTATTTAGATAACTTAAATAATCTCTCAAATCAATAGTTTCGGCAAACCTTTTTTGCGATTTTGAGATTTCGACTCCTAACAGCAGTTACAGGCATGAAGCGACTCCCTCGAGAGCTTTGGAGATTTTCTTTCTATCTGGCTCCAACCCCGGCTCGAGGTATTCAGTGCTTCAGGCGCATGCGTAACAGCAATGCCACCAAGATCGAGCCGACCACAAGGCCGCTGATGCCCACAGTGCTGCTGATGTTGTTTTTTTGAGGTGAGGGCGTCTCTCTGGGGGCAATCGAAACAACCTCCGGGGCAGCCTTGCCGGTTGCCTTGGCAGGTGGAATGGTCGCAGTTAGCCCGGATGCGGCTGAATTGGCGGTTTGGAGCGCTTTTTCCCAATCCACATTGAGGAGGATATCCCACCCCGGGTTCTCATTTTTCATCCTGCAGGAGCAGCGGCCGACGACAAACATGCTGACTTCCTCCAGGGTGCGGTCATCGAGTTGAGCCAGCGGCCAGGCACCCAGCACCCGGCCGCGTCCAAAGACGGCGGCGGCGAAGTTCGTGCCTGCCGGGTCGATTTCCCCTTTGGGGCCGGCCAGCATGCGCAGCAGCAAGGCCTCCGCCGGATCATCCCGCCTGACGCGCAAAGTGGTGAATTTGAGCTTGAGGCATGGTCCGGGGCCGAGCTGGCTGTCCGGGTCGTTGGGATCCTGAATGGGCAGCGAGGCCACTTGTTCCAGGAACTTGAGGCGTTTTTCGACTCGTTCCACCTCCGCCGCGTCCAGCGGCGCCCCGCTATCGGCGATGACCCAAATGATCGAATCTCCAGCGAGCACCTGTTGGATGATTTTCCGGCGCGCCGGTGAATCCAGCACGGCCTCCAGCGCCGCTTTGTCGAGGCGTCCCTGCCAGAGCGGCTTCTCGCCACCACGCGAGTCATTCAGCAATGCCTCCGTCAGTGTCGCATCACGGGCGGTCGTGATGTCGAGGTTCGCCTTGCCGTTGGCCCGCAGTGGGCGCAGCAGGTCCTGCAAAGTCGCGTCCTGCGAGGCGCTGGCGGGCAAAATCAGCTGAAACCGGTCCGCCTCCCATCGGTCGAGGGCGTAGCGGAACACCGGGATGGTGCAGCACTCCGCCGCGTGGGCGGTGAGCATGAGAAAACCGAGGATCAATGGCAGTCGCAAAAACACGGCGCTCATAAACGCGCATCCGCCGCATTCTTTGCGGCTAGTTCCGTCCTGCTTCGCTTTCCCATTCCATGAGGCGTGTCCGGCCGCCGTCAAAGGCGCGGACTCATTCCACGGCCGCCTCAAACGAATCCGGCGTCGGCGCGTTCTTCGCGATCCACGCCAGAGCCTCTTCCTTGGTCTTTACCGTGCCTTCGAGCTGGAGGGTTTGGATCGTGGTCAGCAGGCGGCCCATGGCCTTGCCGGCATGCCAGCCGAGCGCGATCAAATCCGCGCCGGTGATGAGACGTGGCGGCAGCAGGGGCTCGTTGGCGAACTCCTCCTTCTTCGCGAGCAGGAACTCGTAATTGTCCGTGAAGCCGTTTGAGCCGAGGCAATCGACGCGGTGCAATGCCAGTTCGTCATCAAAGGACGGACGCGCCATGAAGCGGCGCAGCGTGGCAGTGCGCATCTTTTGCACGTTCATGAAGGCCATGTGGTTCTCCACCGCGGTCACCGTGGGTTCGATGACGTCGTTCGGAAATTTCATGCGGCGCATGATGCCGCCGGTCATCTCAGCGCCGAGTTTGTCGTGGCCGTTGAAGCGGATGCGGCCGGTCTCGTCGCGTGTTTGGGTGGCTGGCTTGGCGATGTCATGCAGCAGCACGCTCATCACCAGCGGCAATGAGGCCTCGGCAGGCAGCAGGCTGAGCATGAGGCGCGTATGCACAAACACATCGCCCTCCGGGTGCCACTGCGGCGGCTGCTCGCAGCCCTGCAGCACGAGGATTTCCGGCAGGAACTGCTCCATGAGGCCGCTGTTCACCAGCAGGTCGAATCCGCGCACGCGGTTCGGGCTGAGCATCGTCTTGATGAATTCATCGCGGATGCGCTCGATGCTCACGCTCTTGATTTTCGGGGCAAGTCCGCAGATGGACTCCCATGTGGCATGCTCGATGTCGAAACCGAGCACGGTGGCAAAACGAACCGCGCGCAGCATGCGCAGATGGTCCTCCTCGAAGCGGTCTTTTGCCACGCCGATGGCGCGCAGCAGACCCAAGCGCAGGTCGTTCTGACCGCCGACATAGTCGATCACTTGCTCCGTCAGCGGATCGAAGAAGAGGCCGTTGACCGTGAAATCGCGGCGCTGCGCGTCCAGTTCCGGTGTGGAAAACGTCACGCTGTCCGGTCGTCGGCCGTCGCTGTAACTGCCGTCGCTCCGGAAAGTGGCCACCTCGACATGGACGTGGTTCAGGCGCACGATCACCACGCCGAAATGCGCGCCGACCGTTTGCGCGCCGGGAAAGAGCTTCACCACTTGTTCCGGCGTGGCGCTGGTGGCCACGTCGTAGTCCTTCGGCTCGCGGCCCAGCAGCATGTCCCGAACGCAACCGCCCGCCAGCATCGCCGTGTGGCCTGCCTGCGTGAGTTTTTCGATGATCTGGACGGCGGTTTTCCGCATGAGGCCGACCCTTCAGCGTTCAGGGTTCGATGTTCAAGGTTCAATGTGCCGTCTCTGTCATGGCTTGGAGAGCAACGGTGGATTTCTCCTGTTCAAATCGTGGTCTCGCGTTACACTCGCGGCCCCGATCGCCATGGACCCCCTCATTGAACTGCTACGCAACGACTCCAACCGCACGCACAAGGACATCGCCCTGACTCTGGGCATCTCGGAATCCGAGGTCGCCGCACGCATGGCCGCGGCGGAGTCTGATGGCGTGATTCTGGGATACAGCGCCGTGGTGGACCGCCTCAAGGCGGGGGATCGTCGTGTCACGGCCTTGATCGAGGTTCGCATCACGCCGGAGCCGAACGGCGGCTTTGACCGCCTTGCCCGCCGCATTTCAAAGTTCGACCAGGTCCGCGAATGCTTCCTCATGAGCGGCGGTTATGACCTTGCCGTGGTCGTCGAGGGCAAGGACCTGCTCGACGTGGCGAATTTCGTGGCGGAGAAGCTCAGCACGCTTGGTGGGGTGCTCAGCACGGCCACGCGCTTCCAACTGAAGGCCTACAAAGAAGGCGGCTTCCTGGTGAATGCGGACGGCGATGAAGTGCGCCTGCCCGTCAGTCCGTAATTTTTGCCGAGGAAGACCCGCCAGATGGACTACGACAGCAAACTTTCCACCGTCATCCGTGATCTGCCGCGCTCCGGCATCCGTGATTTCTTCGAACTCGTCATCGGCCGCAGCGATGTCATCTCCCTCGGTGTGGGCGAGCCTGACAAGCCGACCCCGTGGCCGATCCGCGAGGCCGCGATTCGTTCCCTCGAAAAGGGAATGACGAGCTACACCTCGAATCTCGGTCTCGAATCGCTCCGCATCGCGATCAGCGAGTATGTGACGAAGCATTTCCGCGTCACCTACGACCCGAAGACGGAGATCCTCGTCACCGTCGGCGTCTCCGAGGCGCTCGACATCGCCTTCCGCGCCGTTTTGAACCCCGGCGACGAAGTCATCTATCACGAGCCCTGCTATGTGAGCTATTCACCGAGCATCAAGATGGCCTACGGTGTGCCCGTGGTCGTGCAGACGCGTGAGGAGAACGAATTCGCGCTCATGGCCGCCGATGTCGAAAAGGCGATCACGCCGCGCACGAAGGTCATCGCGATGAACTTCCCCACCAATCCCACCGGCGGCATCATGCCGCACGAGGAGCTGGAGAAAATCGCCGCGCTCGCGGTGAAGCACGACCTGCTCGTTTTCACCGACGAGATTTACAGCGAGCTGCTTTACGACGGCCGCCAGCACAAGAGCATCGTCGAGTATCCCGGCATGCGGGAGCGCACCGTGCTGCTGCACGGCTTCAGCAAGGCCTTCGCCATGACCGGCTGGCGTCTCGGCTACGCTTGTGCTCCAGCGCCTTTGCGGGAGGCGATGATGAAGATTCATCAATACTGCATGCTCTGCGCCCCCATCATGAGCCAGGTGGCCGGCCTGGAGGCCCTCAAGATGGGCGAGACCGCGTATGAGGACATGCGTCAAAGCTACGAGCAGCGCCGCAATCTCATCGTCAGCCGCCTCAACGGCATGGGCCTGCACTGCTTCAATCCCGGCGGCGCGTTCTATGTCTTCCCGGACATCCGCAGCACCGGCCTCACCAGCAAGGAGTTCGCCATCCAGCTCTTGCAGAAGAAAAGCGTCGCCGTCGTTCCCGGCAGCGCCTTCAGCAGCGCCGGTGAGGGCTTCGTCCGCTGCTGCTACGCCACCGCCCCCGAGCTCATCGCCAAGGCGATGGATTTGATGGAGGAGTTCGTGAACGAGGTGCGCGCAAGCAAGACCTGATCACGCCAGCCGGAACAGCTTCTTCGAGTTCTCGAAGAGTATTTTGCGCTCCACGGCCTTGTTCGGCGCGAGTTTGCGGATCGCGGCGAGGGTGGCGGCGCCCTGGCAGCCGGGGCCGCGGCCGAGGTGGTCGGCACAGTCGCTGCCGTAGAGGATTTTGTCCTGGTGGCGCTGGAAGAAGGCGGTGGTGTGCCCCTCGTCGCGGGTGAGGGCCAGCAAGCCGCTGCCCGCGGACATGTCGGCGAACATGTTCGGATAATCGGCGAGGTAGCGGTCGGTCAATCCGCCGGGAGTGACCTTGCCCTTCGGGTAGTTCACTTTCTGGTCGTGGTTCTTGTCGATGTTGCCCCAGAACGCCTGTGCGTGGCCGATGAAGTTTGTTTTCGGGAACTTCGCCAGCATCGTGTAAAAGCGGTCGTAGCCGAGGTTGTAGGTCTGGTGCTGGAAATGCAGCAGGATGGGCACGTTGTAGGCGGCGGCGAGTTCGTAGAGCTTCTGGCTTTCGGCGGAGTCGCATTCGACGTTGAACTTCTGCTCGGCGATCATGCACGCGCCCTGCTTGAGCCACGTCTCGATCTCCGCCGGTGCGGAGCCGAGGTCGGTCACTTCGTTGCAGGCCCACAGATAAGCATCCGGACGTGCCTGTGCGAAGTCGCGCGCCCACGCGGTGCCGACGCACTTCGCGGCGAGGCCGTTGGAGCGGCCTTCATGCGTGGAAGGGCGGTTCACATAGGTGCCGGAGGGCAGGATGATCGTCTTCGTCACGCCCATGGCCTTTTGATGCAGAACGAGATGCTCGTCCGTTCGCAGGTGGTAGTTCATGTGCTGGTGGATGTCGATCACCGGCTCCGTGGCTTCGGTTTGAGCAAAGCTGCGCGTGGCGAGCGCGCCGATTCCCGTGGCGATGAAACTGCGGCGTGAGGTCATGAACCAACTACGCCATTGATGGTGCGATGTTGCGCGCGCAACGCCGCAGCCGCTCAGCTTTTCAGCCCGCGTGTGTCCGCCAGCTTGGCTCCGGCGAGCTTGATGCCGCTCTGGTTCGCACCGGTGAGGTTCGCGGCGATGAGATCCGCGTCGGTGAAGTCGGCGTCGCTCAGATTCGCTCCTTCGAGGTTCGCACCGGAAAGATCCGCGCCGCGAATGTCGGCACCGCTGAGATTTGCGTTGCGCAGGGACACCCCGCCGAGATCCGCGCAGCTCAGGTTGGCACCGCTGAGGTTGGCGCTGTCGAGATTCGCTCCGCTGAAGTCCGCGCCGGAAAGATTGGTGCCTGCGAGGTTCGCCTTCGTGAAAGTGGTGCCGACAAACTGAGCTTTCGCGAGATTGAGGTCGTTGAGCGTGGCTCCGGCCAGGTTCATGCCGGTCTCATCGAGCTTGCGGCCGCTTTTGCCTCCGCTTTCGAGCCATTGCGTGTGCGCGAGGAGTTCTTCGTTGGTGATGCTGGCCATGGGGCATAGAAAACCCGGTTCACGATGCCGTAAACCGGGTTTTCAGACTTGTTTCGTCACAGATGCGCGGAAAGGCAGCGCGTCATGCCTTCACCGCCGCGACGATTTTCTGCGCGGCGTCGGTCAGGTCGCTGGCACTGGTGATCTTCAGACCGCTGGCGGCGAGCGTGGCCTTACCGGCCTCGACGTTGTTGCCTTCGAGACGGACGACCAGCGGAATGCCCAGGGAAACCTCCTGCGCTGCGGCGATGATGCCGGTGGCGATGATGTTGCAGTCCATGATGCCGCCGAAAATGTTCACCAGGATGCCCTTCACGTTTGGATCGCCGAGGATGATCTTGAAGGCCGCGGTGACCTGCTCCTTCGTAGCGCCGCCGCCGACGTCGAGGAAGTTCGCCGGCTCGCCGCCGTGGAACTTGATGATGTCCATGGTGGACATGGCGAGGCCGGCGCCATTCACGAGGCAGGCGATGTTGCCATCGAGGCCGATGTAGTTCAGGCCGAACTCGCTCGCGGCGACCTCACGCGGGTCTTCCTCGGTCTTGTCACGCATCTCGACGACGTCTTTCTGACGGTAGAGGGCGTTGTCGTCGAAGTTGAACTTGGCGTCGAGCGCCACGACTTGGTTGTCCTTCGTCACGGCCATCGGATTGATTTCGACGAGGGAGCAGTCGCTCTTGAGATAGAGGTTCCAGAGGGCGGCGAAAAGTTTGCCCGCCTGGCCCGCGAGGGCTCCGCGCAGGCCGAGCGCGGCGGCGACTTTGCGGCACTGGTAAGGCTGGAGCCCGAGCGTGGGGTGGATGAACTCCTTGATGATCTTCTCCGGTGTTTTTTCGGCCACTTCCTCGATGTTCATGCCGCCCTCGGTGGAGGCGATGATGGCGTGGCCGCTGCTGCCGCGATCAAACAGGATGGCGAAGTAGTACTCCTTGGTGATATCGACCGACTTCGCGATGAGCACCTTGCTCACGAGCTTGCCGTCCGGACCAGTCTGGTGGGTGACGAGGGTCTGGCCGAGCATCTTGCCCGCGATCTCCTGCGCCTGCTCCGGTGTGTCCACGACATGCACGCCGCCCTTGAAGCCGTTTTTGAAGGTGCCTTTACCGCGGCCGCCGGCATGGATCTGGGCCTTCACGACCAGGCCCGGGCCGCCGATCTCACGCGCGGCCTTGCCCGCTTCCTCCGCGGTGCTGGCAACAATGCCCTTGGGGCTGGCGACACCGAACTTTTCAAACAACTGCTTGGCCTGGTACTCGTGGATGTTCATGGGGGAGAAATGGGGAGCGCGATAGTAGAAGCGCGGCATGAAGCGTCAAGGCGCATTCCCCGGGAATACCGCGCTTGTTTTGCCGGCGGGCCTGCGGCATATCGCGGCGCATGCGAATCGACGTGGTGACACTCTTCCCGGAGCTGGTCTCGGTCCCGATGGGGCTGAGCATGATGGGACGCGCACAGGAAAAGGGCATCCTCGACCTGCGCGTGCATGATCTGCGCGAGCAGGGGCTGGGAAAGCACCGTCACGTCGATGACACGCCGTATGGCGGCGGGCAGGGGATGGTGATCCGCCCCGAGCCGGTGTTTGAGACGCTGGACAAGATCGACACGCCCGAGGCGCGAGTCATTTACCTCTCACCGGCGGGGAAACGCTTCGACCAGGCCATGGCGCGGCGTCTCGCCGCCGAGCCGCATCTGATCTTTCTTTCGGGGCATTACGAAGGCGTGGATCACCGCATCATCGAGCACTGGGTGGATGAGGAGATCAGCCTCGGAGACTATGTGCTCACGAATGGAGCCATCGCCGCCGTGGTGGTCATGGATGCCATCGTGCGGCTGCTGCCGGGTGTTTTGGGGGATGAAATGAGCGCGGTGGAGGAAAGCTTCGGTGCCAGCGGCCTGCTCGAAGCGCCGCAGTACACGAAGCCGGCTGAATACCGTGGTCTGACGGTGCCGGAGGTGCTTCTCAGCGGCAATCACGCCAAAATCGCCGACTGGCGCGCGCAGCAGGCGCTGGAGCGGACGCGTACGAACCGCCCTGATCTGCTGTGAATCTCCAGATACATGGGACGATGACATTTCGTTTGACGATCTCCCACGCTGCACGCTAAATAGGGCCGCGCAGCCTTAACGGCGCAGCGCAACGGTGAGGTGGCTGAGTGGTCGAAAGCACATCTTTGCTAAAGATGCGTAGCCTTAACAGCTACCGAGGGTTCGAATCCCTCCCTCACCGCCATATTCATCCAAGTGTTGGATGAACAACCGGAGGGTGGCTGTTTGTGAATGAGCGGCTCCCGGAGGCGAGCTCCAATTTGGCCTTCAGCTAGCAGGACAAACCCCGGTGACACAAGCATTGCGAACTGTGCTTCCATCACTCTCTGCCAAGGTTCAGCATGTCTCCGGCGCGAGGCTGGAAAGCAACTGCACGAGCCAGGAACGCCGCTGGCGGGGCAGATGTGCAACGTGGACGTGACTGCTTGATGACTTGGCTAGGCGCGTGCGTGACGGTCACTTGACCGGCTTTGCCTTGAAGACGCTCTCTCCGACGATCTGGAGGAGGGCGGTGCGGGTCATGTAGAAGATGTCGGGGTCGCCTTTGATCTGGCCGTAGTAGAAGGCGGTCTCGGCATTCGGCTGGGTGGGGGAGAAGTGGATCTCAACTTCGCGCACAGGGCCGTCGGCGCGGCCGGGCTCGCCAAGAACGATCTGGATGGTGAGGAAGGGGTTTTGCAGGGCCTGGAGGGCCTCGCTGCGGTCGGCGGCCCAGTCCTGGACGGTGAAACGGGCGAGGTTGCCGGCGAGCTGGTCGGCTTTGACGCGGTCGATCTCCTCGGTGACATCACGTCCGCCACGGGTGGCCTTCCACTGGGCGGTGACGGGGTTGTAGTCCAGTACGACGGGGGCGATGGCGCCGTAGGCGAGGCTGATGCGGCGGAGGGCGAAGGTGGTGAAGCGAAGAGCGCCGAGGCCTTTCCATTTGATGCCGTCGGTGGGCAGGGAGGGCAGGAGGGAGGCGTCGATGCGGTAGATGAAGGGCTCGTGCTCGTATTTGGCGAAGAACTGGGTGCTTTCGGCATTGTGGCCGAACATGAGCTTCACGGGCTTTTCCCGCGACGGGGTCCAGGTGATGGTCTGGAAGGGATCGGCGAGGCCGTAGGGAGTGAGGTCGGCAGCGGTGTCGGCGGCGAACTGGATGATTTCGTGGGTGTTGAGGGCGTTGAGGCAGCGGGCGACGCGCTCGCCGTTGGCAGGGTCCCATTTGCCGTGGCGCTGGAGGAACCAGGAACCGCCTTCGTTGCGGAGGTTGATCTCGGGATGGGTCTTGCTGGTGAGGGTGATGAATTCGAGCTTCTCGCCGTCGATCTGCGCAAGGAGGTGGTCGCGCAGGGCGTTCGGGGTGACCCATAGGCCGAGGAGGTTTTTGGCCGCGACGGTGAACGCGGAGGTGCGGTAGGCGGAGGTGGCGGAGGTGATGGCCTGCTTGGCGTCGGCGGGTTTTTTCAAGCTGAGTGCGTAGCTTTTGCCGCGGGTCTTGGATTCGATGGTGATCTTGATCTCATCGGCGGGCGCGGTCTGCGCCGTGTCGTCCTTGGCGGAGCCGCCGCTGCCGTTAGCGGCCTTGTCTTTCGCCTCGGTGATTTCGATGTTGAGGAGAGTGGAGAGCAGCTCGGTGATGCGCTCCTTGCTGCCGCGTGTCTTGAGGGGCTTCTCGAGCATCCAGGGGGCGTGCTCGTTTTCGCGGGCGAGGACGATCTGGCCGGAGGCCTGGGTGAGGGTGATGCCGGTGATGACCTCGGCGGGGAGGCGGAGGAGCTTGGGATCACGCCAGGAGGCGGCTGGGATTTGCAGGACGTCGGGCGCCCCGCTTTTGGCAAGATACCAGGCGTTTTCGCCGGTTTTGGCGTCTGGGATGCCGATGTAAACGCTGTTTTCAATGACGGCGGGGGAACCGAACCAGCACTCATGCACGACGGTGTCGCCGGAGAGCAGACGGACCTTGTGAAGGGGCGTGTCGAGCCCGGTTTTTTTCCACTCGTTGTTGTCGAACTCCTCGCGGTGGATGCGCTCGATCCATTCGACGCCGTCGAGGGTGAGGATGAGGGCGGCGACTTTCTGCGGATCGGCCAGATCCTTGAAAGGGGCCTCGATCTGCCAAGCGTTGCCGTCGCGCACAAGGGTGAGCGGTGTGTTGTCCGCGTTGAGGACCTCGACGCGGGTGACTTTTTCCTTCTCGAAGCGGGAGGGGCCGCGCTTGATCTCGCGCAGCTCCTGGGCGGAGGGGAAGTAGCGCTCGATGCCGAGGATGATGGCGCCGAGAGCGGCGACAAGCAGGAACAAAAGAAGTGTGGTGCGTGCGCTCATGCGTCAAAACCAGTTCAGGCGGACCGGCGGCTCGCCCAGACCATGAAGCCAAGGCCGAGGACGATGCCGGGCAAGGTGATCGAGGTGATCCAGAAAATCAGCTCGTGCTGTCTTTTGGTGAGCTGGATGCGATAGGAGCGTTTGGGCTTGGAGCCGATGCCGATGCGGCTCTCGCGGTTCATGAGCCAGTTCAGGCCAGCGGAGACGAAGTCGCGGTTCACGGCGAGCATGGTCTGCTTGTCGAGCAGAGTGGAGTTCGAGACGACGACCATGCGGGAGCTGTCCGCGCGGAGGCTTTCATCACTCACGATACCGCGCTCAATGCTGGCAGCCACGTAGATGGGCGGGATCGTGTCCTCCTCATCGACGATGGGCAGCTCTTCGAGATACTGCCGCTCGCCCCAGTAGCGGGGCGAGGCGCGCATGAGCGGCTGTAGGGTGATGGACTGCTCCTTGAGCGAAGGATCCTGCTCGTCCCGAAGCTCGAGGGACTCCGACTGGCCCGCGAGGGTGATGGCGGAGGATGCGAGATGGCGGGTGAAGGGGACTTCCTTCATGAACTCGGCGAGGACGGTGAATTCCTTCCGCGCGCCTGTGCTGGTGCTCTCAGCGAAAATGACGCGGTCGCCACGCGGACGCACGCCGTTGGCGGTGAGGAAGGCGTTGAGGCGGCGGGTCTCCCCACCAGGATCGAGCATGACGAAGATGCCCGCCCGTTTGCGCTTCCAGTAGTCGTCGAGCATGGTGATCTCGCGCTCGGAAAGATCATAACGGGGGCCGAGAATGAGCAGGCCGTCGGCGTCATCGGGCATGCGGTTGATTTCGGAGAGGTTGACCTGGGCGACCTCGAAGTTCTGCTGCTTCCCGAGATCGATTGCGGCGGTGTAGGCGTCGCTGAGCGCGGCATCGGAACGGCTGCCCTTGCCGACGAGATAATAGAACCGGCGGACGCGTCCCTCGACGACGGAGATGAGCGCGGAGCTGATGGCGTCCTCGCCGCGAAACTCGATGATCTGCCGGTTGGTGCTGGTGCCGGACTCACGTACAACGAGCTCCTCCTCGGTGATGAAACGTTTGTTCACCCCGCAGCGCAGGAGAACGCCGTTTTGAGCGAGGGAGAGGCCGGTGTCGGCCTTGAGCTGCTCGGCGCGCTCGATGTCGCGCACGGGGTCGATGGAGCGTACCTTCACACGCTGCCTGCCGTGCAGGCGGTATTCCTCCAGCAGGGACTGCACTTCACCATAGACCTTGGAGTCACGTCCGAAGACGATGAAGATCTGCACGTCACGAGAAAGGCTGCCGAGATAATTCAGGGTCGCCGGGCTCAGCGTGTAGTCCTGGCTGGGGCTGAGGTCCCACCGCCAGTAATGCCGCCAACTGAGGCGGTTCACCCCGGCGAAAAGCGCCAGCGCGAGGATGATCTGGACGGCGACATTGACGCCGATGCCGTAACGCCGCGGCATGTCGAGAGCTTTGGCGGGCGGCTGCGCGGCGTTGGGTGGCTGGGCGGAATCCGGCATGGTGCTGAAAGGGAAATGGCAGTCTTCACGGACGCCAGCGACGGAACTCGACGACGTGATGGGTGAAGGTCAGGAACAGAAGCGACATGCTCAAGTAATAAACCAGCGCCCGGCTGTCGATCAGTCCCGCGGTGAAGATGCGGATGTGTTCCGTGGCAGCGAAGTAGTTCACGATGTCCACGATGGTGTCGGAAAGCTTGCGGCCGACGACCATGACAAAGATGCCCAGCAGGAAATGCAGCAGGCTGAGGGTGAAGGAGATGATCGCCGCGACGATCTGGTTCGCGGTGAGAGAGGAGGCGAAGCAGCCGACGGCGAGGTTGAACATGCCCATCACCATGAGGATGAGATAGGCTCCTTGCATGGCCCCGGCAGGCACCTCCACCTGGCCGGCCGTGATCCACTGGGCGAACTTGAAATTGAACAAGCTCGGCAGCCACAGCACGCCATAGACGATGACCGAGGCAAGGTACTTCGAGCCGACGACCTGCCAGGCGCGCACCGGGGCGGTGAAGAGCGTCTCCAGTGTGCCCATCTTCTTCTCTTCCGCAAAGAGGCGCATGGTCAGCAGCGGGAAGATGAAAAAGTAGGACAGCCAGAACCACATCGCGTGGAAGGTCCAGCTCACGATGGAGCCCTCGCTCGGCGCGCTCTCCAGCACGGAGAGCGCGGCGCGGAATGCGAAGCCGTTCAAGATCATCACGAGCGCGAGGACCACATAGGCCACGGGCGAGACAAAGAAGGCGTGCAGCTCTTTTTTGAGCAGAATCCAGAAAATCCTCATAGAACGTGGGTGGGGATGTCGGTGGGGACGCCTGCGTTCATAGACAACTCAACGAAGACATCTTCGAGGTTCGGGAGCTGACGGTGCATCTCCCGGATACGCCATTTCTGCTTCATCGCCAATTCCAAGACCGCGTCCCGGAGGTCATGTCCCGGCTCGACGCGCAGCGTGAAGCGCCGCCAGGGCTGAGCGATCACCGGCTCCTCGGTGGTTTTGCGCACGCCGGGCAGGGCGGCGAGTTTCTCGGCCAGATTGCCGGGACCGTCGATCTCGAGGTGCAGCAGCGTGGTGGAGCGGAGCTGGCGGGTGAGGTTTTCCGGCGTGTCATTGGCCCGCAGGCGGCCCTGGTGGAGCATGATCACGCGGTCGCAGGTCTGCTCGACCTCCTGGAGGATGTGCGTCGAGAGCAGCACGGTGTGCTTGGATTTGATGCTGCGAAGGAGATCGCGCACCTGGCGGATCTGCACGGGATCGAGGCCGTTCGTCGGCTCGTCGAGGATGAGCAGCCCGGGCTTGTGAACGAGCGCGTCCGCGAGCGCCACACGCTGACGGTAGCCCTTGGACAGATTGCCGATTAGGCGGCGGCGCATGTCAGAGATACCGGTGAGTTCCATCACCTCGCCAACACGACGTCGCATGGCGTGGCCGGAAAGCCCCTTCAGCTCGGCGCGGAAACGCAGGTATTCCTTCACCTTCATCTCCGTGTAGAGCGGGGCCATCTCCGGCATGTAGCCCACGGACTGGCGCACCTGGATGGACTGGTGAAAGACATCGAAGCCTGCCACGCTGGCCCGGCCGGAGGTGGCGGGCATGTAACCGCTCAAGATCCGCATCGTGGTCGATTTTCCCGCGCCGTTCGGCCCCAGAAATCCGACGATCTCCCCCGGCTCCACCTTGAAGGAGATGTTGTTCACCGCAGTGCGTCCGGCATACTGCTTGGTGAGGTTTTCGACATCGATCATGACGGCTGGGAGATCTGGGGAAGGGAAATGAGAGGGCGGAAATTAAAGCCTATGCCCGCCTCCCTGACAATTCGCAATCAGGCATTCGCAAAAATGATGCCCGTCCTTCAAATGACCGGATTCGCCGTCCTGCGCCCGCTATTTCCCCGCCTCACGCGTGCCGCTGCCCTTGGGCATCTTCATCAAGGAGTCGCCCAGTTCCGCGCGGATTGCCGTGGCGTGCTTCTGGAGCTTCGCGAGCTCGGCGGGATGCTGGTTCGCAAGGTTCTTTGACTCGCTGATGTCGGTGTAAAGATCGTAAAGCTCCGGCTGCTCGATCGTCTGCTGCTTGTATAGCACTGGAATGCCGTTTTTCGCCTTTTCGGTGACACCGGCCATGCTGCGATATTTGTGCGGGAGTTGCAGCTTCCAGCGCCCGTCGCCGCTGGTAATGGCCTGGAGCTGGTTTTGCTCGTAATAGAAGGCGTAGAAGTCATGCGGGTTCTTCGCGTCGGGCGCGCCGCTGACGATGGGCCAGCAGTTGAGGCCGTCGATCTTGTGTTCCGGCAGCCTGGCTTCAATGACGTGCGCGATGGTGGGCAGAAGATCGATCGTCATCATCATGGTGTCCGTGGTGGAGCCAGCGGGAATCTTGCCGGGCCACTTCATGATGCCGGTGACACGCGTGCCGCCCTCCCAGCAGGTGCCTTTGCCTTCGCGCAAGGGGCCGGCGCTGCCGGCGTGGTCGCCATAGCTGAGCCAGGGGCCGTTGTCTGAGGTGAAGATGACCCAGGTGTTGTCTTCGAGACCGTTTTTTTTGAGCGTGCCCATGATCTGCCCCACGGACCAGTCCACCTCCATCATCACATCACCGAATAGCCCCTTGCCGGACTTGCCTTTGAACTTGTCGCTCACAAACAAGGGCACATGCACCATGCTGTGCGCCAGGTAGAGGAGGAATGGCTTGTCCTTGTTCTTCTCGATGAATGTCACGCCGCGCGCGGTGTAATCGGTGGTCAGATGGGTTTGATCCTCCGGTGTGATTTCCTCATCGACGACATGGTCGTTCTCGACCATCGGCAGTTTCGGATACGCGCCCGGTTTTGCCTGCGGGTGGTAGGGCCACATGTCGTTCGAGTAAGGAATGCCGTAGTACTCGTCGAACCCGTGCTCCACGGGCAAAAACTGCGGCATGGAGCCGAGATGCCACTTGCCGACCGCGGCGGTGGCATAGCCTTTTTGCTTCACCAGTTCGGCGACGGTCATCTCATCCGCGTGGATGCCATGTTTAGCCGATGGCCCGAGGGCGCCGTGCATGCCGACGCGATTGGGGTAGCAGCCAGTCAAAAGAGCGGTGCGTGAGGCGCTGCAGACTGGCTGTGCGACGTGGAAATTTGTGAACTTGCGCCCGTCCGCTGCCAGCTTGTCGATGTTCGGGGTTTGGTAGCCCTGCGCGCCAAAACAACCGACATCCGCATAACCCATGTCATCCATGAAGATGATCACGATGTTGGGTGCCATCGCGGCGTGAATGCTGGAGACAAGGGAGAACAGAAAGAGGGTGAGGCGCATCATGATCACCATCAACGCCGCCATCCGCTCAAACCTTCCCATGGTTGCGGCGTTCACGCATTCAGGAGAAAGGAGCGCGAGTAAAACAAAGAACGGGCTTGTGTTCTTCTGCACCATCAGCGGGGTGGCCGCCGCAGGTGCGGCAGGTGGCGTCACGAAGGGAAATCAGGCTTTTTCCGCTTGCCGAATGAACACATGCCTCTATGATCCGCGTCCTTCCCGGACAGAATTAGCGTTTTTCGGCGAGAGTGGGGTCTTCCCCGCTCTTTTTTGTCTGGTGGCATCACGAAATTTTATGATCAGCGAACTTAAAGCCCTTTTCGACTACTACGAGAAAGAGAAAGGAATCGACCGCGGCAAGATGGTCGAGGCCCTCTCGCAGGCACTGCTCGCCGCCTCCAAGAAAAGCATCGGTCCCGCGCGTGAGCTGCGCATCGACATCGATCCTGACAAGGGCACGATCAAGGCCTTCGCCAAACTGCTCGCAGTCGAAACCGTGAGCAATCCATGGGAAGAGCTGCCGCTGGCCAAGGCGAAGAAGTTTAAAAAGGACGCCGTTATCGGTGACGAGATCGAGATCGAGGTCACGCCGAACAACATGGGCCGCATCGCCGCGCAGACGGCGAAGCAGACGATGCTCCAGCGCCTCCGCATGGCGGAGAAGGAGAACCTCTACGACGAGTTCAAGGACCGCACCGGAGACGTCGTCAGCGGTGTGGTGCGCCGTTTTGAGAAGTCGGATGTCGTGATTGATCTCGGCAAGTTCGAGGGCGTCATGACCTCGAAGGAACGCGTGGCCACCGAGGACTACACCCCAGGCGACCGCATGCGCTTCTATGTGAAAGCGGTGGAGAAGGACAGCGGTCGCGGTCCCGAGATCATCCTCTCCCGCGCTCATCCGAACTTCGTGCGCCGCTTGTTTGAGTTCGAGGTCAGCGAGATCGGCGACCGCACCGTGGAGATCGCCAGCATCGCCCGCGAGGCCGGCTACCGCACAAAGGTGGCGGTACACAGCGCGGACGAGAAAGTCGATCCCGTTGGCGCCTGCGTCGGCCTGCGTGGCGCGCGTGTGAAAAACATCGTGCGCGAACTGAACAACGAGAAGGTGGACATCATCCGCTGGAAGTCCGATCCCGCCGAGTTCATCCGCGAGGCTTTGAAGCCCATCAAGGTGCTCACCATCCAGGTGAACGCTGAAAAGAAGGAGGCGCGCCTCACGGTCAGCGAGGAGGATTTGTCGAAGGCCATCGGCCGTCGCGGCCAGAATGCCCGTTTGACCTCCCGCCTCGTGGGCATGGATCTGATCATCGAGAAAGACCAGCACGCCGCCGAGGTCTTTGAAGGCCAGATGGGCAGCGCGGTGCATCATCTCGTGGACGCTCTTGGGATCAACGAGGAGACCGCCCGCCAGCTCACCGAGGGCGGCATGGGCGATCTCGCCACGCTTGCCTCCGGCGTCGATGTGGACGACATCACCGGCGTTCTCGGCGGCAACCGCGAGCTTGCCGAGCAGATCTTCGAAAAGGCGAAAGCACACGCAGCTCCTGCAGGGGAGTAGTTCTTGTGCCGCCATGAAAGCTTCCCCGAACAACCCCAACACTTCATCCCAGCCAGCCAGCCGCTCCGCTCGTCCGATCCATTTTTCTCATGCCCAGCAAGTCCTCATCCTCCAAACCGCACAAGCCCGAAGGCGAAGAAACGCCTGAAGTCGACGTGCATGCCGAAAGCGCCAAGCCCAAAAAAGCGGCCAAAAGCAAGGTGCTCTCGCTGATTGAAGAGGAAAAACCCAAGACTCGGAGAGCCAAGGGCGCCACAGAACTGCCCCCCTTGGGAGCCACGAAAAAGCCGGTTGTTGAAGAGCCTGTGAAGGATGAGCCTCCAGCGCCTGCCAAACCCACACTGGACGAGCGCAAGGCTGCCGCGCTGAACTTGTTCGAGGACGACGACAAACCAAAGGTCCGCCGCCGTCCTGCCGACGCCGTCCAGCAGACCGCCCTGCCGCCCATCTCGCTGCTCAAAGAAGATACCACTCCTAAACCGATCGTTCCCATCGTACATGCGCCGCCAGCCGAAACTCCGGTGGCCGAGTTTGAGGTCAACGAGAGCGGTGAGAAGGTCATCCATCTGAAACAGCCGATCGTGGTGAAGGACTTGGCGGACAAGATGGGCCTGAAGCCCTTCAAGATCATCTCCGACCTCATCGCCTTCAAGGTCTTCGCCAGCGCCGAAAAGGCCATCGACATCGAGATCGCTGAAAAAATTTGCGAGAAGCACGGCTTCAAGCTGGAGCGCGAGAAGCGTGAGAAGGGGGCCGGCGTCCACAAGGTAGAAGAAGTCATCGTTGAGCCGGTGGCGCAGCCCGTCGAGGAGGTCGCGGTCGAAAAACTCGAGCTGCGCGCCCCGATCATCACCTTCATGGGACACGTTGACCATGGCAAGACCTCTCTGCTCGACGCGCTGCGCAAGACCCAGGTCACCGCCGGCGAGGCAGGGGGCATCACCCAGCACATTGGCGCGTATTGCATCTTCCACGGCGGCAAGCCCATCACCTTCATCGACACGCCCGGCCACGCCGCCTTCTCCGCCATGCGAGCACGCGGCGCCAATGTCACTGACATTGTCGTGCTGATCATCGCCGCGGATGACGGCATCATGCCGCAGACCAAGGAGGCTCTCGCCCATGCCAAGGCCGCCGACGTGCAGCTCATGGTCGCCATCAACAAATGCGACCTGCCCACCGCGAACGTCATGCGCGTGAAGAGCCAGCTTCAGGAGATCGGCCTCGCGCCCGTCGATTGGGGTGGCGAGATCGAGTGCATGGAAGTCTCCGCCAAAACCGGTCTCGGTCTCGACAATCTCCTCGAAACCATGGCCCTCCAGGCCGAGGTGCTTGAGCTGAAGGCCGATCCGAAGGCCGATCCGCGAGCCACCGTCATCGAATCCTCCATGGTCGCTGGCAAGGGGCCTGTCGCCACCGTCATCGTCGGCCAGGGCACACTCAAAGTCGGCCAGGCATTCATTTGCGGCCCATATTGGGGCAAGGTGAAAGCGCTCATCAACGACCGTGGCGAAAACATCAAGGAAGTCCTCCCAGGCATGCCCTGCGAGGTCATCGGCTTCAGCGACATGCCCCACGTCGGCGACGAGGTCGTTGTGATGAAAAACGAGCGCGATGTCAAAAAACTCAGCGAGGAGCGCCTTGCGGATATCCGCCAGAAAAAACTCACCGTACCACGCCGCAGCACGCTGGAGCACCTCTTTGCCAGCATCGAGGACAGCAGCAAGAAAGTGCTCAAGATCGTCCTCAAGTGCGACGTGCAGGGATCGGTCGAGGCCATCGCCAAGTGCCTCACCGACATCAAGAGCGACAAGTGCAACCTCGACATCCTGCACAAGGAGGTCGGTGCCATCAACGAATCCGACGTGCTTCTCGCCAGCGCCTCCGACGCCGTCATCCTCGGCTTCAACGTCAAGGTGGAGAACAAGGCTCTCACCACCGCGAAGCGCGAAGGCGTCCAGGTGAAGCTCTACTCCATCATCTATGAGCTCATCGACCAGGTGAAGGAGGCCATGGCCGGCCTGCTCGACCCGATCACCCGCGAGAAGATCCTCGGCCACGCTCGTGTGAAGCAGGTCTTCAAGGTGCAGAAAGGCTACGTCGGCGGCTCCGTCGTCACCGATGGTGTCATGCTCCGCAAGCAGCGCGCCCGCGTGCTGCGTGACGGCCAGGCCGTCTATGACGGCGGCTTCGAGACCCTCCGCCGCTTCCAGGACGAGGTTGGCGAGGTCCGCAACGGCCTCGAATGCGGCATCAAGCTCAACGGCTTCTCCGACTACGAGGAAAACGACGTCATCGAGTGCTACGAGCTCGAAAAGATCGCCCAAACACTCTGATGGCAGACATTCGCAGTTATCGGTCACTGTTCTCGGTGGCCGAACCGCGAACGGCGAACCAGGAACAGCGAACTTCATGAGTCTTCGAATCCAAAAAGTCTGCGAGCTGATCCGCCGCGAGCTGTGCATGATCCTGGAGAAGGATTACCGCATCGAAAACTGCCTCGTCACCATCCATGACGTGGACTGCACCCCCGACATGAAGCAGTGCTTCGTCTATGTCGGAGTCGTTGGAAAACCGTACCAGCAGGATAACGCCATCGAAAAGCTCACCAAGGCCCGGGGCGCTATCCAGCGCGATCTTTACAAGCGCGTGAAGCTCCGCAGCAGCCCGCATCTCTACTTCCGCCTCGACAAATCGGTCGAGCGTGGTGTCCCGCTCCTCAACATCATCGACAACCTGCCGCCTCCCGCGCCCGATCCGGCTCCGGAGGAAGGAGTTCAATAACTTTGGCGGCACGCCTCACTTAACCGCGCCGAGCGCGGCGTTTCGCTCGATCTGGTCGGTGATCTCCAGGGCGATGCGGACGGCCTCCGCGCCTTCCTGGCCCGTGACAACAGGGCGGCGGCCGTGGCGGGCGCATTCGACGAAGGCGGCGATCTCCAGTTTCAGCGGCTCGTCCTTCTCCACCTCGACGGCCTCGCGGATGATCTGCATGCCGTCCTTGCGGTAAATCCAGCCGCTCTGCTCCTGGTAGTCGAGGCTGAGGTAGCTGCTGCTCTGGAAGACGCGGATTTTCCGCATCTTTTCCGGGGAGATGCGGCTGGCAGTGATGTTGGCGATGCAGCCGTTAGCAAACTTCAGGCGGGCGTTGGCGATGTCCTCGCGCTTCGTCAATACGGGGATGCCGACGGCATCGACCTGGATGAGGTCGGACTTCACGAGGTGCAGGACGATCTCGATGTCGTGTATCATGACGTCGAGCACGACGCCGATGTCCATGCTACGGTTCGGGAAAGGGGAGAGGCGGTGCGCCTCGATGAAGCGCGGGTTGTCCATGCGCTCCTCAAGCTGGCGCAGCACCGGATTGAAGCGCTCGATGTGCCCGACCTGGAGGATGACGCTCTTCGCCTTCGCCAGTTCGATCAAGGCCTGCGCCTCGGCGTAGGATTCGCTGATGGGCTTCTCGACCATGACGTGAATGCCGTTCTGCATGAGCGGCTCGGCGACACGACGGTGATAAATCGTGGGAACGGCCACGGTGGCGGCATCCACACGCTTTGCGAAGTCCTCCAGGTCGCTCGCGGCATGCGTCTTGTATTGCGCGGCGAATTCGGCGGCTCGGGCTGGGTCCGCGTCATACACGGCGGTGAAGGCGATCGAACCGCCGCTCTTCGCGGCGATCTCCGCCATGATGCGGGCGTGATTCTTGCCAATAGCGCCGACGCCGGCGACTCCGATGCGGAAGGGGGAGGAGGACATGCAAATGACGAATGATGAATTTTGAATGACGAATGACGAGCGGGCTTAAAACTTGCCGGGGAACTTCATTCCGGGCGGCAGCTTGGGCATCTTGCCGCAGCCACCTCCCAGACCGCCGAGCAGGCCACCAAGGCCTCCCATGCCGCCTCCTCCGCCGCCCATCATGGCGCTGGCCATCTGCATCATGGCTCCCTGGTTCTTCATCATCCTTTTCATCATCTCGAACTGCTTCAGGAGCTGGTTCATCTCCATCACGGGGCGTCCTGCGCCGGCGCAGATGCGTTTGCGGCGCTGGCCGTTGATGATCTCGGGACGCTGGCGCTCCTTAGGGGTCATGGAGAGGATGAGCGCCTCGGTGTGCTTCATCTTCTTGTCCGCGTCGGGACCGATGGCATCCTTCATCTTCGCCATGCCGGGCAGCATGCCGAGCAGTCCGCCCATGCCGCCGCCGGAGGTCAGCTTCTTCATCATGCGCATCTGCTGGAGCATGTCGTTGAAGTCGAATTTGTTCGACTGCATGCGCTCGGCGAGCTTCATGGCCTCCTTCTCGTCGATCTCCTCCGCGGCCTTTTCCACCAGGCTCACAACATCGCCCATATTGAGGATGCGCTGGGCCATGCGGTCGGGATGGAAGACCTCGAGCTGTTCGATCTTCTCGCCGACGCCGAGGAATTTGACCGCGCAGCCGGTGACCTGACGCATGGAGAGCAAAGCGCCGCCGCGGGCGTCGCCGTCGAGCTTGGTCATGATGAGACCGGTCACGCCGACGGCTTCGTTGAACTTCTGCGCAACGCTGACGGCCTGCTGGCCGGTGGCCGCGTCGGCGACGAGCAGCGTTTCGCTCGGTTGCACGATCTCGCGGACCTTTTTCAACTCGGCGAGGAGCTCCTCGTCAAGATCCTGACGTCCGGCGGTGTCGAAGATGGCGATGCCAGCCCTCTGCTGTTTCAGCCAATCCAGGGCGGCCTTCGCGGCCTTCACGGGATCGGTTTCGCCTTCGGCTGGAGCAAACACGGGCACGCCGAGCTGCTGGCCGAGCACCTGGAGCTGCTTGATGGCCGCCGGGCGATAGAGGTCGAGTGCGAGCAGGAGCGGGCGGCGTCCTTGCTTTTTGAGCCAGTTGGCGAGCTTGGCGGAGGTGGTGGTCTTGCCGGCGCCGTTGAGGCCGGTCATGAGAATGCGCTGCGGCGTGTCGAGGTTCAGCGCGGTGGCGGTGCCGAGGATCTTGACGAGCTCGTCGTGGAAGATTTTGACGATCTGCTGGCCGGGAGAGACGCTGCGCAGCACCTGCGCGCCGATGGACTGCGCTTTGACGGTTTCGACGAGCTCCTTCGCGACCTTGAAGTCCACGTCTGCCTCCAGCAGCGCCATGCGGATGTCCTGCATGGCGTCGCTGACGTTGGATTCACTGATGCGGGACTGGCCGCGCAGCTTTTTGAAGGCGTCTTCGAGTTTTTCGGTGAGGGTGGAGAACATTGCGTGGATGCGGGGGGACGGATGTCACTTCGCGGGCAGATAGGCCGCGGCAAGGTCGATTTTAAAGCGCCAGCTCACGACTTCAGCCGGCTGGGCGGGATTGCGCTGGAAGCTGAGGCTGAGGGCGCATTCCTCGCGCCGCAGCTTGTAGGGAAACTGGTAACGCACGGTCATGGTGGCAGCGTCGTATTCGACCGGTACGGTGCCGAGGCCGGCGATGCGCAGCTTGATGCTCTCCGGAAGGATCGTGCCGAGCTTGCTGAGGTTCGCCTCAATGAGCGGCATGCGGTCGGTGACGATGGCGTCCGGCTTCGGACTGAGCTGGATGAGCTGCTCGCCCTGGTCGTTTTTCGCGTCTGCGACGAGGAACTTGTTCGAGCCGACGTCACCGCGACCACGGAAGCTGGTGGCGAGCTTGAAGTTCGTGTCGCTGTCGCCGTGGACGATGTAGCGGCCGAGTTTGCCGTTCGGCGTGTCCCAGGTGACTTTCTGGCCGTTGACGGTGACGAGAGATTCGTAGCCGATCTGCAGACCGGTCTCCATGATGGCGTCATCGAAATTGCCATACGGGTAGGCGAAGGAGGTGCATTTGATCTTGAGGTTCTGTTCGAGGAATTCACGCGAGTCCTTCAATTCGGACAAAACCCACTGCTGCACATCAGCCTCGGTCTTCGCGTTCTTTGGACGTTTTTTGAGACTTTCGTGGGAGACGCTGTGGCTGCCGACTTCGCAGCCATGCTGCATCATCTCTTTGATCTGGTCCCAGCTCATCGAGCGGCCGCCGATGTTCACGTACTTCTTGTAGAGATAGACGGTGAAGGGGAAGCCAAATTCCTTCAGAACGGGATAGGCGAAGGTGTAAACGCCCTCCCAGCCGTCATCCATGGTGATGACGATGGACTCCTCCGGGATGTTTTTTTCACCACGCTTCCAGGCCATGACATCGCTGAGGGAGATTACGGGAATCTTCGAGTCCTTGATGGCCTGCATCTGCTCGCGGAACTTGGATGACGAGATGAGCATCGGGCTGCCGCCACGTTCGCGGAAGTCGTGATAGCCGAGGATGGAGACGACGGAGGATTTGTTCAGCTCAAAGGCAGGTGCGGCGGGAATCTGGGGCTCGGGCGCCGCCGTCGCAGCCATGGCCGACTCCTGCAGTTTTTTCTCGATAGCCTTCTCTTCCTCGGTGAGCGCCGGTTCGGCGGGCTTTGGCGGAGGGGGAGGTTTGGGGGCGACACCGCTCTGCTCCGCCAGACGGCGCAGCTTGTCCTCGATGCGCTTGCAGGAGGGCAGGACGCAGATGGAGAGCAGAATAAGGAGCAGGAGGCTGGGCGAACGCATGAAGGAAGTCAGTTTGCGGGGCGCGGTTTGGTGATGAGAATGCTTTTGAGGATGAGTTTGGGGCTGTTTTTGTCGCCTGCGGCAAAACGCAGTGTTTCGCCGCGATGATCGCCGGTCAAGGTCAGGCTGCCGAGGCGGAAGATGCGAAAAGTTTGGGCATCCTTAGTGGCACGGTCTCCTTCCAGCGCCTTCTCCACCGTCTGGCCGTTGAACTCGACGCTCAGAGGAACATCCCCGGTCATGTCCGGGCAGGCGTATTGAACAAGCACATCGTAGGTGCCTGCGGCGATGGCCTCGATGCGCCATTCCGCCTCTGCCAGCACGGCGGTCGTCGTGTTTGGGGCAGGAAATGGGACGATTTTGCTGGCGAGGGCAGGGGAAAGCACGATCAAGGCCTGCCTGCGCTCCACGGGCACGATTTCAGGCGTCGGAGGCGGCATGGGCATCGCATTCGATTGCGCCTGCTGTGCGGCGATCAGATCCACCACGCCTCCGGAACTGATGATCTGCTGGATGCGGGAGATTTCCGCCTGATAGGCGGCTTTGTCCGTGGCGCTGGCAGCCTGGCGTTGCAACTCGACGAGATACTTCCCAAGCAGCGGGATGTGGCGAGAGCTGAGTTCTTTCTGATAAATCGCCTCCATCTGCCTTAGCCGCGTGGCTGGGGCGGCGGCGGGCTGCTGCGCTGTCAGGGAAAGCGCTCCCATCAAAGAAAACAACGAGATCAGCGCGCGGCGGCTCATGGTTTCCCTCCTCCTTCAGGTTGTGAGGCCAACGCCCAGGCTCCGGCAGGCGGCTGATGGCGGCGGGCGGCGTTTTCCCGGGATTCGAGCGTGGCGATGAGCGCTTTTTCGGCGGCGTCGCGCCGCGGATCTGGTGGCGGCGGGACGACGGCGGCCAGACCATGGTCCACGAGCACGTTTTGATACAACCCGACATCCGGCAAAAACAGCAGGGCGGCGAGGGTGCCGTCCTTGTCGCGATCAGGGCGCACGAGAAGCCGCAGCGGTTTGCCGCTGAGATACCCCGCGGTGAATTCTCTCGCGAAGCGGCCCAGCGAGACCGTGTCCTCTTCGTCGATGCCGAAATGCTTTGAGAAACGTTTCACGCCAGCATCCGATTCGTCCGCCGGGGCGCAGTCGATCCACAGCAGCCGCACAGGCAGGACACGTCCTTCATGCACGATTTTGAAACGCTCTCCGGACACGGGCAGCTCATCGGCGAGCTGCGCATCCGCGATGCTCTCAAAGCCGTCGAGCCCGCTGCTGGTGGAGGTGATCGCGCGCAGGCCGGTGGTTGCCCCTTTGCCCTGGCCTCCCTGCTTTTGCACACGCCTGATCTCGGCTTCGACCTGCTCTTTCAAAGCGGGTTGCAAGGAAGCGAGCTTCTGCAAGGAGGCGAGGTAGGCGGTGATGGCGCTGGTGCGTGCCGTTTCCAGCGAGGACTTCAGTCCGGCGGCGGCCTGCTGCATCGTGACGGTGGCGCTGGTCGGTGCCACGGGCGCTGGAGTGGCGGGCGTGTCATCGGTGATGGGCAGGAGGCGCAGATTGCGGACACGAATGATGTTCGCAGGATAGCCGGCGGCGGCGCTGAAACGAAGTGTGACAGGGGAACGAGTGAATTGCAGCGGCCCGACGCGTGTCGTGGTGAAGGTGGTCTCGTCGGTGCTGCGTGCGATCTGAAACGTGCGGCGGTTTTCCGAGGCGGTGCCAAGCAGGGTGATTTCGTTAAATTCAAAAAGAGCGTTCTGCTGCGGCTGGAATTTCGACGAGGCATAGATGCTGCCAGCCACGGGCGCGTCGCTCATGTTCACCTCGAACTCGAGATGATAGGAGCCGGGGGCGATACGGAAATTCATCCACTCCGCGCCGCTGCCGTTCGAGCGCCAGCCGCTGAGCGTTTCGCCCGAGGATTGTGCCGAGCCGGTCAACCGCGCCTGCGCCAGGGGCAGGGGAGTGGCCAGGCTGGACACGGTTCCGGCGTAGAGCGCCTTCAACTGATCAAGGCGCAGACGGATGGCTCGCGCCTCCTCGTAATCTCCTGCGGAGGCGACTTCCACCTCGGCTCTGGCCAGTGCACGTTCGTATTGCTCAGTGAGCAGTTGCGAGTCCGCCATCACCTGGCGCAAAAAAGCGGCGCGGCTGCTGGTGAGCGCGGCTGGCTCCGCCGCAGGCACGGGAGTCTGCGCATGCAGCGCCGGGATGGCGTGCGGCAGCAGGAGGCACAGATGGAGGAGGTGAGACTTCATCGTGCGGAGGGCACCAGCTCCACGGCCAGGAGTTGCATGAGGTTGTTCGTGACGAGAGACTGCGCGGCCAGCGTGAGCGTGCCGGAGCCGTCACTGATCTTCAAGGTGCCCGCGCTGCGTTCCTCCGGGCCTTTGAGCGTGGTTTCGATGTTGGTGGTGAGAGTGAAGCGCGCTTCCTTGATGAGCAACTGGCCGCCCTCGGCCGCGCCACAGCGATAGCGCAACATGACATCGTAACCTCCCGGCGGCAGCGCGGGCAGCTTCCAGGTGGCGGACGCGCCGATCTTTGACCAGCCGGTGATCGCGCCGCCTTCCCGAAGCAGGTCGCTCAAGGTGGCGGCCTCCAGCGGCAGCTTCACGCGGTCCGGCAGCAGCGAGGTCTTGAGCGATATCTCACGTGTCTGCAGCAGCAGCAGCTCCTTGTCGAGCCGTGCCAGCTCATTTTGCAGCCGTTTCCGCTCGTCACGCGCCGTGATGGCGGCGTCGTAGTCGCGGGCATCGACGAACTGCTTTTCCAGCGCCGCAAGCGTCGTGATCTGTTGTTTGACCGGTGCCAGGCTCGATTCGATGAGGCTGCGTTCGTAATCCAGCCGCAGCAGGGCGATCTCCGCGCTCGCGCCAGGGTCCTCGGCACGCTTTTCCGCAGCCGGACTGGACATGAGCAGCCCGGCGGCAACAAACACGCTGGCGGGAAGGAAACCGGGTTTCACGCGGAGGAATTTACGAGGAGGATGAATGCCACCGCATGCTAGCCGGAGCACCTCTTGAAACAAGCCAGAAGTCGGACTTAGCGTTCATCTTTTGTCGTTCACTTTTCCACCTCCTGGCAATGTCGCAGCATCTTGCTGACGACTTGCAGGCCCTCCATATTTGCCACATGTCCGACTTCACTCATCTTCGTGTCTTACTGCAACGCCGCATTGATCTCATCGCGGATCATGCTTTCCGTGATCGCGACGCGTCGGCGCATCTGGAGGCGTTGAAGAATGTCTCGGAGGAAATCACGGCGGAGCATCAGAAACTGCGCCCGCAACTGCCGCCACGGCTGAATCATTTCCTCACGCAGGCCAGTTTCTCGAAGGCGTTGGAATATCTCGATAGCTCGGAAGACTGAATGCGTTGAAGTCGGACCATGAACCGACCTGTCCTGGGGCTGCTTTGCCTCTCATTCGCCATCATCACGGCCGCTGCTGCCGACAAACCGAACATCATCTTCATCTTGTGCGATGATCTTGGCTCCGGGGACGTGAAATGCCTCAATCCCGAAGGGAAGATCGCCACGCCGCACATGGATCGACTCGCGAAGGAAGGGGTGAAGTTCACCGATGCGCATTCCGGATCCAGCGTGTGCACGCCGACGCGTTACGGCATCATGACCGGCCGCTACGCGTGGCGCTCGAAGCTGCAAAGCGGCGTGCTCGGTGGTCTGAGCCCGCGTTTGATCGAGCAGGGGCGCACGACGGTCGCCAGCCTGCTGAAGGAACAGGGCTACTCGACGCATTGCGTCGGGAAATGGCATCTCGGCATGGATTGGGTGCGCAAAGGCGAGGTGGCCGAGCTGAACATCGAATCCGCCGAGCAAGTGAACAATGTGGACTACACGAAGCCGATCGCGAACGGCCCCACCAGCGTCGGCTTTGACACCTACTTCGGCATCAGCGCCTCGCTGGACATGGTGCCGTATTGCTTCATCGAAAACGATCACGTCACCGCGAATCCCACGGAGACGATGAAACTGGAAATGAACGCCGCTGGCGGAAAAAAATCCTTCACGCGCGAAGGCCCCGGCGCACCCGGTTTCCGTGGCGAGGACGTGCTGCCGGCGCTCACCGGGCGGGCGAAGAAGATCATCGCAGAGAAAGCAGCGGCAAAAGGAAGCCCTTTCTTCATCTACCTGCCACTGAACTCACCGCATACACCGATCCTGCCCAGTGAGAAGTGGGTGGGAAAGAGCGGCATCAGCCTGTATGCCGACTTTGTGATGGAGACGGACGACGCCATCGGTCAGATCATGCGTGCCACCGAGGACGCCGGCATTGGGCAGGACACGCTCATCATCGTGACAAGCGACAACGGCTGCTCGCCGAGCGCCGATTACCCGAAGCTCGCGACCTTTGGCCACAACCCGAGCGCGATCTATCGTGGTCACAAGGCAGACATTTTCGATGGCGGCCATCGCGTGCCGTTCATCGTGCGCTGGCCTGCGAAGGTGAAAGGTGGGCAGACTTCCACGCAACTCGTCTGTCTGACAGATTTTATGGCCACGGCCGCCGACATCGTGGGAGCGAAGCTTCCTGACAACGCCGCCGAGGACAGCTTCAGCTTCCTGCCAGCCCTGCTGGGTGAATCCAGCACGGCGATGCGGAAGAGTGTGATCCATCATTCGATCAATGGCAGCTTCGCGCTGCGTGATGGAGACTGGAAGCTGGAGATCTGCGCCGGTTCGGGCGGCTGGAGTGATCCGCGTCCCGGTTCTCCTGGCGAGAAGGGGCTTCCCGACACCCAGCTCTACAATTTGAAGGATGACATCGCCGAAAAGACCAATCTCCAAGGAGAAAAGCCAGACATCGTGGCGCAAATGACAAAGCAGCTCGAAAAGATCGTCGCCGATGGCCGAAGCACTCCGGGCAACGCGCAAAAGAACGCCGTGGAGGTCAAAATTCGCAAACCAATACCCGCCGCGAAGGCAAAGAAGAAGTCGAAGTGATGCGGGCTGTTCAGGGCTTTGCCTGCGTTCGTAAGATGAGCAGCTTGCCATCGTAGGTTTCTCCCGTGAAGGCTCCTCTGCCAGAAATGCGCGTTTCGCGTCGGAACATCCTGCAAGCAGGCGGGATGGGTATGCTGGGCTTCGGATTGAGCCACCTCCGTGCGCTCGGCTCTCCGCAAACCGGCCTCGGAAAGGCCAAATCAGTCATTTTGATCTTCAACGGCGGCGCACCGAGCCACATCGACCTTTGGGACCCGAAACCCGATGCGCCGTCGGAGATCCGCGGTGAGTTCAAAACGATCAAAACCAGCGTGCCCGGCACCCACATCACCGAATTGCTGCCGCAGATGGCCAAGCGCATGCACAAGCTCGCGCTCATCCGCAGCGTGCATCACGGCCACAGCAGCCACAACGGCGGCATGCACTGGGCCACCGTCGGCCGGCCGTATCGCGTGGACAGCACGCTCATCACACCGAGCCCCACCGACATCCCCGGCGTCGGCACGCTCTGCGGCTGGCTCGCTCAGCGCGATGGCTTTTCCAAAGGCGTGCCGCCGTATGTCATCACGCCCTTCCCGCACTGCGACAGCAAAGTGTACCTCACGCCCGGTCAATTCGGCGGCTGTCTGGGCAATCGCTACGATCCCTTCGTGCTCGATGACGATCCGAACGCGGCCTCCTTCCGCGTGCGAAACATGGCGCTTGATTCCAGCCTCACGCCCACGCGTTTTCAGGAGCGTCTCGCGCTGCTCAATCACATGAGCGCCGCCGCACGGCCCATCACCTCGCCGCAGACGGCTCAAATCGACATCTTCAACGAGCAGGCGACCAGCATGCTACAAACCGGCAAAGCCGCCGATGCCTTCGACCTCTCGAAAGAGCCCGACAAAGTCCGCGAACGCTACGGCCGTCATAGCTGGGGCCAGTCGCACCTGCTCGCGCGTCGCCTCATCGAATCCGGCACACGCTTTGTCACCACCGTGAACGGCCCGTCGATCACTTGGGACACACACAAGGACAACTTCAACGGCCTCAAGAACCGTCTCGTGCCACCGATGGAGCAGGCCTACGCCGCGCTGCTCGATGATCTCGAAGAACGCGGCCTGCTCGAAAGCACGCTCGTCGTCTGGATGGGCGAGTTTGGCCGCACGCCGAAGATCAACAATGATGCCGGCCGCGATCACTGGCCTGGCTGCTACAGCGTGCTCCTCGCCGGCGGTGGCGTGCGCGGCGGGCAGGTCATCGGCAGCAGCGATGCCACCGGTGCCTATCCCAAAGACCGCCCCATCTCCCCGTCGGACATCCACGCCAGCATCTACGCCGCCCTCGGCTACGACTACCGCGAGATCGAATACCGCTCCGCCGATGGTCGCCCCGTGCCGCTGACGGATGGCGTGATGATTCCTGAGTTGTTTTGAGCCTGATCATCGCTGTAGAGGTGACGTGTGTCGAAGAAGTCAGCCACCAAATCCAGGCCCGTGAAAAAGTGGTGCCTGTACGTCCTTCTTTGCAGCGATGGTACGTTCTACTGCGGCATCACGAATGACCTGCAGCGACGAGTGGCGCGGCACAATGCAGGAAAAGGTGCGCGTTACACGCGGGGAAGGGGACCGGTGAAACTCCTGCGCTGCTGGACGCAGAGGAACCACTCTGCCGCATTGAAGGCCGAACTTGCCTTCAAAAGGCTCAGCCGAACGGCCAAAGAGGCGTTTCTCGCCTCCTGAATCACTCAAAGACCGATAAATCATCATCTTGGGAGAGGTTTCCAAGACAGGGAATGACTCGTGTGGTATCGGGGACGATGGTTCCTCAAAAAGCAGTCACGAAGAAAGCGCCTTTTTCCCGCCGGGTAGTTGATCATGTCACGGATGAGTTGGTGAACGTTCTCTCCAGTGGTGAGACCTTTGAGTTCAAAAGTCTCTTCGCGAAAGTGTTTGAAGGATTGAAGCTCAAGAACGCGGTGAGCGGGGGTGAGGAGATGCTCCGACTGCGCTCGTATGAAAAGATCCTCAAACTGACCAACTGCGGACTCGTGCAGAAAGTTGGCAAGACCTACCGGGCCCTAGAAGGAATCGAGACGGCCTCAAGCGCGCATCGTCTGGCGCGTCTGGATTCGGCCATCCTCGCCGCGCAGGCAAAAGCTTGAAGAGTGCTACTGGGGAGATGGTTGCCTCACAAGGATTCGAACCTTGAATAACAGATTCAGAATCTGCTGTGTTACCATTACACCATGAGGCAGTGATCGAAGGGGCGCCCAGAATAAAGGCCGCTGACGATGTTGCAAGCGTGAGGGCGTATTTTTTCAGGCTTTGCCGGTCAAATCAGCCCGGTGGGCCCTTGTTTCGGCCACGATGACCCCGCTGAGGCAGATCAGGCAGATGAGGTTAGGGATGGCCATGAGGCCATTGGCTGCATCCGCGAAGTCCCACACAGCCTGCGCCGGCTGCACGGAGCCAAAGAGCACTGCGAGTACCCAGAGAATGCGGTAGGGCTTTACCGCCCGGCTGCCCATGAGGTATTCGGCGGCTTTTTCACCGTAGTAGCCCCAGCCAAGAATGGTGGAGAAGACGAACGTCATCAGACCGAAGAGCAGGAAGATCGGTCCGACGTCATGCAGGTCGTTGAAGGCGGCGCTGGTAAGCGCGGCTTTGGCGAGCCCCTCCTTCCAATGGCCGCTGCTCACGACGACGAGACCTGTCATGAGGCACACGACGACGGTGTCCCAAAAGGTGGCCGTGCTGCTTACCAGCGCCTGTCGGACTGGATTCCGCGTCTGTGCCGCCGCCGCCACGATGGGGGCGGAGCCGAGTCCTGACTCGTTGGAGAACAGACCGCGGGCAATGCCGGCCTGCGCCACCTGCTTGAGCGTGGCACCGACGAAGCCGCCCACTGCGGCCTGACCGCTCCATGCGCCATTCCAGATGTCCGCGAATGCCTGGGGCAGGGCGGCGTGGTTTTTGATCAAAACAAGCGCACACCCGATGACATAACCGACCGCCATGATCGGCACGAGGAACTCGCACACCTTGGCGATGCTCTTCACGCCACCAAGCACGACGGCGGCGGTCAGGACGGCCATCACGCTGCCCGCCACCCAGCGCAAAACCACGTCCGAATCCGGTTTGATGTGCTCGCGCAGGAGTTCGACGATGCTGTTGGCCTGCGTCATGTTGCCGATGCCAAACGCGGCGACGCAGGTGAAGATGGCGAAGATCACGCCGAGCCACTTGGCATTCATGCCGCGCTCCAGCGCATACATCGGTCCGCCTGCCATGCTGCCGTCAGGCATTTGAACGCGATACTTCACCGCGAGCACCGCCTCGGAGTACTTTGTGGCGATGCCAAAGACACCCGTGAGCCACATCCACAGCACCGCGCCCGGTCCACCTGTGGCGACGGCTCCCGCCACGCCGACGATGTTTCCCGTGCCGATCGTCGCGGCAAGCGCTGTCATCAAGGCACCGAACTGCGAGACATCACCGTCGCCTTCTTTCTCACGCGAAAACGAGATTTTGATCGCCTGCGGCAGGAAGCGCTGGATGAAACCGGTGCGTAAGGTCAGGAACAGATGAGTGCCGAAGAGCAGCACGATGAGCGGTAGTCCCCAGACGAGGCTGGAGAGTTCGGAGGCGAATTTGGCAAAATCCATGTGGCGTTTTAGCGGGATTGTCGTGCACACGACAAGCACAAAGAATGCCCCGGACGTGTTTCTTTGACGCCGGGAGGATTTTCTTCGGAAGATGACATTCCCATTGCGTTTTAAGCGGCCTCACCGCTATCCTCGCGGCCCTCAAACCAAACCATGAAGCCCACACTCTTCCCCAACCGCCGCGCCTTCCTGCGTGGCACCGCCGCCACCGCCGGTGGCATTTTCTTCCCGAACCTCCTGCTCGGCCAGGCAGGCGGTGTCAAAAAACTCAACGTCGCCGGCATCGGTGGAGCTGGCGGCAAAGGCGCGTCTGACATCGCCATCGCTGGCGAGGGCGCGAACGTTGTCGCCATCTGCGACATCGACAGCAACCGCCTCAAGGACGCGCAGACGAAGTACCCTGACGCGAAGATGTTCACCTCTTTCAAGGAGATGTTCGAAACGATGGGCGACAAGATCGACATGGTCACCGTCTCCACGCCTGACCACGCGCACTACCCGGCCGCGATGGAGGCCATCAAGCGGGGCAAGCACGTCTGCGTGCAGAAACCTCTTGTGAACCGCATCTGGGAGGCCAACCAGCTCCACGAAGCCGCCAAGAAAAAAGGCGTGAAGACGAACATGGGCAACCAGGGCCACACCGGCGAGCAGATCCGTCAGCTCAAGGAATGGATGAATGCCGGCGTTGTCGGCAACGTTAAAGAAATCCATGTCTGGACGAACCGCCCCATCTGGCCGCAGGGCAACGCCGCCAAGGACATCTACACCGGCAAGACCGCTCCGAAACCACGTCGCAAGGAAGAGTCCAACGAGGCCGCCGAAGGAGTCGGCCAGGCTCCAGCACATGTGAACTGGCAGCAGTGGCTCGCCCAAGTGCCGGATCATCCTTACATCCCCGGCCTGCATCCGTTCGCCTGGCGCGGCCACCGTGAGTTCGGTGCTGGTGCCATGGGCGACATGGGCTGCCACATCATGGACGGTCCCTTCTGGGCCTGCGAGCTCGGCGAGCCGTATCAAATCGAGGCCGAGGTCGGAGAATTGACCGACCTGAGCTGGCCCGCCTGGTCGCAT
Organism: Prosthecobacter sp.; assembly: GCF_044236155.1. Classification (GTDB taxonomy): domain Bacteria; phylum Verrucomicrobiota; class Verrucomicrobiia; order Verrucomicrobiales; family Verrucomicrobiaceae; genus Prosthecobacter. The sequence continues at coordinate 60,857 of NZ_JBIIHA010000019.1, forward strand.
GTGATCTGCTCCTTCAAGCACGCCAAATACGGCGACATCAAGCTGCATTGGTATGAAGGCACGAAGGACGGCAAGCCGATGAAGCCCGAGCGTCCGGCGAAGCTGGAGGCCGAACGCGATTTCGACAAGATGAGGGGCGGCTTCCTCATCGTCGGCGACGAGGACAGCATCCTCAATCCTGGCGACTACTGCGAGGCGTTGGAAGTCGTCGGCAACCGTCCGAAGCTCGCCAAGTTCTTCAAAGAAACGCCCAAAACGCTCGAACGCAGCCTCGCCCCAGGCAAGCCGCAGCTCGAACTCGTCAAGGCCATCGAGCAGAACAAGACTGCGGGCAGCAACTTCGACTACTCCGTCCCGCTCACGAAGCTTTGCCTCTTTGGCAACTTCGGCATTACCAACCCCGGCAAGGTCATCAAATGGGACAGCGCCACCCAGACCACCGACAACGAGGACGCGAACAAGCTCATCAAGCGGGCCGCCGTGCGTCAGGGTTGGGAATACAGCGCCGACAGCATTTAAGCGTGTGTCGCCGAGGCAGACGCCAGCCTGTTTCCGCAGATCCCAACTCAACGCCCGGTGGTTCATGCCGCCGGGCGTTTTTTTGTGCGGCTTTCAATTGGTGAATTTTCGGGGGAAATCCTTGCACAGCAAGGCCAGCAGGACGGCAAAGGGAGTCCTGTCACCCTCTGCGAACACGCCGACTGGTAATGTCAGGAAGGTATCGCCGCTTTCTGAAGAGCGGCGTTCGATGAGACACCAGGCGGAATCGCAGCCATTACAAAAAAGCAAAATTCGCCATGTCTCGAAAGGAAGGAAGCACTTCGCGCCGGTCCCGATGCTGTTGAATCAGCATCGAGAAAGCTCCAAACGGCAGGGCAGGCCTGCAGGGGGGCAAGTGGTGCCTTCTCTCCGCCAGATGCTCGCGCACGCTCTGAGCTCCGGTGAGTAGTGGTCGTGCAAGCGGTAAAAAAACTTGGCGGCCCTCTTTGCGGTAACTGACGTTGCGTTCGGCCCGCAGGGAGCGGAGTTGATCGGAAATGGCGGATTCCGTCTTATATTTGAACTGATGTTCTGATATTGTTGCAATAAGCACTATCCCACACACCAAATGCGCCTGGCCCGGCTGCAAATGTGAAGCCAGCACGGGACCCCACGCTGAGAAAAACGGCAAATAATACTACAGCGAAGGTTGTGCCGACGGTTACAAGTTCGGCGAAGGCTGTTGCCAGAACACCTGCCACTGCAGATCGCAGCCGAATGCGCAGCGTCCGGCATGCTGGACGCGGCTTGAGATGCCCACTTAGGACGCTCTCAAACGCTGCCGACTGTTGGCCGATTGGCGGGTGGAAAAAATCCTCTGCGCCTCGTTAAGGACACGCAGCAGTTTCCCGTTCACTTTGAACTCGGTCTGACGCCAATCTGAATATCCGCTTTCGTGCCGGTCAGCGGGCTTTCAGGTATCGTTCGGCGAGTTGCGCGGCGTCCTGGCCGGCGACTTCGAAGCGGTCCACGAGGCGGCCGGCGGAGAGGATGGCGACTTCATCGCTATCGATGGAGAGATGCCAGAGATCGTGGGTGGTGAGGAGGATGGCGGCTCCGTCCTGGGCGAGCTGGCGCAGCAGCGTGGCGAGGTCCTGCACGGCGGCGGGGTCGAGGCCGGTGGTGGGTTCGTCGAGCAGGAAGACCTGGGCCTGCCGGGCCAAAGCGATGGCGATGGCGACGCGTTGCCGCATGCCTTTGGAGTAGGAGGCGAGTCGGCGGCTCATGGCCTCGGCGGGCAGTTTGACGCGGGCGAGGAGGCTTTCGCCTTCCTGCGTGCTCAAATCGCGACCGGCGAGTGCGGCGAAGGCGCGTAGATTTTCCAGGCCGCTGAGTTCGGGATAGAGCGCGACGTTTTCGGGAATGTAGGCGGTCTCGCCGGTGACGGTGATGGTGCCGCTGTCCGGCTGGAGGAAGCCGAGGATGAGGTTCAGCGTGGTGGTTTTGCCAGCGCCATTGCCACCGAGGAGGCCGAGGATGCGCCCGCGATCGACCTGAAGGCTGAGATCTTGCAACACGGGTCGTGAGCCAAAGGCTTTGGATATGTTTTGGAGCTGGATCATGACAAAACAGGGCGTGGACGGGCAAAGGGCAGCAGCAAGGCGGCGAGCAGCAGTGGTGGCAGCGGATTAAATGGGGCCGCTGGGGCTGGAGCGGCGTTTTGGAAGCGTGGGAAGCTTTTCGTGGCTCCGGCGGTGAAGTGCGTCTCGTCGAAGATGAGCGGGAAAAAGTGTGCCTTGAGATGCTCGTGAAATTTTCGCGTCGTTTCGAGGTGCAGCAGATGCGCATCGAGATCCGTGCCGCTGTGACCGCTGAGCAGGCTCTGCGTCAAAGCAGGCGGTGAGAGCCAGGCGAGACGTTGTGACCACGCATGACGCTGGCGCAGGTGCTGCGTGTGTTGATTGACCAGTTCGGCCACGGAACGGTCGGCGACCTCGTGCATGGCGTAATACCATCGCCAGGTGAAGTCCTTCTCCGGCACGGTGGGCCATTTTCGATACTCAGGCCGCTCGGCGAGGAAGCGGTCGTAGTTTGGCTGGCGGGGCTGATCCCAGCCGTCATGCATGACTTGGCGTTGGCGCACGGTGAGCTCGAGTCCCTCGGGCACAGGAAAGAGGGTGCTGAGGGCCAGATTCACCAGGGCTGGCATGAGCAGCACGAGGCTCACAAAGGCCGTCATGGCCGCAGCGAGGCTGCCGGTGGCGCTGCGGCTGCGGGCGGCGATGATGGCGGTGATCGCCAGCCATGGCAGAAGGCCGAGCAGGGCGATGAAAAGCCATGCGAAGGTATCGAAGCCGGTCGGGAGCTGCAAAACGATCATGGCGATGCCAAACAGCAGGCTGCAAATGATGACGACGAGCACGAGACGCAGCAGCAGACGGGCGGCGAGCACGCGCAGCAGTCCGCCACCGCCCTGAGCGGCGAGCAGGGGCAGCACGCCGAGCTGTCGGTCGCGGCTGAGCACGTCATGGCCGAGCAGCAGCAGCACGAGCGGAGCCAAAACACCGAGCACGAAGGCCAGATCAAACTGCCCGAGCGATTGCAGCAGCGGATTGGCGAGCGAGGATTCGTAAAGCTGCTGCTCTACGCCAAGCAGTCGCACCCAGGTGACAAAGGGCGCCACGTCACGCAGACCCCAGCTCAGCGCGGCGAGCGGTCGCGGTGGCTGATGCACGGGGTAAAAGCTGTAGTAGCTCCAGTAGCCGCTGTGCTCGCCTTTCTCGCGGTAGCGATGCTCCAGTCGGTCGCACTGCGCCTGGAATTGAGCGTCGAGGCGGCTGATCTCGGCCTGTTGCTGCTCTTGGAATTTTTTACCGAGATAAATGGCGGTGAGTCCGGCGAGGAAGAGCCCACCGAGCAGGAACCACGTCGCTGCCTGACGACGAAGTCGCAACCAGTCGAGATGCCAGAGAGTCTTCATGCGAACCTCCTTCCGAATAGAGCCGCGAGAGCGATCCACAGGCCCAAAACGCCCCAGGAGGCGGCGGAACCTGCGAGGGCGAGCGAAAGCGTGTGCGGCGTGGGTTTGAAATCCTCGATCTCATCGAAAAAGTGCTCGTCGATGCGCTGGACATTTTTTTCCGCGTAGGCGGTGTGGTCACGCTGGAGGTGGTTCAGATGCTGGATGAAGGAGAAGCGATAGGCCTCTGCTTCGCGGATGAAGCGCTGCTGGGAGGCGGCATCCGTGCCGCAGAGTCGCATGGCGAGATCACGCAAAGCGAGCGAAGGGGAAAGCCACGCGAGCCGACGCACGAGAGCGGTCTGCTGATCGAGCACAGCTTCGATTTTCGCATGCTCTTGAGCGAAGACCTTGGCCGATTGCTCCTCGCCGGCCATCATGAGCTGGCCTTTGTAATTGAAGGGCAGGTCTTCCACGCGGCTCACGCCATGCTTGCGCAGCGTCTCCTCTTTGAGGGCGATGAAGGCGGGATCTTTGTCGTTGTGGGAATCTCCCAACTTCGCGATTTCCTCGCCGAGGCGGGCATTGAACTCGCTTTTATCCGGCAGCGGATGCGCCGCTGAGGCGAGACCTGCCGCTGCTCGTGGCAGCAACACACCACCGCCGAGCCAGAGGCAAATGAGCACGGCCAGCGCCGCCTGTGACGTGCGGCATACGGACGAAACGGCCGCCACCAGCAGCACCCACAGCACGCTGTAGAGCAGCAGCGCCGCCATCAGCATACCCGCACGATCAGCGAGACCGCTCTCGCCGAAAAAGAGCAAGGTCAGCGGCACCAGCGCCGCGATGAGCACGAAGGGCGAGATGCCGAGCCAGAGCCCGAGCGTTTTTCCCGCCCACAAACCACCACGCGGGCCGATCTGCGCCCGCAGCAGCCTTTCGCGGCCGCTTTCCACCTCCGCCGCGAAGACGCCATGACCCAGCACGATGATGACAAGCGCCAACACGCACTCGACGAGGAAGGCGGGAGACAGTTCACCCAGCCGCGAGGCGGAGGAAAGCGTGGATGCCTCGGCGAAGTTCGCTCCATTTTGCCGGTGGGCTTCGAGGAACTGGATGCGGCCCGCATAGGCTTCGATGCCCGGCTCATAGGCCGCGAGGAGGCTGCGGGGCTTGAAGGCAAAGGTGCCGTAGTGAGCGGCACGGTGCGGATGCCGGTCTGGCTGAGATTCCCACTGCTGGCGCACGAGTTTTTGATACGCGGCCTGTTGCTCACGCTCCCGCGTCTGGCGCAGCCCACTGAGAAGGCCCGCGAGCAGCATCAGCCCGGTGAAAAGCCCCAGTAGCAGCCACGACGCCCGCCGCCGCCAGATGAGACGGGCCTCCAGGCGAGCGAGTGGAAGGATGGGAGAGGAGACGGGCATGGCGGCCTGAGTTTTTGACGCAAACCAGTTGCACATGCAAATGATTTGCGCTTCAAAGCGCTCCTTCGTTCACCCATGAAGCCCATCACGTCTTCCATCACCTCCCTGGTTTTTCTCGCCTGCGCCTTGCCCGCCATGTCGCAGCAAACAGCCACCGCCCAACCCGCGGAAACGAAAGTCGAGGAACTCGGCGAGGTGTTCATCACCGCCGATGCGGAGAAGGCGTTTTTCATTCCGCAGAGCTTCGGCGGCTCCCGTACGAACATCCCGAACCGCGAGCTGCCGCAGAACATCCGCGTCATGTCCCGCCAGCAGCTTCAGGACATCACGGCGGTGCGCATGCAGGACAGCTTTGATTATGTGAGCGGCGTGAGCCAGCAGCAGCCCTTCGGCGGCCTGTGGGAGAACTACGCCATTCGCGGCTTCACCGGCGATTCGAACAACAGCGGCATCGGTTACATGCTGAATGGCTTCGCCGCGAATCGCGGCTTCAACGCCCCGCGTGACGCGGCGAACATCGAGGCCATCGAATTCCTCAAAGGCCCCACGGCGGCCCTTTTCGGCGCAGGCGATCCCGGCGGCACCATCAACGTCGTGACCAAAAAACCGCTGTGGGAGTGGAAACACTCGCTGCAAAGCCTCGCGGGCAGTTTTGACACCTTCCGCCACACCATCGACAGCACCGGCCCACTCACGGACAACTTCGCCTACCGCTTCAATTACGCCTACGAGGATGGAAACAGCTTCCGTGACTTCGTCGGCAGCAGTCGCCAGCTCTACGCCCCGGCCTTCACCTGGAAAATCACCGAAGACACAACGCTCGAATACACCGGCGAGTTCCTCATCAGCGAGGTGATGTTTGATCGTGGCATCCCGGCCATCAATCTCGGTCTCGGCAGCGTGCCGCGTGAGCGCTTCTTTGGCGAGCCCGGCGATGCGCCGATCAATATCAAGAACTACACCAACCAGCTCCGCCTCACCCATGAGTTCAATGACGACTGGTTCTTCCGTCTCGGTGTCTCCCACAAGATCAACCGCCTCAGCGGCTTCGCCAGCGAGACGCGTGATGTCGTGGCCGGTGGCACGCAGATGCGCCGCCGCTACCGCTTCCGCGATTACGACAGCACCGACTGGTCCATCCAAGCCGAGGTGGCCGGGAAATTCACCACCGGTGCTCTTGAACACAGCATCCTCTTTGGCAGCGAATACTACTGGTTCGAACTGGACCAGATCCTCCTGAGCGGGAACTACGCCACCAACCTCCTCATCGACAATCCCATCTACGGTCAGGCCAAACCAGCTCTGGGCAGGGTCTTTGACCGCACGGAAAAAAGCCAGGGCCTCGCCTTCTACCTCCAGGACCAGATCTCGTTTGGCAAACACTGGAAACTGCTGCTCGGCGGTCGTTACGACAGCTTCCAGCAGATCCTCTACGATCGTGCCAACAACCGCAACATCACCCAGGAGCAGGGCGCGTGGACACCGCGCGTCGGCCTCACCTGGCTGCCGACGGAAGAGTGGAGTGCCTTCGCGAGCTACAGCCAGTCCTTCCGCCCGAACTTCGGCAGCGACTCCTCGCTCAGCCCCTTCGCACCGGAAGCCGGTCGCGCCGTCGAGATCGGTGCCCGCTATCAGGACAAGGAGGGCCGCTGGGGTGCCTCCTTTTCGCTCTTTGACATCCAGAAGCGCAACGTCCTGCGCTTTGATCCCACCGACCCGCTCGGCAACTTCATGATCAACGGCGGTCAGGTAAACAGCCGCGGTGTGGAATTCGATCTCAATGGCAACCTCACCGACAGCTTCCGCCTCTCTGCCAGCGTCACCTACCAGCACGCGAAGATCGACGAAAGCGAGGCCTTTGCCACCGGCACCGCTTTGCTGAACATCCCCAGCATCACCGCCAACATGCTCGCCGTGCAGGAGTTTGACCTCGGCAAATACGGCAAGCTAGGCATCGGCGGCGGCGTGTCCTACGTCGGCGAGCGCACCGGCAATGACGCCGGCACCTTTGACCTGCCAGACTACACCACCGTCCGCGCCCTCTCCTACTGGCAGGCCACAAAAAATGTCCGCGTCACCTTCGACGTGGACAATCTCTTCGACTCCACCTTCTACACCGGCTCCGTGAATCAACACATCGTCGTCCCCGGCGCCGCCCGCACCTTCATGGCCGGCGTGCAGATTTCGTTCTGATCGGTTGGTCGAGGATCGTTCGCAAAAAAACGCCGCTCCGGGGAACCGGGGCGGCGTTTTTTCTCAGGCTATGCGTCTGCGGTGAAGATTCCCGCGGCTCGTCGTCATTGGACAAGGAGGAGTCCAATTAAGCCACGAGAGCGCGTGCTTGTTCATGTCGAGACCGATGATGACGGGTTCGGTGCGATCGTAGCCGTGCTCTCCTTGGAGGTCGTAGGCTCTATGGTAATCGTTGAGGAAGTTTCGCGGATCGAAGACGATATCCATTGAGTCAACCAACCAGAATAAGGCGACACCGTGGCCAAGGCCACTAAAGAGCAGCCCTCTCAAGCAAAGAGATGCGTCAGCGGCTGGCCTTTGTCGGCGACGGTGAAGGGGCGCTTGCTGGGGCTGAAGATCACCTGGTCCAGCGGAAGACCGAGCGCGTAACCGATGGTGGCATTGAGATCAGGCGGGCCGACTTTGTCGGCGGCGACCTGGGCACCGTCCTTGTCAGTGGCACCGTATTTCATGCCGCCCTTGATGCCGCCGCCGATGATGACCGAGCTGAAGACAGGATAGTGGTCGCGCCCCTGGTTCTGATTGATCTTTGGCGTGCGACCGAACTCGGAGCTGACAACGATCATCGTGCTGTCGAGCATACCGCGACGCTCCAGATCGGTGACGAGCGCGGAGAGCGCTGTGTCGAGCGTGTCGCAGAGACGCGGCGTGTTGATGAAATTGGCCACATGCGTGTCCCAACTGCCGAAACTGACCTCGATAAAGCGCACGCCGTGCTCGACGAGACGACGGGCGAGCAGGCAGCCCTGGCCGAAGGTGTCTTTGCCATAGGCCTGACGGAGATCATCCGGTTCCTTGGTCAAATCGAAGGCCACGAGGTCCTCGCTCTTCATGAGTTTGACCGCGTCATCATACATGTCGGCATACGCCTTCACGCCGCGCGTGTCCCATTTGCCCTGAAACTCCGCATCGAGAGCGCCTGCGAGCTCGCGGCGCATGGCGAAGCGTTCGTCGGTCACACCTTTGGGTGGACGCACGTTTTGCAGGCCGGCCTCTGGGTTGTTGACCATGAGAGGACCGTGTTTCTTCGCGAAGAATCCCGCGCCGGGATGGCGGCTGTCGTTTCCGACGTAAACATAAGCCGGTAGGGCCGGATTGCCACTGCCCTGGAAGAAACTCAGCCACGCGCCCATGCCGGGATGCTTGATGGTGCTGCGCAGGCCAAAGCTGGTGTGCATGAAGTAATTCGCCTGCTCGTGCGCGGCCGTGTTGGTGGCCATGGAGTTGATGACACAGGCGTGGTGCATCTGCTTTGCCATGCGCGGCAGGTATTCGCTGATCTGAACTCCATCCGCGCTTGTCTTGATGGCCTTTACCGGCCCGGCGACCTCCTTGTTGTCCGGTTTCGGATCCCACGTGTCCAGATGGCTCTGTCCACCGGTCATGTAGAGGAAGATGACATTGTGCGCCGTGGCCGCCTGCTTCGCCACAGCGGCTCCTTCGCCAGCTGCGAGAGCTTTGGACGAGAAAAGATGCTCCATGGAAGGAAGCAGGCCGACGCCGAGGCAGGATTGCGCCATGCGGGTCATCACGGAGCGGCGGGAAAGATCGGAGTTCATAAGAGTTTCAGGTATAAAGTTTCAAGTGGAGCTATTCGACGAAGATGAAGCGCTGGGTGCTAAGGGCAGCCAAGGTGATGTCCTCCCACAGGTTCTTGTTGGAGGCGTAGGATTCGAGGGTTTGCAGCATCTGGGCTTTTTCCTTGGCGTTGGGGAGGCGGGAATAGAGGCTTAGGAAGAAGGTGTTGATCTTGTCCTCGTTCGTCGTCGCTTTGCGGAGGTTGATGCTGAGCGCGGACCACGCGCTGGTGATCTGGCTCAAGAGCGAGCCGTTCATCATGGTCAGGGCCTGCGGCACACTGGCCTCGTCGCTGGCGTTTTCGATGATCTCGCGGTCGCTCTGGCCAAACTCACGCAGGAAGTGACCGCGTGGCGCGGGGGAGGGCTGCTCAGATGCACGGCTCCAAGTTTGGTGCAGTGTCTTCTGGTAGTTTTCGTAACTCTTGGCGCTTTTTGCATCCTTGATGCCGAGAACCTGCTCGTCTGCCTTGACGCGAGCTATGAGCTTGGGATCAAGCGGCATGTCGCGGGCATCAACGCGTGTGTCTTCCATCAAATTCATCATCGCCATGTCCATCGAGCCACCACCGCTCACGGCGGCCAATTCGGCCTGGATCTTCTCGTTGCCGGACTTCTTCGCGGCGGCATAGAAATGCTTCGAGACGTTCTCACGCAAGATGCGCTGGCTCTGACCGAGACGGCGCTGGATATCCTTGGCCTTTTCCTTGTGGTCCTTCCCACGGGCCTCGTCGAGTTCCTTGCGCAGCGCGTCGAACTCCTTGTTCTGCTCGCGCATGGCATCTGCGACGGCCTTGGAGGCTTCAAAGAGCAGTGGTGCCTCGGTTTGGTCGAGGATTTGCGCCAAGCGACGGCGGTTTTCGAGATCGCGCTTCTCACGCTCGCGGGCCGTCCAGTTCGGCTGCTCGGGATCGGGGCTGACGAGGGCGACAAGCGAGTCCCACACCTGCTCGGCCGTCATGCGGCGGAAAACCGGCCCCTGGAAGTAGTAAGGTACGCCGGGGCTGATTTCCTTCGTGCTCTCACGGGCAAAGAGCTGGGTGTTCAGCAGCATGCGCAAGTAGGCCTTCATGTCGTATTTCAGAGCGACCATCTGCTTCTCCAAAAAGCTCATCAATTCGGGATTCGAGGCCACGCTGTTGTCCATCATCTCATCGACCTGCTCGTAAATGCCCGCTCCGAAGACACGCTTCCACAGGCGGTTGGCGATGATCGTGGTGAAACGTGGATTCTCCGGCGAGGTGAGCCATTTTCCGAACTCGTCGATGGCATTCGATTCCTTTGTCATCGTCACCGGCTTGCCGAACATCACCGAGGCCTGCACCACATCCTTCGGCTTCGCGTCGGAGTACTTGTAGTCGTGTGGCAGACGGAGGCTGCCCTTGTTTTGCACCACAAGCGTGTCCCGCAGCGGCCGGAACGCCTCGTTGAGCGCCTGACGCATGAGGTCGCGCGTCTGGCTGTCGAGCGTCTTGTCAGCGCGCATCATTTTCTGCACCTCGTCATTGCCCTTCGAGCGGTAGCTGGTGGCGCTCATGTTGTGGGTGAAGGCAGCCATCTCGTAGAACTGCTTCTGCGTCCATCTGTCGAAGGGATGGTCGTGGCACTGCGCGCATTCCATGCGCGTGCCGAGGAAGATGCGCGTCGTGTTGGACAAATTGTCGAGCGGCATGCCGCGGTCGCGCATGTAGTAGCCGATCGCGCCGGTGTCGAAGCAGGTTCCTTCACTGGAAACCAGTTCGCGGGCCATTTGGTCCCATGGTTTGTTCGTGCGCAGGGATTCGCGGATGAAGTTCAGGTATTGCTGCGCCGTGGTGCTGCCGCCGACGCCCAAGCTCTGGGCGCGAAGCACGTCGGCCCAATAGTTGAAGGCGTGATGCACATAACCCTCGCTTCCGAGCAGGCAGTCGATGAGCTTGGAGCGCTTGTCGGGCGCCTGGCACGCATGAAAGGCTTTTGCTTCGTCCAGGGTGGGTATTCGACCGGCGACGGTCAGATAAGCACGTCGTAGAAACGTGGCGTCATCAACGAGCGGGTTTGGCGTGATGTGGTTCTTCTTCCAGCTTTGAGCCAGAAGAACGTCAATTTGTTTGGAAGCGGCGGAAGTGTCAGCGGCCTGCAATGGCGCGATCAAGCAGGCGGCGACAGCGACGAGCGGGAGATGCAGCGTGGCTTTCATTGCGCAACCAACGCGGCCCTCATCGACATCGTGTCAGATCAGCCCGACGATGCCAAATCCTGCACAGGGAATGCCAATCCGCGTCTTGCCTGGCATTTCCGGCCGAACCGGAATTCACATGCCCATGTCATTGAAAAGGCCTTTGATCACATCCCACGCCTCTCGCATGCCCTTGCCCAGCTCCGTGAGGCCGGGGCCGAGAATCCACGAGGCGTAGGTGATGCCCGCCCACCAGGCAATGGCGTTGATGATGATCATGAAGGTCACCAGGACTTCCACCCAACGGCCCCAGACCATGAGATAACCGTTTTCATCCTTTTTACGGCGGAAGATATGGTCTGAATAGATCGACACCGCCGCCCACCAGAGCAGAGGCGGTAGAAACAAAAAGCCAAAGAACATCCGCCTCAGCACGGCGCCGCAGCGCTGGTTGTAGGGCACGCGGTCGTAATCGCGGTAGCGGGCCACCCTGCGGCGGGCGGGCTTCACGGTGAGCCCGTCAGCCAGAACCTCGCCTGTCAGGTTCAGTTCGAGCAGTGTCGATACCGGCCGCCACTGCTCCTCGTCTTCCCGCTTCACCAGATCGCTGTCACGGATCGACCCATAAGCGAGAAAATTGCGCAGATCGTCCTTGGAACAGGGACCGAGCGTCTTCTGGCCTTTGGCGATGTAATACATGGACTGCACAAACAGGGGAAGGTTGGCTTAAAGATAAGTCAGAAGCGGGCATCTGTGCAATATCCACGCCATCTCAAGATGTAAGTTTTTCTTCAGACCCGGAACTTCATGGGAGCCGATCTCTGTTTGCAGACCGGCCCGTAGCGTGTCAAAACAGCTGCGCATGACCACCTCCGAGATCCTCGCCGCCCTGAACTGGCGCTACGCCACCAAGGTTTTCGACCCCACGAAGAAAATTCCCGCCGACACATGGTCCGCCCTGGAGGAGTCCCTCGTGCTCACCCCGTCGAGCTATGGCCTGCAGCCGTGGAAATTCATCGTGGTGCGGGATCAGGAACTGCGTGAGCAGTTGGTCGCTCATTCGTGGCGGCAGCGGCAGGTGGCCGACTGTTCACACCTCGTTGTGATGGCCGTGAAAACAGCCTACAGCCTCGACGATCTCGATTCGTTCATCGCCCGCATGGTGGAGGTCCGCGGTGGCAGCGCTGAATCGCTCGCCGGCTTCCGCAAGATGGTCGCTGGCACCCAGGCGCAGGGTTACATGACGAAGGAATGGGCCAAAATGCAGGCCTACATCGCCCTCGGCCAGTTCATGACGACCTGCGCATTGGTCGGTATCGACACCTGTCCGATGGAAGGATTCGTCGCGGCCAAGTACGACGAGCTGCTCGGTCTCGAAGCCCAAGGTCTCACTGCGGCCGTGCTGTGCCCCGCCGGCTATCGCCACCCTGACGACCGCTACGCGGCGCTGCCAAAGATCCGATTCCAATCAGACGATGTGATCGAACATCGCTGATCCTTGCTCATTCCCGGCTCCGCACCAGTTGCACCAGCCGTGGATCTTTTTCGGGGTCCAGCCACATGAGAATGGAGCGCAGGTTCTCCTCGCTCATTGCTGTGCAGCCGGAGGTGGGCACGTTTTCTCCCTGCCAGAGGTGCAGGAATATGCAGGAGCCGCGTCCGGGCAGGTTCTGCGGATTGTGGGCAATCACGGCACCGAGTTTGTAACAGCCACCGGCGGGCACCATCGTCTCAGGGCTGCTCCAGTCGCAGACCACTTCACGCGCATCAACGATCTGGTTGTAGTGACGAGAACGCATGTCGTCGATGCCGAAATGATGTGAGGTGCAGTGAATGTAGGGCAGTTTGATCCAATTCGCCCTTGGCTCGGAGCCGAAGGCCTGCGTGATGCGGAAGATGCCCGCCGGAGCGCAGCCGTCTCCTTCCTGTTTGAGACGAAATCCATCAGGCACTGGCAAAGCGGGCTCGCCAAGTCCCCAGGCAAGCCCGTGGCGGCCGATACGCACGGGAATCGCATTGCTAAAACACTTCCAGACATCTGCCGAGTTGCGGTGAAATAGGAGCAACTCCGCCGCCCTGGTCTTGTCGTCGACGGCGGTGACAAAGAGCACCTGCTGGCAGCTTGCGGGCAGCACGGCGGTAATCTCAGACGGCAGCGTGGCACGGGTGGGCATGCCCGCACAGGAGGCGAGCGTGAGGAGCATGACAAGCAGGCGATACATGCGTTCTGAGGTGGAAATGAAAACGCCGCAGAGTTTCCTCTGCGGCGTTTGGGAACCCATTCAGGCTTACCAGCCGTGCGCATCGCGCACCTTGATCATCGCGGCGAGGATCTTGTTCCAGGTATCCGGCGTTTCGAGCACGGCGTTCGGGAACATGCAGCCGTCCCAGCAGATGTGCTGGATGCCGCGTGCGGCGGCGTCCTTGAGCCAGTAGCCGGAGGCCTTGGTGATGTCGAGCTTGCCGTTCGGATCGTCAGCGCGGCAGTGCTTGCCGGTCTTGTCGTGCGAGCCGGCGCCGTGGACGGTGCCGTCGTTCTGCGCGACGTGGAAGTCGATGGTCCAGGGACGCAGCGCATCGGTCATCTTCTCGTAGGCGGCCCAGAACTCAGCATCGCTGTAGCCTTCTTTGAGCAAAGCGTGCTCGGGGGCATTGTAGCCGAGAGTGTAGAGGTAGGTGTGGGCCAGGTCGGCCTGGAAACCGAGCGCGTTCGGCATGCCGACTCCTTCGAGCACGTCGAGCATGTCCTTCCACGAGTGCATGCCTGCCCAGCAGATTTCACCTTCGGCGGCAAGACGCTCACCGCTGTCAGCGGCGATGGCGGCGGCCTTCTTGAAGGTGTCAATGATGCGCGCGGTATTCGCCTTCGGGTTCTCACGCCATTTGGCGACGCCGAACTCGGCGGAGTCGATGCGGATGACGCCGTATTTGCGGACGCCGTGCGCGTTGAAGACCTTGGCGATGCGGCAGGCCATCTTCACGGCGCTGAGGAATTTTTCCTGCTGCGCGTCATCGCCCATCGCTGAGTCACCCACGGTGCCCGGCCAGACCGGCGCCACGAGGGAGCCGACGGTGAAGCCTTTTGAGGCGATGAGGTCGGCGATCTTCTTCAACTCGTCATCGCTCGCATTCGGATCGGTGTGCGGCAGGAACAGGAAGTAATCGATGCCCTCGAATTTCTGGCCGTTCACGTTGGCGGCGGCGGTGAGGTCGAGCATGCGCTCAAGGCTGATCGGGGGTTCCTGACCTTCGCCTGTGCCTTTGCCGACGAGGCCGGGCCACATCGCGTTGTGAAGTTTGGGTGCGGATTTGCTCATGATTGAATGCTTGGTTTGGGAAGCGGGAGCCACGAGGTTAGCGGGTGCGGTTTGGAACGCACGCGGAAAATGCGTTGAATTGAACGCAAAAGTCACACCCGCCACTTCAGCCGCACCTTCGCGCCGTTCCACGCGTGATCGCCCTGATGCGTGTGCGTGGTCACCTCCGCTCCGTCCGCCGTCAGGCGCAGCATGGTCCAGCCGGTGGTGGAAGTCTTCTTGTCGGCCACATACGAGGTAGCAGGCGTGTTGAGGATGTGGACGCCTTCGTGTTCGTAGAAGTCGCGATGATGGATGTGGCCGTGAATGTAGGCTTTGACGTGCTTCCGCGCCGCGATGGCCTTCCACAGCGGTTCCGAGTCTTCGAGGCCGCCGGGGAAGTGCAGGGGATCGCCGCCGAGGCGCGGATTGTGATGCGCAAAGAGCAGCGCGGGCTTGTCGGCATGCTGATCGAGCAGTTTCGTCAGCCAGGCCATCTGCATGTCGCCGATGAGCCCCTGCGTCACCATCGTGGCCTTCAGCGAGTCGAGCAGAAACAGGTTCATGCCGGGAAGTTGGACCACGCCGACGTGTTTCGACTCCACGGCGGGTGACTCCGGTTTTTCGGTCTTCAGCACGTCGTAAAACACGGCGCGGTCATCGTGGTTGCCCATGGTGAGATGCAGCGGCACTCCCGCATCACGCAGTGGTGTGATCAATCGCGCAAAGTGCTCGTAATCGCCGCGCTGGCCGTCCTTCAAGGCCAGATCGCCATTGATGATCACTGCGGCGGGCCTCTTTGGCAGCGCCAGCAGCCATTCGATGGTGTTTCGGAGGTTGGTCGGGATCGAGGCTCCCGCCGGGTGTTGCGCGCCGATGTGTGTGTCGTTCAAAATGGCGATCAAGTCCGCGTCCACCTCCGCGGCTGCAGTTTCGATGTTCGCCAGCGCGACGGCGGCTCCGAGTTGGGTGATGAACTGACGGCGGTTGGTGAGATGCAGTGGCATGGCAGGGTTATTTCCAAAGAATACGCACCGCATGCACGCGGTTGTTCGCGCCCAGTGGATGACCAGGTTTGATGACCACGTTGGGCGACCAAGTTTGCATCCACTCGGCCACGGTGACCCAGGTTTCGTTCTCACCAACCTCGCACACGCCGAAATTGCCGAGCCTTGCGCCGCGATCCGGCACGAGCACGACTTCGGTGTCTCGTTTCACACGCAGCCTATCTTGGCTCACCTCAGCCATGAAAAGCGGCGCGCGATGCCGGAAGATATGGTCGTTGTGCGCGCCTTTGCGTGTGTAAACGAGATACAGCCGCCCGCCGTGCGTCACCCAGTGCTGCTGCGTGTTGTAATTGCCCAGTTCGCTGCCGTCCTCCCAGCACCACATTGATGGCTTGGTGAAATGAATGCCGTCGTCGCTCACGGAGACGTAACCCGCCGTGTCGTTGCGCATCGTGAGGTAAAATCGCCCGCCGCAGCGAATCAGCGAGGGCTCATAGACGCCGCGGCCGGATTCCTGCGTCAGAACATCGCCATGCTCGAGATATTTCAACTTCGTGCCGTCGAAGGAGCAGCGCAGCACGGTGACGGAGTAGTATTTGTCGGCTTTTCCTTTGAAATAGATGGGCAACAGGATGTCGCCGTTGTCGAGATCGACACGTTGCACACTGCCAGCGCCCGCGCTGTGGAATCGCGGCTCGTCGGGCATCTCAAGTGTCGTCCACGCGCTCCACTGGCGTGTTTGGTCATCATAGACCGACCATGCGGTCTCTCGTTTGCGGTCGTGGATGACCTTGTCACCGCTGTAGCGGACGGTGTGGCCGATGCCGAGCAGTTTGCCGCTCTTAGCGTGCCATTTCGGCGTGAAGTCACAGGTGGCCACCACGACGCCCTCCGACTCGTTTCGCCGGCCCAATGTGTCTCCATGTTCCGTGATGGCACTCCACGTTTTGCAGAGATCATCGCTGCGCGTGTCATTCAGTGCGAAAAACACATCGCTGCCACTCAGGAGCAGTTTTTGCATCGTGAGAACCACGCTTAAGGGCTTTCCTGGGATCGCGCCCGCACGCGGATGCACCCAGCAGGTCTTGCCATCGTAGCCTTCGGACGCGATTCGTCGATCCAGCTCTAAGGGCACGCCTTTCGGCATCGGCGGCAGTAGTTGCAGATGCGGGCGCAACTCAGGCACTTCACGCTCCAGTCCTTCGGCCACCAACCGGGCGATCATGCGAGCACCAACGGCGGAAAAATGCGACCGGTCCTCCAACGACGGTCCGTAGAGTTGGCAGAATTTTTCTCCCATCTGGTCAAACAACGAGAAGCTGGCCTGATGCAGATCAATCACTGGAGTCTGTGTCTCTTTGGCGACCGCTTTGGCTGCCTCGACATAAGGCGTGAGTGAGGTGGTCATCTTCCCATCGACATAAACCCGCCGCGCCACGGAGGTGACCAGCACCGGTTTGCCGCCGCTCTCACGCACTTCGCGGATGAAGGTCTTCAAGTTCTCACGGTAACTCGTTGCGGGATCGGTGTGGCGCTTCGGGTCGTCCTTTTGATCGTTGTGGCCGAACTGGATCAGCACCCACTGCGGCTTCTCCTTGAGCACGCGATCCCACAAGCCGAGGTCGCGGAAGCTCTTCGTGCTCGTGCCGGAGCGCGCATGGTTGACCACCTGCGCCTGCGGCAGGAACTCGCCCAGCATCTGGCCCCAGCCCGCCAGCGTGGGACGGTCCCTCGGAGGGGATGGAACACTCGCCACCGTCGAATCACCTGCGAGGACGATTTTCACAGGTGCCAGGGCCTGCGCCAACGTTAAGGGGCAAAAGACGAGGAGAAAGAGAGCGCGAAGCATGACCAGCAAACGACGCGACGTAGGTTTACCCATCATGGACCGCCGCGATTTCCTCAAGACCACTACTGCCATCGCCGCCGCGACGGGAACTCGGGCACTCATGTCTGCCTCTTCCGACAAACGCCAGCCTGATCTCATCAAGAGCGAGAATGCCAAGCCCGGCACCAGCTTCCAGCTCACGCGCATGCGTCCCGATGACGCAAAGTCCCACCGAACCTCCTTGATTGAAGGCTACTGCTCCCGCCAGTCGGTGCAGGCGGGTGAGAAGCTCGATATTTTCGTCAGCACCAAGCCAGCGGCGAAATTCACGATCGAGATCTTCCGCATGGGCTACTACGAAGGCATCGGCTCGCGTTTGATGACCACGCTCGGCCCCTTCGAAGGTAAAACACAGCCCGTGCCCGAGATGGGAGACAAACGCCTGCGCGAATGCCAGTGGGAGGCCTCGACCTCGCTCATCATTCCCGCCGACTGGCCCAGCGGCGTCTATCTCGGTCGTCTCTCCACCGTGCCGGAGGCCGCCGACAAGCCTTATTGGCAAAGCTACGTCATCTTCATCGTCAAAGACGACCGTCCCGCCGACATCCTCTTCCAATGCAGCGACAACACCTGGCAGGCCTACAACCAATGGCCGGTGCATGAGTCGCTCTACACCGATCCGCGTGCGGCTCACGCACCCGGCGTCAGCGTCAGCTTTGACCGGCCTTACGGCAAATACGTGCAGATCTTCGACAACCCGCAGAGCATGGGCAGCGGCGAGTTTTTGCTGTGGGAATACCCGCTGTGCTACTGGCTCGAAAAGGAAGGCTACGATGTCACCTACTGCTCAAACGTCGATAATCTCGATCCCGCGAATCTGAGCCGCGTCAAAACGATGATCAGCATCGGTCACGACGAATACTGGGACGTACGCCAGTTCCACAACGTCAAGCAGGCCATCGCCAACGGCCTCAGCGTGCTGTGGCTCTCGGCGAACGACGTGTACATGGTCACACCCTTCACTCCGAACGCCAAGGGCGACGCGAACCGCCGCCTCACCCGCGAAACCTGCTTCGGTGAGTTCCGCGAGGAAGAAAAAGAGGCCTACTCGAAGGTGCTTGGCCCCTTTGAAAACCCCGGCCCTGACGAGCGCGACATCATCGGCGCACGCACCATCGTCCCCTTCAACGGCGGCGGCGACTGGACCTGCGCGAAGCCCGATCACTGGCTCTTCGAAGGCACCGGCATGAAAATGGGCGATAGCATCCCCGGCCTCGTCGGCTGGGAATTCCACGGCGATCCCGAGACCGCCCGCGTCGGCCTCGAAGTCATCGCCGAGGGTAATGTGTGGGCCGGCGGCACACGCCTCGGCAAGTACGCGGCCACCGTTTTCGAAGGTCCGAAAAAGAACATCGTCTTCAACGCCACCACCATCTTCTGGAGCCAGGGCCTGAGCGATCCTCCCGGCCACATGATCCCGTGGAGTCATTACTCACGTCCGCATGGACCTGATGATCGCGTGCAGCGCATCACGAAGAACGCTTTGAAGCGGGCCATTGGGTGAGTCCTCACTCAAACACAATCAAACTCCGCGCCACCTCGCCACGCTGGAGCGCGTCATAGGCGTCGTTGATGCCTTCGAGCGGGTAGCGCTTCGTCACGAGTTCGTCGAGCATCAGGCGGCCAGACTGGTGCATGCCGATGAGCAGAAGAAGGTCCGTGCGCGGCTGGGTGCTGCCGTAAAGGCTGCCACGCAGGGTTTTCTCGGCATAGACGAGCTGGTTCACGTTGATGGCCGCCCGATCCGCCGCGCTGGTGATGCCCACCATCACGCACATGCCGCCCTTCTTGGTGGCATCGAAGGCTTGCTCGGCCGTTTTGCCTGATCCGTAGGCCTCGAAGGCATAATCAACGCCCTTGCCGTCGGTCAGCGCTTTGATCGCCTCCACGGGATCACCGGCATTCACATCCACGTAATCCGTGGCACCGAACTGCCGCGCGTCGGCTTCCTTGCGTGGAAATTTGTCCACCGCGATGATCTGCCGCGCCCCGGCCATGCGAGCGCCCTGGACGATGTTCAAGCCGATGCCGCCGCAGCCGATGACGGCGACGGTGCTGTTTGGCTGCACCCTCGCGGCACGTTCCACGGCACCCACGCCGGTGATCACGCCGCAGCCGATCAGCGCGGCCTTTTCAAAGGAGAACTCCTTCGGAATCTTCACCACGGAGGCCTGCGGCATCGTCGCGAGCGAGGAAAAGGCCGAGACGCCCGCGTAGTGGCGGATGCTCTCGCCTGCGGAGTTCTGAAAACGTGTCGTGCCGTCGGGCATCAGGCCGGTGAAGCGCATCGCCGTGCCCATGTCGCACAACGCGGGGCGTCCGCAGCTGCAATACTCGCATTTCCCGCACGAGCCGCGCCAGACCAGGATCACGTGATCTCCCACTTCGACGGCGGTCACGCCTTCGCCCACGGCCTCGATCACGCCGCAGCCCTCATGACCGAGGATGATCGGCATGGGCATCGAAAGATCACCCTTCATCACATGCAGGTCGCTGTGGCACACACCCGCCGCCTTCATGCGCACCGTCACCTCGCCCTTCTGCGGCGGCAGGACACGGACGTCTTCGATCTTCAACGGCTTCTTCGCTTCATACAAAACAGCGGCGGGGGCGAGCGTGGACATGGCAGGAGATTAAAAGAGGAATGACACGATCAAGCTCAATATCAGGTGCAGGCCGATGAACCAGCCCATGATCTTCAGCGTGGTGCGAGTCGAGTAACCGCAGAACTTGTCCAAAGCGAGATAAAGAAGACCGCCCTGTGGCAAAAGCCCCAGCAGGGAGAGACGGTCCGGCAGATCAGCAACGGGAACAATTTTTGCGTTTCGCGGACCAAGTTCTCTGTAGGGAAAAGCTGAGATGAGGCCGGCTGATGAGCTGAATGTTCCCGCAGGCGGCGCACTCCCCGGTTGCAGCCGCCGCCGGTCTCGCTGAGATAGCGGAAGCATGTTTTCCAACCGAACGCTTTTCCCCATTCTCAGCGCCTGGGCGCTGCTGGCGGTGAATGTCCTGCGCTCGCAGACTCCGGAGGTTCCGCCGGCCGCTCTCGCACCCGCCGTGCCCCCTGCGGCGGCTCCTGCCGAGGCAAAGCCCGACCTGCCTGCCTTGCAGGCCGCCGCCCGCGAGGCCGAGGCCAGGCTGCCGACGCCGGATCTGAAGCCGCAGACGTATTTCGACCTGTCGCCCGTCCAGCGCGACCGCTGGCAGAAATTCCTGCCCAGGACGCTGCTCAAGCTGACCCGGCGCGAGCGCGTGCAGATCGTGGTGCTGGGGGATGCGATCCTCGACGGGGCGAAAGTCGAAAAGAACGTCGATCCGCTGCTGAGGAGCTTCGCGGGCGAGTTCGCGAAGGCGCTGGCGAACCAGTTTTACTACACGGGCGGCGTGCTGGTGATTCGTCCGGGCTCGAAGCTCCGCAGCAAGGAAAGCATGATGCTGGGGCCGGAGATCCTGCTGCAACCGGTGCGCACGACGGGCATCGTGTCCGCGGCTTCCGCGCTGGCGACGGCGGGCTTTCAAGGCAGCCCTGACATCGTTCTGCTCGCGCACGGCCTGGAGGATGGCCTGGCGGGCGCTTCGTCCGCCGATGTGGCGGCCGCGCTGCGCAGTCTGCTGGACACGGCGCGGACGCACCGCCTGGAGGTCATTGTGGCCGGTCCTGTGCCGCAGGCCTTCGACCCCGAGGAAAAGAGCCTGGCCCTCACCCGCGGCCCCAGCAGTGTGATGCGTGAGTTTTGTGAGAAGGAAGGCCTCATTTTCTCCGATCTGGGCGACTTCTCCCGCCTGATTTCGCTGCCATCAGGCACCAGCGAGGCGCACCTGCTCTTTCCGGCC
Organism: Prosthecobacter sp.; assembly: GCF_044236155.1. Classification (GTDB taxonomy): domain Bacteria; phylum Verrucomicrobiota; class Verrucomicrobiia; order Verrucomicrobiales; family Verrucomicrobiaceae; genus Prosthecobacter. The sequence goes on from NZ_JBIIHA010000019.1 coordinate 81,733, forward strand.
TTGATCCAGCAGTATCAGAGTCGTCTCAACATCGCTTCCAGCGGCAACAAACCGTCAACTCCTTCGACGGAGATGCACGCGGCCATGGGCGGCATCCTTTATGAAGATGTGATGAACGGCGCGCCGTCCGTCACCTGGAAACTGGGCGAGGCGCAGGCCGTTTTGGAAGGGCAGGGGAAGCTGAAGCTCGGATTCGACATCACCAACACCGCGCGCGATTCACTAACGCTGACCGTGCTGCCATTGGTGCCGCGCGGCTTGAAGCTCAAGGAGGCGAACCCGCAGCTCACGCTGGCAGCCGGCGCGAAAGAAAATGTGACAGTCGCCTACACGATCACGGACACGCTGCAACTGCCGCTCAACGACGGCAAAGTGCGACTCCCCGTGCTCGTGATCGCAGGCCAGGAGTCACGCATCACAGACCTCGTGGCACCGCTGAAGCCCTTCAGCCTTTCCTGGAACGCCCGTGTGGCCTACAACTTGGAATCCGATTTCAAACCCGAACTGGAGATCGATAACAGCACAGGGGCATCGCTCGCGGCCACATGGGAGTCCTCATGGGCAGGGAAAACTCAGGAAGGCAAGGTGTCATTGGAGGCCAATGGCTCGGAGACGCTCCAGCTATCCTTAGCGCTGCCTGCGGACTCCGCAGCTCCCTTCCGCCAGCGCGTGCCGTTGAACTTTTCTGTGTCCGCGAACGGCGTGAGGCAGATTTTTGACCGTTATCTCGAGATCACGCGAAACTTTGGCCTGAAAGAAGTCGTGCCGCTGGCCGCCGCTGATGGTCAAGCCAGTTCAGTCACACTGCGGGCGGACGCGGACAACATGAAGTTGTTTTTGACGCTCAATCTCGCCGGCGTCGATCTCGAGGACACAAGCGCCGGCACGGCCTACGAGGTGCTTTTGAATCTCGATGCCCGCAGCTATGGCGAGCGCCTCACTCCCGGAGCGACGGCGGCATTGCGAATCACCGGCAAGGCGGGTGACGGACCGGGAACCGTCGATCCAATCGCGCCGTGGGCCTTCGGCAGCGGCTACGCGGCGGAGTTTGACGCGGCGGAGATTCAGGCCGTGCTCAGCAGCTCGGCGAATGGCGGCCGCAGGCTTACGATCACGCTGCCGAAGAGCTATCTCTACCGTCACGAGTGGGCCATCGGCAACGGCAACAGCGAGCTCGGCATCAACCTTCGCCTCAAGGGCGGCGGTCGTGACTACTTCCTCACCCGCAGCTCGCGCCAAGGCGATGACGCGCAGAGCCTGAGCGTCCTGGAACTCACCGACAAACCGACCCGCCGCTGGACCGTGCGCGTGGACTAAAAACACCCGAGAATGTCTGAAGAAAGAGCGAGTAAAAAACTGTGGGACCGTGCCGCGTGGAAAGACGCCGGCTTTTTCCTGACCTATCTGCGGCCGCATTTCAATGTGTTCATCCCGGCGCTCATCGCGCTGGCGATCACGGGCGGCATGACCATCCTCTTCATCAAGGAGCTGGCCGCGCTGGCCGGTAAGGGGATCGGGGGCGCGAAGGGGCCGGAGTGGATGGCGGAACTCAATGACAGCGCCTGGATGCTGGTCGGCATCGTGGCCGCCCAGGCCGTGATCGCCTTCTTCCGAATCATGCTTTTCGCCAAGGCATCGGAGCGCGCCCTCGCTTCGCTGCGCATGGACACTTTCAGCCGCATCATCCGCCTGCCCATGGCCACGCTGAACCAGCGCCGTGTCGGCGAACTGGCCTCACGCCTCGCCAACGACGTCGAGGCCATGCGCGAGACGCTGGTGGTGACAATCCCGATGCTCATCCGGCACACGGTGATGCTCTCGCTCTGCCTCATCCTCATTTTAAACATGTCAGTGAAGCTCTCGCTCTTCATGGTCGGCACCATTCCGGTGGTGATCGTCCTGATCGCCGTCTTTGGCGCGCGCATCCGCAAGCTGACCAAAAAAGCGCAGGACAACCTCGCCGCGTCTCAGGTAGTGGTGGATGAAAGCCTGCAGAGCATCGTCAGCGTGAAAGCCTTCCGCAATGAGGCCCATGAAATGGCGCGTTATGACAAGAACCTCGGCGAATACCTCCGCACGGTGCTGCGCGCGGCGATTCCTCGCGCCTCGTTCATCGCATTCATCATTTTCGCCTTCAGCGTGGCCTTGATCCTCGTCACCTGGTTCGCCATGCGCATGCTGAACTTCGGCGAGATCGGCAAGGAGGAGCTCACCCAGTTCGCCGGCCTCAGCGGCATGATCGCGGCGTCGTTCATGCAGTTTCCCGAGCTGATCACGCAGCTCCAGCGTTCGCTCGGAGCCACGGAACGTGTCCGCGAGATCCTGCGTGATGAAACCGAGCCCGAGGACGGCGAAAAAGCCGCCTCCGTCCGCTTCCGCGGGGAAATCGAGATGCGCGATGTCGGCTTCTCCTATCCCACACGACCTGAGGCCGTGGTGCTGCGTGATTTCAACCTCACCGCGAAGGCAGGGCAGCGCATCGCCCTCGTCGGCCCGAGCGGTTCGGGTAAATCGACGAGCATCTCGCTGCTGTTCCGCTTCTACGACCCGACCAGCGGTGAAATCCGCATCGACGGCCGCCCCATCCGTGAGCTGACGCTCACCACGCTGCGCCGCAATCTCGCCCTCGTGCCGCAGGAGGTGCTGCTTTTCGGCGGCAGCATCAAAGAGAACATCGCCTACGGCAAACCGGAGGCCACCGAGGAGGAGATCATCAGCGCCGCGAAGAAGGCAAACGCCCATGACTTCATCACAGGACTCACCGACGGCTACCAGACGCTCGTGGGAGACCGCGGCACCCAGCTTTCAGGCGGACAACGCCAGCGCATCGCCATCGCCCGCGCCATTCTCGCCGATCCAGCCATCCTCGTGCTCGATGAGGCCACCAGCAGCCTCGACGCCGAGAGCGAGCGACTCGTTCAAGATGCTCTCGACAAGCTGATGGAGAACCGCACTAGCATCATCATCGCCCACCGCCTCAGCACCGTGCGTCGCTGCGATCAGATTCTCGTCATGTCCGTCGGCGCAATCCTCGAACGCGGAACACACGATGAACTCGTCGCGAAGCCAGGCGGTCTGTATGGCTCGCTCGCGAAACTGCAGTTGGAGTAGCCTCAGCTTCTGAAAACCATCGCGGGCTCCAGCTTGCTCACACGCCAGATGCCCATGAGCGCGGCGAGCATGCAGATGCCAAAAACAACCGCCAGAACGGCGAATGGCACGAACTCAGGCATGTAGAACGGCGGCTGCTCATTCTCCAGTGCTCCAAACGCAAACCCCGCCGTTCCGAGAAGCCCGATGCCGTAGCCAACAAGACCCACGGTGAAGGCCTGGACGATCAACATCAGGCAAAGCGTGCCGTTCGAGGCCCCCATGGCCTTCAAGGCTCCGAGATGCCGCATGTTCTCCAGCACGAACGAGTAAAACGTCTGGCAGCTCACCGCCATGCCCACCAGCAGGCCGATGATGACCGTGGTGCCAAAGGAAATCGGGATGCCGGTGTTCTTCACATACCACCACACGGTCGAGACGTTGAAATTGGTCGTCGGCTTTTCCGGTGATTGATCCATGAACTCGCCAAAGCCTGCTTCGCGGTTGATGAAGGCCTTCAAACCCGTTTCACGGCGAATGGCCGCGATGGCTTCCTCGAGGCTCACGCCTTCGCGTGGCGCGCAAATCACGGCCTGAAGCATCTTGCGCTGTGCCGGAACGTATTGCAGCGCCCGTTCATACGTCGTCCAGACATACGGCCCGCCGGTGAACGAGTTCACCGCATCGGCGATACCCACCACGCGTGCCTCCTGGTCGTTGATCTCAAAGACATCATTGAGCTTCACCTTGTCGCCGCGTTTTTTGGCCAGTCGCAGCACGCCGAGATCATCGACAACCACGGAATGCGGCAGCCGGAGCTTCATCAAATCACCCTCCAGCATGCGTGCTGGCGCACCGGCGAGTGTGTTCGCGTCGATGCCGATGAGCTGGATGATTTTGAAGTTTCCATTCTCCAAACGCACGCGCTGGATGCCGGAGTAGATCGGCGCGGCCCAGGCCACGCTGCTCACGCTGCGCACGCGGGCCACGTCGGTGTCGAGCAGGGGATTGGTCTCGTTCACCTGCTCGACTTTCTCCTCCACCACCCAGATTGGGGCAGGGACATTTTTCAAAGTGGATTTTGTCCAGCTCATCAGCCCGCAGAACACCGCCGTCTGTTGCGCCATCAAAAATGTGGCCACGGTGAGGCCTGCAACGAGCATCAGGTACTTCGCCGTGTCACCAAATAGCATCTTGAGGGCGAGTCGGAGCATCGGCGTTGTTACGTGGGTAGCGCGCCGCATGGCGCGCCAAATTTAGCGTCTGCCGCCAAACATGCCGCCTAGGCTGCTGCTGATCACACTGGTCAGCACGCTTTGGATCTGGGCTCCGCTTGGAAGATTTTCGTCGATTTGGCCCTTCGGCGTCAGTTTGTCGATCACCTGCGGGAGAAACTGCGCCAGCAGCGGCACGACGGTCTGCGACTGCATGCCCAGCTTGCTCGCCAAGCGCTGGATTTCATCCAGACCCACGGCGTTTTGCACTTCATCGACATTCATCGGCTGGTTTTCACCGGTGCCGACCCAGGAGGAAAAGTGTTCGCCGAATCCGGCGCTCTGAAATTTGCTCATCAGACCTTGCAGGCCACCGGCGTCGCTGAGCAGGCCGGAGAGCATCGCGGCGGGGTCCTGTTTGCCGCCGAGCATGCCGCCCAGCGCGTTTTTGGCGAGTGAATCGAAGAGTCCCATGGCGGCGCGAGTGTGGGGGAGGGAGCCGCAAAGTCAAACTGAGAACCGCGACTCTTGACCCTGCATTCCGACCCGCTAACTTCACCACCCCCAAACCCTAAAAAACACACCACCATGAGCCAGACCCACGAATTCCAGGCCGAAGTCAAACAAGTCCTCGATATCGTCATCCACTCGCTCTACACCGACCGCGAGATCTTCCTGCGTGAGCTCGTCTCCAACGCGTCCGACGCGATGGAGAAGATGCGCCTCACGCAGCTCACGGAGAAGGATGTCTTCGATGCCAAGGCCGAGCTGCAGATCAGCATCACCACCGACGAGACGGCGAAAACCATCACCATCGCCGATGCCGGCATCGGCATGACCCGCGCCGAGCTCGTCGAAAACCTCGGCACCATCGCCCACAGCGGCTCCAAAGCCTTCGCCGCCGCTTTGAAGAATGCCGGCAAGCAGGGCGATGCCACGCTCATCGGCCAGTTCGGCGTCGGCTTCTACTCCGCCTTCATGGTCGCCGACAAGGTGCAGGTGTACACGCACTCTTGGAAAAACGACGGCGAGCATCTCGTGTGGACCAGCGACGGCCAGAGCAGCTACACCATCGAGGAAGCGCCCGACCAGAACCGCGGCTGCAAGATCGTGCTGCACCTCAAAGAGGACGCCACAGACTTCTGCAAGGCCCACACCGTGAAGCAGATCATCGAGAAGCACTCGAACTTCGTCAGCTTCCCGCTCCTGCTCAATGGCGAACGCGTCAACACCGTCGAGGCGCTGTGGCTGAAGTCGAAGGACAGCATCACCGACGAGCAATACAACGAGTTCTACAAGTTCACCGCGCACGCCTTCGACGATCCCAGCTACCGCATGCACTTCCAGGCGGACAGCCCCATCGTCATCAATGCGCTGCTCTTCACGCCCACGCAAAACATGGAGTCCTTTGGCATGGGCCAGATGGAGCCCGGCGTGTCGCTCTACTGCAAAAAGGTGCTCATCGACCCGAAACCGAAGAAGCTGCTGCCGGAATGGATGCGTTTCGTCCGCGGCGTGATCGACAGCGAGGACCTGCCGCTGAACATTTCCCGCGAAAGCATGCAGGACAGCGCCCTCGTGCGCAAAATCGGCGAGGTCGTCGTGAAACGCCTGCTCAAGCAGCTCGACAAGGAAGCCTCCGATGACGCCGCGAAGTGGAACGGCTTCTACAAGGACTTCAGCCGCTTCTTCAAAGAAGGCGTCGCCACCGATTTCACCAACCGCGAAGCCATCGCGAAGCTCCTGCGCTTTGAGTCCAGCATGACCCAGCCCGGCGAGACCATCGGCCTGGCCGAGTATGTGAAGCGCATGGCCTCCGAGCAAAAAGCCATCTACTACCAAGTCGCCCCGTCGCGCGATGCCATCGAAAGCGGCCCGTATCTCGAAGCCTTCAAAGCGAAGGGCATCGAGGTGCTCTACATGTTCGAGACCATCGACGAATACGTCGTTTCCAGCCTCAACAAGTTCGACGACAAGGACCTCAAAGCCGTCAATGCCGACGACATCGACCTCGGCGACAGCGACGCCGACGGCGAAGCCCTCCCCGAGGCCGAAACGACCTCTCTGTGCGACTGGATCAAGGAACGCCTCACCGCCAGCGTGGACTCCGTCCGCCCCGGCAAGCGCCTCGTCGGCTCACCGGCCCTCGTCTTGACCCCCGAAGGCGAAATGACCCCGCAGATGCGCCAGATGATGAAAGCCCTCGGCAAAGAAAGCGGCATGCCCGGCCCGAAAGTCATCTTTGAGATCAATCCTCGCCACCAGCTCGTCAAAGGCCTCGCCAAGCTTCAAAAGAGCGATCCCGACACGGCCGGACTCATCACCGAGCAGATCCTCGACAACGCCCTCCTCAGCGCCGGCCTCCTCGATGAACCTCAACGCATCATCCAGCGCACCCAGAAGCTCATGGAGAAGCTGGCGAGCTGACCGAGGCGAACTCCATCACTCCACGGAGGGCGGGATTTCATTCCCGCCCTTTTTTCTTTCGTCACACGCGTTGCACAACCACGACCAGATGCTCCTCCGGCCACTGGTCATATTCCAGATGACGAATCACGCAGCAACAGGCGTCGATGAGGCGGGTGAGGGCGGGGATGCCAGGCGCGGCGTGATACATGGGGACGCCCAGGGCGTCGTTCTGCACCTCTCCAGGCTCGTCCAGACCGCCGGTGGTGAGAATGAGCACGCCGCCGGGCGCGAGCGCGTTCATGAGCTTGCTCCATACCGGCTCCTGCGCCGTCAGCGGCACATGCCAGACGCTGTCCCAGGCGCTGATGAAGTCGTAAGCGTGTGGTGGCGTCCATTCGACGAGATCGGCATGATGAAAAACGACCCGCGGATGCCGTTCGCGGGCCAGCCGGATCATTTCCGCCGAAATGTCGAGTCCTTCGACCTCGAAGCCGCGTGCGAGCAGCAGGTCAATGATGCGTCCGCTGCTGCCTCAGCCGACATCGAGAGCGCGACCGGTGTGTGCGAGGAATTGCAAGGCACGACGGTGAGCAACGATGCCATTTTCGCGATCAAAGCCAGGGCTCGACCATTGCGATGCGATGGCATCGTAGCTTGTGGCGACTTCGGCGGGGTGCATGACGGATTCAGTCATCAAAGCCGGGTTCGGCAGCATGCGCATCCAGTTTCAAGACTTTGCTGTCGGTGAGATCAAACCTCTGCTTGCACCAGCTCCGCGTCCTCGCCTTCATGGCGCATGATTGCTTTTCTGCGTGGAATTTTGGCCGAAGCCCTGCCTCATCGCGTGACCGTTGACGTTCATGGCGTCGGCTATGTCGCACTTATTCCGCTGACGACGTTCGACAAGCTGCCCCAGGTCGGCGTGGAGGTGCAGTTGCTGACGCATTACCATGTGACGGACCGTGATCACACATTGTTTGGTTTCATGACCTCGGACGAACGCGATCTATTCCGCCTGTTGATGGATCGCGTGTCTGGCATCGGGCCGAAGATGGCGCTCAGCGTGCTCAGCGGCATGCCCGTGGCGGCGTTCAAAGACGCGGTGATCGCGGGCGATGTGAAGTCTCTCTCACGCATCAAAGGTGTGGGTGGAAAGACCGCTGAACGCATTGTTTTGGAGCTGAAGGACAAGGTGGGCGTGGTCGATGCCTGGCAGGCCGCGCGCACGGCTAAAGGAGCGCACGATCCGAAGCAGGAGGCGCAGAGCGACGCGGTGCTCGCGCTCATCGCACTCGGCTACAAGCAAAGCGAGGCGCAGAAGGCCGTGAACGAGGCTGCGAAACAGGCTGGCTTCGACACGACGGATAAACTCATCCGCGAGGCGCTGCGCAGCATGGGGTGAGTCTTTGTAAAAGGGGCATTCGTGCCCCTGCAAAATGAGAGTGGGCCAGGAATGGCCTGCTTACTTCAAACTCTTGATGTAAAGAATCAGGCTCTCGATCTGTGAGTCGTTCAAGATGCCGGCGTAGATGGGCATGCCGGTGTCGAACTTCTCGAAGCCTTTCACGACTTTGGCGCTCGGATTGACGATGGATTCGCGCAGGTAGGTTTCATCGGCCTTGAATTTGCCTTTCTGGCCTTTGGCGATGTCACGTTCGCTGCCGAAGAGGCCTTTCCAGCTTGGGCCGACCTTGCCGACGAGTGTGCCATCGGTGCTGTGGCAGGCCATGCAGCCGAACATTTGATATAGGCGCTCGCCTTCCTCGACCGTGGGCTTCACCGCGGCGGCGATGGCAGAGGTGCGTGGCGTGAGATCGACTTTGAGATTCGCGTCGAAGCCTTCCTTCTTCGGATCAAAGGCCAAAAGTTCCCATGGCGTGAAGTAGGCGGTATTCTCGGCTTTGAGGCCGTCGGCGCTCTTCAAACCCCAGCCGATGCGCATCTGATGCACACCGGCTTTCATTTCGGGGAAACCGACGAGCACGCTCATGCCATCATCGCTCAGGTACGCGCTGTTGGCGTTCATCCACTCCTGGCCGGTGCTGCCATCGAGCTTCAAATGCGGGCTGCCGTAGTCGGGTGTGCGGCGGTAGTTCCATCGCTCGGCGTTGTAGCTGTCGGGATTGGTCGCGAGCTTGGGATCGAGCTTGGCATTGAAGCGCAGGAGGACGCCTTTGTCGGTCGGCGTGACCTCCTTGAGCAGCACGCGTGGCTGACCGGTGTAACGCACGCGGGCGAGGCCGCTGATTTTCTTCACCACCGTGCCCCAGACCTGGAAGCCGACCACATAGAGCTGCCCATCGGCGGGATTCACCGTCGCGTTGAGCGTGGGGAAGTCGAAGTTGCGGGAGAAACTTGTCACCGCCGCCTGTGGGCGTGCAAAGCGCGAGTTGATGAGCACGCGGAAGAGTTCCGGACGGTTGTAGCCGATGTGGAGCAGTTCGCCATCCAGCGGTCCCATCTTGGAGCCGATCAGCCAGGCCTGCGTGACGCCGCTCGGGTTCACCGGATGCGGAATCCATGTCAGCGGCTCGGTGATTGTCTCGGGGAACTGCTCCTTCGGCGCAATCGTTGGCAAATGACCGTAGAAATGATGGTCGCTGATGATGTGCAGTGGCGTGGAGGGCACGTAATTGCCCTGCTGGTCGCTCGCGGTCACGAGTCCCGTCACCGGATTCACGCCGATGAACGGCTGGCGCAGGCCGTAGCCGATGACCTCGAAGGATCTTCCATCCGCCGCCACTTTGATGACCGTGCCGTTGTGTTTGCCACGCGTCGTGCCCTCCTGGCCGCCTTTGGAGATGTAGAGCTCGCCCTTCGGCCCCAGCTTCATCGAGTTCGGAAACTCCCGCGTCTCCGCCGTCTGCGCGAAGAGATTGCAGAACATCTCATAGCGGTCGCATTCCTTGTCGCCGTTCGAGTCCACGAGCTTCCAGATGCCGTTGCGGTCGAAGACGAGGATCTCGCCGTTGCGCGACACAATGCTCATCGGCTCATGCAGTCCGCTGGCGAAGCGTTTCCATGTTACTGTGATTAAATCGCCCTTTAGGCCGGAGATCAGCCACACATCGCCATCGAAGGTCACACCCGCCGCATCACCCTGGTCATTCAAGAACGCGATATCCGCGAGCCGCACATTGCGCTTCCACGGATTGTCGAGGGGCAGGGGAATGTCGTCGATGACGTAGGCGTCCGGTTTGGTGGAGAGTTTTGCTTTTGGCGACAGGAGGGGCAAACTATATAGAGAAAACGGTTCATCAATAGTTCCGGCACCGCCGAAGCTGTCTGGGCTGTTTGGTGTGAAGCTGAGATCAATTCCTATCTCATCTGGTTTGTCTGATGGTGGCAAACGCAGCCATTGAACTCCTTCAGAGTTTTGCACTTCCAAATTCTCATATCGATTACCTTCAGTAGGCGTCGACCTGACTGCTGTACAGTGATTTGAGGAAAGACAGGTTCCGGCAATCAACAGAAGCCCGCTTTTATGAGGCGCAACGCGAATTGAGCGTGTTATACTTACAGTGCGGTGTTCTCCAATCACCACACTAGATCCAATGCTTTCTGAAACGGGAGTGCCATTGATCAAATAATCCAGAAACCAACCTCCCTTTTTACCTTCGTCAGTCATGTGAGTGTAAGTGAAGTGAATGTTGCTGAGTTGACTGGTGGCAAGGCTTCCTCTCCCCACCTCCTCCTTGCTCGGCGCTGGCTCACGTGGATCGGTGAAGCTGGGCTTTTCGCCGATCTGCCACCCGGGATAGATGCCATTCGCGAGCCACACCTTGCCTACCGGCTTCGGCAGAAAGTCCTGGCCGTCCTTGGTCTTCTGGCCGGCGATATGATACGAGCCGGGCGCGAGCGCTTCAGGGGTGACGGGTGGTTTGCCGGGTTCGCCTTCCCAGATGCAGGCGATGCGGAGCAGGTCGGTGTCGAAGCAGGCCCAGAGATTGTGGCCGAGATTCAGGATGAGGCCGCGGGGCGTGAGATTGTCCTTCGGGAAACCTTCGCCGACATCGCGGGCATCGAGCACGCTGCTGAAGAAGGGGAAATCCTTCTCCACAAAGTCACCCCACGGCGAGGGCGTGGGCGGCGTGTCGGATTTTTGGGCGAAAAGCGGTGCGGCGAGGGCCAGGGACGCCAGGAGCGTGTGTAACTTCATGGTGGACAGGGCAGAGAACAGGCGGGGCAGGGGGGATCTGTCAATCAACCCGGCAAAACGGGTTCGCTACGCAAAGGCAGGCCCCCGGTCTTCGTTGATGGCATCCAGCCATGAAACCGCTCGTTTTTCTTTTCTGCCTCACGCTGCCGCTGGTCGCGCAGCATTCGCTCAAGTCGTCACTGACCTTCCACGCGTCGTTTGACTCATCACTGAACGCGGATTTCAGCAAGGGGAGCAAGGACTGCGTGATCAAGAAGGGGAAGGAGTTTGCGCCCTGCGTGCCGAATGAGGACGTCCAAGTCGTCGCCAGCGGAGGCAAATTCGGCGGCTGCCTGCATTTCCCGAAAAAAGGCGTCACCCGACCGCAGTTCAGTGGCGTGGACGTGATCGGCTACAACAGCCGGAGTTGGAGCGCCACGGTGTCGGTCTGGTTGCGGCTGACGCCAGACGAGGACCTGGAGCCGGGCTACTGCGATCCGGTGCAGATTACCGGCGACGATTCCAAGAAGGGCTTCATCTTCCTGGAATTCTCGAAGGATGAGACGCCGCGCTTTTTCCGGTATGCGATCCGTCCACTTTTTCACATCTGGAACCCGACGAACGTGCAGTGGGCGGACATTCCGTTCGAGAAACGCCCGATGGTGCAGGTGGCAAAGCCATCCTTCAGCCGGGATGCCTGGACGCATGTCCTGTTCACGCTGGACAAAGTGAACGACAAAGCGGCCAAGCCCTCTGGCAGCCTCTACCTCAATGGAAAGTCTCAAGGCAGGATCCAAAACTGGGACCTGAGCTTCGACTGGGATCCCGCCAGCGTGGCGTTGGTGCTCGGAGCGTCGTATGTCGGGCACTTGGATGATCTGGCCGTGTTTGATCTCGCCCTCAGCAAGGCGGAGGTGGAGCAAGTTCTTCACACTGGACAGCGGCATCAAAAATCTGCGTTAAGGGGACCCCGGAGCCCATTCGGCCAAAATCACCCTCAGAATTTCAGACTGAGACAGTGTTTATTAACTACAAACAATCAATGTAAAGTCAATTTACAACCTTGCTGGGCGCTGGCGTAAGCGGTGTCCACGATCCTCTGTCCAATGTGTGAGATGTCCAGGCGCAGCGGGCCGATCAGCGGTGCTCCGGTTTCCAAGTGGTGGATGACGTGCTCCACGGGGTTGCTGTTCGGTGCTTTGATCTCATCCACAGCGAGATCAAAACCCTCAGGGCGCTGCCGGGTCTGCACGCGGATGGTCGGCTCATAGTCGAAGCATGAGATGGTGCCATCCGTGCCTTTGAGGACGAATCCACACTTGGGCTGTGGCTGGAATGTCCACGGATCCGTGAACGTGCCCCAGCGCGTCTCCGTCTTGCTCATGCCGCAGTCGTAGCGGATCGCGGTGATGCTGTGTTCGTCCACCTCCAGGCCCGGCGTGGTGGACCAGGCGCAAGTCACTTCCAGCGGGATCTTGCCGCCGAGGTGCCAGGTGCCCAGCGTGGTGCCGTAGCCCATGTAGTCGAGCAGCGAGCCCCCGCCCTGCGCCTTGCTGTAAAACCAGCTCGCAGCTTTTTCGGCGGCACCGGGCTCTTTTTCGATCTTGTCGGCCCCATGGTAAAGCGGTCCCCGGTTCCCACCGTGGTGATGAAACTCCAACACTTCGCCGATGACGCCTTCCTGGATCAAGCGGTGCGCGGTCTGCTGTCCGGCATCCCACACCAGCGGCCAGTTCACGGTCAGCAGCTTGCCGTGCGGCTTCATGGCGGCGATCATGGCATCCGCCTCGGCCAAGGAACCGGCAAAAGGCTTCTCCATGATGATGTGCGTGCCGAAAGGCGCGACTTTTTCGACCCACTCGCCGTGTTTGGAGGCCGCCGGGCAAAGGATCACGATGTCAGGCTTGGTTTGCTCCAGACAGGCGCGGTAGTCGGTGAACACCTGAGTGTCACCCAGGCCGAAATTCCGCTTTGCCTCGACCATGCGCTCCGGTTGCTCATCGCAGATGCTGACGATTTCCGCGTTCTGATGCTCGAAGGTCTGCCGCAGCAGGTCGCCCATGTGAAAGTGATCGAAGTTGATGCCTGCGACACGCCAAGTTTTGCTCATAAGGCGTGCATCGAAGCCGAAGCTGTCGCCGATGACAATCCGAAACTCCAGTGTTGCCTGTGCACGGACCGCGCCGTTTCATAGCCCGCATGGCTGCCAACGAAATCCGTGACACGCCCGGCCGTCTTCTGCTCGGTTGGGCGCTATTGCTCACTTCGCTGGTCATTCTCTCCTGGCGCATCCATCTGAATCGCGCCGCTTACGATTGGACCGAGTATCCCACCGCGCTCGGTGACACGAAATACTACTCCGCGATTGGCGCAGAAGACCGTTATGAGCCGAATTTACGATTTTCCGGTGAAAACAAAGGCCTGTATCGCCGCATGGCTGACCCAGTGGAATTCGACGACGCCACCATGCTCAAGCTCGCGCTCGACAGCACTGGCGGTCATTTCGTTTATCAACGGGCGGCGGACTTTGGCGACCGAAAAGCCGCTGTTTACCTCAAAGCCGCCGAAAACCGCTACATCGAGTTCGGAGCGCGAAAGTTCTACCCGCCTTTTGTGCCGCTGGCACGCTGATCTCCGGCTCAACTTCGGCGCACAGAATGCTCTTGGCACCCTGGCAAATCTCCCTTTACTCCGCGCCCCCGAACCTTCCCCCTTCCCCCTTCCCACATGCCCATCGCCCGCGCCCTGCTTTCTGTTTCCGACAAAACCGGCCTCCTCGACTTCGCCAAGGGGCTCGCGGCGCTCAATGTGGAGCTGCTTTCGACCGGCGGAACAGCGAAGCACCTCAAGGACGGCGGCCTGAAGGTCATCGACGTCTCCGAGCACACCGGCTTTCCTGAAATGTTCGACGGCCGGGTCAAAACCCTGCATCCTAAAGTCCACGGCGGCCTCCTCCAACGCCGCGACAACGAGGAGGACAAGAAAAACGCCAAGAAGCACGACATCCCCGTCATCGACCTCGTCGTCGTCAATCTTTACCCCTTTGAGCAGACCGTCGCCAAGAAGGACGTCACCCTCGAGGAAGCCATCGAAAACATCGACATCGGCGGCCCGTCCATGCTGCGCTCCGCGGCCAAAAACCACCGCTGGGTCACGGTGATCACGGATCCGGCCGACTACGCCGTCGTGCTCGAAGAGATGAAGGAAAACGCGGGCGACACCACCCTCGCCACCCGCGAACGCCTCGCCTGCAAGGTCTTCCAGCGCACCGGCAGCTACGACAACGCCATCGCCGCCTACCTGAACAAGGAACAGGTCACCCAGAAGACCTTCAACCTCTCCCTGCCCCTCTACGCCGAGCTGCGCTACGGCGACAACCCGCACCAGAAGACCTCCCTCTACGGCAATTTTGGCGACTACTTCGTCAAACTGCACGGCAAGGACCTCAGCTACACCAACGTGCTCGACATCGAGTCTGCCGCCCGCATCGCGCTCGAATTCCGTCGTCCCACCGTCGCCATCCTGAAGCACACCAACCCCTGCGGCGTCGGCTGCGCCGATGAAGACCTGCGCGAAGCCTGGCAGAAGGCCTTTGAGACCGACAAGCAGGCACCGTTTGGCGGCGTCATCGTCGTCAACCGCAGCATGACGCTTGGCCTGGCCCGCATCATCTCCGAAATCTTCACCGATGTGATCATCGCCCCCGATTTCGACGCCGATGCCCGTGCTCTGTTGCAGAAGAAAAAGAACCTGCGCCTCATCCAGATGCGTGAAGGCGTCGCCGAAGCCCTCGCCGAGCCTGTCATCCGCTCAGCCCCCGGCGGCGTCATGGTCATGGACGCCGATTCACGCGCCCTCGGTCTCGACGACCTCGAAACGAAGGTGAAAACCATCCGCCCGCCGACGCGTGAGGAGCTGGAGGCCATGCGCTTCGGCTGGCGCGTCGTGAAGAACGTCAAATCCAACGCCATCGTCTTCGCCACACACGACCGCACCCTCGCCATCGGCGCTGGTCAGATGAGCCGCGTGGATTCCTGCCGCATCGCCGTGTGGAAGGCGAAGGAAGCCGGCCTGTCACTCAAAGGCAGCATTGTCGCCTCCGACGCCATGTTCCCCTTCCCCGACGGCCTCATCGCCGCCGCCGATGCCGGTGCCACCGCCGCCATTCAGCCCGGCGGATCGGTCAAGGACGCCGAAGTCATCGCCGCCGCCGACGAACGCAAGATGGCCATGGTCTTCACCGGCCACCGCCACTTCCTGCATTGATCCCGCAGCAGGTCAGGAAACCTTCAGCCCCAGATACGCCTTCACGTTGGCGTAGCAGATGTTGCGGATCATGCCGCCGACAAGCGCGTCGTCATTGGGCACAAGGCCGCCTTCGATGTCGTTGCCAAGAAGATTGCACAGCGTGCGGCGGAAGTACTCGTGACGCGGGAAGCTCATGAAGCTGCGGCTGTCCGTGAGCATGCCGATGAAGCGGCTCAGCAAGCCGAGGTTGCTCAGCGCATTGATCTGCCACTCCATGCCCTCCTTTTGATCCACGAACCACCAACCGCTGCCGAACTGCACTTTGCCCGGCGTGGTGCCGTCAGCGAAATTGCCGGCCATGGTGCCGAAGACGTAGTTGTGGGCCGGATTGACGTTGTAGAGCACCGTTTTGGGCAGCGCGTTCTCGGTGTCGAGACGATCAAGGAAGCGTGACAGCGTCTCCGCCTGCAAATAATCGCCGATGCTGTCGCAGCCGACATCCGCGCCGATCTCGCGGGCCAGGCGGCTGTTGTTGTTGCGCACCGGACCGAGATGAAGCTGCATGGTCCAGCCTTTCGCCGCGTTCAAGCGGCCGACGTGCAGCATGATGTTGCTGGCGAACTGGTCCTGCTCCTGCGCGCTCGCCGCAGTGCCACTGCGGGCCTTTTGGAAGATGCGCTCGGCCTCCGCGTCGCTGATGAAATTCGCGTGGCAGTAGTTTAGTCCGTGATCGCTCAACCGACCGCCGACACTGTGGAAGAAATCGTGACGCTGCTTCAACGCATCGAGCAATGACGCATAACTCTTCACCTCGATGCCGCTGGCGGCGCTGAGTTTATCACACCACGCGTTCCAGGCCTCGGGCTGATGCACGGCCAGTGCCTTGTCGGGACGGAAGGTGGGATAAACGCCCACTTCAAAACCATCTGCCGCGCACTTTTGATGGTGCTCGAGATTGTCGATCGGATCGTCCGTGGTGCAGAGCGCTTTCACCTTTTGCGTGCGCAGGATGCCTCGGGCGCTCATCTCCGGCTTCGCCAGCATCGCCTCGGTCTGCTCCCAGATCGCCGGGGCGGTCTTCTCATCCAGCAGTGTGTCGATGCCGAAATAGCGCTTCAATTCGAGATGCGTCCAGTGGTAGAGCGGATTGCGCAGCGTGTGCGGCACCGTTTTGGCCCAAGCGAGGAACTTGTCACGCGGACTGGCCTTGCCGGTGATGAACTCCTCCGGCACGCCGTTGCAGCGCAGCGCGCGCCATTTGTAGTGGTCGCCTTCAAGCCAGATCTCAAAGAGGTTCTTGAACTGGCGGTTCTGCGCGATGTCCTTCGGCGGCAGGTGGTTGTGGTAATCGAGGATCGGCTCATCCTTGGCGAACGTGTGATACAGGCGGCTGGCGGACTTGGTGCTGAGCAGGAAATCGTCGTGGATGAAAGACATTGCAGTTTGCGGTTGGAAATGACCCGCTAAACTGGAGCGATGATGCCCGCACGCAACTGGTTCGCGCTCCTCCCGGCCTTGCTGGTCTGCTCGTGCGGCACCGTGCGTTTTTACACGCAGGCGGCGGGCGGACAGATGGAGATCTGGCGCAAATCGCGGCCAAATGCGGCCGCGCTGGCCGATTCAAAAGTGGAGGAGCGGGTGAAACAACGCCTGCGGCTCATCGAGGAGCTGCGCGCTTTCGCCGCGAGCGATCTGCGACTGCCGACGAAGAGTTTTGGCAAGTATTGCGACCTGAAGCGTCCCTACGTCGTGTGGGTGGTGTTTGCCGCGCCGGAGTTTTCCGTGGAGGCGAAGCGCTGGTGGTATCCGCTCGTCGGCCATCTGAAGTATCGCGGCTTTTTTGACGAGAAGGACGCGCAACAAGAGGGCGAACGCCTGCGCAAACAAGGCCTCGATGTTTTCGTCGGCGGCGTGGAGGCCTACTCGACACTCGGTTATTTCAAAGACCCCGTGTTCAACACCTTCCTGCACCGCAGCGATGCCGAACTGGCCGAGCTCATCTTCCACGAGCTGACGCATGCCAAAGTCTTCATTCCCGGCGACACCGACTTCAACGAGGCCTTCGCCACCGCCAACGCGCAGGAAGGCGTGCGTCGCTGGTTGCGCGCCAGAGGCGATGCGGCGGGTCTGCGCGCCTACGAAGCCAGCCTGAGAGTGCAGCAGGGCAATGTCCGCCTGCTGCTCGACACGCGGGACAAGCTGAACGCCCTTTACACTCTTCAGGACTTTGCCACGCCCGACGACCGGCGTCTGGCCAAGCAGCGGGTGTTTGAGGAGATGTTGAAAAAAGCGGGGGCGAATCCGCCTGTGTCGCGCATGAGCATGCAAAACGCCGCGCAGAAATGGAACAACGCGCGGCTCAACACCATCGCCGCTTATCACACCCTCGTGCCGGGCTTCGGGCGGCTGCTCAAGAAGCACGGCGGAAACCTTGACGCATTCCACCGTGAGGTCGCGGCCATGAAGAAGCTGGATGACGTGCAGCGACTGACGATTCTCGGAACGCAGAAGCGCTGAGGATCATTTGCCAAAGCACTGCAAGCGGCCGTCCATCGTGCTCACATAGACGCGGCCTTGGGCGACGGTGATGCCGTCCCAGACGGGAGGGCTGGTGAGTTCGAGGCCGGTGGATTGCTCGCCGGTTTCGGTGTTCACGGCCCACATCTTGGCACCGCGACGGCCTTCGAGGGCTTCGTTTTGTTCTTCGAGCTCTTTGAGGATTGCAGGATCACGAGCGGCGAGGCGTTCGAAGGCATATTCCTCATCAATGGTGTCGGGAGCGCCGCTGACGAGCACCGTTTTGCCCGCGAGCGCCATGCTGCGCGCGACAATGGGCACGAAACGGTCCCAGGTGTGCTTCACGAAGCTGCCGGGAGTGTTGCTGCCGCCCTTGCCGCCGCCAGCGCCGCCTTTGAACCAGAGCGCGGCGCCCACCTTGCCCTTGCCGGTTTCCACACCGGCACCGATGCCGTGGGCGGAGTTGCCGGAGCTGTCACGTGAGTCGCCGTTGTCGAAGTTGCAGACAAGAACGGCATCCGCAGGTTTCATGTCGGGCGCTTCAAAGCGCTGCTGCACCTCGGCGGGCGTGAGCGCCTTGCGATAGAGCGCGAACTGGTCGAGCAGGCCGCTGAAACCACCGGCGCTGCCTTCGGCCGCTCCTTCGCCGTTGCCGAGATACATCGGACGGGCGGGCTTGCCGGTGAGGAGTTCTCCCGTTCCTTCGGCCACGAGTTTGCCATCAAGATAAAGGCTCATTTTCTTGTCGGCGGCCAGCGTGCCGACGAGATGATGCCACCCTTCGGTGAGCGCCTCGGCTGAAACGATGGAACTCAGCTTGCTGTCGCTGCGGACATGGAATTGCGGTTTTTTCTCGCGGATGTCGAGCGCGACACCCTGCAGCGGGCCGCCTTGGTGCAGGATCGTGCCGTTCGCGGTGTCCGGCAGCACCCACGCCTCGATGCTGAGCGCGGTCTGCGCCGGATTCAGCACCTCGTGGTCGGGGAAAAGCACGGAGCCGGGAACCGGGGCGTTTGCGGGAGCGGCCCCTGCCTTGCCTTTGCCTTTCCCCTTCCCTTTGGCCTCGGCTTTCGCCGCCTTTTTGCCTTCCTTTTCCAATTTCGGCGGCTGCACGGCCAGCGGCTGGCCGTCGGGGCCAAGTGTGAGACTGTTGCCCTGACGCGCCGTGGTGGCGGATTCAGTGCTGTAGGCCTCTTCCGGCGGCGTTTTCGGCGTGGAGAAGAGCGTGTACTCCATGGTGGTAGTCCACTTGTAATATTGGGCTTCGCGTCCGTAGCTGTACACGTTCTTGTCGTCGTGAACGAGGATGCGGCCCGCAGGGGCATATTTGCCGGCTTGATAATAACCGCCGTGACCGCCGGCGAAGCTTTTGCCATACACCCAGTAGCTGCGGTGGAAGTTCGAGTCGTCGAGGAAGCCCATCGGCGCGAAGAGATGCGCGCCCTCGCCCTTGTGCGCGCCGCCCTGCTTCGCGAAATCACCGCTCACGGGACCGATTTCGACGCGTTTGCCATCGGCGATGATTTTTTGCGTGCGGAGGTAGGTCCACTTGCCGTCGCTGCTGAGGATGTCGTTGAGGGCGACGGGCATTTGCAGCGTCTTGTGGCGATCATTGAGGTCGCCGCCGGTTTCGGGGTCTTTGTCGTCGTAGTTTTGCTTCACCCGCATCTCGCCGGTTTTCGCGTCGAGTCGGTAGAACCACAGGCCGCCGTCGAGGAAGCAGGAATGACCTGCAACGCAGCTCACAAGGCCGTTTTCGACCAGGACGCTGCCATGCACAGGCCACACGCTCTCCATCATTTCCCAGGCACCATGGCTGAGCATGACGGGTGCGGCCTGGAAGCGCCAGATAAGCGCTCCATCAGTGGCGCGGACGCAATAGACCTGGCCGTCTTTGCCGCCAAAGAACACGCGGCCTTTCCAATAGGTGGGCGGTGAGTCGATGCGGCCACCGGCGATGAAATGCCACGCGGGTTTGCCGGTGGCGGCGTCAAAGGCATGCAGCGTGTGCTTATCGACCTCGCTGACAAAGGTGAGGCCAGCGGCGGTGGTGGTGGTGCTGAGCGGGGGAGTGAGTTTGACCTCCCAGGCCATGGCGAGATCCTTTTTCAGATCACTCTTCGCCGCACCGCTGCGGGCGTTGTCGCTGCGGTAGGTCGGCCAGTCTTCGCTGCTGGCTTCTTTTTCGTCGATGGCATCGGCATACGCGGGGCCTCTCACCAGGCGCTGATCATCGGGCGTATTCGCAGGCATCGGGTAACGCGGAGCGCTCGCCATGACGGCCATGCCGTCGAGCTTTGCCTCGGGGTAGCAGGCGCAGTTGTGAGGTCCGGCATAGGTGAGGCCGTTCGCGGGCATCACGCCATAGAGGCAGGCACCACGCACCCAGTGATTGAGATCCCAGTGCTGCTTTTCCATATCGACATACTCGATGCCGGTGCGGCTGGGGATGATGTATTTCTCCGTCGCCTTGCCCATGTAGCAGCGGTGATGGAACCAGTAGGTGCCCTCTGGCACGTCGGGGAAGAAGCTCTTCTTTTTCTCGCCAGTGATGGGATCAAAGCCGCGATACTCGCCGCTTTGGTTGCCGTTCATGTTGCCGGAATTCCACACGAGGCCCTGGGCGACGATGACGTCCTCCAGGCTGCGGTAGCCGCTCTTTTCATGCGGCGCGGTCCAGATGTCTTTGCCTGTGTCGGCGTTCATGCCCTTCATCGCACCATCGCCACCGGCGTAGATGATGACGTCGTTATGCAGGATGATGCGCGGGGCAAAGTTGAACTCGTAAAGCGCACGGCGCTTCGTGGGATCCGTGGTGAACTTCACTTCTCCGGTCTTCACATCGCGGGCGGCGATGCCGTCGCCGTTGTAGTAAACGATGCGCTTGTCATCAATCGCCATCGTCACCGGCGCGATGCGATCCTCCTGCTTCCACAGCGTCTTGCCGCTTTCGGCTTCGATGGCAAAAAGCTCACGAGGCTTGCCGTCCCAATTGAACTCGGTCTCCACACGCTTCTGATCGCTCTGCTGCTTCACGGCGAACTCTTTATTGAGGCGATCCGCGTCCTTGTTCACCAGGGCAAAGAGGGTGCCGTTGCGCATGATGATCTCCTCAGCGCCTTTGGTTTGGTCATACACGCGGATGACCTTGCCCGTGGCTCCATCGAGGCAGGAAATCGGATCGGTGATGCCCATGGTCACATAGACCTTGTCCCCCATCGCCACGATGCGGCGCGTGAGCTGCGTGGGGCCGGATTTCAGCGGCCAGAGGTGCGTGCTCCACTGGGGGATCGGCTTTTTCCAAAGCACCGTGCCATTGAAGGCATCGCGGGCGATGAGCATGAACTTCGCGGGCATGAGGATCGAGATGCGGCTGCCCTCATCGATGATGTAATAGATGCGCCCGCCCGCTGAAACCTTCGCGCTCACCGACGACATGCGGTCGTGATGGCGGCTCCAGCGCGGATTTCCCACCCACTGCATCCGCGAAGGTGGCCCGACGAGCATGTCCTTCGACGTTGGGTTCCCCTTCGAGTCATAGGCGTAGTGCGTCCACTCATCCATGTCCTTCGGCCAAGCCTTCGTGATCTTTTCCCACGCGCCGCCCTTTTTCACCATCGCCACGCCCAGCGGCGTGAGCACGCGGTCGATCTCCTCTTTGGAAACGGAAGCCGCGTCCTCGATGACGAGCAGGTTCACGTAATTCTCGATGTAGGGGAGGTGCTGGCCGTTCCACTCCGAAACCGCCACCGCGCCGCTCACCCCGGCCTTGTAGATGGCATCGCGGATGGCGGGCACCTTGTCCGCCTCCTTCGTGAGGCCCTGGACTTGGTAGGAATCATTCGCCCGCAGTTTCTGCGTCACCGTGCCGTCCCCGCAGCCCACATGGACCACGATGCCGCCCTTCACGCCGGATTGAGCGAGGATGTCGGATGCCTCGTCGGCAAGGAGTGGAGTGGCGAGCAGGAGGGCGCAGAGAAGTCGTTTCATGGCAGGATGGAAGGCGCGTAACGCCCGCCACACTGCGGATGTTTCCGGCCATTTCGGGCATTTTCCCGCCGCGCAACGAAGTGGTGGATTTGCAGCGCGCTCTATGGGATGAAATCACCCCATCCCCCGCCCTGCCCCGACCATGCTGCGTTTCACCCTTTTTGGTTTCCCTGTTCTGATCCACGGGATGTTCTGGTTGAACACCGCCCTCATGGGCGGCGCGCTTTACGCCACCACGCCCGCTCAATTCAGCGCCCTGCTGGCCTGGATGGTGGCGGTGCTCCTTTCCATCCTCATTCACGAGCTGGGCCATGCGCTGGTGATGCGGAACTTCGGCGACCGCCGGGTCGTCATCCAGTTGATCGCCTTCGGCGGCATCGCCCAGGGCAGCCAGTGGCGCACGCGGAGGGAGGATTTCATCGTCAGCGCCGCCGGGCCCGTGCTGCAAATCCTCGCCGGGCTCGCCGCCGGCTGGACGATCACGCTCTGGCAGCCGCCGTATCAGTGGCTGCACCGCATGCTCGATGGCTTCACCATCGTCAGCATCTTCTGGGCGCTCCTCAATCTCCTGCCCGTCGTTCCGCTCGATGGCGGGCACATCTGCCAGGCAAGTGCCGGTCCCGGCAGGCAAAGGCAGGTGCTGGTGATTAGCCTGGTCTGCGCGGCGGTGCTGGCGTTGCTTTCATTTCAAAACGCCTTCTGGCTGGGGTTGCAGGATCGAGTCCTGGCCCTGCTCGACATCCATGCGCGCAC
>NZ_JBIIHA010000020.1:0-101748 GCF_044236155.1 Prosthecobacter sp.
CATCGACGTCTGCATGGACGAAGGCCTCATCGACGGCGTGCCAATGATGACGAAGTTTTTGATCCTCCTGCAAACCGAGCCGGAGGTGAACAAGGTGCCCATCATGGTCGATTCCTCGAAGTGGGAGATCATCGAGGCCGGTCTGAAGTGCCTGCAAGGCAAGGGCATCGTGAACTCCATCTCGCTGAAGGAAGGCGAGGCGAAGTTCAAAGAATACGCCACGAAGATCAAACAATACGGCGCCGCCACGGTGGTGATGGCCTTCGACGAGCAGGGCCAGGCCGCGACTTACGAAGACAAGATCCGCATCTGCGAGCGAGCGTATCGCATCCTCGTCGATGAGGTCGGCTTCCCGCCCGAGGACATCATTTTCGATCCGAACATCCTCACCGTCGCCACCGGCATCGAGGAGCACAACAACTACGCAGTCGATTTCATCAACGCGACGCGTTGGATCAAAGAAAACCTCCCGCATGCAAAGGTCAGCGGCGGCGTCAGCAACATCAGCTTCAGCTTCCGCGGCAACAACAAGGTGCGCGAGGCCATGCACAGCGTGTTTTTGTATCACGCCATCAAAGCGGGCATGGACATGGGCATCGTGAACGCCGGCATGCTCGAAGTGTATGAAGAGATCCCGCCGGAGATGCTCGTGAAGGTCGAGGACGTGATTTTGAATCGTCGTCCCGATGCCACCGAGATCCTCGTTGATTACGCCGAGCAGTTCAAAGGCCAGGCCGGAGCCGCGAAGAAGACGGAAGTCGACATGAGCTGGCGCAATGAGAGCGTCGAGAAGCGTCTCGAGCACGCTTTGCTCAAAGGCATCACCGATTTCATCAACGACGACACCGCCGAGGCGCTCGCGAAGCTCGGCAAGCCGCTCAGCGTCATCGAAGGCCCGCTCATGGACGGCATGAGCGTCGTCGGCGATCTCTTCGGCGCAGGCAAAATGTTCCTGCCGCAGGTCGTGAAAAGCGCCCGCGTGATGAAGCAGAGCGTCGCTTACCTGCAGCCCTACATGGAGCAGGAAAAGCTCGCCAACCCGGCGCAGCGCAGTGCGGGCAAAATCGTGCTCGCCACCGTGAAGGGCGATGTGCATGACATCGGCAAAAACATCGTCGGCATCGTGTTGGCCTGCAACGGCTTCGAAGTCACCGACATGGGTGTGATGGTGCCGTGCCAGAAGATTCTCGATAAAGCGATCGAAGTCGGCGCAGACGTCATCGGCCTCAGCGGCCTCATCACGCCGTCGCTCGATGAAATGGTGCACGTCGCTTCGGAAATGGAGCGCCTCGGCTTCAAGCAGCCTCTTTTGATCGGCGGTGCCACCACCAGCCCGGCGCACACGGCCATCAAGATCGCGCCGAAATACAGCGGACCCATCGTGCATGTGCTCGATGCCTCCCGCAGCGTGCCCGTGACCACCTCGCTCATCAGCGAAGACCAGCGCGAAGGCTTTGTGAAGGCCAACGAAGAGCGCCACGCGAAGCTCCGCGAGGAATACGGCAAGAAAAAGGACCGCCAGCTCCTCAGCCTCGCCGAATCGCGTGAGAAGGGCCAAAAGTTCGACTGGAGCACGCAGGACATCGCCACGCCAAGCTTCACCGGCACGAAGACTTACGAAGGCCCCGAGATGATCGCCACGCTGCGTGAGTTCATCGACTGGTCACCCTTCTTCCACTCGTGGGAGCTCCGCGGACGCTGGATCGCCGCCGACAAGCGTTTCTCCTCCGCGCATGAAGATGCCGAAATGAAGGTCAAAGCCGAGGCTGAGGCCCTCAAGCTCTACAACGACGCGCAGGCCCTGCTCGACCGCATCATCGCCGAGAAGCGATTCCAGGCTCGCGGCGTCTTCGGCTTCTTCCCGGCGAATAGCGTCGGCGATGACATCGAAGTTTACGAAAACGGGAAGCTCAAAACGACCTTCCACACGCTGCGTCAGCAGGTCATCAAGAAAGACACCGCCAACTACGCCCTCAGCGACTACATCGCGCCGAAGGACAGCGGCCGCACCGATCACATCGGCGGCTTCTGCGTCGGCATTCATGGCGCGGATGAGTTCGCGAAGGAGTTCGATGCCGCGCACGATCCCTACCACGGCATTTTGACCAAAGCCGTCGCTGACCGACTCGCCGAGGCCTTTGCCGAATACTTGCATCAGCAGGCCCGCTTCGCCTGGGGCTACGAAAAGCCCGGCGACCTCTCGTTGGAGGAAACCGTGAAGGAAAAATACCGCGGCATCCGTCCCGCGCCCGGTTATCCCGCGCAGCCCGACCACACCGAGAAGCCCATCCTCTTCGCGTTGCTCGACGCCACCGCCAAAACCGGCGTCGAACTCACCGAAAGCATGGCCATGCATCCCGGCAGCGCCGTCAGCGGCCTTTACTTCAGCCATCCCGAGTCCCACTACTTCGGCATCAGCGTCCTCGGCAAAGACCAGGTCGAAGACTACGCGCAACGCAAAGGCATGAGCCTTGCTGAAGCGGAGAAGTGGCTGGGGCCTTGGCTGGGTTATTGAATCGCTTTAACGGAACCAGCCCCGGATGCGGTCGAACAAGCCGCGCTGTGGCTGTTGCTGCATGCGTTGTGGCGGAGGGGCAGCGTAGCCTTGGTGCTCCATGCAGAAGCCCTGTGGCACGAGATCATACGGCAATGCTTCTTCATACGCGGTGTTCGCATGGCCGCAGCCGTCGGTGGCGAGCTGGCTGCTGACGCGGCAGAGCGTCACCTTGGTGAGCGGCAGCAGGACTTTCGGCACTTCCGTCTTGTAGCCGAGCGCGACGGCTTTTTTCATCACATCGGCCCAGATGGGCAGCGCCAGCGTGCCGCCGTAACCTTCATCGACAATCGTCTGCGGCTTATCGAGGCCCACCCACACGCCGCAGCTCACGCGATCCGTGTAGCCGGCGAACCAAGCGTCCTTGTAATCGTTCGTGGTGCCTGTTTTGCCGCCGCCGGGTTCTTTGAAGCCGTAGGTGCTGCGCAAGGCTGCCGCGGTGCCGCGGTCGAGCACCTGGGAGAGGATATTGCGCATCAAGAGTGCCACGCTGGGTGTGATCACCTCGGATTCGAGCACCGGTGTCTGGTAGATGACGTTGCCGGCCTTGTCGATGATGCGGTCGATGAGGAACGGGCGGCGGCGCACGCCCTGATTTGGGAAAATGCTGATCGCACTGGTAAGCTGGCGCGGGTTGCCGCCCAGATTGCCGATGAAGATCTGCGGGGTGCGTTCGGCGGGCTTGTTGAAGCCGGCGTTGGTTAGCAGTTCGATGACACGGTTCAGCCCGGCGAAATTGCCGAGGCGCACGGTCATCGTGTTGCGGCTGCGCACGAGGCCTTCGGTCAGCGTTGCGAGTCCGAGGAACTTGCCGTCCGAGTTCTGCGGGCTCCAGCCGGGATCGGAACCGTCGATCTCACCGGGCTGGATGGGCGCGTCGTTGATGTAGGTGCCCGGCACGAAACCGGAGGCGACACCGGCGGCATACACGAACGGTTTCACCGTCGATCCGATCTGCCGTTCTCCCTGAGTGGCGCGGTTGTATTTGCTCTGGCGGTAATCACGACCACCGACCACGGCCAGGATGCCGCCAGTTTGATTGTCCAGCACCATGACCGCGCTCTGAAGGTAAGGCGTTGACGAGATTTCCTGCGTGCCATCCCAGGTCTTGTCGAAATCGGCCTTCTTTGGGTGCTTGTAACCACGCTGATTTTCGATGGCGCTCAGGCGTTTTTCCACGGCCTCGTCCGCCGCGTCCTGGAGCTCCTTGCTTAGAGTGGTGAAGACCTGCAGGCCGCCGTCCTCAATCTCCTGCTGTTCCAAGATCAGGTCGAGATCACGGCGCACGGCGTCGAGCGCGTAGCCACCCTGGCTTTGGAAGGCGGGCTGCGCATGCAGGGCGATGTCGGCGTAGCGCGCGGCGATCTCCTCCTCTGGCGTGATCATCTTTGTCTCGAGCATGCGTTTGAGCACATCGTCACGTTCCTTGAGGGCGCCCTCGTAGTTGCGGAACGGGGAAAAGCGCACCGGGCTGCGGATGATGCCCGCGATCATCGCCGCCTCGCTCAGATTGAGCTGGCTGGCATGTTTGCCGAAGTACACCTGGCTGGCTCGCTGCACGCCGTAGATGCCGGGGCCGTAAAAGATGCGGTTCACATAGTGCTCGATGATCTGGTCCTTTGTGCAGGCCTTCTCGATGCGGCGTGCGAGCATCATCTCCACGAGCTTGCGATGCAGGCTGCGGTCATCGAGGTCGGGATAGCTGTTGCGCGCGAGCTGCATCGTCAGCGTGCTCGCGCCCTGCACCACGCGCATGTCCTTGAGGTTGCGCACCGTGGCGCGCAGGACGCCTTTGAAGTCGATGCCGCCGTGGCTGTAAAAGCGCGCGTCCTCGCGCGCGAGCAGCGCCTTCACAAACCAGGGAGAAACCTCGCTCAGCGGCACGATGATGCGGTTCTCGCCATGCATGCGTCCGAGTACCTCGCCTTTGTAATCCATCACGATGGTGCGCTCCGGCATCTGGCCGAGCTTCGTGAGGTCGTAGTCCTTCGCCAGATTGCTGTAGATGCCGATCACGACCGCTGCGGTGAGCGTGCATAGCAGCGAGCCGCCCATGACGGTGATGAGTAAGAGCCGCTTGAACGACTGCCAGCGCGAGAGCGTGCGTTTCGCCGGTTTGCGGGCTTCGGAGGGCTGTTTTTTCATGCGGCGTTCATCGGGTCGCCGTTTTTCGGCCAAAGATCAAGCCCCGGACAGTGAACTCCGTGTGAACTCGGGTTTCATATGACGCCCCAGATCTTTGATCGTGACATTTCGCCGGCAAGTCCCGTACCATGCGGTGAACTCCACCCCCCGACTCTTATGAAAGCCATCTGCCTCTCCTTTGTGCTCACTGCCGCGCTTGCGACATCAGCGGCCCCTGTCGCCGTTTCTCCATCGCTTATCGAATCGCCGCAAACCGGCGGCTTGGAGTTGAAATCGCTCTCCTCGCTCAGTTTCGGGCCGGGCGGGTTGCTGCTCGTGGCGGAGCCGGGATCGGCGAGTGTCGTCGCCATTCAAACCGGGGATGTCGGGCCTGAGAAGAAGGTTTTGGACAAACCGGTGACGGACATCAGCAGCGTGATCGCCGGCGGCCTGGGTGTGAAAAAAGAGGACATCACGATCAAGGACCTCGCCGTGAATCCGGCCAGCGGCCGCATCTATCTCGCGGTGCAGCGCCGTCCGGACAACGCGGTGCTCATCGTCACTGTCGATGCCGCGGGCAAGGTGGCGCCGTTTGACACCGCGAAGCTGCCCTGGGCGCGCATCACGCTGCCCGGTGGCACGGCCAGCAAGGTGACGAACATCACGGACGTGGCCTTTGACGGCACTCGCGTCTTTGCCACCGGCACCTGCAATGAGGAGTTCGCTTCCCGCATTTTCACCATCCCGGTGCCGATCAAGCACGGCAGCACGGCGAACGTCTTCAGCGCGGAGACCTACCATGTGGCACACCGCAAGTGGGAGACGAAGGCGCCGATCCAGAGCTTCGTCCCCTATTCCAACAACGGCGAGACCTATGTCGTCGGTGCGTTCGCCTGCACGCCGGTGGCGAAGTTTAAAGTCGATGACATTCAAAGCGGCGCGCAGGTGAAGGGCGTGAGCATGGTGGAACTCGGCAGCGGCAACCGTCCGCTCGATCTCTTCAGCTACACGGACAAGAGCGGCAAGGACTGGCTCGTCGTCCACACGCAGCGCTTCAAGCAGAACGCCTTCGGTCCCAGCAAGATGTGGGGCGCGCGCATCAGCATGGATTACCTCGACGCGAAAGCGCCGGACAAGACGAACGAAAACGCCGCCCGTCGCGATGAAAAAGCCCCGAAAGGTCCTGACGGCATCGAGATCGTCGATTCGCTCTTCGGTGCCGTGCAGGCCGACAAGTTCGACAATACCAAGGCGATCATTCTGAAGGACAACGAGGGCACTCTGAGCCTCGAAGTGGCCGTGCTGCCTTGAACAGATGAGCTATCTGCTTTTAACCGCTGATGGGATGTTGGCATGAGGCAAATAGGAAGCATCGAGCAGCGCCTCGTCACAGTCTTGTCAGCGGCTTTATGCCTCACATGCCTCTGTCGTGCAGCCGGGGTGCGGGTGAATGAAAAAGGGCAGATCGAGGCGCATGGCTCCGACATCCGCGTTTTTCGCGGTGATGTGACGTCGCCCATGTTTGGCGCTGTTTCGCGTCATGGGGAAGGCGTGTGTTTTGCTCCCGCTTTGCCGCTGGTGGCGGGAGAAACATATCGCGTCGAGCTTCAAACCGGGAAGGGGGATTGGAGCACACAGCTTTTGCGGCTTGAACCTTCCGAAACCGCGGTGCTGCAGGTTGGCATCGCGCCATCGCCCGCCGTTTTGCCGGCGAACGCGCTGAAAGTTTACCTGCACTTCACCCAGCCAATGGAGCAGGGCGTGTTTCTGGAGCGCATTACGCTGCATCGCCAGGATGGCAGTGTCGTGGCGGGTGCATTCCGCGAGACGGAGCTGTGGTCGCCCGATGGAAGGCGTCTCACGCTCTGGCTGCATCCAGGGCGGCAGAAGACAGGCGTGAATCTCAACCTCGATGAAGGGCCGGTGCTGCACGAAGGAGAAAAGCACACGTTGAAGATCAGCGGGAGCTGGCGCTCCGCCGCGGGGGTGCCGCTGGGAAAAGACACATCGTTCACGCTTTCCGCAGGTGCTGTCGATCACGCCTGTCCCGATCCGTCACGCTGGAAACTCTTCGCGCCGAAGGCAGGAACGCGTGATGTGCTGCGCGTCGAATTCGATGAGTCGCTCGATCCCGCCATGCTCGTTTCCGCGCTGACGGTCAAACGCGGCAAGAAGCGGCTCAGCGGCACTGTTCAGGTCACTCCCGACGCGCGTTCGTGGACTTTCATTCCACCTGAAAACTGGAGCTCCGGCTCCTACACGCTGGAGATCGATCCGCTGCTTGAAGACCTGGCCGGAAACAACCTGCTGCACCCCTTTGAGGTGGATCGTGAACAGCCCGCTCCGTCTGCGAAGACGGCCCAATTGTCGTTCGAGGTGCGGTAAGGCGTGCAAAAATCTACCCCCCTTGAAAAACTGTTCTATTGAACAGTTTTTGAGTTTGAGGCATGAATAGCCACCTGCATGGCTGTTCTTAATTTCAATTCGTCTTCCACTGTTTTCGTGGACTGGCTGTTCCTCGACCTGAACAGCTTTTTCGCCAGTGTGGAGCAGCAGTTGCAGCCGGAACTGCGCGGCAGACCGGTGGCGGTGGTGCCGGTGGACACGGATGCGACCTGCGCCATCGCGGCGAGCCATGAGGCGAAAAAGTTTGGCATCAAAACGGGAACAAACATCGGCGAGGCACGGCGGCGCTGTCCCGAACTCATCACGGTGCTGGCGAACCACGATCAGTACGTGGAGTTCCACCACAAAGTTCTCGATGAGATCGACCGCCACTTTCCAGTCCACTCGATCTGTTCCATCGACGAGATGGCGTGCAAGCTCGACGCGCCTCGCCGCCGGCTGGATGCCGCGGTGGATCTGGCAAAACACATCAAACGCGGCCTGCGGGAGCGGGTGGGCGAGTGCATCACCTGCTCTATCGGCCTGGCTCCGAACCGCTTTCTTGGCAAAGTGGCCTCCGACATGCAGAAACCGGATGGATTGGTGGTTCTGCGAGCCGATGAGCTGCCTGGACGGCTGCTGGAGCTCGAATTGCGTGACCTGCCCGGCATCGGCCGACGAATCGAGCCGCGCCTTCATGCGTGCGGCATTCACACGATGAAAGAACTGTGGGATGCGGAGCGCGAGGTGCTGCATCGCGCCTGGGGCGGCGTGTGCGGAGACCGCTTCTGGCATGCGCTGCACGGAGGACCGACCGAAGACGACCAGCCGGTGGAAAAACGCACGGTGGGCCACAGCCATGTGCTGGCGCCCGAGCTGCGCACACCGCCGCAGGCAGGGATCGTGGCGCGCCGCCTGCTGCTGAAGGCCGCCAGCCGTCTGCGGCGCATGAAATACCGCGCCACGCACCTGCACCTGAGCGTGCGTGCGGAGGAGGGGCCGCGTTTTGAGTCCCAGGCGAAGTTCGAGCCTGTTTGCGATAGCATCGCGCTGGCACGCGTGCTGGCAGAACTCTGGCAGCGTGTGATGAAGCAGGCGCGCTGGCAGCGCGTGAAGAAAGTTTCCGTGACCCTCTTCGGGCTGGAAGCCGGGTCGCTGCCCAAACAGATGGAGCTTTTCCCTTCGCTCATCGACGAGGAAACCCGTGCTCGCCGCGAGCAGCTCAGCCGCATCCTGGACAAGATCAACCAAAAGCGCGGCCGCGACTCCGTCGTCATTGGCTTCACGCCGGACACGGTGCGCACGTTTTCCGGCACGAAGATCGCCTTCACGCGCATCCCGGATCGCGAGGAGTTCCGGGAGTGAGGGAGGAGAGGAAATCCGGCGTGCTCACCGTCCTGGGTGACTTCAAAACTTCCACGTCACCGATACGCGGAACATGCGCGGCTCGATGGGGTGGATGTGGCGGTCGTCCACAGTGGCGCCGAGATCAGAGGGGAGCTGGCTGCCGTAAAAGTACTCGATGTCGTTGTCGGGGCGGTTGAGCAGGTTCAGGCAGTCCACGGCGACCTCCCAGTTTTTGCGACGGTAGCCAAGGCGCGCGTTCACCTGGAAGGACTCCCGCGCCTCCACATCCAGCGTCTCGTTCAGAGGACGTCCGTCAAAGTAGCGTCCGCGCAGTGAGCAAAAGAAACCCTCCGCCCCCCCGAGGGTGAAGCCGGCGTTCAAGGTCACGGGTATGGAGCCGGGAATCTCCTGGCTGGGCGGATCTTCCGTGCGCAGATGCGCGTCCGTCCAGGTGGCCTCCAGATCGACCATCGCCCAGTCGGTCGGCCGCCAGTAGCTGGCGAGCTCGACACCGTAGCGCTGCGAGCCCGGTCCTGGCTCGGTGTTCCCGGCATCGCCGACGTAGATCAGCTCCGAATCACTGCGCAGCAGCCAGAACGAGAGCGTGTTGACCAGTTTGGGGATGGATTCGTTGCGGATGCCGAACTCGGCGCCGTAGGTGCGCACCAGCGGGTCCACCCTGTCCGCAGGGACTCCAGTGGAGGGATCGGTGACGATGTTCACGCCGCGTGCGTCGTTGCTGTGGAAGCCGAAGCCGCCGTTGAGGTAGAACTCGGTGTCCGCCCAGGGGCCGAAGACGACGCTGAGCTTCGGACTGACGATGCCTTTGGAGAGCACGCCCGCATTTTCCGGCAGCGTGCTGCGCTGCACGTCGAAATGGATCAAATCCGCCCGCATGCCAGGGATGACGCGCAGCCACTTCAACGGCTTGAACTCCAGCTCGGAGAAGAGCCCGTAAGTGGCCTGGAACATGTCGTCCTTGCGCACGGTGTTCCAGCGCTCACGGGCCGTGGTGCCATAGAGGCCGATGCCGTCCATCCACTCCGCACGCACCTGAAAGCCCAGGGTGAAACGTTGCTCGTGGCCCAGCGCGTCAAAACGCCAGTCACGGGCCAGTTCGCCGCCGAAAAACCAGCGCTGGTCCTGCTGTTCGAACTGATCTCCCACCGGCGCGGGATTGCTGTCGAAGTAGGTGAAGTTGGAAAACAGATCGAGGTCGTAGTAGCCCGCGTAGGCGCTGGCGCGTGTGGTGCGGCGGCCTTCTTCGCGTGTCCAGTCCAAGGAAAGGCTGTAGCGGCGTGAGCTGCCGCCGTTGGTCGGATCAATGAAGCCGAAGCGGTCAACCAGCCCCGCTTCGATGGCGCGCAGGGGGATCTGGTCCGTGGACATCCAGTCGCCCTGGTAGCCCATCGCGGTGATGTTGATCTTGTCCGTGCTGTCCTGCCAGTGCCAGCGCAGCAGGCCATTCCAGCGCGTCGCGTCCGAGTTCAGTGCCCACGGCCCGTTGTAGAACTGGTGTTCCAGCGCCATTGTGAGCTTTCCTTCGCCAGCCTGGATCGTGTCCGCGATCAAAGTGCGTGAAAACTCGTATTCTCCCCAAGTGGAGGTCGCGATGCCCTGCGGCAGCTCATCCACGAGCTTGAAGCGGGCCGCGCCGGAGGAGCTGAGGTCGCCGTGCTGCGCGTAGTAGTTGCCCTTCCAGTATTCGAGTTCGCCGACGAGTTCCGGGATGATGAAGTTCAGATCCGCATAGCCCTGCCCGTGCGCGTGGTTGCGGAGGTTCACGGGCATGCCATCAACGTACATCAGGAAATCCGTGCCGTGGTCGAGGTTCGCGCCGCGCACGAAGTACTGGTTCGCCTTTCCGTCGCCGCTGTGCTGCGTGATGATGACACCCGGCACGCTCTCCAGAAGCTCGCCGCGTCGTGAGAACGGCCGCTCCAGCAGCTCCTTCGTGCTCGTTTGTCCTTTTGAGGCAGACGTGGCGGTTCCGACAAGGCTCTCAGCCTTTCCCTCAATGACAATCTCAGTGAGCTCGGTGGGTTTGTCCGCAGGTTTCGGTGATTGGGCATGCAGAATAACAGGAAGCAAAAGCATGCCGGCGGCTGGTGCGAGTCGGGAAGAGAACATTCGGGAGGAGAGGTTGGCACCTATTGCGACGAGATGGTCAGTGCCTTCCCACAAAATCATGGGAGGTTTTTGCCCTCCGCGTTTTGCTCGTCATGATAGAGCTGTCATGGCCTCCAAACCAACCCGCATCCTCCTCGCTGACGACCATGGGGTCGTGCGCAATGGCTTCCGAGCCCTGCTCGCCGCGCAGTGGGACATGGAGGTGGTCGGGGAGGCATCGGACGGCCGCGAGGCGGTCGAGATGGCGGAAAAGCTCATGCCGGATGTCGTGGTGATGGATGTGACGATGCCGGAACTCAATGGCATCGAGGCCGCGCGGCAGATCACGAAGGTGCTGCCCAAGACACGCATCCTGGCGCTCAGCATGCAAAAAGACTCCGTCTATGTGCGCGAGATGCTGCGGGCCGGTGCGAAGGGTTATCTGCTCAAAGATTGCAACGAGGCAGACTTCCTCGCCGCAGTGCGGGCGGTGGCCGTTGGCAAGGGCTGGCTGAGTCCAGAAGTCAGTGATGCGGTGCTCGATGATTACCGGAAGCATGTCACCAATCCCATCGACCTGCTCTCGCCGCGTGAGCGTGAGGTGCTGCAAATGATCGCCGAGAGCAAAACGAACAAGGAGATCGCCACGGCACTGAATTTAAGCGTGTACACCGTCGAGGCGCATCGCGGTCGCATCATGGAGAAGCTCAACCTGCACTCGATCGGCGAGCTGGTGCGCTTTGCCATCCGCAACGGCCTCATCGACTGACCTTTCGCCATGCGCTTCTCCTTTCTCCGCATCACCGAGAGCAATGTGCTGCGTGTGCTGGCACTTGGTTTCCTGCTCGTCATGACGCTACTCGGTGCGGCGGGTCTCATCGCCGTGCGGCAGAGCCAGCGCATCCGCAGCAGCGTGGCGGCGCTGGCGCGTGATCAGCTCCTCATCGCCCGCCTCGTGCATGATGTGCAGATGGAGGAGAATGCGATGACGGAGGTGCTGCATCAGGTGGCAGAATTTCATCCAGTGAGTCCCGACAACGACAAGCTGCTGCGCAATCTGGAGCAGAGTGATCTTCAGCTCTCCCGTCTGGCCGATGAAGCCCGTGCCATTGCCGGTGAAAAAGTCTGGGAGGACCTCGAATCGAGCGTGAAAGCCTTCACAGCCGAGGCTCGCCAGGTTTTGGCCACGCAGGCCCAGGTGCCACGCGATGAGCTAGAACGGCTCTTTCATCTGCACGACCACGTCGTCGCCTTGGTGAATGATCTCATCAAGAGCAGCTCAGATCGCCTCGCGGCAGCGGAACGCCAGATCGAGCAGCAATCGCAGGAACTCGGCGATGACGCCGCGTTGCTCCTCGGCTCCAGTTTCATCCTCGCGGCCATTTGTGCGCTGCTGACCGTCGGCTTCACTCGCAAAAGCCTCCGCCGCATCCGCTGGCAGTCGGATGAACTCAACCGCGTCTCCTGGCACATGCTGCAAACGCAGGAGGAGGCCGCACGGCGCTTCTCCCACGAGTTGCATGACGAACTCGGCCAATCACTCGCCGCCGTGCGGGCGAATCTGACACGTGGCAGCACCCACGATCTCGATTCGCTTCGAAACGACTGCCTCCACCTGGTCGATGAATCCATCGCCAACGTGCGCGAGCTCTCGCAACTTCTCCGCCCGGTCATTCTCGACGACTTCGGCCTCGAAGCCGGTCTGCGCTGGCTGGCGGAGAAATTTGCGCAGCGCACGCGGATCAAGGTGGACTATGACTCCACCTGCCCCGGCCGTTTTGCCGATGAAACCGAGACCCACCTCTTCCGCATCGCCCAGGAGGCGCTCACCAACATCGCCCGTCATGCCGAGGCCAAGCGCGTGACCATTCAGCTCGCTCTCGAGGACAAGCACATCCGTCTCAGCATCGTCGATGACGGCAAAGGCCTGCCTGAGGACGAAACGGAATCCCCCCCGAGCCTCGGCATGGTCGGCATGCGTGCCCGCGCTCGCCAATGCGGCGGCGAACTCAGAGTGACAGCCACCCAGCCGAGTGGGGTGCGCATCGGGGCCGTGGTGCCGTTGAGGCAGTGAGGAACTCAGAGGAAGGTGAACATCTTATCCACCGGTGGAGGCGATCCACGCTCCTTGCCTGGTCTGCAGCGCAGGGCCTGTTCACGCTCGAATCATGCGCCAGCAGAGTGGCCATCTTGCTCCGCAAGATGAGCCGAGGTTTTCCGCAAACTGAGCACGGCTTTCTAATTCGATACTTCATGATCTGGCAGAACGCCAAGCTCCTCTCGCAGAGCGAGAGGGCTATGATGCATCGCCAATTCGGCGCGTGGTTACTGTTTGCTGCCGAAGGGCCACTTCGACATCAGCCACACCGCGACCGTGTGATTGTTCTCCCATACGACCCCACCACGACGCTGCACTGTCTGCTCCATGAAGCCGATTTCGAGCTTGGTCGTCGGGCTGAGCTGGCGTCCCAGGCCGATGAAGGCGCGGTTCTGGTCAAGGTAGTTCATGCTGACGTTGCTGCCGAAGTTGAAGAAAACTTCGTCCCAGAGAGCCAGATACCATTTCTTGTCATCGCTGAGCGGAATGGTCGTGCGCAGCATGTAGCGGATGCGATTTTCGTAGCGCCAGTTGGTGACATCGCCAGTCGCGGGGGACACTTCGCCGATGCGGCGCTGCTCCGAACGCAGGCGGTGCGTCCATTCGAGGCCGAACGCCTTGTGATTGTAGGCCACCTGCTCCCAGAAACGATGCTCAGGGAACTCCGCGGCGACGGGGATGTCGCCATACGGATGCGTCTCGACCCAGGCATAACCGGCGCTGACGGTCAAAGCGGGGCTGATGGTGTAGTTGATGCCCGGACGCAGCAGGAGCTGCTGCCAGTGCTCGCCCATGTCGGCGCGGCGGATTTGCGATTCGAGGTGCAGGCCCCACTTGCTGCCCGGGTAAAAGGGATGATCGCCGACGTAGTTGAGCCAGAGGTTGTCGTTCGACTCGGTGTGGTCCGCTGCTGCGGCGATGTGACCACCAAGGAGTGCTGCGACGATGATCAGGGTGATGGTGATAAGTCGGAAAAGCATGCGCTGGGAAAAAGCAGCTATTTTGCCAAGTGATGGCGGGGGAAGCCATCGCCTGGGCAGGGGATTTCATCACTGGCGTGGGCTGTCATTTTTACTTCGGAGCTTGAGAAAAACTCTGCGCTGGGTGCATAATACACATTTATGAGCGCATCTTCACCTGCCTCCAGCTCTTTCAAAAACCTCGGAGCGGACCTTTCCGCCAGCGTGGTCGTGTTCCTCGTTGCACTGCCGCTCTGTTTGGGCATCGCGGTGGCTTCGGATGCGCCGCCGTTTGCGGGGATCATCGCGGGGATCGTGGGCGGCATCGTGGTGGGGCCGCTCAGTGGCTCGCACACGAGTGTCAGCGGGCCAGCGGCGGGCCTCACTGCGGTGGTGGCCTCGCAAATCGCCGCGCTGGGCAGCTATGATGCCTTTCTGGTGGCGGTGGTCATCGCGGGAGTGATGCAGATCGGACTTGGGCTGAGCCGCGGGGGCTTCATTTCGGCCTTCTTTCCCACCAGCGTCATCAAAGGGCTGCTGGCCTCCATCGGCCTCATCTTGGTGCTGAAACAGATTCCGCATGTCTTTGGCCATGATCCCGATGCGGAGGGGGAGATGAGCTTTCTCCAGGCGGATCAGAAAAACACCTTCACCGAGCTCATCGAGACGCTTTTTGATATCCAGCCGGGCGCGGCGGTGATCGGCATCGCCTCCTTTCTGCTGCTCATGATTTGGGAACGCAGTCCGCTGAAAAAGAGCATCATTCCCGCGCCGCTCATCGTGGTGCTCGGCGGCACACTGGCCTCCGCGCTCTTCAATAGCTTGGGCAAGCCTTGGGTCATCGACAGCACGCATCTGGTGCAGGTGCCCGTCTTTGATGGCCTCGAGAGCCTTTGGGGGAATCTCCGCACGCCGGACTGGAGAGTGTTATTCAAATCCAGCACCTACAGCGCCGCGCTTCTCATCGCCGCTGTGGCCTCTCTGGAGACGCTGCTAAACATCGAGGCCGTGGACAAGCTGGACCGTGCAAAGCGCCACACGCCGCCGGACCGCGAGCTGCTAGCCCAGGGCACGGGAAACATCATCAGCGGTCTGCTCGGCGGCTTGCCGCTCACCTCCGTTATCGTGCGCAGCTCCGTGAATATCAATGCGGGAGGCCGTACCCGCCTTAGCGCCGTCATCCATGGCGGCCTGCTGCTGCTCTGCGTGCTGCTCATCCCGTCGCTGCTGAACCGCATCCCTCTCTCCTGCCTCGCCGCCATCCTCATCGCGACCGGGCTGAAGCTCGCTAGCCCGGCTCTCTTCAGACAAATGTACGCGGAAGGCCGCTCGCAGTTCATCCCCTTCATCACCACCATCACGGCCATCTTCTTCACGGACCTGCTCATCGGCACTCTCATTGGCCTCGGCACGGCCATTGTCTTCATCCTGCGCAGCAATTACCGCCGCCCCTTGCACCGCGTGCTGGAGCACCACGTTGGTGGTGATCTGCTGCGCATCGAGCTGGCGGACCAAGTGAGCTTTCTCAATCGCGGCGTGCTCACCGCCACGCTCGCCACCATCCCGGACGGCTCCCAGGTGCTCATCGACGCGCGCAAGACGGACTACATCGACCCGGATGTGCTCGACCTCATCGATGAATTCCGCCGCGACTCCGCGCCCGCGCACAGCATCCGCGTGAACCTCATCGGGTTCAAAGACCGCTACACCGTGGATGACCACGTCGAGTATGTCGATCTCACCACCCGCGATATCCAGCGCCAGATCACCCCTGAGGCCGTGCTCGACCTGCTGAAAAAAGGCAACGAACGCTTCGTCAGCGGTCACCGACTCACCCGTGATCTCTCGCGCCTCGTCATAGCCACCTCGACCGGGCAGTTCCCGCTCGCGGTGGTGCTTAGCTGCATTGATTCCCGCAGTCCGGTCGAGTTGATTTTCGACCTTGGCCTTGGAGATGCGTTTGTCATCCGCATAGCCGGAAACGTTGCCAAGGAAAAGGTGCTGGCCAGCATGGAGTTTGGGTGTGCCGTAGCCGGGGCGAAGCTCATCCTGGTCATGGGGCACACCAGCTGCGGTGCGGTGAAGGCCGCGGTGGATCTGTTTGAGAGCGGCCAGAATCCTGCGGAGGCCACTGGATGCCAGCATCTGGACGCACTGGTCAGCGAGATCCAGAAATCCATCGTGCCCGGCTCCAAACCTTTTGGTGACTGGGTTACTCCGGAGATCAAAGCCGCCTTTGTTGATAGTGTCGCACGCCGCAATGTGAAGCGCACGGTGGACTACATCCGCGCAGAAAGTCGCACGTTGCACGAACTCGAAAAAGCCGGAAAAATTCGACTCGTAGGTGCATTATACGATTTGAAAACAGGCGAGGTCGATTTCCTTGACGCGGTGCCAGCCGGAAAAATCCAGCAGGCGCAAACATGATGTGAATCATCACACACGGGACAGCCGTCGCGCAGCCTGGGGATGCGAGGAGACCGGACGGTGCCCATCGAGCCCGGCGAAGATGAACTCGCGGTTTTAGAGTTTCCAATTCAGAGCCATTTCCTCAAGCTTTTTGATGACCGAGTGATCGACGAAATGCGTGTTCCAAAAATCCACCTGCACCTTCGGGTGGTGGCTGAGCTTCAGGAGCTCTTTGCGCATGGGCAGCCAGTTGCTGAAGACGAGCGCTGTTTGCACTTCGAACACCGGATGGCCAGCGAAACCGGCGCTGAGCGTCAAAGCCGGACTGATGGTGTAATTGATGCCAAGGTGCAGCAGGAGCTGCTGCCAGTGCTCGCCCATGTCCGCACGACGGATCTGCGATTCGAGGTGCAGGCCCCATTTGCTGCCGAAGAGCGGATGATCGCCGACGTAGTTGAGCCAGAGGTTGTCGTTCGACTCGGTGTGATCGGCAGCGCTGAGGCCGCCGACGGAAGCGAGGAGGATGAAAAGGGCTCGTTTCATGGAAAAGCGGCCCTGCAATACGCCGCGTGGTTGGCAGATCAATGTCCAGCGCCTTCGAGTGAACGCTTATCGAGCGTTTTGAGCGCCTGCATCTGCTTGATGGTGCGTTCCATGCCTTCGTTGGAGCCGTCGAAGAACATGACGTTGCCTTTGCCGTGCTCGGAGATGTATTTCATGCCGTCGAGCCACATGGTGAAGAGCATGAAGCCGGGAGGCACTTCGCCGGCCTGCATGGTTTTGCCGGCGTTGGCGAGACCTTCGGCGACTTGCTCGCGGAAGCGGGCGTTGCCGGCACCTTTGAGCTCGGAGGCTTCTTTTTCGGCCTCGGCTTTGACGCGGATGGCACGGGCTTCGGCTTCGGCGGCGCGGGTTTTGATGAGGTATTGGGCCTGGGCTTCGTTTTCGGCGGCCATCTTCATGTTGTTGCTGGAAACGACCTGCGACATGGAGCGCATGATGGCTTCGTCGAAGGAGATGTCGTTGATCTGAAGGTCGAGAAGGTGATAGCCCCAGCTGTTGAGCGCTTCTTCGAGGTGATCCTTCACGGCACCGATGATTTCGGAGCGGAGGACGAGGATTTCGGCCTGCTTTTTGTTCGCCACATAGGAGCGGATGCTGCCTTCGACACTGCGGACGAGGGTCTGCATGAAGCTCTTTTCGTCGATGAAGCGGAAGGCGATCTTCTTGATGGTCTCTTCACCGGCGTCCTGCGCGGAGTACACGATGAGCGATTTGAAGTTCACATAGGCTTGGTCAAGCGAGATGGCTTCGAATTCGAGCTCAATGGACTGGTTCTGCGTGGATATGCTTTTATAAACTCCTTCAAGCAGTGGCAGCTTGAAGTTGAGGCCGGGCAGCATGAGGCGCTGGTATTTGCCGAAGCGGGTGACGACTCCCACATGCCCCTGTTTGATGACAGAGGCGCTGAGGATGATGAGAACGATGAGGATGACGGCGGCGGGGATCATGGGACTTGGTTTTGTTGGATGTTTTTTGGAAAGGCGATGTCTGGAGATGAAATCAGGCGGGGAATTCGGAGGAGTGGTGTTCGAGGATGAACCAGCCGGTTTTTTCCTTTTTGCAGACGAAGGAATAGCGGGCGGGCACGCTGATGAGCTCCTTCTTGCGCTTGAAGGTGAAGACGTATTTGCCGGACTGGATGTAGATGTCCTTGTATTGCCGCACCTCGCCGCTCTCGAACTTCACATGTACGTCCTCCAGCTCGAAGAGGTGCTCGAAGTAGCCTTTGATCTTGTGATGACCTTCACGCAGCTCCTTGGCAAATGTGCCCCAGAGCAGGCCGTTCATGTCGTAACAGCCGACGACGGCGGCCATGCTGTGGTTGTTGATGCCAAAGGCCCAATCGTTGATGAAGTCGGTCAGGTTTTTCTTCTCGGCGGCATTGTGGCTGATGGTGCTGTAGCGCAGGCCGCCGACCTCGTGGTCGCGATGCACGAGCATGGTGTCGGTGCTGCGCGGATCGACGTCTTCGCCAAATTTATGCGTAAACTTTTTCAGGATGTCGATCAGCGGGATGTGGTCGTGGCGGAAGATGACGAAGTTGATGAACAGGTGCACTACGAGCACGATGATCAATGCTTCCATGATGCCCTCGGTGTAGGTCAGGATGCCGCAAAACAGGGCCAGCAGCAGGGCATACATCCCGTGGGACGCGACATGCACCAACCCAGCGATCATCCGCCAACCGGTGAAAACCATCAGCACCGCGAGTGCGAAATAGGGCAGGTGAGTCAGCAGGCCAGGAGAGATCAGGAAGATCGAAAGCACCAATGCGGTGAACAGATTCGAGACCTTGGTGACGGCACCAGCCAAGGCATTCGTGGCGGAGGCCTGAAGGCCGTCGAGGTTTGTCATGCCGCCGAAGAAGCTGGAACCGAGATTGGCCAGCCAGATCGTGAAAAGGCTGTTGTTGGAGTTTGCCGGGCGACCGAGTGGATCAAGTTTTTCGATGGCGGCATTGCTCATCACCTGCTCGATCACATCGATCAAACAAAGCATGAACGCATAGGCGATGATCTCGACCAGCATCTTGGGAGGCAGAACATTGAAGTCTGGAATCGGCATCGCCAGCTTGATGGCTGAAAGCTCAATGTGGAGCATCGGCACCTCCATGTAGATGCCGCAGATGACGCCCAGGGTGATCACGGCGACATACGGAACAGCAGGGAATTTGGCCTTATACTTCCCGAACAGATGCAGGAAGAGAATGAGCGTGGCGAGCGAGAGCCCCATCATTTTGATCCGCTCCATGCTCATCCACTCGTGGCCCTCGCCTAGAATGCCGTAGGTGTAAGGCAAGAACTTGAGCGCCGTCTTGAGTCCGATACCCGCGAGTAGGCCTTCGACCAAATAGACCGGAATCACCTTCATCACGAAGCGCTGAAGATTGTACTTCCACGCCACAGCCTGCATCACAGAGGTGCAGAAAATAAGGAAGGGCATGTTTTCCATGCCGAATTTGTGGACGCAAAACGCCAGCACGGGTGCCAGGCCCGCTGCGACGCCTGGCGTGCCGACGTAGTTGCCAGGTTTGAACAGAAAGGTGACGAAACCGATCACGCAGGCGAAAACCACGGTGAGCAAGCCAGTCTGAATCGGATACTCCGACATCAAACAGATGCCGACCGTGAGCGGCACCGCGACCAGACCGGTGACAGTGCCGGCGAGCGCATCGCGCCGGAGATTTTCGAGCGTGAAGATCGCGGGCTTTTTCGCCTTCTCGGCAATGAGCAGATCGCTCGCCAGCGGTTTTTTGCGCTTCGGTGGATGAGGATGGTAGTCCACCACCGAGGCTGTTGTCGGATGAACGAGGGCGGGTTCG
Organism: Prosthecobacter sp.; assembly: GCF_044236155.1. Classification (GTDB taxonomy): domain Bacteria; phylum Verrucomicrobiota; class Verrucomicrobiia; order Verrucomicrobiales; family Verrucomicrobiaceae; genus Prosthecobacter. The sequence goes on from NZ_JBIIHA010000020.1 coordinate 19,371, forward strand.
GCAGGGTGAGACATTACTTGGGGATTGGCGTGAAGGACTTGCCCTCAATAACCACCTTCACCCCTCCAAAACCCATCCCCTTGAGAGGGGATAATGCACCCCCGTCAGGGGCTATGCCCCGCTCACGCTTTCACACCGGGCAGCGATTTGCCCTGACGCGGTGTGCCAGCTTGAGCAGGCTTGAACCATTCTTCGTGCGTCTCGTCGATATCGACATGACCGCCGGTTTTCTCGTGGTTTTCACGCCAGCCGTGCAGCGCTTCAAAAGCAGCGTGGTCGATGAAATCGACGGCGAGGTCGATGTCCACCGGATGCCCGGCGGGGATGGTGGAAAGCGCGGCATTCAGCCTAGGCACGGAGGCAAAGGTGAGCGTGCCGCCGATCTGCACATGCCATTTGCCCTCACGCTGCTCCATTTTCACATTGGTGTTCGAAAGTCGGCGCAATAGGAAGAAAACGCTCAGTCCCAGGCCGATGCCGACACCGGCCAGCAGGTTCACACAGGTCACGCCGATCACGGTGGCCCAGTAGATGAGGATTTCGTTGTGCTTCGTGAGCTCTTTGATGTGGTGGAGGTTCACCAGATTGATGCCCACATGCACCAGCAGGCCCGCCAGCACGGCCAGCGGGATGCTTTCGATCAAGCCACCGAGAAACAGCGCGAAGAGCAAAATCCACACGCCATGAAAAATGGCTGACCAGCGGCTGGCACCACCCGCGATGATGTTGGCGGACGAACGCACGATCACGCCCGTGATCGGCAGGCCGCCGAGCAGGCCGGAGACGAGATTGCCCGCGCCTTGCGCACGCAGTTCCTTGTCCAGATTCGAGCGCACACCGCTGTGCAATTTGTCGGTCGCCACGGCGCAAAGCAGAGACTCGATGCTGGCGATGATCGCCACCGTAAGCACCGCCGTGATAAACGGCCCCCAATGCTCTGGCGGGGCGAGTTTGGTCAGCTCAAACGTCTCCGGCATGTCCACACGCTTCACGTCCATTTTCATCACGATGGACACGATGGTGCCTGTGAGCACCGCCACCAGCGGTCCTGGGATGGCTTTGAGTACAGGCGCTTTCAGCTTCTTCCAGACAATGAGGATGGCGATGGTCAGAAAGCCGAGAATCGCCGCCTGCATGTTCACGAGGCTGAGCTGCTTCGGAATGCCGATCAGATTCACCACGGGCGAGCTTTGCGGCGACCCACCCAGCACCACATGGATCTGCGCCAGCGCGATGGAGATGCCGATGCCCGCCAACATGCCGTGCACCACTGATGGCGCGATGATCAGCGCTCCGCGTGCGACTTTGAACCAGCCCATCAAAAGCTGCACCACGCCCGCACAAGCCGTGATCAGACACATCGTTTCCCAGCCAAACTGATGCACCAAACCGGCCACCACGACCGTCAAGCCCGCCGCTGGCCCCGAAACCTGAAGCGGTGATCCCGCAAGCAGCCCTGTGACGATCCCACCCGCAACCGCACCGATGAGCCCCGCAATGATTGGTGCCCCCGAAGCAAAGGCGATGCCCAGCGAAAGCGGCACCGCGACAAGAAAGACGACAAGAGAGGCTGGAAGATCGCGGCGGAGGTTCATGAGAAGGTGGCGCAGGAGGAAAAGGATCGAGTTTAACGTTTTTTAACCCTTTTCGCCATCCCTTGCGCGGGCTATTTCACTCCACCCCGGCTTGGCTGCGTCCTGCCCATCATCACCGGCTCCCCTCCTGTTTCCGCTGTCTGAGGCTGGTGAATCCCTTGTTCGCCGTTGCTTCCTTGCCCGCAGGGCAGTTTCGGCCAGTTTTACCCGTTTCAACTCAGCCAATCGCTGATTTGCATCTGTCCGCCGCAGAAGGAAGAGTGCAGACTCACGTCATCCTGCTTCCCCGACCAGACGTACTCCGACACGCATGCCGTCCACGCCTTTTTCCATCACCCCGGCCCTCCTTGCCCAGCTCGCCGCCATCACCGGCAGCGAATACCATCATGAGCGTGCCCTGATTGCCGTGCAGAACGCGGTGAAGAGGGAGGCCGACACGCTCTCGAAGCTCGTCGCGGCGGCGGCGGAGGTTTACATGCATGTCACGCCGGTGCGGCTGCCGCTGGCCGAGGTCGTATGGCGGGCTCACCACGACATGCCGGTCGTGGTTTGGAGTGCCAAAGAATCCCGCTGGATCGTCATCACTTTCGCGGGCTGGTTTCGTCTGCGCATCGCGGACGGGGAGCATCCCACGCATCGCGTGACGATCAGCCGCGGCGAGCTCGTCGAGCTCCTCGGGCTCAAAAGTGTGAACGAGGTCGTGGAGGCCGGCATCGTGCATCCTGAGCGTCCTGCGCATGAGATGAGCGTGCATGCGGCGGTGGCGCAGGAGGCGCACACGCATGGCGAAGAGGCTGGGAGCGGCCATGGTCATGGCCACGCGATGCATGTGAGTCCGGAGCGGCGCTTCTTCCGTCTTCTGAAGGCCGAACGCGGCGACATCGTCACGCTGCTGATCTTTTCCGTTTTTGCGGGACTGCTCTACCTTGCGGCGCCGCTCGCGGTGGACGCCGTGGTGAGCAATCTGGCCTTCGGCGGGCAATCGCAGCCGTATGTGCAGGCCATCGTGATTCTCGCCTTCGCCTTGTTTGGGGCGCTGGCGCTGCAGGCGGTGGTGAGCGGTTTTCAATACTATATCTCCGATATCATCCAGCGGCGCATCTTTGTTCGCACGGCGGCGGACCTAGCGTATCGCCTGCCGCGTGTGAAGGCGGAGGCGCTCGATGATGTGCACGCGCCGGAGCTGGTGAATCGCTTCCTGGATGTCGTCACCGCGCAGAAGAGCACCTCCCTGCTGTTGCTCGATGGCATCAACCTCGTCTTTGGCAGCCTCATCGGCATGTTGCTGCTCGCTTTGTATCATCCGGTGCTGCTGTTGTTCGTTGGGGTGCTGCTCGTGCTCATCATTGTGATCACCTGGCTGCTCGGTCGCGGCGCGGTGGACACCTCCATCGCCGAGTCGCGCATGAAATACGATGTGGTGAACTGGTTCGAGGAGATCGCCGCCTTCCCGTTCCTCTTCAAAGGCCCCGGCGGCTATGACATGGCCTATGAAAGGGCCAACCAACTCTCCACCGAGTATCTGCGCCGTCGCGCCGGGCACTTCCGCATCGTCATGCGGCAGATGATCGGCCTGCTGGTGCTGAGCGTGCTGGCCAGCGCCACGCTGCTGGTGCTCGGCGGTTGGCTGGTCGTGAGCCAGCAGATCACTCTCGGTCAGCTCGTGGCTTCGGAGCTCATCATGGGCAGCATCGTGGCCTCCCTGGCCAAGATGGGCAAAAAGCTCGAAGCCTGGTATGACGCCATGGCCGCCATGGACAAGCTGGGGCACATCTTTGACCTCGAAATCGAGCGCGAGGACGGTGAGCAACCCGCGAAGCATGAAGGCGGTGCCGAGGTGCGCGGCTGCGAGCTGGCTTTTGGTTACCACGCCACGCTTTTCGACAAAAAGACCTTCACCATTCCCGCGGGCAGCCGCGCGGCCATCGTCGGCCCGCATGGCTCGGGAGCCAGTTCGCTGCTCGACATCCTTTTCGGCCTCCGCCAGCCGGTCGAGGGCCATGTGAGCATCGACGGCCTCGATTTGCGCAGTTGGTATCTCGAGGCGCTTCGCGAGAGTGTGATGCTGCTGCGCCGTGATGAGATCGTGGACGGCACCATCATCGAAAATCTGCGGTTAGGCCGTTCGGATGTTGGTCTCGATGAAATCCGCGCAGCGCTCGAACGTGTCGGCCTGCTCGACGTGCTGCTGCATCGCCCCGAAGGCCTCAATTTGCGTCTGAAGGTCGCCGGTGCGCCGCTCAGCGGCAATCAGCGCACGCGTTTGCTGCTTGCCCGCGCTCTCGTGCAGCGTCCGCGGCTTCTGTTGATCGACGAGCTCTTCGACAGCCTCGACGACGAGTCCTTCAAGCTCCTCGAAACCGCCATCCTCGACCGCTCGCTGCCCTGGACGGTCATCCTCGCCACGCGTGACCATGATGTCACGAAGCGCTGCGACACGATCATTGAGCTTGCCCCTTGTCACTTGAACGACGGCACCTCTTCGGAATCGGAAACTCAACGCCTGCAAAACCGCTCATGAGCCACGCCACCACTTACACAGCGCCTCCGCTGCCCGCGCTGAGCCTTGCCGGCAGCGCGAAGTTCACACGCATCTTCAGCCGCCTGCTGCTGGTCGGCTTCATCGCCTTCGTCATCGGCATTTTGTTTCTGCCGTGGCGGCAGTTTGTGTCCGGTGCCGGCCGCGTGATCGCCTTCAACCCTCTCGACCGCCGCATCAACATCGAGGCGCAGGTCGCCGGCCGCGTGAAGCACCTCCATGTCGTCGAAGGCCAAAAAGTGAAGAAGGGCGAGCTCATCATCGAGATCCAGGACAACGACCCGAACCTCCTCAACAACCTCAAGGCGCAGCGCGAGGCCATCGAAAGCCGTCGCGACTTTGCCAATGGCCGCGTCGAATCGCTCACCGCGCAGATCACGCAGCAAGAGCTCGCCAAGGCGCAGGCCATCGATGGCGCGGAGCAGCGTGTGGCCGCCGCGAAGATCGCCGCGGAGACCTCGCAGTTGAACTACAACCGCACCAAGGACCTGTTTGAGAAGAAACTCGAGTCGCAGCGCAATTTCGAACTCGCCACGCTCTCGCGAGACTCCACCATCGCCGAGCTGAGATCTGCCGAAGCCGCGCTGAAGCGCACCAGCAACGATTTCGATGCCACCATCGCCTCCACGCATGCATCAAAAGGCACCGCCTTGAGTGAAGTGGCCACCGCTGAGCGCGATCTCTCCGCCATCGACATCCAGATCAATCAAAACCTCCGCCAGGTCGTCGAATCGCCCCGCGATGGCATCGTGCTGAACGTCGCCGCCACCGATGGCACCTACTTGAGGCCCGGCTCGCTCATCTGCGTCATCATTCCAGAGACCGACAGCCGCTTTGTCGAGATCATGGTCGATGGCAACGACATGCCGCTCATCCAGCCGCGCAAAGACGGCCAGCCCGGCAGTCCGGTGCGTCTCGCCTTTGAAGGCTGGCCCGCCGTGCAGATGATCGGCTGGCCGCAGCTCGCCATCGGCACGTTTGGTGGCGAGGTCGTCTTCGTAGATGCCACGGATGATGGCAGTGGCAAATTCCGCGTCGTGGTCGGTCCCGCAGATGACATCGTCGATCGCGGCGATGGCAAAGGCCCCGTCACCGTCGGCTGGCCGGACAAAGACCGCTGGCTCCGCCAAGGTGCCCGTGCAAATGGATGGGTCATGCTGAACCAGGTGCCCCTCTGGTTTGAACTCTGGCGTCAAATCAACGGCTTCCCGCCCATCGTCAGTAACAAGGACGGCAAACTCGATCCCACGAAGAAATGACAAACCAAGTGCTCAGTGCTCAGTCCTCAGTGCTCCGTCGCTTCGCGGCCTGGGTTCTTCTGTTTTCGTCATTCCTCATTCGTCATTCATCATTTGCCGCGAAGCCGCTTCTTCTCCCCGAAGTCCTCGCTTCCGTCCAAAGCCAATACCCGCCTTTTCTCGCCGCCTTGATCGAACAAGACATCGCGAACGGTCGCGTGCGGCAGGCGCAGGGCGCGTTTGACCTCAATTTGAATGCCGGTGGCTCGATGAACCTCGCGGGCTATTACGATGGACGCACTGGTTATGCCATGCTGGAGCAGCCGCTGCCGTTTTGGGGTGGTAGCGTGTATGGCGGCTACCGTTTGAGCAGCGGCTTCCTGCCGAATTACAACAAAGACCGCACCGGCGTCGATGGCGAGGGCGTGCTCGGCTTTCGCGTCCCGCTTCTGCGTGATGGCACCATCGACCGCCGCCGCGCCTCGCTGTGGCAGGCGCAGATCGACCAGGAACTCGCCGATCCGATCATCCTTCGTCAGTATCTCGACTTCATCCGCGCAGGGACCATCAGCTACTACACCTGGGTGGCCAGCGGACAGCGCCTCGCGCTCGCTGAGGAGCTCTTTCGCATCGCCAAAGACCGCGACAGCGCCATTGCGGAGCAAGTGAAGAAAGGCGCCAGCGCCCCAATCGTGCAGGTGGACAATCAGCGCCTCGTCGTCAGCCGCGAAATCGCCACCGTGCAGGCTTTGAGGCGCTTTCAGGCCGCTGCCATCGAGCTCTCGCTCTTCTTCCGCACGAAGGACAAGGCCGAGCCCATCATTGCCGAGCGCAATCGTGTGCCAGCAGCCTTCCCGCCGCATCCGCGCCTCGATGAAAGCCAGCTCACGGCCGACATCGCCAAGGCCGCTGTGTTTCGTCCCGAAATCCGTCGCATCGAGCTCCTTGTCGAAAGGGTCGAGATCGACCGCAGGCTCGCCAAGAACAACCTGCTGCCCAATCTCGATCTCGGCGTCGAAGCCGGTCAATTCCTCGGCGGCAATCGCCCCAAGGACATCGAGCGAAATGAGATCGAGGCCAAGATGGAGTTCAAACTGCCCCTTCAACGCCGCGACGCCCAGGGACGCATCGACATCGCTGACGCCACTATCGAGCGCCTGAACAACGACAAGCGTTTCGCCCGCGACCGCATCACCGCCGATGTGCGTGATGCCTACAGCGCCCTCATCGCCGCGTATGACGCTCTTAAGATGACCCGCAGAAACGTCGAACTCGCCCGTGAACTCGAAAAAGCCGAGAACGAGCGCCTCCAGCAAGGCGCGACGGATTTGCTCGCGCTTCAAATTCGCGAACAAGCCACCTTTGATGCCCAGGTCCTCGAAGTGGAGGCCCAGGCGGACTATTTCCGCGCTCAGGCGAACTACCGCGCCGCGATTGCCGCGGATGCGCCGAGTAAATTGACGCGTTGAGAAGGGACTGAAGAGACCGAAGGTGCCGATTCTCAGCCGTTCGCTGATGGCGTGCGCTGGATGAACACAGCATGGTTCGAACTCTTCGCGACTGCCTTGCAGCGTCGTGGAGATCGAAATGCAAGTCCAGCGCAGCCGCTGCGGCGTAGTTTGCCCGCCTTGTGCCATTCCCCCCACTCATGAAAAAAGCCCTCTTCACCCTCTTCTTCGCCACCTCGCTCACTTTATCCGCTCAAACCACCACCACATCGCGCTCCGTCGATCTCATCGACCCCGCGGCGTTCGGGTTCGGTCGGCCGGGTTACATGGTGGACACGACGTTCATCGACACGCAGGACTTCGCGAACCGCCCGGGCGGGCTCGACTTCATGGAGGTGCGCACGATTTTGCCGCTGTGGACGAAGAAGGTGAACGCGCTGCGGATCAGCGCCTCGTTGAGCTACAATCTGAGCGAACTCGACTTCAATGGATTCCTCGGTTTGCAACGCGAGACCCTGCACACGCTGGAGGCGCAGGTGAGCCTGTTTTGGCGGCCGGAGCAGTCGAAGTGGTGGGGCCTCGGCTTTGTCACGCCGGGCATCGGCACGGATTTCCAAGGGCTGTCTTGGGATGACTTTGAGGTCTCGGGCCTCGGGCTGCTCGGTTATCGCTTCACGGACACCTTCAGCCTCGCGGGTGGCTTCTTCGCGCAATACGGCGCACAAGAGGGCATGATCGTGCCGGCGCTGGGTTTCATCTGGAAGCCTGGTCCCTTCATCGTGCAGGTCACGCCTCCCTTTGTCGTGCTCGGCTGGCGGGCGACGGATCGCGTGACGCTGAGCCTCAGCGCCTACCCGAGCGGTGGTTCGTGGGATGTGGAGGACCCGAATGTGAACCGCGTGGAGCTCAATGGCTGGCAGACGGCGGCCTCGGTGATTTATCAGGCCACGGACCGCTTTTCCGTCTCGCTGCGTGCCGGTATGAATGTCGGCGGCGAGCTTGAACTTCGCGATGGGAACAACAACGTGCTGGCGAATGAAACGCTGCAGTCCGCGCCTTTCGGGGCGCTGAACCTGCGCTGGCAGTTTTGATCCCACTTTCCTCACCGCATGGCCCCCGCGCTCCCTGACGAAGCCCGCTTCCGACTGCTCGTCGAGAACATCGGCGATGTGCTGTGGTTCAAGGAGCTGAATCCGGCTCGCTTCACCTATGTGAGCCCGGCCTTTGAGCGCATCTGGGGCCGCGGCTTGGCGGAGTTGCAGCGCAAACCGGGCCTGTGGGAGGAGGGCATTCATCCAGAGGACAGGCCCGCGGTGCGCCAGGCGCTGCGGGCGTGGTTCAGCGGTGAAAAGCCAGACTACGAGGTGCTTTATCGCGTCATCGGAAAGAAAGGCGAGGTGCGCTGGCTGGCGGATCGCGGCATCATTCTCGGCCGCAAGAACGGCAAGCCGTATCAGATCGGCGGCATCGCTCGCGATGTCACCGAGCATCAAGCGGCGGATGCCACGCGCAAACGTCTCGCCGCCGTGGTGGAGAACTCCGACGACGCCATCATCACGCTCGACCTCGATGGCGTGATCCAGACGTGGAATGCCGGCGCGGAGCGCATCTTCCAATACAGCGCGAAGGAAGCCGTCGGGCGCAATGTGAGCTTCCTTCGACCGCTGGAAGCGGCGGATGATGAAGCTGTGTTTCGCCGTCACATCCGCCAAGGCAAACGCATCGACCACTACGAGACGCATCGCGTGCGCAAGGATGGCCGCGTGATCGACATCTCGGTGTCCATCTCACCTTTGAATGACTCCGCCGGACGCATCACCGGCTTCTCGAAGATCTCGCGTGACATCACCGAGCGAAATGTGGACCGGCGCATGTTTGATCAACTGCTCGAGTCCGCGCCGGATGGTTTCGTTATTTTGAATGCCGAGGGCGTCGTGCGCATGGCCAATGCACGCACCGAGGTGCTCTTTGGCATGCCGCGGAAAAAAATCATCGGGGCGGCTTTTGAATCGCTGCTGCCTGCGGAGGACCGGAATCGCTTCACCGCGTGCCGACGCGAGTTTTTGCGCCAGCCAGGCCGATCGGAGAAATTTCGTGGCATGCATTTGGAGGGCCTGCGGCATCGCGGCGGGCCGTTTCCGATGGAGATCAGCCTCAGCCAGGTCGAGACGCCGGAAGGACCGCTCATCATCATCGACATCACGGACATCACCGAGCGCAAAGAGGCGGAGCAGACCATCCGCGAGCTGAATGCGGAGCTCGAGCAGCGTGTGCAGGAGCGCACTGCCGCGCTCACCGAGCAGATCGCCGCTCGGCTGCGGCTGGAGGAAGAATTACTGAACATCAGCGAACGCGAGCAGCGCCGCATCGGTCAGGATTTGCACGATGATCTAGGCCAGCAACTCGCGGGTGCGTGGATGATGGCTGATGTGCTCCAGCGCATGCTCGAGGCTGAAAAATCACCGCGCCATGCCGAGGCGAAAAAGATCGGCGGCCTGCTGCAAAAAGCGCTCGCCCACACGCGCGGCCTTGCACGCGGTCTGCATCCCGTCGCGCCTGAGCAGGGTGGTTTTGCGAAGGCGCTCGAAACACTCGCGGCACAATCAGGCGAGCTGTTTCGCGTGAAGTGCCTCTTTGAATGCGTGGAGGAGCCGCCCATCGACGACGAGGCCATCAGCACGCATCTTTATCGCATCGCGCAGGAGGCTGTGAGCAATGCCGTGAAGCACGGCGCGGCCAAAAAAGTGCTCATTCGCCTCACGCGGGCTGCTTTGACCATCACCGACGATGGCGGCGGCCTGCGCGAGCCTTTGCAAAGCGAAGGCATGGGCATGCGCATCATGCGCTACCGTGCCGAGATGGCCGGCGGCACGCTCAGCGTGTGCAACGGCCGCCGTAAAGGAGTCATTGTCACCTGCCAGTTTCACCCCACCACTCACCATGCCGAAGAAAAACCCGCCCAACGACGCTCCCGCCAAAAAACGCGTCCTCATCGTCGATGATCATCCGATCTTCCGCGCCGGTTTGACCGGCCTCGTGAACCTGGAGGCCGAACTCACCGTGTGCGGCGAGGCCAACGATGCCGCGCAGGCCATGCAGGCTGTCGAAAAGCTGCATCCCGACCTCGTTTTGCTCGATATGAGCCTCCCCGGCAAAGGCGGTCTCGAATTGCTCAAAGACATCCGCGCCATCGCACCGCAAATGCCTGTGCTCATCATCTCCATGCACGACGAAACGCTTTATGCAGAGCGTGTGATCAAAGCGGGTGGTCGCGGCTACATCATGAAGCAGGAAGGACCGGAGAAGATCGTGCAAGCCATCCGCAAGGTGCTCGGCGGCAGCATTTCCGTCAGCGAGCGCATTGCCGCGCAGATCCTCGATGCCATGTCCGGCAGCAAAGGCGGCACGAGCAGCTCTGTCAGCACGCTCACGGATCGCGAGTTCGAGGTGTATCGCCTTCTCGGCCAGGGCAAGGAGCCGCACGAGATCGCCCGCACGCTGCATCTCAGCATCAAGACGGTGGACACCCACCGCGCCCACATCCGCCAAAAGCTCGGCCTGCGAAACGCCACCGAGCTCATCCACCACGCCACGCGCTGGACGGCGGAGCAGGGATGACTTCAAACGCTTTCGTTGCTTGCACGTTCCGATCCGCGCCGCACCATCATCGCATGAAAACGTTGTTCACCATCCTCTGCATGCCCCTGCTGCTATCTTCGTGCGCTGCTCCGGCCGTCAAAGACAAGCCCGCCGACGTAGCCGAGGTCGTTCGCTGCAATGGCTGTGGTCGTGCCATCACCAGTCCCAAGGACCTGCGCGGCGAGATGTGCTCGATGTGCGACTGGCGTCTCGGCGCGGATATCGGCTGGCCGTGAGCCTGACGCGGCTTCGTCCAATTGCTGAGCTCTCCTTCGGCAGCCTGCGCATTGGCGAGGTGGTCGATGAAGAGGATGCATCAGCGTATGCCGACTCCTTTTCCATGGCCTGAGCCGCCGCCGCCATCGTGTCCCGTCCTCAAACTGCTCCAAGGGCAAACCGCGCTCGTCACCGGTGCCTCGTCCGGCATTGGCCGTGCCATCGCTATCGCGTTGGGTCATGCGGGAGCGAATGTGGTCGTGAATTTCTTTGGCCAGCCGGACAAGGCGCTCGAAGTGGCCGAGGAGGTGAGGCGTTGCGGCTCGCGGGCCATCGCCGTGCCGGCGGATGTGTCTGATTCGCAGCAGGTGCGCGTCATGTTTGAGCGCGCGGTGGCGGAGTTTGGCCGTCTCGACATCCTCGTAAACAACGCGGGCATCCAGCTCGATGCCGCGTTTGAGGATCTCACGCTCGAGCAGTGGCAGCGGGTGATGGATGTGAACCTCACGGGGCCTTTTTTGTGCTGCCAGGAGGCCGTGCGGCTCTTCAAAAAGCAGGGCATCGACCCCGCGCTGTCCTGCGCCGCGGGAAAAATCATCTGCATCAGCTCCGTGCATGAGGTCATCCCCTGGGCCGGTCATGTGAACTACGCCGCGTCAAAGGGTGGCCTCATGCTGCTGATGAAAAGCCTCGCGCAGGAGGTGGCCCCGCGCCGCGTCCGCGTGAACAGCATCGCCCCCGGTGCCATCCGCACGCCCATCAACACCGCCGCGTGGAGCACCCGCGAGGCCTACGACGCGCTGCTCACGCTCATCCCGCAAAAGCGCATCGGCGAGGCCGAAGAGATCGGCCGGGCCGCCGTGTGGCTGGCCTCCGATCAAAGCGACTACGTACACGGCATCACGCTCTTCGTCGATGGCGGCATGACTCTCTATCCCGGCTTCGAGACGGGCGGATAGCGATGACAACCACACGTCTCACCCAACCTCAACCAACCCAACCCCAACCATGAAAACATGCAAAACGCTCCTCATCGTCGGCTGCGGCCTCGCGCTCGCCTCGTGCAGTCACCAGAACCTCTCTCCGACTGCCTGTGCACCGGCTGCCCCGCTCACCTGGGACACCGGCCCGGCCATGTGGTGAACCGGTCAGTTCAGTGAGTGACATCAGCGGCATCATCCTTCGGGGTGATGCCGTTCGATTAAAGACTACCTTGCAAAAGCCGTTCAAACCACATGAAAACGCCGCCCTTGCTAGCCTTCGGTTGCATTCTGGCACTTGCCCTCACGTCATGCAGCCACAGCCCGACTGAGGTGATCGACCACGAAGCGGTCATCCAACCAGAAACGTCTTTGGATCAAAGCACGTCAGGTGGCGAGATGGTCCATCGCGGCATTTTTGGCTCCACAGACCGTCGTTGCGACGAATATCGCTGGCACAACGATTGGAGCCTGTAGCTCAATTCACGGAGAAACTGCATGGACTGCGGCAGCCTGCTGCCGCTTTCGTGTGTGGCAGCCCTGCTGCCGGGGGATGGCTGTGATTTGAAAAGAAGACGACCTTACACCCATCGACGGCCAGCAGGCTGGCATCTTAAAAGCGGCAGCAGGCTGCCGCAGTCCATGTCTCGCTAAGCCGTTCACTGAGGGCCTCGAAAGCCGTCTCCTCATTGTCGAACCGGCGTCGCGACTGACTTTCACGACCTGAAAATGCCAACCCACCTCACCGCCGAACATCAGCGCCTTCTGGAAGATAAAAACCGTGCCGCTAACTGGAAGCGGTGGGGGCCTTATCTGTCGGAACGGCAGTGGGGCACGGTGCGGGAGGATTATTCGGAGAAGGGCGAGGCGTGGCGGAGCTTTCCGCATGAGCATGCGAGGTCGCGGGCGTATCGCTGGGGCGAGGACGGGCTGCTGGGCATCACGGACCGGCAATGCCGCGTGTGCTTCGCGCTGGCGCTTTGGAATCATCGCGATCCGATTTTGAAGGAGCGGCTGTTCGGACTCAGCGGGCCGGAGGGGAATCACGGGGAGGATGTGAAGGAGCTGTACTACTACCTCGACTCCACGCCGACGCATTCTTACCTGAAGGCGCTCTACAAATACCCGCAGGCCGAGTTTCCGTATGCGCAGCTGGTGGAGGAGAACCGGCGGCGTGGGCTGCGGGATGCGGAGTTCGATCTGACGGACACGGGCGTGTTTGATGACGGACGCTACTTCGATGTGTTCGTGGAGTATGCGAAGGCAGGGCCGGAGGACATCGCCATCCGCGTGACGATTCACAATCGCGGTTCGGAGGCCGCGTCACTCGATGTGCTGCCGACGGTTTGGTTTCGCAATGTGTGGTCGTGGCAAAAAGGATCGGTGAAGCCCTGCCTGAGCCTGGATGGCGAGGTGTTGGAGATCGACCATCGCGGGCTGGAATCGGATCTGGTGGAGGATTTGGGCCTGTACAAGCTCCACGCGGCTGCCGCGAGCGATGGAACGGCTCCGCAGTGGCTTTTCACCGAAAACGAGACGAATCACGAAAAGCTCTTCGGATCTCCCAACGCGTCGAAATTCACCAAAGATGCCTTTCATCGCCATGTGATCGAAAAAGAGGCCGGAGCGGTCAATCCGGCCCAAACGGGCACGAAGGCCGCAGCACATTATTCGATGGTAATTCCGGCTGGAGGCTCGGTGACGATGGATTTGAGGCTTTGCGGGGAAAAATTGGCAACAGAATGGGGGCAACAGAATGAATCTGAATTCTGCTGCCCCCATTCTGCTGCCATTTCTGAGTTGTTTGCTAACCGGGTCCATGAGGCGGATGCGTTTTATGCGAACATCGTCGAAGCGAATCCTTCTCATGCACAGATCCAGCGGCAGGCGCATGCGGGGCTGCTGTGGACGAAGCAGTTTTATCAGTATGTCGTGCAGGACTGGCTGGAGGGTGATGCGGCTTATCCGCCGCCGCCGGAGGCGCGTTGGGATGGGCGGAATCGGAATTGGAGGCACTTGTTTGCCCGCGACATCCTCTCGATGCCGGACAAGTGGGAGTATCCGTGGTTCGCGGCCTGGGACACGGCGTTTCACATGCTGCCGTTTGCGGAGACGGACCCGGATTTCGCGAAGGAGCAGATGCTGCTGTTTCTACGCGAGTGGTACATGCATCCAAACGGCCAGATCCCGGCCTACGAGTGGAAATTCAGCGATGTGAACCCGCCGGTGCATGCCTGGGCCTGCTGGCGCATTTACAAGATCACCGCGCCGCATGGTGAACGGGATCGCGAGTTCCTGGAGCGCTGCTTTCAGAAGCTGCTGCTCAATTTCACCTGGTGGGTGAACCGCAAGGACAGCGAGGGGCGGAATCTTTTCGCGGGCGGCTTCCTCGGCCTGGATAACATCGGCATCTTTGACCGCAGCACCGCTTTGCCGCACGGGCAGCGGCTGGAGCAGGCCGATGGCACGGCGTGGATGTCCTTTTATGCGCTGACGATGCTGAACATGGCCCTGGAACTGGCGCAGCGGCCGGATGGCAGTGTGAACACGGCCTACGAGGACATGGCGTCGAAGTTCTTCGAGCACTTTGTGCAGATCGCGGATGCGATGAACACGCTCGGCGGCCAGGGTCTGTGGGACCAGCAGGACGGCTTCTACTACGATCAGATCCTCGATGATGGAAACCCGCCGCTGCCGCTGCGCACGCGTTCATTGGTCGGTCTGCTGCCGCTCATCGCGGTGGAGTTGCTCGACGAGCAGCGCATCGCGGCGCTGCCGGGGTTCAAAAAGCGCATGGACTGGTTCCTGGCACATCGCAGCGATCTCGCGGTGCACGTGAGCTACTGCCGGCGCGGCGGAGCGCATGGTCACCGGTTGCTGGCGCTGCCTTCACGCGAGCGTTTGAAGCGCCTGCTGGCTTACTTGCTCGATGAGCGGGAGTTTCTCTCGCCCTTCGGCATCCGCTCGCTCTCGCGTTACCATGAGGCGAATCCGTTTGAGCTGCATGTGCAGGGCGAGCACAAAACTGTGCGCTACGTGCCGGGCGAGAGCGACAGCCACATGTTTGGCGGGAACTCGAACTGGCGCGGCCCGGTGTGGTTTCCCATCACCTATCTGCTCATCGAGGCGCTGGAGCGTTACCATCATTTCTATGGCGATGAGCTCACCGTGGAGCTGCCGACGGGCAGCGGAAAACATGTGACCTTGCTCGAAGCCTCGCGCGAGATCGCCCGCCGCATGACGCGGTTGTTTGAGCCGGATGAAAACGGCCACCGCCCCTGCCACGGCGGTGATTCTCGCTACGCGAGCGATCCCGCCTGGCGTGATCTGATTCTCTTCCACGAGTTTTTCCACGCCGATACCGGCCGCGGCTGCGGTGCCTCGCACCAGACCGGCTGGACGGCGCTGGTGGCTCGCTTGATCCGCAAACGCTGAACCTTCTCACCCAATCCCTTCTCATGAAATGGTCCTTCAAACTCGGTCGCTTCCTCGGCATCGACGTCTTCGTTCACTTCACCTTCCTCATCGTGCTGGCGATTGTCGGTATCGCGCACTGGCTGCCGCAGGGCAGTCTCGTGCAGGCGTTTTGGGGCATGGTGTTCTTTGCGCTGCTCTTTCTGTGCGTGCTGCTGCATGAGTATGGTCATGCGTTGATGGCGCGGCGCTTTGGCGTGGGCACGCGTGACATCACGCTGCTGCCGATTGGCGGCGTGGCGCGGCTGGAGCGCATCCCGGAGAAGCCTTCGCAGGAGTTGCTCGTGGCGCTGGCAGGTCCGGCGGTGAATGTGGTGATCGCTCTCGGCCTCGCCGCGTGGCTCACGCTGGCGCAGGCCTGGGAGCCCGTGAGTGCTCTCGGCATCGCGGAAGGAGGCCTGATCGAGCGTCTGCTGGCGGTGAACATCGGCCTCGTGCTCTTCAATTTGCTGCCGGCCTTCCCGATGGACGGCGGACGCGTGCTGCGGGCGGTTTTGGCCATGAAGATGGATTACGCCCGTGCCACGAGCATCGCCGCGACGGTGGGCAAAGGCATGGCGATCGTGTTTGCGATGGCCGGGCTGATCTACAATCCGATGCTGATCCTCATCGCGGTGTTTGTGTGGTCTGGCGCAGCGCAGGAGGCCTCGATGGCGCAGGTGCGTGCGGTGGTGTCCGGTGCCTGCGTGCGCGAGGCGATGGTGACGCGCTTTCACACCGTGCCCGCCAGCGCCACGCTGCAGGATCTGGCCGCTCTGATGCTCTCTGGAGCCCAGCATGACTATCCGGTGATGAAGCGTGAGCGCATCATCGGCATGCTGGCGCATGCAGATATCCTGGATGCCATGCGCCACCGCCCGATGGACACCACCGCAGGCGAGATCATGCGCGAGGATTTTGCCACCGTGGAAGAGGCTGAGCTGCTCGATGACATCCTGCAACGCGAGCGCGAGGACCCGTCGCTGGCGCTTCCAGTCATGAATCATGGCATGCTCACCGGCCTGCTGACGAATGAGAACCTCCATGAATACATCATCATTCGCGAGGCCACCGGCTCCAGCGGCCACCACGACGTGTGGAGGCGCGGTGTGCGCGTCATTCGCGTGCAGGACGCCACATGACGGGACCTCATCCGCTTGCTGAAGAGGGCTGCGAGAAGCTGCGCATGGCGGCGCCCGATGCGTGGGCTCAGCATGCGATTCATGAATTCGGACCTCGCTCCCATCCGTCAGCCTGCCGGCTTTTCCATTCGCTCAAAGTCCCGCATTCCCGTGGTGGCCGTGCATGACGGCGCGGGCTCCGCAGCACGTGTGCAGCTCGCCAGGGAGCAGATGCAGCGCCTGCTCGGCGGCAATCAGCGCGTGCAGTTTTACTCGTGGGCGTTTCACCACCTGGAGGCGCTGGATGTGCGGGCCATGGCTGGACACGTCGCGGAGGTCTCGCCGCTCATTTTGCTCGCCAGTCTTCATGGACGCCCGCCGGAGCATGTGGAGCGCTGGCTGGATCATAGCCTCGTGGAGCAGCAGGATGAGCGGGCATTGCTTGTGGCGCTCGAGGATGGTGATGGGCCGCTGTGTGCCTTTACCAGCCGTCTCGCCGCCCGCTGGTCCACGCGGCATGTGTGCGCCACGCAGCTCGATGCGGACCCGCAGCGGGATCTGGTTCTCAATGCCATCGAGAAATGCCTGGAAGCGGAAGCTCCCCTCGCAGGTGCGGAGCCAAACGACGAGCCAGAAACATCTCCCACCCCCAAAAGCATGCCCGCTGCCTATGCGGACCCGCCGGTGATCATCACCGCGCCGCATCTGCGCGAGGAGATCCGCATGCGTGCCTATCACCTCTGGCTGCATGCGGGCCGTCCGCATGGTCAGGAGCTCGATTTCTGGCTGGGGGCGGAGCGGGAGTTTCTCAAACACCAGTCCAGCGCCGTGGCGGCTGCGCCGGAGCACTGGTGAGGCCATCTCAGCCGTTTGCTGATATGCGCGAGGTGAGGCTGCCCATTGGAGCCCCGATGTTCGCATGGCAGCATCTCAATGTTCTAAAGAATCACCATGAACTCACGACTTCATCCGCTTGCATATTCTCTTTTGGCGTTGCGCTCATGCTCGATGGACAACACGCAGCTTTTCGTACCACGCGAAGGCGAAGAGCTGAACCCACGTCACAGCGACTGGCATGGGATACCCCTCACTTGCTAGCGCTGTCACCCCTCTGACGGGAGCCGTGCGTGTGTCCAAATAAACCCCTGGCCATGCCTCCCCGGACACACCGCGGCTCCCGTTGGAAACTCCTTCCCACCCACACACCCTCATGATCATCCAACTCGACTGGTTCGGCTGCGACCCTCGCTCAAAATGGGAATCTCAAATCCATCAGACGCTGGAGCAATTCTCCACCCTCAAGACCATCTCACGTGCCCAGGTGCGCATCGAGCAGCTCTCGCAGCAGACGCCGCCGTATCATCTCTCCGTGATGCTCAGCGTCCCTGGCCCGGATGTGCTCGCACGTTCCGCAGGCCACACCTTTGACGAGGCCCTGCTGAAGCTCACCGCCTCCGTGCGCAAAACACTCACCATGCGTGCCATGAAAATGCGCGAGCTTGATGCCGCGCCGCGTGGTGTGAAGGCCGGGCACCGCGGCTGATTAAATTCGGACTCTCCACCAACCAAACCATGAAACTCAATTTTGGCCGAACGGCTCTCGCTGCAATCGGTGCCTCGGCCTTTCTATCAACAATGTCGAACGCATCTCAGGCTGGAATGGATGTTCATGAACGAGCGGCTGCTCCCCTCAACCGTGTTGAACTGCACAGGCTCGAGGAGATTGCCGATCGCGTTGAGTCGATGATGTCGGGCTCAAGATCTGTTGCCACG
Source organism: Prosthecobacter sp. (assembly GCF_044236155.1). GTDB lineage: Bacteria > Verrucomicrobiota > Verrucomicrobiia > Verrucomicrobiales > Verrucomicrobiaceae > Prosthecobacter. The sequence goes on from NZ_JBIIHA010000020.1 coordinate 37,373, forward strand.
CGTGTGTGGCCTCACGCCGTGCGTGACGCAAAGGGGCGCCTGGGCATTTTCATCGGTAGCAGCCAGCCGTTGTTCGATGATCAAGATGCTCAAGTCGCACAGTATCGTGAGGCATGGGTCGTTTTTGGACTTGTGGCTGCGGTCAAGTATTGTGAGGGAAGCCAGGTCGGCCACATCGGGTTCACGGACTTGAGGGGGATGTTTGCCGAGCAGTGGTATTACGATCTGGACATGGCGACCGCACGGGAAGTTCATCGTATGCTCACGCATGGCTTCATTCAGCCCGCCGTCGCTTTCAGGATGATAAGCTCAGCCTGGCAGAAGGTGACGGTCAATCATCAACTCGCAGTGCGATGAAAAACCGCCGCCAGCCCACGACAAAACTTCCTGCCTCGGTGGAGCAATCGCCTGGCGGTGATGGGAATGCACGCGGCTTTCGCAGGTCATGCGTGCCGTCGTTTCTGAATTTCATCTTTCATCTTCCACCCTATGCGCCCGCTCCTGCTTTCGCTCTTTTTCCTCCTTCCCAGCCTCCACGCTGCCGTCGGTGATCCGCAGCTCGCCACCGATCATCCGTGGTATCCGGGCGAGCTCGCGATGTCCTCGTTTGACCGCCTCGCGGCCACGCAGTGGTCGCAGTATGTGAGGACCACGGGCGAGGACAAAGACAGCGATCATCACAAGGCGCTCGCTGCGTGGTTCTTCCGCAACACCCACTACGCCCACGGCGAGGAGGGAAAAGAAAACCTGTGGGGCAAAGGTTTCGCCAATGGCTCGCAGCATGCCACACGCGAATATTGGACCGGCCTCTTCGCGCATGGCTTCGGCCTCTGCGGCACCACACATGCGCAATGGACCGCCGAGCTGGATGCGCTGCTCGGCCCCTGCCGCAGCCGTGTCACCGGCACGCACGGCCACAACAGCTTCGAGGTCTTCCTCAAAGGCGGTGTGTATGGCGACGGCCGCTGGGGCATGCTCGATCACGATCTCTCCACCGTTATCTATGATGCCATGGGCACCTCATTGCTCGAGCTGAGCACCATCTCGCAGCACCATGAGCGCTTCGCGAGGCGCGATTACCATCCCGAGCGGCAAAAAGGCTGGCTCATCTGCGGCTTGCACAAGGACGACGGTGCCTCCTACGCCGCCTTCAACAGCGCGGAGTATCGCGCCGGTTACGCGGGGCCTCCGCCCATCGTGCAGCTTCGCAAAGGTGAAAGCCTCCGCCGCTGGTTCGAGCCCGGACTCGCGGATGGCAAGACCTTCGTCTTCTGGGGCCGCAATCCCATGACCAAGGGCATCCCCGGCCCCGAACGCTCCCGCACCTGGGTGAATCAGCCCGAAAAGATGCACGGCTCGCAAAACGGCACGCCGCACATCGAGGGCCAAGCTCGCTATGGCAACGCCGTGTATCACTGGCAGCCCGATTTCGTCGAAGGCGTCGTCAGCAGCGATGAAAAACACGTCACGCTCGAGTTCTTCACGCCCTACATCATCGGGGCCACGCCGCCGGATGAAAGCGAGTGGGGCATCTACAAGCCCGGCGGCAAAAACGGCCTCGTTTTGCGCGGCAGCGCCACCTGCGCCGTCGCCGTCTCCACCGATGGCGGCACGTCTTGGCATGAAGCGGGCACCTTCAAAGACGGCCTCGACCTCACCGACCACGTCAAAGGCCACCGCCAGTATCATCTGCGCCTCCACGCCTCCGCCGACGACCTCCAAAAAGCCGCCATCACTCTCACCACCGTCTGCCAGGCCAATCCCGCCACCTTCCCGCGTCTCAAAGACAACGGCGCGCTCATCGTGCATGAGGCCAGCGGACGCGGCATCGTCAGCTACGGCCCGAACAAGCAGCAAGCTGCCCCGCGCATCATCGAAGGCGCATTTGATTCGCCCAAAGTCACGCTCGAATTCAAAACACCGCGTGGAGAAAGCATCCACGGCATCCACGCCGCCGCGCAGGTCGCCTCCAGCAATCCACCCAGCCCGGACATCGCCTATCACATCGACTACTCACTCGATGGCGGCCAAAAATGGTCCCCGCTCCTCAAAGACGGCCGCATCCATCGTCGCGGAGCCGAGCCGAAGGACTTCTGGTCGCAGTCCATGTGGAGCGCCGCGCTCGACACACCTGAAAACACCGCCAGCACAGTCCGCGTGCGCTTTCACAACACCGGCGGCAAGCGCTACCTCCGCGCCGAAGGCCATCTGCTCTATTCCGTCAGCGGCAGCACTTCGAAAGTCACCTTCGCCTGGACCGACAGCACCGGCGAGCAGCAGCAAACCAAACTCCTCGACCGTCGAGAGAGCTGGCAAATCCCCACCCGCGCCGCAGTGAAGACCCGCTGGGTCGAGATCGCTCATCCATAGCTCTGAGAAGAAGATTGATGGACAAGAAAATTTCCCGAGCTTCTCTGAACCGTGTTTTCTTGCCAAAACCAAACCAACTCTTTCCTCACGCAGCCACTTCATGCCCCTCCACGCCATCAGCACCACGCTCGTCGAGCATTGCGAACTCTGCCACAGCACGCACTTCACCGAAGTGGCGAGCAAAGACCGCGATGGGCAGCCGCTGCGTAGCGTGATCTGTGAAAACTGCGGCCTTGTCTTCTCCGATCCACGGCCCAACACCACCCAGATCGACGACTTTTACCGCGAAGGCTATCGCGTGGCCTACAAACAGGCCTGGCAGCCGCGGCTGAAGCACACTTATCGTGCTGGCCGCGTCGCGCAGGGCCGCATGCGTCATCTCATGCCGCTGCTCGTTCCTGGATCGAGTGTGCTCGACTTCGGCTCCGGCGGCGGTGAACTCGTCTTCATCCTGCGTGAGCTCGGACATGACGCACGCGGCATCGAGCCAAACATCGGCTACGCCGAATACTCGCGTGATGTGCTCGGCATCCCCGTGCAGATCGGCGGCTTCGCCGAGGCACGCGTGCAGCCATGCAGTCTCCATCTCGTCACCCTCTTCCACGTCGCCGAGCATCTCGAGCATCCGGTGGAGGCCTTCAAACAGGCCGCCCAATGGCTGCGCGTGGGTGGCAAGCTCTACATTGAGGTGCCAAACGTCGAAAGCCGCTGCATCTGGCCCTCCAGCCGGTTCCATCAGGCACATCTCTACAACTTCAACGCCGCCACGCTCGCTCAGGCAGGACGCCGTGCGGGCCTCAATGTCGTCACTACCTTCACCTCCGAGGACGGCGGCAATGTGACTGCCGTCTTTGAAAAGCCCGAGACGTCCGTCGAGGCCGCGCCCTCGCCGCTTGCCGACAATGCGGATCGCATCGCCCGCATCCTCCGCGATCACACCGCGCTCGCGCATGCCTTCACCGCGCATCCTTACACACGCCCCATCCAAAAACTCCGCCGCCAATGGGACGAGCGCCAGGCCATCGCCCGCTTTACCGATGGCAAAACGCTCCTCCAGCATCTCGCCCGCGAGATCGAACATCCGCATCGCCACGCCCTGGGCTCCCAAGCGAGCGTGAACCTTCTCGAAGTCGCATGATGCCATTTTCGCCATGCAGCCATCACCTGCCTACATCGCGCTGAACCGCGCCACCTTTGGTCCCACCGCCGAAGAAATCGCCCGCGTCGAAAGCATCGGCTGGAGTGCGTGGGTCGAGGAGCAGCTCAAACCGGATGCATCGGCCAAAGACGACGCGGTGAAGCGCATCGCCTCCCACAAGCTCGAAATCGAATACGAGCACGAGGGCATGATGGCACCCGCGATGATGATGAAGGCCGAAAAGCCCGCCATGATGGCCGCGGAGGCTCCCGACGGCAAAAAGCCCGAAAAACAGAAGTTCAAGGTGAAGGAGAAACGCGGCCTCACCGCGCTCGACAAGCCGCTGGAGCAGCTTTTCCGCGTCCAGCGCCAAGACGACTATCCATATCAGGAAGTCGAGCGCTGCTCCTTCGAGGTCGAGGTCGCCACGCTCATCCGCGCCTGCTATTCCAAATGGCAGGTGAAGGAGCTGCTCGTCGATTTCTGGCACAACCACTTCAACGTCAACATCGACGCGCATGACACCATCCGCGCCGTCTGGCCAGCGTATGATCGCGATGTCATCCGGCGGCATGCGCTCGGCAATTTCCGCGAGATGCTGCAAGCCGTCGCGCAGGGCCTGCCGATGCTGTATTACCTCAACAACCGCAGCAGCAAGGCCAGTCCCGCGAACGAAAACTACGCCCGCGAGCTCTTCGAACTGCACACGCTCGGCGCGGAGCACTATTTGAATCACCTGCACAAAAAATGGCGCGAGGTGCCCGGCGCTCTCGAAGGCAAAGCGGATGGTTTCATCGATCAGGATGTGTATGAGGCCGCGCGGGCCTTCACTGGCTGGACGGCTGCAGACGGCGAGTATTACGACGATGGCAAGCGCTTCCCCGAGACCGGTGGCTTTCACTACCACGCGCCCTGGCATGATCCGTATCAAAAACGCGTGCTCGGCGTCGAGCTGGAGGCCAATCAACCGCCGCTCGCCGATGGCATGGCCGTGCTCGACCTCGCCGCCTTCCATCCCGGCACCGCCATTTACTTGAGCCGCAAACTCTGCCGTCGCTTCATCGCTGATGAGCCGAACGAAGACCTCGTCAAACGCGTCGCCAAGGTGTGGACCGAGCACGCAAAGTCGCCCGATCAAATCGCGCACGTCATGCGCGAGATTTTGCTCTCGCCGGAGATGCAGGGCGGCTTTGGGCAAAAGACCAAGCGCCCGCTGGAGTTCATCTGCGGCTTCATCCGCGCCACCGGGGCTGATTTGCGACCCGAGGGCGATTTCCTCTGGCGGCTCGGCGAGTGCGGCCAGCGTCTTTTCATGTGGGGACCGCCCACCGGCCATCCCGACACCGCCGACTACTGGCAGAGCCCGAATAGCCTGCTCAAACGCTGGAAATTCGCCCGCGACCTCGCCACCGGCGGCTTCGATGGCGACGTCGTGCGTATGAACCTCCTCCGCAGCACGCCGCCAGATAAAAAGACCTGGCAGGAAGTCGCCGAGCACTGGCTCGACCGCCTCGCGCCCGGCCTTCTCGAGCCTCACACGCGCGAAGAACTCACCCAATGGTTCCGCGAATACGACGACGGCAAGCCCGCCCACCACGATCCCGACGCCGAGATCACCCTCGACGAATCCGACCTCGCCGAGCACCTCGGCGAATTCACCGCCCTCATCGCCGCCACGCCGGAGTATCAACTCCGCTGATCCAACCAACATCTCACCCTCTCATGAGCACCCGGATCATCGATAGAAGAATGGGGACAAGAGAATCCAAAACCAGTCATTCTTCTATCCCCATTCTCTCGTCCAAAAAGCACGCCACAACTGCACTGACGGCGATCTCCAAATCATAAGTCATCAATCGTAAATCATAAATCCCATGCGCCGCCGCACCTTCCTCTCCACCGCGCTCGCTTCCCTCGCCACCAGCCGCATCTCCAGCCTCACTTACGCTGCGGATGCCGCGCAGAGCCGCGACCACCTCCTCGTCGTGCTTTTCCTCCGCGGCGGTTGCGATGGACTGAACCTCCTCGGCCCTGCGAATGACAAAGACTACATCGCCGCACGTCCCGAGTGGCTGCGCGTCACTGATGCGGGCAAGTTTGAAGGCCTCTCGCTCAAAAACGGCTACAACGGCATCGACATGCGCCTGCACAAAGAAGCCGCGCCATTGAAGGAACTCTACGACAGCGGCCATCTCGCCATGATCCATGCCTGCGGCCTGCAAAACGGCTCCCGCAGCCATTTCGAGGCGCAGGACATGATGGAGCGCGGCGTAGCCGATCAAAAAGACATCGGCGTCGCCAGCGGCTGGCTCACGCGCACCATCGAAGCCCTCTCGCCGCGCGGTTTGTTGCCGGCGGTGGCTGTCGGCGGCGAATTGCCGGACTCGCTCCTGCATTCCAAAGTCGCCGTCTCCATGACCGAGGCACGCGACTTCAACTACGGCCATGAGCGCCAGGTCGCGCTGCTCAAGCGCCTCTACGAAGGCCGCGAAAGCATCCACCGCACCGGCAAACTCACGCTCGACACCATCACGGCGCTGCAAACCAAGCTCCCGCGGGATGGCGATGGCAATGTGCAGGACTACACGCCCGAAAAAGGTGTCAGCTACAACGACATCGGCGGCCTTGGCGACAGTTTGCGCAGCCTCGCGCAGATCGCGAAAATGGATGCCGGTCTCCGCGTCGCCACCGTCGATTACGACGGCTGGGACACGCACGAGAGCCAGGAGTATCGCTTCAACGAGCAGGTCAGCGAGCTCAGCCGCGCCCTGCATGCCTTTTACAACGATATGAGCCGCTTCCATTCGAAAATGACCATCGTCGTGCACACCGAGTTTGGCCGTCGGCTCAAATCAAACCAGAGCGAAGGCACCGACCACGGCTACGGAGGCGTCCACATGGTCCTCGGCCAGGGAATCAATGGCGGCCGGCTCCACGGCGAATGGCGCGGCCTCGCCAACGAGCATCTCGACGAAGGCGCCGACCTTGCCATCGCCACCGACTACCGCACCATACTCAGCGAAGTCCTCACCAAACGCGTCGGCCTCGACGACGTGAAAAGCATCTTTCCCGGCTTCGCAATGCCGAAAGCCCTCGGCATCGTGTGATCCCATCTGCCATGATCGTCAGCTTCTACGACACTAAACCCTATGATCAGAATGCCTTCCGCGAGGCGGCGAAGGACGCTGAAAGCATCGAATGGCGGTTTCATGACTTTCGCCTGAACGCGGAAACAGCCGCGTCGGCAGCTGGTGCGCAGGCGGTGTGCGTCTTTGTGAATGATCGTGTCGATGCGGCATGCATCGGAGTGCTGGCGGAGCATGGCGTGCGCCTCATCGCGCTGCGTTGCGCAGGCTTTAACAATGTCGATCTCGCGGCCGCGAAGGCGCATGGCATCGCCGTGGTGCGTGTGCCTGCGTATTCACCGCATGCCGTCGCGGAGCACACGGTGGCGCTGCTGCTCACGCTGAACCGCCAGATCCACCGCGCCTACAACCGCGTGCGCGATCTCAATTTCTCGCTGCACGGTCTGGTGGGCTTCGATGTGTTCGGAAAGACCGTCGGCATCATTGGCACGGGAAAAATTGGCCAGGTGACGGCGGAGGTGTTTCGCGGCTTTGGCGTGCGTTTGCTCGGCTATGATCCTTATCCGAAGCCTGAGTGGGCTGCCACATGCGGACTGAACTATGTGCCGCCGGATGAGTTGCTGGCACAAAGCGACATCGTGAGCCTGCACCTGCCGCTCACGCCGCAGTCCAAGTATCTCATCAACGAGCAAACCGTGGCCCGCATGAAGCGCGGAGCCTTTCTCATCAACACCAGCCGCGGCAAGCTCATCGACACCACGGCCGTGATCGACGCCTTAAAGACCGGCCACCTCGGCGGCGTGGCACTGGATGTCTATGAGGAGGAGGAAGGCATCTTCTTTGAAGATCACTCCGGCCGTCCGTTGCAAGACGACGAGCTTTCCCGCCTGCTGACCTTCCCGAACGTGCTCATCACCTCCCACCAGGCCTTTTTGACCCACGAGGCCCTCGGTCAGATCGCCGGGACGACGCTCGACAACCTCCAGCGGTTGAGAAATGGAAAGTCCTGGCTTGAAGGAACGACGGTTTGAAGAGCATGATGAGATGCTCATAATGAAGGAGCACATCACATCTTGATTCCATGACCGAACTCCTCCTCATCCTCCTGCTTCTCGTCTTCAACGGCGTGTTTGCCATGGCGGAGATCGCCATCGTGTCGGCCAAAAAAGCGCGGATGCTGGAGCGGGCTGAAAAAGGCAGCGCCGGGGCGCGACTGGCGCTGAAGCTGGCGGAGAATCCGGAGCGGTTTTTGAGCACCGTGCAAATCGGCATCACGCTGGTGGGCGTTCTGGCGGGCGCTTTTGGTGGGGCGAGTCTCGCGGGTTATGTGACGCCTTGGTTGAAGGAGGCTCCCTTCCTGGCGGAGCATGCGGAGGAGGTGGCGTTCGGCTTGGTGGTGGCTTTCATCACCTATCTCTCGCTCATCATCGGCGAGCTGGTGCCGAAAAGCCTCGCGCTGCGCAATGCGGAAGGCATCGCCTGCCTCATGGTGGGGCCGATGGACTGGCTCTCCCGCGCGGCGAGTCCGCTGGTGTGGCTGCTGGAGCTCAGCACGCGGACGCTGATGCGTTTGTTTGGCAAATCACCGGCCCAGAGCGGCCCGACGACCGCGGAGGTGGAGGTGCTGCTGCGCGAGGGCCTCATCACTGGCAATGTGCGCCATGAGGAGAGCGAGCTGGTGGAGGGCGTCTTTGACCTGCGCGAGTTGAAGGCGGAGGAAATCATGCGCCCGAAACCGAAGCTGGTCTTTCTCCATGTGGACGACAGCGCCGCGAGCGTGGCGGAGGAACTGGGCGAGGGCGTGCGGCAGGTGGTGTTCCCGGTTTATGGCGAAACGCGGGACCATGTGGAGGGCATGGTCTCCCTCCGGGCGCTGTTTCTCTCCGTGGCAGCCGGCAGCACGCAAAAGGTGAGCGAGCTGATGCGCGAGCCGGTTTTCGTCTCCGACAATCAACCCGCGCTCACCCTGCTGGAGGAGCTTCGCAAGGCCTCGCATCACGCCGCGATGGTCACGGACGAGTTTGGCATCGTGCGCGGCATGGTGACAATCGAAGACCTCGCCGAGGAGGTCGTGGGCGATCTCAAAACCAACCGCCCGGACACCTCCAGCCCGCTCCAGGTGCGTGAAACCTCCCCCGGCATGTGGATGGCTGATGGCATGACGGAGATCGACGCGATAAACGCCGCGATCACCGGCTTCGAAGCCGTGGCAAACGCAGAGGACGATGCCTTCCAGACGCTCGCCGGCTTCATCATGCAGCACCTGGAGCGCCTGCCGCGCGAGGGTGAAAAATTCACCGTGGGCGGCTTTGAGATCGAAATCATCGACATGGACCGCCAGCGCATCGACAAGGTCTCCTTGCGGCGGCTGCCATCGGATTCGAGCATCGCCACGCGGTCGCCTGGTTCATCATGAGCATCCGAGAGGCGCCTCCCAGACAGCAAGCCTCTTCCAATCTCCATCAAGGCAGGCGCAATCTCTCCTCCTTCCTCATCCATTTGCTGATTGCCTGTCATTCGTTTCGGAATGACCTCTCATCGTTGACTGCGACCCATGCCCACCATCTCGCTTCTTGTGATGCTTTGCGTCTCACGGGCACTTCACTTGAACTTGGACTCACCAGCGCTGAGGCGTCGGAACGGCTGAGACGTTATGGCGAAAATCGCGTGCAGGTGCGCGGCGGCACGTCGGCTTGGATGCGACTCGTGCGGCAGTTTACCGCGCCGCTGGTGCTGGTGCTCATCGCAGCGGCGGTAGTCACGGGGTTTCTTGGTGAGTGGGTGGATGCCTCGGTGATCTTCATCGTGGTCGTGGTGAATGCGATCGTGGGCTTTTTGCAGGAATCGAAGGCCGAAAGCGCTCTCGAAGCCCTCATGAAAATGGTCGTCGCCGAGGCCGTGGTGCGGCGGGATGGTAAAAAGATCCGCGTGAACAGCACCGAACTCGTTCCGGGCGACATTGTGATGCTCGCAGGCGGTGATCGCGTGCCGGCGGACATTCGTTTGCTCGAAACGAAGAGCCTGCAAATCGATGAATCCTCGCTCACCGGTGAATCGGTGCCTGCGAGCAAACGGCCGGACCCTTTGCATGCAGATACGGTGCTCGCGGATCGCGTGAACATGGCCTACGCAGGCTCTCTGGTGACCGCAGGCACCGGCACGGGCGTCGTTTGGGCCACGGGCGACCGCACGGAGACAGGGCGCGTGGCTTTTCTCATCGCGGAGGCGGTGGATCTCACCACGCCGCTCACGCGGAAGATCGCCCGCTTCAGCGGCGTGCTTCTCTGGGTCATCCTTGCGCTCGCGGCGGCTCTGTTTGCCTATGGCGTGCTGGTGCGCGGCGGCAGCGTGATCGAGATGCTCATGGCGAGCGTGGCGCTGGCCGTGGGCGTGATTCCCGAGGGATTGCCCGCCGCCATCACCATCGTGCTCGCCATCGGCGTGAGCCGCATGGCGAAACGCCGCGCCATCATCCGCAAACTGCCCGCCGTGGAGACGCTTGGCTGCACTACCGTCATCTGCTCCGACAAAACGGGCACTCTCACGCAGAACAAGATGACCGTGCAGCGCATCCACGCTGGTGGCGAGACCTTCGAGGTCAGCGGAACGGGCTACGAACCGCGTGGTGACATCCATCAGGGCCAAATCACGATGGATGCTGCATCGAAGCCCGCGCTGCATGAGTGCCTGCATGCAGGCATGCTCTGCAATGACTCCGCCATCATCGAAAAGGACGGCGCGTGGAGCATCGCGGGTGATCCCACGGAGGGTGCGTTGCTCGTGGCGGCGGAGAAAGCCGGTTTGCGTCATGCCACGATTCATGCGGGATCGCCCCGCGTGGACATGATCCCTTTTGAAAGCGACCACATGTTCCGCGCGACGCTGCACGATCATGTGGCAGGCCGCCGCATCTACAAAGCGGGTGCGCTGGAGCGGCTGCTGGATCGCTGCACGCACATGCTCGATGCACGCGGCGAGGTCGTCGCCATCGACACGGAGGCGATTCGTGAAGTGGCGAGGTCTTTTGGCTCCAAGGGCATGCGGGTGATCGCTTTTTGCCGTCGCGATGGCTCGCATGTCAGCGGTGATTTCAAGCATCATCACGTCAGCGAGGGCCTGACCTTCCTCGGCTTGCAGGGCATGATCGATCCGCCGCGCGAGGAGGCCATCGCTGCTGTGGCGAAGTGTCAGGCAGCTGGCATCCGCGTGAAAATGATCACCGGAGACCATGCCGTGACCGCGCAGGCCATCGCGAAGCAAATCGGCATCGCCGACGCGGACACCGTGCCCGCCATCAGCGGTCGTGAGCTGGCCGAGATCAGCGACGCGGACTTGCCGGAGATCGCGGACCGCACCGCCGTCTTTGCCCGCGTGGCACCCGAGCAGAAACTGCGGCTCGTGCGTGCTCTGCAAAGCCGTGGTCACATCCTCGCCATGACCGGGGACGGCGTGAATGACGGCCCCGCTTTGAAACAAGCCGACATCGGCATCGCCATGGGCATCACCGGCACCGATGTGGCGAAAGGCGCGGCCAGCATGGTGCTCACGGATGACAACTTCGCCACCATCGCCGCCGCCGTCGAAGAAGGTCGCGGCGTGTATGACAACCTCATCAAGTTCCTGGTGTGGACGCTGCCGGTGAGCGTCGGCTTTGCGCTCATTTTGCTCACCAGCGTCGTCTTCGGCCTCACGCTGCCGACGCTGCCCGTGCATCTGCTTTGGGTGAATTTGACCACCGCGATCCTGCTCGGCCTCATGCTCGTTTTCGAGCCACCCGAGGCCGACATCATGCGCCGGCCGCCTCGTGATCAAAAAACACCGATTTTCGATTTCGCCATGTTCATGCGCACTGGCCTCGTTTCGATGATCATGCTCGCCGGGAGCTACTGGGTGTTCTTTTACGAGCAAAGCGGCGGTGCCAGCATCGCCGTGTGCCGCACCGCGGTGGTCAACACCGTCGTCGCTGTGGCCAGCGCCTACCTAATCAACTGCCGCAGCCTTCGGCGCAGCATTTTCAGCATTGGCTGGTTCAGCAACCCGCGTCTGTGGCTCGGCATCGGCCTCACCGCCATGCTCCAGCTCCTCTTCACGTATGCGCCGTTGATGAATCGCTTCCTCCACACCGCACCACTTGATGCCACGGTGTGGCTGCGCATCCTCGGCGTCGCCCTCGCCGCGCTAGTGATCGTGGAAGTGGAGAAGGTGCTGCGCAAAACCGCAAAAAGCTAACGGGTGCGCTCAGTCACGCAGCAGCGCCAGTGCCTCGATGCTCGGATACTGGCCGGCCATCGCGATCGCCTGTCGCTTCAACAAACGCGGGCGCTTGTTGAAGCCAAGGATCCGGCAGGTCACCTCTCCGGTGTCTGTCAGTGGCACGATACGTTGCCCCTGTAGGCGAAAGTGCTCCGTCCACTTGTCGCGGCGGGGATGGTAAAAGGGAATCAAAAGACCCGTCGTCCGGCTCACCGAGCCGAGATCGCTTCCCTTCGCCATGTTGCAGTCGAGACAGGCGAGCGCCAGATTTGGCAGCGCCGTGCGCCCACCATGTTTCCGGCTGTGAATGTGCTCGATTTGGAAGCCCACCCAGTCATCGCGCTCATGCAGCAGGCAGTATTCACAGAGACCGCCTGCGCGTTCCCAAACCTGACGGCGAAGGGCGGCTGGAATGTGCTGGCTCATGCCGAAACAGCCGCCATCCGGGCACGTGCTTTCACCAGTGACATGATCTGATTGAGCATCTGATACTGCTCCAGCTCGGCCTTCTCAGCTTTGGTGATCCCGCCATCCTTGAGTTTTTGGACGAGCGACTCGACACGCTGAGACGTGGCTTTCGAGGCCCGCAGGGAAGCCAGCTTTCTCGGGTCAATGGCTTTGGACAAAGTCTGCGCGGCGTCTTCGAGGATTCTCATGAGGAAAGAGTAGAAGGACCGGCTGTGAAATTCAAGATGGGAGTTGAGCGCTCCATCAGCCATCGGCTTGGCACCCCTTTCAGCCGATTGCTGAGATGGACCGCCACCTGATCAAGCGTCCCGTAAGCTGCCTCGCAAGGGTTTCAGCATCCCCCCGCCTTTCACAACGATGTCATCGCTTCCCGTCCAAACGCTCTGCCTGCTCCTCGCCACCAGCGCCCTCGCCCTCGATCCCTTGCCCGAAGGTCCCGGCATCTCGCAAAAGCATCCCGGCGACTCTGGCATCGAAAAACATCCTGCGGTGCTTCTCGTCGAAAACTTCGAAGAAGGCGCGTTGGAGGCCTTGAGGCCGCGTTGGAATGAAATCGAGAACAAGGACGGCAAGGTGCTCGAAATCGTGAACGAGCATCCTGATGCCAGTTCGGGCTCCAAATGCCTCCAAGTCACCGCCACGCTTGGCGAGAACACCGGCGGGCATTTGTTCAAGCGGCTGGATCCCATCCAGACTCGCGTCTTCTCGCGCTTCTATGTGAAGTTCGCCGAGGACGCGCCTTACCTGCATCACTTCAGCGGCCTCGGCGGCTACAATCCGCCCACGAACTGGCCGCAAGGCAGCGCGGGCAAGCACGCGGCAGGCGACACACGCTTCAGCGCCCGCATCGAGCCAAATGGCAGCTACGGCACGCTCGCCGCACCCGGCGGCTGGATGTTTTACACCTATTGGAATGACATGAAGCAAAGCGCCGACGGCGGCTTCTGGGGCAACGGCCTCTGGCCCGAAGGCCGCCCCGGCCCGCCACGCGGCCAGTGGCAGTGCGTCGAGATCATGGTGAAGTGCAACGAGGTCGGAAAAAGCGATGGCGAGCTGGCTTTGTGGCTCGATGGCAAACTCTCGACGCACATCGGCCCCGGCACGAAAACTGGCAAATGGACGGGCGAAGGCTTCCAAGTCGCCAAAGACGGCGAAAGCACCTTCGAAGGCTTCCGCTGGCGCACCGTGCCAGAGCTGGCCGTGAGCTATTTCATGCTCAGCCACTACGTCACCGAAAACGCCTACCGCCAGAACAACGTCGCCAACCCACCTAAGACCAATCGCGTGTGGTTCGACGACATTGTGATCGCCACGGAGTATGTCGGGCCGGTTTCAAAGCGTTGATGCTGTCATGTTCTCCCGGCGTGTCATCCTTCCTGCCTTTGCTCTGCTCCCGTTGGGACTTGTGCATGCCGATGCGCATCCCGCGTCTCCTTTCATCGCCGAGCACTGCGAGAAGTGCCATTCCGGCGACAAGCCCAAGGGCAAGTTCGACATCACGAAACTCACGCCTGACTTCACCGACAAAAAGATGCGCGAACGCTGGCAGGTGGTGCTGCATCAGGTCGAGTCCCGAGACATGCCGCCGGAGGACAAGCCGCGTCCGCCAGCGGCTGAGGTCAAAGCATTGAGCCAATGGATCAACGGTGGCGTGACGGCTGCCGAACTCGCCTATCAGAAAGAGCATGGCCGCGTGGTCATGCGCCGGTTGAATCGCGCGGAGTATGCGAACACCGTGCGCGATCTGCTCGGCGTGGAGGTGGATCTCGCGGACCTGCTGCCGCCGGACACGGGCACCAATGGTTTCGACAACAACGCGGAGCTGCTGCACACCTCGTCCTATCTGATGCGCAGCTACCTCGACGCGGCGGATCGCGTTTTGAACGAGGCGATCGCGAATCACGGCGAGCCCTGGCAGGTGAAGAAGCGCTTCGATTTGAAGGAGGAGCGCACGGTGAAGGCCCAGGGCAGTGTTTACAAGCATCTCGACGAGGGCGTGGCTATCTTCGCGGTGTGGGAGTCGGCGAATATTCGCGTCACGATGTGGAACTTCCGCAGCCCGTTTCGCGGCAAGTATCGCTTCAAGATCTGCGGCTACGGCTATCAAAGCGGCGGCAAGCCGGTGAACTTCCACGTCAACACGGGCACGCTCAAGGAAGTCACCGAGGAGCGCCTTATCGACTACTTCGCGGTGCCGGCGGACAAGCCGACCGTGATCGAGTTCACCGAGCAACTCGAGCCGGAGAACCGTCTGCGCATCATCGCAGATGGTCTGCCCGCACTCCCGCCCGAGGTGGAGAAAATCGGTGCCGAGAACTACCAAGGTCCCGGTCTTGTCATTCAATACGTCGATGTCGAAGGCCCGCTGATGGAGTCCTGGCCGCCGCCGAGCCACAAAGCGTTGTTTGGCGATCTCGGCATCGAGCGCATGCCGAAGGAGAGCGACAAGGACTGGCGCGAGGTGGTTTCTCCACAGCCGATGATCGATGCAGAGCGCATCCTGCGCGAGTTCGCGCGCAAGGCATTCCGCCGCCCCGTGACGGACGATGACATCAAGCCCTTCCTCGCACGCGTGAAGGCCCGTCTCGATCAAAAAGCCATGTTTGAGCAGGCGGTGCGGGTGGGGCTGAAGAGCATCCTCGTTTCGCCGAGCTTCTTGTTCCTGCGCGAGAAAGCTGACGCTCCGCTGGATGACTTCGCGCTCGCCAGCCGCCTCTCGTATTTCCTGTGGAGCAGCATGCCGGACGAAACGCTCTTCAAACTCGCCGCCGAGGGCAAACTCCGGGACAAAGAAGTCCTCCGCACTCAAGTCGAGCGCCTGCTGGCCGATCCAAAAGCAAAAGCCTTCACCGAAAACTTCACCGGCCAGTGGCTCAGCCTTCGCGCCATCGACGACACCCTGCCCGACCGCATTCTCTACCCTGAATACGACAACATGCTCAAGGTGGCGATGCTGAAGGAGACGAAGCTCTTCTTCGAGGAGGTGCTGAAGCATGATCTGCCCATCACCAACTTCGTCGCGAGCGATTTCACCTTCCTTAACGACCGTCTCGCGAAACACTACAAGATCCCCGGCATCGATGGCGTGGACATGCGCAAGGTCACGCTGCCACCCGGCACGCATCGCGGCGGCCTGCTCACGATGGGCAGCATTTTGAAAGTCACCGCCAACGGCACCACCACCTCGCCCATCATTCGCGGTGCCTGGGTGCTCGACCGCATCCTCGGCACACCGCCCGCGAAACCGCCTGCCGACATCGAAGCGATCGAACCAGACATTCGCGGTGCCACCACCATTCGCGAGCAACTCGCCAAGCATCGCAACGTCGAAAGCTGCAACCGCTGCCACAAAACCATCGATCCACCCGGCTTCGCGCTCGAAAGCTTCGACGTCATCGGCGGCTGGCGCGAAAACTACCGCGCCCTCACCAACGGCGGCGAAAGAGACGCCTCCGGCCGCCGCGTCCAACAAGGCCCCGCCGTTGATCCCACCGGGACCATGGAGGATGGCCGCCACTTCGCGAACATCGACGAACTCAAAAAGCTCCTCGTCGCAGACCAAGAACAACTCGCCCGCTCACTCGCCGCGAAGCTGCTTACCTACGCCACCGGTGCCGAGCCGACGAAAGTGGACCGACCAGAGATCGAGGTCATCGTCACAAACGCACCCTCGAAGAACTTCGGCTTCCGCTCGTTGATTCACGAAGTCGTGATGAGCCCTGTCTTCCAAACCAAGTAGCCCATGAAAACCAATCGCCGCACCTTTCTCCGCACCGCGGGCATTTCCCTCGCCTTGCCTGCGCTGGACCTTTTCGCTGCGGGCACCGCTGCACAACCGAAGCGGCGCATGGTTTGCATTTGTGCACCGCTGGGGTTGCACCCGGACAACTTCATTCCAAAGCAGCCGGGCAAAGACTACGCGCTTTCGGATTACCTGGAGATCGTCAAAAACTTCCGTGATGACATGACCGTGATCTCCGGCCTGCAACACGCGGGCATGGGGTCGAGCTTTGCCCATCAGGCTTCGGCGAGCTTCCTCACGGGCGTGCCGGGCGCAGGCAGGCCGGGATTTCGCAATGCGATCTCTCTGGATCAGCTCGCGGCGGAGCATCTCGGCACGCAGACGCGTTTCCCGAGCCTTGCGCTCTCCGGCGAGGGCGCGGGCGGCCTTTCTTGGACGCGCACAGGCGCGCTGATCCCAGCGGACAACTCGCCATCGAAGGTTTTTGCGAGGCTTTTCCTCGAAGGCAGCGCGGGCGACGTGCAGGAGCAGCTTCGTAAGCTTGAAGACGGTCGCAGCATCCTCGATGACGTGTCGGCGCAGGCGAAGTCACTGCGCTCCGGCCTCGGCAGCGAGGATCGTGACAAGCTCGATGAATACCTCACCAGCGTGCGCGAACTCGAGCAGCGCATGGTCAATGACGAAAGCTGGGCGAAGAAACCGAAACCCGCGGTGAGCGTCGAGCCGCCAAAGGACATCGCGAATCCAGCCGACCTCATCGGACGCACCAATCTGCTCTTCGATCTCGCGCATCTCGCTTTGCAGACGGATTCCACCCGGCTGATCACCATCATGCTCGCTGGCTCCTCCTTTGCGCCGCCGATCCAGGGAGTGTCACTCGGTCATCACGACCTCTCGCATCACGGCAAGGACCCGGGCAAGCTCGCGCAGCTCAAGATCGTCGAAATGGAGGTGATGAAAACCGTCGCGGCGCTTCTCAGCAAGCTGAAGCAATCAAAGGAGGACGACAGCACGCTGCTCGACCGCACCACCGTCTTCCTCGGCAGCAATCTTGGCGATGCGAGCAGCCACTCGACCAAAAACCTGCCCGTGCTGCTCGCCGGCGGCGGCTTCCGCCACGGTCAGCATCTCGCCTTCGATCCCGACAATCCGCCGCCGCTCTGCAACCTCTACGTCAGCATGCTCCAGCGCCTCGGCATCGAAACCGATCGCTTCAGCACCGCCACCGGCACGCTCAGCGGTCTCGATCTGAAGACTGCCTGACCTCACTTTTGGCAGGAAAATGGATGGGCGGGAAGATTCTCCAATCCCCTTTCTCCCATTTTCCTGCCCCCAAATCTTCCTGCCAAACCCACCTCTGCTCCCAACCAACCGTGCGTTCATTCCTCCTCTTCATCGTCCTCGCCTCGTCCGCCCTCGCCGCCAGCTACGAACCCACCTGGTCCACCATCCCTCCCAAGCGCGTGATCCAGCACAGCGATCCAAATGGAGCAGCACTCATGAAGGCCGTGGAAGCCTTGCAGCCGGGCGACAAGCTCGAACTCGCCGCTGGCAACTACAGCGTCGAGCGCATGTGGGACATCGGCGTGAGTGGCACGGCAGAGGCACCGATCTGGATCGTCGCAGCCGAGCGAGCGCAGGTCGTCATCACGCGGCCTGATGACAAACAAAACGTGCTCAATATCGGTCAAGGCGGCCCGGTGAAGTTCCTGTGCCTGCGCGGCATCGAGTTCACCGGTGGCAGTCATGGGCTGAGGCTCGGCCGCTGCTCGGACGTCTGGATCGATCAATGCCACATTCATCACACCGGTCAGGTTTGCCTCAGTGCGAACAGCGCCGACACCCAGCGCCTCTTTTTGACCCGCAATCACATCCACCACGGTGACGGTCACGCGGAAGGCATGTATCTCGGTGCCAACAACGGCGATCACATCATGAGCGAGAGCGTCATCGCGCTGAACCACATTCACGATTGCCGCGGCGATCAAGGCGATGGCATCGAGGTCAAGCAAGGCTCCTGGGGCAATCTCATCGCCGAGAACCATGTGCATGACACGCAGTATCCCTGCATCACCGTGTATGGCACCGCTGGAAAGCCCGTGAACATCATCGAGCGCAACCTCTGCTACAACAGCGGCGACAACGTCATGCAGGTGCAGGGCGAGGCCATCGTGCGCAACAACGTCCTCATCAACGGCGCCGGCGCAGGCTTTGCCAGCACCGATCATCAGGGCAAGACCCTCAACCTCCAAGTCATCCACAACACCATTCTCAATGCGGCCCACGCCTTCCGCGGCGGCTCCTGGAATGGCCGCGAAGGCATGATCCTCGCCAACAACATTCTTTACTCTCGCGATGCCAACGCCCTCCACTACGCCAACGGCAACGCTGGCGTCCTCAGCAGTGGCAACGTGGTCTTTGGCGATGGCCCTAAAGACGGCTGTGTCAAAGGCCGCGGCTTCGAGGACTTCCCCGGCGTCACCCTCGATGGCAGCAAGCACGACGCCACACCCGCCGCCGACGCCAAGCTCGACCACGCTGATGCGAAATACCTCCTACCCACGGATTTTCACGGCAAAGCACGCACCAAGAATGTCAGTGGTGCCATCGCTCCTTGATGCAGCGTGAATCAATGGAGATGTCGCAGTCTTCGGGACTCTTTGGTTGAGCATCTCACTCCACCACCTCGGCGACGGCGGCGAGCTGATGCGGCTGAGCGCCCAGCTTCACGCGGGTGCCGTCGGTGCATTTGCTGACGATCACCGAGGCCATGTCGCGCACGGTTTTTTGCAGTCGTGCATCGTCAGGATGTTGTTTGGCGAGGGCGTGAAGCTCCGGCAAGGCCTCAACCGTGATGCCCATGGCGTCGAACTCATCGAGCAAGGCACGAATCGCAGGCTGCGTGATGGCATCGACTTCCGGCGAGCGTTCGAGATCAGCCAGCGCACGCAGGATGATGACATGATACACCGTGCGAGCATTGTGCGGATCAATCCAGCGACCGTTCTTCGCCTGACCCGGAGAGACACCGACACGCAGTTTTTGCAAAGCGGCCTCCTTCATGCCCGCGTGGGCCAGCAGCGAGACGGAGAAGGCGTTGTAATTGAAGTTCGTGCAGCAGGCCTGCTTCGCCGCCCATTCAGCGGCACGACGACCCGCGGCGAGATAGGTTTCATCCTTCAACAGCTCGCCCGCCCGCAGCAGCGCCACGCCACAGACGCCGGTGTCAAACTGCGATCCACCATCGGGATCAGGCGTGACGATCCAGCCGTCTTCAATTTGGATGGAGCCGTTTTGGAGCTGTTTTTCCGTCATGTCGCCAAAACGAATGTTTTTTGCCCCGCAGGTCCGGAAACGGAAAATGGCCCTGCGGCTGCTGCAGCTTCAAAAGCACGCCTGCGGTGCCTCGCAGTAGCTTTTCGACATCGGCGAGCCTCTGCGGCGCATGCTGCGCGACATGTGGATGCATCGTCACACAGGCATCGAGCACGTAGGCATACACGCGGGCCATTTGATCCGGCAAAAGCTCGCCTTTCATCAAGGTGCGCATCGCGCGGCCCTGCGTCTCCAGCGCATCGAGAAAGAGCTTCACGGCCTCAGCGCGGCTCAGCTTCAACTCACCCGCCTTTTGGCCCATGCGACGCCCATCCGGCACACCGGCTTGATCATCGAGGACTCCTTCCATCGCCAGCGTGATCTCCCGCACCGCCGCCGCATCACCGGAAGCCATCGCGGCGATGAGTTTCGGCCCGCTGGCCTTCAACGCGGCCTCCATCTCCGGCGTCGGATGAAACAACGGCTGCCCCGCCATGCTCCAGCCACCCGGATCAATGCCCACGGCCTTCTCCGCTTCGCTCAGTTGCTCCTCCGCATTCGCAGGCAGGCTGCTCTTGAAGTCACGCGCCAGCTTTTCGACTCCGCGCACCAGCTTTTCATCATTCCGCTCCCGAGCAATCTGCCGTGCCATGCGCAGCCGTGCCCCCGCGTCCTCTGGAGTCAGCGCCAATGCACAAGAGACGGAAGAAAGAAGCAAACAGAGCAGACGAAGTGATGACATGACTTTGAGTGCAGGCTGATGCCTCTTTGTATGACCATCAGATGCAAGAAAATGCGAATGAGGCAGACGAGTATCTCAGCCGATTGCTGAGCGAGCAGTCGCACTGAGCTTCGTTTTAAAAAGGCCGACATGAAATCCATCCTTTGCCTTCTTATCGCCAGCGCGGCGCTCGCGCAGCATCCACAGCTCAAAACAGGCCCGAATGCCGATCTCGGCGGGGCCTTGCTCATGCCGGCGGGTGATGAATGGAATCGCGATGTGTCGAAGGATGAGGTCGATCCGCTCAGCGATGCCATCATTGCCTCCATCGGTGCGGAGACGGGGCTGCATGAGGACTTTGGTGTGGTGTGGAAGGGCCAGCCGGGAGGGATTCCGTATTACGTCGTGAGTGGCGATCAGCCGAAGGTGCCCATCGCTTTTGAATACGCGGATGAGAGCGATCCGGGGCCGTATCCCATCCCGCCGGATGCCCACATCGAAGGCGGGCCGCAGGCGGAGGGCGACCGGCATGTGTTGGTGCTCGATAAGGACAACTGGAAGCTCTACGAGCTGTTTCATTCGTTCCCGCTCGATGGTGGCAAATCATGGAAGGCGAGCAGCGGAGCCGTTTTCGATCTGAAGAACCCGAAACCGCGTCCCGCAGGCTGGACGAGCGCCGATGCCGCAGGTTTGCCGATTTTGCCCGGCCTCGCCCGTTACGATGAGATCTGCGGCGCGAAGAAGCTTACGCATGCGCTGCGCTTCACGGTGAAAAAGAGCCGTCGCGCCTATGTGCCTCCCGCCACGCACTTCGCCAGCCCGCACAAGGACGAAAACCTGCCGCCAATGGGCATGCGCGTGCGCTTGAAGGCCAGCTTTGACACCTCCAAGTTCACCGGCGCGGCCAAAGTGATCCTCGAAGGCCTGAAGACGCACGGCATGATCCTCGCCGACAACGGCGGCGACTGGTTCATCAGCGGCGCGCCCGATGATCGCTGGAACCACGAGGAACTGCTGCCCATCCGCAAAGTGAAGGGAAAAGATCTCGAAGTCGTGAAAATGGGGCCGATGACGACGCGATAAGATGTCGCCCATGTCCACCACCCGCCTTCCCCGCCCACGTGTGCAGCTTTGGATGCTGCGCCTCATGATCGCTATTTTGCTCACGGGCTTGCCAGGAGCGCTGCTGCCGGAGATCGCGTTCCAGAAGTTCTCGTGGCTCATGGGCTATGGCAAACAACCCATCACGCCGCTGGTCGTCTATCTCTCCGGCAATGCCGGTTTTGCCTACGTCGTGATCGCCGCGCTGATCTGGGTCATCTCGCGTGATCTCGAGCGCTATCAGCCGCTCGTGCGAATGTGCGGCTGGACCATGGTCTTCGCAGGTCCGGCATATCTCTCGATCGATCTGCAATGTCCGCTGCCGCTGTGGTGGACGCTGATGGACAGCGTGGGCTGCTTCCTCATCGGACTCGCTTTGCTGTGGGCCTGTCCACCGAAGCCGAAAACATGAAACGCCTGTGCTTCATCCTGCCCCTGCTTTTGATTCTGCGGCTGCATGCTGTTGAAGCCAACACGCC
Source organism: Prosthecobacter sp. (assembly GCF_044236155.1). GTDB lineage: Bacteria > Verrucomicrobiota > Verrucomicrobiia > Verrucomicrobiales > Verrucomicrobiaceae > Prosthecobacter. The sequence continues at coordinate 59,046 of NZ_JBIIHA010000020.1, forward strand.
TGCCGAGGGCTTCGGTGCGGCGGCACGCGGTGGTGAGGGCGGCCGGGTGATCCGGGTGACGAATCTGGCCGATGAGGGCCCGGGGAGCTTGCGCGATGCTTTGGCGCAGCGAGGTGCGAGGATCATTCACTTTGCAGTTGAGGGCGAGGTGGAGCTGAAGTCACGCCTGCGGATTCGCGAGGGCTCGGTGACGCTGGATGCTTCCACCGCTGTGGGGAATGGCATCACGCTGAAGCGGCATGGTCTGGATGTGGTGAACGCGGAGGACGTGATCGTGCGCGGCTTGCGCATTCATGTGAGTGAAGGCGGCACGTCCGGCGATGGCATCCTGCTGTGGGGCAAGGAAGGTGGCCTGACGCGTCGCGTGCTCGTGGAGCACTGCTCCATCCACGGGGCCACGGATGAAGGCGTGAACACCTGGGGCCGCGTGGTGGATGTGACCTTTCAATGGTGCCTCATCGCCGATGCCGCGCCGCCGCACAGCAAGGGCTGGCTCTCCGGCGCGGAGTGTGATCGCATCACGCTGCATCACTGCTTGTTTGCAGGCTGCGACGATCGCAATCCGAAGCTGGAAGGCGGCCATTACCAGGTGGTGAACAATGTGTTTGCCGCCTGGAAGAACAACAACGCCACCAAACTGCGCCTCGGTGCCCGCGTGAATCTGCTGGGCAACCTTTACCTGCCCGGCGCGACCTCAAACGCAGCGAAGGGCTGCGTGTTCATCGAAGATCCGCCGGGAGCACTTAGCCTCTTCATGCAAGGCAACGTCTTGAAAGGCCAGCCAACAACGGATGAATGGAACTGGGTGACGCTGCATGAACGTGTCGCAGGTGGTTGGAACGAAAAACGTCCCGCGCCGCAGAGCTATCGGGCTGCAGCACCCTTCGAGGCACCGGCGGTGAAGACCGAGAGCGCGGCGGATGCGCTGCAAAGCGTGCTCAAGCAAGCCGGAGCGTTGCCGCGTGACGAGCGCGATGCGCGGGTGATCGAACGTGTGAAGGCGCTGGAATGAAACCGCAGCTTCTCAGCCGATTGCTGAGCCACTTTGCCTGCACCCGAACGTTTTGCTCAACCATGCGTCTTCTTACCCTGCTCCTGGCGGCCACCACCGCCTTCGCTGAACCCACCTGGCATCCCTTTGGACCCGGAGGCGGAGGCTGGATTGAAGATGTCGTCGCTCATCCCACGAACCCGAAAGAAGTCTGGGCGATGACGGACCTGAGCGGGCTGTTTCGTTCGCAGGATGCCGGTTTGACGTGGCGGAAGATGTCGGCCGATGTCGAACGCGGCGTGATGGCGCGAAAGCAGATCGTCTCGCACAACCGGCAGTTCGCCATCGACCCGAAGGACTCGAAGCATCTGTATTGGGGCGTGTGCGGCATGATCTGGGCCTCGCACGATGGCGGCGTGACGTGGCAGGCAGTGTTTGGCACCGCGCCGAAGGTCGGTGATGACAAAACACCGCAACTCGGCCACGCGATGGCCTGCGCGGCGGACGGCAGCGTGTATGCGCTCGATCACGAAAGCACGCTGCGAGTCTCACGCGATCATGGCGCGACGTGGACGGAGCTGACGAAGCCTCCCGTGGCGAAGAACTCGCCGGACACGCCCGCGTTTCCATTCCTCCTCGCCGATGGCACGCTGTGCGTCGCGTGCCGGCCATCGCCGGGCCTCGCCATCTCGAAGGACGGTGGCAAGACGTGGGAACTGAAGCTGCCGGAGAGCATCATCCTGAATGCGCGTGCCACGCCGACAGGCAGCGGATTGTTTGCGTTTGATTCGACCGGCAAACTGCATCGCAGCCTCGATGGCGGCGCGAGCTTTACGATGATCAAAGAGGTGCCGCACCAGTGGCAGCCGGGTCTGCGCTTTGCAGGCGGTCTGGCGGTCGCGACGGGTGGCAAGGTCATGCTTTGGGCCTTGAGCCAGCTCGTCGTGAGCAGTGACAACGGCGAAACGTGGACACGGCATCGCATCGAGACGAATTGGGATCGCGGCAGCTATCCCGGCATGAATCGTTACGCCTCGCCCGAGGGCAAATGCAGCACGCTCACCGTCACCGCGGACGGCTCGACATGGCTGAAATGCGACAGCTCGCTCATGTGTCGCAGCACCGACTTCGGCGTGAGCTGGACGGGCAGCACCACGGGCCTGCAAGTGCTCTGTTACTTCCAAGGCCCTGCCATCAGCCCGCATGATCCGAAGCAGGCGATGGTGGCCGCGCTGGATCAAGGCGTCTTCAAAACAAATGACGGCGGTGCTTCATGGAAGCCGGTGCGTGTGCAGACTGAATGGTGGAACGACGACTGGCAGAACCACGACGGCAGCGTCGTCAAAGCGCACCCGAAGCTGCCGAATACCTGGTTTGCCATCATCCACGGCCACGGCGGCACGCGGCATCCGCGCCTGCATCGCAGCGATGACGGCGGGGAGACGTGGAAGCTCGTTTTGGACCTCAAAGAGCAGTTCGGCGGCGAATGGGGCAAGTGGCTCGACGACAGCGAGATGGGCGATTTGTGGTTCGATCCTTCGAATCCGGACGTGATGCACCTTTGCAACTACCAGCTCGGTGTTTTCAAAAGCATCGATGGCGGCCAGAGCTGGAAACACACGCTGAAAACCAAGAACGGCCTCAGCCTCGTCACCAGCCCCAGCGGCCAGCATGTGTATCTGCAATGTCTCAAACGCACCGGCCTCTACGCCAGCCACGATCGCGGCGAGACGTGGGCGGTCGCCCACGCCGCCGATGGCGTGGACGGCCTCGCGCATCATCCGAAGGACGAAAGCACGCTCTTCATCAGCGACGGCCAGCACGAGAACTACTGGAGCTACAAAGGCACCCGCCCCGCCAAGCTCCTCAAAAGCACCGACGCCGGCAAAACGTGGACGCAACTCGCGGCCCTCGACAGCGGCCCGCTCTAGGTCGATCCCGTGAATCCGGAAATCATGCTCATGAGCACCCTGCACGGCGGCAAAGGCATCCTCCGCAGCACCGATGGCGGTAAAACGTGGGCCGACTTTCATCACGATGCGCCCAGCTACACCGCTCGCGGCTTCACCTACGGCGGCAAGCCTGGAAGCGTGCTTTATCACATGTTCGGCAACATGGCCCGCACCACGCAACTTCATGACTAAACTGCTTCCGTTCTTTCTCCTGACCACCTTGCATGCGGCGGATTCCACCACGCCTGGCGAGGTCACCACACCGTTTCCGACGATCACCAATCTCGCCGTTGAATGGAAAATAGGTGGAGATGACGACTCGGATGCCGCATGCGAGCTCAAGTATCGAAAAGAAGGCGAAACGGCTTGGCGCAATGGTTTGCCGTTGCGGCGAGTTCCGTCTGGAAAGAGCCAGAAGACCTCGCCGATCTTCACGTGGTCGAACCGGCTCAGCGGCAGCGTGTTCGATCTGGAGCCGGGAACAGCCTACGAGGTCGAATTGAAGCTCAATGACCCCGATGGCGGCTCAGTAGTGAAAATCGTGAAGGCATCGACTCGGCCCGAACCCATCGCCAAAGCCGATGCGGTGCTCAAAAACGGGTCGAAGGCCGATTTGAATGCCGTGAAGCCCGGCGAGGTGCTGTTGCTCGCCGATGGCGACTATGGTGCGGCGACATTCAATTGCGATGGCGAGCCGGGGAAGCCGATTGTGTATCGCAGCACGAGTGGAAAAGCCTTTTTCAGCGAGATCAGCCTCACGAATCGGAAGTGGGTCTATCTCGAAGGCGTCACCGTGAACGGCCCGGTGCGTTTGAACGGCACCGAGCACTGCGTCGTGCGTCGCTGCACCATCAAGTCGCAGTATGGCATCAAAGCCTACAAACCCGGCATGATGAACGCCTGCATCGAGGACAACGTCATCACTGGCATTCGCGAGTGGAAGCCGGAGATCATGGGTGCAGGCGGCGACAACGACGGCGAGGGCATTCAATTCACCGGCAGCGGCAATGTGATCCGTCACAACCGCGTCAGTGGCTTCCGCGACTGCATCAGCCACATGGAAGACGACGGCGCGGTGGAGCAAAGCTGCAACGACATCCTCAACAACGACATCGACAGCGGACTCGATGACGGCATCGAGGTTGACTTTGCCCTCAGTAACTGCCGCATCATTCGGAATCGCCTCACGAACTGTTTTGTCGGCATCAGCAGTCAGCCCGGCCTCGGCGGTCCGACCTACTTCATGCGCAATGTGATGTTCAACATCATCCACGAGCCCTTCAAAATCAGCCGCTTCAGCCAGGGAGATGTCATCATGCACAACACCGTGATCAAAGCCGGTGATGGCCTCGGCATTCACACCAGTGAGCCATTTGATCATGCCATGATCACCCACAACCTCTTCATCGGCGGCAAACCACCCGAAGGAGTCAAATACGGCGGCTACGGACCCGGAAGGGGCCGCGCCGTCGATGCGCAGCGCTTTGGCGACCATTGCGCCATCGATCACAATGCCTACGCTGTCATCGGCATGCCCTTCGAAGGCAAAATCCGCACCTGGACCTTCAAAACGCTTCCCGGCACCGACTTCGAAAAGCACGGACGCGTGTTGGAAGTGCCTGTCACACCTCCAGAAGACCCAGGACATCGCTACGAGCCTCAGGACCTCTCCGCGCTGACGGAAGCCGGTGCCTACGCCGGTGAAAAGAGGCCGGTGTATGGACCCCGGCCTTGATTGCATCAAAACGAACGATGTGACCCAAAACATGAATTGGAAAGAATCCTGCTGTGCGGGCATGAAAGCGCATTCATGGACCTTCTCACTGCGATTCAATCGAACCTGCTCAGCCCTGCCGTCTTGTTTTTTGTGCTCGGAGTCTTCGCGGCGGTGTCGAAGAGCGATTTGAAGTTTCCCGAGTCGCTCTACACCACGCTGACGATCTATTTGCTCACGGCCATCGGCTTCAAAGGCGGCGTGGCGATCCATGAGGCGGGCCTCGGTGCGGTGTGGCTGCCCGCTTTGGCCGCGATGGCGCTGGGAGGGCTGATCCCGCTGTGGACCTACCCGGTGCTGCGGAAGCTCGGCAAGTTCAGCGTGGCCGATGCCGGGGCCATCGCGGCGCACTACGGCAGTGTGAGCGCGGTGACCTTCATCGCGGCCACGAATTTCCTCAAAAGCATCCATGAGCCCTTCGAGAACTATGCGTCGGCCTTTCTTGCCGTGATGGAATCGCCCGCGATCATCGTCGGCGTCATGCTGGGCAAGGGCGTGCTCGGCGGCGGCAAGTTTTCGCTGAGTGATCCGGGCGTGCGGCATGCGCTGCGGGATGCGGTGCTCGGTAAAGGCGTGCTTCTGCTGATCGGGGCGATGGTGATCGGCTCGCTCTGCGGCAAGCGTGGCATGGAATCCGTCGAGGGCTTCTTTGTGACACCGTTTCAAGGCGTACTCGCGCTGTTCCTGCTTGAAATGGGCATGGTCGCAGGGCGTAGGCTCGGCGATCTGAAGAAAGTCGGCCTGTTTCTCCTCATCTTCGGCGTCACCGCGCCGCTGGTGCATGGTTTGGTGGGTGTGTTGCTCGGTGGTTGGGTGGGATTGAGTGTGGGCGGCACCACGTTGCTCGGTGTGCTGGCTGCGAGCGCCAGCTACATCGCGGCACCAGCGGCGGTGCGTCTTTCCGTGCCGGAAGCGAACCCGACCTTCTCGCTGACCGCCGCGCTGGCCATCACGTTTCCGTTTAACATCAGCCTTGGCATTCCGTTATTCTACGAGGCCGCGAAACTCCTCCACGCCTGATCCGCCATGAACCTGCATCCCATGAAACTCGTCACCATCGTCTGCGAAGCCGTGCTGGAGGAACGCATCGTCGAGGTGCTGCACGAATCCGGCGCAAATGGCCACACGGCCTTCGATGTGCGTGGCAGCGGTCGCCAGGGGCAGCGCAGCGCGGATCTCGTGGAGAGTGGCAACGTGCAGATCGATGTCATCGCGAAGCCGTCGGTAGCGGAAACGCTGCTCGCGAGGCTGCACCGGGATTTTTTCCAAGACTACGCGATGGTGGCGTATGAGAGCGAGGTGCAGGTGATGCGGCCGGAGAAGTTTTGAGTACGTTGTTCACGCTTTAGCGTGGGATTGCGTTCTGCACGCTAAAGCGTGAACAACGTACGGTCAGCGCTTCTTCGTCATCAGCTCTCGCAGAATCGGATTCGGGAAGCGACGGCTCGGCGTGATGGCGTAGAAGGTCTCTTTGATCTGCGGGAAGCGGTGGCGCTCCACCAAGGTGCCGCTGGCGAGTTCGTCTTTGACGACGACGGGTGGCACGAGGGTGACGCCGTTGGTTTCGCGAGCCATGAGACGGAGCATGGCCATGTCATCGACTTCGGCGGCGATGATGGGACGGATGCCGGTTTGATCCATGAGGACGTCAAAGGCCGCACGGAGGCTGCTTTCGAGGCTGGGCAGCACGATGGGTGTTTTGCGCAGATCCTCGGGGAAGCGAAAAGGCTTCATGCCGCGTGTTTTGTGGCCGACAAGGCTCACGGGCTGCTCGTCGAGCAAATGACTGTGCCAGCCGGTTTCGGCATCGCGACGCACGGGCGTATTGGAGAGCACGACATCGAGTGTGTGGGTTTGGAGTTGCGCCAAAAGCTCGCGCAGCGTGCCAGAGTGGATGATGAGCTCGACATCATCGCGGGTGATGAGCGGACGAAGGAAGCTGAGCTGGAAGTTTCGCGACAAATTTGATGCTGCGCCGACGCGAAGGAAGCCGCGGCTGCGTTTGGCGCGGTTTTGAAGGAGGTCGGTGAGTTCCTCGCCGCTGCGGAAGATGGAGTCTGCATACTCAAGAGCGATCTGACCGGCCTCGGTGAGCACGAGAGCCTTGTGTTTTCGCTCAAACAGCGGCTGGCCGAGGTTTTCCTCCAAACTGCGAAGCTGCACGCTGAGGGCCGATTGAGAGAGCTTCAGGTGCCGTGCGGCCTTCGTGAGGCTGCCCTCATGGGCGATGGCGCGGAAGTAGCGGAGGTGGTGGTAGTTCAAAAAGGCCATGAGGTCATGCTTTTAGCAAAGCGAACGATTCCTGGCAAAACATGAATTGGAGAGAAGCGAGGCCGGGGAGCATAAACTGCACCCGTGAACTCCACTCTCCCCATGACGACCCTCGCCCAGACCTCGCCACAGATGCTCGAAGCCCCCGAATGGATGACGCCGCTGGTTTTTGTGGCCGCGGTGATCGCGGGAACGATGATCCGGCAGGGACGCCAGGCTGCGGAGGGTGCGACGTGGGTGGCGCGGTTGTTTTTTGTGACGGCGCTGATCCTCGCGGGCGGGGTGATGCTTGCAGGGCCGATGCGGCTGGAGTTCGCGGCTTGGGGACCGGCGAAGCTGGCGCTGCTGGTCGATCCGCTCTCCGCGCTGATGTTTTTGTTGGTTAGTTTTCTGGGCATCGTGGTGACGCGCTACGCGGTGAACTACCTCGACGGCGATGCGCGGCAGGCGACCTTCTCACGCTGGCTGGTGTTGACACTCACGAGCGTGCTGGTGCTGGTGCTTTCGAGCAATCTGCTGCTCTTCACGGCGGCCTGGATCGCCACGAGCCTGAGTTTGCATCAATTGCTCACCTTCTACCGCGAGCGGCCGGCGGCGGTGATCGCGGCGCGGAAAAAATTCATCATCAGCCGGCTGGCGGACGCGTGCATGATCACGGCGCTGGTGCTGGTGTGGCGTGGGCATGGCACGTGGGAGTTTCATGAGCTCTTTGCGAATCCTGCGGGGCCGCACTCGGGTCTGGTGGCCGGTTTGCTCGTCGCGGCGGCGATGCTGAAATCCGCGCAGTTCCCCTTCCACTCCTGGCTGCCGGACACGCTGGAGACGCCCACGCCGGTCTCCGCGCTGATGCATGCGGGCATCATCAATGCGGGCGGCTTCCTCATCGTGCGGCTGAGTCCGCTGGTGACGCAATCCTCCACGGCGTTAAACACGCTGGCGCTGCTTGGAGCCTTCACGGCGCTGTTTGCCAGTGTGATCATGATGACGCAGACGAGCATCAAAAAATCGCTCGCATGGTCCACGGTGGCGCAGATGGGCTTCATGATGCTGCAATGCGGTCTCGGGGCCTTCGCACTGGCAATGATGCACATCGTGGCGCACTCGCTCTACAAAGCGCATGCCTTCCTGAGCAGCGGCAGCGTGGTGAATCTCGCGAAGTCGGCATGGACGCCGGTCGGACGGCCCGCAGCGCATCCGCTGGTGGTGCTGGGTTCGCTCGCGGTGTCGATCGCGATCGGTTTGGGTGTCGCGGCGGTGTTCAGCTTCGATCTGGCGAATGATCCGGGTCAGGTGCTGCTCATCGCGGTCTTCATCATGGCGATGTCTCATCTGCTGTGGACGCTCTGGAGCAGCAGCATGCGGCAAAGGCTCATCCTGCGCGGCATTGGTCTCGTCGTGGCGGCCACGGCGGCGTGTTTCGCGCTGCATGCGGGCTTTGAGCACCTGCTCGCGGCCAGCGTGCCGGCCTACGCACCGCTGCGCAGTGGCGTGGAGCACGCGGTGATGATCCTCGTGGCGCTGCTCTTCCTCGCGGTGCTCGTTTTCCAATCGCAACTGCCCGCCTGGTCCTCACGCCCAGCCTTCGCACGCTTCTATGTGCATGCCAGCAACGGCTTCTACCTCGGCACGCTCTTCAACCGGCTCACCAGCAAGCTCATCGCCTGAACCCTCATCTGACACCTCTTTATGAATACCACGCTCGAATCCGCCACGTCCGTCCTCGCCGCCAAACCGGCCGTCCTCACGGCTGACAAGCCGAACTGGCTGCGCCACGCCCGCAATGCCTGCCTGCGCGTGCCGCCGCTGTGGCCGCTGCAGAGTTTCGTCGCCGTGAATCCTTTCGTCGGCCTCACCGGCAAACCCTTTGCCGAGGTGTGCGATCTCATGCGCCAGGTGACGCATGAGAGCATGCTCATGAGCGTGGATTACTTCCGCCAGCAGTTCGCCAGCAGCCGCATCACCACGCAGGACCTCGCCGAGGCCATCGCGCACAGCGGCAGCGCCTTCAGCACCGCCGATCTGCTCGCCTGGCTGAAAAATCCCGAGCCGCAGCCGGTGAATGGCGTGCAAAGCCTCGCAGACATCGCCACCGCGCAATTGGGCGGCAAATGGAGCACGCTGGTCATCGAGGAGATCTCGAAATGGTGCGCCGCCTACTTCGATGAAGGCCAATCCGCCTGGCGCATGCCGTGGAAGAAGCTGCCGCTCTTCGCCGCCTGGCGTCAGGCCGCGCTCATCGATGCCACGCCGGAGCTGCTGGGCTTCCAGGGCTTTCGCAAGCACATCGCCCGACTGCCGGAGGACAGCGGCGAGGCCGTGAGCCAGATGCTGGAGCAGCTCGGCATCGCCCCCGCGCAGACGGAGAACTACCTGCACCGCCTGCTCATGACACTGCCCGGCTGGAGCAGCTACGTGCAGTATTGCGTGCGGGACAAAGCCATGCACGGCACGCATGACGAGTCGCTGCTCGACCTGCTCGCCGTGCGGCTCGTGTTTGAAACGCAGCTCTTGAAGCAATTCAGCACCTCCGGCATTCACGGTCACTGGCAGGACAGTTTCATCAGCGAAAGCGCACCCGATGTGCCGATGCAAAAACAGCTCCTCTGGCATGCCGCGCTCGAAAAGGGCTTCCAGCGCGATCTTTGCGCCAAGATCAGCGGCGCGGCGCAAACGGCCGCCAGCATCGAAAAAGCCCGCCCATCCCTTCAGGCCGTGTTTTGCATCGACGTGCGCTCCGAGGTCATGCGGCGGTCACTCGAGGCCGCATCGCCGGAGATCGAGACGCTCGGCTTTGCGGGCTTCTTTGGCATGCCCATCGAATACATCCCCTTCGGCCAGCGGCATGGCACCTCGCAGGTCCCCGTGCTCTTCTCGCCGAAATATCGCGTGCGCGAGCATCTGCCGCAGGCCACGCCGGAGCAGGAAAAAGACGCGAGAAAGCAGCTCCAGCTCGGACGCCGCGTCTCGCACTCGTGGAACGCCTTCAAGACCTCCGCGGTGAGCTGCTTCAGCTTCGTCGAGGCCGCGGGCGTCAGCTTCGCGTGGAAGCTGGTGAAGGACGGCTTTCAACTCGGCAAACGCGAGTCCCACACCTGCTCCACCTGCGCCGCGCCGAATCTCCACCAGCACAAGCGCCTCATCCCCGATCCGCTCGATGACACGCAGGCCGAGGCCGGCATCCCGCCGGAGGACCAGGTGCAGCTCGCGCTCGGTGCGCTGAAAAACATGGGCCTCACCTCGAACTTCGCCCGCCTCGTCATGCTCTGCGGCCACGGCAGCAACACCACGAACAATCCGTATGCCGCCGGGCTCGATTGCGGTGCCTGCGGAGGTCACGCCGGCGATTCCAATGCCCGCGTCGCCGCTGCCATCCTCAATCAACCGATGGTCCGCACTGTGCTGGAGGGCGAAGGCATCCGCATCCCGCAGGACACACGCTTCATCGCCGCGCTGCACGACACCACCACGGATGAGATCACCCTCTTTGATGCCGAAAAAGTCCCCGCCAGCCATCAGGGCGATCTCCAGCAGATCCGCGACTGGCTGCGCCGCGCGGCCAAGCGCACCCGCAGCCTCCGCGCCACCTCGCTCGGCCTCGGCGAGCACTTTGACGCCGAGCTCGACAGCAAAATCCACGAGCGCAGCCGCGACTGGTCGCAGGTGCGGCCTGAGTGGGGCCTCGCGGGCAATGCCGCCTTCATCGCCGCGCCACGCGAGCGCACGCGGCATCTCAATCTCGGCGGACGCGTCTTTTTGCACAACTACCGCCACAGCGCCGACACCACGAAAAGCACGCTCGAGCTCATCATGACCGCGCCCATGGTCGTGGCGAACTGGATCAACCTCCAATACTACGCCAGCACCGTGAACAATCGCCTCTGGGGCAGCGGCAACAAGGTCACGCACAACGTCGTCGGCACCTTCGGCATCCAGCAGGGCAACGGCGGCGATCTGCAAGCCGGCCTGCCACTGCAAAGCGTGCACAACGGCGAAACCTGGATGCACGAGCCCGTGCGCCTCAGCGTCCTCATCGAAGCCCCGCGCAGCGACATCGACGCCGTCATCTCGAAACACGAAAGCGTGCGCCAGCTCGTCGAAAACGGCTGGCTCCACCTCTTCGCCATCGAGGACGAGGGGCGTGTGATCACGCGGCGCGGTGCGGATGGCCAGTGGCAGGCTTGAAGCGCGACCTCAGCGGATCTTCCAGATCTTCACGTCGTCGATCCAGACGGTGTTGGGGATCAGAAAGCTGAACCAGCGCTTCATCGGATGCGCAAAGCCCTCGGAGCGGTGTTTGGCGATGAGTTTGCCGTCGAGCGTGAGACGCATCTCATCGCCCACCGTGATCAAGATGAGCTCATGCCACTCCGTGTCGGCCTTGAAGGGCACGTTGATGCTTTTCGTCTTCAGCAGCGCCTCGAGGTCGGCGGGGACTTTTTGCTTCTTCGCCACTGCCTCATCGCGTCGGCGGCGGTTTTCGAGGTTCATGACGCCGGTTTTGTGATCCACCAGTGTCACGCTGCTCTGGCTGAGGATGCCGTAGCAAAGGTGGCCGGCATGCACTCCCTTCGTCTCGCGGTCCACAAAACCGAGCTGCAAGGACTCGCCCTTGCTCAGCCCCGGAAACCGAAAACGCACCACCGCGCCGCCATCCGTGAACCCCGCCTCATGATGAATGTGCGCCGCGTGCTTCGCCGCCTCCGAGGCGCTCGCGACCTTCAAAACGCCGCCATCGATGTCCGCCATCTTCACATCCGGCACCCGGTCCGCCGTCGCGCTGTTCCAGCCATTGCCGATGGCCTTGGCGAGGTTGCCGTCTTCTTCGCGCTCGAAGGCATCGTGGAAGATCAGCGTTGAGTTTTTCTCCAGCCAGGCGGTGGTGTCTTGGGCGAATGCCGAGTTTGTGATGGCGAAGGTCGAAAGGAGGAGGAGAAGGCGCATGGGATGATGGATTGGCTGAGGATGAACCTCCTCTACGAAGAGTCTCTTTCGACAGAAGAATGGGGACAGAAGAATGAATGCTTGGATTCTTTTGTCCCCATTCTTCTGTCGATGGCTCCTGGATTCGACGTGTTGAGCCGAATCAGGCTGAGCAGACTACTTTAGCCCGCGCAGATACTCCAATGCTGCCGCACGAAACTCTGCCTCGCTCGGAGGCTTGCCGGTGCGCTGCTGGACATCGGCGAGGTGCTTCCGAGCCCAGTTGAAGTAGCGCTGGTGCGTGTGCCAGATGGGTTGTTTCTCGTTGTTTTCGTTGATGAGCCAGAAGCCGCCGGGTTTTTCGGGCGTGCCTTCGTTGTCGTAGAGTTCCCAGTAGAGCACGAAGGGGCAGCCCCATTCGAGGGCGGCGATCATCGTCTGGATGCTCTTTTCGTTTTGCACCTCGGGCGAGTAGCGACGCGCGGGGAAGCCGTATTCGCCGATAAAGACGCGTTTGCCGGGGATGCCGGGCTTGGGCTTCAGCTTGGACTCGAGGTGGTTGAGCGTGGCGTGGAGATCGTCGCGGATGCCGCGCTGAAGGCTGTCGTAGCAGGAGTAGCTGACGAAATCGACATCGACCTGCGGGAGGATGTCGTTGGCGAGGCATTGGCCGCCTTTGAGGTAGGGCTCGACGAGGTTCGCCTCGGTGTAGTGCCAGACTTCAACGTTTTGATGCGGCGTGTCGCGCTTCGCATCGTCGATGGCTTGCTGGCGGACCTTGAGCCAGGCGATGAAATTGTCGCCAAAGTGCTCGGGGAAGGGCTGTTTCGGGTCAAAGTGCGGCCGCAGATGCCAGTCGCCCTCCCAATGGCCGAGGTAGAACTTTTTGCCGCTGCCGCTGTAAGTGCGCAGCAGGTGCGCGGTGAGGTCAAACATCTCGCGATACTCCAGATCCCGCTCCGCAGGCTTGAAGGTGCCCGCGCTGCCATGCGTGGTGAAGGGATAAGCCCAGATGAAAATGTGTGTGAACGGTATGTCGAGCACCGCGCGATGCGTCGGGTCCTTTGCGGCGATCTCCGCGAGCGTTTGCAGTCCCAGCTCATTCTTGAGCACATTCGCCTTCGTTTTGCCAAACGAGGCCTGTTTCGAGATCGAGAACTTCATGATGCCCGACCCCAGCTCCGCGATCAGCTTCGCACTCTCCATCAACGGCTCCTCCGCCGTGAAATGATACCGACCGCCGATGGCCTGCGTGCCGAGAAAGAGGTTCGGCGGCTCCGCCGCCAATGACGAAACCAGAATGGCGAATGATGAAAAAAGGAGGAGGCGCATGGGCGAACTCACTAGCCTATAAAGTCCAGTAACTCTCTGTAGTCTTTGAGAACCACAGCAATCGCCTTGGTCGCGTCAAAGTGCCCATCAACGACCTCATCATGATAAATTCGATACAATGGCCCTCCTTCTCCATCGCGGGTGTTGATGAAATAGGGGTCACCAGTCCCAATATTGCATCCGCCGACTGGAACATAACCAGCCTCGGCTACGGCAATTCCCGGATAGAGGTCGGTTTGTTCGGATTGAATGCCCGACTCGTCGAGGATTTCGATCTCAGTACCAACACCGGAGCTGTCACATTCCTCTGGAACGGAGAGTTCGCGACCAATCAAGCCGTGCCTTTGCACGAATGAGAACCAGTAGGGAGGCATGAGTTTGAGGTGGCTGATCGATTGTGATTTAGGGAATATCGCTTCACTTCCCCTTCTCCAGCCTCTTCCTCCACCTCGGCAGTTCCTTGCCGAGGAGTTCGGCGGGGCGGGTGCTGAAGAAGTCGTAGGCGACTTTGTTTTTGGCGGCCATTTCTTGGAAGGTGTGATAGACGATGCCGTCGTCGGCGCCGGCGAAGATGGGCTTGGCGGTTTGGAGGTCGTAGAAGCGGGCCCAGAGGACGGCGGTGGAGGCGGGGTCGGCGATGTAGTCTGTCTTGCCTTGGTCGTTCTTCGTTTTGCGCAGGCCGGTGAGGCGGTGGGCGTCGAACCACTTCAGCGCGGACTCGATGATGGCGACAACTTCGGGCGTGGTGGGGCCGCTGCGCATGAGGAACTTCACGAGGTTTGCGGATTCGCCTCCGCTGAGTGACGGCGGCTCTTTGGCGCGGGCTTTGACGGGCTCGAGCGTGAGCGGATGATGCTGCGCGCACCAGACGGTGGGCTGGTCATCGATGCGGACCTGCATGGCGGCGATGCAGGCGATGCCTTGGTCGAACGCGGCCTGCGCCCGCTGCTTCAGCGCAGCATCGGCGAAGGCGAAGTGGTTGTCGCCCTCGGCGAGGTCGTGGAGGACCTCCAGGACGTGGATCATGGCATCGTCATTGAGCGTGATGGCCTCGTGGTAGCCGCGCTCGACGGGGTAATTTTGAGGCCAGCCGCCGTTCGGATACTGCGCGGCGAAAACGTAGTCGAGACCCTTCATCAGCGCGGCCTTCACGTCGTCGCGCTTCGTGGCGGTGAAGACACCGGCGAGGAACTTGATGTGCTCGGTGGTGGTGCGGTTGTCAAAGGTGCCGCAGTAGTGCCAGGCGTCGCCTTTTTGCGAGGTCCAGTGCGTGCCGGGCTGGCGCGGGCCTTTTGTGTAATCGACGGCCTTTGACCAACCGCCGGTGGGTGTCTGGTAGCTAATGACGATGTTGGCGAGCTTTTGGTTTTCCGCGCTGGCAAACCACTCCGCAGGCGTGTCGCTATCGAACTCAAACTCGGCGCGATTGCCCGGCGCGGGCTTGGCCTCGGCTTTGGTGCGTTCTTCATCGAGAAGGCGGTGCTCCTCGGCGGCAAAGGCCTTCGATTTGGCAATGTAGGCGGTCCATTCGGTGCGCTGGGCTTCGGGGAGCTTCGCGAGCAGGTCGTCGGTGAGCATCGTGAAGGGCTTTTCGGCGGCGAAAAGGACCGAAGGGACCAAAAGGACGGAAAGGGCTCGAGAGAGGCGCATGGTGATGAAATGGCTAATGAGGCGGCAGCGGTGGACCAATCGGATTTTGTGATGCCCAGCATCCATTCGCCTGATCGACAGACGGAGCCTCGGAACGACGCGAAAGAACCATCGGAGGCTTGTCATGGCAACCGCCACATCAGATTTGGGAACCTTGGAAGTTTCGCTTTGAAAAACTGGCATCGGGAAACAGACCCTCTACAGTGCGTCTTGACCATGCCTCACAACCAAGCGCCTCTGTCCGTCACTTTGCCCAAAGACCTCACCGCGAGCATCGCGGTGTTTCTCGTGGCGCTGCCGTTGTGTCTTGGCATCGCGCTGGCATCGAATGCGCCGCTCTTTGCGGGTTTGATCTCGGGGATCGTGGGCGGGATCGTGGTGGGCATGCTGAGTGGCTCGCACAAGAGCGTGAGCGGACCTGCGGCGGGTCTGACGGCCATCGTGGCGGCGCAAATCGCGGCGCTGGGCAGTTTTGAGGCCTTTTTGGCTGCGGTGGCGATGGCGGGCGTGATCCAGATTTTGATGGGCACCTTCCGCTTGGGCTTCATCGCCTCGTTTTTCCCGATGAGCGTCATCAAGGGTCTGCTCGCCGCCATCGGCCTCATTTTGATCCTCAAACAGATCCCGCATGTGTTCGGCCATGACGCCGATGTGGAGGGCGAGATGAGCTTTGAGCAGCCGGACCATGAAAACACCTTCACCGAGCTCCTGGCGACGCTTTCGGACATCCTGCCCGGCGCGGCGCTGATCGGCATCGCGTCTGTTTTGTTCCTCCTGGCCTGGGACAAGGTGAAGGCGCTGAAAAAGCTGCCCGTGCCCTCCGCGCTGATCGTGGTGGTGCTCGGTGTTGGTATCAATTTGATCCTGCGGAAGATGGGCCACGCATGGGAGGTGAAGGCCTCGCATCTCGTGCAGGTCCCCGCGGCGGGTGATTTCAAGGCATTCCTCGGCTTCCTGCAATTCCCCGGTGTGGAGCACTTCAGCAATCCGCTCGTCTTCAAAGCCGCGATCACCGTGGCGCTGGTGGCCACACTGGAAACACTGCTCAATCTGGAGGCCGTCGATAAGATCGACCCCGACCAGCGCCAGTCGCCGCCGAACCGCGAACTCGTCGCGCAAGGCACCGGCAACCTCATCGCCGGCCTCATCGGCGGCCTGCCGATGACCAGCGTCATCGTGCGCTCCTCCGTGAACATCAACTCCGGCGGCAGGACGAAACTCAGCGCCATCCTGCACGGCGTGCTGCTCATTGTCTGCGTCGTCACCGTGCCGCACTGGCTTAATGAGATCCCGCTTTCGGCTCTCGCGGCCATTTTGATCACCACCGGCTTCAAGCTCGCCAGCCCGAAGCTCTTCAAAGAAATGTGGACCGAGGGAGCGCCGCAGTTTCTGCCCTTCATCATCACCATCTCGGCCATCGTGCTCACCGATCTGCTCACCGGTGTGCTCATCGGCCTGGGGAGCAGCATTCTCTTCATCCTGCACAGCAATCTGCGCCGCCCGCTGCGCCGCGTGATGGAAAAGCACGCGATGGGCGATGTGCTGCGCATCGAGCTGGCGAACCAGGTGAGCTTCTTGAACCGCGCTGCTTTGGAAAAAGTCTTTTTCAGCGTGCCACGCGGCGGCCGCGTGCTCATCGACGCCCGCGGCACCGATTTCATCGACCCGGACATTCGCGACCTGCTCTCCGATCTGCGTGACAAGACCGCGCCCGCCCGTGGCATCGAGGTGAGCTTCATCGGCATGAAGGATCACAACTTCTTCGACGACTACGTGCAGTTCATCGACTACACGAGCCGCGAGGTGCAGAGCGGCCTCACACCGCAGTCTGTGCTCGAGATTTTGCAGGCTGGAAACCAGCGCTTCCTCGCCGGTGAACGCATCCAGCGTGACTTTGGCCGTCAAGTCACCGCCACATCCACCGGGCAGTTCCCCATGGCCGCTATCCTTGGCTGCATCGATTCGCGAGCGCCTGCGGAGACCGTTTTCGACCTCGGTCTCGGCGACATCTTCAGCGCCCGCGTGGCTGGAAACATCGCCACCGCCGAGCTGCTCGGCAGTTTGGAATACGCCACCGCCGTGGTGGGATCAAAGCTCGTCGTCGTGCTCGGTCACACGAGCTGCGGCGCGGTGAATGCCGCCGTCGATCTGCTCGTCGCCGCGAAGAAAGCCAGCGAGGCAACGCCGTGTGCGAACCTCGACGGTCTCGTCACGGAAATTCAGCTCGCCATCAATCCCGCCACGCTCAAAAAGCCCGATGCGTGGGCTCCTGGTGAAAAAGCCGCCTACACGAACGAAATCTCGCGCCTCAACGTCATCCGCACCATCAAGACCATCCGCCAGCGCAGCACCACGCTCGACAAGCTCGTGCTCGAAGGCAAGATCGCCATCGTGGGTGCTCTTTATGATGTCACCAGCGGCGAGGTGAGCTTTTTCCAGACCGCGGAGTCCAGCACCGGCAAGCTCGGTGTGCCGATGGTGGCGGTGGCGTGAGCTGCTCACTTGTTCTCATCCCACCACTCCATCAGCATCTGGCGGGCGCGATAAACACGTCCTTCGACACCACGCACGGAGCAGTTTATCACCAGCGCGCATTCCTCGTGGCTCAGTCCTTCCATTGCGGTGAGCATCAGCGCGGCGCGGAGTTTTTCAGGAAGCAGGGCAAGACCGCGGTCGAGCTTTTGCAGCTCGCTTTGCAACTCGGCGTTCTCATCTGGAGTGCTTTGCGTGCACAACGGCGGCTTGTCCACATCGTCCAAAGTGATCGTGCTTTCGTTCTGACGTGCGGCGCGGGATTTGGCGCGGTCACGGCACAGATTCAGCGCGATTTGACACAGCCACGTTGAAAACTTCGCGCGCACCTCAAATTCTGGCAGCGCCTGCCATGCGCGCACAAAAGCGTCCTGACATACTTCGCGGGCGTCCTCGTTGGAGTGAAGCCAGCGCGTGCAGAAGCCGAACAATCGCTTCTCATTCTGTTTCACCAGCCACTCAAAAGCCGTCATGTCGCCTGACTGCGCGGCGAGCACCTTCTGCCGCTCCACACATTCCTGCGTCGCGTCATCGGTCACCGTGTTGAGGAGATCAATGGTCGCGGGCAAGGCTGTCATGGGTCCATTGCACCAGTTTTTTCGCCTGCGCGGGACGCAGGTAGCGCTTCATCGCGAAGAAATGATCCAGCGTCATGCGCTGCAGGTCGCCTTGGGCCTTGTTCAGTTTTGCGAGCGCGTCCTGCAGCTTTGCTTCGTCCACCTTGGACTCGCTGATTGCGGCAGCCAAGGCCAGTCCAGCGGTGCGAATCTCCTCTTTCAGACGTGATCGCTGCTTTTCGAACTCCTGCTCGATGGGCTCCAGTTTCTCATGCTGCTCGGGCGTGATGTCGAGATGCTCGTGCATCCAGGCGTGAAAGTCGGTGCCGCCATGATCATGGGCGTGTCCCTCGCCATGGCGATGAAGCGTCCAGTCCGTCACAAGCCAGGCGGTGAGCCCGGCCAGCATGACCGATGAGAGCACGGCTGCGATCATCCATTTGGCACGGGAGGTCATGGTGCGGCCCCCTCGCGGAAAAGGTTCATCGCGGGCGGGGTTGTGTGTGTTTTGTCGCGCAAGGCCAATGACCAGCCGATCACGCCCGCGGTCAGTATTCCGGCGCCGGCGGCCAGGATCAACAGCCAGTGCACAAATGAGCGCCAGCGCCGCATGCGCCCGTCGTCCACTCGCACCCGCGCCATGATCTCGTCTTCAAGCCGTGGCGGCATTGCGGCGGGTCCGGCCGTGGCGGCGTGCTTCAGCATCCGGTTCAGGTCTTGGTCGTTCATCGCGGACATTTTATGCACAAAATGCACTTCTTTTGAATCATTTTTCGATTTTGGGGTTCTAACAAGGAGAACAATCACCGCAGGCCATGAACGCCAGCCTCCACCCGCCCTTCCAGGGATGGAGCCGTGCCGAAGAAAGCCACAAGCACGGCTCAGGGGGAGAAAATTTGCCGCGGATCGGCCTTGTGCTCTCCAGCGGCGGGGCGCGTGGTCTGGCGCACGCGGGTGTCATCCAAGTGTTGGAAAAGGAAGGCATTCCCATCACCGCCATCGCTGGATGCAGCATGGGCGCTTATGTCGGCGCGCTTTGGGCGGCGGGTTTGGATGGTTCGGCGCTTGAGGTGCGTGCCCGCGAGATCAAGGACCGTGCCACGCTCAAGAAGCTGCTCGATTTCATCCTGCCGCCATCCGAAGGATTGATCCGTGGCGACCGCATCCGCCAGCACCTCGAGCGTGATGTGGGATCGAGGACTTTTGCGGATCTCGACCGTCAGCTCATCGTCGTCGCCACCGATCTCGACCGGCTCACGCCGCATGTCTTTGATTCGGGCTCTGTTTCACACGCCGTGCATGCCAGCGCGGCCATCCCGGCGATCTGCGCCCCGGTTCATCTCAATGGCCGCCGCTACACGGACGGCGGCGCGTCCGAGCCGCTGCCGGTCACGCTGCTCAAGGAGCGCCTGCATCTCGACCACATTATCGCGGTGAACGTGATGCCGATGCCGGAGGATTTTGAGGCGCGCACCGATCGCACCTTCGCGACTGACGACAGCGCCGGCCGGCATCTGTTCGGACGTTTGTTCCGCTCGTTCTGGCACAAGGTGAACCTCCTCGCTCACGGAAACGTGCTGGACACCTTCCGCCGCGCCCTGATGGCTGCGCAGCTTCGGCTCATCACCAAAGAGGAGGCTGCAGCTGACGTCGTGATCCACCCGCGCTTCGCTGCCTCGTCGTGGCACGACTTTGAAAATTTCTCGCAGTATCTGCAGGCCGGTCGCGACGCCACCATCGCCGCGCTGCCTGCCATCCGTGCTTTGCTGCACAACCCAACCATCCACCAGGAGACAATCAGCCATGAAATTGCTCCGTCACACACCCAATTGGAATGCCTCGCCGCCTGAAGTCTGGAAAAGCTGGCAACTAGCAACCTTGCGCGACTACCTCGGCGGTCGGGTCATCCCGTTCAGCGCGCACTACCGGCGCGTTTTTAAAGACAAAGGCATTGATCCACGAGGCATCGCCTCTTTCGAGGATTGGAGCCGCGTTCCCTTCACCTCAAAGAAGGATCTCGCTAATCCTCGCGACTTCGTTCTCATGCCTGACGAGGCCGTGCTGCGTCACGAACCCGGCATGATCCTCACCGCGCTGCTGCACGGCAAAAAGGCCGCCAAAGAGCGTGCCGAGGCCGAGTTCCGTCCGATTCTGCTCACCAGCACGACGGGACGCTCTTCTGATCCCGTGCCCTTCCTATACACGAAGCATGACCTGGCGAATCTCGACCTCAGCGGCACACGCCTGATGCTCGCAGGCCGCTCACAGCGCGAATACCGCCACATCAATCTCTTCCCGTATGCGCCGCATCTCGCCTTCTGGCTGGCACATCATGCGGGGCTTGGATTCGGCACGTTCATGCTGAGCACCGGCGGCGGCAAGACGCTCGGCACGGATGGAAACATCAAGCTCATCGACAAAATCCAGCCGGACATCCTCATCGGCATGCCGACGTTCATTTACCACGTGCTGCGTGAGGCTCATGAGACTGGCAAACGTTGGCCGAACTTGAAGCGTCTCGTGCTCGGTGGCGAAAAAGTCGCTGATGGCCTGCGTGCTCGCCTGCGTGACCTCGCCGCGGCGCTCGGCAGCCCGGATGTGCATGTGATGGCGACTTATGGCTTCACCGAAGCCAAGATGGCCTTCCCGGAATGTGTCGGCGAATCGCATGACTCGTTCGGCTATCACCTGAGTCCCGACTTGGGTCTCATCGAGATCGTCGATCCAAAGACTGGCCAACTCGTTCCGGACGGCCAGGCGGGTGAGATTGTCTTCACACCGCTCAATGCGCGTGGCACGGTGGTGCTGCGTTACCGCACCGGCGACATCGCCGAAGGCGGTCTCACTTGGGAAAAATGCCCGAACTGCGGACGCACCTGCCCGCGTCTGCTAGGCCCCATCTCGCGTGTCAGCGAGGTCAAGGAGCTGAACATGGACAAGCTCAAGGGCACCTTGGTGAACTTCAACGTGCTCGAACACCTGCTCGACGATCAGCGCGGGATTGCTGCCTGGCAGATCGAATTGCGCAAGCGTCACGACGATCCGCTCGAAACCGACGAAGTTCATCTCCACCTGGCCACCGAGCCTGGCATCCGTGAGGCCGATGTCGAACTCGCTGTCACCCGCCGCTTCCACGAGGCCACCGAAATCACGCCGAACGAGCTGCACTTCCACTCCCTGCCGGAAATGCGCGAGCAACTCGGCATCGGACGCCTTCTCAAAGAGGAAAAGATCGCCGACCGCCGCCCGAAAGCCGCCCCCAACCCTCAACTTGCCCTCACATCATGAAAACTCCCTCTCTTGTTATCATCTCTGCCGTTCGCACGCCGTTCTCACGTGCGGGAACGGACCTCGCCCACCTCGAGGCCGTTGAACTCGGCCGCCACGCGGTCAGTTCGCTGCTCACACACACGGGCATCGATCCGATGCTTGTCGATGAAACCATTCTCGGTTGCGTCGGCCAGCCTGCGGACGCGATGAACATCGCCCGTGTCATCGCTCTGCGCGCCGGATTGCCGGAGTCGAAGCCGGCGATGACCGTGCATCGCAATTGCGCCTCGGGCCTCGAAGCGATCACGCTCGCGCATGCGAAGATGTGTGCAGGGCAGGGGGAGGTCTTCATCGTCGGTGGCACGGACAGCATGAGCAACATGCCGCTCTACTTCTCGAAGCCTGCGATGGCGAAATTCGCTGCCATGAGTCGTGCGCGTGACCTCAAGGGCCGTGCGCTTGCCGCGTTGAAATTTCGTCCCGCTGACTTTGCGCCGGTCGTTGGACTCAAGATTGGCCTCACCGACCCGGTTTCGGCTTTAAACATGGGACAGACCGCCGAGGTGCTCGCTCGCGAGTTTGGCATCTCACGTGAGATGCAGGACGTCTTTGCGATGCGCAGTCATTTGCGCGCCACGCAGTCGAATCATCTGCTCAGCCAGGAAATTGCCCCCGTTCTTGGAAGGAACGTCATTTCTGCCGACAACGGCATCCGCGCTGACTCAAGTCTCGAAAAACTCGGCAAATTGAAGCCGCTGTTCGACACGGTCACAGGCAGCGTAACTGCCGGAAACTCCTCGCAGATCACCGATGGTGCCGTGGCGATGCTGGTGGCGACCGAGGAGGCGGCTGCGGCTCACAATTGGAAACCTATTGGTCGCCTCGTTAGCTACGCCGCCACCGGTTGTGATCCGATGCGCATGGGTCTCGGCCCCGTGCGTGCGATGGACGCGGCGCTGCATCGCAGTGGATGGAAGCTCGGTGACGCCGATGTCGTCGAGATCAATGAAGCCTTCGCGGCCCAGGTGCTCGCCGTGATGAAATGCCTCGCCGATCCCGTCAGTGCCCGCCGTGCTGGTTTGGAGGTTCCTCTTGGCGAACTCGATCCGGCGAAAGTGAATGCCTGCGGCGGTGCTATCGCGCTCGGCCATCCGGTGGGTGCCAGTGGAGCACGTCTGGTGCAAACCGCGCTCAACCAACTTCATGCCACCGACTCCAAGCGTGCCGTCGTCAGCCTGTGTGTCGGTGGTGGTCAGGGAATGGCCGCCTGCCTCGAAGCCCTATGAATTTCAAGCTCACCAACCACATCCAACCCACCATGAAAACGCTCCTTATCGACCGCCCCTCCGTCATTCATGATCCTCCACACGTGCTGGAGTCGATCGTCCACGGACATCCGATCCCACCGAAGCACTTCAAGCTCGACATCGACCACGATGGCATCGCGTGGCTCGTTTTCGATTCACCGAAATCCTCCGCCAACGTGTGGAATGAGGAAACGCTGCGGGAGTTCAATCACAACCTTGAGTTGCTGGAACATGACACTCGCGTGAAGGCGCTGGTGCTGCGCAGTGCGAAGGATCGCATCTTCGTCGCTGGCGCTGACCTGAAGGCCATCCGCAGCATGCCGTATGCGCGAGTGAATGATCTGATCTGGCTCGGTCAGGCCGTGTTTGACCGCCTCGCCAGGCTGCGCATGCCAAAGATCGCCGCGATTCACGGTGCTTGCATGGGTGGTGGCTTTGAAGTCACGCTCGCGTGTGACTGGCGTATCGCGAGCGATCACGAATCGACGAAGATCGGCCTGCCAGAGACGCAGCTTGGCATCCTGCCGGCCTGGGGTGGCTCCACGCGCCTTCCGCGTCTCGTTGGTGTGCGCAAGGCACTTGATCTCATCACTGCGGGCAAGCTGTTGAATGCTTCTGCTGCCAAGCATGCGGGCCTCGTGAGTCATGTGGTGGCTCCTGAGCATCTCGAAACGCTCGCCCGTCGTCTCGCTCGTGAAAAACGTCCTGTGACGCGATTCCACGTCGAAAACCTGTTTGCGCCAGTCATTCGCCATTTCGCTGGGAAGAAAGCGCTGGCGAAGACACGCGGCCTTTATCCTTCGATCACGAAAGCCATCGAAGTCGTCACCCATGCCGTGCGCGGGGAAATTGATGATGGATTGCTGCTCGAACGCAATGCCGTGGCGGAACTCATCCAGAACCGCGACACGACGCGGCTCATCGACCTTTTCTTCAAGCGCGAAGAAGCCAATAAACGGCCTGCGGCCGTTGGAACGGCCATTCCCATTCACGACGCCGTTGTCGTCGGCGCAGGCGTGATGGGGGCTGGTATCGCGCACACACTCGCTTCGCGTGGCGTCCGGGTCTTGATGACTGACGTCACCAACGACAGCCTCGCGCGTGGCCTGGAGCGAATTCATGGCCTCGTTTCAGACGCCACGCGCAGGAGGCTCGTCAGCAAGGTGCAGGGGCGTGACACTCTCGATCGCATCAACACCACACACACGCCGGTGCCACTGAATCGTCATCATCTCATCATCGAGGCAGCCACGGAGAGCATGGAGCTGAAGAAAAAGATCTTTGCCGATCTCGCTGCCCGCGTTTCTGCCGACACGATCCTCGCCACGAACACCAGCGCGCTTTCCGTTGCCGAACTGGCCAAGTACGTGCCGCATCCTGAGCGTGTGATCGGACTGCATTTCTTCAATCCCGTGCATCGCATGCCGCTGGTGGAGATCATCACTCTGCCGGAGACCGCACCGGACGTGCTCGCCACTGCGGTGAGCTTTGTGCAGAAGCTCGGGAAGACTCCAGTAGTCGTGAAGGACAGTCCCGGCTTCCTCGTGAACCGCATTTTGGTGCCTTATCTCATGGAGGCCGTGCGCTTGCATGAAAGCGGTGTGCCGGTGAAGGACATCGACGATGCCATGCTGGAGTTCGGCATGCCGATGGGCCCGATGCGCCTGCTGGATGAAATTGGCCTCGATGTGGCCATGCACGTTGCCAAAACACTCGCTGAGGCCTTCCCAGACCGTTTTCCGAGATCCGAAGCGCTCGACAAGCTCGTTGCAGCCGGTCATCTCGGCAAAAAGTCGGGCCAGGGGTTCTACCGCTATGAAAAGGGGCGTGAGATCCCGCCTGAGGTTCACAACGATCTGCCGAGGCATGAGAGTATCGGCACCAAGCTGGCCTTGCTGCTCAGTCAGGAGGCCATGCGCTGCCTGAAAGAAGGCATCGCACGCAACGCCGACGACATCGACCTCGCGATGGTGCTCGGCACCGGCTACCCGCCGTTCCGTGGCGGTCCCATCACTTTCGCCCGGGATACGGGCATCATTGACTATTGAACATTGGAGGACAAGGCCATGAACTCTAACACACTCGAAGAAACAAAAACACTCATCGACACCTCCCGCATGAATGCGGGACAGCGTGCCGCGCTGGAAATGGCGGAAGCCGCCCGCGACGAACGTCGCAACACCGGTCTCGCCGCTGGCATCTTCTTTGGCGAACCGGATTTCGACAAACTGCTGCCGTTCCCGAAACAAAGCGTCGAAGATCACGACCAGGGTGATGCTTTCCTGCACCGTCTCGAAGCGGTGCTCGACAAACATGCCGACCCTGATGCTATCGATGCCACCGGCGAGATTCCTGACGTGCTGCTGAGCGAACTCGCGAAGCTTGGTGCCTTTGGCATCAAGATCCCGGTCAAATACGGCGGTCTGGGCCTGTCGCAGACGAATTACTCGCGTGCAGCGATGCTGCTGGGCAGCCGGTGCGGCAATCTGGCTGCGCTGTTGTCGGCGCATCAATCCATTGGTGCACCGCAGCCGCTCATCTTGTTCGGCACGGAGGAGCAGAAGATGAAATACCTGCCGCGCTGCGCCAAAGGCGAGATCAGTGCCTTTGCTTTGACTGAAAATGATGTCGGCTCCGATCCGGCACGCATGAGGACCGAGGCGAGGCTCGATGGCGACCATTATGTGCTCAATGGCGAGAAGTTGTGGTGCACGAATGGCACCAAGGCGGGCATGATCGTGGTGATGGCGAAGACGCCGCTGCCGGACAAGCCGCATGCGACGACTGCCTTCATCGTTGAAACAAACTGGCCAGGTGTCGAAATCATGCACCGCTGCCGCTTCATGGGCCTGAAGGCGCTCTACAACGGCGTGATCCGTTTTGAAAACGTGCGCGTGCCCGTGGCGAATGTGCTCGGAGGTGTCGGTCGTGGCTTGAAGGTGGCATTGACGACGCTGAACACGGGGCGCATCACGCTGCCAGCTGCCTGCACCGGTCTGTCGAAGCGCTGCCTCGAAATCAGCACGCGCTGGGCAAAGTCGCGTGAACAGTGGGGCCAGCCGATCAGCCGACATGCTGCCATTGCTGACAAAATCAGCCGAATGGCCGCTGACACGTTCGCGATGGAAAGTGTCGTGCACTATGTCTCCGCGCTCGTGGACAAGGACAAGCACGCTGATGTGCGCCTTGAGGCCGCCATCGGCAAGTTGTGGGGCAGCGAGAAGTGCTGGCGCATCATGGATGACACGATGCAGATTCGTGGTGGGCGCGGGTTTGAAACGGCGCAATCGCTCAAAGCACGTGGTGAGGCACCGGAGCCGGTGGAGCGCTTGTTCCGCGATTCGCGCATCAACACGATCTTTGAAGGCAGCAGCGAGATCATGCGACTGTTCATTGCACGCGAGGCGCTGGAGCCGCATCTGCGGCTCGGGGCCGAGGCGGTGAACTCCACGCTACCTTGGAAGGTTCGCGCGAAGGCTGCGACGCGTGCCGCACGCTTCTACGCGAAGTGGTATCCGCTCAAATGGCTGCCGTTTGGCTCAGGCGATGCCAAGGAGTTGCTGCATCCTGCGCTGCAAGGCGATCTGGACGCCGTCGCCAGGCTCAGCCGTAAGCTGGCGCGTGAATTGTTCCTCGCGATGGCGATGAACGGGCCGAAGCTTGAAAAACGGCAGGTACTGCTCGGTCACTTCGTCGATGTGGGCGCTGAGCTTTTTGTGTGGAGCTGTGCGCTCGCTCATGCGGAGGCGAAAATCACCGATTCTTCGATGGCGGAGGCTGAGATCGGCAAGCTGGTACGCCTGGTGAAGTTCTTCGGCAAGATCACCCGCGAGCGCATCGCATCGAGCTTTGCGAAGCTGCGTGCCGGACTCGACACGGAAAGCTGGAAGGTGGCGCAGGAACTTTGAACTGGCGCGGTGGATGCTGGATGAGGTAAAAGGTGGCCGGGTGCGATCACCCGGCCACTCCACTTCAAACATCCACCGCCATGCTCAACGAGTTCAAGCAATTTATCCTCAAAGGCAACGTCATCGACCTTTCCACCGGTGTCATCATCGGCGCGGCGTTCGGCACCATTGTCACCGCTTTCACGAAAGGCATCATCGAGCCGATCCTCAAGGCGATTGGCGGCAATCCCAATGTGTCGCTGGGCATCAAGATCGGGGAATTCGTGAATGAAAAGGGCGAAAAACTCCCGAACATGCTCGATTTCGGCATGGTGATCAACGCGGCCATCGGTTTTGTCATCACGGCGGCGGTGATCTTCTTTGTGATCGTCAAGCCGATGAACAAGCTGATGACCATGATGAAGAAGCAGGAGGCGGAGGCACCGCCGCCCGCGCCTGCCGCGTACATCGCTCTGCTCACGGAGATCCGTGACTTGCTGAAGAAGTAAGCATCAAGGCGACTCGGCTTCCTCGCTTCGTTCGACGAAACGCATGGCGTGGTCGATGAAGCGCAGGAGGACGTCGTCGGTGGGGCCGTTGCGGTTTTTGGCGAGGATGAGCATGGCCTCGCCTTTCTTTTTCTCCTCGGCCTCCTCGTCCTCGACTTCCATCTTGGCTCCTGCGTAGTCGGAGCGGGTGAGCAAGCCGACCATGTCGGCATCCTGCTCGATGGAGCCGGACTCGCGCAAGTCGGAGAGCACAGGGCGCTGGCCTTTACGGGATTCGACGGCGCGATTGAGCTGGGCAAGGACGATGATCGGGATGTTCAGTTCTTTGGCGAGGCCTTTGATTCCGGCGGAGATTTCAGCGATTTCGATCTGGCGGTTGTCCTTGGCACGTCGACTGCCGCTGGTGACCAACTGGAGGTAGTCGATCATGATCATCTGGATGCCGTGCTGCTTTTTGAGGCGGCGAGATTTGGCCCGCATCTCCAGGATGTCGAGGCCGGGGGTTTCATCGATGAAGATCTGGGCTTTTTGCAGGTCGCGGGTGGCTTTCGCAAGAGCGTCCTGCTGTGCGCGTGACAAAAGACCACGCGAGAGATCCTGCATGCTCAGGCGGGCCCGGGAGACGAGCAGACGGCGGACGAGCATCGTGGCGCTCATTTCGAGGCTGAAGACGGCGCAGGGCGTGTTGCAGTCCACAGCGATGTGCTCGACGATGTTCATCGCGAGCGAGGTCTTGCCCATCGATGGACGGGCGGCGATGACGAACATTTCACCGCCTTGCAGGCCGGAACTCATCGCGTCGAGCTTGCTGTAGCCGGTGGAAAGGCCGCGGAGCTGGCCGGGGTGCTCCAGCATGTATTGGATGCTGTCGATGGCATCCATGACATGCGTGGAGAGCGTCTTGATGCCCTCCTTGGAGCCGAATGATTCGCGCACGGCGAGAACACGCTGCTCGGCGTGATCGATAAGCGTGTCGATATTCTCATCCATCTGCTCTTTTCCATGCTCATAAGCGTGATGAATGTTCAGCGAACTGGCGTGGATGAGCTCGCGCAGGACGTGCTTGTCGAGCACGATCTTCTTGTAGAACGGGAAGTGCGCCGGGATGGGCACGAAAGCGAAGAGTTCGGAGATCGCCGCCGCGCCGCCGACCTTGTCGAGAAGGTTTTGTTCGCGCAGCGCATGGGTGAGCGTCACGGGATCGACAGGCAGGTTTTTGTCGTAAAATTCGAGTAGCTTCTCGTAGATGGTGCGATTCGCCTCGTGATAAAAAGCCAGGGCGGGCAGATTGACGCGGCAATCGCTGAGGCGCTCGTTGGGGTCTTGGAGAAGGCAGGAAAGGACGCCTTTTTCCGCCTCGTCGCTGAAGGGCAATGCCCGATTGAAGGAGGCCAAAAGCTCCTCCGCGGAGGGGATTTCGTTGCGCTTTTTGAAATTCTCCCGGCCCTGAGCGGGCATGGCCCCGCCTGGGGAGGGGGCTGTTGCGGCGGCGTTGGGAGTGGGATTGTCAGCCATGCGGGGGCTGTCAGAATGGCAGGGCGGGGGAATCGCGTCAACGCCGCAGGCGGATGAGATTGTGTGCGGGATTTCGGAGGCCTTAACAAAAATGTTTTAGCAAATGCTTGATTTTCATGGGCTTTCTTCTGAAAAATAAACGCTCCCCGCATAGGCGGGTCAAAAGCGCCTCTCCTCAAACAACCATATGTTACTCACAGCCATCAAACTTAAACTCGCGGCCATGGTCGCGGTCGCCGGTCTCGACACCGCCGAAATGCCCGGAGCCTCCAAGGAATTCGTCGATGTCCTCACTGCGCTCGAAGCCGAGCAAAAGAAAGTCCAGGCCAATCCCGGCGCCAACAATGCCGACATCAACAAAGCCTTTAACGAGGCTGTCGCCAAGGTCCGTGAACTCGCCCAAAAGGACGACAAGGACGCGACCTATGCGCTGGCGCACTGGGGAGTCCTGAGCGGTGCCAATATTAACGAAGTGGCCGCTCTTTATCGCAAGGCTGCCGACAAAGGACAGGTTCTTGCCAAATCAGAACTCGCCCAGGTGCTGATGCAGGCCGGCGCCCAGAACCCGGAAGCGGCCAAAGAGGCCATCAAGCTGATTAAGGAGGCCGAGGCTGCTGATAACAAGGTGGCGCGCCGCATGCTCGCCCAGTTGCATCTCCAAGGCGTCACCGAAGGTGAAAAAGGCGTTGTGGTTGTCGAGAAGAGTGTGGCGAAGGCCAAGGAGCTTCTAGAAAAGGGTAACAAGGCAGGCGACGGCGAGGCCACCCTCGGTCTGGCCCAGCTTTACTCCGCTGGAGTTGAAGGCGTCCCTCAGGATCATCAGAAAGCCCTCGACCTTCTCATCGAAGCCGGCAAGCAGGGCAATGCGGTGGCATTGAGCACCTATGGTGCCCGCCTTTTGAATGGCGATCCGGATACCAAGGAAAGCCCCAAGCTCGTCAAGAAGGACGTCGCCGCCGCATTGAAGATGTTCAATGACTCTGCGGAAAAAGGTCTCGCCGCCGCGAACCGCATCCTTGGCCAGATTTATGAAAACGGTGTCGGCCAGGATGGCGCTGATGTGAAGCAGGACGTGACCAAGGCGTTTGAATACTACACCAAGGCCGCGAATGGCAGCGATCCCCAGGCTCTGTTCCGTCTTGGCAACGCGTTTGAAACCGGCATCGTGAAGGATCCGAAGGGCAAGCGTGATGAGAACGGCAATTTCGACAAGGATAACATCCTCATCCAGCCGAACCCCAAGAGCGCCCTCGACCTCTACCGTCTTGCCGCGCAGAACAATCTGGCCGAAGCCTTCTACAACGTCGGTGTCTATTACGAAACCGGCACCGTGGTGGACAAAGACCCGCAGAAAGCCTTCGCCTTCCACATGAAGGCCGCCACCGCAGGCATCGCCCAAGCCATGAATCGTCTTGCCGGCCTCTATGCTAACGGCACCGGAACCACGCAGGATTTGGTGGCTGCCGCAGGCTGGTATCAGCGCGCCGCCGACATGGGCTTTGCTCCTGCCCAGATCGCGCTTGGCATTCTTTACGAACAGGGTGCTGGTGTGCGCCAGAGCCGCACGGTGGCCGCCGGTCATTACTCTGACGCCGCCCAGCAGGGAAATGCGCTCGCCATGTTGCGCCTCGCGAATCTTTATGCCGTGGGTGTTGTCCCGGGAACACCGGAACTCGCCCGTGCGTGGGCTTATGCCAAGCAGGCCGACGAACTCGCCCAGAAGAGCGGCAACAAGGCCGACTCGGATGTGACGGCGAATGTGCTCAAGCAGCTTGAGGACAAGATGAAGCCTGACGAGGTCACCGAGGCGAAAAAGATCTTCGACAAGCTGCCGAAGCCCCAGGCCGCTGGCGCTCCTGCGGCGGCCCCCGCTCCACCCGCCGCCGCGCCTGCTGGTGATGCGAAGAAGAAGAAATAAGCGCTTGTCAAAACAGAGCACTTTGCTAGTCTCCGGCTCCCCAAAACTAGGGGGGCCGGTTTTTATTCCGGGGCATTAGCTCAGTTGGTAGAGCGCCTGCATGGCATGCAGGAGGTCAGCGGTTCGAACCCGCTATGCTCCACCAAAAAAAATGCCAGCAAACAGCCATGAGACCCACACCGGCGATCTTGAGCTTGGTATTGGTGGCCATGTCGGTTCAGCTGGTTGCTCTTGAGGTGCAAAGCCACGGTCTGCAGTTTGAGCATTGGCTCCGAGCCACATTTTTTGGCGAGTATCAGCCCGAAAGTCTCACTCAAAAATGGGACATCCCTGCCAGCGCGAATCCTGATCATGGTCGTGTGCCTGTGAACCCGAAGGTTGCAAAATATCGCACGCCGATTGGTCTCGGCGACGCGTTGCGTCAGTTTGATATTGATGAGCGGTTCATGCTGATCGCCGGTTTTTGGGAGCAGGTCACGCCGAAGACGAAATGCTGGACGAATGTGCAGGTGGTGATTATCGAGCCAGACGCATGGAGGAAGCTGTGGGGCGGCGTGACGCGTGCGGACCTCGAAAAACTCGATGCGATCATCAAGGACAAGTCGCTCAGCCTCGCGGAGGCCCGTGAAAGAGCGAAGGAGATGAAAAGCCGTCCCCCTTTCACCGAGGCGGTCATCCAGGTAAATCCCAAGATCGACGGCAACCAGCGCCGGCTGCAATGCAGCCTGAGGTTTGATGATTTTTTCAAGCATTTGGCCCCCGCAGCCTCGCCGGAGCCGCAAAAGCAGCCGGAGGTTTTCGGTGTGCCAGTGCCTGCGTCGTTTGAGTCAGCGCCGCGGAAGGTGAATGCGCCGTGAACGGCAAAGAGCGCAGATTGCAGTTAGACACCCGGATTTTTCCGCTCAATATCCTTGCCGTTTCATCGGGGTTTGTTAACAAATCGCCCCAAAGCAGGTATTTTATATGAAGTTCACTATCAGCAAGGAATCCTTCCTGGGCGCCATCAACCAGGTTCAGCACGTGGTCAGTTCGCGCACCACGCTCGCCATCCTCTCCAATGTCCTGCTCAAGGCCAAGGACGGCGTTCTGGAACTGACCACCACGGATCTGGATGTTGGCGTCACTTGCTCAGTGTCTGCCGAGGTGGACGAACCCGGTGCCACCACGCTTCCTGCACGCCGTCTCGCCACTATCGTGCGTGAACTCCCCTCCGAAGAAATCGAGGTCAAGGTGGATGAGAAGAACGTGGCATCCATCAAAAGCGGCCCCAGCTTTTTCAAAGTTCTCGGGCTCACCAGCGAGGAATTCCCCGCGCTGCCGCGTTTTGACGACGCCCGCGAGTTCCGCATCGAGCAGCAAGTGCTTCGTGACTGCCTGCGCAAGACCAGCTATGCCATCTCCACCGACGAGACTCGTTATGTGCTCAACGGCATCCTGTTTTCCTTCAAGGACAACGCGCTCACGATGGTCGCCACCGACGGCCGCCGTCTCGCGATGGTTGAGCAGGAACTTGAGTTTCCGCAGAGCCAGGAAATTGACATCATCGTTCCCACCAAGGCCGTGAACGAGCTTTCCCGCCTCCTGGGCGATTCTGGCGAGGTGTCCATTCGTGTGACTGGCTCGCAGGTCGGTTTCGATCTCGGCGACAGCCTGCTCGTCAGCAAGCTCATCGACGGAAATTACCCGAACTACCGCCAGGTCATCCCCGGCGAGTCAAAAGAGCGTATTCCGCTTGATCGCGAAGGCTTCCTTCGTGCCATTTCCCGTGTTTCGCTGCTCACCACGGACAAGTCGAACTCCATCAAGTTCATTTTCACGCCCGGCAGCGTCGAGATTGTGGCTTCCTCGCCCGATGTCGGTGAGGCGCGTGAAACGCTCGCCATCAATTACAAGGGCGCGGCCATCACCATCGCCTTCAATCCTGAGTTCGCGATGGCACCCTTGCGTAATCTGAGCGCTGACGAGGTTCATCTGCACCTCATCGACGAGATCAGCCCCGGAGTGCTGCGCACCGGCACGAATTTCCTTTATGTGCTGATGCCCATGCGCGTGAATGCCTGATCGTGCGATTTTTTACCTCACCTGAACACACTATGAAAAGCCAGTCGCAAGCCTTCCTTCTGATTGCGTCCGTTGCCAGTCTGACGGCATGCTATGGGCCTTCCCAGCCGCCGTCGCCCGGAGGTGGTCGCTCGCTTGATGTGCCGCCGCGTTACGGCGCCCCACCGGAGCAGACCCAGTTCTTTGAGGGCGTGAACATGGCCGATCCGAACGCCGCGGCCGTGCAACCCCCGGATCCCAACGCGCCGCCCACCGGCACTCAGGTCACCACTCCCCCTGCGAATGGTTCCACAACGGCACCGCCTCCGGTCACAGTCACACCACCCGGTAACACACCACCGCCCTCCACTGGCCCGGCTCCGGCAGCGTCTCCGCAACCTGCCGCTCCGACAGAGATTCCTTACGCCACTCGCATTACCGGCAAGCCCGGTTTCGTGAAGAGCCCGTTCGATCCGAACGGACAGGCCATCGACGTGCGTGACTTCCAGTCCGGCCAGAAAGCGCGCTGCCCTTACACAGGCAAAGTATTCCGTGTGCCCTGAAGGCTTTTGACGGCCAGGTATCGTTCTTTCCCGTCGTAAATGGCAAAACGCCCTCAGGCTTCCCCGGCTGGGCTGTAAATACCCTGTTCACGCCCAACCGCTCCCTGCTTTGTCCGCCGAACGCTCCATCGCCATTTTCAGTCCCGGCCTGCTTGGAGGCTCGTTGATCAAAACCATCCTGCAACGCATGCCCGGTGTGGAAATACGGGTTTGGGCACGGAGGGAGGAAGCCGCGCAGGAAGTGCGGCGCGAGATGCCTGCGGTGTTTGCGACCACCAGCGTGGCCGAGGCGGTTCATGGCGCCTCGCTGGCCATACTTTGCATGCCCATCCAGCACATGCCGGAGATCGCGCGCCAGATGGCAGCCTGCGAACTTGCGGATGATTTGCTCGTCACCGACGTGGGCAGTGTGAAAGGCAGCGTGGTGGAGACGCTCGAGCCGATTCTGACCCAGGCGAAGGCGGTGTTCATCGGCAGCCACCCCATGGCCGGTTCGCAGCGAACCGGCCTTGCGAATGCCAGCGGCGATTTGTTTCATCGCGCCGCCTGTTTGATCACGCCGACGCCAAACACCCGGCGCGAGCACCTGGACCGACTGCGGGCATTTTGGATGAAGCTTGGTTGCCGCGTGCGGGAAATGACCCCGCAGGCACATGACCACTGTGTCGCGCGGATTTCCCACCTGCCTCATGCGATGGCCGTTCTGACCACGCTCGCGGCCTTGCAGCGTGATACCAGCGTGCTCGATAGCTCAGCCGGCGGTTTTCGTGACACGACGCGTGTCGCCGGTGGTGATCCGGCCATGTGGGCCGGCATTTTTCTAAACAACAAGGACGAGGTCATCTCCGCGCTCGAAGACGCCGCAGGGGCGATGCTAGAGCTTGTTGAAATGCTCCGCAGCATGGACGAAGAAGCCCTCCGCCGTTTCCTCGCCAAGGCCAAGGCCCTGCGCGACCTCCTTCCGGCGGGTTGACACACCATGGCCAGCCTCAAGTCGAAGAAACTCAAAAGCATCCCCGCCGAAATCACCGTCCCCGGGGACAAAAGCATCTCCCACCGCTCCGCGATGTTCGCCGGACTTGCGAAGGGCACCACCGTGATCGACGGCTTCCTGCCCAGCGAGGACTGCCTCTGCACCGTGCATGCCATGCAGGCCCTCGGAGCCACTGTCGAGCCCCTTGAGGAGGTGGAAGGCATCGGCCTTGTGAAACTCGCCATCACCGGCAACGGCATGAAGCTTAAAGCGCCCTCCAAACCCGTCGATTGCGGCAATTCCGGCACCACCATTCGTCTGCTGTCCGGCATTTTAGCTGGCCAGAACTTCAAAACCGAGCTGTTTGGCGATGCCTCGCTCTCACGCCGCCCGATGAAGCGCGTCGCCGATCCGCTCGGCCAGATGGGCGCGAAGATCACCGGTCAGGGTGAAAAAATCTGCGCTCCGCTCACCGTCGAGGGCGGAAACCTGAAATCCATTTACTACAAGCTCCCTGTCGCCAGCGCCCAGGTGAAGAGCGCCATCCTTCTCGCCGGACTTTTTGCCCAGGGTAAAACCACCGTTGTCGAGCCGGTTCCCACCCGCAACCACACCGAGCGCCTCTTCACCCACTTCGGCATCAAATGGCTCCGTGAGGACGACTGTGTCACTGTGTATGGAGGTCAGGAGCCGCGCGCCACCGACATTGTCGTGCCGGGGGACATCTCCAGCGCCGCGTTCTGGATGGTCGCCGCCGCCGCCACGCCCGGTGCGCAGATCACGCTCAAAAACGTCGGTCTCAATCCCACCCGCACCGGCATCATCAAGGTCCTCCTGCGCATGGGCGCGCTCGTCACCAGCTCGGAAACGCATTCCGATGGCGAGCCGCGTGGCAACATCACCGTCCGCGGTGGAGATTTGAACGCCACCGTCATTGGCGGCGCGGAAATTCCCAACGTCATCGACGAACTCCCGATCCTCGCCGTCGCAGGCGCTCTCGCCCGCGGCAAAACGCTCATTCGCGATGCGTCCGAGCTCCGCGTCAAGGAAACCGACCGCATCGCCGCTGTCGCGCAAAACCTCCGCGCCATGGGCGTCACAGTCACCGAGCATCCGGACGGCATGGAGATCGAGGGCGGCGCGAAATTGCAGGGAGCCACGCTTCCGTGCTGGGGGGATCACCGCATCGCCATGGCCTTCCTCGTCGCCGGCTTGTTCGCCGAGGGCACCACCACCATCGAGGGCACCGAGTGCATCGCCACTTCCTATCCCGGTTTCGAGCATCACCTTGACCTGTTTTTGCTCGGCGACACCGGCGCGCGTCCCATTCCCGTCATGTCCACCGTTCCGCAGCCGCTGGTGGACAAAATGAACCGCGCCAAGTCCTCATGAGCACGCCGCATCCCGTCATCACCATCGACGGACCCGCCGCCTCCGGCAAAAGCAGCATCGCGCGCCTCGTCGCGCAAAGGCTCGGCTACACCTATGTGAACACCGGAAACATGTATCGCGCCATGACCTGGGCCGTTCTGAAGAGCGATGTCGATCCAAATGACGCCGACGCCGTTCGAAACGCCGCGGCGGGCATTGTGCTCGAATCACCTGTGGTCGAAGGCAAAACCCAGGTCTGCATCGCCGCCCACACCCTCACCGACGCCGAACTCAACAGCGATCCCGTCAACCGTGCCGTTTCACTCGTCGCCCGCGTGCCGGAGGTGCGTGAACGCCTTGTCGCCGAACAGCGCGCGCTCATCGCCATCGGCCCGCTCGTCATGGAAGGCCGCGACATCGGCTCCGTCGTTTTCCCGCACAGTCCGCACAAGATTTACGTCGATGCCAGCGAGGAGGTCCGCGCCAGCCGTCGTGGAGCCCAGGGACATGCCGACCAGATCGCCGAACGTGACCGCCTCGACAAACAGCGCAAAAACAGCCCCCTCGTCATTCCAGACGGCGCCACGGTCATCGACAACTCCCATATCACCCTCGACCAGGCCGTCGAGCAGGTGATCGCAGCACTCCGGCTGCAATGACGAAACCAGAATGAGGAATGACGAATGAATGCCCCCATCACCATGAGGCTCTGCCTTCGAGACTCAACTCTGGACACATTCGTCATTCGCCATTCTGATTTCGTCATTCCGCAGCGCCCGTGCGGCTGTTTACACCCTTAATTTCCCTGCGGCGCGTCATGAACCTCAGCTATTGGCTCGGCCATCGCTTCTTCCGCGAGCTTGCCCGTGGTTTGTTCGATTTTCAGACCATAGGCGCGGAAAAGCTCCGCTTCCCCGGCCCCGCGCTCATCGCGTGCAACCATGTCAGCTTTCTCGATCCGCCCCTCGTCGGCCAGGCCTTCGACGAGGCCATCCACTACTTCGCGCGCAAGACCCTCTTCGATCATCCGCTCGCCGGAGCCATCCTCCGTAGCTGGCAGACCATCCCCATCGACCGCGACAAGCCTGACGCAGCTTCTTTGAAGGCCACCATCCGTCTTCTTCGTGCGGGAAAAAAAGTGCTCATCTTTCCCGAAGGCACGCGCAGCCCGGACGGCGGCCTCCAGTCCGCCGAGGCCGGTGTCGGCCTCTTCATCGCCAAAGGAGGCGCTCCGGTGCTGCCCGTCCGCATCTTCGGCACTTACGACGCCTATCCACGCGGAGCCAAAACCCTCCGCCCCGCCCGCATCACGCTTGTGGTCGGCGATCTGTGGCAGCCCGACCTCGAAAGCTATCCGCAGACCGGCAAAGACCTCTATCAAGCCCTCGCCGACGAGGTCATGCAGCGCATCGCCGGACTCACGATTTGAGTCACGCCGGGCTTTTACTCATTGCGGCACTTCACATCGCGGAGCTGCATGTCCAGCGCTGTCCCGGACATCTGGATTTCGATCAGCGACAGTGTCAGCGAGCCAAACATCAGCAGCAGGCTCGCGCCAAAGGCCGCCTGGCCGCTTGTCTGTCGTCCGAAGAAGAGAAGAGTCATGCTGATCACGCAGAGCATGATGCTCAGCACGCCCAGCGACTGCATGTGCTTGATGATGCGGATGCGTTTACGCAGATTGTGAATCTGCTCCAGCAACACCGGTTCCTTCGTCGCTTCCCAGTCCGCGTGCAGCTTTCGCACCACGTTCGCCAGCGCAAGGAACCGGTTCGTGTAGGCCAGCATCAACAGCGAGATCGCCGGAAAGAGCAGGGAAGGGGTGGAAAGAGGGAGATCGGGTAATGTCATGATTCCCTCCTTTGAAAACATCAAATCACCCGGTCATTCCCGCCATCCACTGGGATCTGCGCACCCGTCACTTTCGCGAAGAGCGGGCTCGCCATGGCGGCGACCATGTTGCCGATGTCTTTGGAGCGGATCTCGACCTTCATGAGGTTCTTGGTCTTGTATTCCTCGACGGTCATGTTGTAGCGGGCAGCGCTCTTGGCGAGGGCTTCGGGGGTCCAGAGTTTGGTGTCGAAGACGGCGTCGGGATGCACGATGTTGACGCGGATCTTCCACGGGGCGAGCTCGAGGGCGGCGACGCGGCAGAGCTGCGTGAGGGCGGCCTTGGAGCAGGAGTAGGCCGAGGCACCAGGGCCGGGAGCTTTGAAATTGCGGCTGCCGACGAAGATGATGCTGCCATCGGGGCTGTGCTTCACGAAAGGAATGACCTTGTTCATGAGCTTTTGATGGCTGGTGAGGTTGATCATGAGCGTGCGGTCCCAATCGGGCTGCGCCATGACGTCGAGGGCATCGTTCTTCGGGAAGATGCCAGCGTTGCTGACGACGATGTCGATACCGCCGAACTCACGCACGGTGAAGTCGATGGCGTCCTGCACGGGCTGGTCCTCGGTGAGGTTCACGACGATGCCGATGGCACCGATCTTCGCCATGATCTGCGGGATTTCCTTGTCGATGTCGAGACCGACGACCTGCGCGCCCTGCTCGGCGAGGGATTCAGCGATGGCGAAGCCGATGCCGGCGGCGCAGCCGGTGACGAGGGCGACTTTGCCCTGGTGGACTTTGCGGCCGGGGCCTTTGCGGAGCTTGGCCTGCTCGAGGTCCCAGTATTCGATGTCGAAGATGTCTTTTTCGCTGAGCGGTGCCCAGCCGCCGGTGCGCTCGCCGAGCGCGACGGTGGCGGCGGTGCTTTCCGCGATGTCGGCGACGATTTTGGCGTCCTTCAAGGTATCACCAAAGCTGACGATGCCGTTTCCGGGCCACACGGCGAAGCGCGGGGCGGCGTCGAGCATGGTCTGCGTGGTCGCGTGGGCTTTGAAGTAGCTTTCGTAGTTCGCGGCGAAGGTTTGGATGCTGGCGGCGTGGTCATCACCAAGCACGGCGGGGATGCGCTTCGTGCGGATGCTGTGATCCGGCGTCAAGGGGCCACGGGTGGCGCAATCGGCGATGTTTGGCAGCGCGGAGTAGGTCAAAGCGTCCTCGCTGGTGCTGAGGCGGGCGATTTGAGGGAAGCCACGGGTCTTGGAGACGAGCTGGCGGAGCTTGGAGAGGGCGAGGAGGTCTGTTTTGACTTCGGTGACAGGATTGACCTGATTGACGGATTTTTGGGCGAGGTAGTTTTCGGCTTTGGTGACGAGCTCGATGTGCTTTTCGTAGCTGGCTTTGGCGTCGTCGGCGAAGGTGAAGAGGCCGTGTTTGAGGAGGACGATGCCTTCGATGCCTTCTTTGCGCAGATCGGTCTTTTGGAGCACTTCGAAGACCTGTTTGGCCAAAACGAAGCCGGGCATCACATAGGGCAAAACGAGCACTTTGGAGCCGAAAAGCTCCTTCGTGCGTGCTTCGCCATCTTGCGCACAGGTGAGGGCAGAGATGGCGTTGGCATGGCTGTGATCGACGAACTTGAAGGGCAGGATGGCGTGCAGGATGGCCTCGATGCTGGCGGCGGGCGCGTTGGGGTTGGTCATCGCGGCACGTTGCTGCAGGACCATGTCCTCATCGGTCATGGTGGGTAGTTTGGCCATTTTCAGGAGCGCCTCCATGCGCACGGGGGCGAAGCCTTCACGCTCGATGGTGGCGAGATCCCAGCCGGAGCCTTTGACGTAGCAGATTTCGACGCTGTCTCCGAAGTAGTCCTTCTCGGTGACTTTGACGGAGGTGTTCCCACCGCCGTGCAGCACAAGCGCAGGATTGCGGCCGAGCAGGCGGGAGGTGTAAACGCGTTGTCCGAGGGCGTCGGTTCCGAAAGTGGCGGCTACAGTGTCGTTCCAGAGGCTTTGCATGGCTGGGAGAATGGGGCTGGCAGACTTCGGATGGATGGGCCGTGATTCAAGGGGATTTTCCCCTCAAACCGGTTTCAATTCGCGCCTGCTCATCTCTGCAAGAGTCCAGTCGTATTCCCTCACCAATTGATCCACCACATCGCCACTGCGCATTTCCGGCGGCAGGACTTCCCAGGTGTAGGTTTCCATCTCGATGTGCTGGCATTTTTTCGGATTCGCTGCCAGCCAGTCCATCGCGCCGATCAGGTGATCCCGCGTGCTGTCAAAGCCGTCGCCGGGCTGCGCATGGATCGGGATGTGGAAATGAACGCGCCATTCTTCGCCGAGTTGGCCAGGATTCGTCTGCGCGAAGTCGAGCGCGTCCGGCAGATCCTTGAACCGTCGAAGCGGCTCGTCCGCGCCATAGCTGGCGATAACCTGATGGAAATACACCGGTTCATTGAAGCCGCGCAGCCTCTCCACATTCTCGATCGTGGGCTTCAATTTCAGCGCGGAGCTGAAGTGCAGCTTGCTCAGTCGAATTCCGGCCCCCGTGATGCGATCCAGCGCCTTCTTTGCGTCCTCAAACTCGATCGCGAGATGACAGGTGTCGTAGTTGAGGCCGATGAACTTGAAGAAATTGCGGTCCTGCGGGTGGCGGTCAAAATAGAGGCCGAAAAACTTCAAGGTCTCACCGCTAGTCTCGAACAAGCCGAGCGGTTCGGGTTCCAGGCCGAGATGCAGATCGTGCCCGCTCGCCACACTGACTTTTTCAATGTGTTCGCGGCAGAGGCGCAAATTCGTGAAGATTGCGTTCAGTTCATCCGCGCCGACGCCGAAGGTCTTGTGAGAGCCTGGCAGGGTGCTGACACTGCCGCTGACGCCTGGAGGAAGCAGTTGCGCGAGGATGTCGAAGAGCAGGTTTGTGTAAGCGAGCCGCTCCGGCGTGCTCCAGTCTGGCTTGAACACCTGTTCTTTCACCCGTGTCCCGTGGAAGGAGCCGTAGGGGAAGCCGTTGATGGTGAAAACGTAGCAACCGTTCGCATCCAGCCAGGCTTTGAACTCGGCCATTTTTCCTGGCGCACTCAGCTCACGCGCGGCCAGCGCACTGAGGCGCAAACCGATTCCATACGGCTTCCCGCCACTGACGCGATCTTTGACGCGAAGCGTGTAGTTCTTGAGGCCGCTCCACGTCTCCTCCCATGTCTCTCCGCGGTGGATGTTGGTGCAGTAGCCGAGGTGGATGTCGTGGTTGAGGCGCATGCTGCTCAGTGTCCGGCGTCGGGTGTGGAGTCAAATGAATCGTCCAACGGGTCAGCCTAGCTTCTTAGAGTCGCCTAGGATGCCGAGGTCCAGACCGTCGCCCGGCTTGTGCGTCTGGATGCCCACGAGGTCAAAGGTGCGTTGCTGTGCGCCCGGTTTCATGCCGGTGATGCCGACTGGCAGTGGGGGGGCGCGCCGCGCCCGGCCCACGCAGCCTCTCCCCAGAGAAAAGCGTCATCACGGATGAGTTTGCATGCCTCCAAAATGGAGCCGTGAAACCTTCCTTTCTGGTTTTCATCTCCGCCAGCTTCCCCCACGCCCCATTTCTATGGTGCTAAGTAGCCCTGAAGGTGATGTGCCGCTATGAATCGATAAAATAAGTAAAAGAGTGGGTGTTAATATGGTTATCAATTACGAGGAGGGCTATAACCTGAAATACCTCACGCATGCCAGAAAAGAGATATGAGTTAGTCACTTTCGCCCAAAGTGGCGGGTTTAATGTTAGTGAACTGTATAAAGCAGTTCGGGATGATAAGCCGCAAAGGCGGTCACAAGTGGCTGATTCGTTTCGCAGAAGGCGGGGCCAAGGCGCTGGTAGCTGACTTGCCGAGCGCCGGACAGCACGCGTTGGGTAAAGTGGTGAAAGCTTAGGCTTCCCATTTTTTGAGGACAGTAGAATGAGAGTAGCAGCATGGCTTTGAATCCATTTGGGACGGCTCCTATTCGGCTACCATTGGTTTCCGCGTTCGCAGGGGAGGTGATTCAAGAAGACGCGGCGAACTACACCACGCATTCCCAGACGGATGTGGAGGCTATGAAGCCTGAATGGGACGGTAGAAACAGGGCCGGCGTGCGAAATTATGACGAAAAAGGCTAAGTCAATTCATTGCTAGAAATGTCAGGCTGTTGCATACTAATCGCCCGTTTTCCATGATGATGGATTTCTGCCATTCCTAATTGGTGTGTTTCTATCGTTTTCCGTAGTCTTAGCACTTCTGTGCAGTGGCGATCTCTTCATGTGGAATGCGTTTATCTTTGATCTTCCTCCATCCATTCAGCGTCATTGATTCGGCGTTACGCATTCCATGATTCAAGCTCCCACGCAGCAGCCTTTATCTCTAGCAATTCGAGAGAAGCTTCGGCTGCTTTCTTTTATCTCCATCCTGATCGTGCTTTTCAATCATGCGGCACCGTTTTCCTTGGTTTATGATGGGGTTCTAATGAAGCAGCCATCTCCTGAAGCAGATGTTTGGCTGACTTTTTGTTTTAGCCATTTGGGGCGGGTGAATCGTCCGTTGTTTTTCTTTATCTCGGGTTTTCTGTTCTTTTGGACCCTGAAGCCTGGCTGGTCTGGCTTTGTGCACAAATGGCGAAAGCGGGTGAAGTCCCTGCTGCTGCCTTACTTGATTTGGAGTTTGCTGAGCTGTGTGCTGTTTGGGCTTGCCTACTAGCTGAGTCCGACCCGCGCCCTGATCGGGCAGCGGATGGAGCTGGCTGAGCTGACTTGGCTGCAATGGCTGGGGGTTTGGCTATGGAATCCGGTGGCTTATCAACTCTGGTATCTTCGTCATCTTTTGCTGCTGATCTTTTTGAGTCCGCTGATCTCATTCTTGGCAACGAGACTGGGTTGGTACCTGGTGAGTGCAGTCATCGGGGCCTGGTTTGTTGGATGTCTGCCCACTCCGCCTGATGAGGCGGGGCTGGCCTTTTTCACTCTAGGGGCTGTGATGGCCAAGAAACAGATCGTGCCGGACTGGGATCTAGGCTTCTGGAGATGGCCCTGCGCTGCCGTCTGGCTGTTGCTCTGTGGTCTGATACCTGGTTTGATCTGGCGGGTGACGCGCTGCCATGGATGAACAAACTGGCGAATGTCTCAGGGATGGTCGCCATCTGGGGCCTGAGCGATCTGGTCACGGCTCCACTGCGGCAAAAGATGCTGAAGGCTGCAAAGCTGAGTTTCTTCGTCTATCTAGCTCATGAGCCGTTGATGTTGACTTGCAAAAAGCTGATTTTCAAATGTGTGCCCTACACTGGAACGAACTCCGTTTTAACCTTCCTGTTTTTACCCCTGATCGTGCTTGCGATCTGTCTGGTCGTAGGTTCCCAGCTGCGTCGGCATACCCCTAAGCTTTTCAGTTTTCTCATGGGTGGCCGTCGTTAGGGCGTGTTTTAAAATTGGTT
This sequence comes from Prosthecobacter sp., assembly GCF_044236155.1. Classification (GTDB taxonomy): domain Bacteria; phylum Verrucomicrobiota; class Verrucomicrobiia; order Verrucomicrobiales; family Verrucomicrobiaceae; genus Prosthecobacter. Next base: position 101,646 of record NZ_JBIIHA010000020.1, read on the forward strand.
TCTGAGGGATAAAGTGCAGATGGCAAGAAGGACAAAAGCCATGAATGAAACATCGGTTTTGTCATACCGGGTGGCCACGCGTCGCATGCGTTTGATCTTTTCA
>NZ_JBIIHA010000054.1:0-3185 GCF_044236155.1 Prosthecobacter sp.
CTCACTATGTCAGACCGCGTGCTCGGCACACCGCAGTACATGTCCCCGGAGCAAGTGAGCGCCACCAAGAACGAGGTCACCACCGCCACGGACATTTACAGCCTCGGCGCAGTGCTGTATGAAATGATCACCGGCCGGCCACCATTCCAGTCCGCGTCCATCCATGAAATGCTGCGCTTTGTGGCCGAGCGTGAACCAACTCCGCCGCGCACCTTGAACCCTCTGCTCGACCGCGATCTGCAGACGATATGCCTGAAGTGCCTGGAGAAAAACCCGCGCCGGCGTTATGCATCCGCCAATGCGCTGGCGGATGACTTGGAAAACTGGCTCGGACTGCTGCCGATCAGCGCACGTCCTTCCACTGTGGCGGGACGATTGAACAAATGGGCGCGCCGCAGGCCGGGTGTGGCGGCATTGGTGAGCGGGCTGGCACTGACGGGCGTGGTGGCGGTGATCAGCACCTTATATGCGTTGCACAAGGCGCGGGAGAACCAAAAGCAGGCAGAGGAAAACCGCCAGATAATGGAAGTCCAGCTGATGTCCTCGGTGAACGGCTTCATCAGCAAGGCCTCAGCGCTGCGCTACAAGGACAAGCCCGGCAGACGATGGGAGGGCCTGGACGCCATTCAAGAAGCGCTGGCGATCACCCAAAAGCTGCCACGTGATTTTCAACTTCGTCACCTTCCCAGCCTGCAGAACGAGGCAATCGCATGCCTGAGCCTGCCAGACATGCGGGCTGCGCAACGCTGGCCTTTGCAAGAAGGCAGGCAGCCAGCTCTGGGTGAAATCAGCCCGGATTTCTCGACCTTCGCCCAAGCAGGCGCAGACGGCCGGATCTTCGTGACAACGCTCCCGAAGAATGACTCAAAGTTCGAACTTCCCGAGACAGGCCTTTCTGTTTCACACATCCTTCGTTTCAGCCGCGACGCGCAGCTCCTGGCCGCCGGATATGGAAAACCCGATGAGGAAAACAGCAAAGTCGTGATCTGGAACCTGAAATCGCGCAGGCCAATGTTGGAGATAAGCGATGTCCACCTACACGCCTTCGACTTCACACCGGATGGCACGCGCTTCATTGTCGGAACAGCGACGGAGCTCAGGATCATGGCAATCCCCGGTGGTGAAGTCACGCGGACGTGGAAACTTACCGCCGAGCCTCACACAGTCCGGTGCAGCCCCGACGGCCAATGGGTCGCGGCAAGCCAGCAGCGCGGCGGAGTGGTGGTGCATGCTATAAACGAGCAAAGGCCGGAGCATGTTTTTACCCGATGCGACTCCGCACGTGCCATCGCCTGGCATCCCCGCAGGCAGGCGCTTGCCGTGCCTGCCACCGACGGCACGATCTATCTTTGGAATATCGATCAGGAGCCTGCCACCAGTCGTTCGTGGCAGGCGCACAATGCGGCGATCTTGAGCCTGGCCTGGCATCCCAATGGCCGGCATTTGTTCAGCGAAAGCGAAGACGGCTTTGTCACTCTATGGGATTCACGAACCGCCAAGAACGAGATCAGCTTGCCTGCGCGTGCGCTGCACCTTTTGAATGTTTCACCCGACGGCAGCAGACTGGGACCGTTCGCAGAGGGCAATCAGGCCATGCTGATGGAGGTGAATGATGGCTCCGTGGTGCGTTTTGGCGAGGGTCACCCGGGAAGCTTCATCAACAGTGCCTCATGGACGAAGGACGGCACCGCTTTGGCAACCGCAGGAGAAGATGGTGTGCGTTTTTGGAATCGCGACGGAGAACTGATCGGTCGCATCGATTTGAAAGGCTCCCGTTCGATCCTGTGGTCCTCGGATGCGCTCATCTTGAGTGGGGCCGGCGGGTTGCTGCGCTGGCCGGTCATGAAGACCGCTGACGCCACTCACCAACGCATCATTCTTGGTGCGATGGAGAAGATCGACCCACGGGAAGGCAGGCAATGGGCCTCCATCAGTCGTGATGACCGCTGGCTGGCCGCGACACTGCCCTCGAAGGTATGCCTCTTCGATCTCAAGTCCGGGACCGCTCCACGTGAGTTCGCGGCCCAGCCGCACGCCAGCTTTGTCTCAATCAGCCCCGAGGGAAACTGGGTCGCGACAGGGACATGGCATGGACAGGGAGTGCGGGTGTGGTCGCTGCCAGACGGGCGTGTCACCAATCTTCCCGTGAGCGGGAGCGCCAACGTGGGTTTCAACCTCGACGGCAAGCTGCTGGTGACAGGTAACGGTGTCGAATATGCCTTCTGGAAGATTGGAACTTGGGAGCGCGCTCACACCGTCCCGACGAGTCTGGGGGACTTATATGGTGCCATGGCCTTTAGTCCACGTGGCACGGCCATTGCCATCGAATCAGAGCGCAATCGTGCCCTGATCATCGCTGCGCCAACCTTCCGTGAAATGACCTCGCCTGATTTTGACCGTCAACGCCCGCTTATCTTCTCACCGCCCCATGGCACGCTGCTGGTGAACGCGGATGCAAGACAGCATCTGGTGATTTGGGATGTTGCGCTGCTGCGCCAACAGTTGAAGGCACTCAGTCTTGACTGGCCGATCGACGGACTTCCGGAGGAAGTTCTTCCGGTTATTGATGTGGTTGAGACAGCTCGGTGACTGCGGCGCGCCTGGCGGGTTGAAGGTGCGTACAGAAAGCCGCTCAAGATCCAGGAATCAACATGATGCAGATCCACCTGTAACCTTTTGCTGGCGACTCGGAAGTAGGAGTTCAAGGGGCGCATACGACATCCCGCAACTCCCAACCCGATCATCAGCCATGCAACGTCCGATCGCCCTTATCAGCTTGTTCAGTGCCTTGTTGATGCTGGAATCGTGCACCGTCCTTCTGCCCGAATATCTCAGCAGCATCCGTGACCGGCACAGGGGCCCGGCTCCCGAATCCGAATGGAACGCCATGGGCCTGTGGCGGCGTGTGGCGGACACACCGCCCGCTTACATTCCAAAGGACTATCCGTTGTCCGCTCCGCGTGATGAAGCGCACGGTGTCTGGCTCGTAGATGCGCGAGATGGCAAACGTGTCTTCGTACCGAAAACGAAGGTCGGCGGCATCGAGCCTGGAGTGCTGCTCGGCGAGGCGCGCAAGATCACCAACCCGCCGCCTGTGCGTGGCGTCTATCGCCACTCCGAATTCTAAGCCGTCAACTCTGTCATCACCCAACACTCACCCACCCCATGCCATGAAGCCACTTCAT
>NZ_JBIIHA010000021.1:0-100464 GCF_044236155.1 Prosthecobacter sp.
GCATGCAACGCGTGGCCACCCGGTATGACAAAACCGATGTTTCATTCATGGCTTTTGTCCTTCTTGCCATCTGCACTTTATCCCTCAGAAACCAATTTTAAAACACGCCCTAGACTCCAACTTCTGTCTGCGGCCGCTACTTCCTCCGCTTCTTCCCTTCCGCGGCGGGCGGGGCTTTGAACTCCTGAACGGGGAATTTTTCTCGCAGGCGTTTACCGAGGGCTTCGATCACTTTTTCGTGCTCGGGCTTCGCGGCGACGTTTTGGTTGTTCTGCGGGTCTTGGACCATGTTGTAGAGCTCGCGGACGGTTTCGGCGCCGGGCTTGGTCCATTCGACGTAGCGCCATTTATCCGTGCGCATGGCGACGCCGAGGTAGCCCTGGCCTTTCGGATACCAACTGAAGGCCGCGTCGTTCACCTTGGCCTCCGGATCATCGAGCACAGGCTTCAAACTGCGACCTTGGAAGGCCGTGTGCACGGGCAGGCCGCACAATTCGGTGAGCGTGGGCGCGAGATCGACGCTCTGCGCCAGCGAATGCGTTTTCCCGCCGGCGTGCTTCATGCCGGGCTGCGAGATGATGAGGCAGTTGTTGGTGGCGCCTTCGTAGTTGTTGTGCTTCGCGCCCCACCAGGTGTGCTCGCCCATGTAGTAGCCGTGATCGCTCCAAAACACGACGATCGTGTTCTTCGCGAGGCCGGTTTCATCGAGCGCGGCCATCAAGCGGCCGACTTGCGCATCGACGTAGCTGATCGCGGCGTAGTAGCCGTGCAGGCACTGGCGTTTGAAGGTCTCTGGCAGCTTGTCGCCCGTGACCTGCGGCACGTCGCGATACCAAAAGAAGTCCGCGCCGCTTGTGGCGGCAAAATCGGGCGCGTCCTTTGGCAGGAACTCGTTGCTAGCGAGCGTGAACTTGGCGGGATCGTAGAGATCCCAGTATTTCTTCGGCGAGATCCACGGCACATGCGGATTGGCAAAACCGACGGCGAGGAAGAAGGGCTGCGCGGGGTTTTTCGCATGCTCTTTGAGCTGCGCGATGGCCTGCAATGCGCAATCGCCATCCAGCAGATCATCGTCGCCGCATTCGACGGACTCAAACGCGGGCACGGCGCTGTTGCGGCTGCCTTTGCCCTTCTGCGGCAGCGCGATGCCTTTCGCCTTTGCCTCCTCGATGAACTTCTTCACGCCCTCCTGCGTGGCGGTGCTGGTGCGCGGCATCTTGCTGTGCCAGGCCGGCACGGTCCACGAGGCGTCGTCATCAATGCCCACATGGTAGATCTTGCCGAGGCTGCGCGTGTGGTAGCCGTTGTTTTTGAAGTGCTGCGGCATCGTGGTGATGTCCGGCATGGTGGTGCGCAGCGTGCGGCCGATTTCAAAGATCTCCGTCGTGGCCGGATACCGCCCGCTGAGCATCGAGATGCGCGAGGGCGAGCACAGCGCCTGCTGCACGTAGCTGCGCTGAAACACCATGCCGCGTTTCGCCAACGCATCGAGGTTCGGCGATTTCACCGTCGTATCGCCATAACAGCCGAGCTGCGGTCGCATGTCATCGCTGGCGATGAAGAGGACGTTGGGCCGCTCCACGGCCAATGACGAAACCAGAATGGCGAATGACGAAACGAAGACGAGGAGTGATCTCATGGCGGGGCGTGAACGATCAGGAGAGGCGTTTCCTTCCTGTTCTTGGGTAAGGAAGATGGCGTCAGCAAAGTAGTCATCTTGCTCCGCAAGATGAGCCGAGGGCTTTCACAGCTCCTGAAGTCGTCCGAAATGGGATGAAGCTGGTGGGAATCACACGCTGAGTTCCTCTCGCGGAGCTAGAGGACCACTTTGCTTCGCCTGCTCGATGACGCTGGGGTTCCCAAGTGCTACTTCAGCTCCTTGATCCGCACATTGCGATACCACACGCGTAGCGCCTCATCTTGGAAGGCGATGTGGCCGAGATTGGGGCGGTCGGCCATGTTCATGGCCTCCAGCGTGGTGTCGATGACTTGCTCGCCGTTGAAGACGACCTTCACAGTGCGGCCTTGGACGGTGATGGTGTAGCGATTCCACTCACCAGCGGGTTTGACCATGTTCTTCGAGGGGCCGGTGCCGTGGACGATGCCGCCGCAGTCGTGGTGGCCGGGCTTGGCGAGGCCGTAAGTGTCGAGGATTTGGACCTCGAAGCCGGTCTTAACGGGCTCCTTCATGTCCGCCACGCGCATGAAGACGCCGCTGTTACCCTTCGCGTTGATCTTGAACTCGAGGTCGAGCACGAAGTCGCCATACAGCTTTTCGGTGGCGATGTAGGCATCGAAGCGTTTCCAGCCTTTCTCGCCTTCGCGAGGATGCAGCGAGACACTGCCATCCGGCTCGACGAGCCAGTTGCCGGTCGTTTTCCAGCCGGTGAGGTCCTTGCCGTTAAAAAGTGGCACAAATCCGGTGGCGCCGGCAGCAGGATGGAGGTCTTCGGCTTGGAGTGAAAAGGCGACGAGGAGGAAGGTGAGGGCGTGAGCGAGCTTCATGGTGGTCAGCCTCAAACGGCGACACAAAGCCGGATAAATCCCCGATTGACACCCCGGCATGCCTTTGGAACATATCAACGCATCCTGATACGTTGATTTGTTTCTTTTCACCCCAAACCTGAACCCACACACGCCCACTATGAGCGACTACAAAGTCAAAGACATCGCCCTCGCCGACTTCGGCCGTAAGGAACTCACTATCGCCGAAAGCGAAATGCCCGGCCTCATGGCCACCCGCGAGAAGTACGGCCCGAAAAAGCCCCTCGCTGGCGTCCGCATCACCGGCTCCCTGCACATGACCATCCAGACCGGCGTGCTCATCGAGACGCTGAAGGAACTCGGTGCCGACGTGCGCTGGGCCTCCTGCAACATTTTCTCCACCCAGGACCACGCCGCGTCCGCCATCGCCGCCTCCGGCACGCCCGTCTTTGCCTGGAAGGGCGAAACGCTCGAAGAATACTGGTGGTGCACCTGGCAGGCCATCATGTTCCCTGGTGAAAAAGGCCCGCAGCTCATCGTCGACGACGGTGGCGACGTGACCCTCCTCATCCACAAGGGCTACGAAATGGAAAACGGCGACAAGTGGGTCGAGACCCCCTCCGACAACCACGAAGTGAAGGTCATCAAGGACCTCCTCAAGGACATCGCCAAGAAGCAGCCCGGCATCTTCCACGAGATCGTGAAGGAACTGAAGGGCGTCTCCGAAGAGACCACCACCGGCGTGCATCGCCTCTATGAAATGGCCAAGGCTGGCAAGCTGCTCTTCCCTGCCATCAACGTGAACGACAGCGTCACGAAGTCCAAGTTCGACAACCTCTACGGCTGCCGCGAATCCCTCCTCGACGGCATCAAGCGTGCCACCGACGTCATGATCGCCGGCAAGGTTGGCGTCGTCTGCGGCTACGGCGATGTGGGTAAAGGCTGCGCCTTCGCCCTCCGCGGCATGGGCGCCCAGGTCGTCGTGACCGAAATCGACCCCGTGTGCGCCCTTCAGGCCGCCATGGAAGGCTTCCGCGTCATGCCCATCGAAGACACCCTCGGCTGGGGCGACATCTACGTCACCACCACCGGCAACAAGGACATCATCCGCCTTGAGCACATGGAGAAGATGAAGGACCAGGCCATCGTCTGCAACATCGGTCACTTCGACAACGAGATCCAAGTCGATAAGCTCAACGCCCGCACGGACGTGAAGCGCCTCAACATCAAGCCGCAGGTGGACAAATACACCTTCCCGGCCGGCAACAGCATCTTCATGCTCGCCGAAGGCCGTCTCGTGAACCTCGGCTGCGCCACCGGCCACCCGAGCTTCGTGATGAGCAACAGCTTCACCAACCAGTGCCTCGCGCAGATCGACCTCTGGGAAAACAAGGACAAGCGCCCCGTCGGCGTCACCGTGCTGCCGAAGAAGCTCGACGAAGAAGTCGCCCGCCTGCACCTCGCCAAGATCGGCGTGAAGCTCACCGTCCTCTCCAAAGACCAGGCCGACTACATCGGCGTGCCCGTCGATGGCCCCTACAAGACGGATCACTACCGTTATTAATGTGGATTCAGCCCTCCGGGCTGAAAACGCAGGCCAGAGGCCTGCACCACACTTCCCATCACCACCCCCAAAACCCCAAAGCGCGTCCGGTCGAAAGGCCGGGCGCGTTTTGGCTATCTCATCGCGGCCACTTCGCGCTTGGTCAGTTCCCGCCATTTTCCTTTCGGAAGATCGCCCAAGGCAAGAGGTCCTATCGCAACGCGCACGAGACGCAGCACTTCGATGCCAAACGCGTCGAGCAGACGCCGGATGTGCCGGTTGCGGCCTTCGTCGAGCGTGAACTCGAGCCAGGTGTTCTTTTCACCCGTGCGCAAAACCGTCACGTTCTTTGCCGAGAGATGCTCGTCATGGTCATGGATGCCGCTTTTCAGCCGAGAAAGCAGCGATTCATCCACAAGGCCGGTAATCTGGACGTGATAAGTCTTGTCCAGGTGCGTCGTGGGATTTGTGATCCTGTCCGCCCAAGTGTTGTCATTTGTGAAAAGCAGCAAACCCTCGCTCGCCTTGTCGAGACGGCCCACGGGGGAGAGATGCGGCAACCTGGAATGCTCGAAGCACGAAAACACCGTCTCGCGGCCGAGTTCATCCGAAGCGCTGGTCACCAGGCCGCGCGGTTTGTTCAGCATGACGTAAACCTGCTTCGCCTGGTTGATGCTCACATCATCCATGATGATGATGTCCTGTCCGAGGATGACCGGGAACTCGGGATTCTTCCGCACCACGTGGTTTACGCTCACCTTGCCCATGCGGATGAGCTCCGTGGCACGGCTACGCGAGCAGAAACCGAGCTTTGACATGGCTCGGGCGAGTCCGGTGCGTGTGGCGGCGGGCGGCGGTGGCATGGCGCAGACTTAGCTCAGCAGAAGCCGCTTTGCCGGAGGAATCTCGTGCAAGACATGCGAGAGACGCCACAGTCCCCTCCTCACACACCATGTCCCGGCGTTTCAGCCTGCTTTTCATTTCTCCATGCCTGATCGCGATCCTGCAGATCGCTTGTCCGGCCGTGTCGCTCGGCGGGACCATTGAGGCCATCACCTTCCACGCGGAGCCGGGAAAGCTCTTTCTACCTGTGGACGAAGCGGTGGACGAGCTGAAGTGGCCGGTGCGGCGAGACGACATGGGCAAAGTTTTTCAATTGAACGAAATGATGCTGCCGCCTGCATCGCTGCGTACTTTGACCGACGGAACGGAAGTGGTGAGCACGGATCAACTGACCCAGGCCGGCGCTGAGGTCTCCCCGCCGGATGAGAATGGCCGTGTCCGTGTCGGCGGCTTCTTCCGTGGTTTCACCCTCGTGGTTTCACCGCAGCGTGTGGTGGTCAGCTTGAAAAGGCAGCAGCTTCAAGGCTGGCAGGGCGATCGCCTGGTCCTGCAAACGCGCATTAGTTCCGGCCGCAACGGCCGCACCCCGGCGGGCGAGTTTCGCGCAGGTCCGTTTCGCACCGTGATGCACCACTCCACCCTTTATCAAAACGCGCCCATGCCCTGGAGCGTGCAGATCAACGGCAATGTCTTCATCCACGGCTTCACCAGTGTTCCCAATTACCCCGCCTCGCACGGCTGCATCCGCGTGCCGCTCAACGAGGGCAATCCGGCGAAGTTTTTTTATGAATGGGTGCTCGACAGCACGCCAGTGAGCGTGACGAGAGACTGATCTCAGGCCCTCGGTTTCAAATCACGCTCGATGTCCTCACGGTCCACGCGGTTGCGCGCCTTGATCTTGTGATCGCGCTTGTTGCGGCGTTCGACAGTCATCTGACGCTTCTTGCGCTTTTTGCGCAGCGCTGCGATCTCGTCCTCAAGCTTCAAATAGCCTTCGTAGCGCTCCGCATCCAGCGTTCCGGCCTCCACGGCACCACGAATGGCACATCCGGCGTCCTTGCCGTGTTTGCAGTCGTGAAAGCGGCACTGTAGCGCGATCTCGTCGATGTCAGCAAAGCGTTCGCGCAGCGTGGTTTCGTCCGTCCACATCTGCACTTCCTTGATACCCGGGTTATCGATGAGGATGCCGCCTTTTTCGAGCACCAGCAGCTCGCGCGCTGTGGTGGTGTGGCGGCCTTTGCCAGTGACCTCATTCACCTCGTCCACCCACTGCCAGTCTTCGCCGAGCAGCAGGTTCACCAGTGCTGACTTCCCCACACCGCTGGAACCGATGATGGCGACGGTTTGACCACGCCTGAGGTGATCCTTGAGCACCTTGAGTCCCTTGCGCTTCTTCACGCTGGTCACATGCACTTCGGCCTCCGTGTTTAGCGCACGGATCTCTGCAGCGGCCTGCTGGTTCTGCTCGTCAGGGTAAAGATCGGCCTTGTTGATCAGCACGACGGCTTGGGCGCCGCTGCGGGCGATGAGCGTGAAGTAGCGCTCCATGCGCCGTGGACTGAAATCGGGTCCCGCATCAGTCACGACGATCACCGTGTTCACATTCGCCGCGATGACCTGCTCCTCGGCGCTTTCACCAGCCGCTTTGCGGGAAAAACAGGTCTGCCGCTGCAAGCGGGCACGGATGACGTTGTCGCCGTTCTCGCCGCCGACTTCCAAAGCCACCCAGTCGCCGACCGCTGGCAGTTCGGCATCGGTTTCAGCATCGTGATACACCTTGCCGCTCAAAACGACCTCGAATTCGTCGAAGCCATTCGCTCCGTCTTCCAGCAGAGCGCCGTAGCTGATCTTGTTGTCACGGATCAACCGTGCTGGCTTCCAGCCTTCCGCCCGGAACGGCTCAAACTGCCGTTCGAAGAAGTCATTCCAGCCGAGATCGAGGAGGTTCAGCTTCATCGACGCCACTGGTACATCCAGCGTTCGGAGATCACCTTCTTGCCATCCTTCAGCTCCATCATGATCTCCAGGAGGTTGCTCTTTTCAGGGATGTCGAGCTTGAAGAAGGCACGCCAGCCGCCGGTCTCGTTGTTCTTCATCACACGTTTGTCGATCACCTGTCCCTCGCCACCGCTGAGCACCACGTCGATGTCCGGCGTCCATTCCTTGTCCTGCGGATTCCGCGTGACTTTCTGCGGCGCGAAGTCGATGACGTAGAGATGATCGTCCGAGTCCATCACGAAGCCGCGGCGTGAGCTGATCACCTTGTACAGGCCGGCTGGCTCGTGCTGGTCAAGCCAGTGCAGCTTGTACTCGACTTTGAGCGGCTCGGCGGGTGTGGCGGGCAGTTGATCCGGCTTCCACATCGCCACGATGTTGTCCCAAGTTTCCTCACCGGTGGAAAGCTCGACCAGCGTCACCGCTCCTTTGCCAAATCCGCTCACCGGTTCCACCCACACGGCGGGACGACGGTGGTAGTTTGCCTCGAGGTCCTGGAAGTTGTTGAAGTCGCGATCACGTTCCGCAAGACCGAAGCCCTTCAGCCGGTCCGTCTCGAAAATGCTCAGGCGAAGATCGCGGCTGACATCCAGAGGCCGCCAGATGGACGGGCCGCCTTCGATTTCAATCTGCAAGCCGTCGGAATCATGCACCTCCGGACGGAAATCGTAGGGCTTCGGGTTCGAGTTCTCACCAAACCAGAACATGCTCGAGAACGGTGCGATGCCGAGCATCTTCACCGCCTTGCGCAGGTGCAGCGTGGCCTTCACCTTCATCTCCGTCGTCACGCCCGGCGTTGATTCGAACTCGTAGGCACCGGTGATGCTCGGCCCGTTCAGCAGCGCGAGCAGCTTGAAGGACTTGTCGCCTGGTTTGGGCTGCTGGAACCAGAAATGCGTGAAGTCCGGGAACTCCTCCGGTTCCCCGCCGATCGTGTTCACCGCGACACCGCGTGCCGAGATGCCGTAGCCGAGCTCGGTGGTCACCGCACGATAGTAACTCGCGCCCATGAAGACCATGAACTCAAATGGCCGCTTCACCAGCGAGTCGGGCGCCAGCACGCGGAAGCCGGCGTAGCCCACCGGGTTCTTTGCCTCCGCAGGCACTTTGAGGTCGCCGTACTCGAAGTGCGTCCGGTCGAAAGGCACATCCACCGTCTTCGCCGCCTGCATGTTGTAGAAGACGACCGGCTTCTTAAACATCCAGCCAGGATGGAAGAACTCGATGCGATACGTATCGCCAAGCTCGGCAAAGAGCGCCTTGTCACGCAGGAAGCGGATCTGGCGGTGCCCGTCGTATTTCAAGCCTTCGAAGAAGGGATCAAGCTGCTGCGAAGGTGCTTGGTAAGGCTGCGTGGCGAGTTGAGCAGCGACTTTCTCAAGATCACCAAACCCCTTCACCGAGTCCAAGGCCACCTGTGAGAACACGGGCGTGGCAAGCAACGACAGTACAGCAAGGGGGAGTGGAAATTTCATGCAGGGGAGAGGGCGGCGCTAGGATGCAGCACGAGGGATGCCAGTCAACCACCCTGGCAGGAAGCTCTTGCCACGGGGCGGGCCACCTTGTCATGATACGGCCATGAGCACCTCTCCTCCCGCGAAGCTGCTACCCGTCCTGCTTTTCAATGCGGCCTACATCGCCCTGGCGGCCTCGGTCTCCGTCTCGCGTGGCAACCGCGAGTTCGTCTTTTACATCGTGGTGATGCTCGTGCTCATCGCGGTGATGAGCCTCGTTCACAGCCGCGTGAAGCTCACCACTGGCCTGCTGTGGGCCTTTTCGATGTGGGGACTGGCGCACATGGCAGGCGGCCTCTGCCCGCTGCCTTCGGGATGGCCTTACAATGGCGACCAGGAGGTGCTCTACAGCCTCTGGCTCATTCCAAACCGCCTGAAATACGATCAAATCGTCCACGCCTACGGTTTCGGCATCACCACCTGGCTGTGCTGGCACATCCTGCGTCAGGCGTTGCGTCAGCCAGACGGTGGTTCCGTGCGGCCGACCTTCGGCATGCTGGCGCTCTGTGCTGCCGCAGGCATGGGCTTCGGCGCTTTGAACGAGGTGATCGAATTCATCGCCGTGCTCACGATTCCGAACACCAACGTCGGTGGTTATGAGAACACCGGCTGGGACTTGGTCGCGAATCTCGTCGGCAGCACCATCGCCGCGATGATCATCCGCCTGCGCACCCACCCTACTGCGTGATCTTCAGGCTGCGGAACTCCAACGCGCCCGCTTTTTCGCCCTCCGGCCCGCCTGAATCACCGCCGAGGCCGAAGGTGAGCTTTTCCTCGGCGATGCAGGCGTTCTCGGCGGAAATCGTCTGGTCATCGATCGTGGCGGTCATGGTGGGTCCTTTGAAAACGAGCTTCACGCGATGCCAGTCACCCACGGCGAGCTTCGCGGGCGTTTTTAGCAACTCCTTCGTCTCGCCCTTCTTCGGATGCGCCAGGATGCGCAGTTGATCCTTCCCCATGACCAGATGCACGAGGTGTCCACGCTCCTGCGAGCCATTGAAAATGATACCGGCAAACGTTGCCCGGCCTTCGAGGCGGAACTCGCACTCCACCGTGGCGTCCTTCAGCGGCAGCTTGCGCATCTTCACGGGACCGTGACGCCGTGCTCCAGACTCAAAGCCGCGCAAAACGCCGTTTTCAGCCTTCCAAGTGCCGAGACCCCAGAACCAGTCTTTGGACAAGTCTTCTTGGAATGACTCCTGAAGCAACACCGCCGGCTCAACGGCACGGAGTTGCATCACGAAAGCGAAAATGAGGGCGGCGAGCAGGCGCATGGCCATCAAACGACACCGTTGACGACATTTTCCAATCTTTGCCCTGTCACCGCCGCCAGCGCGATGCGTGCGGAGGTACTGCGCATCTCGATCTTCGATTCCACACTGCAAAACGCCGCATGGCACGTCGCGATGAGATTCGGTGTGGCGGCTTCTTCGGCGCTGCGCAGCGGTTCATCCTCGATCACATCCAGCCCCGCGCCTGCGATACGGCCTTCGCGCAACGCCGCGAGAATGGCGCTCTTCTTGATCACACCGCCGCGTGCCGTGTTCACCACAAACGCGCCCGGTTTGAGCAGCGACAGCTCGCGCTCGGCGATCAGATGACGCGTTTCATCATTCAGCGGGCAATGAAGCGACAATACATCGCTCTGCGCGAGCAATTCATCGAGTGTGCGCACCCGCATGACGCCCACGGCCTTGTCCGCGCCGTTGGCCAGATACGGATCGTGAAACACCACGCGAAAACCAAGCGCCTTCGCCCGCAGCGCCGTCGCCGTGCCGATGCGGCCGAGGCCGACGATGCCAAACGTCAGCTCGCGCAGCCGCCGCAGCCTCGCGCCGATCTTGATGTTCCATCCCAGCGTCTTCGCCTCCGCATCGAGCGGGAAAAGCTGCCGGCAAAGCGCCATCGCCAGCGCGATGGCATGATCCGCCACCTCCTCCGTGCCGTAGTCCGGCACATTGCACACCGCGATGCCTCGCTCACGAGCCGCCGCAATGTCCACGCTGTCAAAACCGACGCCGTTGCGGATGATCGCCCGACAATTCTTGAGGTTTGCGATGCCTTGCGCCGTCAGCGGCATGTTGTGCCAGATGATGATCGCATTCGCGCCCGTGATCTCGTCATCGAGGTCCGCATCCGTATCGCAAAGATGCCGCGTCACCCGCGCCATGCTGCCGATGATACCTTTTTCAATAGCCGACTCCACATCTCCCTGCGGAGCGGTGCGCCAGTCGATGATCGCGATGTGTGGCAAACTCATGTGATGATCCCTTTGATGACGTGCCCGTGGACATCCGTCAACCGGCGCTGGATGCCGTTGTGGTAGTAGCTGAGCTTCTCGTGGTCGAGGCCGAGCAAGTGCAGTGCGGTGGCATGAAGATCGTAGCAGTAGGCGGGGTTTTCGGCGGCTTTGAAGCCGAGATCGTCGGTGCTGCCATACGCGGTGCCGCCCTGAATGCCGCCACCGGCCATCCAGGCGGTGAAGGCGCCGGGATTGTGGTCACGGCCTTTGCCGGCGCCTTGCGCGGCGGGCTGGCGGCCGAATTCGGTGGTGCAGATGACGAGCGTGCTGTCCAGCAGGCCGCGTGATTTCAAGTCGGTGAGCAGCGCGGCGGCCCCGCTGTCGAGAATGGGGCCCCAATAGCCGTGATCGCGCACGAGGTCCTCGTGGCTGTCCCAGTTCGGGCGGATTTTCTTCGCGGTGGTGTTTTCCGCGCCGCAGAAGAGCTGCACGAAGCGCACGCCGCGCTCCACGAGCCGTCGTGCGAGTAAACACTGCCTTCCAAACGGCCCGATGTCCTCGTGATCGAGCTGGTAGAGCTTTTTCGTCGCCTCAGTCTCGCCGTTCACGTTGGTGGCTTCGGGCGCGCTGAGCTGTAAACGCGCTGCAAGCTCGTAAGCGGCGATTCGGGCCTCCAACTCGCTGTTTTCGCGTCGTTGGGCTGCGTGCGTGCGATTGAGTACTTGGAGGAATTCGCGGCTTTTTTCCTCGGAACCGTCGATGTAGCCCTTCGGCGGGAAAAGATCGGCGATGGGCGGTTTTTCGGCATCGGTGGTGATGACGGTGCCCTGATGAATCGCGGGCAAAAACCCCGCGCCCCAGTTTAGAACGCCACCGGGCGGCAAACCGCGCGGATCAGGCAGCACGACGAAAGCGGGAAGATCTTCGCTGAGGCTGCCGAGGCCATACGTGACCCACGCGCCCATGCTCGGAAAGCCGGGAAGAATGAAGCCGCTGTTCGCCATGAACATCGCAGGGCCATGCAGCGCGGTTTTGCTCTGCATGGAGTGGATGAAGGCCATGTCATCGACCTTTGTGGCGAGTTTCGGAAACAAATCGCTCATCCAGCGTCCGCACTCGCCATGCTGGCGGAACTTCCACCAGCTCTGCTGGCAGTTGCCGGGCTTGGAAGCGAAGAACTGCAGTTTGCCATCCGGATCGAAGGGTTTGCCCTGCCGCTTTTCGAGCTCGGGTTTGTAATCCCACGTATCGACATGCGACAGGCCGCCCGGGCAGAAAATCTGGATCACTGCCTTCGCTTTCGCCGCATGATGTCCGCCCTTCGGCGAGAGCGGATTCGCCGATGCCGCGCTGGCATCGCGATGCAGCAGCGAGGCCAGCGCGGCTCCGTTGAGGCTGTGAAGGAAGTTACGGCGGGTGGGAGGCATGAGAATTGGTCAGACCAATTCAAAAAACGCCTTTGGCGAGGGTTTCCTTGCCAGCGGCTGCAAGTTCATCGGTTGGAGTGCAGGCTTTAGCCGATCTGGAGGATCGTTCGTATCGGCTAAAGCCTAGACTCCAACACCTGCTGCTCGATTACTTCTTCAGCCCCGCGAGCATCGCCTTCATCTTCGCGACGGTTTCGGCGTGCGCGGGGTCTTTGGAGAGGTCTTTGGACTCTTGCGGATCGTTTTGCAGGTCGAAGAGCGTCGCGCCTTGGCGGCCTTCGTCCCATTCGGTGTAGCGGAATTGCTCGGTGCGCACGCTGAGGCCGAAGAAGGCACCGGCCTTGCCTTTGCCCTTTCCTTTCCCTTGAGCCTTCTTGCCTTTTTCGAGGTTCTTCGGGTCAAAGCTCGGCGCTGTGGTGCCCTGAGGTGCGCCGCGCAGCGTTTGGGTGAAGGCGGGCTTGTCCCAGGCGGCCTGCGGATTGTCGAGCAGCGGCTTCAGGCTCACGCCATCGCTTTGAGGAAGAGGCAGGCCGCACACATCGGCGAGCGTGGCGTGCACGTCGATGAGCTCGACAGGGCGCGGGCAGCTCTTGCCGTTGTTCGCGTTGCCGGGGACGCTGATGATGAGCGGCACGCGGGCGGAGTTTTCCCAGATGCTTTGTTTTTGCCACAGGCCGTGATCGCCGAGGTGGTAGCCGTGGTCGCTGTGAAACACGATGACCGTCTTCTCACGCAGCCCGAGACGCTCGACCGCAGCCACGACCTGCCCGACCTGATCATCCATGAAGGTGGTGGAGGCAAAGTAGGCCTGCAGGATCTCTTTGCGCATCGGGTCGGTGAGCTGGTCCTGCTCTTTCTTGTAGCTGGCGTAAGCGGCGGTCGGCATGCCCGGCGCATCCTTCATCGGGCCGGTGGCGAGCTGGATCTTGTCGATGGGATAGCCTTCGAAATACTTCGCCGGGGCGACATACGGCGTGTGAGGACGGTAAAAGCCGACCGCGAGGTAAAACGGACCGTCCTTCTTCGCTTCGAGCAGCTTGATGGCCTCTGCGGCGCCAATCGCATCGGTTTGCGGCTCCTCGGAGGGATCGTTGAACCAGCTCAGCGTGCCGCCGAACTGCCCCGGCGTGAGCGTGTGGATCTGGTCCTCGACTTTCTTGTCATGACCGATGGGATTCACGACCTGCTGCCACGACGGCTCGTCATCGAGACCGCTGGTGCCGATCTGCGTCGGCACGCCGTAGTGGTAAAGTTTGCCGACGCGGGCCGCGAACGCGCCTGCCTTCGAAAACGTCTGCGGGATGCTCAGCACGTCGGGCAGGGCTTTGCGGAAGTGCGTGCTGTTTTCATACACCTTCGTGCTGCCCGGGCGCATGCCGGTCATGAAGGACGCGCGGCTCGGATTGCACAGTGGATACTGGCAATAGGCTTTTTCAAAGCGCACGCCGGTGGCCGCGAGCTTGTCGATGTGCGGTGATTTCACCTGCGCATGCCCGTAGCAGCCGAGGGAGGTGTTCAAGTCATCCGAGACGATGTGAAGCACATTGAACTTCGGCGGCGCGGCCAACGCAGTGGCAGCAACGAGGGCAAAACTAGCGGCAAGGAGCGATTTCATGGTGGCGCGTGGTAACGCGCCTGATCGCCGCACTTCTCAACGAAATGCACCCGCTCACTCCGGCCGCCCATTCTCTGCGGGCTTCTTGCCTTCGATGAGCGCCTTGGCCTGACGCACGAAACGGCGGCCGAGGAGTTCGTAGCCGGGTTTGGTGTAGTGGAGGTCCTGGGTCATCGCGCCTTTGATTTCTTTGTCGTTGAGGTCGTCGCAATCGACCCACGCGCCGCGTGGATCTGCCTTGGCGACTTCGACCTGGCTTTCGCGGACGACTTTCCAGGCGGGCGGGTTGATGCGGTCGTGGTCGCTGATGCGGCCGATGACGACATGCATGTTTGGCTGCTTCAAATCGCGGCGCAGGTTGGCGATGAGCTGCTTCAAGGCATCGGCGTAGGGCGCGTGGAGGCCGGTTTTGGAGTCGTTCTCGCCCTGCATCCAGCAGAAGGTGACGGACTTCACGTTCGGGTGCGCCTTCAGCATGGTGGCGAACTGCTCTAGGATGCGCGGGTAAAAGATGGTGCCCTTGCTCTTGTCCTTCTCACGTGCCTTCGCCACATCGACGCCGTGCTTCGTCGCGATGTCGTTCCATTCATCGACCCAGTAACGAATGGGCATGCCGCCGACCGCGACTTTGATGTAAGCCACGTCCGCATCCGGAAACGCGATCTTCGCCTCCGGCTCAAATCCGAGCTTCGGGTCCATGCCGGCCATGTTTGACTGCCCGGTGAGGATGAAAAGATGCGCCGGACGGTCCGCGGCGGAAGCGAAGAGCAGAGGGCAGAGAGTAAGGAGGAGGATGGCGAGGTGTTTCATGAAGCGGGGAAAGAGAACCACGGAATACACAGAATACACGGAAAGGGTTTCAGCCGATTGCTTCTGAGTTCCATGTATTCCGTGTGTTCCGTGGTCGAAGAACTACTTTGCATAATCGCCGCCCGTAAGGCTCTTCAAAACGGACTGCTGCCACGTGCGGAGCTTCGCCTGGAGCTCCCACACGCGTTCGGCTTGCTGTTTGGCGAGGTCGTTTTTCTCCTCGGGGTCGGCTTCGAGGTCGAAGAGCTCGGTTTTGGCACTGGCGGCTTTTTTGCCGTCGTGGATGACGAGCTTGTGGTGGCCGTCGAGGATGGCGCGGGGGCCGAGGAAGTCGGCTTCGATGATCTCACCGGGGTGGCGGATGTTTTTGAAGTCACGCGTGGCTTTGCCGCCGGAGAGCTTGGCCAGCGGGGTGGTGCCTTCTTGCTGCTTCGGGTCGATGTAGGGCTCGGTTTGGAGGCCGTTGAAGCGAGCGGTGTTGTAGTCCCAGAGGAAAATCGGCGACGGGCGCTCGGTGATCGTGCCATCGAGCACGGGCGTGAGGTCGATGCCGTCGAGCGGTCGTTTGGGCAAAGGCTGGCCGGTGAGCGCGGCGAGCGTGGGCAGCAGATCGCTGGTGTGCGCGACGACCTGGCTCGTGCGCGGTGCTTGGATGCGTGCCGGCCATTCGATGAGACCGGGGACGAGCGTGCCGCCTTCATACATCTGGCCCTTCACACCGCGATGCGGCCGCACGAGCGATCCATCGGGCGAGGTGCCGTTGTCACCACAGTAAAACAGCAGCGTGTCCTCGCGCAGCCCGGTGGCGGCGAGATGCTTTCTCAATTGCCCGATGGCGCGGTCCATCGCGGTGATCTCGGCGTAGCGCTCGCGTAGCACCTCGCCCTGCGGTCGGGTGACGGGAGCGCCGGTTTCGTTCGAGGTGAGGCGCACTTTGTTCTTCGCGTATTTTGCGGGCAGGTCGTCGTAGAGCGCCAGATCCTGCGGCAGGCCGCTGTAGGGCTCGTGCGGCGAGCCGAACCAGATGACGGTGAAGAACGGTTTCGCGTCTTTCTTCACGCGGTCAATGAACTGCATCGCCTCGCGCACGAGGATCTCGGAGCTTTCACCTTCAAAGACCTGCGGCGGCCCGCCGTTGCGTGAGAGCGAGGGATTCAGCTCGAAGAAGTTGTCGTGCGAGAGCCACTCATGAAATCCCATCGCGCCCGGATTCGTCGGCGAGCCCGCTTTGACCGTGCCAACATGCCATTTGCCGAAATGCGCGCACTGGAAGCCCGCTTTCGAAAGGACATGCGCCACGGTGATCTCCTCTGGCCGCAGCGACCAGCCCGGCGCGAAGGTGCCCATGCGATTCGGATGCCGTCCGGTGAGAAAGCTCGCGCGTGTGGGCGAGCAACTCGGATGCGCCGAGTGAAATCGCTCCAGCCGCAGCCCCTGCGCCGCCATTTCGTCGAGCGTGGGCGTCTTCACATGCGGATGCCCATGGTAGCCCGTCTCCTCCCAGCCATGGTCATCGCCCATCATGAGGATGATGTTCGGCTGTGCCCAGGCGGAGAGCAGAGGGCAAAGAGCGAAGAGGATGAGCGCGGCGGGGAGCTTCATGGCGGCTAAAAACGTGCGTGAAGGCCTCATCTCCCAGTTTTCTCATCGCGTAATCCACGCCATACATGCCGCCTCATGTCCGACGCCATCCGCTCCCTCGAACCCCGCGCCCTCTGGAACTGCTTCGCCGACCTCAATGCCGTGCCGCGGCCGTCGAAGAAGGAGGCGAAGGTGAAGGCCTTTGTGCGGGCGTTTGCCGACAAGCATGCGCTGGAGTGCCTGGAGGACAGCGGCGGCAATTTGATCGTGAAGAAACCGGCCACCGCCGACCGCGCGGGGCATGCGCCGGTCATTTTGCAGGCGCATCTCGACATGGTGCACAAAGCGGCGGACGGCGTGAGCTTCGATTTCGAGAATCAGGGCATCGACATGTGGATCGACGGTGATTGGGTGCGTGCCCGCAGCACCACGCTCGGTGCTGACAACGGCCTCGGAGCCGCCGCGATCCTGGCGGTGCTCGCGTCGAAGGATCTGTCGCATCCGCCCATCGAGGCGCTGCTCACCATCGACGAAGAGCAGGGCATGAGCGGCGCGCGGATGCTGCAAGGCGGTCTCTTGAGCGGCAAAACGATGCTTAACCTCGATTCGGAGGAAGATGACGAATTCACCATCGGATGCGCGGGCGGCATCGACACGCTGGTGAGCTGGCAGCACTACACGCACTCGCTTCATGCGCCCGAGCCGCGCTATGAAATCCGCATCGAAGGATTGCGCGGCGGTCATTCCGGCCTGCAAATCCACGAAGGCCGTGCGAATGCCATCAAGCTCATGGCGCGGCTGTTGGATACTTGTGGCACTGAAATGGTCGCTCTGAGCGAAATGAAGGGCGGCAGTGCTCGAAATGCGATTCCAGCGCGATGCACGGCGGTGGTGGTCGTGCAGGCAGGATCGTGGGAAAAGGAAAAGGCCGACGCGGAGGATGAGGCAGCTTTTGAGAAAAGAATCGCTGACGAAGCAGCGGACATCCTGGCGGAGTTTCGCCGCATCGAGCCGGACATGCGGATCACGACGCAAAAACTCCCTCCATCGCCTCACGGCTTCACGCCCACGATGACCGATGAGAACCAGCGGGCTTTCGTGAGCGCCCTTCGGGCCGTGGTGAACGGCGTGTATCGAATGAGCCCTGAAATCACCGGTTTGGTCGAGGCTTCGTCGAATTTGTCCCTCATAGATGTCGCGGAGGACTGCGCCGAGTGGAGCGGCCTGCAACGCAGCAGCGTCGAATCCAGCAAGCGTGATGTCGCAGCAGCCTTCGCCGCTCCGTTCCGCCTCATCGGCGCCGAGGTGCGAAACGACGACGGCTATCCCGGCTGGAGTCCCAGCGCCAGCT
Source organism: Prosthecobacter sp. (assembly GCF_044236155.1). Classification (GTDB taxonomy): domain Bacteria; phylum Verrucomicrobiota; class Verrucomicrobiia; order Verrucomicrobiales; family Verrucomicrobiaceae; genus Prosthecobacter. The sequence continues at coordinate 17,406 of NZ_JBIIHA010000021.1, forward strand.
CCGCGATCCTCGACCAGATGAAAGGCATCTACCGCGAGCTCTTCGGCCACGACGTCGGCGTCAGCGCCTGCCACGCCGGTTTGGAGTGCGGCGTCATCGCGCAGACCTATCCAGGCCTCGACATGATCTCGTTTGGACCTGACATCGAAGAAGCCCACTCTGAGAACGAACGCGCCAGCATCTCCTCGGCGCAGAAGTTCTGGAAGCTGCTCACGACGACCTTGGCGCGGCTTTGAGATTATTCCTTCGCCGCTTTACGGTTGGGTTTGCTCACGATGACGGGCGCGTCGTTCGTTTGCGGCGATCCCGCCGTGCTGCGGCCGTTGGCGATGATGTCGTTGAGCAGCGTGGTGAGGCGTTGCACGACTTCGGGGTGTTTGTTGTGCAGGTTGATGGTTTCGGCGGGGTCGGTGCTCAGGTCGTAGAGTTGCGCGGCGGGCAGGCCTTGTTTCGCGGCTTCGGCGTCGCCGGGCTTTCCCCAGCCGCCGCTGCCGGGACAGAGGGCGAGTTTCCAGTTGCCCTGACGGATCGCAAAGCGTCCGCTGATGCTGTGATGCACCACATGCTCGTGCAGCGGCGCTTGGTCTTGGCCGAGCAGCGCGGGGAGAAGGCTCACGCTTTCCTCGGCGGTGTTTTCGGGCAGTTTCGCCTCGAGAATGGCTGCGCAGGTGGCGAGGAAATCGGTGTGGCAGATGGTTTGCGCGCTTTTCGAGCCTGCGGCGACCTTTCCGGGCCAGCGCACAAAAAAAGGCACGCGATGCCCGCCTTCCCAGATGTCCGCTTTGTAACCGCGAAAGCCCGCGCTGGCGAAGTGGCCGCTCTTTTCGAGCTGCGCGGTCTTGGCGGCAGGCGAGCAGCCGTTGTCGGAGGTGAAGAAGACGAGTGTGTTCTCCGCGAGGCCATGCTGGTCGAGCGCGGCAAGCACTTCGCCGACGATGGCATCGGTTTGCATCACGAAGTCCGCGTAGTCGCCGAGGCCGCTTTTGCCTTTCCACGACGCGGAGGGCACGATGGGCGTGTGCGGTGACGTGAGCGGCAAGTAGAGGAAAAAGGGCGCGTCCGACTTTACGCAGGCCGCGAGGTGGCTCACCGCGCGTGCGCCGAGCCGTGGCAGCATGTCGATGGTCTCGATGTGCTCGATGACGCGATCATTCTCGATGAGCGAGGTCATCGTGCGGGCATTCGAGCAGCCAAAATAACGATCAAAGCCGCGTGTCGTCGGTCCGCCGATGATGCGTGCGCCTACTGGCAGGCCGGAGCGGTCTTTGCCCTTGTTTGAATCCATGTCGGACTGGAAGCCGAGATGCCATTTGCCGATGCAGGCGGTGCTGTAGCCCTGTTGTTTGAGAAAACCGGCCACCGTGAGCCGGTCGGCGGCAATAAGCGGCTCGTCGTTGCCGCCATCGAGCACGCCGCTCTGCAACCGCGTGCGCCACGCGTAGCGCCCGGTGAGCAGGCCATATCGCGTGGGCGTGCACACCGACGATCCGCTGTGCGCATCCGTGAACGTCATGCCCTGCGCCGCGAGCCGGTCCAAATGCGGCGTGGCGATTTTTCCGCGCTGCGGATTCAGGCAATGCACATCGCCATAACCAAGGTCGTCCGCGAGGATGTAGAGGATGTTCGGCTTCGCCGACAAGGACGAATGTAGAAGGACGAATGACGAAACAAGCAGCAGGAGGGGCTTCATGGCGCGGTGGAGATCACTTGGATGTCATCGAGCTCGATGCCGGCCTCGCCGCCGTTTTGCATCCAGAGGAGTTTGCGCTTCGCGGCGTTCAAATTGGGCCTTGTGAGCGTTTTCGACCACGTCTGGCCATCGAGCGTGATTTGGACCTCCTCGCCGCGGAAGACGAGTTTCACCGCTCGCCACGTGTTGGTAGTCAGATCGACTTTTTCGAGCGGGAAGACCTCGTTCAGGCGATAAGCGCCGCTCTTTTTGTCGGGTGGGCGACCGTTTTTCTGCCGCAGCGGATGGTTGGCGTCTTTGGAGTGCGCATCGACCTGCAACTGCACGCCTTCACGCAGCAGTTTGACGCGCAGCATGTGATCCTCGCTGCCGAAACCATCGTCGCCATCGACGAAGAACCACAACCACCCGCCCGGCGCGAGATGGCGATAGCGAAAGGAGATCGTGAGGTCTTTTCCCTCGACCGGCAGATAGACCATCGGCGGATACTTGCCTCCGCTGGCCCCACGCGTCCAAAGCACGCCATCGCGCACGCTCGTGTTCTTGTTCGGAATCGGCGTCAGGAAGCGCTTCGCATCGAACTCGGGGCCAAAGGTTTCACGAATGGGCTCGGCGGCAAAGCTGGTGGAAATGAAAACGAGGGCGAGGAGAGCACGCGACATCCGGTGAGAACGTCGATAGCCATCGAATCTGGCCGCTACTCCCACACCAGCCTCAAAAACTCCGGCGCGGGGCCTTTCGACAGCGGGGCGTCGCTCGCGGTGCTGCCTTTGGCGGCAAAGTGGGCGCAGAGGCCGAGTTGATCGACATCAAGACAGCCCATTATCACTCCGCCCGCGCTTGATTCCGAAACTGCGCGGGCGTCTGCTTGGTTTGCCCTTTGAAGACCACGCCCATGTATTCCTGATGGCGGAAGCCGCAGCGCTCGGCGATTTCGGCGAGGGAGAGATGGGTGTCGAGGAGGAGGCGCTGGGCGGCGGTGACGCGTTGGGTGATGAGTTCCTCATTGATGGTGCGGCCGAGGGCGGCACGGAAGCGGCGTTGCAGCACGCTGCGCGAGGCTCCGACGAGGGTGGCGATCTCATCCAGTCGGATGGCATCGCAGACGCGCTCGCGGATGATGTGCAGGGCTTTGGCAACGAGTTCGTCCTGCACAGCGAGGGTGTCGGTGGACTGGCGCGTGACGGTTTCATTCGGCGGTGTGAGAGTGCGCGCGGGCACTCGCTTTTTGCCGCGCATCATTTGGTCGAGCAATCGCGCGGCTTCGTAGCCGACGAGGGCGTGATTTGGCCAGATGCTGGTGAGCGGCGGATGGCAGAGGTTGCAAAGCGGTTGATCGTTATCCACGCCGATGACGGCGACCTCATCAGGCACGCGGACGCCTGCGCGACGGCAGGCTTCGAGCACGTGACTAGCGCGGTGGTCACTGCACACCATGAGTCCTGCGGGCTTTGGCAAGCCGTCAATCCACAAGGCAAGTTTCTGCTGATGCACTTCCCACGAATCATCATGCACCTGACGTGGGCTGACGCGGCGCACGCTGGTCTCGCAGCCATGCCGTTTCGCTTGCCGGACAAAGGCGCGCTCACGAGCAGCGGACCAGTTTCGCTCTTCGAGTCCGAAGAAGGCGAAGTGTTTGAAGCCGCGCACGATGAGATGCTCGGCGGCCATGACGCCGATGGCTTCATCATCAACATGCACCAGAGGAAACCCGGCGTCTGGCACCACGCCGAGCACATCGACCACGGGAAGACGTGTTCGGCGAAGCACAGCCGCCATCGCTGGAGTGAAGACGCGGGCGATGATGCCGTGGCCTTTCCAGTTCTTGAGCCAATGCGGGAGTTCCTGATCGATGCTTCGTGCCTCGTGAAAGAGCAGCCAGGGATCGTGCTCGCGCACGTAGCGGGCGATGCCTGTGAGGATGTCGCGTCCACTGCCGAAGGAAGTCTCGACCACCAAGGCGACCTGCGGCGGCTCAGATTTCGCAACATCGCCGCGCGGGCTCTTTCGTGCGGCTTGTCTCAAAGATGAACGTCGGGCGGGCATGACCCGGGATGCTATGCGGTCTGAGGCCGGATATCTACATAAATAGACCTGATCCCTCTTTGCGGAGCGAGCGGCCGTGTGGCTTGATCGTGGCGTCGCTGCGGAAGCGTGTCCGCATCCGCTCTCGCTCGGCCATGCAGAAACCCCCATCAATTTTTATCCAGATTTCAACCGTCATGAACCTGACCTTCGCTAGACCATTCGGCCTGATCAGCATGATGTCCGCCCTTTGTTGCGCACCAACGCAAGCGGTGCCGCCGCCCAGTTCGTTTGGTGTGTGGGATCGCGGCGACAAGTTTGATCGCAGCGACTTTCCCTTTCTACAGGGTCTGGCATTCACCCAATCCTGGGCAGAAGTGGAAAAGGAGCCGGGCGTGTTTGATTGGAGCAGCCTGGATCAGGCGATGAAGAAGGCGGTCCAGAGCAGCCAGTTCCTCTACCTCTCGCTGAACGTCGGACCCGATGCGCCGAAGTGGATCTACGACAAGGGCGTCCCCGCCGTGAAAGCCGACAGCCAAATTCATGACAGCTGGCCGGTGTATCCTTTCTATGCCTCGCCGGAATACAAAACGTTCTGCCAGCGGTTGATCACAGAGTTTGGGAAGCACATCCGCAGCTGCTCGAAGGAGATGCAAGAGCGCATTGCGTTCATTCAGGTGAAGACCGGCTGCACGGGCGATGAATGCGCCTACAAGGGGAATGTCATCGACAAGCAATACGACCTGCCCATGACGTCTGATGCGTGGCGGGAGTTCCGGCTGTGGGAGTTCGATGTGTATGTGAAGACCTTTCAATCACCTGCCGACCAGCCACAGATCGCGCTGATGTTCAACAATGTGTCGCCGGATGACGACGCGGCCGAGAACAAGGGCTTTGCGAAGGAATGGGAGTGGGTGATGGCGAATGCCAAAGGCGGCCTCGGGATCAAGATCGCAGGCAGCGGACGCGGCCACCACTTGAGCGGTGAGCGCAGCAAGATCGAAACGTGGCAGCATCGTCTCATCGCCGCGCAGGGCACGCCGCTGTTTGCCCGGTCAGAGATGGATCAGACGTGGACGCGTGCATGGTATCAGCTGAACGTGCCGCTCAGCTTCTACTGGGGCGCTCTCACCGGCCTGCAAAGCGGACAAAGCATCTGGGACATCAGCTCCAGCGCCATGGAGGCCTGCAAGGAGCAGGGGTTCGATTACTCCTTCCGTTTCTTCAATCGTTACGCGGGGCAGATCCAACCGCAGACGGCCACCGATGCCTTTTGTGCGCTCCACAAGGGATTGGATGCTGCTGACACGCAAGCCTATCCGGAGGCCAAGTTCGGCGAGGCCAGCAAGCACAACGCAGAGCGCATGCTGAAGATCTGCGCCGCCTATGCCAAGTATGGCGCTGCAGTGGATGACCAGAACGCGCTGCTGCTGAGCCAGGTCCGCCAGCGCGACACGCAGACGGGATTCAACGATGTGGGCTGGGACATCTGGCCCGATAACTACGGACGCTTCCTCGATCAGATCGACGCCGATGCCACGTCCATTCCCCTCTGGCGCGTGGGCGGACCGATCACGAAGACCTCGTCCATTTACTCGCGCTTTGCGCGCGGCTTCGAGCACGCCTCTGGCAAAGACGCGATGCATTTCAAACTGCACGATGGATTCTCCGAAGGCAATGATCCCAAAGCGATGGCGATCACCGTCGTCTGGTATGACGCGACAGCAGGATCGACCTGGAGGCTTGATTACGATGCGGGCAAGTCAGGCATGAAGACCGCACTGAACATCACCGGCAAAGGCGACAAACAATGGCATCATGAGCGAGTGATCATCGAGGACGCGATGCTGCGTCACGGCGGCACAAAGGGCGCGGACTTCTCCCTCGTGAACACCGATGCCAAAGACGACATCTTCAGCCTCATCGAAGTCCACCGCGGCAGACTCGACACGCCTCCGCTGCTGCCTCCCACCGATTTCAAAGTGTCGAACGAACCGCCCAAGCCACCCAAAGCGGACAAGGCGAACAAGCCCGACAAAGCGAAGAATCGGAAGAAGAAGACCGAAGACGACCGCTGATCACTTCACTCCCACTCGACACGCAAGAGTTCCATCGCGGCGCCTTTCCAGAGCGGCACGTCTTTGGCGGGAGCACCGCCCTGTGCGTAGTGCGCGCAGATGCCGAGCTGGTCGATTTGAGCCCAGGATGTGAGCGCGCCGTCGGTTGAAGTGAAGTCTTTGGCTTCGAGCATGATTGTCTGCACGGCTGCATCGCCATGCACTTCGTGTTCGAAGACGAAGGTTTTGCGCTGGCCGCGATAGCTGCGCCATTCGTTCTGCTGGAGCACGATGGCGATGCGATTCGTCTGCGGCATCTTGAGCGTGAGCTTTAGCTTCGCACCGTCGGCACCGCGATACAGCTGGTCGGTGACTTTGCGCGTCCAGAGCTGCTGATGCGTGAGATTGCCGGCGTTGAGAGAATACCAATCGCGTTGGCCGTGGGCGAAGTCCTCGATGAGTTTGGAAGGCTTCGCGGTGAGCTTGGGAGCGGCTTGTGCGACCTCCGCCGCGTTGTGCGTGTGCATCAGCGAGCTGATGCAGACTTCGGTGACCGGTTTGGAGTTGCCTGGCAGTTGCGCCATCGATTCGGGCTTTGGCAGCGTGTAGTAAACGTTCGCGAAAGCGAACAGCGGCGTGTCGAGCGTGTGGATCGGCAGTTGGGCGATATAGCCCTCCGTTTCGTGATGAACCTCGGCACTGCGCCAGAAGCGGGCGCGGGGATCGGGATCGACGCTGTAAAAAATCTCAACGCGGGCCACGGGCAGCGTTTTCACATCCGGCCGCACGCGCAGCATCGGCACGTCGTCGTTCGATTTGAGGCGGAGTTCGCTCTGTGGTGTGTCGGGCAAAGCGGGGCCGCCTTTGAGATAGTGGTCGAACCAAAGCGGCATCGTGATCGCCACCTCCGGCGTGAGGCGGTGGTTCATGTGGGGCACCCAACTGTAGCGCGTCGGCTGTTTTTCGATGAGGGCGTTCGTGCGATACACGTCGTCCATCCAGCCGTGGAAGTCGTTCGTGGCACTGCGATGCAAAACCGGGCAGTGAATGCGCGGCGCATAGCTTTCGAAGCTCAGTGTGCGCTTGAAGACCTCGATGTCGCCCTTGATCTGCTCCTGCTGCGCCTTGCCGCCGAGGTAATCTCGCCCCTGCCAGCGCCAGCCCTGACCGCCAACGGCCGGCACCGCGGCCTTTACGCGATCATCGGTGCCTGCGACATACATCGTGAGATTCCCGCCCATCGAGTAACCATGCACGCCGAGGCGCTGCGCATCGACTTCCGGCTGCTGTTCGAGAAAGGTGAGCCCGCGACGACAGCCAAGCGTAAGGAGATACCAGTTGTTGTTCTTCGGATGCTCGCGGTCCTCAAACACATGCTTCGGACCTGGCAGCATCGACGAGTAACCCGGCACATTGAGCTGCGAGGGATCGACCGCGCCCCAATCGGTGTTCGGATCGCCCGGCTCGGCCTTCTCGCAGGTGTTGAAGGGCGCTTTTCCATTGCCGCTGCCGCCCCAGTTCACCGACAGCGCCGCGTAACCTCGCGCCACGAGCAGCTTCACCTCGCTCACCGAACCTCGCTGACCGCCACCATGAATGTGCATCACTGCGGGGAGTTTTTCCTTCGTCCCTTCGGGAAAGCCATACACCGCCGCCATGCGTGCCGGCTTGCCTTTGAAGCTGCCGATGAAGTAGCGCACATGCCGCAAAATCATGCCGTCCTCCTTCCACTCGCGAATGACCTCCGTTCCGATGGGCTCTTTGCGCGGATCAAAATCCGCCCAAAGCTCCTGCACCGATTGGGGAATGCTTTCAGCGGCGGAAGGAGCCTGCGCGGGGATCAAGGAAGCACAGGCGAGCAGTGAAAAGGTGAAAATGGCGATGCGCATGCTCAGTTCAGTTTAAACGGTGAGAGTTCCCGTGCTTGATCCAAACGATTCGGTCTCGACACCCATGTGCTGGAGCATAGAGACGAAGAGATTGCAGAGCGGTTTGTCGTGATCGCCTTTGAAGGCGTGGTGCTGGCCGTGTTTGAGGCCACCGCCGGCAAGGAGGATGGGGAGGTTGGTATTGTCGTGCTTGTTCGCATCACCCATGTTGCTGCCGAAGAGGACCATCGTGCGGTCGAGCAGTCGGGCGTCGTCTTCGCGCTTCGTGGCGAGGTTTTGGATAAGTTTGCGGAAGAGCACCATCTGCTGGCGGTCGGCGTCTTCGAGCTGTTTCACCTTTGCGGGAGCCTGGCCGTGATGACTGAGGCCGTGGTAGCCTTCGGTGGTACTTTCGTGGTCGTCGATCTTGAAGGCGGGCGTGGCAAAGGCATCGACCATGAGCGTGATGATACGCGTGGAATCGGACTCGAAGGCGAGCTGCGCCATGGCGAGCATGAGATCGAGCTTTTCAAAGATGCGCTTCTTGTCCTGGATGTCGGCGGGCTCGGGGAGCTTCGTGACGGGCTTCGGCTTCAGCTCCCACTCGCGGGCAGTGAGCAGTCGCTCCTCCACCTCGCGCACGGAGGTGAGGTATTGATCGAGACGGGAGCGATCATCGCTGCCGAGGTCGCGACTGAGCTTCTTTGTGTGATCGAGCAGCGTGTCGAGAATGCTGCCGCGTTCGTCGAGCGCGTTGAGTTGTCGTTTCACCGCCGCTGGATCGCCCTGGAGGAACATGCGACGAAACAAGGCCGGCGCACTGTCCTCGGCGGGCAGCAAAACGCCGTCGCGTGTCCAGGAGAGGCTGCGGTTCGCTTTGTCGATGTTCACGCCGAGGTTCAGCGTGGGAAATCGCGTGAGCTGGCCGAGCTTTTCCACGGCGAACTGGTCGAGCGAGATCTGATTGCGAAACCCGCTCTTCGTCGGCCCGCGTGCGGCTGTGAGGAAGCAGTTCTCCGCGCTGTGCCCGCCATTCACATCGGGGTGTGACATGCCGCTGAAGATGCTGAACTCGCCCCGCACATCCGCCAATGGCGCGAGCGTCTGCGTCAGCTCATAATCACGCCCCGCGGTCGTCGGGAAAAACGGCTTCGGCAGGAAGCCGAGGTTGTTCGAGATGATGAGCATCCGGCGGGGTGCTTTCGCTTGCGCCGCACGTCCAAACACGGGCGTCATGCATTCGAGCAAAGGCAATCCAAGCGTGACACCCGCGCTTTGCAGAAAGCGGCGGCGTGAGAGGGACTTGGCAATGTGAGGAGCGTTCATGGAAAAGCAGTTATCCCGCAGATTCAGAGAACCCGCAGATTGGGCTGATCTGATTTTAATCGGTGGGTTTTCTGAATCTGCGGGAAGTCTTCATTTGGACTGCCCTCCGGTGAAAATCTCACTTTCCACCAACGCGAGCATCAGATCCCGCACGCGATAGCCATCCTTCTCGCACGCATCGAGCAGCGACTCGATCTCACGGCGGTCGGAATACCGGACGGGGGTGCCGGTGGCATAGACGGTAAACTGGTGGAGCAGATTCCGCGCGAGCTGGCGTGGGTTGGCGGCGAGGATGGCTTTCAGAGCATGCACATCGTTGAACGTGCGGCCGTCGATGAGTTTGCCACTGGGATCAACGTTCGCGGAGAGCGTGTAGCTGTAGTCGTGGCCCGCACGGTCGATGCCGGTGATGCGCTCGCCTTCTTCAATGCCGCGATAACGCGTGCGCCAACCGCCGAGAATATCAAAACTCTCCAAAGCGAGGCCGACGGGATCAAACTTGGCGTGGCAACTGGCGCAGGATTTTTCCTTCGTGTGCAGCGCCATGAGATCACGGATGGTTTTGGCACCGCGAATGTCCGGCTCGACGGCGGGCACGCTGGGCGGTGGTGGCGGAGGAGGCTGACCGATGAGCCGCTCCATCACCCAGGCACCACGCACGACAGGCGAGGTGTTCGTGCCATTCGCGCTGACTTTCAAAGCCGCGGCCTGCGTGAGCAATCCACCAAACGGACTGCCCTGCGGCACGGCGACTTTTCGCATGGCGGAGCCGCTGAGTGGCGGGAGCTGGTAGTGCTTCGCGAGACGGTCGTTGGCGAAGACGAAATCCGCCTTCACCAGCACGCTGGCGGGCAGGTTGTCGCGAAGCATCGCGGTGAAAAAGGTGCGCGTCTCGCGCTCCATGCTCTCCACGAGATACTCGTCAAAGCGATACTCCGGAAAGAGCCGGATGTCGGGATCATCGCGGCGGATGTGGCGCAGGCTGAGCCAGTAGTCGGTGAAGTTTGTCACGAAGCGCTCAAAGCCACCGCTGGCGATCAGACGCTCCGTTTCCTCGCGCAGCGTCTTGGCATCTCGCAGACGTTTCTGAGCCGCCAGATCGCTCAAACGCGCATCGGGCCGCGAGTTCGTAAGAAAGTGCGAGAGACGTGAGGCGATGGCGAAGGGATCGTCCGCCGATTCCGGCTCGCGGAGGTAGATGAAGTCGCCGGAGGCCAAAAAGGCTTTGTAACCGGCCAGCAGCGCCTCTTTGAACGCCGAGCCCTTCTCCAAGCGCTCGGCGATAAGCGCTTCAAACAAACGCAAATCATCCTCCGACACTGGTTCGCGGGCAGCGAGGCTCACAAAGCGACGCAGCAGGCGTTTTGCATCCTCTTGGGCGTTCTTCGGCGTCACCTCGATGCCGAGATCGTCAAACAGCACGCGATGCGAAGGCGGTGGCCAGCTTGGCGGCGGAAGGGGACCTTCGACTTCGAGCCATTGCACCGCGACACCCGGCTGACCACCCTCCGGGAAAGGCGGGTAGCGATACGTCGGCGCGGAGCCGTTGGGGTTCTGCGCCAGCGGCATCGGCAGGCCGAGCAGGCTGTATTCAAAGGACTCTCCCGCCCGCAGCGTGATCGTCGTCTCATAGACTCGCTGCTCAGGCTGGATGTCGATCACGCCGCCGGAGGCGCGCACTTCATTGATGATGTCCACGCCGGCCGGTTTCCGCGTGCGGAAGGTCATCGGCACCGGTTGCTTCGCGGGCAGCAAGGCGTAGCCCGGCTGCTGCAGCACCGCGCGAGCCGAAAAGCGCACCTTGTAGCGCCCCGCGTGCTTCGCGACGACACCACGCGGCGTGCCGAGGTAGGGCCAGCTCGCCGAGCGAAACAGCGCCATCTCAAGCGACTCATCCTTCGCGGACTCTTTGGCCTTTTTGCCATCCAACTCGATGAACTTGTTGTCCTTGGCGAAGAACATCGCCTCGCGATTTCCAAACGTGCCCGTGCCCGGAAACAAATCCGTGCCCACCACTCGCTTTTTCACCACCGGCGGCGGCGCAGGCTCCGTGGCCATCGCCGCACGCAGCGCGGCCTCCGCAGCATCCAGATAGGCCGTGAGCTGCACGCGCGACATGTCGAGCATGCTGCCCGTTTTGTTAAACCGATGCCCCTCGCGGTCCTCCGGCAAAGTATCGCGAATATCGAGATCGGGCAGTTGCAGCACATCACGCAGATTTTGCTCATACTCGTCGCGATTCAGCCTGCGCAGCGGTCCCCGGCCATTCGCCAGCACCTCCGCACGATCCGCTTCATTCAGCGACACATCCAGCGCCTTCACCAAAGCCGTGCGATCCGCCGCAGACATGTCATCGACCTTCGGCGGCATCTCGCCTTTCTCCACACGATCATGCACCCGCACCCAGCGCTCACGCATGGCTCTATCCCGCAGATCAAAGGTCAGCGCCGTGAGATCGAGCCCGCCCTTTTTTGTCTCCGCATCATGGCACTCGATGCAGCTCTGCTCGATCTGCGACGGCATACCCTGGGCATGAGCCGCCGAGAGCGGCAAAAGACCACAAAACAGGAAGAGCGGAAGGATGCGGCGGCAGAAAATCATCGACTGGGGGATGATGAAACGCGCTCCAAATGCTTTTTCATAAAGGCGGCCGTCTTTATCATGATTTCTTCGAGTGTCGGACTCAGCGGGCCGCCGACCTCGCGCCAGTTGTGGCCGGAGTTTTGGACGATGAAGGTCTCCACAGGCGCTTTCACCGCAGCGGCGCGTTCCTTCATGTAATGCGCATGCTGCACGGGGATGGTCGGATCTTGAGCGCCCTGCATCATGAGCAGCGGCGGGCTGTCGGGACGCAGGTAGTTCACCGGGCTGACCTCGCGATAGGCGGCGATCTTGGTGTTCTCGTCTGCGCCCGCTTTGAGGATGCGGGAGCCGAAACGATCCCGCACGTCGCTGCCGCCGGGCGGAGTGAAGAGGTCGATCTTCTCGAAATCACACGGCCCATACCACGACACACCGGCGATGAGCCGATACTTCGCCTCCGCGAGCGCTGGATCGCCGGGAAACGACTCCGGCGGCGAGAGCAGCAGCATCTGCGCGAGATGGCCGCCCGCCGAGTCGCCCCAGGTGAAGAAGTGCTCCGCATCGAGCGAGAACGACACGGCGTTCTTTGCGAGAAAGCGCAGAGCGTCCTTCGCATCCGTCACGCAATCGCGCACGGTGATTTCTCCCTCCTTCGTGCAAAGCCGGTAGTCCACCGACGCCACGCAAAAGCCCTGTGCATTCAGCGCCTTCACGCCCATGAGTCTCACGCCGCGCTCAATCTTCTTCGTGCCCGCCGCCCAGCCGCCGCCATGCGTGAAGAGCACGAGCGGAAACGTCGCTCCAGCCTTCGGCGCGGTGGGATAATGCAGATCGAGCTTCAACGGACCCTGCTCAGTCGTCTTGTAAACCACATCGAGCTTCGTCGTGGTCGCTGCAGGTGCTTCCGCGTGTAACGCGGCGAACTGAGTCACCCAAAAGGCGGCGATGAGTGAAAGCTTTGAGTGCATCTGAAGTGAGTTTGTCATGAAAGCGCCAGCAAATGTGGTGCAGCCGTCCCGGCTGCTACATCGGAGTCCAGAGGACTCCACCACATTCTCTACTTCGATGCTGGCAACGCCTTCAGCACCTCCTCCACGCACTTGTCACCGAGGATTTGATACGCGGGCCCGTTCCAGTGAAACTTGTCTTTGCCGCCGCGGGCGAGGTCGAGCTTGTCCACGAGCAGGGCGTAGAAGTCGCTCACCGGCACGCTGCATTCGGCCATGACTTTGGCGGCCATGCGGTTGTGGTCGATGATGGTGCCGTTGATGACGGGATCGAGCGTTTTGACATCGCCTTCCAGCATCACCGGCGTGCTGCTGGCCCAGATGAGCTTGGCGTTGGGGAGCTTCGCGCGGATGGCATCGACGTAGCCCTTGGTCAGCGGTTCAAAGGTGCCCGGTTTGATGCGGCCCTCCTGCCAGCCGTGCAGGCCCATGTTGAAATGGATCACGTCATACGGCCCTTTCGCGAGCACGTCGGGCAGGATCTTCGTGTTGAGATGCTCGGACTGGTTGTAGGGGTTCACCCAGGCATCGACGTAGGCCTTGCCGTCGAGCTTCTTGATCGCATGAGCCATGTAACCGCTGAGGATCGAATCACCGATGAGCAGCACGCGTGGACGCTTTGGGTCTTTGATCGTCGCCTGATTGAGCTTCCAGCCTTGGCCATCGGAATGCAGCCGCGGATCGGTCTCGACCGGCGTTTCGGCCGCGAAGGTGTGGAAAGCGAAAGCAGTGGCGAGGAGGAAGGTGAGGCGGTTCATGGGAGGATTTGGAGGTAACGGCGCTCGATGATGACGTCTTCAAAGGCTTTGAGAAGAGCGTTCTCGCGTGGTTGGCGGTGTTGATTTAGGCAGGAACACGGACTGCCGCGTGACTGGATGTTGGAACATGGAGTAACTTTTCGTTGGTAAAAGATGGTGGGTAAAAGATCAGAAAATAGTGGTTCCCCTTCTTTTACCCCCAATCTTTCCCAGCCAAGTTAGGCAGGAGAATGGATACCATCATTCTCTTGCCCCCATTCTTCTGCCTATTTTCAGTCCGAATCGGTCAGATCATTCATCCGCCTTGTCCAAAACGACCTCATGCTCCAGACCAGCAGCCACATTGCACACAATCTGCCAGCGTTGTGTCGCCGCATTCCAGTCGGTCTGCCAATGCGTGACCGGTTGGCCATCCACGAGCACACGATGGCCCTTCGGTGACTTCAAACCGGCGAAAGTCACCGGCAGATGGCCGAGTCCGCCTTTCACGAGGCACTGCGCACGCTGCTCATCATCGACGGTGATGACCAGTGGGTAGCTCTTCGTGATAATACCGCATTTCGCGATGGGTATCAGCGCGTTGCCTTTCGCCTCGCGATGCACGGGACGCCAGGTGTCGGCAGCGTGGGTGAGCATGTCACGCAGCTTGGCATCCGGGCCGTAGTAAGCGGCGGCATCGGCGGGGAAGATGACGAGTTCGAGTTCTGCCTCGACGAAGTCGCCCGGCTGCAACTCGGTGAGGCCAGGCAGCGGCGAAAGCTCGATGGCGGTCTTGTGGTTTCCTTTGCCCCACTCGGTGCAGAAGGTGGACACATGGGGCGCGGCGGGTTTTCCGCCGAGAACGGCACGCCACGAGCGCACGATGAGGCCTCGACTCGCCATCGCGTGGCCTTTTTTCAAGGCCTCACGCTCCACGCCATGCACGGAGATCCATGCACTCTCGCAATCGAGTGGCAGCGCGGTGCGATCATACTCGTCCTTCGCACGTCGCGGCTCCCATTCCTCGCGCAGGCCGGTGACATCGCCGATGGCCACGCGGCGCGCGGGCACGTCGTTGTAGAAATCCGCGCCGAGTTGGAAGAACGCGAGCCTTTGCCAACGCAGCGGCTTCCGCACGTCGTAACGCAGCCGCAGCAAGGTGCGTAGATGATCATTCGCCGCAGGCACGGACACGTCCATGCGTGCCGCGATCTCGCCGCCGCTCGATTCCTCGCTGTAGCTCACATCGGTGAGGCACGGTCCATGTGCTCGATAGTCCGTGCGCGTGCCGATCATCTTTTGATAGCACCCCTGCGCATCCTTCCACATGAGGAAATCGCCGCCACCGCAGTTCTCGGCCCAGCCCCAGCGTTTCGTCTTTGGCTCGACGGGCAAGGTCATCAGAGGACGCACATCGGTGATGAAGCAACGACGCTGCACGCGTCCCGGCTCGAAGCAGATGCTCTCGCCAAAGCTGCCCACCGCCGCCTGATCCCAGAATTGATTGTGTCCCCAGCCGATGAGACAGAGCTGCGCATGAGAGGCCGCGCACACGCCGCCGTAGCGAGCATGCACCATTTGGAAAACCAACTCGCGCCGCGACTTCGCCGGCACTCGCACATACGCGAAACCATGAAACCACGACCCGTCATGCGGCAGGCGACCCTTCTCCGCGCGGATGTGCCAATTCTTTGAAAGCTGCACCGGAATGCCCGTCGGCGTGCCATCGAGTTCGCAAAGCATCGGCGTGAAGCCCGTGATCGGCAGATGCTTCTCCTGCGTGAACATCAACCGCGCCACCGTGGGCTCATCGGTGTCATTGCGCAGCGTCACACGCCAGCGGTCGATGCGATCCAGGTGCTCTTCGGGATAATAAGTGCCACCTGCATTGCTCCACGGCTTTTGAGGCAACGCCAGCCGATGACAACCCAGCGCCTCATCCCGCGTCACCGTCAGTTCCGACTCCACCACGGCCTTCGTATCGCCCGCGAGCACCTCCAGCAACACGCTGCGACTGCCGCTCGCCTTCTTCTCACCATGCCGCAGCTCTATCACCGCCTCGCATTCGCTCTCCAAGCGAAACGCCAGCCGATCCGGCCACACGCTGATCTCCAGTCGCGCCGTGCCGTCGAAGGCCTTGCCCTCCGCATCCGCGAACGTTAGCCCCTCAATCACCACCCGCTGGAAAAAGCGACCACTCTCCACGAAGCGAACTGGCTGCTGCCACTCGTCATCCGACTGCGTGCGCCCGTTGCAAACAAACCTCCGCCCCTCAACGATCACCGCACACTCCCACCCACTGTCCACCAAGCGCACGTGCCGTGTATCGAAGCGCATCGTCTGCTTCCCAAACTCAAAGCTCAGTACCTCCTCCTTCGGTCGCGCCGCATCGCCAAACATCTTTGGCGGCCCTTCCGTCCACCAAAGCGCCGTTCGATCCTCCACGCCTGGCATCCAGTCCGCCGCCGTTGGTTCAGCGGCGAACGTGTGCGTGGTGAGCAAACTCAGAAGGATGCGGGCGAAACGGTTCATTGATAAGGAATCGCTTTTAAATGCGGGAAACTTCACTCAGCGTTCCCGTGCTACTTGCGAATTTGTCCACCTCGATGCCGAGGTTTTGAAGCATGGACACAAAGAGGTTCGCCATCGGTGTGTTGTTTTGCGTGTCGAAGGCGAGGTGCTGGCCGTGCTTGAAGCCGCCACCGGCGAGGATGAGCGGGAGGTTTTGGTTGCTGTGGGAGTTGGCGTTGCCGAGGCAGCTTCCGTAGAGGATTTGGGTGCGGTCGAGCAAACTACCGCCGGTTTCGTTGACGGATTGAAAGGCCTTCAGGAGGTCACCTAAGGCTGTCATCTGGGCTTCTTCGATTTTCTTCAACTCGGCGATCTTGTCGGGTTCGTTGCCGTGGTGGGTGAGGCCGTGGGTTTCGCTCTTCACGCCAGGGACATGCGGCACGACGCTGAAGGTGCTGAGCGAGAGCGTGACGACGCGCGTGCTGTCCGTCTGCAAGGCGAGGCGGATGAGGTCAAACATGAGCTTGGACCTGGCGATGACCTCGTTGGCATCGGCGATGTCCTTGGGCTGCGGGTAGTCCACTTTCGGCTTCGGGCGGTTTTCCCACTCGATGTTGCGCTGGAGGCGGCCTTCGAGTTCGCGCACGCTTTGGAAGTATTGCTCGAGTCGCGCCCGATCCTCCGCGGCGGTGCTTTTTTCGAGTCGCTTGGCTTTGTCGAGGATCAGATCGAGTACGCTGCCACCGGCTTCGATGCGGCGCATGGTCGCGGCTTTTTCCTCGGGCGTTCCGGCGACGAACAAGCGTCGATAAAGCCTCTCGGCGCTGGTTTCGGAGGGCAAAACAACGCCGGAGCGCGAGACCGCGATGGAGTCGGCATAGTGCTCGCCCTTGCGCACCGACACGGCGAGCGAGGGAAAGCGCGTGTCGAGTCCGATCTGCTCCGCGACGAACTGATCCAGCGAGAGGCTGTTGCGGAAGGTTGGCTGCCCTGGATGCGGCGCACCCGTGAGGAAGCACTGACCTGCGTGGTGATTTCCATCGACCCCTGGATGTGACAGGCCGCAGAAAGTGGTGAAGTGCGGACGATGCGCGGCGATGAGGTCGAGATAGGGGCTGGAGGTCTCGCCAGCCTTTGGAAAGAAAAACTGCGGCATCATGCCCAGCGGCACATGAATGGCGAAAAGCCGCGTCGGCGGCAGCTTTTCAGCCGCCCGCCCGGTGGAAGGTAGAGCGAGGCAAGCGCCAGCAGCGCGGAGGAAGTTTCGGCGGGTTGTCATGGTGGGAATCGACAAAAGAATGGGGACAAGAGAATGGATTAAGGATTTCTGTTTCGGGCTATTCTTCTGTCCCCATTCTTTTGTCGATATCTGACTGAATCGTCGTCACCTCCAGCCGGGAATGGTTCAGATTGATCCACTGAATACCTTTCAGCGACGGCGCGTGCTGCAATAGAATCTCCAGGTGCTGTCGATAGCCGGATTGGGGTCGCGTGAATCCTGTGACAACGAAACCATATTCGTCATCGTGATGCGGCACGGGATGAGTGCCAAGCGAAACGCTTCCAGTTATCAGTTCTGTCCGCAGCAAACAATTGGACTCACCTCCGAAGTGATGGATGAGGGCTTCATTGTAGAGCCGATAATCCAAACGAGTTCCCCAGTCGCGGATGAGTTCTTTGAGATGTTCGATCAACTCCGTGCAACGAGGTCCTAATGGTCTCCAGCCTGTCTTTCGCATGGTGGGCTGATGGCGTTCGGGTTCACCTATGGCATTGCGGAGCAGTTTTCCGCGAACTTCGGACTCGCCAAAGTTCAGGAGCTTCACGAGACGGATGTTTTGCAGCATCGCATAGTTGAGCGCTTGGGCGTCATGCTCCCGGAGCAGCGAGGCAACGACCTTCAGCTCGTAGAGCATCTGGTTCACGACAAGATCAAGATAGTAGGTCTTTTCGAAGCTTCCATGACTGACTTTGACCGGGACTTGTGTGTGAACCTCGAACCCTTCTGCACGCAACCTCGCCGCTAGGTCGTTCTCATAGATGCGCTCGTCGAACAGCCGACCAAAATGGTTCTGACTCGCGTAAGCACAACGCATCACTACCTCGTCAATCTCGGCGAAGGCTTTGTCGGAGATGCTTTGGAGTTCAAGTGTGCGGTGAATAGGCATGACAGTAAAGAATCGACAAAAGAATGGGGACAAGAGAATGGAACAAAGAAATCATTCTTCTGTCCCCATTCTCCTGTCGATAAAGACTTCGCTTCGAGCCAAAGCATGGATCAACGACTTGATGCCATACCCGCTGCTCTTCGTGCTTTCGACGATCTGGCGGATCTGGGCTCGGTCGGCATAGCTGACTTCGGCTCCGGTTGCGAAGCGGGAGAGGTGGGCGACGAAGGCGCGGGCGAGTCGGGCGGGATCGCTGGTGAGGAGGGCATTCAGATCATTCGGGCCGCTGAACGAGCGGCCATCGGTGAGGGTGCCGCTAGGGTCCACTTTGGGGCCGAGCTTGTATTGCACGCGCCAGTCGGTTTTGCCTTTTTCGGGTGGCTCATCTCCCTTTCCGTTGGAGCGGTAGCGATCACGCAGGCCTCCAATCGGATCGAAGGCTTCGAGCGCGAATCCAGCAGGGTCGATCTTCGCGTGGCAGGCGGCGCAGTTGGCATCGGCGCGATGTTTCTCAAGCTGCTCGCGCACGGTGGTGGTGCCGCGAGTATCGGGATCGACCGCGGAGACGCCGGGCGGCGGTGGTGGGGCGGGATCGTTCAACACGCGATCCATGACCCATACGCCGCGCTTCACGGGCGAGGTGGTGGTGCCGTTCGCGGTGAGCTTGTGAATGGCCGCATGGCCGAGCAGGCCTCCGCGCAGACTCTCGGGTGGCAGCGACACTTTGCGCGGCTCCACACCATGCACATCTTTGATGCCGTAGTGCTCGGCGAGGCGCTGCGTGAGCATGGCAAAGCCCGGTTTGAGCAGCGCAGTGATGGGGAGATCGTTTTGGATGAGTTCGCGCAAAAAGGCACGCGTCTCGGCGGCCATGCCTTCGTGGAGCAAAAAGCGATACTCGGGGTAAAGCTGCGGATCAGGCGTGGTTTCATCGAGACGGCTAAGTTCGAGCCATTGATTCGTGAAGTCCTCGATGAAGCGCTCGCTTCTTTTGTCCGCGAGCAGGCGATCCACCTCTTTGTGGAGCACGGCTGGGTTTTGGAGGTCTGCGGCGAGCAACTCGGCATCCGGTGGGCCGTTCCAGAGCCAGTAGGAGAGTCGAGAGGCCAGCGAATCCGGCGCGTGAAACAAAAACTCCGGCGAGGTGAGCACCGCGACATACACACGCCGCATGGCATCCTCAAAGCAGTCCTTCGCGGCAAGTCGAGAGCGCAGCAGAGCCACATAGGGCTCGATCTCTTCGGGCTTCACCTCCCGACGAAACGCCTTCGGCAAAAACGTCGTGAGCAGCTTGCGGGCATCCGCTTCCGGCTGCGCGGACTGCACGGTCTCCAGCGTCGGCTTTCGCTCCTGCGGCGTGAGATCGAAATGCATGCTCGGCACATAACCGCCGATGCTGCGCACCTCCTCGCGTTGCGGCGGAATCGCCTCACTGCCTTGCTGCCATGGCTTGATCGGCAGATCGCCAAAGAGCCGCTTGTGACTCTCTGGCGGCCACATGGCGTTGATCGGCCCTTCGATCTCGAACCAGTCAATCGCCACGCCCGGCCCCACATGCTTTTTCGCCCGCCCGGCGACCTGGCCGATGCGCAGACCGTTCCACGGGACCGAAACGGGATCAAAGACGATGCTCTCATGCGCATCGAGCCACTCGGTGATCTCCGCCTCGTTCGATTTCATCGACGGCGCGGTGAAGGCACGCAGCAAGCGCCCGCCTTCCTGTTGCTTGCCCTCCTCATGCGCCCGCAGCACCGCAGCTTGAGGCGCGGCGCAAGGCTCCGGCTTGCCCTCGTTCCAATGAAAACCCCACAGCGAGAGCTTCATGCGATACATCCCCGCGTAGATCGGCGACACATTCATCGCCGCCTCATAACCCGCGAGATTCGGATTGAGTAAACCGACTGCGCTTTGCGATTTCTTCGCGGTTTCGAGCAGCTTGCGCCTTTCCTCCAAGTCCGGCCCCGCATCGCCCACATGGCCTTTTTTGTCCTCAAAGCCGCCACGCACCGGCAGCGCGGGATCAGGCTGCTTGTCCTTCAGCAGCACGAACTGCCCCTGGAGCAGGTTCCCGCCAAACTTGAACAACCCAGCCGGATAGATTCGCTTCTTGAAGACTCGCGGCGGCGCACTGCTCGTGGCGATTGCCGCATCCAGCGCCTTTTCCACCGCCTCCTCATACGCCGCGAGATGCGCGGGCGAGATGTCCAGCGCTCCCGCCATCTTGTCATAGCCCGCCACGCGACCATCCGCCGGCAGCAGCGCCGTGATGTCGAGCCTCGGCAGTGCCAGCAGATCCTGCAGCGTGTTTTGAAACTCCACCCGCGTCATCCGCCGCATCCGAATGCGACCCTGATCGCCCGCCTTCGCCAGCGCCATCAGCTTCGCGTCCATCTCACTTACAAACGCAGCCTTTTCCGCCTCTGCAGGCTGCATTTTCTTCTTCGGCGGCATCTCGCCACGCTCCACCGCATCATGCACTTTGACGAGCAGGTCCAGATGCTGCGCGTCGAAGCTGAGCGCGGTCAAATCGAGGTCGCCCTTCTTCGTCTTCGCATCATGGCAGTCATAACAATGCTGCTTCAAAAACACCGTCGGTGGCGCAGCGAAGAGCGAGGTGGCAAACAGGCAGGCGAGGAGAATCTGACGCATAATACTTGGGGAACGTAGGCAGGAGAATGGTGGCAGAAGAATAACAAACAGATTCATTCTCTTGCCCCCATTCTTCTGCCTAATTCCGGTTACTTCACCACCAGCAGCGGCTTCAATTTGGCGGCATACACCGCATAGCCCGCAGGCGAGAGGTGGATGTTATCCGGGGTGAAAAGGTCCTTCTTGATGGTGCCGTCCGCATTGGTGAAGTCGGGCCATAAATCGAGGACTTTCACGTTCGGATCGCTGTCGAGCTTGAGCGGATCGAGAGCGGCGTTGGTCTTCTTGATGTCTTCGTAGAAGGCGTTTCCGGGTGTGTGGGCTGGCAGGATCTTCGCCACGATGATGGCGGCGGCGGGGAACTTCTCGCGGAGGTTCTTCAGGCACATCTCGATGCCTTTGGCGGCGGCTTCGATGCCGGTCTCGGGGGTGAAGAACATGTTGTTGTTGCCGATCATGAGCACGATGGCCTTCGGCTGAAGTCCCTCGACACCGCCGTGGTCGAGCCGCCAGAGGACGTTCTGCGTTTTGTCGCCGCCGATGCCGATGTTGACGGCTTTGAGGTCGGGAAAGTGCTTCTTCCACGACTCGCCCCACTGGATCGTGATGCTGTCGCCGACGAGCAACACATCGAGCGGGCCTTGATTCGCCTGCACGGTCTTCACATGCGCCTCGTGGAGCTTCAGCCATGAATCGCCGCCGAAATGGCCCGCCGTTGGCACTTGAGGCCAAAGTTGCGGCAGATGCTTGTTCGACTCACGACCGGGGCGACGCTCGTATTCCGGCTTATCGACGACATAGGCCCGTTCTTCCGCCGTGAGCGGCCAGCCGGTCTTTTGAGGCTCGGCGGTGACGTGGGGGTAATCGAGAGCGGCAGCGGTGGAGGCAACGAGGAGGAGGAAGGTGGAACGGATCATCTGGGTTGATACGGAGAGGTGCGCTGACACTCGACAAAGCAATTTAGGCAAGAGAATGGGGGCAAAAGAATAGAAAACAGATTCATTCTCTTGCCCCCATTCTTTTGCCTACATCTCTATTTCTGACCAAACTCCCGGCTGGTGACGAGTGCGAGGATGAGCTCGCGAATCGCAAAATCCTTCGTTTTGGCTTTTCTCACGATGTCTTCGGCGAGAGCGATGTCCGTAAACCCAT
This sequence comes from Prosthecobacter sp., assembly GCF_044236155.1. Lineage (GTDB taxonomy): Bacteria > Verrucomicrobiota > Verrucomicrobiia > Verrucomicrobiales > Verrucomicrobiaceae > Prosthecobacter. Next base: position 39,179 of record NZ_JBIIHA010000021.1, read on the forward strand.
ACGGCCTGCCGAGCGCATACTCGATCAGTGCTTCGGTGAAGCCTTGGGCGAAGTTTTCGCTCTTGGCGGCGATTTGGTCGCGGAGGTCGAAGTAGGTTTGGAAGGTGGGGCCGTGGTGGAATTGGCCGGCGGGGTCGATGGGCCAGTCTTTTTTGGTTTTGGGGTCGTGATCGACGTCGCGCCATTTGCCGGCGGCGTTGAAGTTTTCGAGGCCGAAGCCGATGGGGTCGATCTTGCGATGGCACTGGAGGCACTGCGGCTCTTCTTGATGAGCTAGCAGACGCTCGCGCGGGCTGACAGGCTTGGTGGCGAGTCGGTCGAGCTGCGGCACATTCGGCGGGGCGGGTGGTGGTGGGTTGTGGAGGAGTTTGCGCAGCACCCAGGCTCCGCGCTCGACGGGACTGGTGCGCTCGCCGTTGCTGCCCATGGCGAGGATGGCGGCCATGCCGAGCAGGCCGCCGCGTGGGGAGTTGGCGGGGAGTTTGATCTTTTGAAACACATCGCCGCTGATACCTTCGATGCCGTAGTAGGTGGCGAGCAGGCCGTTGACGTGGATTTCGTCGCTCTTGAGCAGTTTCGTGAGGCTGCCGCTGTTTCGCAGCAGGTGGGCGAAGGTTTCATAGACCTCGCGGCGTGCGGCGGCCTTGGCGCTTTCGTCAAAGTCACGGAACTGCTTGGTGTCGAACTGGAAGAAGTCGAGCCGGTCCATGCCAAGCCATTGATGCACGAAACCGCTGACGAACTCGTCCGCCTTCGGGCTGGTGATGAGGCGGTCCACCTCGCGGGTGAGGATGTCTGGCTTGGTGAGGTCGGCGGCGAGCAAAGCTTCATCGGGTGGAGCGCTCCAGAGGAAGTAGGAGAGGCGGGAAGCGAGTTCAGGTTGGGAAAGTAGCTTGGGCTTTAGCCCAACTTCTGCCTTCTCATTTGGGCTAAAGCCCAAACCACTTTCCTGAAGATACAAAAACCCAGGCGAAGCAAGAATCACGCTCAGTGGCTCTTTGAGAGCTGCTTCGTGCGCATCGCCGGCTTTGCGGCGCACTTCGTAGAGGGCGGTGAGTTTGTCCAAAAAGGCGGCGGAGGGCTTTTTGCCGCGAAAAGCTCGTTCGGCGAAGGTTTGGAGCACGGTGCGGGCATTCGTTTCTCCGGCGGCGATGACGGGTTGGGCCTGTGAACTGGTTTCGGCCTTGTTCAGCGGGCCTTGCCACTCGATCCAGTCGATCCAGAGCACGGGATCGCGTTGTTTGGCTTCGGTGATCTGGCGGGTGCGTCCTGGCAGACTGATGGTTTCTTTTTTCAGCGGACGCTTTTCCATGAGGATGAACTTCCGTGGACCGCCGGGGCGGATTTGGAAGGGCAGCTCGATGATCTCGGGCTGCTCGAGCGTGGCGGTGATCTGCTTGTTCGCGAGGAAGGTGCGGTCGTCTTTGTCGATGGGGCTGGCTTCGACAAAGGAGAGAAAGGCGCGCTCTGTGGGCATGTCGGGCACGCGGCCGATCTTCACGCGCATGATGTAGTCGCCGGTGGCGAGGTCTGCGGGCAGGTCGATGGCGTGCTCGCAGGTTTCCTGGACGGTGTTGTCGAGATAGAGGCCGGTCTTCGAGAGAGGACGGTCGAGGTATTGCTGGAACCAGCGGTTGTTGCTGTCCCACACGACCTTGGCGAACTCGGCGTGCGATTTGTCGGTGAAGTCGAACTCCTTCAGCCGCTTCTCATCGCCACCGGCGGCCTTCCACTTGGCGTATTGCTCGTTGAGGTATTGGAAGCGCAAATGACCGCGCTCGACATCGGCGCGGCGTTTCTCCGGCTCGATGCGCTCGACTTTGGCGATGGGTGCTTGCTTCACCAGCGGGCCTTCCCACTCCACCCAATCGATCCACAACGCAGATGGCGGTCCCACGCCAGTGGCTTTCTGCGCGGTGGTGAAAAGCTCGTGATCGAGCTTCACATCCCGCTTCTCGCGCAGCACAAAGGTGCGCGGACCATCGGCGGCGAGGCTCACCGGCACCTCGATGATCTGCGGTGCGTCGGTGGTGCCGCTGATTTGGAAAGTCTGCATCAAGGTGAAGTCTTCATCGCCCGCCTTGCGACTGCCGAGCGCGACGAAGTGCCGCTCCTTCGGAGTGCCCTTCACCGCACCGATGCGGAAACGCAGCATGTAATCGCCCGGCTCGGCTTTTTCGACCTCGTGCTTCGTTTTGAGCCAGCCGGAGGGCTGATCCGGCGGCAGCGTGATGACCTCTTCTTTGTGGACGTTGTAGATGGTCAAATACGCGCCGATCTTGGTGAGCGGATCGTTCAGGTAACGCTCAAACGTGGGCCCATGCTGCTCAAAGCCACGGATACGAAACTTCGCCTCCTGCTCGTCCGGGATGCCCTTCTGCGGCTGCTTGGTCTCCATGAACTTCTTCGCCGCCTCGTAGCCGCCTTTGAAGTAGCCATTGTAAGTGCCGCCGACCATCGCGTTCGCATGCAACTCGACCTCGCGACGTTGTTTGATGGTCTTGGTCAAAACGGGCGCGTCATTCACCGGCCCTTCCAGCTCGACAAAGTCCACCCAAATGCACGGACGCGGGCCTGTGCCGGTTTTGTCCCAGGCCTCGCGGAACATCGCGTATTCGGCCTCGCGCTTGTTCGGGCGTTTGTCGCGGATGGCGAAGTTGCGGTCGCCGCTGGCATTGATCTCGACAGGAATCTCCAGCGTCTGCGGACTTGCGAGCGTGCCGGTGACTTGATGCGAGCTGAGCACGTTGAAGTCGGCCGCGTCGGCCTTGCCGGTGCCGATCTCGATGAAGCGACGCTCTTTGGGCGACTCATCCGAGGCGGCAAGGCGGATGCGCAGCGTGTATTTGCCCGCAGGCCATTGGTTCGGCGCAGTGATGCCCGTGTAGCGGCCAAGCGAGTAAAGCATGAGCCACGTGCCTGTTTCGCGCTGCGGGAGCTTCGCGTAGTCGGCATAGTATTGATGATGGTAGCTGTATTCGCTGCGGGCGAACTGTGCGTCGTCCACGTCCTTGAAACCAAACTTCGTCGGCGCAGGCGCACCCGCGATCTCAGCGAAGCGATTGTAAAACACATGCGGCGACTGCTTCACCTTCGGGTCATCGCGAAGCTTCTTCACGATGTCCGCGTTCGCCGGTTGCTTCGCCGCCTCATCAATCGCCGCGCACCATTTTTGGAAGCGCGAATACTTCTCCACATAGCCCTCGGCATAGATGGGCATGTATTTGTTCGCCCAATGCTCGGGGTCTTTGCGGAGCTTCTCGACCTTCGTAGCGACAGGTGCGGCCTTTGCACCATTGGCGCTCTCCACCTCGATCCAATCCAGCCACAACGCAAACTCCGGCCCGATGCCGTTGCGCTGTTTCGCTTCGGCAAAGAGGCGGCTGGCAGAGGCATTGGACTCGTGGGAGCCCCGCTCGCGGAACATGAAGAGCCGGGTTTTTGACTCCGTGAGCTTCAGCGGAATCTCCAGCACCTGCGGCTGAGCGGCGGTGCCGGTGATCTCGTGAGTGCTGCTCACGGTGCAGACGCCGCTGGGATCTTGCGGACCGAACTCTACAAACCGCCGCTCACGCGGAAGGCCGTTCATCGCGGCGATGCGGACGCGGATGACGTAATCGCCCGCTGGCCAGTCGGCAGGGAGCTGGAAGATTTGGCGGGAGTTCACATAGGCATCGTCAATGGTGAGGAAGGTGCCGGTCTTCACCAGCGGATGCTGCACATAAGCGCGATGATGCGGCACGAAGTGTTCCCAATCCCGTCGGCCCATCTGCTCGGCATGAATGGCGTCGGTAAAGCCGAAGGTGGTGGGTGATGGGGCGCCCGTGAGCCGTTTCCATTGTTCGTGCAGGTGTCTCGCGTCGTCTTTCTTCTCCGCGCGGATTTGTTCGCTGAGCTTCGCGTTCTCAGGCTTTGCGGCTGCCGCGTCCACGGCTGCTGTCCATTTGAGATAACGGGCGCGTGCATCGTCGCGTTCCTGCAGTCCTCTCACGATCCGTTGATTGCTCGCTTCGGTTTCAATATGGACACTCAGCGGCTTGGCGGGCGCGGCGACGACATAACGTGCGAAGTGCTCATCCAGCGCCTGACGTCCAAGCGCGAGGTATTGCTCAAATTGATCCGAGGACATGAAGAGCGATGATCCCACGGTATCAAAGGTGCCCGCGCCGCCATCGGCAGGCAGCTCGTTCACACGCAAGTCCACGCCGAGCAGATCGCGGATCGTGTTCTTGTATTCGCGACGATTCAGGCGCCGCATCGTGATCTTGCCACCGGAGTCACTGAGGGCTGTGCGAGCCGTGACGAGCGTGCGGGAGAGGTCGTCGAGGAAATCGGTCTTCGCGGCGGGATCCGGCTGCTTTTCGTCCTCCGGCGGCATTTCGCCCGAGTTGATCGAGTTCAGCACCTTTTGCCAAAGATCAGCCTTTTCGACTGAATCGAGCGTGAACTCGATGTCATCGAGCCGGACCTTGCCTTTTTGCTTCTCGGCATTGTGACAATTGAGGCAATTGTCTTTGAGAAAGGCGCGGTGCTTGGTGTCGAGCAAGGCCTGGGGTGGCTCGGCGAGGAGCGTGGAGCTGAAGGTGACGAGAACGAGGACGAGCCGAGTCATGAGATTCAATAGGCAAGAGAATGGGGGCAAAAGAATGAAGGGATTGATTCTCCTGCCCCCATTCTTCTGCCTAAAGTGGCTTGCGGATCACACGATGAGTTCCTTCACCACACCGGTGCTATCTCCATGTCGCTCGGCTTCGATGCCGAGGCCGTGGAGCATGGTCAGCCAGACGTTGCACAGCGGCGTGTCTTTGGGCAGGACGAGGTGGTGGCCGAGTTTGAGGTTCGCGGCTCCGCCAGTGAGGACGGTAGGGCAGTTGTCGAGATAGTGGATCGTGCGGATGTTGCTACCGTAGGCGAGGGCGATGTGATCAAACAAGGTCGTGCCATCAGCTTCCTTCGTGGCCTTGAGCTTGTCGATGAGACCGGCGAGCAGCTCGCTTTGAGTCTCGTCACGCTTCTGCGAGGCTGCCATGCGATCACCGGGGCTGTAGTGGCTCATGTCATGCGGCGCGACCTTGGTGCCGAGACTTTGCAGCAACGTGCCCACCGGCTGCCGGTAGGTGAGCACCCGCGTGCTGTCCGTCTGCAAGGCGGCGACGATGAGGTCATACATCACTTCAATTTCCGCCTTTCCCGCAAGGCCCGGCTTCGGCTCGGTGACGGGCGGTTTGGACTTCGGCACGCTGAGCCACTGCTCGTCTTTGCCGAGCCGCACCTCGATGTTGCGGATGCTTTGGTAGTATTCGTCGAGCTTGTCGATGTCCGCCTTCGTGAGGCCGTTCTGCACTCGCTTCGCATCCTCCAGCACGGCATCGAGCACGCTGCGCTTTTGCGCGAGCATCGCCTGTCGCTCGCTCAGCGGCGTGGTGTCATCGGAAAACAGGCGGTGAAACGCCGCGACGGGATTTTCGAGCCCCGCCATCGGTTTGCCGCGCGGGTCCCAGGCCATCGACAAGCCGGGTCCGTGGCCCGAGTTCGCCACGTCCGGGGTATTGAGCTGGATCGAGGCAAAGCGCGTCTCTTTCCCCAAATGCGCCGCCGCCACCTGATCCGCACTGATGCTGTTGTGAAAACTCTGACCGGGTTCGGCATACCGATTCGCGCCCGTGAGCCAAAACGTGCTGCCCCAGTGCGCCTCATTGGCGAACTTGTTCGCACAACCCTGCACTACCGTGATGTCCTTCTGATGCCTAGCAAGCGGCTTGAGGCCCTCAGAGATCTGCCAATCGGCCCCGACCTTCGTTTTATCCGGGAACCACGTCTCATTCGTCACCCCCCAGCCAAAGCCGAGGAACACCATGCGCTTCGGTGGTGTCGCGACTTTCGGAGCGGCGAACGCCTTGAAGCCGATGGATTCGAGTGCAGGCAGCGCGATGAGCGTGCCGGTGCTGCGGAGGAAATGGCGGCGGGTGGTCATGGGCGAAAATGAGCTGAGTTTAGGCAGAAGAATGGGGGCAAGAGAATGGGATGATAAGTCTGCGATTACCTACGAGGAAAAGGAACCCGCTCGATCATATGGCTAGACAGCGATTGAGCTCATGAATGGATTCTTTTGCCCCCATTCTCCTGCCTAGTTGATTGGGTTCCAGGTTCACTTCCGCTGCTGTTGATCCATCTCGCAATCCGCATCCATCGGCACTGCGGGGCCACTTTGATCGACGGGATGAGTGAAGAGGTAGCGGAAGACCTCATCATACACCCACTGACCCAAAAGATCCTTGCCGCCGGGCACGACGATGGTGTGGGCACGACCGGCGTTGTTTTTCACATCGATGTTCGTGATGAGGCGGCGCGTGTTGCCGTAGGGTGGCTTGGCGGCGTCGATGTTCACGATGGGGCCGTGGTGGTGCATCTTGAGCAGTTGCCAGGAGCGGCAGTAGTGATCGGCGGTCCAGCCGCCGTCGAGAATGTGCGTGAAGCCGAAAAAGCGGTTCGAGGGCGTGGCGGAGGGGCCGCCTTGCCAGGTCTCGGTGTTGTCACGAGGGCCGGAAAACATCACCACACGATCCACCTTTTGATGCATGGCAAAACGCGCTGATGTCGTGCTGCCGTGCGAGATGCCGCTCATGATGACTTTCTCCCAGCGCAGGCCGTTGCCGTCGTCGGCGAGGAACTGCTGCCACTTGCCCTCAGGGTTCGCTTTGACGAGCCATTTCACGAACTGCAACGAGCGCTCCATCATGCCATCCGGCTTCGGGATGTTCACCAGCGGGCTGTGATCGTCGCCCGTGGCGGCTTCGAGGCGGATATTGCCCAACACAGTGCCGGAGCCGTCCTCATACTGTGCTTTGGTGATGCCAGCGAACCAGCCGTTCGAGTAATGCGGCTGAATGCCGTGATAGCCGTAGCTGGAGATGCGCTCGAACAGCCCTTGATTGTGCCCCATGAGCCAGATCACGAGTTTGCCCTGCGACGGCACACGCGTGTCCACAACGGCATGTTGAAGGTCGGCGGGCTTCCCCTTGTCATCGGTGAAGGTGAATTTGATCTCCGGGTGCTCCTTCGCTCGCGGATCGATCTCGCTGGCCCGCTTCGAGAGGTCAAAACGCTGGCCCTCGGCAGCGCGGAGGTGGGTGACGAGGAGGAAGGTGAAAAGAAGAGGTTTCATGCGGATGTGGAGTGGACTGTCGGCAGAAGAATGATCGGAATAAGGCTGCCCCCATTCTACTGCCTGCTAACGCTGTGCTATACGAACGGGCAATGCAGGCTGGGTCTTCAGCGTGAGGCGCACATCGTCCGCATAAAGTGAGTCGAGCACCGCACGGCGGATGTTGGGCCTGGCAGCGAGCTGGATGACGGCGAAATCGGCCTCCGAGGGCATGAAAACACGCGTCGATCCATGCCGCCAGCGCCCCGCATCGCCACCAAGCGTGGTCAGCATCGAAGAACCGCTGGCGAGCGACTCCGGCGCGGCGAAGGGCCACTTTGCATGCATGTCGGACGGATCACCGCTGAAGAGAAAAATCTGCGCGGTGAAAGTGACCGAGGGTTTCGTGTTGGCCGGCCTGTCATCGAGAAACCGCGCACTCAGCTCCAGCACCGCATCCGCCTCGAGAGCCAGCCCGGCACGAAGCGGACGCAGGTCCACGATTTGAAAAACATCACACGAGATGGCAGGGCCAGCCGGATCTGCTTCATCGGCCCCTGGGCTCACAAATCGCAAAACCTGCCGTCCATCGCTCGCCGTGCGCTCCACGATGTCCGCCTCGTCTCCGCTCCACACACCACTTTCACGCGGAAAGCCGCGCCCGATGGCTCTTTGCTCAAAACTGCCGTCCACCAAGGAAGAAAGCCGCTCGGTAGTCGCCTTGGGCGATGAGATGGCCCAGACAATCGAAGCGCTGAAAAGGCCGATGACGAGTCCGGCCGCCATCGCGGCGATCGGGCGGGTGATCCAGGTGAAACGCTTCTTTTCCGGAGTGCGGCTGAAGCCGCAGCCACTTTGGAAAGCCTCCTGACGGAAGCGATCATGGAGGGCCATCGAGCGCAGTTGAGTCTCGGCAAAAAGCTGGCGTTTCGCTGGATCATCTCGCATCACGACTTCGAGCGCGGTCATCTCATCCGGAGTGAGCGTGCCGTCTTGATGACGCATGAGCAGGTGGAGAAAGTCGGTGTCGTTCATGAGGCGGATTCGGTTTGAAGGCGGGCGCGGATGCAGTCGCCGAGGGCTTTGTGCAGGCGAGCGAGAGCTTGATAGACCGTTTCGATCTTGCGGCCCATGATCGCGGCCACGTCAGTGCAGTTGCGACGTTCAAAGTAGCGCAGGCGGAGCAGCTCGCGGTTGTTCGGCGTGATTTGCTCGACGCATTGCCCCAGCGCCTCCTGCATGACATCGACGCGACTCTGCTCCGGCCACTCGTCCGCCAGCAGAGCCAGCATTTCATCGCTCAGGCCCACATAGCGACCATCACGAGCCCGCAGGATGTCGATGGCGCGATTCTTCCCGGAAAGCCGCGCCCAATTCATCAGATGCGCCGTCGTCTCGAAGCTGTCCGCCCGCGCCACGGCCTTCACGCACACTTCCTGAAACACATCCTCCGCCAGATGAAAATCCCGCGTCACGCTGGCAAAGAACGCCGTGAGCGGCAGCCGCTCAGCGAGCAAGGTGGCGGTGATGGTTTCGGGCGGGAGCATGTTCACCGAAACTACGGCGAATGGAGCCGAATCTCGACATCGCAGAAATCAACCCCGTGGGAATCACCTCGTGCCCAGCCACCGCACCGCATTCTCCACCACGCGTTGCGTCTCGGCTTGCTGGAAGATGCCATAGGTCTCGTGACCGGGTCGGAAGTAGAAGACGCGGCCCTGGCCGACCTGCCACACACAGCCGCTGCGGAAGTGCTCGCCCTTGTCCCACTTTTCCTCGAACACGACCTCGTCCGGCGGCGGCACGTGGAAGGGCTCGCCATACATCTCCGTGCGCGGGATGTCCCACTGCGCGGGCAAACCGGCGGCGATGGGATGATGCGGCAGCAGCGTGGTGACGTGCGAGGGCATGCCGTCATTACGATACACGGGGAAGACGCAGGCTGGCAGGGTGAGCTTCCACACGTTGCCCTCGCCCTTCTCGACAAAGGGGGTGACGCGGGCGGCACGACCGACGCCCTTGTAATACGGCGCTTCATTGAGGAATTCCCACTTCGCCGTGGCACGCTCGGCTTCGGGCAAAGCCTTGACCGCATCCGCCTTGGCCCGCTCCTGCATGAGCCGCACGAAGGGCTTGCCCCAATGAGTGGAGTGCAGACCGATGAAGCCGATTTTCCCCTCCATCACACGCTTCACGATAGCCTCCATGCGGGCATCGTCCTGATCCTTCACGCGGCGATGACACCAGAAGATGAGCACATCGGTGGCATCCAGCGTGGCATCGGAAAGGCCTTGATCCGCCTCGTCGAGCTTCGCCGTCTTCACCGTGAGTCCCGGCAGCTTCGCCAGATGCGCGGCGATGGTCTCGCCGAGGAATTTTTCACCATAGCCCTCCTTTTGCTGCGGCTGCTGCTCGTCCCAAACGAGCACATGGATGGGTTCGGCGGCAAAGGTCGGGCCAACGAGAGCCGCAAGGAAGAAGACGATAAGTTTCATGGTTGGAAGAGGATATGAGCGGGGAAGTTAGTTCTTTGGAAGCGCTTGTTGAATCCTCTCCGCCACCTGCTTCGCCATGACGGATGATCCTTGGGTTTGAAAGTGGACGTTGCGTGGGATTTGCAGCTCGGCCTGGCGGGCCTTTACCAGCGACCAGAGGTCGTTCCAGATCACGCCTTCTTCCGTCATCACGCGTTTGGCGACTTCGTTGTAGGGCAGCTCGGAGTCCTTCACATACTTCGTGGCATCGCTCTCTGGCACGGGCGTGGTGCTGGCGAAGATGAGTTTGGCACCCGTTTGTTTCAGGCGGGCGATGATCTGGCGCAGATTCTTCTCATAAACCTCAGGCGGCACGTTTTGATGCCCGCCGTTTGTGGGTGAGGCGTATTCGCCCTGGTCGTTCTTGTCGCGATCATCGGCGAAACGATAGGAGAGATCATGCAGGCCATGGTTGAAGTGAATCACGTCCCATTTCTCGTTCGCATCTGGCAGCCATCGTTTGAGGCCGTAGTAGCCGACCGCCACTTTGGTCGAGCCGCAGTTCGCGGGCACGCGATGCACATTCGCCACGCCTGTGAGCAGCTTTCTCACCTCCAGCGCATACGCGATGGACACGGAATCGCCCATCAGGAGCACACGCGGGAGCTTCGGATCATCCGTGATGGCGGCAAACTCGGGTGGGGTGGTTGGTTTGTCCGCCGCGAACGCGGTGCAGGCAGTGAGCAGGAGGCAGAGAATGGTTTTCATGAGATCAGGGCATCCAGCGGGCTTTGTAGGGGCGGGCGTCTTGGAAGGTGATGGTTCCTTCCGTCGCGAAAAGACGCAGGGTCGCGCCCCAGGTGCTGAGGACGATCTGTTGAGTCACTGGATGGATGTCCACGGACTTCACCTTGGCATGGTCCTTCAGTGTGGGATGAGGCCTGAAGGTCGCTCGATCGCGATCAAAGAGATGTACGCCGTGCTCGCTGGTGAGCAGCAGATCCGCACTGGCGGGCACGGGGCGCAAATCATGGCCATCGGCGTCCGGCAGCTTGTGCGTGCTCTTGAGCTGGAGTGAGGGCGAGGCCGTATCCCAGCCGGCGAGGGTGTAGCAGCGCAGTTCGTCGAATCCGAGCGACCAGAGGCATTTCCGCGCCTCATCCCAAAGCACGCCATGCGCGGAACGCAGCGGTGTTTTGAAAACGGGCGTCGCCCCGCCTTTCAGATCGAAGACCTCCAGATGATCGCCGCTCAGCGAACTGGCCACGACCACACGATTACCCGGCAGCAGATCGAGCGAGTGCGCATTGCGTGATTTGGCACGCCACAGCACACGTTTGGTGGCCCGCTCGATCAACGCACAGCCGCCATTCGAGGCACACACCAGCAGCTTCGCGCCCTGCTCGACTGCTTTGCACTCATCCATGTGATGAAACTCCCGTTTGACCTCCTCAGGCACGTCGGAGGCCTCTTGGGCGTTCCAGCGCCAGAGTTTGTTCAGCTTTCCCGCAGCGGCCTCCGACGCATCGACGATGAAAACCTCACCGCCACCAGCGAAGATGATCTCATCGGCATGAAGGAAGGCCAGCGGGGCGAGCAGCAGCGCAGCCAGCCAGACTGATTTCAAGGAGATGCAGGCAACGGTGGGACAGGTTTTCATGTCGCTCAATCGGGAAGGCATTTGTGAATGTCGTCGGAAGACCGGTTTTTCCCTGCAACGGTCCCTGGCTTCTGATTTGGGCTCATGGCTCACGCTGCTCCGTGAAAATCTTGACCGCCACCATGTCCGCAGGACTCGGCATGCGGATCATGGCGGACGCCCTGTGCCGCGCTTCCATCCACGGAATCATGCGCGCCTGGATCACTGTCATGACGCCGTTGCGGAAGCCGGCATCGTCGTGCAACCGGACATAGCACAATTCGTCCGCCACATCGTTGTGCGGCAATTCGGGACAGAATTTCGCGATGCGATGACACTGGATCCCGTCGTGCGTGTTGGCCAGTGTCGGCGACGGAACGTCCAGCGTCCCGAGCGTCCCGGCGTTGAAGAAGCAGCCGAACCCGTAATGGCTCTTTTGAAAGCCGAAATAACTCCGCCCGAACGGGGATGTCTTGCGCCATTCGCTGCCCGTCCGCTCGTAGCCGAGCGGCTCCAGCATGGCATTGATCTCCTTCGCCAGCTTCCTTTGCACGGAGGCGCGCTTTTTCTTCAGAACCTCGAATTCCTCATTGCTTTTCGGAAGACAACGCTCGGTTCTGCGGACAGAATCGAGCGGGATGAGGGGCAGTCCGTGATCGGTAAACATGCCGCTGTCAAAACCGCCCCCTTCATCCTGCGAGGGGCGTGTCACTCCGAGGAGACGGGCGATGGGCCTGAGCCATTTCATGCCCTTTCCTCCGTGAGTTGGCGCGGTTTGTCTAGAAAAACGGGCCTGCCAGGGAAGTGAATATTAGGAACCCTCATTCTCAACTCCTCGGCATCATTACCGCTGACTCGTCCGTGATAATGAGCAGGACGTTGGGCTTTGGCGTCAGCATCCCGGCGGCGTGCAGCGCGGCAAACGAGGCCAGCGACAGGGATTCAGCCAGGAAACGCTTCATTCTTCAGACGATAGCTGGGTTGGCAGGACGAACTTCACTTCAGCTCAGGCCGCAGGTGGGCCTTGATGTAATCACTGTCGGTGGCGTGCTTGACGTTCGGAGCACCGGGATAGATGAGGTCGCAGGGGACTTGGTGGGCATCGCAGTGTTCTTTGAGCTTCACGCCGAAGTTCGCGGTGTGGGTGGGGTCTTTTTCGTCGTGGCCGAGGTTGGGAGGGGCGCTGTAGTAGAGGCCGACGGGCGGGTCGCCGGGGGTGACGAGTTCGTAGGGCGAGTATTCTTTGATCCAGGGCAGGAGGCGCTCGCGGGCGTCGTAGAACATCTGAAAGGAGCCAATCTTCTTCTTCGCGTCCCACACGATGCCGAAGGCGTGGGAGCCGTATTTGCTGTTGGGTGTCCACTCGCGCATCTGGTGAGGGTCGAGCGTGGTCTGCGCACCAGACACAGCGGCGCAGAGGACGCGAGTGGATTCGCGGGCGACGGGGTCGGCGTTGTTGGGGTCGGCCAGATCATCGTGAAAGGCCAGCCAAAGGCTCGTGCAGGCACCAGCGGAGCCGCCGGAGAGGGCAACCTTGGTTTTGTCGAGGTTCCAGTCCTTGGCCTTGCTGCGGCAGAACTGGAGGGCGCGGGCGCAGTCGAGCATCGGTCCCTTCACGGGCGGCACCAGTCCATCAGCAGTGGAGTCTTTGATGGTGCGGTATTCCACGGACGCCACCGAGATGCCGGCCTGGAGTGCTGGCAGGATCATGCTTCGAGCCACGGAGCGATCGCCTCCCTGCCAGCCACCGCCATGGATGTAGACGAGCAGCGGCGTGGGCTGGTCCGACTTCGCCCGCCAGAAGTAGATCACCTGCATGCGATGCGGTCCATACGCGACGTTTTCATCGGGCTCGACGGGCAGTTCATATTTCCGGAACTCGGGTGCGGGCTTTTGTTCCTTAGGCGGAGCATCGGCGGCGATCAGTGTCGTCAGTGGAGCGAGAAGGAGGGCGATGAGGGTGAGTTCGAGTTTCATGTTTGGAGTGGCATGTTGCCTTCAAGGCTTCGTCTTCTCCACGTCGATGTAGAGCGAGTTGATCCGAGCCAGGGTGCCGGGGATCTGGCCGTCGTGCATGTAGAGCAGGCGGCCGGGGCTGATCTCGCGGATGGCGGTGTAGTTGAAATTGGCGCGGTCGGAGATGACGCGGTGATCGCGCCAGGTGCGACCGCCATCGAGGCTGAACATCAGATTGGAAACAGGCCGTCCATAGCTGCACGCGAGCACGCCATGACTCATGAGCACGAGGTCGGGCATGACGCTGCCTTCTTCCAGCGTGCGCTCGAACTTCCACGTCTTGCCGCCATCGAGCGAGCGATGCTGGAGGAGGTTCGACATGTGCGCATCGGGCCGCGTGACGGCGAGCCATTCGCTGTCGCTCAGTCGCACGACGGCGGGCTCGCCACCGAGACCGATGTGCGCGAGGTGCGTCCACGTTTTTCCCAGATCCGTGCTGCGCAGCAGATGTGTGTGGCGCTCCGGAAAGCCGCGGCCGTTGGCCAGTTTCAGCGTGGCTCGGCGGCTCCAGGCGACGGCGGTGATGCTGCCATCCTTCTCAGCCCAGATGTGGCGTTCAAACAGAAGCACCTCGCCATTTTTTGACGGCATGAACTCCGCAGGCATCGAGATGGTGCTGTCGTGCATGGTGAGGTTCTCCGCCTTGGCATCGAGGAGTGAGGTTTTGCCCGTGAGCGTGCCGTCCGGCTGCAATCGTGTCCAACGCGACGGCCCGAGGATGCGACCATCGGCGAGGCGCACGAGTTCCTGCGGCGAATCGCTGTTTTGTTCGGTGCCGGGCACGGCTTGCCACGTTTTGCCCGCGTCCCTGCTCCGGCGCACGATGTAGGGCTCCAGCAAGGCATCGCTGCCTTGCGGATTGCTGGTCAAAAGCAGGCCCTGGCCCATGTCGTAGAGGTAGGGGCGCGATTCGGTGTTCTTCTTGTCCACGTTGAGCGGCCACGGCTCGCTGACGGTGATCTTTAGCGGCGACTTCTCCACCGCCGCACTCGCCGCAGGCCGCAAACCGAGCCGCACAAACTCCCACTGCGCCTCGCCCGTGAATGGCTTCGACGTGGAGCCAAAGCGGATGAACTTGCGCGGCGATGTCGCGGGTCGCCAAAAGGCATCGCGGCCTTCGATGATGCGTTTGCCATCCCTTTCGACTGCCATGTCCTCACCGCGGATGATGAGCCGATACGTGTGGAAGGCATCCCGCGTGTCCGCCTGCGCAAAACGATCCGTCAGCGTGCGCACATACCCTTTCGCGGCCTCGGGATGCTTGTCCTGCGCTGGCGTGAGCAAAATGCCTTCGACATGCTTTCCATCGCAAACCTCCACGCAAATCGGCGCCCCATCCCGCTGCGGCCACGTCGCCGTCGGCGAGTCCCGATGCCCGATCATGCTCACCAGCTTCACCCGCGCCTCCACGATGATCTCCTTGCCATCGAGATCGCCCGTCCACTCGGCTTCAAAGGCACTCATCTCGGCTTTTGAGTCATCACTCAAATGCAAGATACCGTCTTCGAGCTTGGCGTTGGGTTTGCTGATGGCTGCCCACGGACCGGTTGGCAATGAGCTACCATCCCATTGAACGATCCATGCAATGTTGGAGTCCTCGGCATTCAGGGGAACGAGCGGGGCAAGGAAAAGAGCGGCGAGGAGGGCTTTCATGACTCGGATTGCTTCAAAGTAGGCTTTCCCGCGAAACGTCTGCGCGAGGTGAGCCTTACGGCACCCACTTGAAATCGGCGAAGATCACCTTGGTGAGATCGGAGCCTTGTTTGGGCAGAAAGTGGATTTTTCCCACGCTGGACCAGTTCGACATCGGCTTCTGGCTGAAGCGGTTGATGAGGCGCTCCGGGGCGATGGTCATCTCTTGCCACTGGTCGGAGGCAGTGATCTCAAGCTCGACCGAGTTGTAATCGGCAGCAGTGAGGACAACGGTTTGCGGCTCGGTGCAGTAGAACTTGAAGCTCAGCCGCGAGTTGGCCGGAGCTTGCCATTTGGGATCGTGCAGTTGCTCGGTGCCGGAGCCGCGACCGTTGTTCGTGGGACGAAATCCCTTGATGCCGCGTGGGCCTTCGAGTTCGGCGATGTGGCTCCAGGCGCTGTAACCGCTGTCGGAAAGGTCGCTCGATGGTTTGTCGGTGGCCACAGCCTTGCCGAGCTTGGCAGGGATCGCCGCGTTGAATTCGGTCGAGCGGACGATCGTGGTGTCGTAGGTGATGTTGGCGTAGCCAAAGACATAGTCATCCACCTTGAGCACCGGCATCTTGCCCACCCATTGCTGGCCCTGACGCACGCCGGGCGTGTCGCGCCAAGAACGGGCGTAGCTGCATGGGTTCTTGAGCGCATAAAACATCTCGACCTTGCGCACGGCATCGGGTGAGGCCGGCGTGATGACGAGTTCCGGCACGCCGCTGGCGTCCAGACGGATTTCCGACTTCGGATGCTCCGGCCAAGTCACGTCTTTGCCGAGCACATGCTTCTCCAACCAAAACTTCGTGTTGTGCCCGATCTTCTCGGTGTCGTGATGTCCGCGAGCTTGAATCGCAAACGACCACGGCACGCCCTTTGGGAACTTCTTGAAGCTCTCCAGCCCGCGTTCATGCCCGCCGTGATGATCGTTGGAGCCATTCAAAAACAAGGTCGCCGCCGTGATGAAGGGCACATGGGCCTCAGGCGCGATGGAAGCCAAGATGATCTCCTCGCCCGGCGACTTCGGCGGCTCCACGTAAGGCACGTTGTAAAGCCAGACCCGCTTGTCGCGGTAGTAGTCGTTGTAGCCGATGCCGAAGTAAGCCGCGACCGCCTTCACGCGCGGATCGGTGGCGAGATTCCACATCAGCGTGCCGCCATACGAATAGCCCGTCGCCCCAAGCCGTGTGCGATCCACTTCCTTCTGCTGCTCGAGATAGCTCAGCACCCGCCGCTGGATGGCATACCAAACATAGTCGGAAGTCTGCTTCGGATCGGTGATTTCCTTTCCATCCAGGTCCTTCGCCCGCGCCGGTCCAGCCACCATGCGATCCATGTTTCCATGCCGCAGCTTCTCCGGATACTTCGTGAAGTGAGGCCGGCTTCCCGTCTTCCCGCAATAGTCATGCGCCATCACCGCCCAGCCATCCTCGACATACTTCTTGTCCGGCTCCGGCGCACCCATCCAACCATGCACCACCAGCAGGCCCGGAGCCCTCGCCGCACCCGTCTTCACGCGGTAACGGCAATAAACACGAACCTCCTCACCGAGCACATACGCGCTGATGTAAGCGTCCCGGTTGAAGATGCCGTCTTTCGTTTCCACCTTCACGACCTCCTCTTTAAAGTCGCCCTGATTGGGATCGTAGTCCTTCCACAGAGCGGCAGGAGTTGGGAAGGGTTCGGCGGCGTGCAGCGATGCCAGCGGTGTGAGCAGTAGCGTGAAGAGAAGGGAGCGTTTGAGCATGAAAAGGAGCAATCGTCGTGAGTGACGATTCTCTACGCCCACCGTCCTGAGAATCTACCGCCGCAGCGCATTGATCAGCTCATCCAGCTTGTCGAAGAGCATCGGCATCTGCCACTGCTGGCGATTTCGTGGTCGATTTTACCGATGTATTCGCGAATGATGCCACTCTCACGAGCAAGGCCGTATTTGCTCAGTCCGCAGCGTTCCCGCAGCTCCTGCAGTCGGCACCGCAGTCGCTCGCGGATGCGCTCGGCGTAGTCGTGGGCGTCGTGGTTGTCCGGCGCTGTGGGCATGACGGTTCATGCGTGAGTGTTTTCGAGCCTCACTTCTCTGGCTGCGTTGGAAAATCCTTCGCGTATCGCGTCAGCAGCGCGGGCACGTCATTCGGCAGGATGTAGATCTTGCCCTTGATGGACTTCGTCTCGCCGGGTTTCAGGCCGCCGATGCGGAAGTCGGTGTGGAGGCAGCGGGCGACGCCTTGGAAGAGTTCCTGGTAAGGGTCGAAGGCGACGGCGAAGAGTTGTTTCTCATCGCCGCTGAAGCAGCCGATGAGGCCGTTGCTGGGCACCAGCGGACTGAGCGGGCGCGGGTTCACGTCGGTGCGTGGCACGTCCTTCGGGCACCAGACCTGGCCGGGGATGTAGCGGGCTTCTTTGATCCATGGCTTGATGTCGCTCATCCGCGTGAGCTTGCCGTCGAGGAAGAGGAAGCACTTGGGAAGGTAGTCGTCGATATCCTTGCCCTTGTTGTCATAGCCGGTGAAGTCGCCGAGGCGGATGCAGGGCTGCGCCCAGTGCGCATCTGAGGCGGTCGGGGTGGGATTGTGCGCGGTGATGGCAAAGGTGACATCGTCGGCGCTGGCGGTGATGGTGTGATCGACAATGACGCCGTCTTTGACGGTGCAGCGCAGCTTCATGGTTTTCTTGTCGTCGCTCAGCGAGAGGAGTTCCGTGGTGTGGCCGATGGTGGTGTCGTGCCAGTCGGCGGTGGTGGAGTTGGTGCGGCAATACGCTTCGAGATAGTTGATGCGAATCTCGCCCTTCGGCAGATGCGGCCCTTGGATGATCAGCCAGTTCTTGTCGCGCGCCAGCGTCAGGTCGGGTGTCTGCGCGAAGGCGAAGCTGGTGGTGAGAAGGAGAAGTGTCAGGATGGTCTTCATCGATCGTTGCTCAATATTCAGCGAGGTGTGATCGGATAGAGGTTCGCGGTCGGAACCGACTGGCGGGGCTGGAGCGGGGTTGACCATTCAACTTTGATGCCGCCGCCTTCATGGCCGGTAGTGTGGGTGAGGGAGATCGGAATGCGGCGACGCAGGAGCTTGATGGGCTTGCCGGTGAGTTCCTCTCGTATGGGCTTTGCTTCGGACTGTTCGATCAACGGCGAGCGGTTGATGAGGAGCGTCGCCTTGCCGTCGGTGGTCGCGGTGAAGGTGTGGGGCAGGCCCGCGTCGTCGTAGTCGTGGCCGTCCACGATGAACTTGTCCACATGCACCCAGGAGTCGCTCGATGCCTTGTTGCGCGGTTTTCCATGCCAACCGACGACGGTGATGGTCACTTCGTGGTCGCCGTCGGGCAGGCCATCCTTCGCAAAGAGAACGGCATCGCGTTTCACCTCCTGGCTGTAGGCATCGAACTGCGGTTGCGGCTGACCATCGAAAGCGATGTCGACTAAGCCGCCGTTCGGGCCGGTCTTGCCGATGACTCGAATCGAGCTGCCGCGAAAGCGGAAGGTGACGCTGGCTTGGTTGTCGCGTGCGCCGCGGCTGGCACCGTCGAAGGCATCCTTGTCCTTCTGCTCGCTCCATGGGCCCTTGTAGGCGGGTCCGTAGTCCGGCAGCAACATGCCGGTCCAGCGGATGGCAGCGGGTGCGGGGTTGTTCTTGCTCCAGGTGACATCGATACCCGGTGCCACCGCTACTCCGAGCTGCTTGGTCAATCCTGCATCCTCGAAGGTGGTAGCGGTCAATCCCTGGCCGGTGTGTGCTGCTGCGGGCTTGGTGAGTTGGATCTTCCCAGACTGCCGTTGCCAGTCGTTCCAGCCGGAGATGCGATAGACCCGCATCTCGTTCTCCCAATTGCCAAAGAAGAGCACATCGCCGCCGGGCAGCGTCGCCACGGAGGCATGGCAGAACTCGCCACCGAGCTGATACCAGTGCTTCGCGATGCCGTTGAGCTCACTGGTGTCCATCAGTCCGCCCACGAAGAGGCCGTCCGGATCCCAGACGTAGGAGAGATTGCCGTGGAGCTTCTGCGTGTTCGACCCTCCGTCGTTGTCGATGGCGACGACGCAGTCGTGGGCGATGCCCGCGATGCCGCGCAGATGCGTGCGAACCTCGCCGGGTGCGGCAAAGCCTTTGCCGAGCTGGCTCACCGTCCACTCTGCGGTCCCATTTGCGGACCACTTCTGCATAAAGGAGTCGTCGTAGTCGCACCAGTTGCGCGTCCAGTCGTTCAAGGCTGCGTAGAGGCTGCCGCTCTTTGGATCCTGCCCCATGAAGACCGACCAGCGGGCGTCGGCGTAGTGGCTTGGATCAAAGCGGGAAGGCATCGTGCCGAAACGCTCGCCCTGCGGCATGGTCCCGTAGGTCGGGCTTCCCGCGTCGTTCCAAGCAGTCACCGCGAAGCGATTGACCCAGCGTTCCTTGCTGTCGCCGGTCGCCATGAAACAACTGAAGTCGGCGGCGGTGTGGGGTTCCCAGCTATTGGGAATGCCCTTGTCGTAGAAGGTCACCTCCGCCTGCTGCGGCAGGCCATCGCCATTGGCGTCGTTCCATTGGTAGGCGGCATTTTTGCCGGCCCAGTCCTTCATGAACTTCGGCGCGGAACGGACAGCACCGCAGACCGTGGCGGGCACAAGCTTCCAGTTCTTTTCATCCACCTTGAGGATGGTAGGCAGCGTTTCCAAGGCGAGGTAGGTGGACCCGCCGTGCTGGTGAACACGGAAGTAGCCGCCCTCGTTCCAACTGTCGCCCACCAGGCCGTCGGCCAGGCCCTTGTAGCGGTAGCAGGAATGGACGGTCCAGGTTTTCCGCTCGTAGTCCACGAGCACGCGCATCACCCAGCCATACTGCGAGCCCACCCACATCACGTTGGGATTGTCGCCCTCCGGTGCGGCATGCGGTGCCCAGCGTTGGCCGCCATACCATTCGCGCACGAGCGAACCGTCCTTCGCGAAATGCGACGTGCGACGTGGGGCTGAGTCCGCCTCGGTCACATAGAAGCCGCCTTTGCCATCGGCACAGAGATCGGCAAATCCGGCGAAGCTGCGTTTGGCCGCGTCATCAAAGAGCCCGTCCTTTCGGCCACCTTTCACGCCGTAGGTGTTGAGCAAGGCACCAGCGGAAGAGAATCGTTTGATCTGCTGCGTGCCGGATTCATACACGAGCAAATCACCGGAGCCGTGATCCACATCGAGTCGCCCCGGCTTGTCGAGGCCGGTGATGACATCGGTCGGGGTCTTGCTCGCTTGCGATAGCTTCACGATGCGGTCGCCGGTGCTGACGAAGACCGCGCCATCGGCTCCGACGGTAATGCCCGATGGCGCTGGAACCTCCGCCGTGTCGAGCAGCTTGCCGGTTTGTGGATCATACCAGCGCAGCGCGTTCCGTTTTTCATAGGCCACGAGCAGCACGCCCGCGTGTGCATCCATGTCGCTCGCGTCCATGTCCTTGCTCGCGTCATCCCATTGAACGTCCATGCCGTTCGGTTGCTTCCCCGTGCCGAAGTCCGCGAGATATTGTGGATCCAGCTTTCCGGTGGCCGGGTCATACACATAGACACACTGCTTCGAGAGCTTCTTCCCTTTGAGCCGCGGATCCTCCCACAGCCGATGCCCGAGCATGAAGAGCTTCCCGCTATCCACAGCCAGGCTCAGCGCCCCGTCCCACGCACGCGGATGCAGTGCGGTCCAAAGCCGCGATGCGCCATCAGGCGACATCTTGAGCATGCAGGTCTCGATGTTCTCCGTGGTTTCGGCCGAGACATAGATCCCGGTTTCATCCACAGCGATCCCGAACGGCGTATGGTGCGTGCCGGGCCCGCAGGCCGTGCGCCATGTGTCGCCGGGAGGGAAGTTCGAGCCGAGGCTCATGAGATAGGTCGCCTTCAGCCCCGGTGTCTGAAGCAAATTCCAAGTGTAGTCGCCAGCGGGCAAAGCGTTGCCATCGCGATCCAGCCCGTCCCAAATGAGGGAGTGCCTGCCGGCGTTCCTCGGGGCCGCGTGCAACAGTTCGCGGACCATGTGGCCCTGCGCGTCGTAGATGGCTGCGGAGACGTTGCCGGGTTTGTCGAGGGTGAAGGGGATGTCGGCGGCGTGGGTGAGGCCGATGGTGAGAAGGAGGAGAGCGAGAAGTGGTTTCATGATGTGGAGATGTTGCGGTGATGAGAGAATCCGCGGTGGTTCATTTACTCGGCCTTTTCAAACCGGAGCGTTCCCCAGTGCTGCGGGTGGAGGCTGGCTTCGGTGGGGATGTCGGTGACGATGGTCATTCTTTTGTTGTGCCAGTAGGCGCGGGCGGTGGTTTCGATGGCGTTGCCGATGAGGACTCCGATGTCGCCTCGCAGTGCTTTGGTCGCATCGGGTTGGAGCCGCAGAAGCTTCAAAGGAATGGAGAACTCGTAGAAGCTGCGCCCAGCGGTGTGCGCTTCCTTGAGTTCGAGATCGGGACTGGCGTCGAGGATCTCGTCGATGGCCACGGTTTGCACGGGGGAGGTGAAGGTCTCGCGGCGCTGGGTGTTGTCGGAGACGGGGCGGTAGAGCGTGGCGGTGGGCTTGCCTTGATGCTGGGTCACGAGCAAACGCAGGTCGCCGAGAACGGGCTTGGTTCGGTCGGCTGCGGCGGTTGGGTCGGTGCCGAGTTGCAGGTCGATGGCTCCGCCGCCTTTGAAAAGGAGTGTCTTGGAGTCGGCGACGTTGCGCGTGAGTCGTTCGTGGCCGGGATCGGTGGAACGCACGGCGACGAAGAGCTTGTCATTGCCGGTCTGCATCGCTGCTTCGGTCTTGCCGTCGATGGTGACCCACGCGGCTTTGATCCAATCGCCATCCAGACCATCCACGATGGGCACGTTGCGTCCACGGCGCATGCGGATGGTGAGGCCTTCGTCGCGGCTTTTCGCCTGGCGCAGTTTCTCCTGTTCGATGGCGTAGTTTTGCGACGCTTGCGCGAGTTCGGCGGTGAACTCGATGGTCTGCGCGGGGAAAGGCTGCAGCGTCTCCAATCCATCCAGCCGCGTGATGGTGGAATGGCCGTGACCGGCGACGAGATAAACCTTCTGGTCGGGCGTTTGCGTCCAGGTGGTCCAGAACGTTTCCTCCGTGAGGCTGAGGTGGGCGAGTGACACGCCGCGTGATCCATCGCGAGGCCCGAGGGTGTAATCCGGCCCGCTGCCTAGGCCGAGCACGCGGCGGTCATGGAACAGCTCCGCAACGAACAGGCCGTCGGTGGTCATGACGAAGATGTTGCCGAAGTTGCCATAGATCGCCCACAGCTCGCCGATGCGGGCGTCGGGTGCTTTGACCGGCAGGCCTAGCACACGGCAGGGGCCGATGACATCGCCGCTGTGACGAGGCTTGGGCGAGAAGTTCTGGCTGGCGTGCAGGCTGGGCCATTCGTTCGGATAACTCCAGCGCACCTTGCCCTCACGATAACCAGTGAAGGGACCACCGCTCACCACCCAGGTGCCATCGGCGGCGACGAGCGGTTGACCGCTGAGGCGTCCTTCAAAATGACGCTTCATCTGGGTGAGGTCGTAGCTTGGCACACCGTCTTTGCCGAACTGAGGCGGCGCGATTTCCCAGCCTGCGGAGCTGATGATGCGGAAGTCGGGCAGCATCGTCAGCAAGCCATCGGCACCAGCGCATTCGATCACTTGCACTTCATCGGCATCGACCGCGCCATTGCCATTCCCATCGCTCCACGAGAGCAGGAATGCCGACTCGTCCTTGCCACCGAACTTTGATTTCAAATCCAGCGCTTTGAGCGGCGACCAGTTGTTCATCAGTGCTTTGGCGTGACCCACCACGGCCACAGGAATCAGGCAATCCCCGCGAATGAGACCCATGCTGACGACCGGCCTGCCGCCGATGGGATTGGAGTTGAAACAATCGACGAGATAGGTGCGGCCATCCCGATGCAGCGGCAGTTCGGGAGCCCCGGGAAGCGACAGAGCGCCATGTTCGTCAGGGCGCGAGAGCACGTTCTTCAACTGCCAGCCTCCCGTCTTCCAATCGAGCGTGAACTCCATCACGCAGCGCGCATCGAGATGTCCGCTGAAGGCGTAGAAGAAGCGCGACGGATCGCTCGCATCGATCGTCCCGCCGCCGCCATAGCCGGAGGGACCGTAGAAGGCGCGGAGCAGCTTGCCGTCGGGACTCCAGGCGCTCAGGCGCTTCGGTGCCATGTCCGCTTCCGCGATCCACAGACTGCCATCGGGGGCGATGCAGCAGCCGTTCGGATGATGAAGATGCAGCGGATCGTAGCGGCCCGCTTGAGGCTTGCCGTCCTTGCCGATGGCCGATTGAAACTCGCCCGCTTCGGAAAAGATCTTCACCTGATGGCTGCCGCCCCAGTCGCTGACGAGGAGTCTTCCATCTGGATGCACCGTGATGCGCTGCGGTTCGTCGAGGCGCTCTGCCGGAATGACCGTCTCCGGCTTTTCTCCCGAACGCGCCGCCGCCACGCTCGGATAGCGCAGCAGCGTGCGGCTGGAGATAATCAGCAAACGACCTCGCGCATCCACCGCCATGCCACGTGGCGCATCGAGTGTCGTTTCGCCGAGCGTTTCGCCCTTGGCGCAGGACACAAACAGCAGCCGGTTCGTCTTCGGAAAACTCAGCACCGCCACGCCATCGTGCACTGCGAGTCCGCCGATGCGCTCGTCGTCCTTGTCCCCAAACTCCTGCCGCCACACCCGTCGCGCACCGGCACCGTGTTCCCACAGTTCGCACAATTTCCCAAAGGCCACCGCGCTGTGCGCCCAAACGCCAGCCCTGGCCTTGCTATCACGCGCCAGAAACTGCGCCCCGCACCATCCACCCGCCGCACCAAAGCCGCGCGTGCCCGACACCTTGCGTCCCGTTTCATCCAGCCACACCGCGCCGTGGCCGATCTCGCCGACAAAGCTCACGACGAAGAACTGCTTCTTCTCCGGCACCCACAGGATGTCTGACGGCGGCGAATGGTCATGCAGCCAGCCGCCCGAGCCATCCTCGGTCTTCCATGGCGGACTGCCTGCGGTGTAAGGCGTGAACTCAAACTTCAAATCCAGCGCCCCACGCGACAACCCGCGCACGCGATACGATCCCGGCTGCGCAACGGCATAGCGCTGACGATTGAACCGCGCGATGCCCTGAACGTGGATCTCCTCCACTCCATCCTCGCGCATCCCATCCCACCACACCGTTTGATCACCCGCCTGAAGCGACTGCGCACTGATGAGATTCCGAACACGCTGCCCCGCCGTGTCCTCAATCACCAACGTGACCGTGCGTGGCTCATCCAGATGAAACCGGATAGGCACCGGCGGGTGGGCGGCAGGCTCGGCGGCGTGGGCGAGGCCGGTGGTGAGAAGGAGAAGTGTCAGGATTGTCTTCATATGGTGTAAAATTGAAGTGACCCGCGCATCAGCGGTAGATCGCGCGGCCCCAGGTGGCGGCGCGCTCGTAGTCGTAGATGCGCAGCGGTTCGGATGGATTGCGCAGCTCGACCAGATGGGTGCGCCAGAGACGCCCGGATGGGTCGCTCCAGTGCGTGTGCCAGCAGACGGCGAGCGCATCGCCAGCGCGCGGCGGCTCGTCTGCCACTCGCAGTAGCGACCACGGCACCCGCGCCTCGATGGTGTAGCCCTTGCCATCGACATCGCGCTTGAATGCGACGGTGTAACCCGGCGGATTCACCACGCCGCCCGCGTAATCGAAGCCGTAGGCGAGATGCAGGCAATCCGTGGCCGAGGGGGCATGATGCCACAGCGTCAGGGTCACGAGGCGTGCGTTCGCGGAGCGGGCCATCTGCTCCGGAGTCGCGGTCAGCTTGCGCATCGAATAGTAACTCGGGCTGTTTGCCTCCACCGGCCAGCCCTGCGCGCGATCCAGCGACAGGCGAACCTGCAGGCCGCCGCCGCGCCAGCCCAGTTCGCCATCCATCCACGGATCGATGCTGTTGCGCATTGGCGCGGGGTCCTTGATGTGCGCGGCGATGTAGAATGCGTCGGCATCATGCCTCATGCGCCCCTCCACGGACCGCGCCGCATCGCGCTGCGAGAAAAAGCGCCCCTCGGCACTCCATTCCGACAAATCGCCATCCACCACGATCGCCTTGTCCACCGAAGGAATTACCACCTCCGCATGACGCGCCGGACGGAAGTCGTCGCCCCCCTTTCCCGGCATCGGCACACCGGGCTCGATGGGAATCTTGCGCAGGAACCGCGACTCGGAATACGTCAGCTCCTTCGGCACCGAGGCCGCAGGCGTGAAGCGCGCTGCGCGTCCCGCCTCGATCCGGCTGGCAAATCCGCCCCGCGCCGCACTCGCCTCCACCACGCCCTCAAACACCTGCACATCCGTCTCCAGCCCCGGCCCCGCCTTCATCGCGAACTCGGTGCCCAGATCCACCACGCGAGCCGAAGCCGCATCCATCTGAAACCCAATCGCATTCTGCGGCACACGCACCACCACCTGCCCGCTGTGCAGCAGCGCACGCATCGGCGAGAGCAGTTCCAACTCGCCCGGCCCCTCATAGAGCAACGTCACTCCATTGGAGAGCCTGATGTCCACAGCCCCTCGATTGAGCATCACGCGCCCAGCCTGCAACCGCTGCCCCACCGTCAGGCCAGCGCCTTCGCCTGACGTTTCCACATTCATCATCTGCGTGATCCTTCCCAACTCCGATGATGAACCCGGCATCAGCCACCACGCCAAGCTCATGAGCACCGCCGCCGCAGCGGCAGCAAGCGGACGCCAGGAGAGCCAGACTGAGCGGGGCTGGCGAACCGTGCTTGGTGCAGCGCCAGCCACCGCCGTTTGCTGGAGCTTGCGGCGCTTGAAGGAACGTCGGAGGTCCACATTGAGTTGAGTCCGCGATGCCAGATAGACCAGAGCTTCGGGATCGGTTTCCAATCGCTGAAGTAACAGCGCGTGCTCGGATTCCGGCAAGACACCGTCGAGATAAAGGTCCACGAGTTGGCGTTCGAAGTCAGTCATAAACTCATCCTGGAGAGTTCGTTGTTCACGCAATCGGCGAGCAGGTTGCGAATGCGAAACAGCATCACCCGCACGGCACCAGCGGAGGACTCGATGGCCTCTGCTACGCGCTCCATGGGTGCGTCATCCTCGTAGCGTAGCGCCAGAATTTGCCGCGACTTTTCCGGCAGTTTATCGAGACAATGCTCTAGCGCCTCGTGGCGTGCCGTGCGGCCAGGCTGCTGATGCACGAGTGCCTCGGCAAGCTGATCCATCAGCGCATCAGAGAACACCAGCCGCTCCCGTCCATGCTTCCGATAATGGTCCGCTATCCGCGACTTCGCGAGCCACAGCGCCCACGCGATAAAGGGCCGCGTTCCATCATATTCCTCGAAGCGCCGCGCCACCGTGAGCGCCACTTGTTGCACCACATCCTCTGCATCATGCACACCGTTCACTGCCGCGAACACAAACGCCTGCACCGACGGCTCCGCTTCCAGCCAAAGCCGGGTCAGCCGCTCGCGCGCATCTATTTCGTATTCGTGGTTCACATCCGTATGCCGCGCTGATCCGCAAAATGTTAACAGAAAAAACGAAGATTGTGAGCCGCTGCTGCAACCACGGCTGATTCCGCGCCCACGTGCCAAGGTGGACTAAGCTCAAGCCCATCGCTTTCCAGAGCTCCTGCAAGCCCCTAGGCAGCCGCTCGCGGATGCGCTCGGCATAGTCGTGGGCGTCGTGGTTGTCCGGCGCAGTGGGCATGATAATCAGCCATCGGGTTTTGCGGAATCTATTTCGATAGCTGGCTGCCATCACTTCTTCGGCGCACTCGGCAGTTGTTTGATCCACGCAAGGTTGAAGGCGTAGTGATCCTTGCTGGTGATGAGCTGGATGTTTCCGTCGCGGGTTTGAGTGAGGGCGAGGTAGCCGCCGATGTCGGCGGTGGTTTTGCCTTCGGGGGCGATGAGGCGGCGGTGGGGCCAGGTTCTGCCTTCGTCGTAGCTGACGGCGGCGTAGAGGCCAGTGCCAGTGTAGTCGCCGGCGGTGGATTTGAAGACCAGTCCTTTGCGCTCTTTGAAAGGCGTGCGGGCCTCGTCGGTGAAGGAACACAGCAGGATGGGGCCTTCTTTGAGCCGCAGCATGGCGGGGCGCTGGGTGTTGCTCACCACGGGGAACTCACTCGTTTCCCATTGCCACGTTTCACCGAGATCGCCGGAGTAGCTGACGGGCATCTTGAACTTGAAACGCTCCTGGTCCGCGATCCCTGCGCTGATGCGACCGTAGGCCATGAGCCGTCCGTCGGCCAGCTCGACGACAGGACCGTGGATGCCTGCCATGAAGGGTCCCTTTCCTCCGGGCTGAATGTCTTCCGAGCCGCGCCGATGCCGCCCGGTCTCGCTCCAGGTCTTGCCGTTGTCGCGGCTGATGGACAGGCCTGCGGAGTCGAATGGGATCGCGATGACGCCCTCCTTCGTGCGGATGGGATTGCTGGCCGACTCTCCGTAGGCACGCATCACTTCGGCCTTCGACCAGGTCACGCCATTGTCGGTGGAGTGGCGGATCACGATGTCGCCGTGCTGTCGGCCTTCGACGATGTGGTAGATGGTCTTCTCGCCATCCCACCAGATTTTCGGTGCGTGGTCGTTCACGTCCTGCGCATCCCAAAAGGCGGAAGCAGGCTCCCATTCCTTCGCGCCAAAGCGCAGGCGCGATGCTGCGTTCGCGGTGGTGAGATCGGTCTCGCCAAGGGTGGAGAACCAAACGGCGAGCAAATCGCCATTCGGGCACTCGGTGATCGACGGGCTGTGATTCTGGCTGATGAACACGGGGCCGACTGCGCCCTCGGGGATGCGCACGAAGGGCTTCGGGCCTTCAAAGAAGGGCGCGTCTGCTGTGACACGGACACTCTTGTCCGTGGAGTCGGTGCGGATAGGAGTGTCCGC
Source organism: Prosthecobacter sp. (assembly GCF_044236155.1). Classification (GTDB taxonomy): domain Bacteria; phylum Verrucomicrobiota; class Verrucomicrobiia; order Verrucomicrobiales; family Verrucomicrobiaceae; genus Prosthecobacter. Next base: position 66,996 of record NZ_JBIIHA010000021.1, read on the forward strand.
ATCACGCTGGCTGACGTTCTGTGCGTTCAACGGCGGCGTGGCCACGGGCATGAGTTTTCCCTTCGGAAGCTCACCCTGCACGACACGGAAGCCGATGCGCTCGCTCGCGGAGTTCGTCACCCAGGAGCCGCGATTCGCCGAGCGCAGAAAGCGAATCATGGAGGAATGAAATCCGCCGCGAAACACGCGGCAGTCGCCATCGGCGCGACCTAGCGGATCAGTCTGCGAGCCGCTTTCATACGGCCCATACCAGTCGCTGCACCACTCCGCCAGGTTGCCATGCATATCGTGCAGGCCCCAGGCATTTGGCGTCTTCTCAGCGACGCGGAAGGAACCCGTGCCACCTGCCTTGGATTCCTCCACCGGATGAGTGAGGCCGATGATTTGCCCCTGCTTCAAGCTCGCTGCGGGCTTCCCGACATTCCGCCAGTCATACTCACGCGGCATCGGTCCCGGCGGAAAATACACACCTCGGAAGTTGTCCTCACCAAACCACTTCTGATGTGCATCTGGCAACGTGTCGCCGGTGTGGAAAAGCGTCGTCGTGCCAGCGCGGCACGCATACTCCCACTCCGCCTCGGTCGGCAGGCGATACGTCTTGCCTTCCTTCTTCGAGAGCCATTCGCAAAACGCCACCGCCTTGTCCCAAGTCACACCGCTTGCCGCATCATCGTCGGCTGGCTTCGACTTCGGATCGTTCTTTTTGAACTCGGGATCGAACTGTCGATACTGCGCTACGGTGACCTCCTTGACGCCAATGTGAAACGGCTGCGTGATCGTGACCTTGTGCGCGGGCTTCTCATCAAAATCGATCCGGTCGATGTCCTCGTACATCTCGCCGAACCGCTTCTGCCGCAGATAATCCTCCATCGGCGGCCCGTCCTGACCCATCGTGAACGTGCCCGACTCGATGCGCACTAGCTTCATGCCGATAGAGTTCGTGATGGGTTCGGCAGTTTGGCCCACGGAATGCACCGAATACACGGAAAGGATGAGGGGAATGAGGAAGAGTCGGCTGGGTTTCATATTCAGTGTGTTCCGTGGGCCGTCACTTCTTCGACACAGGCCAGTCATCCGTGCGGAAGGGCGACGCGGGCAATCCAGCACCATTGGCGAGGCTGTAGTCGGGCCAGTCTTTCCAGGCGTAGCGAACGGCAACGGGCTGAGCGACCTCAGCGCTGCTGACCACGACCGTCTCGCCGACGATCTTGGCTTCGGCGGGCTTCCACTGCTGATCGGCTCCGGCGATTTGGAAGCCGGTGAGCGGGCCGCCGGTGATGGATTTGAGGCCACCGTTGGCATGTTTGAAGGAAACGATGATCGCATTGCCGCTGATGGTCGAGCCTGAGGCCAGCGGGCCGCTGATAGCGGGAACGTTTTTGCCATACACGGTGCCGAGAGCCCAGAAGGAGAGGCGTTTGCCGACATCCTGCTTGTTCTTCGGATGGATGTCCTTCGCATCGCCGAGGTCGATGGTGATGGCCATGCCGGTCTTCGGCAGCGTGAGCGTCTTCAGCATGGATTCACGCACACGCGGCCAGCCTTCACCGGGCGAGGTGAAGTTGGGGAGCTGCACCCACGCGAAGGGAAGTTCATCATTCCAAAGGGAGCGCCAACTGGTGACGAGCTGCGAGAGCTGCTTGTGGTAGAGGCCGGGATTGCCCGCGTTGCTTTCGCCCTGATACCAAAGGATGCCTCGCAGGGTGAAGGGGGCGAGATTAACGATCTTGCCGTTGTAGAGACCGGCGGGCGGCCCCTTGCGCCGGAGGTGGGCGATGGTCGTCTCGGGTGTCCACGGCTGATCTTTGGCCCCGGCCTTCCCCTGCTCGACGGCGAGCTTCCAGGCGGCGAGTTTTTTCGGGAAGTCGGCTCTCAACTTCGCCTCGTCAAAGTGCTGCCAGCCGCGCAACTGGCTGTCGTATTCGGCCTTCGTCTCCGCATCCGCAGACTGAGCCTCCGCAGAGACCCAAGCCTCGATGTGCGTGGCACCGACCGCCGAACAAATCAGCCCAACGGGCACACCGACCTCGCGATGAATCTCGCGCCCGAAGAAGTAGAGCGTCGCGGAGAAGCGTCGGACATTGGCCGGAGTGCAGGGCTGCCACAGCCCCTTGCCCTCGGGCTGAGGCGTCTCGGCGGGGGCGGAGGATTCGGCGTAGTAGCGGATCAGCGGAAAGTTGGCCGCAGCCTGTTCCGCGGCGGCGTTGTTCGCACCACCGACCGCCATCTCCATGTTCGACTGCCCCGAGCCGAGCCACACCTCGCCGACGAGCACATCCTTCACCTCGACCTTGCGCCCCTCTTTGCCGGTAACAAGCATCACACGCGGCTCGGCGGAAGCAGTGAGCGCATCCAGCTTGAGCGACCACTTGCCATCCGTGCCTGCCGTGGCGGACTTCGATTGCCCAGCGAAGGAAACGGTCACGGATTCTCCCGCATCCGCCCAACCCCACACGGCGACGGGCTTCTCACGCTGAAGCACCATGTGATCGGAGAACGGCGTCGCTAACTTCAACTCAGCGGATTGCAACGCGGCCAACGGCGCGAGGAGTAACGTGGCGAGAACCGAGCGGAGCAAGACCGCCTGCCAAGCTGAGGACAAAAGAGTGCAGGCAAGGTTGAGGGTGGGTTTCATCATGAATTTTGTCATCGGGCATCCTTGGCGAGTAATGTCTGCAAGGCCTCGGCAAACCGGAGGCCAAGGCCCTGCTGGCCAGCGGTGTCGTAGTGGACCTGGTCTGACGCTTTCGTCAGGCCGTCGGTGCTGATGCAAACGGTGAGCGGGTCTTTTGCGGGAATGGCACGCTGGGCGGCGCGGACCTCATCCACGCAGGGAAAGGGTGAGACGGGGGTGACTTTGGCGGGATTGATCTCCGCAATGACAGCTTTCATTTGCGGCGCATCGAGATCGCGACGGAGCGAGGCGATGAGATTGGTGAGGTGTTGCTGGTAGTCTTTCGCCAGCTCGGGCACACGGGCATCGGACTCGCCCTGCATCCAGAGGAGGGCGGCCGGTTTGATTCCGCCATTTGGAAAAGCCTTCTTCCACGCCGCGATGAGCTGCGCGTAAGCATGGCCGGCGCGTTGGTCGTGATTGAGCTTCAGCCGGGCAATGCGCGCTTCGTCATGCTGAGGCTGCCAGACGAGTTGGGAGGTGCCGCCGTGTGCCGCTTTGAAGAGCACGATCTTGCGGCCAGGCAACCCTCTCGCCAAAGCATGAGCCAGGGTGACCTCCGGGCCAATCTGGCCGTGCGCGAGTGGCTGCTGGCGGCCCCAGTGGATCAAGCTGACGTTCGGCGGTGGCGTGCGCCATTCGTTGGAGAGTTCAGCGGCCTTTCCATAGCCTGCCATGTTCGATTGACCGGACAGGATGATCACGAGGGGTGGCTCGTCGGCATGCAGTGCTGCCAGTGAAGCGAGGAGTAGCGCGGCGAGGAGAGCGATCTTCATGCGAAGTGATCAAGCATGTTCATTTTGGATGAACTTCGCCCGTGCTTTGAAATTGCTGCCAATCGGCCGCGAAGGCCGCGTTGAGGAGCCACGAAGCCGTCGCTTTGTCGGCGGGGAAATCGCTGAAGGGGGCGGTGGGGAGCTTTTGATAGCCGCCTTTTGCGGCGGACCAGTTTTGGCCGAGGTGGCCGCTCTCCAGGGCTGGCGTGAGGAGCTTCACGGGGCCTTTGCGGGCATCGGCATCGGCGGGCACGCGGGCGGTGAAGCTGTGACGGAGGAAGGAGAAGACGAGTGGCCAGGTTTTCTCGCCGGGGCCATGGCCGGTCTTCGGCTCGACGGCACTGCACCACAGCGCGGCATGTTTTTTTCGCAGAGCTGGCACCACGGCGAGGTTTTCTTCTTTGGAAGGCCTAGCGAGGAACGAATCGTCCTCGCCGAAGATGACGAGGCCGGGCACTTGCGCGGCACCGGGTTGATAGACTTGAAACGTGGTGCCGGGACGCATCGAAACGAAGCCCCACACGCGCTGCGGCTCATACGACGTGAAAATGGCCGAGAAGCCTGTGCCATTCGAGTGACCGTATAAAAAGACCGGTGCGTGTTGCAGCTCCGGGTGGCCGGTTTTCGTGCCAAAAGCCTTCAAGTGATCGAAAAGCAGGCTTCTCGGCCAAAAGCCGCGTTGCATCGGATTGCCGGTGAACTTGAACAACGCGAGCCCCAGTTCCTGCGCGAGCTTTCGCAGGTCGGCACGCTTGAAAAGAACTTCGCCGCTGCCGTGACCAGACATGACGACGATGCCCTTCACGCTCTCGATGCCCTCCGGCAGCCACAGATCGAAAGCGACCTCCTCGCGCTTGCCCTCGCCTTTTTGCTTCACGGCCTCGCGCCATTGCGCCTCGCTGATTTTCCAATCCCAATTTCGCGCCACGGCCTGCTGCGGCGATGGCGTGCCCCACTTCGCTTCATCGAGCACGCCGTTCCAGCTCGTGGTGGACTTCGTTTGCACGTTCGCGCTCACCCAGCCGAGGCTGTGACATTCGGGGAGTTGCGCGAAATCACTCCACTCCGTGCCGCCGCTCACGTTTCGCGGCGCGGTCCATTGCGCATCGAGCCAAGGGATGACCTTCTCCGCCCACTTCGCGCCGTGCTCACGCAGTCCCGGGCCGCTGAAGTGCACTCCTTTGCCTTCGCGCTCGCGCAGATTGCCTTTCAAGGCATCGCTGTCCGGGCCTTCGAGTGCGAGGCCATCTTTCCAAAGCGAGGCCTGCGCGGCGCGAATGTCATCGCTGCCTTCATCGCCCGGCACGTGATAGCTGGCCTGCGCCACGAACCACGGCACGTCCCAGCCGATGTCGCGTCGCGAGTCGCGGATGATTTTCTCCAGATACTCGCGGTAAAGTTTGCCCGGCAGCGTGCGCGTCGTGTCCTTTTGGTTCGCATCGCTCTCGCCCTGATGCCAGAGCACGGCTCGAAAGCCACGCGGCGGAACCGACTTGATCCGCGCGATGAAAGCCTCATACGCCGCGCCTTTGCTGGCCCACTGACCGCTCGGGAGCTGCTCCACGCGACTCACCAGCGTTGGCGGATTCGGAAACGTCGCGCCTTTCGGCAACCACTCGCGCACACTCGTCGCACCGATCCCACACGCGAGGATGCCAACGGGCACGTTCTCCTTGGTCGCGACGGCATCCGCAAACGGCGGCACGAAACTGCCGCCACCACCACTTGCGCCCGGCTGCGGATCATCCGCGATGCGCCAGACCTTGCCGTCAAAGGTGGCCACACGTCGCGTATTGGTCGTCTGCTTTTCCGTGCCGTGATTCGCCGAGTTTGACTGCCCCGCGATGACAAACACCTCGCCAATGCCGACATGCGCCACGCTTCCTTTCGCGAGCTCCTTGCCAGCGCTCATCACGCGAACCTCCAGCCGCCACCAACCGCCCGCGATCGCCTCCACCGTGCCCGCGAGCTTCTTTCCCGCCACCGATCCACCCACGCGCTGCCACGAGGTTTGATCCTTCTCACCCATCACCCGCGCCTCCATCGCCACATCCGGCAAAGCCACCGCCTCCGACAACTCTCCCGCGATGCGCAGCAACCCTTTCCCGGGACTGCTGCGCTGCACGACTTGGTAATCGAGCGGCAAGGTCAAAGTCAGATCAAGCGCATGAAGTGCGGAAGTCGCGACGAGGAGAAAAGCGAGAAGACGTTTCATTGAAAAAATAGGCAAGAGAATGAGGGCAAAAGAATGGATGCGGAGATGCATTCTCCTGCCCCCATTCTTCTGCCTAAAAAAACGAAGATCACCACGCATCACTGCGGAACGGCGAGGCGGGCAGCCCGGCAGCATTCACGAGATTCGCCTTGGGATCATCTTTCCAGGCGTAGCGCACGGCCACGGGTGTTTTCACTTCCGGCGAGGTCACGATGACTTTCTCGCCTTCAATCGTTGCGGTGGCGGGGTGGAAGGTTTGGTCGGCTCCGGCGAGTTCGAAGCCTTCGATTTGACCTGCGCGGGCTTTCAGGCCTTCCGCGTGCTCGAAGGTGCAGATGGCGCTGCCGTTTTCAAACTGCTGCGCTTTCGGCAACGGTCCGCTCCAGGCGATGTTTTGGCCGTAAACCTTCGCCAATGCCCACAGGCCGAGGCGGCGGCCAACTTCTTGTTTGTTCTGCGGGTGAATGTCCTTCGGGTCGCCGAGATCGAGGCAGATCGCCATGCCGGTATTCGGCACGGCGAGCGTCTTCAGCATCGATTCACGCACTTCGCACCAGCCGAGGAAGCGCTCGTTGTGGAAGTTCGGCAGTTGCACCCACGCGAAGGGGAAATCGCCCTGCGCCCAGTGCTCGCGCCAGTCTTTGACAAGCATGGGAAGCTGCTCGGCGTAAAACTTGCCGCCCTCGACCGTGAAGGCGTTCGACTCGCCCTGATACCAGATCGCGCCTTTGATCGCGCAACCGGCTAGCGGGGCGATTTTGCCGTTGAAGAGGTTTCCCGGTGCCCGCGAGCGCGGATCCAGATTGAGCGCTGGTTTCGGCGGCACGGGCTTGTTGGCCGCCTTGGCTTGATCGGCCTGTTTTTGCCAGCTTTCGAGCTGCCGGGCATGCAGCTCCTTCGCGCGTTCCGGCGTCCAGGTTTTCATCGACGCATCCATCGCCGTGAAAGGCTTCGCCATCTCGGGATGCGTGCGCTGCGACTTCGGGCTGATCCAGTTTTGGATCGGTGTGCCACCCACGGCGGAAACGAGCAGGCCGACGGGCTGTTTCAGCTCGCGATGCAGATGCCGGCCAAAGAAATACGCGGTGGCGCTGAAGTTCGCGAGATTCTCCGGCGTGGTCAGCTTCCACTCGCCACGCGGCTTCACATTGCTCGCGCCCGCGCCGCCGGACGACTCCACGAACATGCGCAGCTGCGGCGCGTTCGCGGTGGTCTGCTCGTCTTTGAAGGAGCGCAGCCTGCCGACCGTCCACGCCATGTTTGACTGCCCCGAGCACAGCCACACCTCACCCGTGAGCACATCATGGATCGTGATCGTGTTGTTGCCCTTCACCGTCATCGAGGTGCTCTCGCCCGACTTCAGCGGATCGAGCTTCACCCGCCACTCTCCCTTCTCATCGGCTTTCACCGACTTCGTCTGCCCGGCGATGGAGACGCTCACCTCCTCCCCCGGCCCCGCCCAGCCCCAAACCGGCACCGCCGCATCGGCCTGGAGAATCATGTGATCCGAAAACGTCGCCGGTAGCGACACATCGGCGTGCGCGGCAGTGATGAAGGAGAGAGTGAGGGCAAGAATCGAGCGTTTCATAAATGAGCGAGCCAGCCAATACGCTCGCAAGGAGAAGAATGATTCGGGCTGCGGAATGCTAAGCTCGTCCCGACACATTTGCGGTGGCGGCTCGCGGATGCGCTCGATGTCATCGTAGTGGCGGGTGACCCCGGACATTTCACGCCAGAACCTCGCGGATCACCTTCCCCTCCACATTGGTGAGGCGGCGCTGGATGCCGTTGTGCTCGAAGCTGAGCTTTTCGAAGTCGAGTCCGAGCAGATGAAGGATGGTGGCATTGAAATGGTAAAGCGGATGCACGTCCTCGATGGCGCGTTGGCCGAGGTCGTCGGTGCGGCCGTGGCTGACGCCGGGCTTCACGCCTGCGCCAGCCAGCCAGCAGGTGAAGCCATCGGGATTGTGATCGCGGCCTTTCGCGCCTTTTTGGAAGAAGGGCATGCGTCCGAATTCGGTGCACCAGACGACGAGCGTGTCTTGCAGGAGGCCGCGTTGTTTCAGATCGCGAATGAGCGCGGCGGCGGGCTGGTCGAGGATGTGGGCGTGGACGTCGTATTGCTCCTTGAGCTTGCTGTGCCCGTCCCAGTTGAGGGCACCACCGCTGGCATACGCACCGTTGAAGAGCTGCACGAAGCGCACGCCCTTCTCGATGAGGCGGCGGGCGAGGATGCAGTTTTTGGCAAAGGCGGCCTTGTTGGCGTCCTGCGTGTCGTCCGCGCCATACATCTTCAGGATGTGCGCGGGTTCGGTGCTCAGGTCGTTGATCTCGGGCACACTGAGCTGCATCCGCGCGGCGAGTTCATAGCTGGCGATGCGGGCGGCGAGCTTGCTGTCACCCGGATGTGCCTCCAGATGGCGGGCGTTCATCTTCTGCAAAAGCGAGCGTGCGGCGCGGTCGGCATCTGCGGGGATGCCGGGAGCGCTGAGATGGCGCACCGGTTCCTTGGAGCTCATCGTGGTGCCTTGAAAGGCGGCCGGGAGAAATCCTGGCCCCCAGTTGTTGGCCCCATTCTGCGGCACGCCGCGTGGATCGGGGATGGCGACATAGGATGGCAGCTCCTCGCTCTCAGTGCCCAAAGCATACGTGACCCACGAGCCGAGCGAGGGGAAGCCATCAAGCACGGAGCCGGTGGAGAGAAAATTCTCCGCAGGGCCATGCGTGTTCGATTTGCTGGTGAGCGAGTGGATGAACGCGATGTCGTCCGTAAGCTCCGCGAGATGCGGGATCATGTCGCTCACCATCTTGCCCGTCTGTCCGCGAGGCCGAAAGGCATACTGTGGACGCGCTAGATTGCCCGCAGGACCTTGAAACGTCACCGCAGGGCCTCCAGGCAAAGGTTTGTCATCCCATCGGATGAGTTCCGGCTTGTAGTCCCATGTTTCGAGCTGGCTCACCGCCCCAGCACAGAAGATGACGACCACATTCTTTGCCTTCGGCGCGAAATGCGGCTGCCTCGACGCAAAAGGTCGCGCGGGGTCGATGAGAAGCTGATCATCCGCGAGCAGCTTCGACAACGCGATGCCACCGAGCGCCGTGGCGCTCTGCGTGAGAAAGCCTCGGCGGTTCAGCAGCCGCAGGCCATGGGGAGTGAGATGCTCAGCGTTCATGGAATGAAAAGGAACTCGTTCGAGTTGAAGAGCGCCCGACAGAGCACGGCGGCTCCGTGTTGCTTCACGAGCGGCAGGGCGTCGTGGAGTTCTGCGGCATTGGGTTTTCGGCAGAGAGCGAGCTCATAGGCGCGGCGAATCTGTGCGGCATCATCCGCGCCAACCTCACGCCGGACTCTCTCGGCGAACGCATTTGCGTGTTCGAGCGTGAAGCGGCTGTTGAAGAGATTCAGCGCCTGAATCGGCGTGGTGGAGGCGCGGCGCAGGGCGGTGCTTTGGCCCGCGTCCGGGCAATCAAAGGCTCCAAAGACCGTTTCTGGCTCACGGCGGACTTTGTGGGCATAAATCATGCGCCGCTGGTTTTCGGGTCTGAAGGTCTCCACTGGCTTGAAGCCGCTCAAACCGCCGCGTTTGTCGAAAAGATCGAATCCCCGGCCATACATCGTGAAGTTGAGTTTTCCGCTGACGGCGAGCATGGAGTCACGGAGTGTTTCCGCTTCGATGCGACGGCTGGGGAAGCGCCAGAGGTATTTGGATTCGGCATCGATGGTGTTGGCGGTGGAAGACAATGAGACAATCAGACCTGGAGACAAGGTGATGGAGCCGCCTTGTCTCCCTGTCTCATTGCCTCCCTGTCTCATTGTCTGGGATGCCTGCCCATACGTTTCGCTCAGCACGATGAGCCGGTGCAGGTGCTTCACACTCCATCCGCTGCGGATGAACTCGCCTGCGAGCCAGTCCAGCAGCTCGGGATGTGTGGGTTTCATGCCCATGCGGCCAAAATCACCCGGCGTGGCGACCAAACCAGTGCCGAAGTGGCCTTGCCAGATGCGGTTCACCATCACGCGGGCCGTCAGCGGATTCTGTGGGCTGGCGATCCAGTCGGCCAGCGCTTGGCGGCGTTTCAGTTCGGGCGTTGCATTGGTGAGCTTCACATCACCGAGAGCGCTGAGCACGGCGGGCACGACGGATTCCTTCGGCTGCTCGGGATCGCCGCGATTGAGCAGATGAATGTCGTCCGGCTCGCGGAAGGTGCCCGCGAAGGCAAGCTGGCCCTGCTCGCCCGCTTTCATCTTGGCCAAAAGGCTGCCACGCTCATTGAGCAGACCGCGTATCTCCTTCGCTTCCGTCTCGGGCAAGCCCTCAAACACAAACTCCGGCCCGGCACCGAGTCCTAGCTGATGCGGGCGGCGATCGCTCGCATCCGCCACCAACAGCCAGCCTTTGTCATGGCCGATCTCGATGGCGTAATCGAGCGCCACGCGGTCCACCAGCTTCTCCAGCCGATCCCGGCTCCACGCGATCTGTGAAATCTCCTCCTCGCGGGCAAACTCGATCTCCACCCACCCCTTGCCCTTCTCGTTCGACATCCAGCTTCGTTCATTGCCGTAGCGGCCATCGTGAATGAACGCCGGCTCATGGCGGTTGCGCGAAATCTTGTCGCCCGAGGTCTTCAGCTTGGCCCCGGCACTGGCGAGCGCCACATTCACGCCTGCGGTGTTGAAGACCTCCAGCTCATCGATGCAAGGCTCCAGGCTGTTCGTCTCGCGAATGGTGAAGCGAACGCGCTTCGTGCGAACCGGTGCGATGCGGTCGATGTTCATCGTCGCCCGCACCGTCGGGCGCTGCACGCCCTCCTTTTGTCCCGGACGGGCCATCGGCGAGAGCTGCGTGAGTCGCTGCGTGATCAGTGCATCGCGCTGGCGGGCCGTGGCGGCTTCTTTCTTTCTCGCCAGCGCCTCAGGCGTGCGCAGTTCGCGATCCGCGTATTCCACGCCCGCCACCAGAGCCTGCATGGCGTAGTAGTCCTTGGCGCTGATGGGATCGAACTTGTGATCGTGGCAGCGTGCGCAGCCCACGCTCAGCCCGAGAAAAGTCTGGCCGATGTTTGTGACCATCTCATCGAGCGAATCCTGCCGTGCCAGCCGGATGGACGGCGCATCCTTGCCGATCTGGCCGGGCAGCAGCACCGAGGCCGTGACGAGGAACCCCGTGGCCTCATCCACCCCCATCGAATCGCCCACGATTTGCTCTTTGATGAAGCGATCATACGGCGTGTCGGCATTGAAGGAGCGGATCACATAGTCGCGATACGGCCAGGCATGAGGTCGCTCGGTGTTCACCTCAAAACCATGCGTATCCGCGTAGCGCACGACATCCAGCCAGTGCTGCGCCCAGCGCTCTCCGTAGCGCGGCGAAGCAAGCAAACGATCCACGGTGGAAGCATGGTCTGGCTTCTTCAAGAATGCCTCCACCTCCTCCGGAGTGGGCGGCAAGCCCGTGAGATCAAACGTCACGCGCCGCAGCCACGCGATCGGCTCAGCAGCAGGAGAGCGGGTGAGACCGTGCTCGGCGAGCTTGGCGTCGATGATGGCATCAATGGAAAGTGGCTGCGGCTTTAGCCGCATCGATTCGGCTAAAGCCGAAGCCACTTTGAGCGGCTTGAACGCCCAATGATCGCGTTTGTCCTCCACCTTCGCCAAATCCACGCCATCCGGCCAGTTCGCGCCCTCATCGATCCATCTTGTGAGCGTCTCGATCTCCGCAGCCGCCAGCTTGCCCTTTGGTGGCATGACTTCGTCCTCATCGTCCGAGGTCAAAAAATGCAGCAGCGGGCTTTCGGAGGCCTTTCCGGGCACGATGTCCGGTCCATGATTGTCACCGCCTTTGAACGCGGCGGCTTTCACATCGAGACGGAAGCCGGATTTCTGCTTCTTCTCGCCGTGGCATTCGTAGCAGTGCTTTTCAAAGATGGACCGCACCTCGCGGACAAAGTCCACCGGCGCGGCGAAGGCGGGAAGAGTGATGAAAAGGGCCAGGAAACGCATGAACAAGCTTCAACGGTAAGGATTGCCGGATTCGAAGAGCGACTGAATCTCCGCATCGCTCATCGCACGGCCTAGGATGAGTATTTCGTCCACGCGGCCGCTGAGTTTGCGGTCCGTGCGGTTCCAGTTGCCGATTTGTGCAGGACCTAGGCGGGCCGGATGAGCCGTCGTTTCGCGGCTTTCGCTGTCGAAACGGCCGTTGAGGTAAAAACGCGTCGTTTTCGCCTCGGAGTCATAAACCACGGCGAGATGCATCCAGCGGCCAATTTCGGGCAAAACAGGCGTGAGCGAGTCCGGGAAGCCATCGGGGCTTGAGGAGCCTGCGTTGCCTTTGAGTGCCAGTCGCATGGTGGAGTAGCGATTCACCATCCAGTGGACCTGGCCGGGATTGCTTACCTCCCAACCATCCGTGTGCAGCAGGGATTGATAAAGCGCATCTAGCCGGTCCAGCCGCACCCACGAGGCCAGCGTGAGCCGCGGCCACGTGCGCTCGCCACCGAGATCGAGCTTCAAATGATCGCCCACACGCACAAACTCCGGCGCACGCGATCCCGGCCAGCGGCCTTGCGTGGTGCGGCAAGTGTCCGGAGCCTCGCCTGACTCAAAATCGAGCAAGGCAATCAAGGCGGGGTCCTCGCGGAGCTTCGACAAAGCAGCCTCCGAGCGTGCCCGCTGGCCTGCGGCGAGGCCGGCGGTGAGTTCGTTCACTTCATCGCCATGAATGAAGGCCGCCGAGCGCAGATCACGCGCCGCATGGCCGCCGGTCGTCATCGTCACCGCATCACCGGTGCGCAGGCTGCGCTGGTCTTTCGCCGCATGGGCGATGACTTCTCCCTGAAACACATGCACCTCCGCTTCACCCCCGAGCGGCACATCCACGCCGAACCGCGTGCCCAGATCCACCGCATCCCCCGAAGGCGTGATCACCGTGAACCCTTTCGCCGAAGGCGGCACATCCGCCGAAAGCCGACCCTGCGTGAGCCGCAGACGCTGCGCGGACTCAAATTGAAACACCGCCGGAGCCTCGATCACGACTTTCGCGCCCTTGGATGTGATCAGAGCCAGCGTCCCGGCTTGCAGCTCATGCTTCTCGCCCTGCAAAATGGACCCAGGCGTCAGACTCGACACCCCGACGATCGTTTCCACACGTGCAAAGTCCTGCGGACTGAGCCACCACATCCCCAACGCCACACAGGCCGCCGCCGCGCCGATGAAGGCCGCTGCGGTGAGCGGACGCCAGCAGAACTGCCGTGGCGAACGGCTCGTATCCGGCAGCGTTGTGAGCACGTCGCGTGCCCCTGCGGCGGAAGTTGCCTGGGCCTCCAGTGCCACATCCAGATTCATGTAGTGCAAATAGAGCCTCCGCAGGTCTGTGTCGGCCTTCAGGCGGGTTTTTAGGGGGGCAGCTTCATCTTCGGTGAGCAGTCCGGCCATGTGGCGCTGGATGAGATCGTGTGAGTCGGGATTCATGCGTGTTCCTCCTTGGCGAGTGTGCGCTCCACGCACTCCAGCAGGGCCTGCCGAATGCGGTGGAGCAGTTTGTAGAGTGCCATCGGCGACTGCCCACGGCGGGTGGCCAGCTCATCCATGCGGGTGCCCTTCGTGTAGGCGCTGAGCACCAGTTCACGTTGCGCGGCGGGGAGCTTCTCCAGGCAGTGCTCCAAGGCTTCGCGATGCCCGTCATGCACCGGCACCAGGGCGGCCGCATCATCGGCGAGCTGGTTCACCAGTTCGTCATCAAACACATGCCGGTCCCGCGACTGCCGGCGCAGGTGACGCAGCGCGATATTCTTTGCCACGCCAAAGGCCCAGCCCTGAAAATCCGCCGCCGCATCAAACTTCTCCCACAGCACAAGAATCACATCCTGCATTACCTCCGAAGCCATCTGCCGCGTGGGCACCAGCGACCTCACAAACGTGTGCAACGCCACCTCGCTCTCCGCGTAGTGGCGGAGAAATTGGGCATGGCGCTCGTGTTCGGATGGCGGTGACATGGGTGGCTTACAACCTAGTCGTCGCCAGCCGTGCGCTCATTTGCCGGAAAAAATTTCGATCTCAATTCAGCAGCAGATGAAACACCCGCAGCGCACTCTTGGACGAGGTCTTCGAGGCGACGAGGCGGACTCTTGCGGTGTGGGGGCCGGGTTTGAGCTGGTCGTCGAGGATCAAGGCCCACGGAAGATGCAGGCCGCTGCTCCAGTGCGTCAGGGTGTCGAGCGTGCGAGGTGGACCGCCATCCACGCTGAACTCGATCTGGCCAGCATCGGGGCCGGAAGCGATGAAGAGGCCGCAGCCGGTGCCTTCGAAGCTGAACTCAAACTCCGCACCCGGCTCGGTGCCGACGAGCGCGGGCACGTTCACAAAGCCCTCGCGCACGCCGATGTTTTTGCCGTTCGGCTGCTTGTTGTCGTCGGCAGGTTTCCACGAAGGCACGAGCGTGAAGCCTTGGATGATTTTTGCCTGCGCGATGTCGCCGAGGCGGCCTTTGGCGTAGCTTTGAGCATCGAGCGGCGCGGGCAGCGGATGCTCTTTCGTGGAAGCGGCGATGGGTTGGGCAAAAGCGGCGTCGAGCATGCGGGCGACGCTGTTGGCGTAGAGCTGATGACCGAAGGGCGAGGGATGCAGGCCTTTGAAATCGTCTGCCCAGGTGAACTCACCCGCGTCGATGCGATCGGTGACTTCACGCGCGAGGTTGAACGACGGATTGCCATACGCCACGGCCACGCGCTCATGCTGGGCGATGGACGCGGGCACTTTGCCAGCGTGGTAGTCATCCATGTGCGGTGGCATGACGAAGTGAAGCTGGATGATGTCCGTCAGCGGACTCACGGTGCGCATGTGGCGCACCACGCCCTCCATACCGCGCAGCATGAGATCGGGATGCTGCGGGATGTTCGAGCTGTCATTCACCGCCGCCTCGACGAAGAGCAAATCCACCGGCCATTTGGCCAAAACATCCCGCTCCAGACGAAACGCATGTGGCACGGAGCCCATGGAGCCGATGCCAGCATTGATGAACTCGAACTTCGTGCCCGGGAACTTCTTCGTGAGGTAATCGCAGGTGTGCTGACGCCACGCACCGCCCGCCGTGATTGAGCCGCCGAAGAAAATGACGCGTCCGGTTTTTTCCTGCGTGAACTTGCGCTGGCAGTTCGCCAGTCCATCACGCAGCTCGAAGTAGTCGTGCCCTTTCGGAAGCTTGGCAGGATCGTATTTCGGCTCGGCGGAGGCGAGGCTGGTCAGCAGGAGTAGGAAGGCAAAGAGAGGTTTCATCAGGGTCATTTGAGGGGTTTCAGCTTCCATTTGGCGGCATACAAATCGCTGGAGCCGGATTTGGTCAATTCGTGAGTGCCGAAGGTGGCAGGTGTGGAGAGGGCTCCGGCAATGATGAGCTCATCCGGAGCGCGGAAGGTGATCGGGTAAGCGCTGTCGTTGAGCTTGCCGCCGGCCTGCTGCACCCACAGGAGGCCGCCTTTTTCATCAAACGCCGCGAGGAAGATGTCGCCGCTGCCGCGGGTGATGAGGGCGTGACCGGCGAGCACGGTGTCTTGATTGAAATCGCCACACACAAAGGCGGTGCCGTGATCATCGGTGACCACGCCGAGGCAGTAATCGGTGCCCGGGCCATGCATGTGCTTTGCCCACTGCACCTGGCCTTCGACATCGAGATGCACGATGAGGCCGTCGTAATCTTTACCGCTGCATTGAAACGTCTGGCCTGCCACATTCACGCTGCCCTTGAACATGCCTGCGCCCCACACGCGACCCTGCGAGTCGCACGCGATCTCGTGATAAATGGCGCTCGTGGTGCCCGGGATGAGGTTCACCCATTCGCCCTCGCCTTCCGGGGTGAGCTTCAGCACGAGCGCGGCGCTCGTTTTGGATTCGATGGCGATTTTACCAAAGGCTCCTGCGCCCGAAGCACTGCCACCGAGATAGATGTGATCCTTCCCATCAATCGCGATGCCGTGACCGCTGCCGGAGACCTTTCCTGAAGGAGAGCGATGCCAGATCTCGCGGCCTTCCGCGTCATACTTCGTGCAAAAGAACTGGCCGCCGATCGCGCCTGTGATGACGACATGCCCCTTCGAGTCGATGGCGATGCCGTGTCCATAATCAGAGCCCTCGCCGCCCTTCACGCGCACCCACAGCAGCTTGCCATCGGGGGCGAACTTCGCCGTGAAGGCATCGAAGTTACCCGCATTCGGCACTTTCTCTCCATTCACCATCGCGTCCGTGCTCTCGAAGTGGCCGGTGACATACGCATTCCCCGCCGCATCTGTGATCACGCCATACGCTCGATCCGTCTTGCTGCCTCCGAAACCGCTCACCCACAGCGGCTTGCCCGCGGCATCGAGCTTCGTCAGGCACATGTCCATCTCACCAGCGCTCTTGTGCTGCTGGTCGCCAAACATCGCATCCCCCACGCACTCGGACGCTAGAAACACGTTCCCGGATCGGTCGGTCGTGACTGCCCGAGTCTTGTCATGCCCGCTGCCACCCCCGCTGAAGACCCATTCGCATGATGGAGGCTCCGCAGCGTGCAGCGTGGAAAGGAGGGCGAGGAAACAAAGGGGCGATTTCATGGTCGCACACATACGCGGCCTCACCGTCTGATTGAACGCTCAATCCACATAAATGAACTCGTTCGCATTCAAAAGCATGCGGCACAGCGAGAAGAGGTCGATTTGCTTCGCGGCGGCGAGTTCTTCGGGCGTCGCATCGCGTTGGAAGCAAAGTTGAAAGGCTCGTTCGGGCGTTTTGGCTCGTTCAGCGAGGTGGCGGGACTGCTGGAGCATGAACTCGTTGTTGGAGAGGGTGAGGGCTTGCAGGGCCGTGGTCGTTTGCGCTCTCGCTGGCGTGAAGTTCGCGGGATCTGGGCAGTCGAGCGTGGTCATGAACTGGTGCGGCGTCGTGCGAACGATGAAACGGTAGATGCTGCGGCGCCAAAGCTCCGGTTTGTCCGGCGTCACATACTCATAAATCGGCGCGTAGGCCTCCGTGTAGTTGAAATCACGGTAACCCGGCCCTCCACGCTCAAGGTTCAGCTTTCCAGAAACGGCGAGCACCGTGTCGCGCAGCGTCTCCGCATCGAGGCGGCGCGGATTTTGATGGGAGAGCAGGCGGTTGGAGGAGTCGGCGTAGAACGAGTTTTCCAACTCGTTGGTTTGGGGTGAACGAGTTGGAAAACTCGTTCTACGATACGCCTTCGACATCACGATTAGCTTGTGCACATGCTTCAAACTCCAGCCATGCGTCATGAACTCCCGCGCCAGGTAGTCCAGCAGCTCCGGATGACTCGGCGCACTGCCGCCGATGCCGAAATCACTCGGCGTGTTCACCAAGCCTTGGCCGAAATGATGATGCCATAACCGGTTCACGATCACCCGCGCTGTGAGCGGGTTGTCGGGATGCGCGATCCAGTTCGCGAGCGCGAGCCGACGCTGGGCTTCGGGCGTGTTTTGATCGCCAAAGGCCGCGCCGGCATGCTTCACCCACGCAAAAGCTCCGGGCATGACTTCCTGCGCCTCGTCCTCTGGATTGCCGCGGCGTTGCACTTTGATCACGGGCGGTTTTTCATCGGAAACGACCGCATAGACCTTTTCGGGCTCGGGAAGGCTTTGGAGGGCTTTTTCGAGCTTTTGAGCTTCAGCGCGAAGTTTGGTCAAATCGGCCTTTTGAGCCTCGCTGAGCCGCGTTTCGGCGATTTCGGGCACGAGCTTCGGATCACCGATGAAAAGCAGATCGTTGCCGATGCCGTCGCCACCATCTGTGGCGATCAAGGTGAGCGTTTTGGCCTTCGCAGGCACGTCGAGATCGAGCACGGCGGTCTCGTCTTTGCGGAGTTTGAGCTTTTGGAACTTCAGCTCGTCATCGACGAACACAGTGAAGTCTGCCTTCGTGCCTGCGGCCTCTTTCGAAGCTCCGAAGCCGACGAGGCCGGTGAGTCGCATGGCTTTGAGGCCGCTCTGCTCGCGCAGTTTGGCGAGATCGAAGGTGATGCCGCTGTTTGCGTGCATGGCGAGCATGCTATGGCCTTTCGCTGCATAATCTGTGCTGCCGATCTTGGTGTTGCGTTGGGCGTTGATGGGATGATTGGCGATGGTGTCCCAAAAGTGGCCGCTGGTGGCTGGGATGCCGGTGACTTCTTGTTTGAAGGCGATAGGGACTTTCGGGCCGTTCGGAACAAAGACCCAAAGGACGGAAGGGACAGAAGGAACCTTCTGAAGGCGATTGGTTTGGATGTCGCGAAAGTAGCCGAGTTTGTCCTTGGTGATGCTGCCGTTGCGCAGGTCGATGCCGGAGGCTTCGGGGATGAGTTTGGCGAGTTCGAGGCCTTCACCGGCCAGTTTGGCGATCTGCGTGCGTGTTTGGGCGAGTTCTTTGTTTAAGCGGGCTTTTTCGGTGGCGATGCGTTTTGACTCGGTGGCATCGGTTTCGCGGTCTCCGCGTTTCACACCGGCAAAAACGGCCCACAGGCGGTAATACTCTTCCTGCGTGATGGGATCGAGCTTGTGATCGTGGCAGCGGGCGCAGTTGATGGTGATGCCCATGGTGGAGGTGAGCGTCTGCGTGACCATGTCGTCGAGATCGAGAGCGCGGGCGGCACGGCGCAGCATGTCGGACCGCGTTTCCTGCTGCCCGACGAAGTCCCACGGGCCTGCGGCGAGGAATCCGAGCGCGGTGATGGTTGGCTTCGGCAGCAAATCCCCGGCGATCTGTTCTTTGATGAACTGGTCGTAGGGTTTGTCGGCATTGAAGGACTCGATGACGTAGTCGCGGTAACGCCAAGCATTCGGGCGGAGCTGGTCACGCTCGAAGCCGTGGGTGTCGGCGTAGTGGACGATGTCGAGCCAGTGGCGGGCCTGGCGTTCGCCGAAGTGGGGGGAGGCGAGGAGGGAGTCCACGAGCGCTTCGTAGGCTTGGTCGGACAGGTCGGACTTTTCTGACACGTCGGACGGTGGAAGGCCGAGGAGGTCGAAGTAAAGCCGACGCTTCAACGTGTGCGCGTCCGCCTGCGGAGACATCTTGAGGCCATTCGCACGGAGTTTGGCTTCGATGAAGGTATCGATGGAAATTTGCTCGGGCTTTAGCCCGACCGATTCGGCTAAAGCCGAAGCCACTTTGATCGGCTGCACCGACCAATGCTGAAGCCGCTTGTCGGTCAGCGCGGCTTTATCGTTGGCATTTTCGGGCCATTTCGCGCCCGAGTCGATCCATTCACGGAGGAGCGTGATTTCCTGCGGCGAAAGGGGATCGCCTTTCGGAGGCATGCGCTCGTCGTCATCGGTGCTGGTGATGCGCTTGAAGAGCGGAGAGGCATCCGCTTTGCCTGAGAGAATCGCGGGGCCGTCGTGACCGCCTTTGAAGGCATGCACTTTGGCATCGAGGCGGAGCTCGCCCTTCTGCTTCTTTTCGCCGTGGCACTCGATGCAGTGTTTTTGCAGCAGCGGACGGATCTCGCGGTCGAAATCGACGGCGAGAAGGGCGGAAGGGACGGAAAAGACTGAAAAGAAAAGAAGCGGCTTCATCGCTTGGTCTTTGTTTTGGCGAAAAGATCGCGCGCCGCCTCGTCCAGGTGATGTTTCATCGCCTTCGCGGACGCGGTGGCATCGTGGGCGGTGACTGCCTTCAAGATCGCGACGTGATGTTCGACGGCCCGCTGATGTCCGACATTTCCAATCGTCACTCGGCGGCTCTCGCGACCAAGGTCGGCGAGGGATTCGAGCATGAGTTTCAGGATTTCGTTGCCCGCGATGCGGGCGAGGGTGCGATGGAAGTCGATGTCGGCTTCCACGGCCTCGTCATGGCTTTCTGCATTTTGCATTCGCTCGTGAATGGCGCGGAGCTGCCTCAAATCGGCCGCCTTGGCTTTGAGCGCGGCTTGTTTGGCGATTTCTGGCTCTATGGCGGCCCGGGCTTCGTTCAACTGACGCAATCGTTCGCCAACGTCAGGCAGCAGCAGGGACAAGGAGCCGCTGAGAGGCTTGTGCAGCCGGTTCACAGCGCGGATGCCGCTGCCATGGCGAATTTCGATCAAACCTTGCAGCTCGAGACGCTTCGTGGCCTCACGCAGCACGGTGCGGCTGACACCGAGGCGCTCGGCCATGACGCGTTCAGGCGGCAGTCTGCCATCGCCGGGTTCAGGTTCGTCACGCAACTGGCGCGCGAGACGGGCGCAGACCTGATCGACCAGCGTCGGGATGGGCTTGAGCGGGGAGAGGGTCATGGAGAATTGGTAGGAGGTCATACCAATCGCACTTCAGATGCCGGGTTCTTTCAGGCTGGGCGAGAATATCCTCCGGAGGACGGCAGGATGCCACTTGCGGCTTGAGGCGGAGCTTGATCGCGGGAAAGTGCGCGCCGAGTTTCGTTTTATTGAATCATGCCTCTGCGCGACACCCTGCTCAATCTTGCCATCACCTGCGTGCTGGTGCTGATCGTCGTGCTGGTGGCGATCCTGCTGAAGGAAAGCAGGCCCGCTCCTGTTGCCGCGGTGCCGGTGGGTGTGGCGCAGGTGCCGCCGGGACAGAACGCGGACGCGGGGCGCGCGCCGCTCCCGGAATTCAAAGTCTTTCCAAAGGCGAAGTTCATCGAGAGCCGCACGAACGAGGCGGACACGCTGCGCTTCAAGGTGAGCGACACTGAGGACGAGCACGTGTTTGTGCTCTACTTTGTCGATGCGCTGGATGCCTCCTCGACGCATCCGCAGCGCGTGCAGGAACAAGCGCGCTACTTTGGCGTGAGCAGCCAACGGGTGATTGAGGAAGGGCAGCGTGCGGCGGCCTATGTGACGAAACTGCTCAAGGAGCATCCGTGCTCCGTGATGACACGCTGGGAGGAGGTGCCAGGGCTGAGCCGATATTACGCGCTGGTGCTGGTGGAGATCAGCACTGGGAAGTGGGTGTATCTGGCCGACCTGTTGGTGCAGCAGGGTTTTGCGCGAGTGGCCGGGGTGACCACAAACCTGCCTTCCGATGCACGTTCCATGAATGACTATGCCCTGGAGCTTCAGGCGCTGCGGAGGCGTGCGGAGCAGCAGAAAGCTGGCATCTGGGCAGCATCGAAGCTGTGAGCCTTGATTTGCAAGGCAGGCAACTCCGGCATTGATGAATCATGATGCGTTGATACGATGGCTTAGCCTTGGCTTCGATCCTCAAATCCCTCAGCCTCATCGCCGATCCCACACGGGTGCGGCTGCTACTGCTGCTGAAACAGGAGGAACTCAGTGTGGCGGAGCTGCAGGAGGTGCTCTCGCTGCCGCAGTCGAACATTTCCGCCCAGCTCGCGAAGTTAAAGGCTGCCGGGTTGGTGAGTGACCGGCGCAGTGGGAAGAACCGTCTTTACCAGATCGAGCAACCGAATGCGAAAGATCAGCCGGTCCGTGAGAATTTCATGGCCTTGGTGGATGCTGCGGGAAGCGAGCTGCGGGAGGCGATGAAGGATGCCGAGGCCCTCAAGGTGGTGTTGCGCAAGAGGGCGCAAACAGCACAGGCGTACTTCGACGCGCTGGCGGGCAAGTTCGGCCGTCACTACATCCCTGGCCGTTCATGGAAAGGGTTGGGAGAGACTTTGCTGAAGCTCATGCCGCCACTGATCATCGCTGATCTTGGGGCTGGCGAAGGCACGCTGTCGCAATTGCTCGCCCAGCGGGCGAAGAAGGTCATCGCGGTCGATAACAGCGAGAAGATGGTGGCTTACGGTGCCGAACTGGCGCACAAGCATGGCTTCACGAACCTTGAGTACCGCCTGGGTGATATCGAAGCACCGCCGATCCCGCCCCTGAATGTGGACCTCGTGTTCCTGAGTCAGGCGCTGCATCATGCGCAGAGTCCGGATAAGGCGCTGAAAGCTGCGTTCACGATCCTCAAGCCCGGCGGACGCATCGTGGTGCTCGATTTGCTGAAGCATCAGTTTGAAAAGGCGCGTGAACTTTACGCGGATGTGTGGCTCGGATTCTCTGAAAGCGACCTGCATGACATGCTGGGCAGGACAGGCTTCAAAAAAATCGAGACCAGTGTGGTGCATCGCGAAAGCAAGAGCCCGCACTTCCAGACGATCCTGGCTCTGGCCGAAAAAGAAAATCGCCTCAGCTCTGCGGGGCACTGGAGCGGCTCGTGACATGCCACATGAGCAAAGAAGTGCTTGATGCCCCGCCGTGAAGGCGTTTTCTGATTCTCAGTGATGCTTTTTCGCCTGTCCAAGCCGTTCCAGCACAGGTGCATTTTGTTCTTCGGAACGGTGCATTTGATCTTCCTGGCAGTCTCCATCCTGCCGCGGGAATGGACGGACGGGAGCGTTCCCGGGAAGCTGTCTCGTGGCTACGAATATGTCACGACCTGCCTGCAGGACTGGTCGATGTTCAAGACGATCCCAAACGTGCATCGTCTCAATGTGCACCTCACAGTCGCCAGTCCGGGCAAGCCGGTTCATCGGGTGGGGATGAGGGTGCCGGGGCTGCTTCCCTTTCCGCAGCCTGAACACGCGCGATACTGCAACTGGGTCACGCTGGTCCTGCACCGCGACGAGCGCAGCGACCAGAGAGAGCCCTACATGAGACAGGTGGCGGCGGCACTGCTGAAAACCGGGAAATACCCGCCCGAGACCCTTTTCCAGCTTGATTGCGAGACTTGGTACACCCGCAGTCTTCTCGGTGTCAGGAACTTGCGGGAGATCGCTGTCAAAAAAACCACCACCATGGGGCCGTTCAAGCTGCGCGACCTAGCCCCTGCGGCACAACCCTGAGAATCCACTCATGCCAGCCAGAATCCGCCAATTCCTGGAAGGGCTGCTTCTGGCACCCGCCGATGGGCGCATCTATGCGTGTGTGCGCATTGCCTTCTCGCTGGCCGCTTTGATCAATCTCGTGATGCTCTGGCCTGACCGCGAGTTTTTCCTGACAGACGCGGGCATGATCGACCAGGAAGTCACGCGCAAGGCTTACCTCTGGCCCTACCTGACCGTCTTTGACTGGTGCCGTGATGCAGGATCGGTGTCCGTCGTCATGGTGGTCGCCGGAGTCGCGCTGGTGTTTCTCCTGCTGGGCAAGATGCAGCGCGTCGCGGCGCTGGTGGTGTATGTGTGGCATATCTCCTACGCGGCCCGTGCTGTGAACGCTCTATGCGGATGGGACCTCGTCCTGCGTTGCATCTCCTTCCTTGTCCTCTTGTCTCCGCTGCCTGCAGTCTGGTCCCTGGACAAGCCTCGTGAGAACGACTCTGTGGCAAGGTCGTATGGCCTCACCTTGATGCGCGTCCAGCTCCTGGTCATCTACTGGCAGACCGTCCTGGACAGGCTGGACAGCCCGTTCTGGCTCAGCGGAGAATTCATGGGCTACTATCTGCTTTCGTATTACGCACGCTGGCCCGCCGTGTGGGTTGTGGACTTCGATCTTGCTCTGCGGGTGGTCACCTATCTCATCCTCATTGTGGAGGTGGCGCTGCCGCTGCTGCTCTTCAGCCGTCGCTGGCACAGGACGGGGATGCTCGCCGGCTTTGTCCTGCATTTCGGCATCTTCCTGACATCCAACAATCTTTTCATGTTCTTCATGGCCATGATGGTTTTGTACCTCGCCTTCCTGCGCAGCGAGGACGTGGACCTGATGACGCGGCTGGCCAAACGCCTGCTCGGCGCACGAGTTCCGGCTCAAGCTATGCCGGGCGGAAAGCGTTCGTCGCGTTCATGAATGGACACGGCTCCAGAGCCGCAAACATCAAGGCGTCTCGTTTGACGCGGCACGGTTCCCCGCCTCCTATGGCAGGCAGTGAGAGACACTCTGGAAGACCTCGAAAACTTCGTCATCGACGTGGTGATCAACAACCGCCGCGGCATTCGTGCGTCGTTGCTGCGGTTGGTCTTCCGTGGACTTTCAGGCATCTACTCGGCAGCGGTGCGCACGCGGCTTTACCTGTACCGTCACCGCTACATCCATGACCACCACCTGGGTGTCCCCGTCATCAGCGTCGGCAATCTGACCGTCGGTGGCACGGGCAAGACGCCGGTCGTGGAGATGCTGTCCAAGGCGCTGCATGAGCACGGCCGCCGCGTGTGCATTCTCAGCCGCGGCTACAAAAGCAAGCGTCAGAAGAAGCTGCCGTTCTCCAAGAAAATGGCCGCGAAACTCGGGCTGATCCCAAAACCCGCCGAACCGCTGCCGCGCATCGTGTCCGATGGCGAAAAAGTGCTGCTCGACTCGCATAACGCAGGCGATGAGCCCTTCATGCTGGCGAAGAACTGCCAAGGCATCCCGGTCGTGGTGGACAAAAACCGTGTGAAGGCCGGTGCGCATGCGATCAAGACTTTCGGCGCGGACGTTCTCATTCTGGACGACGGTTTGCAGTATCTACGCCTCAAACATCGCCATGACATCGTGCTGATCGACAAGACGGCACCCTTTGGCAGCAACGGCTACATGCTGCCTCGCGGCACCCTGCGCGAGCCGCCACGCAGCCTGCGCCGCGCCAGCTACATCTTCATCACCAAGTCCGACGGCGACACCGAGGACATCATCAAGCAGATCCGCCGCTACAACCGTGCCGCCGAGATCATCGAGTGCCGCCATCGCGCCATGCACTTCGAGGACATCCACACCGGTGAGCGCATTCCCATCGACGGACTGAAGGATAAGTTCGTCGGTGCGCTTTCAGGCATCGCCGTGCCGGAGAGTTTTGAGAACGGCTTGCGCAAACTGGGCGCGAAGATCGAGGTGATCGCCCGCTTCGCCGATCATCATCGCTTTCATGGGCCGGAGCTGCGTCAGTTCGTCGATCGCTGTGAACGTCGCGATGTGCACTGCATGGTGACGACGGAAAAGGACTACGTGCGCTTTCCGAAGATGCCGAAGTCGGACATTCCGTTCTATTTCATGCGCGTGGAGATCGAGATCATCCGTGGACGTGAGATCTTTGACAAGATGGTGCGCCTCATCGCAGAGCCACGCCGTGTGCCTGCAGGAGTGTTGCCAGCCGATTTCATGGAGGCGTCGTGATGAGCACCGCCCGTCCAGCCATCGCGGAGGTGCAGGTGCGCAAAGTGAATGTCTCGGGCGCGACGCATGAAGTGGCGGACGTGACCGCTACGGAGGAACCGCTCGAAATCCGTGTCGAAGGCCGCTCTGTGGCCGTGGTGATGCGCACACCCGGCCACGATGAGGAACTGGCGGCCGGGTTTCTTGTCAGCGAAGGCGTCGTGCAGCGGCCGCGTGACATCCTTGAGGTCTCGCAATGCCCGAGCACGGGCAACAAGCATGGCAACATTGTCGATGTGTTGCTCGGTGGTGCCGTGGTGAACTGGGATTCGCTCACACGGCATGTGTTCAGCGCCTCAAGCTGTGGTTTGTGTGGGAAGACGAGCATCGAGAGCGTGTTTCAGCAGTTTCCAGCCGTGAAAGGCGGCTGGCAGGTCACACCGGCCTTGATCGCGTCATTGCCGGACAAGCTGCGTGCCGCGCAGGAGACGTTTTCGAAAACCGGCGGCCTGCACGCCAGCGGTTTGTTTGATCTCGACGGCAATTTGGTCGTTTTGCGTGAAGACGTCGGCCGCCACAACGCGCTCGACAAAATTCTCGGCCATGCGCTCATGAATGGCATGTTGCCGCTCGATCGGCACATCCTGCTCGTCAGCGGCCGGGTGTCGTTTGAGATCATCCAGAAGGCCCTGGCAGGTGGAATCGGATTGGTGGCCGCCATTTCGGCTCCGAGCAGCCTCGCCGTCGATTTTGCCCAAGAAGCCGGGCAGACTCTCATTGGTTTCCTGCGTGGAGAAACGATGAATGTTTACACCCATCCCGAACGCATCAATCTCCAGCCATGAAACCTGCTCATTTGATTGTCTTCGTGATCTGGGGCGCTCTGTGCTCCTCGCTGCTCGTTTATGCCGCGATGCTCAGTAGCAACACCTTCATTCCAGGAAAGGCCGATGCCTCCACACTCAGCAACGTGATCGCCCTGGCCGCCGGCAGTGCCGCGGCGTTGAGTTTTGTGCTGCGGAAGCTGCTGCTGGGTGGTTTCACATCTGGAAAGCTCAGCACCGATGATCCGGCCAATCGCGGACGTTTCGTGGCCGGCAACGTGGTGCTTTTTGCGCTGAGTGAAGGCGTTGGCGCGCTCGGTTTCGTCAATGGCATCAGCAACAACGGCAAAAGCGACGCCTGGCTGCCTTACATCGGTCTCGCGTTCATCCTGATGCTCGCGCACATCCCGCTGCCATCGCGTTTCAAGTCCGCAGCATGAACGGCTATTTCGATCACAACGCGACCACCCCGCTGCATCCCGCCGCTCGTGAGGCCTGGCTGCGTGCGAGCGACAAGCACTGGCACAACCCGTCCAGTCTCTATCGCGATGCCGGGCTGGCCGCTCAGCAGCTCGAATCGGCTCGTGAACGACTTGGAACGCTGCTCGGTATCGAAGCGGAACGCCTTGTCTTCACCAGCGGGGCCACGGAGTCGAACAACGCGTTGATGGCGTTGTTTGATCAGGTTGCGGTTTCATCCATCGAACATCCCAGCGTGCGAATGGCGGCAAGAAATGCTGTGGAGCTGCCTGTGAACGCGAATGGCGTCGTGGAACCGGAGACGGTGCAGTCGCTCATCGCCACAAAACGGCCAGCCTTGGTCTCCGTGATGGCTGCGAACAACGAAAGCGGCGCCTTGCAGCCCTGGCGGAAGATCGCGGCGCTCTGTCGCGGGCAAGGCGTGCTGTTTCACACCGACGCGGCGCAGTGGATTGGCAAACTGGACGCAGCCAACCTCGGCGAATGCGATTTCGTCACCGGCAGTGCTCACAAGTTCGGTGGCCCGAAGGGCTGCGGGTTTATCGTTCTGCCTGCGGACGATTCGAAGTTGAGCTTCCTGCGCGGCGGGCCGCAGGAGAACGGCCGCCGGGCCGGGACGGAGAACTACCCGGCGGTTGAAGCGATGGTCACGGCCTTGGAGACGATCACACCGCGGCTGCGTGAAATCGAAATGCAGCAAAGCCAGCGGCGCGATGCCTTCATCGCCGCCATGCGCTCTCGATTTGAAGATCTGCGTGTGATCAGTGAGTCCGCGCCGCGTCTTTGGAACACGGTGCTGATGGTCATGCCCGCGCATCACAACCTGAAATGGCTCACCGCTCTGTCGCGGCGTGGTTTCAGCATTTCCACCGGTTCGGCATGCAGTTCGGGCAAGGAGGGCTCGTCTGTCGTGGTGACCGCGCTTGGAGCCAGCGCGGATGAATTGCGGCGCGTGGTGCGCATCAGCAGTGGCTGGGACACCAGCGCGGAGGACTGGCAGGCGCTCACGGAGGCATTTGGGGAGGCCTGGGCGGAGCTGAGCCGCGGTGGCAGGCCGCAGTAGCCGGTTGCTCATCAGGTGATCTTGCTTAGTCTCGCCGCCATGAACAGGCGGAACTTTTTTCTCGTCGCGCTCATGCTTTGCGCGCCCGTTTCAGCGCGTGAATGGCGCAGCACGGACGGATCGCGCACGGTGGAGGCCGAGTTTGCCGGGCTGAAGGAAGGCAGGCTCCTGCTGAGGAGCAAGGATGGCAAAACGGCCGTTTTCCCGGCGACAGCCTTCTCCGCGGAGGACCAGCAGTTCGCTCAACAGGCGCAGGTGACGCTGGAGGCGGCGGTGAACGCGAAACCGCTGAACTTTGAGGTGAATCAAATCCTGCAGGAGGGCCTTCTCTGTCGTGTGGTGAACGAACTCCCGGCGCAGAAAGGCATCTGGGCGGCCTCCGGCGCATCGTTTCTCGTGCTGCCTTCCAGCGAGGTGCCGGCGGAGCGAGGCGCGCGCTTGCTGGCCAGGACGCTCTACCACGCGGGCACACGCACTTTTCAGGCGCTCGACGGCACAACATCACTGATCAACGCCTACAGCCTGAATCTTGACGAGGCGGTGACAGCAGCGCTGCAGATTCAAATCTCCAGCGGGGGTGATCCGGCGAAACAAGCGCCGCTGATCGTGGAGCCTCTGATGGAGAAGGTCGTTGTGCGCGGCCTGGGCCTGCCGGTCGGGAAAGGCTACTTCATCACCGACGCGGCCTTTGCGGAGGGAAAGCATCCGGTGGCAATCCATCACGAGGGAAAAGATGTTCCGGCGAATGTCGTGAAACTGGACTCGAAACGCGGCCTCGCGCTACTGCAATGCACGGCGATCCCGACGCAGGCTGGCACGTTCCTCGCCCGCGATGGAGCGACGTTCGGGCAGGGCATCTTTGTGGCCTCGATGACGCTGAATCCTTCCCGCCGCGGCTTTGAACAGGTGACGATGACCACGGGCATCGTGGGCCGATTGATTGATTCCACGCGTTTCCAGCACGACGCTCCGCTGGTGCCGGATGCCGTGGGCGGCTTCGTGCTCAGCGAGCGCATGGAGGTGCTGGGCGTGTTCTTTTCGCCCGAGACACGCAGCCTGGGCAAGCAAAGCTCCTCATCCTCCGCAGTCGCTCCGCCCGAGCCGCGAGGGATCACCGAATGCCATCGCAGCGAGCTCCTGGACGAGATGCTCGGAGACAGCAGCAAGGGGAAACGCCTGCCCGGAGTGCCCGAGCTGCGCCGTGGCAGTCTCGGCAGTGACAAACAAGGCGTCGCCGACCTGCTGCGCAAATCATGCGCGCTGGTGGTCTCCAACCGGGAAATCATGAAAACGCCGCCTGCCAGCACCGCGACTTCTAGCAAGCCAGCGGCCGGTGGCGGATCAGGCGGTGGAAACGCGCCACCTGCGGGAAAAAGCCTGAGCTCTTCCGGCATCCGCCACAACTCAGGCTGCCGTTATTTCAATCCCGCGAAGCTCTGCCAGCCCGGCGAAGGCACGCCATGCAAGATTTGCGGCGGGTGAGAAAACGGGATGAGTTATGAGTTAGGAGGTTACGTGTTGTGGGCAACACGCCTAACTCTTCACTCCTAACCCTTAACCTTCTCGTTTCGGCCGGATCATGAGCACAATCATCAGCGAGACGACGCAAACGAGGGCGAAAACGCCGAAGATCATGTTCAGCGGCACATGGCGGTCGGACATCACGCCAAAGCCCCAGTCCGCCACACCGCCGCACATCATGCTGACGAAGTTCATGATGCCGTAGCCCGTCGCACGCATGTCAGGGCGCACGATCTGGCTCAGGATCGGCATGTTGTTGCAGTCGAAAAAACCCCAGCCGACGCCGAAGAGAACCAACGAGGCGACGGCGAGGGCGAAGGAGTTCAGCGCAGGCGCGTTGCCAACACCGTACATGGCGGGGATGATGAGCATCATGCCTATGGCGCTGACATAAATGCGCCCGCGCTGGCTGCGACGCATCCAGCGGTCCGCCAGCCAGCCGCCGAGAATCGCGGACAGCAGCGCCGCCGCCTGCCAGTAGAGCGAGGCGGACACACCCGCCTTCCCCTGGCTGATGTTGAAGGCTTTTTGCAGGATCGCCGGCATCCAGTCGCGCACGACCCAGGCGGCGAGCGCCGGGAGTGTGAAATAAAGCACCAGCAGGATGAAATTGCGATTGGTGAGCAATTCTCTCGTGGTTTCGATGATGTTATCCAGCGCTTGAATGAATTTGTCGATCACAGTAGTCTTGATTGGTGCTGCCTGTTTCACGACCTGAATCGGCACATCGCGCAGCAGGAACAGAAGCGGAATGGCGTAAAGGATGCCAGCCAGTCCGGTGAAGTCGAACATGGAACGCCAGCCGAGATCCGGAGAGTCGGCCACAAATCCGGCGAAACCGCCGGTCATCACCCCGCAGTAAATGCCCATCTGATGCACACCCACGGCCCGCGAACGCGTGCCGCCCGTGTGATAGTCAGCGATCAAGGCCAGCGCCGCTGGAATGTAAAACGCCTCGCTGATACCCATCGCCGTGCGCGCCCAGTAAAGCTCGTTGAAACTGCCCACATGCCCGGTGAGCCATGTGATGAGCGACCACGCGAACAAACTGCCGCAGATCGTCAGCTTGCGGCTGAAACGGTCGGCGATGTAGCCGCCGATGGGGCTGAAAATGGCATACACCCATTTGAACGACGCCAGCATGTGCCCCCAGTTTGCCTCGCTGCCGATGTCCTTGATCTCGCCCATCACGGACACCTTCATCGACGCGATCATCTGCCGGTCGAGGTAGTTCAGCAGCGCCACAGGAAAAAGCAGGCCCACCACAAGCCAGGCGCGACGTGAGAGCGAAGATGAGTCGTCAGTGGTTGGAGACGCGGACATCCAGCCATCAATCACATTACGCGTGGCAAGGAAAGCCTGATTTCATGCACGGATTTGATGCGCGCATGATGAAAGCCGGTTTCACTCCACCTCCAGCCGGTAGCCGATGCCTGGCTCGTTCACGATGCGGATGCCGCGGTCGCCGAGTTTTTTACGGAGGTGGTTGATGTGGACGCGCAGGCCTTCGCTTGGGTCGCTCGACTGGCCGGGCCAGACTTGCTTCACGATCTGGTTTTGCGTCACGATGCGGCCCGTGTGCTCGGTGAGCACGCGGAGCAGCGCAAACTCGGTCGGAGTGAGTTTGAGGGCTTCATCGTCGATTTGGGCCTCGTGATGCAAAAGATCGACTTTGAGCGGTCCGGCGATGATTTCGGGCGTGTGGCGCGGGCCGCGGCGGCGCTGGATGACGTCGAGTCGCGCCAGAAGCTCCGCGCTGCCAAAAGGCTTCGTCACATAGTCATCGGCACCGATTTCGAGAGCCTGGACCTTGGTGGCCTCTTGATCACGCACACTCAAAATCAGCACCGGCACATCGCTCCACTCGCGGAGGCGTTTCAGCACATCCAGCCCACCGATGCCCGGCAGGCCCAGATCGAGCAAAACGACATCCGGACGATGAAACGCGGCCTCTTGCAGCCCGCGCTGGCCTTCATCGGCCTCGCAGACCTCGTAGCCGCGCGATTCCAGCACCATGCGCAACAGGCGGCGCATCTGCTGTTCGTCGTCGATGATCAGGGCTTTGCTCATGGCTGGCGTGTTTTGACCGGCAGGCTGAAAATGAACTCCGCGCCGCCTTCCGGATGATTGCGCACCGTGATGTCACCTTTCATGGCCCGCATCAAGCCGCGAGAAATAGCCAATCCTAGCCCCGTGCCGCCCGCAGGCGCTCCCGAGGCTCTCGCGAACTTTTCGAACACACGCTCTTCCATGTCCGGCGGCAGACCGGGGCCGTGATCGCGCACGCGCAGTTCCAAAGCCTGATTCTTGAGTTCCACGCCAATCTCGATCTCACTGCCCGCCGGTGCATGCTGCGTGGCGTTGTGCAGCACATTGGCGAGCGCCTGCGAGAGCAGCCTGTTGTCGAGCTTCAGCAGTGGCAGGTTTTCGGCTCCGGTGATGCGCAGCGGATGCGGCGAAAGCTCGCGCTGCAGCGGCGTGATGGCTGCGTGAAGCACATCGCCGATCTCGCACCAATCGGGCGAGGGCTTCACGGCATCGGATTCGACTCGGGTGATCTCCAAAAAGTTCTCCACGATGCGTTGGAGCCTCCTTGTGGCCGTCTCGATCTCCGCCGCGAAGGGATTCGCCGTGCCGAGGCCGTCAATTGCCGTGCGGATGATGGCGATGGGCGTCTTCAGCTCGTGCGACACACTATCGAGCAGCGTGCGATGCAGTCTCTCGGCCTCCGCAGCGAGCTCGGCGCGATGTTTGGCCTCTTGAAGCTGTTCCTGCTCGCGATGGTTCTTCTCCAACGCCGCCTCTCGCTCGCGAAGCTGCGTGATGAGATGGCCCATGCTGAGCGCCACGACAAAGAACATGCCAAACATGACCACATCCTCCGGCTTTTCGATGTGAAAGGTAAATCGCGGCGGGATGAAGATGAAATTCCACACCAGTGCGCTCACCACACCCATCGCCAGCACCGGCCCACGATTCCACCGCGTGCCCGCGAGCACGATGGCCAGCAGAAACACCAGCGCGGAAAACGTGGAGCCCGTGTAAGGCAGAAGCACCCAGCACACCGAGGCCAGCACGAAGAGAGTCGTCAGCCCCCAGCTAAACTGGCCGACGACAGCCACCGGTATTGGCTGGCGAGGTTTTGAAGATGTGGATGGATCACTCATGCTCATAGACTGCGCTTGAACTGCCTTCCTGCTAGTAAACAGGGGTAATCATGGAGTTAAGAAGGTGTGAATGCCTCATTGAGCAGGCGGCGGATTTGGATTTTGTCGTCGATGATGGGGGCTGTCATGGAAAGTGGTCCATACACTCCTCTGTGGGGTGCGAGCGTGCCCAGAACCGCACAGGGGACTGTGCAGACCGCTTTGCCAACTGCATCGTGGCGTTTCGATTTTTCCACTCGGCGAAGAAATGCCGATGAAGGGGACGAGGCTGCCGCCGAGGCCATTGACGAGCAGGTGGCGCTGCATGACGGCGGTGGCACCGATGGCGCAATACGTCACGCCTTTGAGCGCGTTGAAGATGATGGCACTCAAGATTTTTTCTTTTCCTTTTAATCGAACCTTTGTGGAGACGGGTAAGGGTGTCTGAGGCTCGTGGCTTGCGCCTTGCCACGGCCTTCGGCGGCGGCTTCGGCGTGAATGGCAAACAACACGGTGAACCACAGCCAGACTGAAAGCTGAATGATGCAGCCGTGGGTGAAGATGGTTAAGGGAAGCGGATGGAAAGGGATGCCATCAGCGAAGTGTCATTGCGAACAAGCGAACCTCCGTGCTGGAAGGCTGGCATGCCGTTGTAGAGATGCCGCGCCTCAATGCGGAACAGGATGTTTTTGTGAATCTGGCGGTCCACATTGAAGGAGAAGCCCGTAAGCGCCGTGCCGTTTTGAAGGCCGACAATGGCGCCTGCGCCGTCGTTGTAGTGCTCGACGCGGAAGGCCGTGGCCCAACGATCATTCAGCTTCCAACGAACAATCATGTTTGGAGACCACCAAGTGTCATACCCGGCGGTGGCGCGCTCCTGCCAGCCGATGTCGAAGCCAAGGAACAGGCTCACGGAACGCGTGAGCGCCACCTGGGCGAAGAGGTTGTTGAAATAGCGCATACGACGCTGCTCGTCAGGAAACTCGCTTCCGACATAGGTGCTCCAGTTTAGTGTGAGTCGATCATGCGACTTCCACGCGACCTTGGTGCCGAATCCCGGCAGGCTGTTGCCATCCAGCGGCTGGATGCGCTGCCAACCATGGAGGATAAAGGCGGCCAGTTCCCATTGCTCATCCGGTTTCCAGGTCAGGCGGCCACCCGCGAGGTAGTAGGGCGAGTTTTCCGCCATGATGCTGCGACTCAGTGTGGGATTGTCCGCGGAGATCGCGCTTTCAAAACCGATGTGAGAGGTGAAGACGCCGAGGTCGAGCCAGAGTGTGCGGCTTTTATTCAAAGCGAACCCGGCATAGGCCTCTTAGATGTGCTGAAGGGCATCGGGTTCGATGGCCAGGTTTTCCTGCGAGTAGGTGCCCGCCATCAGGCCGAGGCTGGCGCGATACCAGCCGCCATCGAGATCCGCCTGAATGAGGGCGAGATTTACCGCGGCCTCATCTGTCGTGGTGAGATTGTAAAGGAAGCCTGGACGGCGGTCGGACGCGTAGTTGTTGAAGCTGTGTCCGTAATAAGTGTCCAGAAATCCTTTGAAGGTCACCTTGGGCGTATCTGAGATCGCCGAGACAGCCAGAGATGCGAACAGGAGCAGGCTAAGAAAAGTGGTTTTCATGTTTAGTGATACTGAAAATGATGGCGGGACTTGATCTGAAGAGTTTGTCCTAGCCTAGGGCGTGTTTTAAAATTGTACAGATAGAGCAACTGGTGTAGCGAGAAGAATGGAATTACATCCAAGCTATCAGTTGGCGGTGCCCAAGCTGGCCCGTGTTATAAGAGCCATAGATTCCTAA
>NZ_JBIIHA010000004.1:0-264011 GCF_044236155.1 Prosthecobacter sp.
CTCTTATAACACGGGCCAGCTTGGGCACCGCCAACTGATAGCTTGGATGTAATTCCATTCTTCTCGCTACACCAGTTGCTCTATCTGTACAATTTTAAAACACGCCCTAGGCCCGTACTACCAATCATCGCTCATTTCTGCCTCGACCCAGCGGCGTTCGCGATCAGCATCGGCTTTCTCGATCTCGACGATTTTCTGGTAGAATGGGGCGAGTAGGAGGTCGTCTTTGCAAGTCTGAGCTGCCCTTTCAGCTTCCTCCAACGCATAGCGATACTCTTCGTTCAAAACGCCACCGGTGTAACCACGAGACTGAGGCCTTGCGGCGTGGATTAGCTCCCATTTGGCTTTCTCGAATACTTCGATTCCCATGCTGCGTGCCTTTTTGAGCAGGGCATCAATCAAACGGGGATATCGAAACGCGATGACTGATCCCTCAAAGGCGGTGAGTGAACACAGATCCATCAAATCGTCGGAGGTTTCGACCTTCGCGAGACCTTCGAGGATTAACGGCTCCATCAGTGGACTCGTGCGGGAGACTGCCATCTTGAAGAGCTGCCGCCAGGGGTGGCGTTGTTCTTTGGGGCGACTGAGCATCTTAGCGATGAGGTCACGTGCCAGACTTTCGAAGTCGGGCTCCTTCTCCAGACCTACCAATGGCACGGAGTCATAGAACGGCACTGCTGCAAATCCACCTTGCCCGCGCGCTTCCAGCTCCTCTTCACGCTCGATTCGCCGCAAAAAGAACTCGAACATCTGCCTTGGATGTCGTTTTGCCAATGCGTGGAGAACGCCTTTTTCCTCATAGGAGCTGGGCAGCAGGGGAATCTGGATCAATCGTTCGAGCAGCATGTCGATGGCTTCATCACACACCGGCGCTTCGGCATATCGGTTTCGTCCAATCATGGCTCCAGCCAGACTAAGAGTGTCTTCGTCACTGAGGACCCTTTTCACCAAAGTGAGCGCGAGCCGGTCACTCCAGAAGTGCTTCTTCGGAAAATCAATCAACTGGAAGAAGGCGTGGAGCAAAGGTCCAAGAGCCTGCGCTGCTGTGGCCATCAACGCATCAATGACGGCGGGCGTCATGAGCCAGTCGGAAAACTGAATGGTCGTCAGAAAGCTGCGGGTGATGGGGGCAGACGATGAAGCGAGTCCTTGCTTCACCCTGGATTCGATATCTTCGATCAAAGCGCCCGCGTCCTTTTGAATGAGGTTGCCAACGTAACCAGCCAAGGGGGAGGATGGGGCTGCCAAGATGATGTCTAAAACACCCATCATCAGGGATTGTTTCTGGCGAGCCAGTTCAGCCAGTAGTTCTCCGAGCTTTGCTTGCAGTCCATGCTCGCTGCATTGAGCATTCCACTGCACAAGAAAGTCATGCAGGCTGTTTGGTGAGTTGATTCTACTCAGGAGGGTCGCTGCCACATCTTGGAGCAGTGAGCGCCAGTGCTCTTTCTCAATTTCATGCCATCCACTTTGACGATCTGATTCATATCGATTGAGTGAATCGTCATGACTCCACGAAAGCGTCAGCCTTGCCAGACGAAGCTCGAAAGTATCCGGTAGTGACTGCACGAGCTGCTCACAGGCAGTTCGATAGCTTTCATCTTTCCCATACACGATAGGCCAGCGGACTTGGTGCCTAATGGCATAGTGAATCAAAGGATGGTCATAGCGCTTGGCGAGCCGACAAATGGCTTCAAAGGCCATCATCCGTTCAGGTCGCCATGCTCGGTCTGCCGCTGGAGGCAGGTCGTGGAAAGCGGAGGTCTGCCGAAATGCCTCAGCTAGAACAGGTAACACATTCATTGCCGCTACCGTCCCACGGGGAATAACCACCTCGGTAATAAACGACAGTGCGCGATGGCGGATCGCCTTGGTGATCGCTACGGATACGGCCACCTTTCCGAAGACCAATGTGCGCCTGTCCCGCCAATAGTTTTGCTCGATGATCTGTGCGAAATAGGGCCGCAGGGTCGTGTCGAGCAACAGGCAAGGCTTGTCGGCGACACGTTCGGCATCATTGCTAGTCAGAAGTTTATCAAGCCAGTCGAGGACTCCGGTGGGAGCGTCTGGATAGTTGTGTCTGAAGGAGGCAATCTCGGCGAAATCAGCGAAGCGTCCGCGATTCGAAAAGTCGTCAATCGTGAAGTCACGATGAAGCTGCCACAGAAGTTGGAGGGCACGTTGGCGATGCTCGTTACTCCAAATGGCCAAGGGTTTCAGAATACCTGGCACACGACGCAGGACTTGATCGTGAGTGCTCATGCTTGCGTAGCCCACTTTTGCAGGCGCAGTCGTCATGTCCATGGCCCAACTGGCGAGGTCCAGCGACCGGTCCGGCTGGTAGATCGCAAAAGCAGACCATTTCTCCATCATCTGTGAGCGGTCCCAAAAAGTGGTCTGTTCAAACTCATTCAAGAATCGATCCCAGATTGGCGTGACGATGCGGTCCGAGTTTCCGTCGTGTTTCTTTCCTGCTCTCCATTCAGCCTCAGCTAGATTGTGAAGAACTTGGGCTGAGTGCGCATCTGCGAAGTGATTCAGGAAAGTGTCGATGAAGGCAGTCGAGCGGCCTTTTTCGTCGTAACATGCGACATAGACGAGGTGATCGGAGAACAAGTCTGGCGTGATGCGCAGGCCTTTGTGGGTCGTCACCAGTAGGCCGCATGTCATGAGTGCATCACAGGCTGCATTGATGTCATTTGGTGGCACACCGATGAAGTCAGCCATCTGTTGAACGACCGAAGGTTCACGAGCATCCCATGGTGACAGGAGGGCAATCGAGCGCAGAAGTTTCTCCAACTTCGGCGTGGCTAGCTGGCAGCGAACTCGTTCTAACTCCTGGCCTTCAAATCGGGTGAAGACTTCCGCTCGGAAGGTGTCGCTGCGTTCCAGATCAAGGTGTGTAAGCTCACCGCGCTTGAGCAGCTCGGCCCCCACCAGAGTGATGAGGGCGCAGCCATCGGAGATGTCGGCAAGTGCGCGAGCTGTTTGGTCGTTCCCACGGCCGAGGATTGAGCCTGCAAGCTCGACCATGGATTGCTTCGTGAGCTTGGGCAGTGTTTGGCGATTGATGTCCTCAGCCTGATAGCCAGCTTCCATGAGCCTTTGTTGCAGGCTGTCTTCCGCACCAGGCCGTGTGGAGAGAATCAAACGCGAGCCGTTTGCCTCTTTACTTGTGAGCATCGCCAGCACGATTCCAGGCATGTCCATCCGGTGAGCATCATCATGGATGACGGTCATATTAGTCATCTCCTCATCACGCGGAGGCTCGGCATCAGCAGAAGCGTCTGGATTGATGAAGCGGACCAACCGACCTAGCACCGTGCTTTCCACCTGATCAGCGACTGCTGCCAACAGCCGACTCTTGCCCACGCCCCCTTGAGCGGAAAGGATGAGCGCTTTCCTGCCTTTGCCTCCGCTGGTAAAGCCCACGAGAGCATCAAGAACCTTATCTCTCCCAACCAACGCCGCATGGTGGTGGAAGCTTCGATTGTCTCCCTCCCAGCGGGAGAAGAACTCCTCACGTGTTGAAAGCAGGTGGTCGGGGATAGGAAAGATCGCTTTGGCCCAGCCTGGACTGAAACATTGCGTCAGAATGCGGTAACACTGGCTGCGTGGCGTGCGCAGTAGAAACTCTGTCGAGAGCCGCTCACCGCTCCACAGAGACCAGTTTGGATGCTTCTCATGCACGAACAGTGTGGCGTCGGCTTTGACGTCACCTGTGACCCAAAGCAGGTAGTGTGCAGGATGATGTTTCCCGAACTCGGCTTCGGCCTTCTTGATGGCGCGTTCCGCATCCGACTTGCTGAATGTTTTCATCCGCTTGCATTGCACCACCCAGGTCGCGCGATTCTCCATCGTCGCGAGAATGTCGATGCCAAACTGCTTCTCTCCCGCGCTGCCAACCCGATGCGCATCGATGATCCGTAGGCGACTCGGCCCTTCGCCGTCGAGTGTCAGATTTGGCAACGTGGTCCCGGACACTAACCAAGCCGCGCAGAATCGCTCAAAGCTCTGCCAGCCGAATCCATCTGCATGGAACGGTAACTCACGGGGTGTTGGGCTGACGTGCAATGTTGGCATTTAACCTTGCAAATCTGGAGTTTAATTCCAACTTAGCAAGCACATGAACCCATTTGTCCCGCGAAAGAGGCTCCAAGAGCATGTTTACGCTGCGATGACCACATCGCCGGTGACCGCACTTCTCGGACCTCGCCAGTCCGGCAAGACGTGGATTGCACGCACACTCCGTGTGCCACAAGAGAACTACTTTGACCTCGAAGATGACGTCTCATTGGTGCGACTGGAAGGCGGAGCACAGTCTGTGCTTGATCGCCTGTCCGGCGTGGTGGTGATCGACGAGATTCAACGGCGTCCGCATCTGTTTATGTCGCTCCGAGTGCTCGCAGATCGTCCTGAGCAAAAAGCCAAGTTTTTGATCCTTGGCAGTGCTTCACCTTCACTTCTCAAAGAGTCATCCGAGTCACTGGCCGGCCGCATCACGTTCATCGACATGGCGGGCTTTCACATCGGTGAGTTACCGGAAGACGAGATTGATTTGGGATGGGAACGCTTGTGGACCGTTGGTGGCTTCCCAAGAGCCTACCTCCAACCTGACGCACAATTGTCCTATCGCTGGCGCATGGACTATCTTCGCGCACTCGCCGAGCGTGACTTGAGAGAATTGGCGGAAACCAAGCTGACCAGCGATCAGCTGCGACGCCTCCTCCTCGTGATTGCGCACCACCATGGGCAAGCATGGAATCATACATCAGTAGCTGCCACGCTCGGCATCACCAGCAAGACCGTGCATCGCCACATGGAGTTGCTCAAAGCCGCATTCATCATCCGTGAGATGCCGCCCTATAATGCGAACGTTTCCAAGCGGCTGCGTAAAGCTCCACGCTACTACTACCGAGACACGGGACTGCTACACGCGCTTCTCGGATTGAAGGACTTCACGAGTGTGATGAGTCACCCAGCACTCGGAGCATCCTGGGAGGGCTTTTGCATGGAGCAAATCATCCGACTCTTCGAACTCGATGAGACCCGTTGCTTCTGCTATTCGGTACAAAGCGGCACAGAAATGGACATGGTGGTCGATACCCCCAACGGCATGGTCGGCTTTGAGTTCAAAGCTGGCCCAACTCCAGGCCGGAGTCGTTCCATGATGGAGTCGATTCAAGACCTTGGCTTGACGAAGGTGTATGTGATCTACCCCGGCGACCGACGATACTCGCTGGATGAGAAGATCGAAGTGGTGCCACTGAAAATGCTACCTTCCCTGCACGAACTATTTTGATGGCAGAACACTACCAACCAAGTCATTGCAATGAA
The DNA here is from genome assembly GCF_044236155.1 of Prosthecobacter sp. Taxonomy (GTDB): domain Bacteria; phylum Verrucomicrobiota; class Verrucomicrobiia; order Verrucomicrobiales; family Verrucomicrobiaceae; genus Prosthecobacter. The sequence continues at coordinate 5,341 of NZ_JBIIHA010000004.1, forward strand.
ATAGGCAAGGCCACGTTAGCCTACTGACATGTATTGCTACTTCGGATTTCTTGTCTCATTCGCAGTCCTGGTTTCATCACTTGAAGCACAGCCAAACGTCCTCTTCATCATCGTCGATGACCTCACGACAACGCTGGGCTGCTATGGCAATGCGCACGTGCGCACGCCGGGAATGGATGCGTTGGCGGCGCGTGGGGTGCGGTTTGATCGGGCTTACACTCAGTTCGCGCTCTGCAATCCGTCGCGCTGCTCGTTTCTCACGGGTTGCTATCCAGAGAAGACGGGCGTGATGGATCTCACGACCAGCATGCGGAAAGCGCTGCCAGACGTGGTGACGCTGCCGCAGCACTTCAAAAACAACGGCTATGCCACCGGACGCGTTGGCAAGGTCTTCCATGTGCCTGATCCGAAGACGAAGCTCGATGTCGAACTCGGCTCCGCGCTGCACCGGGACAACGAAATCCTCACCGAGGCCAAAACGGCGAACGATCCCGATGACAAACCGCGCACGAAGGCCAAGGGCGATGGCTACAACCGCACTTACGCGGCCTCATCGCGGCCAGCGGCGGATTTCACAGATTTCGCGATCGCCGATGATGCCATCGCCACACTGGAACAGTTCAAAGCGAAGCCGTTTTTCCTCGCCGTGGGCTTCATCCGGCCCCACACGCCGTTTGTGGCTCCGAAAGCGTTCTTTGAGGCCATCGACAAGCCCCAGCTTACGCTGCCGCCGTTTTATCGCGAAGGCGGTGAAGACCTCGCGCAACTGCCCAAAGCCTCGCTGCGACCCAACAACAACGTCTTCCGCTACGCCGCACCGACTCGCGATGAGGCCCGCGATGCGCTGCAAGCCTACTTGGCCTCCACCAGCTTTGTGGACTCGCAAATCGCCCGCGTGCTCGAAAAGCTCGATGAACTGCATCTCGACGAAAACACCATCGTCGTGCTCACGGGCGATCACGGCTACCAACTCGGCGAACACGGCCTGTGGGCCAAACAAACACTCTTTGAAGGCGCGAACCATGTGCCGCTCATCATCGCCGCACCCGGTGTGAAGCCCGGCAGCCGCAGCGGCCTCGCCGAGCAGGTGGACATCTACCCCACGCTCTGCGATCTCGCCGGATTGCCCAAGCCGAAGCATGTGCAAGGCCGCAGCCTCAAGCCCATGCTCGACGATCCCACTGCCAAAGGAAAGCAGGTGGCCATCAGCACCATGATCGCCCCGCACACCAAACAACGCGGCCACAGCCTGCGCACCGACGCCTTCCGCTACATCGCCTGGGAAGGCGGCGAAGAACTCCTCTACGACCTGCGCACCGATGCCGATGAGCTCTACAACCTCCCCAAACAACCCGCCCAAGCCGAGCGCATGAATCGAATGCGGGAGCGGCTCGCGACGCATTTGAAAGCTGTCTCCGCACCATGAAAGCGCTACTTACCGCGTTCCTCTGGCTCCTCGCCTCATGCGCCCATCTCTTCGCGGCACAGCCGAACATCCTCTTCATCCTCACGGAGGACCAGGGTGCGCACATGAGCGCGTTGGGCCGCACGGACATCCAGACGCCGAACATGGACTCGCTGGCGGCGAGCGGGGCGTTGTTTCGGCGGGCGTATGTCGCGTATCCGGTCTGCTCGGCGTCGAAGGCCTGCATCATGACGGGTTTGCACAGCCATGTGAACGGACTCGTGAACAACACGAACAACTACCTCAAGCGCGCCGAGAAACTCACCGACGCGGAGAAAAAATCACCGCCTTACCTGCACACACGCATCCGCAGCACGGCGCCGACGCTCGTCGAGGTGCTTGTGCAAAACGGCTACCACGCCGCGGTGAGCGGAAAGCTGCATGTCTCGCCGAACGAGCGCTTTCCATATCATGACTTCTTTCCGAAAGTGCCCGCCAAACACGCGCTGAACGGCACAATCAAGCGCGCGGCGGGCAAACCGTGGTTCTTGATGCACAACACCATCACCTCGACGCATCGCCCGTTCGTGAACAGCGAAAAGCAGCCCATCAGCATCGATCCGGCCAAAGTGGTGCTGCCACCGCATCTGCCGGACACGCCAGTCATTCGTCGCGATTGGGCGGAATACCTCGACGGCGTGCAAAAGGCCGATCAAGCCGTCGGTGATGCCCTCGACGCGTTGCGCGACTCCGGCGCGGAATCGAACACGATCATTGTTTTCATGGGCGATCACGGGCCGGCCTATCCGCATGGCAAAATGACGCCTTACCACTTCGGATTGCATGTTCCGCTCGTCATCCGGCTTCCAGGCGCGAAACCGCTCATTAGCGACGCCTTGGTCAGCGAGATCGATTTGCTGCCCACGCTGCTCGACGTGCTCGGCATCGGCTACGAAGCGCCTTTGCACGGGAAGAGCCTCAAACCGCTCATCGAAGGTCAAAAGGAGGCCAAAGGGCATGAGTTCATCTTCGCCGAAGTCTCCGGCCGCTCGCTGAATCAAAAGCGCGGTATGGAAGAGCGCGCCGTGCTCGACGCCACGCATCAACTCATCCTCCGCAGCCGCCTCGAAGAGCCCAAAGTCATCAACGCCGATCTCCGTGACATGAAACCGTGGATCAACCGCATCTATGGCGAGCTCGTCCTCCGCAAAGCCGAGTTCCCCGAGGCCTTCCGCATGCTCCAAACCATGGACCCGCATGCCCTCGGCGGAAATCCGCCCCTCATCGAGCTCTACGACCTTCAAAACGATCCCGGTGAGCTGCATAACCTGGCTGATGATCCCGCTGCGAAGCCGCATCTCGACCGCTTGCTGGCTGCCTTCAAAACATGGCACTCCGAGACGAAGGACGAGGCGATGATCGTTCCCGCGAGTGGTTTGTGAGTTTGGGTGGATGACGTTCGTTCATCCGCAGTGATGAAACCTCTGCTGCTTCTCTTTTTCCTCTCGACTTCGCTCTTCGCGGCGAAGCCGAACTTTGTCATCATCCTCGCGGATGATTTGGGCTATGGCGACATGCAGGCGAACAACCCGGAACGTGGCAAAATTCCGACGCCGAACATGAACCGGCTCGCGGCGGAGGGCATGCGCTTCACGGACGGGCATTCGAGCTCGGGCTGCTGCTCGCCATCGCGCTACACGCTGCTCACGGGGCGCTACCATTGGCGCACAACGTTGCAGTCCGGCATCGTCGGTTCGTGGGGTAAGCCCCTGATTGCAAAGGATCGCCTGACCATCGCGTCGATGGCGAAGGAGCAGGGCTATGCGACGGCCTGCATCGGTAAATGGCATCTCGGACGCGACTGGCCGATCACTCCGGAGCAAAAGGCGCACTTTGGTGGCTTCGGCGGGAAAGCGGGCGGCGGTGGTCAGGTCTCGACGACGATCACTGATGCACATCGCGAGACATGGAAGGCTGTTTTCTCGCAACGCATCCCAGGCGGGCCTACCGAACGCGGCTTTGACGAGTATTTCGGCACCGATGTGCCGAACTGGCCGCCGTATTGCTTCATCGATGGCGATCGCACGGTCGGCATCCCGAGCGAATTGCTGCCCGCGTCGAAACTGGTGAAGAATCAAGCCAGCCTGCAAGGCCCTGCGCTGGCCGATTGGCAGTTGGAGGGCATTTTGCCTGCGTTGGCGACGCGGGCGGAGAAGTTCATCCAGACGCAGTCGGAGGCCAAGAAGCCTTTTTTGCTGTACCTGCCGCTCACCTCGCCACACACGCCGCTGGCGGTGAATGCCGAGTGGAAGGGCAAAAGCGGGCTGAACAATGATTTTGCCGATTTGGTGATGGAAACGGATCACGTGCTCGGTCGCGTGCTCGATGCCTTGAAGGCCGGTGGCGTCGAAAACGAGACCTTCGTGCTCTTCACCTCCGACAACGGCTGCGCGGCCTACATCGGCGTGAAGGACATGGAAAAGCAGGGCCATTATCCCAGCGGCCCGCTGCGTGACTACAAGACCTCCGTTTACGAAGGGGGGCATCGTGTGCCGTTTGTCGTGAAGTGGCCCGGCGTGGTGAAAGCAGGCAGCGTGTGCAAGCAACTCGTGCTTCAAGCCGACACGATGGCCACGCTGGCGGAGATCCTCGAAGTGAAACTCCCGGACACCGCTGGCGAGGACAGCTTCAGCATGATGCCGCTGCTCAAAGGCGAGGATCGTCCGATCCGCACGAATGCGGTAAACACCGCCTGCGGCGGCACGCCTAGCTTCCGCGATGGACCGTGGAAATACGTCGCCCATGCCGAGCCCGAGCTTTACAACCTCGACGAAGACCTCGCCGAGTCGATGAACGTGGCCCCACTGCATCCCGACCGCGTCAAAGCGATGCAGGCTGCCTTTGAAAAACTCATCCGCGCCGGTCGCAGCACGCCCGGAGCGCCACAAAAGAATGACATTCAGGTCGTGCGCTACCCGAAGGCTACCGCGGCGGCCAAGGCGAAGAAGAAATAAGCGCCCAACCACGCGTAAAGCAGCAAAGAGCAAATCAAGCGCATTGCCGATCCCTTCGTCATTCGCCATTCTGCTTTCGTCATTCTTCTCTTATGTCCGCCTTCTCCGATCCCTTTAAAGAAGCTCGCGCCAGCACAGGCGTGATGCAGTGCCCGTTTCACGGCGAAAACATCACCATGATCCTGCGTCACGAGGATGTGCGGAAGGCGGCGAAGGACTGGCAGACCTTCAGTTCGGACGTGCCTTTCCGCGTGCCGATTCCATCCGAGGAGGACGTGCGCTCCATGCGGCAGCTACCCATCGAGACGAATCCGCCCGAGCACTCGGATTATCGCGCCATCGCCGAGCCTTTCTTCCAGCGGGCGAAGGAGCCGGAGATGATGGGGAAGGTCGAGGCGCTGCTCGATGGCATGCTCACGCAGGCTTTGAGCCGCGAGAGCATCGAGATCGTCAACGAGTTCGCGCTCCCGGTGCAGTCGCGTGCGCTCACTTACCTGCTCAACACCGACGAATCGGAGGCCGACATCTGGATCGGTTGGGGCATTCACGTTTTCAAAGTGACCGGCGGCGAGTTCAAGAAAGGTACCGTGCTGGAAGACTACCTCACACAGCGATTTGATCAGGCGGAGGCCAATCCCGGCGCGGATTTCTTCAGCGCGCTGGTGAAAGCCGAGTATCGCGGCCGCAGGCTCACACGCGAAGAGTGCATGGGCTTCGCGAATCTCGCCTTCGCTGGTGGACGTGACACGATCATCCACACGATCTCCTGCGCTCTCGGTTATTTCGCCGATCATCCAGAGGCGCTTGAGTTTCTCCGCGCTGATCCGAAGCGCATCACGCTCGCCAGCGAGGAGTTCTTCCGCGTGTTCATGCCGCTCACGCATATCGGCCGCGTCTGTCCGAAGGACACGGAGGTGAATGGCGTGACCGTCAAGGCGGGCGAGCGCATCTCGCTCGCCTGGGCGTCTGCCAACTTTGATGAAGCGGCCTTTCCCGCGCCGGACGAGGTGCGTCTCGACCGCAAACCGAACCCGCACCTTAGTTTCGGCTTTGGCACGCATCTTTGCCTTGGTGCTCCACATGCGCGTCTCATCCTGCGCACCTTGTTAAAACTCTGCTGCGATCGCGTGAAGCGCATCACCATCTTGAAGGCTGAGGAGCGCGTCGAGCACGAGGCCAAGTTCGACCGCAAGCTGGGTTACGACTCGCTAGTGGTGAAGATGGAGTCGCTGTGAGCACGATTGGCGCTGCCGAATTCGACACAGCATTTGCTGAGATGTCGGGATAGAGTCCTGCGTTTCACGCTCAACCATGCGCCTTCTGTTTGCAGCTTTCCTCTTCGCCCTCTGCCCTTCGCTCTTCGCGGCGAAGCCCAACATCATCCTCATCTACACCGACGATCACGGCCATGCCGATCTCGGCATTCACGGCGTGGTGAAGGACATCAAGACGCCAAACCTCGACGCGCTGGCCCGCAGCGGCGTGGTGGCGACGCATGGTTACAGCACCGCTCCGCAGTGCGTGCCCTCGCGTGGCGGATTGATGACCGGGCGCTTCCAGGGCCGCTTCGATCTCGATAACAACGGCTCCGCGCTCGACGGCTTCAACAAGCAGACCACCATCGCCACGCGACTGCAGAACGCGGGTTACGCCACGGCGCAGTTCGGGAAGTGGCACCTTGGACCCACGGACGCGATCACGAAGCATGGCTTCAAGCATGTGTTTTCGCAAAACGCCCAGCGTCCATTTTCCGCCAACATCACGCTCGATGGCCAAGACCGCCCGATGGGCGATCTGCCGCCGACTGAGTATCACCTTGATGGCTGCTCCAAGGCCGCCGCAGCGATCATCGAGCGCTACAAAGATCAGCCGTTCTTCCTTTACGTGGCCTATCGCGGCCCGCACACGCCGCTGGATGCAACGAAGCGCTACATGGACCGCTTTCCCGGCGAGATGCCGGAGCGACGTCGCGCCGCGCTGGCCATGCTGTCCGCCATCGACGATGGCGTGGGCCTCATCACGAGCACCTTGAAGAAGCACGGCCTCACCGAGAAGACGCTCATCTTCTTCATCGGCGACAACGGCGCTCCGCTGAAGATCCACAAGGTGGATTCGCCGCTCCAGGGCGACGCAGGCGGCTGGGACGGCAGCCTGAACACACCGCTGAATGGCGAAAAAGGCATGCTGGCCGAAGGCGGCATGTCCACGCCCTTCCTCATCGCCTGGCCCGGCACCATCCCCGGCGGGCAGGTTTATGAGCATCCCGTGAGTGCGCTCGATGTGGCCGCCACGGCTGTTGGAGTCCAGCCTTCAGGCGACTCTGAAAGGTCGGCTAAAGCCTCGACTCCAACTGACCTCGACGGCGTGAATCTTCTCCCGCATCTCACCGGCGAAAACAAAGCGCCGCCGCACGAAGCCCTCTACTGGCGCTGGATGGCCCAGAGCGCCATTCGCGAAGGAAACTGGAAACTCCTGCGCGGTGGAGATCGCGAATACCTCTACGACCTTGCCACCGACCGCGAGGAGAAGCACAACCTCGCCGCGAAGCACCCCGAGATCGCCACACGACTACGCGCGAAGCTCAAAACTTGGGCCGACGGCCTCACGCCACCCGGCATGGCCCTTGGTCCCATGGCTGCGACTTGGAACGACTACTTCGATTTTTATCTCGAAGGCAAGCCCGTGCCGAAACCCGCCGCCAAAGCCGAGCCCGACACCGTGAAGACGCGCGGCTGGATCGCCCGCGGCGGCAGCTTGATCGAAAAAGACGGCCTCCTCGTCCTCACGCCTGATAAAGCGGCCAAAGGCTGCTTCATCACGAACAGCCAGCTCAAGGCGCGATCTCCCGCCGCGCTGCATCTCACCCTCAAAACCACCGCCCAAGGCCCCGCCGCCATCGCGTGGCGTGCCGATGGCGACAAAGACTTCCTCCCCGCCAACCGCGTCCCCGTCGAGCTCCAATCCACCGCCGACTGGCAAACTCACACCCTCCCCATCCCCGCCACCGCCCGCATCATCCACCTCCGCGTCCACCTGCCCGGCGCCACGGAGATTCGGGAGATTGAGGTGCGGGCGAAGAAGCAGTAAGCAGAATCGCCTTATGAAAGCCGCATTCGATGTCCTCAAAGAACGTCAAATCATCACGGTGGTCATGACTCGCGACTCCGTTTGTGCGGGAGATGATTGTGATGCCCCACACGAAAAGTCTGCCTCGACATACTCATTCTTAGACCCTTCCGTTTTCGCCCAAGCCATCTCAAACAGCTACCTGCCATCAATCAGTGGCTCTGGTCATTCATGGACCTGCCTGCTTAACGGAACAAAAATTGCCATCATCGGGACTAAAGATGTGCGTTCCTTAGTGCGCATTACACCGTTTGCAGAGACAAACCGCGTTCATTTCAATTATCACTCGGCCTCTGGGTGAAACGGGCCAATTACTTAACCGCTAACATGACGCTAATCAGACGCTGATACTGATCCTGAGCCATTAGCGTCATATCAGCGTCTCATCAGCGGTTTCAAACCGGCTTAATGGATGTCCGCCATCTCCAAATCCGACACACTCTTTGCCGGAATGTCGGGCTGCGGACGACGTTTCAGGTCGCGATGCTTCGCTCTCTCCTCCTTCTCTTCGCCCTTGGCTCTTCGCTCTCTGCTTTTGCTTCGCAGCCGAACGTCATCGTCATTCTCGCGGATGACCTCGGCTGGAGTGACACGTCGCTTTATGGGACGACGACGTATTACCAGACGCCGAATGTCGAGCGGCTGGCGAAGCGGGGGATGACGTTCACGCGGGCGTATTCGGCGAGTCCGTTGTGCTCGCCAACGCGGTCGGCGTTGCTCACGGGGCAGAGTCCGGCTCGCACGGGGATCACGGTGCCGAATTGCCACGAGCCGAGGGTCGTTTTGCAGGCGACGACGGGCAAGAAGGCTCCGCCGGACCAAAAGGCGATCATGCCGGATCCTGTGACGCGGTTGAAGACGGAGTATCGCACGCTGGCGGAGACGCTGAAGGACGCGGGCTATGCCACGGCGCATTTTGGGAAGTGGCACCTCGGGCCGGAGCCGTATTCGCCGCTGCAGCAGGGGTTCGATGTCGATCTGCCGCATCATCCGGGGCCGGGGCCTGCGGGCAGTTTTGTCGCGCCGTGGAAGTTTGCGAACTTCAAAGAGAAGTCGCCCGGCGAGCACATCGAGGACCGCATGGCGGCGGAGGCGGTGGCGTGGATGGAGCAGACCAAGGACAAGCCCTTCTACATGAACTACTGGATGTTCAGCGTGCATGCGCCCTTTGATGCAAAGAAGGCGAACATCGAGAAGCATCGCGGTCGCGTCGATCCAAAGGACGCACAGCGCAGCCCGACCTACGCGGCGATGATCCAGAGCATGGACGACGCCATCGGCACGCTGCTCGACGGTCTCGACCGGCTGAAGCTGGCGGACAACACGATCATCGTCTTCACTGCCGACAACGGTGGGAACATGTACAACGAAGTCGATGGCACCACGCCCACCAGCAATCGCCCGCTGCGCGGCGGCAAAGCGACGATGTTTGAAGGCGGCACGCGCGTTCCGTGCGTGGTGGTTTGGCCGGGAATCGCGACACCGGGGAGCCGGAGTGATGCGCTGGTGCAGAGCGAGGATTTTTATCCGACGTTGATGGAGGGCTTGCATAGTAGCCATCTCGCTCCGCGAGATGAGCAAGGTGCTGCATCAGCAGAGAAAGCGTCCGGTTCATCGAAAATCTCTCCTTCCAGCGGGAGCGCTCAGCTCGTCTCGCGGAGCGAGACGGCTACTTTCGATGGCTCCAGCATCGTCCCCGCACTCAAAGGCGATGCGCTGGCTGGCAAAGCGGTGTTCCAATACTTCCCGCACAATCCGGGCGTGCCGGATTGGCTCCCGCCGAGTGTTTCCGTGCATCGCGATGACTGGAAGCTCATCCGCATCTTCCACGGCGGCGAGAAAGGTGCGCATCGACATCTGCTCTTCAACCTGCGTGAGGATCTCAGCGAAAAGAACAACCTCGCGGCGCAGAAACCCGAGTTGGTGGCAGAACTCGATGCTTTGATCGAAGGCTTCCTCACCGACACGAAGGCCGTCGTGCCCGTGCCGAATCCGGCGTTTGATCCGTCGAAGTATCGTCCTGAACTCGAAGGCAAACAGCAGCCGAAGGGCAAAGCGAAAGCGCCTGCGAAAGGTAAAGATGATGCCATCCCGGCGCTGCAAGGTTGGAAGGCCCGCGATTGCCAAGCGGCGGTCAAAGAGGGCATTTTGCGGCTCACGAGCATCGGTTCCGAATGCTTTCTCGGCTTCTCTGCGAGCAAACACAGTGGCCCCACGACGGCGAAGTTCCGCATCAAGGCCCAAGCTGGCCGCAGCCACTTCGACTGGCTACCGGGCGGTGTCGGCAGCAAACCGCAGCGGAGCGACTTCACGCTGAAAGGCGGCGATTGGGAAGAAATCCGCGTCGAACTGCCTGCGGAAGGCCCGCTCGGCATTGTGCGCCTCTATTTGCCCATGCAGGAGCAGGCGGTCGAAATCGACTGGATCGAGCTGATATCGAAAAACGGCTCCAAACCGACGCGGACGGCGTTTTGAGCTTATTCCAGCACCTTGATCTTCAGATTCCGATACCACACCGGAGCCTGCGCCTTGCCGTGCAATCCTTGCAGGCCGATGGGGCCGCTGCGAGCAAAGTCTTTGAGCGCTTTCTTGAACTTGTTCGGCGTGCCGTCCGGGTTTTTACCGACCTCGGGCCAGTTGTCCAGGTTCGCGTCGATCACTGTCTCGCCGTTGAAGACCACAGTCACTTGCGGGCCTTTGCAGGTGATGGTGTAGCGGTTCCATTCGCCGACAGGCTTCGCCGCGCTCTTGCTGGGCGGCATCGCATCATAGATCGCGGCGACCATGCCGTATTTGCTGCCATCCGCGCTGTCGTGGACCTGGATTTCGAGCGCGGCGAGCACGTTCTTGATGTCTCCGGAACGGAGGAAGACGCCGCTGTTCGATTCCGGGGCCACCTTGAACTCAAGATCCAAGATGAAGTCGCCGTACGACTCCTTCGTCCAGAGCGTGTCGTGGTTCTTTGCCACGAGTTCCTTGCCCTCGAACACCCACCCGGCGGCATCGACCGCATTGGAGAGATCCGCGACGAAAAGGTCCTTCCAGCCCGTGGTGTCAGGGTGTTCGGCGGAGAAGGAAAGAGTCGAGACGAGAGCGAGGAGAGCGGCGTGGAGTTTCATGGGATGGTTGGGTCGGAATGAGCAGCCGCATTGAGCCAGCCGAGTTTTATTTGTCGAGGAGGATTTCCTCCAGCACACGGCCGTCCTGCTGCGGCAGCTTCAGGCCCATCAGCTTCGCGATCGTGGGCGCGACGTCGAGATTGGCCATGCGATCGAGCACGACGCCTTTTTTAATGCCGCGTCCGCTGGCGATGAAGATGCCGTCGAGTTCGGGGTCGCCGTTGAAGAAGCCGTGCGTGCCTCCGTAGTTCGTCGTGGGCGCGGTCACGGCGTCGCCGGCGGCTGCGTTGTTGAAGGCGTGGCCATCCTTGGCGTAGAGCACGAGATCGCCCATGCCCTGATTTTCCTCCGGCGTCGGCATTCCGAGTGTGTGGCCGTCTTTGCCTTCGATGACGCGGCCCACGCCCTCGGTCTGCTCGAACATGGCCTTCAGCTTCGGCAGCAGCTCGGCCTTGCGGGCGGGATCGTTCACATAGACGAAGGCCATGCCGCCCTGCGTCATGCAATACGCATCACAGGTGGTGATCGTGGAGCCGAGCGCGGTCGCGAGGCCGGCTTTTTTTAGCACGACGTTTGGATACACATACTTCGACACCTTTTTGAAGCCGTGATCCGTGGCGATAACGAACGTGGTTCGATCGCGAAGGCCGCTTTCATCGACGGCCTTCACTAGATCGCCGACGAGCTTGTCCGCGTAGGCCAGCGCCGTGTGACTGGCCATCGAACCCGGCCCGTAGGTGTGATGCGTCGCATCGGTGTTGAGCGTGTGATAGAGCAGCAGGTTCGGCTTGTGCGTCTGGAAGATGTGGATCGCGGCTTTGGTCCACATGTTGTCGAGAAAGGTCACGCTCTTGCGCTTCGGTCCCATTTGCATCCACTCGATGTGCTCCGGTGTGACAGTGCCGGCGGCGATCATCTCCTTCACGACGGGGCTTTCGGCCTCCGGCAGCTCCGCGAAGCTCCAGGTGATGGTGCCGGGTCGTGTCACGGCCACCCAGTCGGACTCCGCCGTGGTCAGGCCGCTCTGATGCGCGATGTCATACAGCGTCGGCACATGCACCAGCTTCGATTTGTCCACCCAGGGCTCGATCTTCGCGGGTTTGTTGCCTTCCTGTCGCACGAGCAGGCCGTTGAAGAGCACGCCATGCTTGCGCGGCTCCACACCGGTGACGAGCGTGGTGTGGTTGATCCAGGTGATCGACGGATTGCTGACCGTCATGGCCTTCGTGCTTGCACCGTCGGCGGCCAGCTTCCGCAGGTTCGGCACTTGCAGAGATGGATCATTCCACATCCATGCCGGGAAACCGTCGAGGCTGATCAAGATGACGTGATGTTCCTTGCTGCTCGATTTTGAGCAGGCGGTCAAACCGTGAACAATGACGATGCCAAGGGCGAGAAGGGCGCTAAATTTCATCCGGAGCGAAGGGTTACGGGCGCGCCGCCCGTTTGCTTTCCCTCCATGAAGCTCGCCGCCCTTTTCCTGCTGACCGCCATGTCCGTTCACGCCGTCGAAATCATCGCCCATCGCGGCTTCTCCGCGCGCGCGCCCGAGAACACGCTCGCCGCCTTCGAGCTGGCATGGAAGAGCGGAAGTGACGCGTGCGAGCTCGACGTCTATCTCACTGCCGACGGGAAAACGGCCGTGATTCACGACAAGGACACGAAACGCACCGCCGGCGTGACGCTCGATGTGGCGGCTTCAAAGCAGGTCGAGCTCACCGCGCTCGACGCCGGCTCATGGAAAGGCCAGGAGTGGGCGGGTGAGAAGATTCCGACGCTGGAGCAGGCGCTGGCGACCTTGCCGAAGGGAAAGCAGCGTTTCTTCATCGAGGTCAAATGCGGCGCGGAGATCGTGCCGGAGCTGAAGCGCATCCTGGAGCCGATGAAGGATCGCGCGGCCCAGCTCGCGATCATCGCCTTCAAACGCGACGCGGCGGCGGAATCGAAAAAGGCGATGCCGTGGATCAAAGTTTACCGCCTCGCCTCCGGCAAAACGAAGGACAAGAAGCCCACGGACTTAACAAAACTCATCGCCGACACGAAAGCGGACAAGCTCGACGGCCTCGACCTCGGGGCGACTGATTTTCCATGGGATGAGGCGATGGTGAAACAGATACGTGACGCGGGTTTCGGCGTCTACGTCTGGACGGTGAACAAACCGGCGGACGTGCAGCGCTTTGCCAAACTCGGCGTCGATGGCATCACCACGGACGACCCTGTGATGGCGGCAGAGGCGCTGCGTTGATTCTTGTGGAGTGGCGGCGAATCGTCGCCAAAGGAGAAGCTTCCCGCTTTAGGCGACGAGTCGTCGCCACTCCAAATTCCATGTCACCCATCACCCCAGCCGTCATCTCCGCCAAGGACCTGCGCCTTCAATTCGGCCTGCAGCAGGTCTTCAATGACGCGACGATGAGCGTGCATGAGGGCGAAAAGCTCGGTCTCGTCGGCAGAAACGGCAGCGGCAAGACAAGTCTCATGCGCATCATCGCGGGTGTGGAGAATCCGGACAGCGGCACGGTTTCACGCCGAAACGGCATGATCACGGGCTACCTGGCACAGGAGTTCACGCTCGATGAAAACGCAACGGTGCTCGAAAATGTGCGTTCCGGCGCTCAGGCGCTGCTTGACATGGTCGCGCGCTATGAATCCGGCGACTACAAGCCGGAGCAAGAGGCGGAGCTCCTGCATCAGATCCAACTGCATGACGGCTGGGGTGTGGAGACACGCATCACCACCGTCATGAATGAACTCGGCCTGCCCGCGGCGGACCGCATCGTCAACGGACTCTCCGGCGGCGAGAAGCGCCGTGTCGCGCTCGCACGCACGTTGGTGGCCCAGCCGGATCTGCTGCTGCTGGACGAACCGACGAACCATCTCGACGCGGAATCCATCGAATGGCTGGAGAAGTTCCTGCGCGATTTCACCGGCGCGGTGCTGTTCGTCACACACGACCGCTATTTCCTCAATCGCATCGCCACGCGCATCATCGAGATCGACGATGCGCGCATCTACAGCCATCCGGGCAATTACAGCGCGTATCTCGAAAGCAAGGCGCTGCGCGAATCCGTCGAGGCGAACACCGAACGCCGTCGTCAGGCCTACTTGCGGCATGAGCTGGAGTTTGTGCGCGCTGGAGTGAAGGCGCAGCGCCGTAAATCACGCACGCGGCTGGATGAATTCGACCGCGTGGCAGCGCTCGACGCGCCGGAGGAGGATTTGGTGATGGATTTGATCATCCCGCCCGCCCCGCCGCTGGCGAACACGATCATCGAGGCCAAAAACATCGGCGCGCATGTCGGTGATCGCTGGCTCTTCAGCCACCTCGACCTCAGCTTCGAGCCCGGCACCTGCACCGGCATCATCGGCCGCAACGGTCTCGGCAAAACCACGCTGCTGCGCATCCTGATGGGCGAGCAGCAGCCGAACGAAGGCAGCGTCGCCATCGGGAAGCGCACGATCTTCAACTACGTCGATCAGCAGCGTCTGCTGCTCGATCCTGAAAAGAGCGTCATGGAAGAAGTCGCCGGCCCCATGTCCGACTTCGTCCAGTTCGGCGATGAGAAGCTGCATGTGCGCACCTACCTGCGCCGCTTCCTCTTCACTGACGAACGGGTCACCATGCGTGTGAAGGAGCTCAGCGGCGGCGAGCAAAGCCGCGTGCTTCTTGCGAAGATCCTGCGCCGCGGCGGCAACTTCCTCATCCTCGACGAGCCGACGAATGACCTCGACCTCGCCACCATGCGCGTGCTGGAGGAGGCCATCCTCGCCTTCAAAGGCTGCGTGCTCGTCGTCAGCCACGACCGTTACTTCCTCGACCGCGTTTGCGATAGGATCATCGCCTTTGAAGGCCATGGCCGCATTCACGAATGCGCCGGGAACTACAGCTACTACCAGGAAAAACGCGCCCAACAGGCTGCGGCGGAAGCCGCTGTCATCAGCGTGCCTGTGAAAAAGGAAAAGCCAGCTTCCACAACGAAACCGCGCAAGATGACCAACCGCGAATTGCGCGAGCTTTCCGAGCTGGAAGGCCAGATTGCTTCGCTTGAATCTGAAATAGCCACGATGGAAGCGGAGCTGATCAATCCTGAGTTTTTCGTGAAACTCGGCGCCGGCACAAACGACTATCTTGCGAAGGTCGAAGGCAGAAAAGCCGAGCTCGATGCCAAATTCACCCGCTGGGCCGAGCTTGAGGAGATCAAGGCGGCATGCGCTCCGACGTGATGCCCGGGCATGATGAGTCGGAGCATGGCCGCTGTGCCCAAGTGACTATTCGGCTTGTTGCGCCACCGAGTTTTCGGGGGGGCTAGTGTGAAGCCAGGGCGATCTTGCGCGGCTCGTGGGGCTGGCGAGAATGCATGGTCACCATCCCACCCTTCATCCTCTCTTTGTCCGACATGCTCTCCGGTATCTTTCCTGTCATTCCCACGTTGTTCACGACCACGAACGAGCTCGATCTCGAGGCGCAGCGGCGGGTGATTCGCTTTGCGCTGGAGTCGGGTGCGCATGGGGTGGTGTTTCCGGGGGTGGCGAGTGAATACAGCCATCTCTCGCTCGCGGAGCGCGAGACCTTGCTGGCGCTGACGGCGGAGGAAGTGGGCGGTCGGGTGCCGCTGGTGGGCGGAGCGAGCGCGGCGAATGCCGCGGATGTGATCGCGGCGGGCCAGATCGCGATGCGGCATGGCATCCGGCATTTGATGATCATGGCACCGCAGGGTCTCGGAACCGATCTGGCGGCCCAGCAGCGCTTTTTTGCCGACATCGCGGCCGGTTTGCCCGGCGCGGAGATCATCCTGCAAAATGCGCCGGTGCCCACCGGAGCCGGTTTGAGCGCGGAGGCCATCATCGAGATCGCGAAGGCCATCCCGGCCATCACGTATGTCAAAGAGGAGACGCTGCCGTCCGGGCCGGCGATCACCGCGATTCGTGCGGCTGGCATCCCGCATGTGAAGGGCGTCTTCGGCGGTGGTGGTGCTCGCTACATCATTGATGAGCTGGAACGCGGAGCGTGCGGCGCAATGCCGGCGGTGGAGCTCACGGACCTGCATGTGGCGCTGTCGCGTGCGTTTGCGGAAGGCAATCGCGCCGAGGCGCGGCGGCTTTATGGCTTGAGCCTGCCGCTGCTGGTCTCACAAGCGCTTTATCGCATGCGGCTGACGAAGCACGTGCTGGCCTGTCGCGGTCTCGGCAATACCGCGCATGTCCGCGCCGCCTTGCCGGAGATGGATGCCTTCACGCTGCGCGATGTGGAAACGATGCTCGCAGACCTTCGCGAAGCCATGAAGTGAGGCCCGCGCCCCATCACTCCAGTTCTCCAACACTCCACGCCTGCTCCGCCAATGCCCACCCGCATCCCGCATCTCCGCTGGTGGATCGCCGCGCTGCTGTTTTTCTCCACGGTGATCAACTACGTGGACCGGCAGACTTTGTCGGTGCTGGCGCCGGTGCTGACGAAGGAGCTCGGCATCACCGAGGTGGAATACTCGAACATCCTCACCGCGTTTCTCGCCGCTTACACGGTGATGTATGTCGGCTCGGGCTTCCTCGTCGATCGCTGGGGGGCGCGAGTGGCGCTGTTTGTGTTCGTCGTGTGGTGGTCGCTGGCGAACATGTCGCACGCGCTCGTCGTCGGTGTGTGGTCGCTGGGCGTGTTGCGCTTTTTGCTCGGCCTGGGCGAGTCCGGCAACTTCATGGCGGCCTTCCGCGTGGTGAGCGAGTGGTATCCGGCGAAGGAGCGGGCGCTCGTGCATGGCATCATCCAGGGTGGTGCGGCCATCGGCGCGATCCTCACGCCGCCGCTGATCACGTGGATCTATGCGCACCACGGCTGGCAGCCGGCCTTTGTCGTCACGGGGGGCCTGGGGCTCGTGTGGGCCGCGCTGTGGCTGCTGCTTTATCATCCACCGGACAAGCATCCGTGCATCACCGAGGAAGAACGCGCTCTCGTGCTCGCGGAGGCGGTGACGACTGCTCCAGCGAATCGCGCTTCGTGGCGGCAACTCGCGCGTCATTCGGAGATGTGGGGGCTGATGGCCTCGCGTTTCCTTTCTGATCCCGTGTGGTGGTTTTATCTCTTCTGGCTGCCGAAGTATCTCGTGGAGCAGCGTGGCTTCACGATGCTGGAAATGGGCATGCTGGCCTGGATTCCCTATCTGGCGGCGGACCTCGGTGCGCTCTTTGGAGGTTGGTTGAGCGGACGTTTCATCGCCAAAGGCACCGGCGTGCTGTCTTCGCGACTTCGCGTGATGCTGCCGTGTGCGCTCATCATGCCCGTGTCGCTCGCGATCCATCATGCGCCCTCGCGGACGATGACGATCACGCTCATCTGCCTCGTGACCTTTGCGCACATGGCGTGGAAGACGAACCAGAACACACTCACGAACGATCTCTTCCCGAAGCCGCTCATCGGCTCCGTGTCCGGCCTGCTGGCCTTTGGCACCGGCCTCGGCGGCACGCTCTTCACCTGGATGACCGGCCACGTCGTGCAAGCCTTCGGCTACGGCACCATCTTCATCATCATGGGCCTCCTGCACCCCGTCTCCTACCTCATCACCTGGCGATTCGTGCGGAAACCGGTCGTGGTGGTGGAGCGCGGGGGAATGGAGTAGTGGAGTGATGGAGTATTGGGGCATTGCCCGCCGCACTCCACCACTCCACCACCTCGCCATGCGCATCCGCTCTCTCCATGCCATCCCTGTCCGCTTGCCGCGTGATCTCGCCAGTTCGCGAGGCACGGCAGGGTCGCCGACGTCGCTGGCGGGCAGTGGGGGGTATCGATGGTCCACGGCTTATCCGGTGCTCTACTCGGTGAACTTCGAAACCGCGCTCGTGCGCATCGAGCTGGAAAACGGCCTCGTCGGCTGGGGCGAGGCGCAGGCGCCGCTCGCGCCCGAGGTGGCGTGCAGCATCGTCACGCATCTGTTGAGCGCGGCGTTGGAGGGCGAGGACTTCGATGGCCGGCCGGAGCGCATCGAGGAGCTTTGGGAGCGCATGTATGCCACCATGCGCGTGCGCGGCCAGACCGGCGGCTTCATGCTCGATGCCATGAGCGGCGTGGACATTGCGCTGTGGGATCTCGCGGGCAAAATGGCCGGCAAACCGGTGTGCGCGCTGCTTTCCGATTCGCCAAAGCCGCGCATCCCCGCCTACCTCAGCGGCACCTCCGGCGCGTCGGTGGCCGAGCGGGCCGCGTTTGCCGCGCGATATGCCGATGAAGGCCTCTCGCTCGTGAAAATCTACTTCGAGAGCGAATGGAGCGCGCTACTTGCGATCGCGGATGCCTTGCCAAAGGGCATGCAGTTTGCCGTCGATGCCCTCTGGCATCTGCCGCCGGAGCAGGCCACCGCCATGGCCCGCGAGCTCGATGCCCGCAACGCCCGCTGGCTGGAGTGCCCGCTGTATCCCGAGGAGATCGAGGCGCACGCCCGGCTCGCCGCTGCCATCCGCACGCCCCTCGCGCTCGGCGAGAGCTACCGCACGCTGCATGAGTTGCAGCCCTTCCTCGGCATCGCGCAGATTTTGCAGCCTGATCTCGGTCGCAGCGGCATCACCGGCTCCCGGCGCATCGCGCAGGCGTTTTCCGGGCAGGTCATCCCGCACCTCAGCATCGCCATGGGCCCACAAATCGCCGCCGCCCTGCATTTCGCCGCCGCCACGGAGAATTGTGCGTTGTGCGAGTTCAATCCGCACGTGCTCGACACCGCGAACACCTTCCTCCGCACGCCCCTCCGCCGCCAAGGCCCCGATTACCACCTCCCCGACACCCCCGGCCTCGGCATCGAGTGGAACGAGCGGTTTGAGGCGATCGTTGGGATGGGGTGAGAAGGCCTAAATGGCAGCGATGGTGACCAAGAGCTCCAGCGCCGTCGACCCGTTCTGGTGTGTCGTCAATCGTTGCTAAATGTCCATTTCATGACTCCCCATAGTAAACCTGACGGACATCTGCCTGCCACTTCAGAAACACGTCAATCACAGGCTGAGGAAGAGCGCCGGCAGCATCCAAATCAGGCATAGGATGGACAAAAGCGTCTGATACACCGTGGTCGAAAATCCCACCTGCAATGTTCGGCTCACGGAAGACCAAAAGGGGCAGGCCGAGAGCGTATAGAATACCAGCCTCAAGATGATTCCATGGTGTGGGATAGCCCAAGTTCTCGCACTCACCACCGCCATCGCACTTCTCGAGACCTCTCCGAATCTCCACTTTCGGAGCGAAGTGCTGCTCAAATCCGAGTATCATGGCACCTACACATCGCCTCCCGATAACCAGCACTTCTCTAAGCGGGAGATGAGTGGGGTAATCTGATTGACCCAGCGCTCTCGGCTCAAGTCCAAAGGTGTCCAATACAGCAAATATAGCCTTTCGAACGGCCATCTGTTTGGGATTGAGCTTCGTTGGACTCGACACAAAGACGGGGATTTTCATGGGCGGGCGATGGACTCTGTTTCTTTGGCGAACGTTGGTAATCCACACTTACTTCTATGTGGACGAACCCGCCCCAGCCTAGCCAGCCACCATTTCTTTGGCAAGCAACGGCTTCCTCATCGCGTGCGACATGCGGTGCCTCCCCCCCGAGTTTTCGGGGGTGACTCAGCGCAAAGGAAGCCTGCGGCGTGGCGTTGGTATCGCCGTCACCATGCCTTCCTGTTTTCGCTCCCGGACTTTGTTTGCCTTTGCCAGCCTGCTCACTGCCTCCACCGCCGTGGCGGAGGAGCCGTTTGAGGCGTTTTTGAAAACCCACTGCATCCGCTGTCATGGGCCGGAGAAGGAGAAGGGGGATCTGCGCATCGATGAGCTCTCGCGTGACTTCCAACTCGGCGCGGACACGCATCATTGGGCGGAGGTGATCGAAAACGTAAACTCGGGCGAGATGCCGCCGAAGAAGGACAAGGAGAAGAAGCCGACGCAGGCGGAGATCGCGGCCTTTGTGACGAATCTCGATGCGCTGATGAAGCAGGGTCGCGCGGCCCGCATGGCGCAGCGGCCGGCGGTGGCGCATTACCGGCTGAGCCGGAAGGAGTATCAAAACACGGTCTATGACCTGCTGGGCGTGCGCTACGATCCCACGAAGCCGGGCGAGCTGAACGAGGACAACCTGTGGCATGGCTTTGAGCGCATCGGCTCGGAGCTGTCGCTCTCGCCCTCGCATGTGGACCGCTACTACCGCGCGGCGGAGCTGGTGCTGGATCGTGCGTTTCCCACCGCGACGAGCGAGGCACGCAAGGTGCGCAAGACCGCGGCGGATCTGCGCTACGGCGGCGGCAAGGAGCAGCAGGCGGCGCTGGACCGCTTCGGCATCAAGCGGCCGCTGCGTTACCTGATGTTCCCTGGCACGACTCAGAATGCGCTTTCGCCCAACTGGTTTGGCAAGACGGGGCCGGAGCACAGCGGGCTCTACAAGCTGCGCATCCAGGCCAGCGGCATCCGCCCGCCGGACGGTCAGACGGCGCATCTGAGCATCGGCAAGAAGACGGGCGAGGAGACGGTGGATGGCATGATCGAGTTCGACATCACCGCGCCGGAGGACAAGCCGCAGGTGTATGAGTTTGAGGTCTTCCTCGAAATGCCCGCGCAGCTCGACTTTTGCGTGGTGGCCACGGATGTGGTGGATCGCCGGCAGGGCGCGGCCTTTCGCAATGCGCTGGGCAGCCGCGGTGGCTACATTTTCACGCACAGCAGCGAGACGATGCTCTTAAACCCGAACGCGCCGCAGATGTTCGACGAAAAGGGCAATGGCATCTTCTCCACCGTGCTGCTCGACTGGATCGAGTGGGAAGGCCCGCTGGTCTCCGACGCGGAGAAAGCACGGCGCAAGGACGTGGTGCCGCCTGATGATGCCACACCGGAGGTGGTGGCGGCGCATTTGCAGAAGTTCGCCGAGCGTGCGTGGCGTCGCCCAGTGAAGCTGGAGGAGCTGGAGCAGTATTTGAAGTCGTATCGCGATGAGCGCGACGCGGGCGAAAAGCTCGTCGATGCCTATCGCGTGGCTTTGCAGGGCGTGCTGACCTCGCGGCACTTCATCTACATCGTCGAGGGCGATCCGGTGGCCCGCGAGCAACTCACCGACTCCGAGCTCGCCACGCGGCTCTCGTATTTCCTGTGGAGCTCGATGCCCGATGACGCGCTCTTCACCGCGGCGAAATCCGGCACGCTGAAGGGCGATGCTTTGAAGAAGGAGATCGACCGCATGCTCGCCGATGGCAAAACGAGCCGCTTCATCGACGATTTCGCGCGTCAGTGGCTGCAACTGAACCGCGTGGGCATGTTTCCGCCGGACAAGAAGCTCTATCCGACCTACGACGCGTGGCTGGAGGAAAGCATGCGCAACGAACCGGTGGAGTTCTTCCGCGAGATGTTCACGAACAACACGTCCATCGACGGCTTCATCGAGTCCGACTGGACCGTGGCGAACGCACGCCTGTGCGGCTTTTACGGCCTGCCGGAACCGGCCAAGGGCGGCTTTCAACGCGTCTCGCTCAAGCCGGAGCATCATCGCGGCGGCCTGCTCACCATGGGCGCCGTGCTCGGCCTTACCTCCGATGGCACGCGCCATCGTCCGGTGCATCGCGGTGTGTGGCTGAGCGAGGTCGTGCTCGGCAAGCCACCGCCTCCACCACCCGCCAACGTCCCCGCCATCGAGCCTCCGACGCCGCAAAGCCCCAAGGCCACGCTGCGCCAAAAGATCGAAGCCCACCGCGAAGACGTCAACTGCGCCGCCTGCCACGCAAAGATCGACCCGCTAGGCCTCGCCTGGGACAACTACGACGCCATCGGCCAGTGGCGCACCCGCGAAAAAATCCCCGCCGGTGTCGGAGAGGACCCCGTGATCAACTCCAGCGGCGCCATGCCCGACGGACGCGCCTTCAAGGACGTCAACGAGTTCAAACAACGCCTCCTCGAAGACCGCGACAAACTCGCCCGCGCCTTCATCGACCACCTCTGCACCTACGCCCTCCGCCGCCCGGTCGCGTTTGATGATCAGGATGATCTCCAGGCCATCGCGACCGAGGCGAAGAAGAGCGGTTACCGCATCAAAGACATCGTGCGTGCGGTGGCGATGTCGGAGCTGTTGAGGAAGCGGTGACGGGAGTGTTGGAGTGTTGGAGTAATGGAATGATGACGAATGAGCACTGAACGACGAAACAAGAACCGCGGATACCAGCAATTGCTGGTGTGGCAGGATGCTGTCGAGTTGTATGGGCTTACCTGGAGTGCTGTGCGGGGCTGGCCTTTTGAGCTGAAGAAGCTCGCATCACAATCCATGGCCTCCAGTGACTCGGTCCACCGCAACATCGCCGAGGGTTACTGCCGCCGCACCATCCGAGAGTATCTCCAGCACCTGAATATCGCGTTGGGGTCACTCGGGGAAACGCTTTCAGGTTTCATCGCCTACTCACGAAACGGCCAGATCGATCCCTCCACCTTTGAACAGCTCGACACGTTGATTTTCCGACTCGAAAACCGCCTCCTCAAACTCGTCGAATCCCTCGAACACAAGCGCAACGCCAACGACTGGACCGAAACCCTGATCGTTCGCGAAGCTCCCAGTGAATACGGCACCGACCCCGCCATCACCCACGACCTCAGCGTCCTGATGGATGGGGTGGTGGAGTAATAGAGTGTTGGAAAAATGACACCGACCGCAGCCCCCATCACTCCAATACTCCGCCACTCCAGTTCTCCAATACTCCATCACTCCACCGCCTCCTCTCCATGAACATCCAAACTCAATCCTGGCTCCTCAATCGCCGCCACTCGCTGAAAGCGCTCGGTAGCTTCATCTCCCTTCCAATGCTCGAATGCATGGTTCCACTCCGCGCGGCTGAGAGTGCGACTGCGACGCCGAAGCGCAGTGCTTTCATCTACCTCGCGAACGGGGTGCACTCGCTGAACTACCAGATTTTGAAGGAGGGCAAAGGCTATGAGTTCTCCCGCTCGCTGAAGCCGTTGGAGAAGCATCGCAATGTGATCACGCCGATCAGTGGTCTGCATCACCCGGGCAGCCTGTCACATCATCACAATTGCATCTCCGTGTGGCTCACGGGTGGCAAGCTCGGTCCTTCGGATCGCAACACGATCTCCGTGGACCAGAAGATGGCGGAGATCACCGCTCCGCACACGCGCTACCCGTCGATGGAGGTCGCGCTCACGCAGGGTTCGCTGGCCTGGACGGCCGATGGCGTGCAATTGCCGGCGCTGCGTCGTTGCAGCGAGATTTTCGCCTCCCTCTTTGAAGAACCGAAAGGCGGCAAAATGGCCCAGCGACGTGCTTTGCGTCGCAAGGGCAGTGTGTTGGACGCGAACCTCGCCGAGGTGCGCAGTTTGGAGAAGAAGATGGGCGCGGAGGACAAAGGGCGCATGGAGCAATACCTCACCTCCGTGCGCGAGGCGGAGATCCGCACGCGCCGTGCGGATGCGTGGCTCGACACGCCGCTGCCGGTCATTTCCGATGCCGACCGCAAGCGCACGAACCGTGATGTCGCGCAAACGATGGCCGGCGATTACTTCCGCACGGTGTATGACCTCATGGTGCTCGCGTTTCAGACGGATGTGACCCGCGTGGCTACCTTCAGCCTCGGCGGCGAGGGCGATGCTTTTTCCATTCCCGAGATCGGCATCACCGAATCGCGCCACCAGCTCAGCCATCACGGCGGCGATGCCGGTTACATGGAAAAGCTCACGAACTACGATGCCTTCGCGATCGAGCAGTTCAGCTACTTCCTCACGCGCCTTTCGGAGACGAAAGACCTGGGCGGCAAGCCGCTTCTCGACACCACGATGTCGCTCTTTGGCAGCGGCATGTGCTACGGCCACAGCCACGGCAATGCGAATCTACCGCTCGTGCTCGCCGGCGGCTCAAGCCTCGGCTTGAAGCATGGCAGCCATCTCGACTTCAACAAGCAGGCCAAAGGCTTCGCAGGCTACTCGCTCGGCCAGGACGGTGCCCTCACCACGGCCCACTATCAAGTCTGCAGCCGCCCGGTGAACTCCGACGCCCACATGAGCAATCTCCTCCTCCTCATGGCCCAGCGCATGGGCGTGGAGACGGACAAGTTTGGCGATAGCAACAAGGTGATCGCGATCTGACCTGGAGCAGTGGAGTGATGGATTTTTGGAGGGATGCACCCGAGCATTGCTTCATCTCGCCATTGCACCACTCGCGCTCTCCATCTCTCCACCACCAGGGTCGAACATGTCACAACCACCACTCCATCACTCCACCATTCCATCGAACCGATGGTTCATGGCGCTGTGCATGGGAATCACGATACTCATCACCGCTGCGCGTGCCGCCGACGAGCCCTTTCGCCCCGAACCCGGCAAGTTCCCGCCTCTCGAAAAAGCGCACTCGTATCGCGGTGAGCTCGTCTTCGTCGATCATGCGAATCGGCGTGGCAGCATTCGCGTGGCGGGATCGGGCATGTTTCGTCGGAATGATCCGCATCCGTTCGCGATGCTGCCGTATGGTGTCGTGAGGTATCACGGAGCACCGGCGGACCTGCGGGACATCCCACTCGGCACGGTGCTGCATGTGCATGCTTTTCTCCCGCCGGACCCGAAGACCTCCGCCGTGCCCGTGCTGCCGGTGAACAACAAGGACAAGGACGCGAACCACAATCGCGGTGCGGGCATCTTCCCCGCAGAGAACCACGTCCTGCTCCTCGAAGACGAGCCGAGCCGCTGCCAGCGCGAGGGTTTGACCTGGAAGCTGAAGGAGGTGGAGGTCAAAAACTGCGAGGGCATGCTCATCGCCAGCTGTGAAGCCAAGCAAGGCATCAACAACAAGGCCGAAGACGAGACTTTCACCTTCGATGCCGCCACGCGCGTATGGCGCGGTCGCGAGTGCCTTCTCGTTCAACACCTGATCGACGACGGCGCATGGCCTGCGGATGGCAAAAAGGCTCTCGACGGGCAATCCGTCATGCTCGGCTTCACCTGGAAGCCCACGCTCGGAGGTGTGTTCACCCGTTTTCATGTCTCGGACATCTGGCTTGATGACGCAGCGATGCAACACGCGGCACTGCGCCAGACAGAAACGCACAAGGCCTTCATGCGCAGCCGCTGGTTGCCCGGATGGGTCGATGCGGTCGAGTATGGCAAGTTCGGTCGCGCCACCGTGACGGCGACCTTGTTCGGCGGCATGGATGCCTCGCTCTACGAGGAGTTTCGCAAGGGCGTGCCCGCTGTGATGAACAGCGTCGAAAACACGCTCAAGCATATCGAAGGCGGCAGTGCCGGCCCCACGCAGATGGCTGCACGCGGCACCATCCACGAGGTCATCCAAACATCCGGAAAAGCTCCGCTCGGCAGCAGCGGCATCCAGATTCGTTTCGAGACCGACCTCATCACCGAAGGCATGCGCCCCACGCGCATCGTCCGCGTGCGCCCCGCGAGCTGGCCGGACGTGCACCTGCCACGCGAGGAATACATCAACCAGGGCAGCATCGAAGAGCGCTTCCCGACTCCCGACATTTTTCCGAAATACTGACACACTTATGAAGCCGTTCTTTGTTCCTCGTTCCTGGTTCTTTGTTCCTTCAGCATGCCTTGCTCTTGCGTGTGCGGTCGTCATTAACGTCAACGCCGCCAATAACGAACCAAGCACGAAGAACCAAGAACAAGAAACCGCCCCCTTCCGCCCCGAAGCTGGCAAGTTTCCACCTTTGGACAAAGCGCACACCTACCGTGGTGAACTCGTTTTCGTGGATCATGCGAACCGTCGCGGCAGCATCCGCGTGCAGGGATCGGGCATGTTTTTTCGCAATGATCCGCATCCTTTCGCCATGCTGCCGTATGGCATCGTGCGGTATCACGGCGCACCGGCGGACCTGCGTGACATCCCGCTCGGCACTGTGATGCATGTGCATGCGTTTCTCCCGCCAGACCCCAAGACCTCCGCCGTGCCGGTGTTGGCACTCGACAGCGGTAAAAAGGACGCGAACCACAATCGCGGCGCAGGCATCTTCCCGCCAGAAAACCACGTCCTGCTGCTCGAGGACGAGCCCAGCCACTGCCAGCGTGAGGGTTTGAACTGGAAGCTCAAAGAGATCGAGATCAAAGACAACGCAGGCCTCCTCATCGCGACACGCGAACCGAAAAAAGGAGGCGACGGCAAGGCCACCGAGGAAAAGCTGACCTTCGATGCCGCCACCCGCGTGTGGCGTGGCCGCGAAAGCCTCAGCATCGAAGACCTCGTCACCGAAGGCGCTTGGCCCAAACACGGCAAAAAAGCACTCAACGGCCAGTCGGTGCTCCTCGGCATCACCTGGAGGCCCACACCGGATGGCATCTTCACCCGCTTCCATGTTTCCGACATTTGGCTCGACGACACCGCCATGCAACGCGCTGCGAAGAATCAAACCGAGACCCACAAAGCCTTCATCCGCAGTCGCTGGATGCCCGCGTGGATCGACGCGGTCGAGTATGGCAAGTTCGGCCGCGCCACCGTGACCGCCACTTTGTTCGGAGGCATGGACCCATCGCTCTACGCCGATTTCACCAAAGGCACCTCCACCATGATGAACGCCGTCGAAAACACACTCAAACACACCCACGGCGCCTACGGCCCTGCGCACATGTGCTCCCGCGGCACGCTTCTCGAAGTAACCAAGACGCCCGGCGAAGCCCCGCTCGGCAGCAGCGGCATTCAAATTCGATTCGAGACCGATCTCATCATCGAAGGCATCCGCCCCACCCGCGTCGT
Source organism: Prosthecobacter sp. (assembly GCF_044236155.1). Taxonomy (GTDB): domain Bacteria; phylum Verrucomicrobiota; class Verrucomicrobiia; order Verrucomicrobiales; family Verrucomicrobiaceae; genus Prosthecobacter. The sequence goes on from NZ_JBIIHA010000004.1 coordinate 31,706, forward strand.
CCGCATCCGCCCCAGCAGCTGGCCGCAAGTCCAAGTCCCCCGCGAGGAATACCTCCAAGACGGCGCCAACATGGACGAACGCTTCCCAACGCCCGCCATTTTTCCGAAGTATTGAACCAGAGCGTTCTAGGTTCCTGGTTTTTCGTTAGCCGGGAAGAGCCAAGAACTAAGAACCAGGAACGAAAACATGAGATTCCCCATCGCCCTCCTCCTCGCTTCGCTCAGCATGTTGCATGCTGCCGCGCCCGGTCTTTCCCGGATCACCTCGCGCGCCGATCTCGATGCCGTCATCACGGCCACCAGCGATTCGGCATTGAAGCAAGCACTCAGCGACCACGCCGCCGCCATTGTCACCGCCGCACAGCAGCATCCGCATGTCGTAGCCGTCATCCGCACGATCGAGAGCGCACCGGGCGCCTTCACGAAGGTCAACACCACGCCCGATGCCTTGAAGAAGGTAGCTGGCGGCGACATTGCGATCTTTGACACGCTCACCCAGGTCAGCACCAACATTTTGGGAGGCAAGGCTCACGATCACCGCACGGAGAACGCCGATCCCTACAACGCCGCATTCATCGAGCACCTCGGACACATTGCGTCGCTGGAGTCGGTCAAGCTGGAGGCGTCGGGCATCGAGGACGCTTGGGTAGCTCCGCTTCTCAAGCTCAAGAAGTTGAAGAGCCTGAGTGTGAGCGGCTTTGGCAGACTGGGCGATGCCAGCCTGGCTCAGCTCCAGCAACTCACCGAGTGTCCTGATCTCACCAACCTCGAACTGGCCTATTTTGGCAAAGCCACCGACGCGGGATGGGAAAAGCTGGCGGGTTTGAAGAACCTGGAGTCGTTCACACCACGAGGCGCGGGGTATCCCGGTCACTTCTTCGCGAAGTTCGATGGCTGGACGAAGCTGAAGCGCATCAACTTCCACAGCAACGGCCTGGATGACGAAGGTCTCGGCTATGTGTGTGAAAAGTTCCCCAATCTCGAGTTCATCAAGCTTTGGCACTCGAAGCAGCTCACCGACGCCGGTGCGGAGCACTTCAAGAAGCTCAAGCGCCTCACCGGCATCGAAATTAGCTGCGCCAAGGCCACCGCAGGCCTCATGAAGCACCTGCGCGAGCTGCCGATGGAATACGTGGCACTTGAGTATGGCGTGTGCAGTCCGGCCGCAGAAGCCATCGCCACCGTCAAAGCCATTCCCACCCTTCGCAAACTCTCGCTGGATGCCAAAGCCTTCACCGACGCCGATCTCACCGCCGTGGCTGGCGTCACTCAGATCAAGGAACTCTCCCTCTCGAATCTCGAACTGCCCGACACCCGACTCTCGCACTTCCAAGCCTTTGCCCACCTCAAAACCCTCACGCTCGTCCGCTACGGCAAAGGCTACCCTGATGAAACTCAGGCCAAAGTGAAGGCCCTGCTGCCCAAAGTGGACGTGAAGTTTGCGAAGTGAGCTTGTCGTGACGTAGGTAGCTGCATGCGTTTTCTGGCACTCATTCCCTTCTGCACGGTCCCCGCCCTCGCGGTGGATTTCGTGCGCGAAGTGCGGCCGATCTTTGAAAAGCACTGCTACGAGTGCCACGGCGCTGAAAAACAGAAGAACGACTACCGACTCGACATCAAGGCGGTGGCATTGAAGCACGTCACGCCGCGAAAGAGCGCGGAAAGCCAGCTTTTCCGCTTCGTCAGCGGTTTGGAAAAAGACACGCCCATGCCGCCGAAGTCGAAGCTGAGCAGTGCGGAGATCGAAACGCTGAAACGCTGGATCGATGAAGGCGCGAACTGGCCTGATGGCGTGGATGTGGCGAAATTGGAGGACAAAACGGACTGGTGGGCCTTCAAGCCACTCTCCAAACCTCAAGGCGGAGCTGTGGATGACTTCATTCGAGCGAAGCTCCAAGAAAAAGGCCTCACACCCGCTCCCCGCGCGAATTCACGCACGCTGATCCGCCGGCTCTACTTTGATCTCACCGGCCTGCCGCCCACACCGTCGGACTTGTCAGACTGGTCCGACCTGTCGGACGAACGCTACGAAAAGCTCGTCGATCATCTTCTCGCCTCGCCCCGCTACGGCGAGCGCTGGGCGCGGCACTGGCTGGATGCCGTGCATTACGGCGAAACGCACGGCTACGACAAAGACAAGCCGCGCATGAACGCCTGGCCTTACCGCGACTACGTCATCCGGGCGCTGAACAACGACAAACCTTACGCCCGTTTCATTGAGGAGCAGATCGCTGGAGATGCGCTCTATCCCGGCACGGTGGATGGCATCACGGCACTTGGGTTCATCGCCGCAGGGCCGTGGGACTACATCGGCCATGCGGAGGTGCCGGAGACGAAGCTCGATGGCAAGATCGCCCGGCATCTCGATCGCGATGACATGGTGCAAAACGCCATCGGCACCGTGTGCAGCCTCACCGTGCAGTGTGCGCAGTGCCACTATCACAAATTCGATCCCATCTCGCAGGAGGACTACTATTCGCTGCACGCCGTCTTCGCCGGCATCGACCGCACGGAGGTCGATTACTACCCGGATGACGCGTCGATGCAGAAGTTCGCCGCGCTTCAAAAGCAGAAGAAGCAGATCACGGATACCATCACGGCATTGGAGGAGCCTTTGAAGAAAAAAGCCGGTGAAGCCTATACCTACCTCAGCAAGCGCATCGACGGTGCGGCGGAGAAAAGCGCGAATCCGAATGCGAAACCTGATTTCGGCTATCACAGCGCCATTTCGCCAACGCAGGATGCCGTGAAGTGGGTGCAGGTCGATCTCGGCAAGAGCGTGCAGGTCGAGCGCATCGTGCTGAAGCCCTGTTACGACGACTTTGGCAAGATCGGCGGCGGCTTCGGCTTCCCGGTGCGCTTCAAAATCGAGGTCAGCGATGATCCCACCTTCCAGACCGGCGTCACGCTCGTGTGGCGGAAGCACGACGCCACCTTCATGAATGATTTCGCCAATCCGGGTCTGAAGCCTTTCGAAAGCGGCACCGCAGGCGATGACGGCGTCACGGGCCGCTTTGTGCGTGTCACTGCGGTGAAACTCGCACCGCGCCGAAACGACTACATCTTCGCTCTCGCCGAGATGGAGGTCTATGACAGCAAAACCGGCCCCAATCTGGCCGCAGGCCGCCCCGTGACCTCCCTCGACAGCATCGAGGCCGCGCCGCGCTGGCGAAAAGCGAATCTCACTGACGGCATCGCCCCCGAAAGCCGCAGCGAAGAGGACAAACTAAAGCTCATCCGCGAACGCGATGCCCTCATGCTCGCTCAGGCCGATGAGGCCACGAAAACGAAACTGCGTGAAGCTCGCAAGAAACGCGATGCCCTACCGCAATTGCCCGCACCGCAGAAAGTGTATGCCGGAGCCGTCCACTACGGCAGCGGTGCTTTCAAAGGCACGCACGGTATTCCACGAACGATCCAAGTGCTGAAACGTGGCGATGTGAAGCAACCCGCTCAAGAGGTGAGCCCAGGTGCTGTCAGCACGCTTGGCCGATTGTTTGATCTGCCTTTCCAAGTCAGCGGCGATCACGAAGCCGCCCGCCGGGCCGCTTTGGCGAAATGGATCACGGACAAGAATAACGCGCTCACCTGGCGCAGCATCGTGAATCGCGTGTGGCAGCATCACTTTGGCCGCGGCCTCGTCGAAACCGCCAACGACTTTGGCCGCATGGGCGCGAAGCCGAGCCATCCCGAGCTGCTGGATTGGCTGGCGGTGACCTTCCGCGATGACATGGGCGGCAGCTTGAAGAAGCTGCACAAGCTCATCGTGATGAGTGAGACGTATCGTAGAACGAGTTTTCCAACTCGTTCAGGCAACGAGTTCGAAAACTCGTTCTACGCCCACCAAACCCGCCGCAAGCTCGACGCCGAGGCAATCCGCGACTCCATCCTCGCCGTCAGCGGCAAACTCGACCTCACGATAGGCGGGCCGAGCTTTCAGGACTTCATTATCGACAAGCCGCAGCACTCGCCGCACTACGAATACCATCTGCACGATCCCGAGGATCCGAAAAGCCACCGCCGCAGCATCTACCGCTTCATCGTGCGCAGCCAGCAGCAGCCCTTCATGACCGTGCTCGACTGCGCTGATCCCTCCATGCGGGTGGACAAGCGCAACGAATCCCTCAGCCCGCTTCAAGCCCTCGCCATGATGAACAACGGCCTCACCGTCACCATGGCGAAACACTTCGCCGCGCATGCCGGCAGCGTGAGACGCGCCTTCCAACTCGCACTCGCACGCGAACCAACGGAGGAGGAAATCACCGCCCTCGAAGCCTACGCGAAACGGGAAGGCCTCGAAAACGCCTGCCGCGTGATTTTAAACCTCAACGAATTCAGCTTTGTAGATTGAAGCAGGATCAGTGATTGCAAGTTTGCGACCATGTGGACGCTTTAGAGCCATGACTTGGTCTCAAAACTATGATCCTCTCGGCAATCTGATCTTCTCGTCGCTCGTGGCGGCGTTGCCTGTGGTGCTGCTGCTGGGGTTGCTGGCGTTCTGGCATGTGCGGGCGCATTTCGCGGCACTGGCAGGGCTGGTGGCGGCGGCGGTGATCGCGGTGTTTGTCTATCACATGCCAGCACAGCTTGCAGGCATGGCGGCACTGAATGGGGCCGTGTTTGGCCTGTTTCCCATCGGCTGGATCGTGCTGAACGCGATGTTCGTTTACAACCTGAGCGTGGAGACACGGCAGTTTGAGATAATGCAGAAACAGATCGCGGGTGTGTCTGGTGATCGACGCATCCAGGCGCTGATGATCGCGTTTTGCTTTGGGGCCTTCATCGAAGGTGCCGCAGGCTTTGGTGCACCCGTGGCAATCACGGGGGCTTTGATGATTGGGCTGGGTTTCAAACCGCTCGAAGCAGCCAAGCTGGCGTTGATTGGAAACACGGCTCCGGTGGCGTTTGGATCGCTGGGCATCCCGCTGACGACAATGGCGGAGATCACGGGGCTCGACCTGATGAAGCTGAGTGCGATGGTGGGCAGGCAGTTGCCGATCTTTTCTTTGCTCGTGCCGTTTTGGCTGGTGGCAGCGCAGGTGGGCTGGCGTGGCATGGTGGCGATTTGGCCAGCCTGTTTCGTCACGGGGTCGAGCTTTGCGGTGATGCAGTTTTTGATGAGCAATTTCCACGGCCCGTGGCTTGTCGATATCGCCAGCGCAGTGGTGGCGATGGCTGCGCTCGTGCTCTTCATGAAAGTGTGGAAGCCCAGTGATGCCGCAGATGAAACGATCGACGATACCACCACCACGGCGGGAGCTTGGAAAGCCTGGCTACCATGGATCTTCCTGACACTTTTTGTTTTTGTCTGGGGCACTCCGCAGGTGAAGTCGGCACTGAATGCGCTCTTCAATCGCGAGATCGCGGTGCCGATGCTGCACCTTGCCGTGGAGAAGGTACCACCTGTAGTGCCGCACGTGGAGATGGAGAAGGCGGTCTTCAAACTGAACCTGCTGAGCTCGGCGGGCACGTCAGCGATGCTCGCGGGAATGCTCGCTGGCCTGTGCCTTGGCGTGTCGCCACGTGAGCTGCTCGGCATTTATGGACGCACGATCTGGAAGCTGCGCGTCTCCTTGCTCACCATATCTCTGATGCTCGCGATGGGTTACGTCACACGCTACAGCGGCACGGATACCACGATGGGCCTGATGATGGCTTCCACTGGCGTGCTATTCCCCTTCTTCTCACCCATCATCGGCTGGCTCGGCGTGGCGCTCACGGGCAGCGACACAGCGTCGAACGTGCTTTTTGGCAATCTTCAGCAAGTCACGGCGAACCAACTAAACCTCTCGCCAGTTCACATGGCGGCATCCAACAGCTCCGGTGGCGTCATGGGCAAGATGATCGACGCGCAAAGCATCGTCGTCGCCGCCGTAGCGACGGGTGGGCGCGAAGACAGCCCCGATGCGGGCACGGTGCTGCGCTCTGTCTTTTGGCACAGCGTAGCGCTCGCTCTCCTCATGGGCCTGCTGGTGATGGCGCAGGCCTATTGGCTGCCGTGGATGATTGTGAAGTAAGGCTCCACGGTCCACGTATGATCAACATGCTCACCCGCCGCCAGCTTTTACAGACCGCCGGACAAGGTTTTGGCTCGCTCGCTTTTGCTTCATTGCAGGCGGGAGAAACCGCGCATCGCTCGCAGGTCATCGCGCCAAAGGCGAAACGTGTGGTGCAGCTCTTCATGGGCGGCGCAGCGAGTCACATCGACCTCTTTGATTTCAAACCAGCACTCATCAAGCATCACGGCGAGGAGTCGAACTTCGGCGAGACGGTGGAGGCTTTTCAAAACGGGCTCGGGCCGTGGAAGAAGCCCGTGTGGGACTTCAAACCATACGGACAGAGCGGCAAGATGCTCAGCGATGCCGTGGTGCCGCTCGGTGCGTGTGCGGATGACATGGCCTTCGTGCATAACATGGTCGGCAAAACGGGCGTGCATTCGCAAGGCACGCTGCTTCAAGCCACGGGCTTCAACTTGCCCGGCTTTCCCGGCATGGGCTGCTGGGTGAGCTATGCGCTCGGTTCGATCAGCGACAATTTGCCCACTTTTGTCGTGCTGCCGGATCATCGCGGCTTTGCTTCCAACGGCCCGAAGAACTGGGACAGCGCTTTTTTGCCCTCGCAGCATGCCGGAACGATCATTTATCCCGGCGCGGAGACACCCATCGCGGATTTGTTTCCGCACAAAAACGGCCGCTACATCAGCGCGAGATCGGATCGAGGCGGTTTTGATCTTCTGGAGCAACTCAATCGCAAACACGCCGCGCTGCGTGAGGAGGATTCGCGACTCGAAAGCCGCATCCAGAGCTACGAACTGGCCGCGAAGATGCAACTCGCCGCGCCGGAGGCTCTCGACATCTCGAAGGAGTCCGACGCGATGAAAACGATGTATGGCATTCAGGAGCATCGCAAAGTGTGGCCCACGGAGATCAATGCCGAGGAAGAGGCCGATTACATGGGCCGCAAGTGCCTGGCGGCGCGTCGCTTACTCGAACGCGGCGTGCGCTTTGTGCAAATCTGGAGTGGTAACGACAACGGGTTCCCGCGTCGCAATTGGGACTCGCACGAAGATGTGGAGCGTGACCACGGTCCGCTGGCCTGGGGCATGGCGAAGGCGGTTTCAGCGCTCATTCTGGATCTGAAGCAGCGCGGCCTGCTCGACGAGACGATCATTTTGTGGACCACCGAGTTTGGACGCATGCCGAGCACGCAGGGTGGCAAGGGTCGCGACCACAATCCGTATGTTTTTACGAACTGGCTCTGCGGTGGCGGCATCAAAGGCGGCGTCACCGCCGGTGAAAGCGACCAGTGGGGCTACAAGCCGCTTGACCGCGCCAATCCCACGACCTGCTACGACATCCACGCGACGATGATGCACCTCCTCGGCATCGACCACGAAAAGCTCACCGTTCGCCACAACGGCATCGACCGACGGCTCACGGATGTTCACGGGCATGTGATCCATGATTTGGTGGTGTAAATGGAAGCGGCTTTGCCTTGTCCTGACACCTGTGAAAGAACCGCGCCGCGGGCGCTCCACGGCTCACGTCAATCGCACTTCTCCACCACGAGATCCTTCACGCTCAGGGTGCCGTAGGAAAAGCCGATGCTGAGATTGGTCTTCGCCGCGTTGATGGAGGAGTGTTCGTAGGTCTTGATGAAGTCGCCGACTTTGATGGTGGCTTTGGAGCCGCGCAGTTCGACGCTCACATGGGTCCATTCGCCGGGCTTGAGCTTCAAGGCGGCCTCGTTGGCGAGGGCGATGGACTTGTGGTCTTTGCTGTCGGTCGGAAACGCGCGCACAGCGGCACCGGCCGCGCTGAAGACGATGCGGAACACATGTCCCTTCTCTCCGTTGGCGGTGAAGACGACGGTTTTCGTGCTGGTGTCCGGTTTCACGGAGAAACGGATCGCTGCGTCGGTGTAGGCGAGGTCGTAAAAGAGGATCGGGCCGTGGTCTTTGTTCTTCTTGTAGAGCTCGTCGTCCTGCGTGCACGTGGCGGTCTTGTCGGCGAATTTCCACTCTCCGCGCATGGCGCGGCGTTGCTGGATCTTCGGCGCGGAGAAGTCGTCTTGCAGGAGCGGGGCGTCGGCGGCGAAGGCTGTGGTGGCGATGAGGAGAAGAACGGGGTGTTTCATGGCAGCTTCTTGGCGATCTTGTTGAAGCCGGCGCGCACGGTGCCGTCATGTCCGATGAGAGGCTGCGGATTCGCCACGCGGCCGAGTTCGCGCACGCCGGGAGCGTCCTTGGTTTTGTCGCCGAGGTCGGCTTTCATGCTTTCGGCGTGCTTTTCGAGCTGCGCGACGATGTCGGCGTGCTCTTTGGCCACGTTGGTGGTCTCGCCGATGTCGGTGTCGAGGTTGAAGAGCTGTTTCGTGGCGAATTGATACTTCCACGGGCCGCTGCGCACGGCCTCGAGGTTGAAACCACGGTAGTAGTGAAACACCTCATGGCCTGCCGCGCCGTTTTCCCCGAGCAGCACGGGCGAGATGTCTTTTCCATCGAGCTTTAGTTCGCCGATGGCCTTGCAGCGCGCCAGCGAGCCAAAGGTGGGCAGCAGGTCCATGTGCGCGGTGATGGCCTTCGTCTGCGAGCCGGCGGCGACCTTGCCGGGCCACCAAGCGAGCGTGCAGACGCGCATGCCGCCCTCGAGCGTGCTGCCCTTGCTGCCGCGCAGCGGGGTGTTGTCCGCGCCCTGGTTGGTGGGTCCGCCGTTGTCGCTGGTGAAGATGACGAGCGTGTTCGAGTCGAGCTTCAACTCGCGCAGCGTGTCGAGCACCTGGCCGACGGACCAGTCCACCTCCATGACCCAGTCCTTTTGCAGGCTGATGCCTGATTTGCCCATGTAATCCGGGTGCGGGTAATGCGGGAAGTGCACGGCATTGTGCGGCAGGTAGAGGAAGAAGGGCTTCTTCTGGTTCTCGCGGATGAATTTCACAGCCCGCTCCGTGTAGCGGCGCGTGAAGGTGTGATGCTCGGCGACTTTGACGCGCTCGACGACATTGTGGTCATCCACGAGCGGCAACGGTGGCTGCGCGTTGCCTTTGAGGCCGGTTTCAGGCTCGGAATCGCCGCCTTTGCCGTTTTTGGTTTCCTTGCCCTTGTTGTTGTCCTTCGGCAACGGCTTGTCGGGATTGCTCTTCGAGCCCTCGGAGGCCGGCCCCATGTCGTTCGAGTAAGGAATGCCGAAGTAGTGGTCGAAACCCTGGGCGGTGGGCAGAAACTCCGGCTGATCGCCGAGATGCCACTTCCCCACGCAGGCGGTGGCGTAGCCCGCACCCCTCAGCACCTCAGCCACGGTGGTCGTTTTGGGATTCAAACCGACCGCGGCCGCAGGAAACAGCACGCCGGGGATCGGCAGTACGCGTTTCGGGTAGCAGCCGCTCATCATGGCAGCGCGGGAAGGGGAGCAGACTGGCGCAGCATAGTGGCTTGTGAGCTTCATGCCCTCCTTCGCCATGCGGTCGAGCTGCGGTGTGGCCACTTTGCCCCCAAACGGGCCGATGTCGGCGTACCCGAGGTCGTCGATGTTGATGAGGATGAAATTCGGCTGCCCATCCTTCGCTGAAGCTTCGGAGGGCAAGGTGGCCGAAAACAACAAAACCAGAGCCGGGCAAAGCGAGACAGCCAGCGCCACGAAGCGTGCGCTGCGCCGCAGGAGTGAGCGCAGTGGAGCAATGACTAATGACGAAAGGAGGAGGACGGTAAGTCGGCGCATGGGACACGTGAAACGGGACTAGCGCAGCCATCTTACGGCCCACGTCCCCACAGATTGAAACCTCCCCACCAGACCTTCTTTCCCATTTTTTGAAGTGAGCTTGGACAGTAGGCTCCCCATCTCTGGGAACCTCCGGCCTAGGTTGAACAGAAGTCGGAATAGAAATGGGTTTGATCAACGCCTGTGTCCTGTTGGCTTATGCCTAAGTGGATGAATGACTGTGGTTGGGCGTTGATTTTAAACTTTTTCATTCGTGGGACTAGTGACGAATTATCTTTTCGCAAAATGAACAAAGTCTTGTCCTGGACGACTCAACTTTGGTATTTTGCAAGCTCCCCCGACCAGCTCAAAAAATTTATGATGAAGCAACTACGCTCCAGAAGGCAGAACATCGGCCTCGCGATGACTGTGCTAATGCTATTCTGGCAGATCGGCCAGCCGCTGCAGGCAGCGACGTTTCTTTGGACCGACGTCACAGGAAACACGAGCGTGGGTGGAAACTGGTCTGGAGGCATCTCGCCGAATGCCATCAGCGTCGCGGGGGATATTCTGAATCTGAACAACGCCCTTACCGCACCACGCACGGTCACGCTGGATGGTCTTGTGACGGCTGGGACGCTAAACATCGGGGACACGACGACCACGAATGCCTTCACGCTGGCGGCGGGCACGGGTGGTTATCTGACTCTGGATGTGATTAGCGGTAACGCGGCGATCACCAAGACAGGTAACGGGCTGGATACCATTTCCACCGGACTCCAGTTCAACGACACGCTGGCGATCACCAACAGCTCGACTAGCGGCACCTTGACGATCTCGGGGGCGTTGCGGTCGCTGACTTCGGGCATAACTTTCAATGGCACAGGGGTGGTCGCGGCGGGTTCGACCGTTGTCTCCGGGGTGATTTCCACGGCTGGGAATTTGGTGAAAAACGACGCAGGGATTACGACCTTAAGCGGTGCGAATACCTATGCTGGAACAACGACGGTTAATGGGGGAACCCTCATCCTGAATGGTGCTACGGCGCTGCCTGTAAGGTCAGCCGTGACGGTAGGGGCTGGGGCTGTGCTGAATGTGCAGCAGGCGCTGACGATGGGTTCGTTGGCTGGTGCCGGTGATTTTACAAACAGCTCAGCAAACAATCGTATCGTCACCATCGGTCGCGATGATACCAGCACGGTGTTCAGCGGTCGCATCAATCCAGCAACGGCCTCGCGTGTCGCCATCACCAAGATCGGAGCTGGCACACTGACTCTTCAGCCGACGGGTACAAATGCTTCCACCTACACCGGCAACACCATTGTGAACGGCGGGGCCATCGTTCTGGACACTTCAAGCAGTTCGCTGACAACTGGCTTCCTTGCCGCCACCCCATTGCAAATCGTGGGTGGTAATTTTGAGATGAAAGGCCGCAGCGGGGCCACGGTTAGCCAAACCCTGGGCAACTTTACACTGAACACCACTGGGGGTTCTATTTTGATGACGCCGAATGGGGGCACCAGCACGACTTTGACGCTCGGCACACTCACCTTCACCGCTGGCACTCTTTTGGTGCAGGCTCCGGCCAATACGTCCGTGAGGGCCACCACCACGGCACTGACGAACAACATCTACGGAGGTGGTAGGGCTGTTTTCAGCGATGGCGCAGGAAATATCAACTGGCTGAGTCACACGGGCGGCGTCTCTCCCTTTACCATGAGCGGCCTGGGTAGCGGTGTGGGTGCGACTCCGGCCTACACAGGGGCGCTGCCCGCCGACGGAACCGGTTTGGCCGCAGGGAACTACACATTGAGTGGTTCTCAGACCCAAAACACCGCTGCCAGCACGATTAACACGCTGAAGATCACTTCGACGGGGGCCGCCCAGTCCCTGGATCTCAGCACGTTTAACCTGACCACCAATGGCTTGCTGGTGACTGGAACAGATGCCTACCAGATCAACGGGACGGGTGCGCTGACCCATGCCACGGATTTGATCATTCACCAGTACAATAGCGGCGGCCTCACCATCAATGCACCGCTTTCGGGTGCGGGGGCTTTGACCAAAGCAGGCGATGGTGTTCTCACTTTAGGAACTGGAGCAAACACGATGACAGGAGCCATCAATATCACGGGCGGCACCTTGTCCTTCAGCAGTGTCACGGCCGGTGCTGCCGGAAGCTTGGGCAACAATGCGGCGGTAAATACCGTCACCCTTCGTGATGGCGCGACGTTGAGCTACACGGGCGTGACTGGTACGATTTTAAATTCAGGTGCCGGCTCGCGTAACTTCGCCCTCCAAGGTGGTAACGCGAACATCGACGTGACCACATCGACCGAGACGCTCACACTGAGTGGGACCATCACTGGTGCTGGCAGTCTGGTCAAAGGCGGGGCTGGTTCCTTGAGTGTGAATGGCGCGGCGACTCACTCCGGATCAACCATCATCAATGCGGGAACGCTGATCATTGGCGCGGCGGACCGCCTCCCAGACACAGCGCCCTTGATTATCGGTGGCAGTGGCACCTTCAATATGGCGGCGGGTAACGAAACAGTGGGATCCCTCGCTGGCTCAGGCATCTTGCTCAGTGGTGGCACTGCCAGAACGCTCACGGTGGGCGGGGACAACACCTCCACCACTTTCTCGGGGACGATCTCGGGAGCGGGGGCAAACGTTTTCAACAAGGGGGGCACGGGAGTGATGACCATTCAATTGGCAGGCCCAACCGCCTGGACTGGCAACTCTAGTGTCAATGGCGGAGTGCTCAGGCTGAATGCGAACGGCCTGCCGAGCACCGGTGCCTGGACGATCGCCAACGGTTCTGCGCCAGCGCAGATCGATCTGAATGGCAACAACGCGACCTTGGGTGGCATCACCTTTTATGGCACCAGCACGACCGTCAGCGGCCAAGCCAGTGTGGTCCTCGGTACGGGCACCTTGACCCTTGGAGGAAACATCACCTACAACGCCGTCGGCGCTGGCAACATCACCACGATCCTGCCGGCTTCCATTTCCGCCACCGGCGCTGGTGGCATCTCCCTTAGCGCCACCCGAAACATCACCGTCAACGATAGCAGTTCGGTGCCCACGACCGCAGCGGAACTGAGCATCGATGCCCCAATAGCGTCATCTGGCGCGTTCGGCTTCACCAAGCTTGGCCTGGGTAATCTTCGGCTTTCTGGCAACAACACCTACACCGGCACGACGACGGTCAATAGCGGCGTGGTGTATCTGGACTACACCACACAAAACAACGCCAAACTTGGAACGGGGGGGCTTTCACTCTTGGGAGGCAGCCTCGTGTTGAATGGGAATGGCTCTGGCTCTACAAGTGAAACCATCACCGGCAATACAACCTTTGCCGGGGGTGGTGCCGCATCGATCACCATGAATCCAGGCGCTGGTCAGTCCTTGGCCCTCAACCTCGGCACCCTCACGCGGGCCGCGGGCGCAGGAACCGTGCGTTTCAATCTCCCCTCCGGCGCGCAGACCGGGACCAACGGCATCCTCACGGACGCCCTCAACACAATCGGTAGCGGGTCCGACGCCATCCTCGGCGCCTGGGCCACCGTCAACACGGGCTCCGGCACCTTCTTCGCCCGCAATGTCCCAAATGCCCTCGATGGGAATATCGGTGCCGCTACGACCACGCTACAGAACGCAGTTGGCTCTTGGCTAAGCGGCCAAAACATCAGTGATGACACGGCCGGCTTCTCTGGCACCCTTGATTACGAAACCAGCATTAATAGCCTCCGTTTCAACGATAATGGTCCCTCCACCGTGGCCATCACCCCCGGCGGCCTGCTCCGCATCGTCAGCGGTGGTGTCCTTCAGACCAGCAATGTCACTGGAGGCGTCTCCACCATCAGCGGGGGGCGCCTGGAGTCCAGCAGCGGCAGTGAACTGGTCTTCACCACCGATAGCGCCACCCAGCGCCTGGACGTCAGCTCCACCATCACGGGTGCCTCTTTGATCACCAAGACGGGCAACGGCACCCTGCGACTCAGCGGGAACAACAACGCCACTGGGGCCGTCTCGCTTCAAGCGGGCACCTTGGAACTCACCGGAGGCCGTGCCCTCGGTGACACGGCCGCCGTCACGCTGACGTTGGGCAGCACGAACACCCTGAGCCTCCTGGCCAGCCAGACGGAGACAATCGGTTCCCTCAGTGGCGGCGGCACGTCGAGCGCCACCAGCACCGTCAGTCTTGGTGCCAGTTCCACCCTCACCATCAACCAGGGCGCAGACCTCACCTACACCGGCAGGCTCGTTGGCGACGGGACCACGACCTTGGTCAAGTCGGGTGCCTCCGCCCTGACGCTGGACAATACCTCCGCCGCATTCACGGGGGCACTGCGGATCGATCAGGGGACGATCACCCTCAGCGGAAACCTCGGGAACCTCACTGGCCTCACCTCGCTGGTCTTGAATGGAGCGGGAACGCTCCGCCTAAGCTATGCGGACAACAACGCCGGGGACCGCATCAGAGATTTGGCCACCGTGACCCTAAATAATACGATCTTCGCCGCAGGCGGAGGTCTCCGGATAAACAACACAAGTAATGCGGGCCGCAGTGAGACCCTGGGTGCGCTCACGCTTGGAGCGGGTCACAACTCCATCTGGGTGGATGGAACGAACACGGGTAATCACACCACGACGATGACCATTGCGTCGCTCGCCGCGAACAACCGCGCCACCTCGCTGGTCGTGGGCCGCAGCTTGGGCACCCTGACTGCTGCCAACGAAAGCCGCATCATCTTCACTGCGGCTCCCACGGCCATCGGAGGCACAGGCACTGCGGGGCAGACCAACATCGCCATCGTGCCGAATCTCATCGGCGAGGCCACTGCGGGTGCTCCAGATGCCACCAACGTGGGGAACAGCTTCGTCTCGCTCGGGGACGGCACCAATGGCGTGCGCCCCTTGAATCTAACCACGGAGTATCTCGTGGATCAGGCGGCACCGGCGACGGGAACAAACAACCTTCGATACACAGCAAGCAATGCCATTACGACACCAGCCGCCATCAACGCTCTGGCCTTGGATTCAGGTTCCGCCATTGCCCTCACGGGTTCAGCCAGCAGCATGGACATCGGTTCCGGTGCCATTCTAGCTGCTGGAGCCGGGGCACACAGCATCGGCACCATCACCGGGCTCACCACCACGGCCGCCACCTACTACACCTACGTCACCAACTCCGCTGGATCGCTCACGCTGACCACGCCGTTGACCACGGCCGTGCCTTTGGCCAAATCGGGGGCAGGAACCCTTATTCTAAACTCCACCAGCCATGCTTTCACGGACCTCTTCTTCAACCAAGGCGTGGTGCAGGCGGACGCTTTGAACAAACTCGGCACCGGTGCCTTCAACTTCCACGGCGGCACCCTGAAATTTGGCGCTGCCTTTGATCCTTCCACCAAGACCGTGACTTTTGGGACTGGCGGGGCTGTGTTCGACACCACCGGATTTGACATCACCTTTGCCAATGCGGTGGGCAACAGCGGCACTGGCGGCCTGACCAAGATCGGCACCAACAACCTCACGCTGCAGGGCGCGAACACCTTCACCGGGGCCACTTCCGTGACCGGCGGCCGCCTGATCCTCGACGGCGGCACCAACCAGATATCCTCTACCGCCGGTCTGACCCTCAGCGGCACGTCTTCATTCCAGTTGGGCGGCACCACCGCGGCCAATCAGACCGTGACCTCCCTGACTGGCGCGGCGGGGAACTCCATCGTTGGTGGCAACGCCAGCCTTTCCACCCTCACCGTAAATCAAAACGTCGACACGACCTACGCCGGCTTCATCGGCGGAGCGGGAGCCAATGAAAACAACATCGCTGTCAACAAGACTGGCGTTGGCACCCTCACCTTGGGCGCGGTGGCCTCCACCTTCACGGGCGGGCTGAACATCCGGGCTGGTAGTGTCGTGGGCGGCAACAACTCCAACACCTTCGGTGCCAGTTCCAACGTGATCACCCTCGGGGACACCTCGGGCAGCGTGGATGCCGCCATCACTTTCTTCAACAGCTTCACCTATGCCAATCCCATTGTGGTAGCCTCAGGCAGCACGGGCGCGGCCACCATCATCCTCGGTGCCACCACGGGCGCCCCGGTACTGAGTGGCGGAATCACCCTGAACAAGGATTTGATCCTCAGCAAGCTGGGCACCACGGGCGCTGCCCAGGTCACCGGCGGCATCATTGGCACGGGTAATCTCATCATCAGCAACAATGCCACCACCGGCACGATCGCCCTCGCCACAGGGGCCGTGAACATGACCGGTTCCATCACCAATTCCGGTCTCGCCACCGGCACCACGACCATCAGTGCTAACATCGGCAGCAACGTCACCAGCATCATCCAAAAGAGCGCCACCTCCAACATGACGTTGAGTGGGGCCAACATCGCCTTCACTGGCGGCATCACAGTGAACGCTGGCACCCTGAACATCACCGGCGGTGCCACCACGGCACCAACGCCCAACGCGCTCACTGTGGACGGCGGTGCCACGCTGAATCTGGTGAACACGGCAGGTCAACGTTTCAATCTTGGAAGCGGTGCCATCAACTTGGGTGCTGGGTCTGGAACCACGACCCTGAACTTGGAACTCGGCCCCATCGCAGGCACGCTTTACGACAGTTTCCTCACCACGGGGGCCGCGACCACGGCGGGCACGGTGCAGTTTAACATCACCAATGTCGGCATGACCGCCGGCACCTACAACCTCCTCCAAGCTTCCGGCGGGCTGAATGGTGCGACTTACACATTCGGAACGCTTCCCAGCGGTTTTGCCTACTCCTCGGCCACGTCTGCCACCTCGGTGGACCTCATTGCGTCTGCGCTGACCAGTCTCTTCTGGCAGGACAGTCAGGGAGATGGCAGGTGGAACACGCTGACAGCTCCAATGAGCGGCCTGAGCAACTGGTCCACTGACTTGGCGGGCGCGGTGAACGCAGGCGGCATCCCCGGGGCGGGCAGCGTAGTCACTTTCAGTTCGCAGGCCTTGACGGTCGATTCCCCCACCACCGCAACCACCCTGGAGACACCGTTCTCGATTGATAGCCTCGTCTTTAACAATCAGACCAACAGTGGAGCCATCACGGCGATCACCATCGCCCCCGGCGCAGCGGGCACCCTGACACTCGCACCGGCGTCCTCCGCCAATGGTATCAATGTGCAAGCTGGTGCCCCCGCCTCCATCGGCATCAGCGCACCTGTCATCCTCGGAGCCGCCCAGACTTGGTCCGTGGCCGATGCCCTCTCCACCCTGACGGCGAGTGGTACCCTGAACATGGGCACCAACGCCCTCACCCTAGCCGGTGCCGGAACCAAGACCATCAGCGGGCTTATCAGCGGCACGGTGCCCACGGGAACGACGGCGCTGACCATCAGTGGCGGCACGGTCAATTTGGCCAATGCGGGCAATACCTTCACTGGCGACATCGCAATCGATGGTGCCACAAGTAAACTCATTTACACAGACGGCACCAATACCACCGTTAGCCCCTTGGGCCGGGGAACGGGCACGAATTACAAGCAGATCCTGCTGTCCAATGGTGGCACCTTTGTGGTGGATGTCGCGGACTTCAATGTCAACGTCAACACGGGCACCAACTTGGCTGCGGGTAACGTCTTCAACATTGGGACGGGCGGAGGCACCTTTGAGGTCACCGCAGGCAGACTCTTCACCTTGGATGATGGCACGGGTGCCGGAACCGCCATCGCCAACACGCAGCTTCAGGGCAGTGGCACACTGACCAAGACCGGAGGCGGCGTGCTGGTCCTCGGCAATGCAGCGGCTTCGAATGCCGTCTTCACCGGACAGATCCTCGTCAATGCGGGGGTGCTCAGGCTGGGTGCCATGTCCGCTGCCGGGGTCGGGCTCGGCGACACCCTCGCCGGAACCACCATTGCCTCGGGGGCGGGTTTCGACATCAACAACAGCGCCAGCACCTCCGCCGAGCCACTCAGCATCAGCGGCGATGGCGTGGGCGGCACCGGCAATGTCATTTTCACCAGTCACGGCACCGGAGGCAGTTTCGCCGGACCCATCACCCTCTTGGCGGACAGCACCATCGGCTCCACCGCGGCAGGTCTGGTGACGTTGACGGGAGGTATTACCGGTGCATTTGATCTGGCCATCAGGAACACCGCGGCGGGTGGCACGACACTGTCCACGACCGCAGTCAACAATGGCGGCACCATCACCAATCTTGGTGCGGGCGCGGGCGCGACGACCATCAGCGCCGACCTCGGCGCAACAATCACGGGAGTGGAACAAAACAGCGCCACCTCCTTCCTCACGCTCTCTGGTGCCAACAGCAGTTACACCAATGGTGTCACCCTGACCGCGGGCAGGCTGACTCTCGGCAGCACCACGGCCTTGGGCGCGACGGCCAGCACCCTCACCATCGCTGGCGGCACGTCCCTGAACAGCTCAGTCGCCAGCCTCGTCAATGCCAATAACAACGCGGTCATCGCGAACGGCGACTTCACCTTCGTGGGCACGCAGTCCCTTGATCTTGGAACCGGTGCCTTCTCCCTCGGCAGCACGGCAGGAGCCCGCCAGATCACCGTCACGGCCAATACGCTGACACTCAATGGCGTTGTCTCCGACGGCACCGCCACTGGCCTCACCAAGGCAGGCGCGGGCACTCTCGTCTTGGGAGCGAACAACGCCTATACAGGAGCCACCACCATCAGCGCTGGCACCCTGCAACTCGGCACAGGCGGCACCACGGGGGCCATCGGAAACGTCGGTATTAGCAACAACGGCACCCTGACGATCAACCGCAGCAACACCCTCACCCAGAGCACCAACCTCGGGAACATTACCGGCACTGGCGCGGTGAGCCACATCGGTTCCGGCACGACGATTCTGGACGGAACGAACACCTACACCGGCAACACCAGCGTCACCGGCGGCGGCACCTTGACTCTCACCGGCAGCCTCACAGGCAATGGAACGGCCGGCGCTGGCTCCCAGCTCAACATCGGCAACACCGGCACCGGCATCTTCAATCTAGGTACCGGCGGAAGCATCAGCAACTACTTCACCTTTGCCGGGGCCAATGCCGCCAGTGCGGTAGCCATTTACAACCAGACCGGTGGCACCGCCTCCTACACCCGCACCGGAGCGTCTGACAACATCAACTACCTCTCCAACAATGCCACCGGTTACGGCTACCTGAACATTACCGGAGGCACTACCAGCGTTCTTGGCCGCTTCGTAGCCGCGAACTCTGGCACCGGCGTGGTCTATGTCGGCGGCACAGGTACCTTCAACATGCAGAACAGCGATTGGACCATGATCTCCAGCAACGGCGGAGCCAACGCCCTCGGCCAATGGACGGTCGGCCCCGGCGGCACCATTGACCGCACTGACGCCACCAATCTCACCGGTCTCTTTCTTACCGGAGCCGGACAATACGGCGTCCTCAATGTCGCCGGAGGTTCCTTCACCCACGGCGTCGGGGGCAATGCGACCCTGCGCTTCGGCAACGGCAACGGGGGCAACAACAACACCGCTCTCGTCAACCTCGCTCAAGGCACCCTCACCATCGGAGCCAACATGAGCCAGAGCGTGGGCACCAGCACCAACCAGAACGTTTACCTCGCCTTTGCGGGCGGCACCCTCAAGGCCGCGAACACTCTCTCCGCCGCGCTCCCCGGCAACGTCACCGGCCAGACCGTGGTCAGGAGCCTCTTCGGTGCCATTGACAACACTGCCGCGACCGGAGACGCCTCCCAAGACTTCACGGGTGGTCTCACGGTGGACACCAATGGTTTTGCCGTCGGCATCGGTCAGTCCCTCACGGCTGCAACCGGCGACGGTGTCGCTCAGACCAGCCTAAGTGTCACCGGCGGCAGTGGTTACATCGGCGCGCCGGCTGTCCAGTTCACTGGCGGCACCCTAGCTGCTGGCGGCTCCCCCGCCTCCGGCTATGCTTTGATCAGCGGCGGTGCCGTCACCGGCATCGTTATCACGAGCCCCGGCCAATACACGGTGGCCCCCACCGTGACCTTGACCGGTGGCGGTGGCACGGGTGCCAGCGTCGCAGTGGGAACCCTGGTGGCCAACACCAGCGGCGGTCTTACCAAAGTGGGCGCGGGCACCCTCACCCTCTCTGCGGTCAATTCCTACACGGGCGGCACCACCATCAATGCGGGCACCCTCGCCCTTGGGATCAATGATGCCCTCGCTGACACGGGTAACGTCACCATCGCCGGCGGCACGTTGAACGTCGCCACCTTCAACGACACGGTCGCCACCGTCTCCCTCCAAAGCGGTGCCATCACCGGCACCACGGGCGTCCTGACCTCCACTGCCAACTACGACCTGCAAAGCGGCACCGCCAGTGCCATCCTTGCTGGCAGTGTGGGCCTGAACAAAACCACCGCAGGCACGGTGATTCTTTCCGGAGCAAACACCTACAGCGGCGTCACCAGCATCACGGGCGGCACCCTGGCCTTCTCTGGCGTGGGCAATCTGGGCAATGCCTCCGCCACCAACACCATTACGTTGAACGGCGCCACCCTCAACTACACCGGCTCCACGAGCATCAATCTGGCCGCGAATCAAGTCATGACGATCGGTAGCAGCGGCGGCACCCTGAACGCGGCGGATGCCGGTGGCACCCTCAATCTGCTCGGCGGCATCACCACCTCCACGGCGGCCAACTTGACCAAGACAGGCCTCGGAACCGTCTCCGTCACGGGCTCCACCAACCTCAACGGCGGCAATGTCACCGTCAGCGCTGGCGTCCTGAACGCCGGCTTCACTGCGACGGGCTTGGGAGCCATCAACGTGGCCAACGGAGCCACTTTGAACCTTTACGATGGAGCCACCACCACCATGGCCATCTCCGGCCTCACCCTCGCCAACGGCAGCTCCCTTGGCTTTGACCTCAATGCGCCCGGGGTCAATGACATCCTGAACCTGACCGGCACCGCCGCCGTCACACCCACCGTCTCACTGAACTTCAACAACCTCGGCGGCCTCGCGGTGGGCACCTACGACCTCATCAACGTCACTGGCGGCACGCTAACTGCCACGGACTACATCCTCGGACTCGCCCCTTCCGGCCTGAACTACAACTTCAGCACCATCAACTCCAACCAGACGCTCCGTCTCACCACCAGCAACCTGAACCTCGTCTATTGGACCGGCGACCAGGACGGCAACTGGAACACCAACAACGGACCGGGCAACACCAACTGGGCCTCCAATGCCTCCGGGGCAACCGATTTGGGCGCGCTCCCTGTCGCCGCCGATACGCTCGTTTTCAGTGCGACCAACGCAAATGCACCGGCGGGGTTGGTTGCGACCAGCCTCAACAACGTCGGGGTGACAGCGGACAGTCTGCGCTTTATCAGCGCTCCGACCACACCGGTGACCACCGCTGTGACCATCGCCTCCGGAGGTGCCAGCGGCATCCTTACCATCAATCCTGCCAGCTCCAACAACGGTATCTCTGTGGCCGCTTCGGGGGGTGATGTCACCATCTCCGCACCGATCGTGGCCCAGTCCAACCAGACTTGGGAAGTGGACGGCACCTCTCCCTCCTCCCTTACCGTATCGGGCGGCGTTACCTTCACGGGCAGTGTAACCAAAACCGGCGCAGGTGTCCTTACCCTGAGCGGCAGCAACAGCGGCGCGGGCGGCCTCAACCTAGCCACGGGTTCCCTCGTGATCGCCAACAACAATGCCCTCGGCACGGGCACCTTCACCATCGGGGCCGGCACCACGATTAATACCGGAGCCAGTGCCATCGCCAACGCGGGCAACAACGTGCAGAACTGGGACGGGAACTTCACCTTCACCGGCACAAACCAACTGAACCTAGGCACTGGGGCTGTCACTATGGGTGACAACGTCATCGCCACCGTCTCCGCGCAGACTCTCACCGTCGGTGGTGCCATTGGCGATGGGGCCTCCACCTTTGGCCTCACCAAGGCAGGTGCGGGAACGCTCACCTTGTCAGGCAACAACACCTATGGCGGCTTGACCAGCGTCACGGCGGGCACCCTGAACCTCAACGGCAACAACTCCGGCGCGGCAGGCGGTGTCACCATGGCCTCCGGCACCAATCTCAACCTCGGGCACGCCAACGCCCTCGGCTCCGGCACCTTCACCATCAACGGAGGCACCCTGAACAACACCTCCGGCAGCAACATGACCCTCGGTTCCAATGTAGCCCAGGCATGGAACAGCGGCTACACCTTCACCGGCACCCATAGCATGAACATGGGCACCGGAGCTGTCACCCTCGGTGCCACCACCCAGATCACCACCACCGCCAACACGCTGACGGTCAATGGAGTGATCGACGACGGAGCGAGCACGTTCGGTCTGACGAAGTTGGGTGCCGGAACGCTCTCCCTCGGCGGCCTCAACACCTACGGCGGTGCCACCGTCCTTGACCAGGGCGGTCTTATCTACACCGCCGACCAAAATCTCACCGCTGGCACGAACACCCTCACCTTGGGAGCCGCCGCAGGCAGCACGGCTGCCTATTCCTTGGATTTGAGCGCTGCCAGCGCCCAGTTCGGCGGAGCCATGGTGGTGCAGACCAGCAATGCAACCGCCAACACCATCACCATCGGTAACACGGAAACGTTGCGGGTGGATGGCGCAGTCACGATCGGCTACAACTCCGCCGGGGTGACAACCACTAAACTGGCTATCACGGGAGCTAACGGCACCTTTAAAATCGGAGACGTTGGCGCACCCACCGACCAAGGTTTCAGTCTCGGCGCCGGCAACACCAACAATGTCAGCAATGCTGGCACCCTCGATATGAGCGGGTTGAAGACTTTCTATGCCAACCTTGGTATCGGCACCTTCCGGGTCGGTGAGAACGGCGGTAACGGAACGGTCGGAACGGGGGGAGCGGGATCCACGCTCATCCTCGCCGAGAACAGCACGATCATTGCCACGACGATTACCTCTGACAGTTCCGCAGCCAATGTCACACAGGCCATCCAACTTGGCAGTGGCACCAACGAGTTCAACGCTAACACCATCACAATCGGTGGTTCGGGCGGCCGCGCGACAGGAACGCTCGACTTCAATGCCGGAACCGGAACCATCAAGATCCGCGCTCTCGACGGCGTCGGCCGCGCGGCGATGAATGTTCAGAACGGAGGCGCGAACACCGCAACCAGCCTTTTCGGCACCGTGGACTTTAACGGTCATTCCGCCGACCTGCTCCTCGGCACCCTCGCCGTGGGTGGTCGCAGCGCAGCCGTGGCAGCGAATGGCACGGGTGTTTTCTCCTTTGACACGGGAACCCTCGATGCCACCACCCTCAACATCGCCGCTCGCACGGGCACCACGAGTACGACGGGTAGCGTGATCGGAACTGCCAGCTTGGGAGGCACTTTCACCATCGGCACCGTGACGATGAGCACAAACAACGTGAACTTCAACACGGCGACTGGAACGGGTGACGCCACCTCGACACTCAATATCAGTGGCAGTGGCACCAACACCATCACCACGATGACCATGGGCACGCTCGCGATTACCAACACGACCGCCCTCACCTCCGGAAACAGCGATGCCACCGCCACGGTCAACGTCACTGGTGGCACGACGACGATTGGCACCCTGACGATGGGATCGAATGCATCGGTTGCCACGACGGTCACCTCAAATACCGCCACCTCCACGCTGAACATCAGCGCGGGCTCGGTCAGCGTCACCAACAACCTGACGATGGGCCAGGCGACTTTGAGAGCAGGCAATACGGCCACGGCTGACATCAACATCACCGGCACTGGCACCCTCACCGTCGGCGGGGACATCCGATACACCAACGCCACCCTCGGCACGGAGAACAACACAGTGACGCTGAATGGCGGCACGCTCGACATGACCAACGGCAACATCGGCGGCGTAGGAACCGTCGGCACCGCAAATGTCGGCACCATCACCTTCAACGCCCAGTCCGGCACCTTGCAAAACCTCGCCCAGCTCAATGGCGGGGGTGCCAGTCCTGGTGCCACTCTCACAAAGACCACGGGCGGTACGCTCATCATGCAAGGCACCAACGCCTACACCGGCGGAACCGCTGTCAACGGCGGCATCCTCCGGGTGAACAGCAGTGGCGGCAACTCCCTGGGCACCACCGGCACGGTCAGCTTCGGCGGTGGCACCCTGCAACACACCGCCAATGACACGACTGACTATTCCGCCCGCTTTAGCACCGCTGGCAGTCAGGCGGTCAGCATCGACACCAATGGCCAGAACGTGACCTATGCGACTGCGCTTAGCAGCACGGGTGGCACGTTGACCAAGACAGGTGGGGTCGGCATCCTTGCACTCACGGGTGCCAACACTTACGACGGGGCGACGACGGTCAATGCTGGCACTCTACAGCTCGGCACCGGCGGTACCACGGGCTCCCTGAACGCTGCCAGCGCCGTCAGCGTGGGCTCTGGAGCCACCTTCGCGGTCAACCGCAGCAATACGGTGACCCAGGGGACGGACTTCAGCAGTGCCGCAATCACCGGCGGCGGTTCATTCGCTCAATCGGGCACCGGCTCGACCATCCTGAATGCCGCCAACACCTATACAGGGGGCACGACGGTCTCGGCAGGCACCCTCGAAGTCAACAACACCGCTGGGTCCGGCACCGGCACCGGCAATGTCAACGTCACCTACACCAGCGGCACAGCAACCAAGCTCTCCGGCTCAGGCAGCATCGCTGGTAGCACGATCCTCGGCAGCGGCACCGTTTTGGCTCCTGGTGAGGGGAACACCGGTACCAGCAACAAAAAACTGATCTTCACCGCCGCGACAACATCCATCAGCGCTGCCAACGATGCGCAGATCCAGTTGGGTGTGACCACGGCGGACTCCATTGATGGTAGCTTTGCCACCTGGTTCCACGCGAATGGCGGAACCGCAGCGGCCTACTTGGACACACTCACCAATGGCATTGCTGACACGACCTGGAACAGCGCCCCGACGGGAGTAGGACACGACTTCATTTCCGCTGCAGGCACGATTGTCCTGGGTAGTTCTGGCACCGCTGACAAGCGGATCGCGGTTTCCCTGAACAGTGTCACCGGACTCACCTACGGCAGCATTTTCAACCTGCTCGACTGGAGCACGCTGGGAATCAAGGACGGCACAAGTCTTTCCGCGATGTCAGGAGCCGGAGGCTTCAATATCGCCGACAACCTTCTGCTTGAGGCGCTGTCAGGCGGACTTGCCTGGGACACCAGTGTGTTCAACAGCCACGGCATCTTGGTGGTGGTCCCTGAGCCTTCCCGTGCACTCTTCCTCATGCTCGGCCTCTTCGGCCTCATGCTCCGCCGTCGGCGCCGCTAGACCTGTTTGCGCAGGGCCATGGTTCCTTGTGGGAGCCTGAATCTGATTTGGAGGATGCCCTTGTCAGGTCTCAGCTTGGTTTGTCACCCTTCGAGCGACTTTGCGTGTGCGCCGAAAGAAAATGACGCCGGAAAGTTGAGGGAACGCGTTTTTTCTCTCAAAACGAACAAAGTCTTGTCTCAGAGGACTTGAGTTTTGTTAATCTCGCCTCCCCCCCCAAAAGCCAACCAAAAAATTTATGATGAAGCATTTACGTGCCCAAAAGAGGTTCCATGCCCTCTTGATGACCCTGCTTTTGCTACTTTGGCAGATCGGCCAGCCATTGCAGGCGGCGACGTTGTATTGGGATGGCTCGGCATCGACCTCATGGAGCACGGTGGCCAACTGGTCCACGATCGTTGGCGGAGGGTCTGATCCTGCTGCGGTGCCAGGGGCGGTAGATGACGTGATTTTTAATGCCACGACTGTTGCTAATCAAATCGCCACTCTCGACGGGGCGCAGAGTGTGAGATCCCTCACTTACAGTTCAAACGCCACCACGTCGATCACACTTGCGGCGGGGACTTCGGGTTCCCTGGCACTGGGGTCCGGCGGCATCACCATTCAGTCTGGATCGGCAGCGCACACGATCTCCGCACCCATATCACTGACTGCGGCCCAGACATGGACCAACGACAGCGCCAGCCTGCTGACGATCTCGGGCGCGATCACCGGCTACAGTGCGACAAACACTTTGACGCTCGGTGGCTCGGGCAACATGACAATTTCAGGTCTGACCGCGTCAGTCAGCACTACGATTACCAAGAATGGCACGGGGACCGTTACGATTGGCGGGGCTGACCCGAACTTTACAGGCACCGTGGTGGTGAACGCGGGAGTTTTGGACTTCACCACGAACACCAATGATTTCACCATCGGCACGATCAACAACGGTGGCACCCTGCGCGCCAGAAGCGGCACCAATGTGCTGAGTGACAATCTTGTCATGACCATCAATACAGGCGGCACTTATGACATTCAGGCCAACGACACGATCGCTGCCATCTTGGGAACGGGAACGGTCAGCGCCGGTGCGGCGGCCACATTGACAGTCAACAACGCCACCAACCGCCAGTTCGACGGGGTGTTGGCCAACGGCGCGGCAGTGCTTACTTTCAGTAAGAGCGGGGCAAACACGGTCATATTGACCAATAACAGCACTTACACGGGCACGACCACAGTCAACACTGGAAACCTGACCGTATCAGGAGCCAACGGCAAGCTTTCGGGGAGCACAACGATCAACATTGGTGACTTCAATGGCGCTGGAGACACGCTGACGCTCGGAGCGGCGATAGATGTCGTCAGCGGCAGCTTGGACCGACTTTCGGATTCTGCCGTGGTGGCACTCCGTGGCGGGGGTGTTCTGGCCATCAATGGTCCTGCATCAGGCTCGGGTGGATTTACAGAGACCATCCTCAGTCTCTCGACGGATTCTGGCTTCAACACCGTTTCATTGACGCCTGCGAGCTCGCAGCAATTGCAATTGAGCGTCACAGACATTCTGCGTTCTGCGAACGCCGCAACAAGCGGTGTGTTCCTCTTCCGTGGCACCAATCTCGGAGGGGCAGGAGCAGACTCGACCCGAATCATCGCCTCGATCCCGACCTTCACTCAAATCGGCGGTGGCGGTGCTGCAGGGGCGACCAACATCAGCATTCTGCCTTGGGCCATCGGCGACACGTCTGCCACGGGAGTTGGAAGCAGCTTTGTTACCCACAATGGAACGGATGGCATCCGCCCACTGACCGATCTTGAGTATGTGAGCACGACCGCGGGGCAGTCTTCGACGAATAATGCCTCCACGACAGGCGGGGAGACCCTGACGGCGGATGCCACGGTCAATGCCCTCCGCCTCACCGCAGGCACCACGACGCTGACGGGGGCCAACACGCAGATCAACGTCACCAGCGGGGCGCTCCTCGTGACCGGCGCTGCCACCACCAGCGGTGCCGGCAGCCTCAACTTTGGGACCGCCGAAGGCATTGTCACCCTCGCGAACGCGACAGGTGTCACCGCCAGTCTTAACGCCCGCATGACCGGCTCCGGCAACATGACCTTCAGCGGTTCTGGCAGTGCTAGTAATATCATTGACCTGGGAGGGGACAACTTCTTTACCGGAACGCTGAAGATCAACAACGGAGCCATCGTCCGTGTCAGCAACGCCGGTGCGCTGAACAACGACGCCATCAACACGGTGCAGATCCAGACGGGCGGCGTGCTCCGGCTCAACGGCAACAGCACTGTCATCCGCAATCTTGCCTCGACGGTATCCGGCACCACGTACGCGCTCACCGGCAACCTGATCGAAAACGTGAGTGCGACCAATGCGACCCTGCGGGTCTTCTCGAATGCCGATACCAACTTTCGTGGCATTCTGCAGAACGGTACGGGAGCGGGGACGTTGTCGCTCATTAAGGGCGGTGGCAACACGCTCACCCTGCATGCTGCCAACACCATGACTGGTTCATTGCAAGTGAACGGGGGAACCTTGTCCTTGGATACAAACACTGGAGGCACTTTTACCGCGATCACCGACTTGATCATCGCCAGCGGCGGCACCCTGTCGGTCGCGTTTGGCACCTCTAACTCGGCAAATCGAATTCCCGACGCACTGGCCGTCAAAATGCAAGGTGGCAGCTTTACCATGGCCAGCGGCGGCACCGGAGCGAGCCGATCTGAAACGGTGGGAGCGCTGACGCTGCAAGCGGGGGCTAACACGATTACGGGCGGTCAGGCAGCCTCTGGCTTTACTTCCACACTGACCTTTGCCTCGTTGGCTGCTCCGACGGTTGGTGCGACAGTGAACTTTGCAGGCACGGGATTGGGTGCCGATTTGCGGAACCGCATCACCTTCACGACCTACCCGACGCTGGATGACAACATTTTCGGAGGCTTCGCCACTGTTGGTAATGAATGGGCCACTAGAAGCGCGGACTTGGGAACGAGCCAGTTCTCAGTGGTTGGTTTGAGCACCTACACCACCAGCCTATCCACCGGGGCAAACCCGACTCAAAACGTCAAGATCACGGCGAATGCCGCCCTGACGGCCAGTAGCGGGCTCTCGACCATCAACTCTCTCAACCTCGCCCAAGGGGGTGCCACCACGGTGGACATCGGGGCCGGCAACACCCTTCGCGTCGAGTCCGGGGGTATTCTGGCTTCGGGCGCTTTCAATGCGATCATTCAAAACGGGACACTGAGCGCAGGTGCCGGAGCAGGTACGGCTGGTAACCTTTACCTCCATGCCAATCAAGGAACAAGCAACACCTTTGCCATCAGTTCCGTGATCGCCAACAATGGAGCCGGTGCCATCACTCTGACCAAGACAGGCACGGGTCAGGTCAATCTCACCGGTGCAAACACCTACACCGGCATGACCTCGATCAATGCGGGAACCCTTCAGATTGTCAGTGATGCCCAACTGGGTGCTGCTCCTGGAACGGCGACGCCTGGTCATCTGAAGATCTATGGCGGCACGCTGAAGTTCGATGGCACGGCGGATGCCATCTTGAGTGCCAACCGTGGCATCGAGATTGGCGGCGCGACTGCAACCATTGACGGGCGTTCTTCCAATACCACGCTCCGCACTTACACTTACAACGGCAAGATCGTCGGCACGGCTGATGCGGGTCTGCAAATTTTGGGCAATGTGGACATCACCACGGACACCTTGAACGTGGGTGGATCTCTGGTGGTGCAGGGAACGGGTAATACTACAGACACTTCTACACTGACGCTCACGGGTGCCACGCACACTATTGGGGGGGGCTTGGTAGTCGGCACCCCTGCGACAGCGGCGGATGCGACGGGCACCGGTCGTGCCACCCTGATTTATGCCACCGCTGCCGGCACTTTGAATGTGGGCGCGAATGCCGCGGGAGATAACCTCGATGTTGGGGTGCGCACGGCCAACAATGGGGTTGCAACTGTCGGGGTATTGAATCTCGGGGGATCCACAAATTTCAACGCGAGTGTGGACAACTTCCGCGTGGGTGTGGTGACAAATGGCTCTGGAGCCGGAGTGGCCACGGGCACGGTGACGCTGGCGGCAAATAACTTTATTTATGCCGGCACCCAAGTGTTGCTGGGAGACACTGCGGGCGGCACGGCTGGACAAGCTGGCGTGCTTAACCTCGGTGCAACTAACACCATTGTGACTCCTTTGATGACCGTGGGCGGCCGTCGTGGCAGCGTGCAAAGTACGGTTTCATTTCTAGCACCTTCGAGTGCGTTGACCCTCTTGAGCCCAAGCGGCACCACGGAACTGCGCATTGCCTATAACAACCTGGGAAACTCGAACAACTCACTTGGCACCATGGATCTGACCAACGGTTCATTCGCTGCCGATCTCAGTTCTTTGGTCATTGGCCTCAAAGGTCTGGGCAATGACAGCCTGATCGGAGGCTCCACCGGGATCCTGACCCTCGGCTCTAGTGCGAACAATAATGTGACGGCGGGTTCAATCATCCTGGGTCAAATGATCAATGCTAGCGGGACGATCGTGGCCGGCACCATGGCCTCAGGTGCACTGAGCATGGCTGGAGGGACATTTACCACCACAGGGGATGTTTCCATGGGTCTCTGGCAGGACAATGCTGGCACTGATGGCACAGCGCGGGGAACGCTGACGCTGACTGGCGGCACCTTTTCGGTGGGTGGAAACATTGTAAAATCAGCCAATACCACGACCAGGAGCGCGGCGATGATCGAAGTTAATGGATCTGGCGCGGTGCTTGACCTGACCAGCGGTACCATCAACGCCAGCCAGCTAGCCTTCCGTCAGGGGACGATCAGCAACGTGTTGAGCGCTACCTTGGATGGGGCGGGAGTAACAGATGGATTGAATGTCGCCGCCTTGACCGACGCGCTGATCCTGCGTGATGTGACGGTGAATTTCCAGCTGGTTCTCAACAACGCCACGGCTGGCTCAGGCGGTATCTTGTATGAATCTGCCGGTGGTGGTGCAGGGGCCGTGATCAGCGGCAGTCTTGATGTGGGCAGCGTGGCGCGCACTATCAATGTGCAGGACAACGTCAGCGCGGTTAGTGACCTGACCATCAGCGGCATTATCAGCGGTTCTGGAGATGTGACGAAAAGCGGAGCGGGAGCCCTTGCGCTTAGCAATGCCACGAACAACTACACGGGCAAGACATTGGTCACCGCAGGCACGCTCAGTATTTCCGCCGACGGTCATCTGGGCGCTGTGCCAGGAAGTCCGGTGGCAGATCAACTGACCCTCAGCAACGGGGCCATTCTGGCAGTCACCGAAACCTTCGCCACAGCAGCGAATCGGGGAGTGACGCTGGGCACCGGAGGCGGTCAGATCAACGTGGCCGCCAGCAAGACCCTCACGGTCAATGCCGCTGTGGCTGGCAACGCTTTGACCAAGACTGGCAGCGGATCGCTGGTGCTTTCTGCCACCAACGGCTACACAGGGGCGACCGCAGTGAGTGGCGGCAAGCTGTTTGTGAATGGATCGCTGAATGCCGGCAGTGCAGTGAGCGTGGCGGGGCTTGCCACCTTGGGCGGCTCCGGCACGGTGAATGGAGCCACCACCGTGGCTAGCACCGGCATCATTGAGGCTGGTTATCTGCAAAGCGGCTCACTCAACTTGGCGGGTGGCGTTACTTTCGGTTCAGGAGCGACCGACACAGCCACCATCAACCTGGCCAATGTTTTCGGTGGCAGTGCTTCCATCCTCAACGCCGGAGCTCTGACCATCAACTCGGGTGCCAACACGATCACCATCAACATCGCCAACAGCGGTTCGGTGAACAATGCCACCTACACCCTCATCGACTACACCGGCAGCATCGGCGGCACTGGAGCTGGATTCGGGGCCTTCACCAAAGGCACGATCGGGGGCTTGGGCGGGCGGCAGAGTGCTGTCCTGGTCGATGACGTGGCAAATTCCCTCGTGGCTCTGACGATTTCGGGCGATTCGCCGAAATGGACCGGGTTTGATACAACCACTGGTTTGAACAGCTCCGTCTGGCATCCGAGCAACGCCACCTTGCTGAACTGGAAGCTCATTTCCGACAACACACCCACCGATTTCCGTTCAGGCGACCAGGTGCTCTTCGATGATGACGCCACGGGATCCTATGTGGTGACCATCTCCAATGGCAATGTGGACCCCGTGAGTGTCGAGTTCAACAACAGCAACGGGGTGGGCAAGACCTACACGTTGGAAGGCAGCAACGGGATCACTGGCACCACGGGGCTCACCAAGAACAACACCGGGACGTTGATCATCAACAACGCCAACAGCTTCACTGGCGGGGTGGTCATCAACAACGGGATCATCCAGTTGGGGAACGCGGGAGCGCTGGGGACTGGCAACCTGCTGACCTTCGGTGCTGGCACGCCAGCGGGGACCAAACTGCAGCTCAACGGCAACAACGCGACGGTGACGGGGCTGGTGTCCGCCGGGACTGACGCGGTGGTGGAAAACGGCACGGCTGGCAATGCGACGCTGACGGTGGCCTTGGCGAGCGGGAGCAACACCTTTGCCGGGGTGCTGCAGGACGGCATCGCGGGCACCTTGGGCTTGAGCCAGACGGGAGCGGGGACGCTGATTTTGACAGGAACGAACAACTACACGGGCGGGACGAGCGTGGGAGCGGGCAGCACGCTGCAGGTGGGAGCCGGCGGAGCGGGCGGCAGCATCGTGGGCAACGCGACGGTCAACGGGACTTTGCGCTTCAACCGCACGGGCACGGTGGCGTATGGCGGGACGGTGGGCGGCACGGGAAGCCTGAGCATCGTGGCGGGGACGCTGGAGTTCACCGGGACGGTGAACAACACGCTGGCGGGGACGAGCATCAGCAGCGGGGCGACGCTGCAGATTGGGAACGGGACGTTGGGCGGCACGGTGTCTAGCAACATCGCCAACGCAGGAACGCTGGTGGTGAATCTGCCTGCGGCTGGGAACACGATCTTGAGCGGGAACATCACGGGGACGGGTGCCTTGACGACCACGGGAGGCAATGGCACGACGATCCTGACGGGTGCGAACAGCTACAACGGGGCGACGACGATCGGCACTGGCACCACCCTCCAGGTCGGTAATGGCGGCACAACGGGCACTGTGGGAACGGCAGCCATCACCAACAACGGCACGTTGCGATTTGCCAGGACGGGCAGTTACTCATCCACCAACAACGTCAGCGGGAGCGGCGGAGTCGAAGTCATCAATGGCGGCACACTGACCTTTGGCGGCACGAACACCTACAACGGCAGCACTTCGGTCAAAAACGGCACCCTAAGACTGAGCGTGGCGACCGCGCTCTCAGCCTCCACAAGTCTCGTGCTGGGTGATACGGGCACGGTCGGCACACTGGACCTGAACGGCATCAATGCCACGGTGGGCGGCATCTCAACAGCCGGAACAGCGGCCTCGCAGGTGATTACCAATAACAGCGCCACCACGAACGCGACCCTCACGGTCAGTCTGGCGGGAAACAGCACCTACAGCGGCCAGTTGCGCAATGGTCCAGCCCGAAGCCTTGGCCTGGCAATCAACGGTGGTGGCACGCTCACCTTGGATGGCAGCCTCAACAACTACTCGCTAGGCACCACGGTCACCAATGGCACGGCCAAATTGGGAGCCAACAATGCATTTGGAGCCGGTGGCATCACCTTGGGAGGCACTGGAACTGTTGGTGTGCTGGATCTAAACGGATTCAACCAAACAGTCACAGCACTTGCCGTCGGTGCCGGGGCCACAGCGGCCAGCCAGTTGATCGGCAATGGAGGCAGCGGCACTTCAACGCTCGAATTCGCCGCATCCGGTGCCTCTACATTTGCTGGAACGATCCAGGACAATTTTGGGGGTGCTGGCGTAACCGCGCTCACGGTGACTTCGAATTCGCTCACTTTAACGGGTGGAGCCAGTTACAGCGGTGCCACCAGCATCGCCGCGGCCGGCACCTTGGTGATGCAGCAGGCCAGCAATCAGGACTTTAACAGCAATCTTAGCGGTAGTGGCATCTTCACGCAAAATGGAGCGGCCATTCTCACTTTGAAGGGCACCAACAGCATGACTGGCACCACGCGAATCACGGGTGGTGGCACATTGAAGGCAGACGTGGCCAACGCGCTGTCGGCCAGTTCGATGATGGTGATCGGGAACGGTACAGCCGCTGGAGGAAACCTTGATCTTGGTTCGACGAGCCAGAGCATCCTCGGCATGACCATCAATCCCAATGCGACAACTGCGAACACCAACACAATCACCATTGCCTCGGGAAAGAAACTCACAGTGAATGGAACCTTGAGCATCGACAGCAACACTGACAATGCTGTCACCACCGTAAATATGACGGGCGGAGGAGAACTTGAGGTCAATGGCACCAATTTCATTGTGGGGAACAATACCACCGGCACTAACAACTCTAGCCGGGCCACGTTGGACATGTCGGGCCTGAGTGCGTTTACTGCCAGCCTAACCGGCACCTTTGCGGTCATGCTGACTGGGGATAATGACACATCGCATGCTTCTACCGTTGTTTTCAGCAATACAGCGAACACCGTCACAGCAGGCACATTCGGCGTGGGTGTCAGTGGCGCCGGGGGCCTCCAAGTGTTGACTCTTGGTGCCGGGACAAACGCCATCAATGCCAACACATTTAACTTTGGGACTGGAGGCAGAGATTCTGCGACTGTGTCTTTTGGCGGCAACAGCACTGGGAGCATCACTATCAGGAACGCTGCCGGAGATGGAAGGGCGGCCATGAACATTGGCACCGGATCCGCTACCACCGGAGCCGCTTCAACTAACACCATTGACTTCGCCGGACATAGCGCAGATTTGCTCTTGTCGACTTTTACCTTGGGTAATCAATTCCGGAACGGTGCGCAGACCAACACATTCACTTTTGACCAAGGAACATTTGATGCCACGACAGTTCGTGTTGGCCTTCTTCCAGCTGCAGGCGGCACCCAGGCTTCTGTTACTCTGTCTTCCACACTCAACTGGAATGGTGGCACGGTTGTCATTGGAAACGGGGGCTTGGAACTCGCGAACAGTGTTGCAGGCAACACCGCTACCGCCAAAACCGTGAACGCGGTTGTCAATATCAACGGCGCCTCTGTTTCGATCGCCAACAACCCGGCCTTGGGAGGGGCCATCCGCCTTTTCCACAACACCGGAGCCAGCACCATTAATAACATTTCCGGTCTGATCAATATCACGGCTGGCTCTTTGACAGTGGCTGGAGATATTGTGAGAGGCACTGCCGCCACGGGTGGAACCCACACTGGAACTCTGAGGCTCAATGGAGGTGTTTTAAACATGGGCGGGAATAGCATTGGCTCCGGGACTTTGGCTGTGAGCTTTGAGGCGCAGTCGGGAACCCTGAGCAATCTGAACGAACTGAACGGCGGGGCTGCTCTGGATAAAACAACCTCCGGCACGTTGAACTTGAACACTGCCAACAGTTATGCCGGAGCCACTACGGTTTCTGCCGGTGTGCTGGCCATCAGCCACGCTAGCGCACTGGGTGGCACGGCAAGTGGAACGACGGTTGCCTCTGGAGCTGCCTTGCAGATTTCAGGCGGCATCACCACCGTGGCCGAAACCCTGATATTGAATGGCTCGGGGATTTCCAGTGCGGGTGCGTTGCGTAACACCTCTGGCTCCAACAATTACACGGGAGCAATCACGCTGGGCAGCGCCACACGCATCAACTCGGATGCGGGCACCCTGACTCTTTCAGGCGGCATCACTGGCGCTCAAGATCTCACATTCGGAGGCTCGGGAAGCACGAATGTTTCCAGCATCATCGGCAATGGGACGGGCGCATTGACCAAGGATGGTGGCGGCAGCCTCATTCTAAGCGCGGCCAACACCTACACCGGGGCCACGGCGGTGAATGCGGGCAAGCTATTTGTCAATGGCTCCCTCGATGCGGCAAGTGCCGTCACTGTGGCTGGCGGCGCGACCCTCGGTGGCAGCGGCAGCATTCCAGGAGCGGTTACTGTCAACAATGGCGGCATCATCGAACCCGGCCACCTGGGCGCGGGAACCTTGACGATCGGCACCCTCAATCTGGGAGCCGTCGCCACGGACACCAGCATCATCAACCTCTCCAACATCGCCACCGGCACGCCTGGCATCCTCGACCTGACCACCTTGAATGTCATCACGGACCCGAGCACGATCACCATTAATATTTCCAATGCTACCGCCGTCGCCACCGGCACCTACAAGCTGATCGATTACACCGGCACTGCCCTTACCGAATCTCAGCGCCTTGCTTTTGTCATTGGCACGACCACTGGCTTCAACAGCCGGCAAGTCTTGTCCTTGTTCAACAACACCGCACTGACCCAGATCGAGCTGACCATGACGGGCGACGCGCCGAAATGGACAGGATTTGACATGACCACTTCCTCCAACAGTTCCGTCTGGGATCCAGGCAACGCCACGTTGTTGAACTGGCAACTAATTGCCGGTGGTACACCCACGTATTACCAATCAGGCGACCAGGTTCTCTTTGATGACAGCGCCACCGGTTCCTACACGGTGACCATCTCCAGCGGCAACGTGGATCCCGCGAGCGTGGTGTTCAACAACAGCAACGGGGTGGGCAAGACCTACACGTTGGAAGGCAGCAACGGGATCACTGGCACCACGGGGCTCACCAAGAACAACACCGGGACGTTGATCATCAACAACGCCAACAGCTTCACTGGCGGGGTGGTCATCAACAACGGGATCATCCAGTTGGGGAACGCGGGAGCGCTGGGGACTGGCAACCTGCTGACCTTCGGTGCTGGCACGCCAGCGGGGACCAAACTGCAGCTCAACGGCAACAACGCGACGGTGACGGGGCTGGTGTCCGCCGGGACTGACGCGGTGGTGGAAAACGGCACGGCTGGCAATGCGACGCTGACGGTGGCCTTGGCGAGCGGGAGCAACACCTTTGCCGGGGTGCTGCAGGACGGCATCGCGGGCACCTTGGGCTTGAGCCAGACGGGAGCGGGGACGCTGATTTTGACAGGAACGAACAACTACACGGGCGGGACGAGCGTGGGAGCGGGCAGCACGCTGCAGGTGGGAGCCGGCGGAGCGGGCGGCAGCATCGTGGGCAACGCGACGGTCAACGGGACTTTGCGCTTCAACCGCACGGGCACGGTGGCGTATGGCGGGACGGTGGGCGGCACGGGAAGCCTGAGCATCGTGGCGGGGACGCTGGAGTTCACCGGGACGGTGAACAACACGCTGGCGGGGACGAGCATCAGCAGCGGGGCGACGCTGCAGATTGGGAACGGGACGTTGGGCGGCACGGTGTCTAGCAACATCGCCAACGCAGGAACGCTGGTGGTGAATCTGCCTGCGGCTGGGAACACGATCTTGAGCGGGAACATCACGGGGACGGGTGCCTTGACGACCACGGGAGGCAATGGCACGACGATCCTGACGGGTGCGAACAGCTACAACGGGGCGACGACGATCGGCGCCGGCACCACCCTCCAGGTCGGCAATGGCGGCACAACGGGAGCTTTGGGCACCGGAACGGTGACGGTCGATGGCACACTGCGTTTCTCCCGCAGTGACGCTCTGATTGTCTCCGCACCTCTCGCGGGCGCTGGTGGTGTTAATATTGCTGTTGGAAACGTCACATTTACAGGCGGCAACACCTACACAAGCACCACGACGATTGATAGTGGTGCCACGCTCACCATCGGCTTGGGAGGTGTTCTTGGGATTGTGGTAGGGGACATTCAGGTCAACGGCTCGGTGGTCTTCAACCGAGGTGACGCGATCACATACTCCGGTCTGATCAGTGGCACGGGGACGGTCACAAAGTCTGGAAACGGTGTCACCACCTTTACAAATACCAACACCTATTCGGGTTCTACTACCATCAATGGTGGAACTTTGAGTATTAGTTCGGGTAACAACATCGGGGACAATTCGGCCACCAACACGCTGATCCTTGCGAGTGGTGGAAGCTTGCAGAGCACGGCGGCATCTTTAACTTTGGGTGTCAATCGTTCGATCACCTTGGGAACAGGGGGCGGGGTATTGGATGTCACAGGGGCGAATTCGCTTGATGTGACCGGCGTGATCAGTGGAACGTCACTGACCAAGACCGGGACCGGAGTCCTGACTCTTTCTGCGGCGAACACGCACTCCGGCGGCACGACCTTGAGCGCGGGTACTCTCAACATCACCCAGGCGGCGGCCATCGGCTCTGGTTTATTCACCATCGCTGGAGGGACGATTGATGTAACCGGTGGTTCTGCCGTCACACTGGCAAACAATGCCCAGG
Organism: Prosthecobacter sp.; assembly: GCF_044236155.1. GTDB lineage: Bacteria > Verrucomicrobiota > Verrucomicrobiia > Verrucomicrobiales > Verrucomicrobiaceae > Prosthecobacter. The sequence goes on from NZ_JBIIHA010000004.1 coordinate 69,066, forward strand.
CTTGGAACGGCGACTTCACCTTCACCGGCACCAATGATCTCAATCTGGGCAGCGGGGCGGTGAACCTTAGCGCCAATCGTGCGGTCACGGTCAGTGGCGGCACCCTGACAGTCGGCGGCGTCATCGACGACGGTGCCGGAAACTTCACCTTCACGAAGAATGGCGCTGGAACACTTTATCTCGCAGGTGTGAACACCTTTGGGTCAAACACAGCGATCAATATCGCGGGCGGTGTTCTGAAGATTGATGCTGAGAGCGGGCTTGGCACCAACACCAATGATGTCACCTTCACGGGCAATGGCACGCTCCAAGTGACCACCGGCTTTACTGCCAACACTGGCAAGGTCTTTGCCTTTGGCACTAACACCGGCACGCTACAAGTGGACAGCGGCACACTGGTCATCGGCAGTGCGGTCACGGCCGGGACTGCGGGCATCTTTGTGAAGGCTGGCGCAGGCACCGTCCAGCTCACGGTGGCTAGCACTGCTCTGGACGGTACCGCTCGGCTGGATGCAGGAACACTCAGTTTGCGTGGAAACTCGGCCAATGTTTTGGGAGACACAACTAACCGCGTTCAGCTTCGTTTCAATGGCGGCAATCTGAGCATCGAGGACGATACCGCGCGCGCGTTAAACAACGCGACCTTCCTGGATGCCAGCGGCACCATCACGCTTGACCGCGTCATTGCGGGAGCCGGTGTCATACACACCATGTCTGGCGCTGCTCTGACCGTGGCAAGCTCCAATCCCACCTTGACCATCAACGCAGGATCAAACATCAACGCAGGCACTGCCGGCCTTACCTTTGGTGCCACCACGCTCAATGGTAATGCTACGTTCAACATCAACGATCCGGCAGCCGTTGGCACCACCACTTTGCTTACCCTCGGGGCCGTCACGGGCGGCAGCAATTCGATCACTCTCACCGGCAACGGTGATTTTGCCCAGACAGGAGCTTTCGCCAGCACGGCGGCCACGTCGCTTACTTTGAATTCAGGTTACTCCGGCCTTGCCACCCTGAGCCAAACGAACACCTACACTGGTGCCACAACCATCAACGGCGGTACTCTGGCCTTCTCCACCAGCGCGAATCTGGGCGATGCCACCCAGGCGACAAACTCGATCAGCATCAACGGTGGCACCCTGAGCTACACAGGGGCAGGTTCTCTGGATATTGGCGCGAATCGTGTGATCACCGTAGGCAGCAGCGGGGCCACACTGAATGCCACGGGTGCCGCAGGCATCCTGACGGTCTCCGGCGGCCTCTCGAGCACTGGAAACCTGACCAAAACCGGCATTGGCTCGATCATTGTCTCTGGCACCACCAGTCTGAATTCAGGAACGGGGTCCGTGACGGTGAGTGGCGGCCTCCTGGCGGCAGGTTTTGGCGCTGGTGGTGTGGATAACATCACCGTGGCGGCCGGAGCGGCGCTTTACAACACGGACTCAAGCGCCACCACGCTGTTGTTGCCAACCACGGGCAGTCTTACGCTGACTGCTGGCTCGAGTCTTGCCACGGCCTCGAAACTTGGCTTTGGCATGAACCTCAGCTCTGCTGCCGCCATTTCCTTGGATGCCACAACCCCGCTGACCATCAACAGTACATCACCTGGTGACACGATCTACATCGATTTGGTCTCTTTGGGCACACTCTTGACCGAAAAGGACTACGACTTGATCATCGACACAGCCACGATCGGCCGCCTCCTCACCGGCACAGGAGGAGCGGTCACCTATGCGCTCGACAATGTCATCGGCGGCTATGTTTACACACTCAATGCCACGGCGAACCTCGTCAAAGTTAATGTCAGTTCCTTCAGTGACAGCCTCTACTGGCGCGGTGATGTGGACAATAGCTGGACCACTTATAACGCAGCCAATACCAATTGGACCAATGCTTTAACCGGAGGTGCGGACAGCGGGGTGACTCCTGGCAGCCAGACCACCGTGGTCTTCAGTGCCACCGAGGCCACCGGACCTTCCATCAGCACCACGCTGGATGGCAATGTGACCATCAAGAACCTGCAGTTCACCAGCAATCCTTCAGGTGTGACCGCGGTTTCGATCGGATCAGGCACCTTCGGCAGCCTGACGATCGGTAACGCCATCGGCATCGATGTGGCCGCCAATGCTGGAGTGATCACCATTAGCGCTCCGGTGGTTCTTGGAGCCAGCCAGACCTGGGCGGTCGATGGCACGGGCGGGGCTTCTCTAACGGTCAGTGGCGGCGTCGGTGGCACCGCAGGGTTGACGATCCTTGGCACGAATTCCGGGATTGTGACTCTCTCCGGCACCAATCTGGCGACTTACAACGGCGCGACCATCGTTGGTAGTGCCACTGCCGGCAGCGGCCTCCTCCAGGCGGGTGCCGCCACCTCTTTTAGTGCCGCATCTGCCCACACCATCAATGCCGGCGGCACGCTGCGGCTCAATGGCTTCAACAACACCATCGGTTCGCTCGCGGGTGCTGGCACGGTTGATAACAATACCGCGACCAATGCAACTCTGACCACCGGGGGCGACAACACCAGCACGACGTTCAGTGGAACTCTCGCCAATGGCTCTACCGGAACCTTGGGACTTACCAAGGTGGGCACAGGCAGGCTTACTCTTACTGGCTCCAACTCTTACACAGGCACAACCACAGTTACGGCGGGTTATTTAAGTATTCAGGGAACGACAAACACAGGAGCTGGTACCACGACTTTGGGCAATGCCGCATCAGCTCGTGCTCGACTCGAAATTAGCACGGGTGGTGCGTTTACCACGACCGACCTATTCACTGGCGGGAATGCCACCGGGGCAGGAGCGGTCTATCAGTCTGCAGGATCTGTCACAACATCGGCTGCCGATGGCACCAACCGGGGATTGGTTCTCGGACAAACCAGCACGGGTTATGGCTTTTACAGCCATAGCGGCGGCACCCTCACCACCGCACGAATCACCTATGGGGCGAACGGCCAGACTGGCGGTACGGGTGTGTTCAGGCTGTCCGGTGGCACGGCCACTGTGAACACGTGGAACGTCTTGGCGCACGGACCTAATTCTAATGCAATGCTCGATATCGTTTCTGGTACCATGACATCCAACACAAACTTTGCCGCCAACCACAGCAGCGGCGGGTATTCGCTGATCAATGTGCGTGGCGGTCAATTGACAGTAAACACGACTACCCAAATCAACCGCGGCAATAACTCAACCAGCAATAACACGGGTATTTTGACGCTCTCTGGAGGCATCCTTGCTACTAATACAGTCAGCAGCTCACCAACACAGACACCCACTGGCGGCAATATATCGGTGGTCAACTTTAATGGAGGAACCCTTCGTGCGCTGCAGGCAAATGCAACCTTCGTCAATATCAATACAACGGGACATGACGTTGCCCGCACAGGTGCATTTGTTCATTCCGGAGGTGCTACGATCGACTCGAATGGCTTTGCCATCACAATTGCGTCTTCCCTGCAAGCACCTTCGGGTGTGGGTGTGCAGAGCATCGCAGTCACTGACGGTGGCAGTGGCTACATAGGACCGCCCATCATCAAAATCACTGGAGGAAGTGGTTCAGGAGCTGTGGCCATCGCCAACATGGAGGATGACGGGACCGGTAACGGGACATTCAAGATCGGCTCCATCACAATCCTGAGCCCCGGCAGTGGATATCTTAACACCGATGTCCTGACTGTCACGGCGGCTGGTGGTGGTGCTAGCAGTGCGGCAACGCTCGGAACGCTTGCATTCAACTTGACTCAAAACTCCGGCGGTCTCACCAAAATAGGCGCGGGGACTCTAACGCTCGGTGGAACGGCGGCAAACACCTACACCGGAACCACCGTGATCAACGCCGGACAGCTTGATCTCGCCAAAACAGCTGGTGTGAATGCCATCGCTGGCTACATCACCATCGGCGACGCCTCTGGCAGTGATGTGCTCAAGCTTCAGGCCAGCAACCAGATTGCCGACACGAGTGTTGTCACGTTAAACGGCACCGTGACCAATGAGCGTGGCGTGTTTCGCCTCAATGGCTACAGCGAAACGATCGGAGGGCTCTCAGGCGATGGTGTTGTTGAGCATAACGACACGGACACCGGTGTCGGCTCCAGTAGCAGCAGCATCATTCTCGATGTTACCTCGGGATCTCAAACTTATAACGGGGTGATTCGCAACACGGGCAGCACCAGCACCGGTACATTGGCGCTCACGAAGAGCGGTGCTGGAACACAGGTTCTTACCGGTACGAATGCCTACACTGGCAAGACCACTATCACTGGCGGCAAGCTCTCTATCTCTGATGAAAACAATCTGGGAGCCAATCCGGGTTCCAGCACCGCTGACCAGCTCACCCTCGCCGGTGGAACGTTGCTGACCACTGCCACCTTTGCCATCGACGATGCCAACCGCGGCATCACGGTCGGCACAGGAGGCGGCACCTTTGAAACCAGCGCCTCTACCACCCTGACCGTCAACAGTGCCATCACAGGAAGCGGTGCGATCACCAAGGAAGGAACGGGTGCGCTGATCTTGAACGCGGTCAACACCAGCACGGGCGCCACAACAGTGAATGCGGGCACCCTGCAGGTGGGTGTGTCTGGCGCTGGTTCGACCCATGCCTCCAGCACAGTGACGCTCAATGGCAGCTCGGCGGTACTCGCCGGCAGTGGCACGGTGAATGGATCGGTGGTGGTCACCGCCGGCCAGATCAACCCTGGAGACAGCGCGGGAGCCGCGATTGGCACCCTGACGGTCGGTGGTGACGTGACCTTGACTGGTGCCGGCACTCCTGCCAGCCGTCTGACACTGCAACTGGCGGCGACATCGGCCAGCAGCATCAACGACGCAGCCGGCATCCAGGCTGCCCAGGCCGGGGGCACTTTGACAGCGTACCTTGCTAGCAAAGCATCTGACTATGAATTGGAATCAGGCACTCATGACAAGCTGACACTCACCGGTGCGCTCAACCTCAACGCCGGCGGTCGCATCACGCTGGACAACACGTTGGGCTACTCCTTCGCATTTGGAGATGTCTTTGACATGATCGATTGGGGGTCGGTCAACCTGGATGCCGACGGCGCAGGAGGGTTCGGTGCTTTTGACTCCGCGTCCGACCTTCTGCTGCCTTCATTGGGTTCCGGCCTTGACTTCGACAGGTCGCTGTTCGCCACCAACGGCATCATTGTCGTCGTTCCCGAGCCTTCCCGTGCCCTGTTCCTCATGTTTGGCCTTCTGGGCCTCATGCTCCGCCGCCGCCGTCGTTGATCGTCGGAGGTGCCTTTCTTTCGTGCGACAGGCACTCCTGTGTGTCCCTGCGGCAAGGTGCCTGCAGTGCGTCAGGGCTGGTGATGCGGGCATTCCTGGCCGTAACCAGACCAAGAGGCCGCTGATGCTCGAAAAGGGGGCAGGCAGGAGTGCCTGCTCACCTCGTGGTCGCGGCCCCGGCTATCGGCCCACTTCCAGCAGCGTGGGCAGTTTGTTCAAAGGGGTGATCTCCAGGCTGGCACCACTGGCGGCTTTGGGCTGCGGGTTGCTGGATTTCAAATAACGAAACAGCTCGCTGTCGGTCGTGAAGATCATCGTCGTGTCACCGGTGATGAGCTTCTTGTAAGCTTCCATCGTCTGCTTGAACTCGAACAACTCCATGGCCTCCGGCGTCTGGTTGTAGGCCTTCGCGTAGATCTCCGTGGCCTTGGCATCGGCGGTGCCCTCGAGTTCCTGCACCTTGCGGTAGGCCTCGGACTCGATGGTGGCCAGGTCGCGTTCGCGCTCGCCATTGATCTTCGCCGCCTCCCCGGCGCCTTCGGACCGATAGCGCTCCGCGATCTGCTGGCGCTCGCTGATCATGCGCTGGTAAATGGACTGGCTGACGGACGGGTCGTAATCAATGCGCTTCAGGCGCACATCGAGGATCTTGATGCCGAGATCCTTCACCTTGGGCGCCGCGTTGGCGAAAATCTCCGCCTCCAGCTCTCCACGGCCCTTGCTGATGGCGGGCAGCACGCCGATGCGCGCCTCCGCCGTCGAGATGACCGCGTTTGCCTCCGGCGCCGGGCCGTCACGTGCCACCTTGCGGTCCTTCGTGCTGCGCACGGCCTCGATGAAGTCATGCCGGGCGATCACGATCCGCGTCTCGCTGCCGATGATGCCGTTGAGGCGGGAGAGGGCGCGCGTCTCGTCCGTGAGCTGCCGGAAAAACATGAGCGGATCAGTGATCTCCCAGCGCGCGAAGACATCCACCATCACAAAGACCTTGTTCCGTGTGGTCATGGGCGTGGGTTCACCATCCCACTCCAGTACGCGTTTCTCGATGCGGTTCACCATCTGGATGAAGGGCGTCTTCCAGTGCAGCCCGGCCTTCGTGACCGGCTCTCCCACCGGCATGCCAAACTGAGTGACGATGACCTGCTCGGTTTCGCTGACGGTGTACAAGCCGGAACCGAGGACGATGACCAGCACGAGGCCGGCGATGAGCGCGAGGGTGGATTTCATCGGGAGGCGGCGGGTGGCTGGGGTTTCTGGGGCGCGGGCTGGCGCAAATTCAGCAATGGCAGGAAGGAGGAGGCCTTTTCATCCAGGATGATCTTGCCTGGCACGGTGGGCAGGATCTCGCCCATCGTCTCGAGGTACATGCGCTTCTTCGTCACCTCCGGCGCTTTCTTGTACTCGGTCAGCAGGGCGTTGAAGCGCGTCGCGTCGCCCTCGGCCTCGTTGATGCGCTTCGCGGCGTAGCCTTCGGCGGCGCTGATCTTCTGCACGGCCTCGCCTCTCGCACGCGGGACCACGCGGTTGTATTCCCCGCTGGCCTGGTTGATGGCGGACTCCTTCTCCTGCTGCGCGCTGTTCACTTCGTTGAAGCTGGCCTTCACCATCGCGGGCGGGTTCACATTGCCGAGCTGGATCAAATCGATGCGCAGGCCCATCTTCAGGCCGTCCACCAGCCCGCGCAGGCGCTCCAGCGCCTTTTGCTCCATTTCCTGGCGGCCGATGGTCAGCACCTCATCGACCGTGCGGTCGCCCACAACCTCGCGCATCACCGCCTCGGCCAGATCACGCAGCGTGGCCAGCGGCTCGCGGAAGTTGAAGGTGTAGGCCACGGGATCCTCCACATGGTACTGCACCTCCCATTCGACCAGCACCGCGTTCAAGTCGCCGGTCACCATGTTTTTCTCCTTCTGCTGCTCATCGTAGTCGGTGTACTGGTAAAAGTTCGTCGCCCCCCGCGTGGCCGTGCCGAACTCCAGCTTTTGCTGCCGCTGCACCTCTACGATGGTAGCGCTGTCGATGCCCCAGGGCAGCTTGAAGTGCAGTCCGGGGGGCGCGGTGCGTAGATAGCCGCCAAAGCGCTGCACCACGGCCACGGAGTTCGCCGGCACCTGATAGATGCCGGAGAAGATGCCGACCAAGGCGAAGAGAATGGCAAATCCGATCAGGATCTTCCGGGCATTGATGCTGACGCGGATGGGGCCGGGCAGGGGAGGCGGACGCAGAGTAGCCATGCGCCGAGGCTAACGCATTCAACGCGGGCGGCAAGCGGCATGCTGGGTGCTTACATTCTTCAGAGAAAATCCTCCACATACTGCTCCACGATCACCTTCAGCTCCGGCGGCCGTGGAATGCCGATCGCCACCGCGCGCGAGCCGTCCACCTGCTGCGGCCAGTTGTCCACGATGCCCTGAATGCGCGCGTCAAACGCATCCACGATCGGCCCCAGCGTGATCCCGCGCTCAGCAGCAACTTCCGCGATGACTTTCTCCGCGATCTGCGGTGTCACGCGATGCGCGGGCAGCACATAGGCGCGATCCTTGCCGAGTTTGTCCTCCGAAACCTCGCTCAGGGCGATGAACGACTCAATGACGGTGCGATAACCCGTCATCGGATGTGGTTGATCGCGGCGGATCGGCAGGTTGCACGCTTCACCGTTGAGTGGTTCGCGAAACATGCCGCTGGCCCAGCTCGAAGCAGCCGCGTTCGGCTTCCCGGGACGCACGATCACCGTCGGAAGGCGCACACTGCGTCCGTCGAAGTGGCCTTTGCGCGTGTGATCGTTCACCATCATCTCGCACATGGCCTTTGTCATGCCGTAGGTCGTCTGCGGGAGCTGCTTCGTGAAGTCGGACATCATCTGCGACATGTCGATCCCGCCGTAGCAGGCCACGCTGCTGGCAAAGATGACACGCGGCCGGCCTTCCGCCGCACGAGCGGCTTCAAACACGTTGCGCCCGCCGTCGAGATTCACACGCATCGCATCATCGAAGCGTTCCTCGCACTCGCCGCTCACCATCGAGGCCAGGTGGAAGATCACATCGAACTTGCTGCCTGTGGCCGCAAACACCGTCGCACGGTCGCCGATGTCGCCTTTGACCTGCTTCACGCGTGCATCCGTCGGCTCACCGCGAAAAAACGCGTCCAGCTGCACCATTTCCGTGATCGCCTGGCCGTTCCAGGTGCCGCGTTCGAGGAGCTTCTGCGCGAGCTGTGAGCCAAGAAAGCCGCCGCCGCCGGTGATGATGATTTTCATGCGTGAGTTGGGAAGAGATTTGCCATCAGGCATGGCCTGATGTGAGTTCGCCGACATGAGCAAGCCACTCGCAGGACACAAGATCGGATTCGTCGGCCTCGGCAACATGGGCCGGGCCAACGCGCGTCATTTGCACGAGGCGGGTGCCGATGTCGTCGTCTGGAACCGCAGTGATGCGCCCGCCGAGGCCGCCGTGAAGCTCGGCATGCGGCGCGCCGCCAGTTTGCCGGATCTCGCGCGTGAAGTCGGCCCCGGCGTCATCTGCATCAATCTCACCATGACCGATGTGGTCGAGCAGGTCGTCTTTGGCCCCGGCGGATTGATCGAAGGTCTGCACCAAGACGCGCTCATCATCGACTTCGGCACCACGGGCGTCCCTGAGACGAAAAAATGGGCCGAACGCGTGAACTGGGTCGATGCGCCTGTCTCCGGCGGCCAGGTCGGCGCCGAGGCCGCCACACTCACCATCATGGCCGGCGGCAGCGAGGCGAATTTCCAGCGCGCGCTCCCGATTTTTCAGGCCTGCGGCAAAAACATCACCCTTCTCGGCCCCAGTGGCAGCGGACAGGTCACGAAGCTCGCGAACCAGCTCATCGTCGCGCAAACCATCGACGCCGTCGCGCAGGCGCTGCGCCTGGCCGAGCTCTCCGGCGTCGATCCCGCGCTCGTGCGCAAGGCCTTGCTCGGCGGCTTCGCCGAAAGCCGCATTCTCGATCTGCATGGCGACCGCATGGTGCGCCGCGACTTCAAACCCGGCGGCCGCGCCACCCTTCAGCTCAAGGACGTCCGCCTCATGTGCCAGCTCGCCGATTCCGTCGGCCTCGACTCACCTACGCTCAAGAACTCGCTCGCCCAGTGGGAGAAGTTCGTTCACGAGAAAAACCTCGGCGATCTCGATCACAGCGGCTTGTTCCGGCTGTATGAGTGATCTCATAAAAGGGAGCGCGGAGACTCTTCTCCGCTGATTGGAAACCAGCGGGCAGGAGTGCCCGCTCTCCTCTCTCAAGAATGCATCACCTGGCCGCCGTCGATGTTGATTGTCTGGCCGGTGATGTTCTTGGCGTGATCTGAGGCGAGGAAACAAGCCATCGCGGCATATTCTGCCGGCATCTGCCAGCGGCCAAGGTGCGAGACCTTTTTGATCTTCTCCTTTGCCCAGTCGTCGAAGCTCTGGCGTTGAGATTCAGGCAAAAGCTTCTGTCCGGCAGCCCAGATCGACTGGTTCAGCTCCGTCTTCACCATGCCGGGCGCTAGAGCATTCACGCGGATGTTGTGCGGGCCGAGGTCTTTCGCTGCGCATTGCGTGAAGTTAATCAGCGCGGCCTTCGAGGCGCTGTAGGGCGGGTCGGTCTGAGAGCCGATTTGTCCGGCGACGGAAACGAGGAACAGCATCGAGCCGCCGCCGCGCTCGATCAGCCGTGGCGCGAAGGCGTGGGCCGCGTTCACCGCGCCGATGAGGTTCACCTCCAGCACCCGCGCCCAGTCGGAGGGCTCCAGGTTCCAAAAGGGGAAGCCGAATTTCCCGGATCCGATGCCCACGCAGAAAATCATGTGATCCACCGCCTCAAAACCGGCCGCGAAGGTTTTGACCGCCTCGTGACTCGTCACATCACCCGTCGTGATGAAATCCGCGCTCTTTTCGCGGTCAAAGCCGCGCACCGTGCATCCTTCGGCGACGAACCCTTCTGCGATGGCGCGTCCGATGCCTCGGGCGGCCCCAAACACAGCGACAGACTGGCCTGTGAGATTCAGATTCATGCGGAAGCATGTCGGGTTCAAAAAAGAACGCCACAGGCGTCAGATTCATCCGAATCAGGCCGCCGGTGGCGCTCAAGAATTCGTCACTGTGATTACTTGGTATACTGGCGCGGCTCGGAAGCCGCGACCGGGGCGTAGCTTCTGACCGCTGGACGGCTTGGTGTGTAGCCGCCGGTTCCCCAGTTGTAGGGATCATCAAACCAGCCGTAGTCCGCGTAATTGTCCGTCGGCATGGGCCAGATGGCATAACCGTTGCCATACCCGCCGCCGTGACCGCCGAAGCTCATGGGATCGTATTTCTGCGGCGTGTTCAGGGTGGAGTAGGTGTGCCCGCCGCCGATGGAACCCGACTGGGTGCAGGAAACGAGGGACAGCGCGGCAAGAGCCGGGAGGAGGAGCAGGGTGCGGGCGAGTTTCATGTGGAGGATGGGATTCGGGTCGAATTTCGCGGATGATGGGCTGACCGGCGAAAAAATGCAATGCTAGAAAAGTGGCAGCCCGGTTTTTGACCGTCCTGATGTGCTGAAAAGGCTGCGGCAGCTTCAAAATCGGGAAAGATGCGGTCAGATCACGTCAGAGCGGTCGTTCACCGCGCCGCCATGCGTTTCCTTGCCCTGCTCTTCGCTCTTTGCCCTCTGCTCTCCGCTTTCGCGAAGCCGAACATTGTTCTCTTCTACCTCGATGACATGGGCTGGGCGCAGCCGGGGGCTTACGGTGGTAATCTGGCGCCGACGCCGAACATGGATCGCATCGCGGCGGATGGGGTGCGCTTCACGAATGGCTACTCGAGCGGCTGCGTGTGCTCGCCGGGCCGCGTGGGGCTGATGACGGGGCGTTATCAGGCGAGAACGGGACACGATGCGAATCCAACGCGGGAAGGTCGCGAGCTGCTGTTGAGCGAAAAGACGATGGCGCAGCATTTGAAGCCCGCGGGCTACACGACGGGCATCGTGGGCAAATGGCATCTGGGCGATACCGGGCCCGAATTCATGCCACCGGCGCGTGGTTTTGATTTCGCGATGGGCACGGTCGGAAACCTCGGCGAGGGCAAGGGGCCGTCGTTTTATCGCGGCAGCGAGCTGGCGAAGGACCTGGAAGGCGCTCCGGTGACCTCGCCGGTGTATGCGAAGGAGGCTTGCGGCTTCATCGACGCGAACAAGGACAAGCCGTTCTTCCTTTATCTGTCGTTCAATGCCGTGCATTCGCCCGTCGTGGCCTCGCCGCACTGGCTGGAGAAGTTCAAGCACCTCGACAAACGGCAGCAAGGCTACGCCGCGCTCATCGGCGAGGCGGATGAAGCCATCGGCACGGTGATGACGAAGCTTCGCGACCTCAAGCTGGAGGAAAACACGCTTCTCTTTGTCATCAGTGACAACGGCGGTGCCTCGCCAGAAGCCGAGCAGTTGGGGCTGCGCGGCCGAAAGTGGTTCGTGTGGGAGGGCGGTATCCGCGTGACGTGGATGGCGCAGTGGAAGGGAACGATCCCCGGTAATCGCGTGGTGAATGATCCCGTCATCCAGCTTGATGTGTTGCCGACGGCGCTGGCTGCCTGCGAGCAATCCTCGTCAGTCGAGCTCGATGGCGTGAACTTGCTCCCGCTGTTGAGAGGCGAAGCCGACAAACTCGCGCCGCGTGAGCTTTACTTCCGCTTCGGCGTGCAGCACGCCGTGCGGCAGGGTGATTGGAAGCTCGTGAAGGCTTCCAAAGACATGGAGCCGATGCTCGTGAATCTCTCCAACGATCCCGGCGAACAAAAGGACCTCGGCGCCGAGAATCCAACGAAGAAGGCCGAACTCGTGGCCCTCTTCGACAAATGGAATGCCAGCATGCAGCCGCCACGCTGGGAAGACCAGCGTTGGAATGGTGATCCAGAGCGGAAGACGGATAAAAATAAGAAGAAAAGGAAGGTGAAGTAAGGCGCTTGGCGCTGGCGAGGGTTTCGGTTAGACCTTCCGCAGAATGAAACACCTTTTCCCTCTTCTTCTCCTTCTCGCGTCCTGCAGCAGCCAGCCTGGGAGCACGCCGGGGAGCCTGCCGCCGACGGGTTTTGGCATGCCGCAGATCATCAATGTGTCGGCGTATGATCCAAAGGAGCGGCAGCGGGTCGGGCGGAGCTATTCGGAGCATGATGTGAGCGCGTTGCGGGCGAACGGGGCGAGCGGGCTGATTGCGAGGGCAGGGAAGGGCGGCAATCTCGATGAGAAATGCGCGGCCTTTCTCGCCTCGGCGGATCGTGCGGGCATGCTACCGGGGATCTACTACCGCGTGCAGCGGCATGTGGATGCGGTGGCGCAGGCGGACCAGTTCGTGAACCGCGCGATGTCGCTGGCACGCGGCCGGTCCTGGAATGCGCCCGCGCTGCTGCTTTGCGGGGATTTCGACGGCAATCTGCCGCTGTCATCGATCCTGCGCTTCATGGAGCGTGTTGAATCACGCACCGGTGTCATCCCTGTGGCCTATCTCGAAAACAGCACGCAGCTCAAGCAGACGCTCAGCGGCGCGGACGCGGCCTCGAAGGCGAAACTGCGCCGCATGCCTTACTGGCTCGCCTTGTATGCGCACGACAGCGGCGCGGGACCGGTGTATCCCGCGCCGGGAAATCCGCACGGCCTGCTCAAGCAATACGACGTGTGGTCTAACTGGACGCTGTGGCAGTATGGCGGAGTCGATTGGCAGCGCGGGGGCTCGCAGCCCAAGGTGTACAATCACGGCCGCTATCGGAACTCGCTCTACTTTGGGGATCTGGACAGGCCGGTGGAGCGGAACGTGTTTCACGGCTCGCACGCGGCGCTGGGGGCGTTCTGGCAGCAGCATGGCCTGCGACTTCGCTGAACGATGCAAGGCGAGGCTTCGTTCTCGCGGCACACCGTCATGAAAAAGTGGCTTCTCTTCCTCCTGTGCCATTCGCTCTTTGCCGCGAATCAGCCGAACGTCGTCGTCATCCTTGCCGATGATCTCGGCTACGGTGATCTCGGCTGCTATGGGCATCCGAAGTTCAAAACGCCGCGCATTGATCAAATGGCGGCGGAAGGCGTGCGGATGACGCAGTTCAACACGCCTGCGCCGTTTTGTGCGCCGACGCGTGCTTCGCTCATGACCGGGCGCTATCCTTTCCGCTGCGGCATGACGCAAAATCCCGCGCCGGATGGTGGTCCCGTTGCGGATGCGCTCTCGCTGCCGAAAGACGAAGTGACACTCGCCCAAGTGCTCAAAAGCGCAGGCTACGCCACTGGCATGGTCGGCAAATGGCATCTCGGTCATAAACCCGGCTCGTTGCCCACCGAACGCGGTTTCGACGAGTATCATGGCATCCCTTACTCCAACGACATGCGGCCCGTGCAAATCCTCGAAGGCACCGAAGTGGCCGAATATCCCGTCGTGCAGGCCACGCTGACCACCCGCTATGCAAAACGCGCCACCGACTTCATCCAACGAAACGCCAAGAAGCCCTTCTTCCTCTACTTCGCCGAGGCGATGCCGCACAAGCCGCTCGCCGCGTCTGAGAAGAATTATAAAAAGAGCGGCGCGGGACTTTACGGCGATGCCTTGCTCGATCTCGACAACAGCGTGGGTGCGGTGCTCGATGCGTTGAAGCAGAACGGCGTCGATGAAAACACGCTCGTCCTCTTCAGCAGCGACAACGGCGCGTGGTTCGGCGGAAGCTGTGGTGGTCTGCGTGGGATGAAAGGCACCAGTTGGGAAGGTGGCTACCGCGTGCCGATGATCGCCCGCTGGCCCGGCAAGATACCGGCAGGCCGCGTGAGCCACGAGCTCACCGTCATGATGGATCTTTTTGCCACCGTGCTCGCCGCCACCGGCGCGAAGATGCCTGATGACCGCGTGCTCGACGGGCGCGATTTGATGCCGCTGCTAGTTGGCGATGCCAAATCACCCCACGAGTTCGTTTTCGGTCATCAAGGCCCCAAGCTCGTCACCATCCGCGATGCTCGCTGGAAGCTGCATCTCGCTCCAGCCCGTGAAATGGCCCTCAAGCCCGGCGCGGATGGCAAATGGCTCGATCCGCGTGCGCCGGATGGCGTGACGATTCTCGCGCCCTTCGAGCAATACAACCTCGACGCACACCCAGGACTCAAAACCGGCATCGAAGCTGCCAAAGGCCTCCTCTTCGACCTCCAGGCCGATCCCGGCGAGCAAGTCGATGTCGCGTCACAGCAACCCGACCAAGTCAAACGCCTCCAAGCCGCCTTCGATTCGATGAACAAGCAAGTGCCCGTCGTCGAGGAGGTCAAACGGACTCCCTACCAGAAGCCGTGATCGTTTTTGGCTGATACACGCACGCCGGATCTTCCGCGAAGGGATCGCCCGTGATGCCATGGGCGCGGGCGCGTGAGCCGCCGCACACATTTCTGAACTCGCAGCGGCCGCACTTGCCGCCGAGCGCGTTGCTGTCCCGCAGCGAGACGAACAGCGGATGATGGCGGTAGATGCACGCCGGATGCTCGTCTCTAACGTTGCCGCAGTCGAAGGGCAGGAAGCCGCTCGGCGAGACCACGCCGGTGTGCGAGATGAACATCACGCCGCGGCCATCGCGGATGCCGAGCGGTGAGCGCATGCCTGGACGCATCTTGCCGCCGGCTGCGCCGTGTTTTTGCAGAAGGATGCGCCGGAAATGATGCCCCTCGGTCGTCTTGATCGCAAACGGCGCCTTGCCGACGAGGTCGGCCAGGTCCTGGAAGATGTGCTCGATGTCGAGCGGATCGGGAAGGTCATCCGCGCCCGCACGACCTGTCGGCACGAGGAGGAAGATGCTCCACATCGCTGGTTTCAGCTCGAACATGAGCTTTTTGAAGGCCTCGTACTCGCGCAGATTGCCGCGCGTGAGTGTCGTGTTGATCTGCACGCTTAAATCTGCCGCGTGGGCGAGATGCACCGCCGCGATGGTGCGGTCAAACGTGCCCGACACGCCGCGAAAAGCATCGTGCGTCTCCCTCGACGCACCATCCAGGCTCAGCGAGATGCGCTCCACGCCCGCAGCCTTGATGTCGTGAAAGCCGGTGTGCATCAAGCGCGACGTTGCGGATGGACTCAGCCCCACATGCAATCCTGCCGCCGTCGCCTCGCGCACGAGGTCCAGGCAATCGCGCCGCATCAGCGGATCCCCGCCGGTGAGGATGAGCATCGGCGGATTTAATTCGGCGAGCTGCTGGATCAGACGGCTTGATTCCTCACGGTTCAGCTCCTGCGGATGCCGGTGCGACTGCGCCTCCGCGCGGCAATGCTTGCACGCTAGCGCGCAGGCCCGCGTGATCTCCCAGAAAACCAGAAACGGCCTCGATTCAAAGCCATCATAGCTCATCGAAGGCACATTCGACCATTGGGAGTTTGTGAGAGACGCGCTCATGGCGCTACTCAACCGCATTTCGCCTCCAATGTCCCGGCGCTGACTGTCGAAGGCTGTGCTGATTTTGGCTACTCCTCCTCGTCCCGCTTCACGAAGCGCTTACGATGCCATAGCAGCCACAACAGGCTAAGCAGAACCCAAGTCCATGCGGCGTAGATGTGGTGCGAGACGGTGGTCGAGGGCACCCATGCGGGCGTGGCGCGTGTCGTGGCCGCCAGTATGCCGAGGAAGATCAAAAAGCGCACCCACTTGGATTTCACGAAGAAGCCGTCCAGGTCGCCGCTGTGACCAAAGAGAACGCGAGAGCCGACGATGAGCATCAGCATGCCAAATCCTCCGATGTAGAGCAGGTGCTCGATGCTGACGTGCTGGAGGTAGTGAAACGGTGCCAGCACAAGACCGAGCCAGCCAATCGCCAGCGCCCAAAACAACCCGGTGGTGAGTGATCCGGCCTGCTGCGGCCTCCAGCGCACTTCGATGAGCAGATAACCCGCGGCGACGAGTGCTCGCAAAGCATAGCCGACCGCTACAAAGCCATGCGCTTCGAGAAAAAAGCTGCTCACGACCAAAATCGCCGCCGCGATGGCACACAGCAGCTTCGTGCGGCTTTGCGCCGCTGTTTTGGGATCGCCAAAATCACCGCCGAGCATGCGTGGGAAGACAAAGGAGCCGATGCCGAGCACGGGTGGCAGCAGCAGCCCTTGGTAAAGCAGCAGTCCGGCGAGGCGGAACTTTTCCGCAGTCATCTCGGTGTGCATCAGCGCGGCGCCGGCGATGCCGCAGCCGAGTCCGGTGAGCGCCAGCAGCATTTGCGGCGGCGGGGCTTCTTTTCGGAACTTCAGCACCCGAACCACGAGGCAAAGCAGCAGCGAGCCGAGCAGGGCGATGAAGAAGCCGTCACCCCAGGCGAGACGCAGGGTGAGATGACTTACACCACAGGCCAGATGCAGCGCGAGGAGCCAGATCAGCTCCAGCGGAGTCAGTTTCGGCGCCGTAGCCATGCGCGGGCCGGCGGTGCCGAGGAAGCCGACGACGAAGGCGCCGCCGAAAGCCTCTATCATGATCCGCGCGTGGACGAAGTTCGGATAGAAGCCAATCATCTGCGCATAAAACAGCGGCCACAACGACACGCCGATCACGCTCCACAGTGCACCGCTGAAAAAGAAGACGCGATACGGCTCCGAGGCGAGCCAGCACAGCCCATGGCCGCGCGGCCCCTGGGCCTTATGCTTCTTGTGTTTGCAGGCCGGGAAGCTCATGAGGCGGCCTTGTAACGTGAACATCTCTCCAGTTGTTCCGGCGTGAGGTTCGGGGGATCGAATCGCGGGTCGGTGACGGCGTTGACTTTGCTGCAGATGAGGTGCGCCATGTCGGCGGTGCGGAAGAGCACGGTTTCCCAGACGGCATACATCTTCAGCAGGTGACTGCTACAGTTCGTCTGCGCCACCTTTTCGAAGATGTGATCGAGCACCTCGTTGCTGCGCACGCGGTCGTAAAAGGTGTTCACGAGTTTCTCGATCTCGGCGCGGCCTTCGAAGTCGAGCTTGGGTTCAAACATGCGCGAACTGTGCAACTTTGCCGGTTTCTGTCATGCCGCTCTTCCTGCGGGGTTGTGTGCCCGAATTGGCAGCACAAGCACCGCGCATCGCCGCGCAGGATCGGCGCATTGATGCACCCGTGGTGCAACTTATAAGGAGGCCCAACCATGAAACTAATCCTCACCTCCCTCGCCACCATCACCGCCGTGATGACCCTGCTCGTAAATGCAGCACTCGCCGCTGATCCGGCCGCTGTTGCCTCCGAATCCGCCACGAATTCTGTCTGCCCGATCAGCGGGAAGCCGGTTGATCCAGCGATCACTGCCGAATATGAGGGTTTGAAGTGGTCTTTTGCCAAAGAAGCCTGCAAAACGAAGTGGCTGAAGGCCCGTGAGGACAGCCTGTATCAGAAACTCGGCGGCAAGGTGGCCATTGATGCCGTGGTGGACGCGTTTTACGTCAAGGTGCTCGCCGACAAGCGGGTGAAGGATTTCTTTGCCGACGTGAGCATGGACAAGCAGCGCCGGAAACAGAAGGATTTCCTCAGCGCTGCCTTTGGCGGCCCTCTGCCTTGGACTGGCAAAGACATGCGCAAGGCGCACGAGGGCATGGGCCTCACCGAGGAGCACTTCAATGCCATCGCGGAGAATCTCGTGAGCACGCTGAAGGACTTCAAAGTGAAGCAGGAACTCATCGACCAGGTCGTGGCCATCGCGTTGACGACGAAGGATGATGTTTTGGGGCGTCCCAATAAGGCAAACTGAGAGCGGTCCATCTCTCAATTGTCATTCGACCGCCGCAGTCGGTGCATGGAGTCGCCCGCTGCGGCGGTTTCGTTGCCGACGAACAGCGTGGCTTTTGAATAGGCGAACGCGGATCACCGCTGCAATCTGCACCATGTGCACGCGTTTCATACCCATGAAGCACCTGTGGCTCGCCCTTTCCTCATTCGTCATTCTCCATTCGACATTCGCTGCACAGCAGCGTCCTAACATCCTCGTCATCCTCGTGGATGACATGGGATTCAGCGATCTCGGCTGCTACGGCAGCGAGATCCCGACACCGAATCTCGATGCGCTTGCGGCGGGCGGTGTGCGCTTCACGCAGTTTTACAACACGGCGCGGTGCAGCACGACACGCGCCGCGCTGATGACCGGTTTATATCCGCACCAGGCCGGCATGGGCTATCTCGATGGGTTGAAGCTGCCGGAGTCGAAAGGCACGCACGCAAAGCTCGATGACCGCTGTGTGACGATGGCGGAGGTGCTGGGCGCGGCGGGCTATCACACATCCATTGTCGGCAAATGGCATCTCGGGCAGCAAAACGGCACGCCGCCATGGGAACGCGGCTTTCAGCGCACGGCGACGACGCAGTTCGGCGAGCTCTATTTCCCCAAAGAACGCAGCAAAGACGCCTGCAAATGGGTTTACCTCGATGGACGCAAGGTCGCGGCCGATTCGCCGGAGGTCGGTGAAGGCGAGTGGTATTCCACCTTCATGTTCACGGACTGGGCGCTGAAATTCCTCGATGATGCCAAAGCGAGCGGGAAGCCCTTCTTCCAATACTTCGCCCATGGTGCGCCGCATTTCCCGCTGAAGGCCCCGCAGGACGTGATCGCGAAGTATCGCGGGAAATACAAGATCGGCTGGGACAAGCTGCGCGAGGCCCGGCATAAAAAACAGATCGAGCTCGGCATCGTCGATGCGAAATGGCCGCTCAGCCCGCGTCCGGCGGATGTGCCCGCGTGGGATTCACTCAGCGAGGAGGACAAGGACCGCTACGATCACCTCATGGCCATCTACGCGGCCATGCTCGACTGCGTGGATCAAAGCGTCGGCCGCATGATCGCTGGGCTGAAGGAGCGTGGACTGTATGAGAACACGCTCATCCTTTTCATGAGCGACAACGGCGGCAATGCCGAGGGCGGCCCGCGCGGCATCACGCAGGGCGAGGTGCTCGGCGGCCCGGACAGCAATGTTTTCCTCGGCATGACCTGGGCCACGCTGAACAACACACCCTTCCGTCGGTATAAGCACTTCACGCACGAAGGCGGCATCAGCTCGCCACTCATCGCGCATTGGCCCGCAGGCATTCCTGCGGAGCGAAATGGCAAGCTGGAGCACCAGCCCGCCCATCTCATCGACATCATGGCGACGGCCTGTGACGTGACCGGTGCGGTCTATCCAGCGGAGTTCAAAGGGCACAAGATTTTGCCCGCCGAAGGTCTTTCCCTGCTTCCTGCCATCCACGGCCAGCCGCTGCATCGCGTTAAGCCGATCTTCTGGATGCACGAGGGCAACTGCGCCGTGCGCACCGGGCCGTGGAAGCTCGTGAAGAAATTCAAAGGCCCGTGGGAGCTCTACAACATCGACGAGGACCGCACCGAGCAGCACGACATCATCACGAAATTCCCCGCCATGAGCCAGCACCTCATCCGCCAGTGGGAAGACTGGGCCGCCACGACCTTCGTCGATGAATGGATCGGCGATGTCCGCAACGACTGGGGCGAGGAGCACCGCCGTGAAGGTGAGGCGAAGAAGAAGATGCCAGCGAAAAATCCGTGAGCTACAAGGACGCCAATCACAGCCAAAGCCAACCTTACACCTCGCATGTCAGAACCCGTTGCCCTCCTTGAATCGCCATCTCCCAACGATAATGGCGTGGCCGTTGTGGAGCAGGATGAACGCGTGGCTTGTTTTTACCTGATGACAGAAATCGACGACGTAAAACGCATCCGGACATGCTGGGTGCGCAATCTTCAGACAGCACCCGATTCGCTCGATGTGGATGGAATGAGAGAGGGTGCGCCACCGATGATGCCAAAGCCCTACTGCAATCATCCCAATGGTTCATCGCCACTCGATGCGAGCAGTGTGAGAATCGTTTGGGCCGAAGAAGGAGATGCGGCTGCGCTATACGAGCGATCCGAACTCCTAGCAGTAATCCCGAGTTGGAGCGGCTCAAAGGAATTCGATGGTTTTGCGCGTGACTGCATCGGGGAGGGGCCTTTGGCGTGGGAATTGTCAGCCTCAAATGTCAGCCATGAACGCTATGCGATAGCAGATGACTACTGGCGGTCTTGGGACGACGAATCCTTATGGACCTCGTATCGTGATTCGTTGCTGCAAAGCCTTCAACAAGCGTTTGGTCAGCAAAGTCGCTACTTTGCCATCGATGGTGGAAAGTGGCCGCCAAAGGCTCTCGCTTGGTTCAACCACGGCTCACTGGCCGTTTTGAGTACGATTGCGGTCTCGATGCGGGCACAGCCTGCCGTCGAGCTTTCAGTAGAAGAGCCGTCTGCTTGTCGCCGGATTGAGCTGGGTGCCTGCCTCGACAACAACATCGGTGACGAAGCCATCAAATCCGTAGCCGCCTACATAAGTGGCCAGTCGGGCTTTCCATGGAGCCAGAATACTTGGCTCGGACACGGTCATACGCTTCCCTCAGATGTATTCGAGCAACTCTCCGGCGGAAGATTTTCTTTTGCGCTCCTCTCCAGCCGACATCCGGCCATCGCGCCTGTGGCATTGCCGGATTTTCGCGGTGATCCTGTTTCGGTCTTGTGGATGATCCCCATCAGCGCCCGAGAAAGAGAGTTAGCAGCCCAGAATGGGTCAGCAGCTTTATTGGAGCGGCTTTGGCAGCTCGAAGTCGCCTCAGTGACCGCATTTACGCGCCCCGAAGTAGCGTAATGGATACGGGGAGCACATTCGTGAGTCACTTCTCCAGCGACATCAGCTCGATCTTGCGAAACCACACCGGCTGGCCCTCGGCTTGCAGCGCGATGTGGCCGTAGCCAAGCTTCACATCGCCACCGGCGGCGGTGATGTCGCTCGCGGGTGCGATGGTGCAGGAGGGATCGAGTACCGGATGCTCGTAGCGCAGGACCTCGACGCCGTTGATGCGGTGAATGATCACGTCATGGCCGCGCACCTCCATTTCCGCCCGCACCCATTCCTCCGCGGGAAAGGTGGGCGAGTTCGATTTGGCGATGTGCTTGGTGAAAAGCTGCCCCTCCATCTCCACATGCGTGCCCGGCGTGCACAGATTGCCCGTCGGCCGCGGCCCTTTGCCCTCATCGGCGAGGAACTGCATCTCCAGGCTCGACGGGAAGCCTTGGTCGAAGCGCATGCTCTGCGGCGGCTGGGAGTGCAGCATCACGCCGCTGTTGAGGTTCACATACTTCGGCGCGTCGGCCATCATCGTGCCTGTGAAGCGATACTCCATGCGCAGGATGTAGTGCGAGTAGGCCAGGTTGGTGAAAAGGTGGCCATACTGCTGGTCGAACTTCTCGTAGCCATCGTAGCTCACCTTCAGGATGCCGTCCTCGACCCGAAACGTATTCGCAAAGTTCTCCCCCAGCGGCCTCTTCGCGATCTTGATCGTCCACCCGGTCAAATCCTTGCCATTGAAGAGCGGAATCCACTTCGTCTCCTCGGCGAAAGCAGTGGAGACGATGAATGCAAAAAGAGCGGCGAGGGCAGATCGGATCATGCACGCACCTTGTCGTGTGACTTGCCAAATCCAACCGGAAGATGGCCGGGTGTTCGGCGTTTAGCAGCCCTCCATGAAATGCTTTCTTTCTGTGCTCTTCTGTGTCCTCGGTGGTTTTCTTCAAGCCGCGGACAAGCCGAACATCGTCGTGATCCTCGTCGATGACATGGGCTTTGCCGATCTCGGCTGCTATGGCTCGGAGATTCCGACGCCGAACCTCGATGCGCTGGCGAAGGGCGGCGTGCGCTTCACGCAGTTCTACAACACCGGCCGCTGCTGCCCCACGCGTGCATCGTTGCTCACCGGCTTGTATTCGCATCAGGCCGGGGTGGGCCACATGACGACGGACAACGGCGTGCCCGGCTATCGCGGCAAGCTCAACGACTCGTGCGTGACCATCGCTCAGGTGCTGCAGCCCGCCGGTTACTTCACGGCGATGACTGGCAAATGGCACGTCGGGCACGAGCCGGGCGTCTATCCGAAGGATCGCGGCTTTGATCGCTCGCTGAATGCCGCGGCGGGCGGCTTTTACTTCGCCGGAGGCGACAAGGCGAAGGCCAAGCTCTTTCTCAACGGCGAATCGATCGCCAACGACGACCCGCGTCTGCCGAAGGACTGGTATTCCACCGATCTGTGGACAACGTTTGGACTCAAGTTCATCGACGAAGCGCTCGCAGCGAAGAAGCCGTTTTACCTGCACCTGTGCCACAACGCGCCACACTTCCCGCTGCAAGCACCGGCCGACGCGATCGCCAAGTTTCGCGGCAAATACAAAGAAGGTTGGGGAGCGCTGCGCGATGCCCGCATTCAGCGCCAGCGTGACATGGGCCTCATCGATGCTGCGTGGGAAAAAGCACCGCGCCCGCCCACCATCCAAGTGTGGAAAGATCATACACCGGAGGAGCAGGGCCGCTTTGACCATCTCATGGCCGTGTATGCCGCCACGGTGCATCGCATGGACCAGGCCATCGGCGACCTCGTGAACGGCCTCAAAGACCGCGGCGTGCTCGAAAACACACTGATCCTCTTCATGAGCGACAACGGCGGCAACGCCGAGTCCGGCCCCAAAGGCCGCATCGACGGCGATCCGACCCAGGCCGCGTCAAACTGGTTCTGCGGCGAAAGCTGGGCCTTTCTGGAAAACGCCCCCTTCCGCAAATACAAGCACTACAACCACGAAGGCGGCATCGCCACGCCGCTCATCGCGCACTGGCCGGCGGGGATGAAGACAGGGAGACCATCAGACCATGAGACAGGGAGACTGGCTCACACGCCTGCCCACCTCATCGACATCATGGCGACCTGCGTCGATGTCGGCGGCGCCAGCTATCCCAAAGAGCACAACGGCCACGCCATCACGCCGATGGAAGGCACTTCACTCAAACCGCTCCTCGTCTCCCCATCTGAAAGTCCACCCATCTCCCGGTCTCTCTTCTGGGAGCACGAAGGGAACGCCGCCGTGCGTCACGGCGACCTGAAACTCGTGCGCACCGGCCGAAACGGCCCGTGGGAGCTCTACGATCTCAAAGCCGACCGCACCGAGCAACACGACCTCGCCACCGCTCAGCCAGACAAGGTGAAGGAACTCGTCGCCGAATGGCAAAAGTGGGCCGAACGCGCCCATGTGGTGCCTTATCCGGGCGAAGGCAAAGCGACGAAGGGCAAAGGCAAAAAGAAAGCTGCGAACTGATCATGAAACACCTTATGCTCATCCTCCTCGCTCTTTGCCCCACGCTCTTTGCCGTGGAGAAGCCGGACATCGTCGTTTTTTTCTCCGATGACCACGGTCAGCTCGATTCGACACCTTATGGTTCAAAAGAGGTTCGCACACCGAACCTGCAGCGGCTTGCGGATGCCGGGATGACCTTCACGCATGCGTTCGTCGCATCACCGGCCTGCGCGCCGAGCCGTTCAGCGATGCTCACGGGCCTCATGCCGGCGCGAAACGGGGCGGAGGCGAATCACACCTTCAAGCGGGATGACGTGGCCTCGCTGCCGGAGGTGATGAGGAAGCTTGGCTATCTTACGGCGGCCTTCGGCAAGGTGGCGCACGGGAAAGACGGGGCGCGGCACGGTTTCGACGTGGTCGATGAGCGTCACGACGCGGCTTTTGTGGAGAAATTTCTCCTCGAACGCGACAAGTCTAGGCCGCTTTGCCTTTGCGTGGGCACGCACGAGCCGCATGTGCCGTGGGACCATCTCGAAGGCTACGATCCGGCCAAGGTCACGCTGCCCGCGAACTTCGTGGACACGCCGCAGACGCGTGACTACCGCGCTCGCTACTACACGGACATCACGCTGGCAGACACGCAGCTCGGCCAGGTGATGGATCTGGCGAAGAAACACCTCGTCCCGGCGAACACACTGCTCATCTACACCAGCGATCACGGCGGCCAATGGCCCTTTGGCAAATGGAACCTCTACGACACCGGCACACGCGTGCCCTTCCTCGCCGCGTGGCCGGGCGTGATCAAACCAGGAGGCAGAACCGATGCGATGATCCAGTGGATCGATCTCTGGCCCACGCTCATCGCAGCCGCCGGCGGCGAGGTGCCGGCGGGCATCGACGGACGCTCGTTTTTGCCCGTGCTGCGCGGTGGATCAGCCGCGCATCGCGACTCCATCTACACCACGCACAGCGGCGATGGCGAGATGAACGTGTATCCCATCCGCAGCCTGCGTACGGCGGACTGGAAGCTCATCCTCAATCTGCATCCCGAGTTCGCGCACAGCACGCACATCGACAAATCGCCAAAGATCACCAGCGGCCTTGCCTACTGGCGGTCGTGGTTCGAGAAGGCGCAAACGGATCCGGCGGCCGCGGCCATCGTGAGGCGGTATCACGAACGTCCCGAGGTCGAGCTTTACGATTTGCATGCCGATCCCACCGAGCAGCGCAATCTCGCAGCCGACCCGGCTCAAGCCGGACGTGTGAAGCAGATGCGCGGGCAGCTCGAGGCCTGGATGTGCGCGCAAAACGACCGGCGCACTGTTTTCAACACGCCCCGCCTGCTCAGCGATCCCGCATCCTCTCGGCCCACCACAGACAAGGACAGCCCGCCCTTGAAGAAGGGTAAAAAATCCGGCAACTGATCTCCCATGCGATTCTTGGCCTGCCTCCTGTTCCTCCTTGGCTCCTCGCTCTCCAGCGTCGCGCGGCCGAACTTCGTCATGGTCTTCATCGACGACATGGGCTGGGGTGATTTTTCGTGCTTCGGGAACAAGGACGCGAAGACTCCAAATATCGACCGCATCGCGGCGGAGGGGATCCGCTTCGAGCAGTTTCATGTGAACTCGCCCATCTGCTCGCCCTCGCGCTGCGCGCTGACGACGGGGCAGTATCCGCAACGCTGGCGGATCCATTCCTATCTCAACAACCGCGCCGACAACGAGCGTCGCGGTTGTGCGCAGTGGCTCGACCCGAAAGCGCCGACATTGGCACGCATGCTTCAACAAAACGGCTATGCCACCGGCCACTTCGGCAAATGGCATCTCGGCGGCCAGCGCGATGTCGATGACGCACCACCGATCACCGCGTATGGTTTTGACGAATCCCTCACCAACTTCGAAGGCATGGGGCCCAAGCTGCTGCCGCTGACGATGAAGCCTGGCGACAGCGAGCCTGGCAAAATCTGGGCCGATGCAGAGCGTCTCGGCAAGCCGGTGACGTGGATGCAGCGCTCAAAGATCACCAGCGGCTTTATAGACGCGGCGATTCCGTTCATCGACAAAGCGGTGGCGGGAAAGAAACCGTTTTTCGTCAATTTATGGCCCGATGACGTGCATGGTCCATGGTGGCCGCCGACGGATAAATGGGCCCAAGGCAAACGCGGTCTCTATCTCTCCGTCCTCGAAGAGATGGACCGCCAGTTCGGCCATCTCTTTGATTACTTGCGCTCAAACCCTGAACTCCGCGACAACACGCTTCTGCTCATCTGCTCCGACAATGGCCCCGAACCTGGCGCAGGCAGCGCAGGGCCGTTTCGCGGCAGCAAGACGACGCTTTACGAAGGCGGCACCCGCTCGCCGCTCATCGTTTGGGGACCGGGCTTGATCGACAAGGCCAAAGCAGGCTCCGTGAACACGAAATCCATCTTCGCCGCCTTCGATCTCGCACCATCGCTGCTCTCCATCGCGAAGATCGAAGCCAAAGACATTGCCTTTGACGGCGAAGACATCGCGCCCGCTCTCCTTGGCCAAAAAGAGGTCTCGCGTCGTGCGCCGATCTTCTGGCGTCGTCCGCCGGATCGTAAAACGGCCTCCCCAGCGTTGCCGGAACGGCTTCCCGACCTCGCCATGCGAGATGGCCGTTGGAAGCTGCTCTGCGAATACGATGGCACAAAACCGCAGCTCTACGACTTGGACAAGGATCGTGGCGAAAGCACCAATCTCGCCGCGCAGCAGTCCGAACTCGTCACCCGGATGACGCAGGCGCTTCTCGCCTGGCACCAGTCCATGCCGCCGGACAACGGGCCGGCCCTCGGTGCCGCGCAGCCAAAGAAAAAGAAGAAATGACAAAGCACGCGGTGCATTGCGTTTGTTGCCTCGTCATGCGCATTGCTATTTTATCGCTCGCCATCTTTCCCTCTATGCTCTTCGCCGAAAAAGTCGGCCCGTGGGATCTCGCGGTTCTCAAAAACAACGTGCCGGCGATGAAGTGGGTGACGCAGGATCAGCCGATTCACTCGCTGACGTATGCCGGTGAGAAATACCAAGGCCATGACACGGAAGTGTTCGCGTTTTATGCCTCGCCAATCACCGTCGGCGATGCCAAACCGGGCAAGAAGTTCCCCGGCGTGGTGCTTATCCATGGTGGAGGTGGCACCGCCTTCGCCGACTGGGTGCATTTGTGGACGAAACGCGGCTACGCGGCGATCGCGATGGATTTGAACGGCTCGCGTCCGCCCGATCCTGAATTCGACCCGAAAACCGGCATGGCCATCGGCAACGGTCATCGTGGCGAGCGGAAGCGACTGCCGAATGGAGGTCCGCCGCATGGTCATCCTGAAAAGTTCGACTGCATCAACACGCCTGACACCAGTGACGACTGGCCGTTCCACGCCGCGGCAAGCGTGATGCGCGCGCACACGCTGCTGCGCAGCTTTCCTGAAGTCGATGCGGAGCACACCGCGGTCACGGGCATCAGTTGGGGTGGCTACACGACCTGCCTCGTTGCGTCGCTCGATGATCGCTTCAAAGCCGCCGTTCCGGTTTACGGTTGCGGCTTCCTCCACGAAGGCGAATCCGTGCAGAAGCCCAGCATCGACAAGCTCGACCCTGAGCATCGCGCTTTGTGGGTGAAGGAATACGACCCCGGCAGCCTGCTGCCGCGTTGCCGTGTTCCGATCTTCTTCGTGAACGGCACGAACGACGTCCATTACGTGCTCGACAGCTACATGAAGAGCTACAACGTCGTGCCCGGCGAAAAGCACCTCCGCATCCAGGTGAAGATGCCGCATGGCCATCCACCCGGATGGGCACCGCAGGAGATCGGCATGTTCATTGACGAGAAATGCGGTCGTCTGGAGCCCGTCGTCGGTTCCAAAGACCGTGTGATGATCCAAAGATCTCTGCCAGAGATCGGCGCACCGAAGATCAATGGCGATGCGATCGAGGTGGTATCCTCATTGATGAATGGGAAGCTGAAAAAAGCCGAATTGATCTATACGAGTGACATCGGCCTGCGCTCCAAGAGAGCCTGGCAGACGATCGAGGCCAGATTTGTTGAAACCGGATGGAATGGGAGCGGGCCGAACATGTCCATCACTTACCACATCACCGCCCCGAAACCGCCCGCTGACGCGAATACCTGGTTCATTAACGTCACGGATGAACGCGGCGCGATGGTGAGCACACCGGTGCAATTCAGCCCGTGATCCGCGTTTCAGCGCGCCCATGATACGCGCATGCTTCTTTCTTTTCGTAGTTTGTTCTGTGCTCACCGCTTGGGCAGAATTCAAGCCGCTCTTCACCACGACGGATGACATCAAGGCCGTGCCGATGAAGCAGCCTCGGTGGGTAACCGAGGCTTTTTTGCCCCGACGCGACTGCCAGTCGAATTCACACCAAATCTGCCCGCGTGAACGCGGCGACGACGGGGTAGCCGGCGCTTTCAATGGCTTCGCGGCCACCTTCGTCGCGATCGACGAGGATGAGGGCGAAGGCGACCTTGCCGCCTTCCTGCTCGATGGCCTCGATGGCTTTCAACGTGGAGCCGCCAGTGGTGATGACGTCATCGACGACGACGACGGGCTGGTCGGTGATGAAGTTGCCCTCGATGCGTTTGCCGCGTCCATGGCCTTTGGGCTCCTTGCGCACGACGAAGGCTTGCACGGGCTTTGCATCGCCCGCCATGCTGGAACTCATCGCCACGGCGAGCGTGATCGGGTCCGCGCCCATGGTCAAACCGCCGAGCGAGCCGATGCTGAGGCCGCGTTTGGCCTCTTCTTTGCGCAAGAGGTCATGCAGCACGCGACCGACGAGCACCGCACCGCGTGAATCGAGCGTGGTGACGCGGCAATCGACATAGAGATCGCTCTCCTTGCCGGAGGCGAGGGTGAATTTGCCGGTCTTGACGGACTTGGACTTCAAAATCTGGCGGAGTTCTTCGCGGTCTTGCTGGAGGGACATGGTGCGGCGGATGATTGGAGTGGTGGATTGATGGATGAGTGTCAGGCGGCGGCTTCCGTGGCGGTTTCGCCTTCCGGTTTGGGTTCTTCCGCCGGTACGACGCCCTCGACGGTCAAGGTGACGCCGACGGCTTTCGCGGCTTCCACGGCTGGGCCGCCGAAGGCGAGGATGGTGGCGACTTCCTCCTGGATCTGCGCGACTTCGTCGAGTTTGAGCTCGGGATCGCGCACGATGAAGATTTCGCCGGTCTTTTTGTTTTCGTAGAAGAGCATCTTCGCGCCATCGACCTCCTTTTCGGCGGTCTGCACGATCTGACGCTTACGCTCGAGCATGAGCGCGAGGATGTAGCGGGCGTTTTCGGTCATGGGATCGCCTTCCTCGATGAAGCGCTGCAGGAGATCCTGCGCGCTTTCCTTGGGCGCGATCTCAGGTTTTGCCTCGACGATCACCTTTTGGTAAATCGTCTTCCAGGAGGCGACGGGCTTGCGCTCCTCGATTTCCTGCTTCCATGCCTCGTTGCACACATCGCGGCGGATGTAGCCGTTTTCCTGCGGATCAAAATAGATGGCGGTGTGGAAGCTCTCACCGTCCTCGAAGGGACGGCCGGTGAGGGCGCATTCATGGGCGCGGCTGCGGATGGACCAGTTTTGCTGCATGAAATCTTTCTATGAGTCTGCGGATTCAGGTTTCAAGCCTCAAGTGGCGGGAGTGCCGGCGGCTCGGTTGCGCGGGCGCATGACCCTGGGGCGCGCCTGTTTGAGCAGAGACTTGAACGAGGGGAGATCACGGTTCTGCGAACGATACTGGAAGAGCACCCAGCCCAGCGCACCAAAGAGCAGGTGGGGCATCCAGACGGTCAGCCAGGAGGGGAGGTGGCCGCCTTTGCCGAGGTTGAGGAAGAGATTGTTCACGAACATGAAGATGAAAAAGATGAAGACACTGGCGGCGATGCCGCCGACCGAGCCGCGGCGCGAGTAGGCCACGCCTAATGGCGCCGCCACGAGCACGAGCGCGAACGCCTGCCATGGCAGGGCAAAGCGATGCCAGAAGTGCGTGCGGAAGGGGGCGAGCTTGTCATCCGCCGCCTTGGGATAGGCCTGGAGGTAGGAGATGATCTCCGGCACGCTCATGAAGTCAGCGCGCAAGGCATAGCTGACGATGCTCCACGGGGTTTCATTGATGCCGGGCTCCTCAAGCACATGCTGGCCGTCTTTGCGGGCGGGGAAGGGGCGGATCTCGCTCACGCTGCCGTTTCGGTAGATCATCTCGCGTCCGTCAAAGAAGCGCCAGCCGCCCGCTGGAGTCCACGCCGCGGCCGGGGCGATGATGGTGCGTGCGGGCGTGCCGTCGGCGTTTTCCTCGCGCACCTGCACACCGCGCATGCGCTCGCGTCCGCTGCGCAGGGAGAAGGGGAAGGAGGCCGCGAACCAGGTGCGACGCGTCTGCTCGTTGCGGAACATGATGGCGGAGGCCATGATGGAATCCGCGCCTTTTTCCACCAAGGCGCGAACCACGGCCTTGCGGTTGCCTTCCGCACGCGGAGCCCAGTAGTAATTCGCCGCGAGGCTCAAGACCGAAGAGTAGGCGGTACAGAGGAAAACTGGTCGTAGCACCTGCGCCAGGCTTTGGCCAACTCCGAGCATGGATATCAGCTCGTTGGCACGTGACATGCGGGTCAGCGCATACAATACCGCGAGCAGCAGCGCCACAGGCATCACCGTGACGTAAATGTAGGGCAGCAGGCCAAGATAAAAGCCCAGCACATCCCCGAAGCTGGACTTTGCCTGCTGGAAGTCCTTCAGGTTGTCGAGCAGATCCATGATGATCCAGAGCGAACAGAAGGAGACGAAGCAAAACAGCAGCGGATGAAGGAAGGTGCGCAGCGTGTAGCGTTCCAGGATGGATGTCTTGCGGTAGTATTGCAGCGCGAAGGGCATGGAGCCGACCGCCAGCGCGATGAACACCAGCTTGAATGCAAACGCCACCGGCGCGGGAGGCTCACCCATCTCCGTCATGTTGGCGTGCGCGATGTAGTCCACCAGTTCGCTCGCGATGGCCCACAAGGCGATGGAGCCCGAAGCGATGCTGACCGGCGCCATGAGGCGCGTCAAATTCCCCCAGCGCCGCCAGATGACGATGAGCAGCAGCGGCACACCGATGGAAACCCATAGGTTCAGGTAGGGCAGTATGCTGGAGAGCACGAGCACGGCCTTTGGCAGCGTGATCTGGGCCTGGCGCGCCTGCAGGATGGCCTCGCCAGCCACATCATCAGGGTGAGTGCGGTGCCAGCCCATCGCAATCGCCACCACCAGAAACACAATGGCGAGGCCAAACAAGCTGCGCCCCACATAGGGGAGGTCTCGCGCCTTTTGCCAGGCTTGGATCAATTGTTGCAGCCGCTGCTTCATGCCGGGGGAGCGGCGAGAGTCGGCCAGAGCATCAGAGGCGTCAAGGCTGCGCGGCCCTCACGGCAAAAAGAAGCCCGGAGCTGCATGCTCCGGGCTTCCTACGAGAACACTGGTTGATTGTCCGATCAGTTCACGTCGAGGCAGACGCCCTCGACGGTGCTGCGGGCGAAGATTTTGCCGTTGGCGAGGATCGGATAGCTCCAAACCTTGCCTTCGAGCACGTCCTTGCGGGCGACTTCCTTATACTTCTCGGGATTGGCCTCG
Source organism: Prosthecobacter sp. (assembly GCF_044236155.1). Taxonomy (GTDB): domain Bacteria; phylum Verrucomicrobiota; class Verrucomicrobiia; order Verrucomicrobiales; family Verrucomicrobiaceae; genus Prosthecobacter. The sequence continues at coordinate 100,032 of NZ_JBIIHA010000004.1, forward strand.
ACGACGACGATCTCGCCTTTGTCGCTGGTGGCGATGATTTTGTCGCCGGCAAGAATGACCTGGCCGGGACCGAAGCCCTTTTCCGCCCACTTGTCCTCGCCGGTGCGGATGTCCACGCAGGCCAGCGGACCGGCGCCGTATTCCTTGAAGCTGAACATGCCGTAAAGGTAACCGTCTTTGACGACCGGTGTGCTCCAGTGGTTGAAGCACTGATTTTCACGACGCCAGATCTGCGTGGCTTCAAGCTTGCCGCCGTTTTTGGCAAGCTTGAACGCACCGGCGCCCACGCCGTAGCCTGCGGAGCAATAAACGATGTCGCCAAACACGACCGGAGAAGCGGCGGTGCTGACTTTGTAGGGGAAGTCGGCGCGCCAGAGCACTTCGCCGCTCTGCGGTTTCACGCCGACGAGGCCTTTCTGCGTGAAGAAGATGGCCTGATGCACACCGAGGATGTCCGCGAGGACCGGCGTTGCGTGGGTCATTTTGTCGTCCTCGCCCTTCCACACGACATTGCCGGTGTTTTTGTCGAGGCCGAGCAGCGCCTCGCCCGCGCCTCCGCCTGCGAGCATGAGGATGTCTCCGTCGATGAGAGGAGACGCGGCGTTGTGCCATTTGATCTGCACGCCGGCGTTGTCCTTCATCACGTCGTGCTTCCAAACCTCCTTGCCGGTGGCCGCGTCGAAGCAGAACACGCCGAGCATCGAGTCAATGACATACACTTTGCCGCCATCGATCACCGGAGTGCTGCGGGAGCCGTCGCCGCCTTTGTTGTCAGGCGTGCCGGCGTCGCCGCCGCCGTCGTATTTGGCGATCACAGAGAGGGGCTTGCTCCAAAGCTGTTTGCCGGTCTTCTCATCAAGGCAGACGAGCAATTCTCCCGTGTTGCCATCTGTTTCGCCTGTGACCAGCGTGTAAGCCTTGCCACCTGCGACGGCGAAGCTGCTGAAGCCGAGGTTGGTGGGCGATTTCCAGACTTCCTTGAGGCTCCATTTCGCGCCTGTGAGGGCGGGGACGATGCCGTTGCCAGAAGGGCCGCGGAATTTGGCCCAGTCGGTGGTGTCAGCGGAGAAAGCGGCCGTGGCGAGCGCCAGACCGAGTGCGGTGGTGAGGTGGGTGCGTGTCATGATAAGAAAATGATGTGCGGGTGAACGGGGGTGAAAACAGTGGTTTTGCAGCGCAGATACAAGAAGACCGCAGGGAAGGTCATTTTTAGCCAAATCCTCCGCGGTCTTCCAAATGCTGCGTTTTGACGTTTATTCGACCGGACGACGCGAGCGCGGTTCACGCGTTACGGTATCGCCGCAGCCAGCGCTGGTGACGAAGGGACCATCGGCCATCGGGGCGGTTTTGGTGAAGCCGACATCGGGCATGTCGCTGGGCTTGCCTTCGAGCGGGAAATCCTTCCGCAGGGGGAAGAAGGGATAGCCTTCCCACATCAGGATGCGGCGCAGGTCGGGGTGACCGCTGAATTTGATGCCCATCATGTCGTAAACCTCGCGCTCGTGCCAATTGGCGGTCGGCCAGATGTCGCTGACGGTGGGAACTTCGACATCCTCGGCCACAGCGGCCCGCACGCGGAGGTGCTGGTGGTGTCCGTAGCCGTAAAGCTCATACACCATCTCAAAACGTGGCTCTTTGCCCATGTAATCGAGGCTGGAGACATCAACGAGGTAATCGAAGGCCAGCTCGTCGCGGCAGTATTTCAGCAGCGGCTTGGCGCCTTCGAGCGTGACGACAAGCGTGTGCTCGCCGCGGAACTCCTTCGTTTCGAGCACGGCCGAGCCGAATTTCTGTTTGAGGGCTTCAACCATCTGGGCGGCGTTCATGGCAGGAAAATCAGGCGGTGAGTTCGGCGATCAACTCCTTCTTCTGCTCCACAAAGGAATGCTCGGTCTCGATCTTGTGCTGGAGGCGCATGAGGCCTTCGAGGAGCGCCTCAGGGCGGGGAGGGCAGCCGGAGATGTAAACGTCCACCGGGATGATTTGATCCACGCCCTGAAGCACGGCGTAGCTGCGATACATGCCGCCACTGCTGGCGCAGGCACCCATGGCGATGCACCACTTTGGCTCCGGCATCTGATCCCAGATGCGCTTCACGGCGAGAGCCATTTTGTAGGTCACGGTGCCGGCCACGATCATCACGTCGGCCTGACGGGGGGAAAAACGCATGACCTCCATGCCGAAGCGGCTCAAATCGTAGCGGCTGCACGCAGCGGCCATCATTTCGATGGCGCAGCACGCGAGGCCCATCGGCATCGGCCACATGGAGTTCTTGCGCATCCAGTTGATGGCGGCGTCGAGCTTCGTGAAAATGACATTGCCCTCGACCTTCGAGTCGTAGGCTGCGAGCGTGGCGTCTGCGGGGGCGACCATAGGTGTCAGAGTATATTGGGGCGTCGAGAATTACGCGCCGTGGGAAGGAGCGGCAAACAGATTGTGAATCTTTTCACAAAGGGGGGATTGGAGAAGCTCAAAGGCCTCGAGAGTCATCTTCGACATCTGCTCTAGAGAACGCCGGCTGCTTCGTCTGCTGATTCGGTCATTAAGAAGTGCGCTGGCGTGATCTGAGCGCTGGCGTTTCCGCCAAGCGGAGAAAAGGACACAAGGCCCCGTGTACACCGAGATCGCCAAAGTGCCAAGTGACAGCCCAATTGTGCCATTTTCTGGCACTTAGGCGGTGTTTCCAAGTGGGTGGCACTTTGAGTCAAAATGCTGCATGCCTTGCAAATCAAGGCTTCCAGCGCCGTGAAGGCCACTTGGCACGGCTCTAGCCAAGGAAAAGGCACCAAAACCTCCAGTTCCACCTTTTCCCCCAACCGATATATCATGAGCAAAATCCTCGGCATTGACCTCGGCACCACGAATTCCTGCATGGCCGTCCTCGAAGGCGGCAAGGCCGTGGTCCTCGAAAACAGCGAAGGCGCCCGCACCACGCCTTCCGTCGTCGCTTTCACGAAGAGCGGCGAACGCGTCGTGGGTCAGGCCGCGAAGCGCCAGGCCGTCACGAACCCGCGCAACACCGTCTTCTCCGTGAAGCGCCTCATGGGCCGCAAGTTCGCGGAACTTACCGAGGCGGACAAGCGCATGCCTTACAAGATCGTCCCCGCCAGCAATGGCGACGCGCATGTGCAGGTTGAAGTCGGCGGCGAGACCAAAACCTACTCGCCGCAGGAAGTCAGCGCGATGATCCTTTCGAAGCTGAAGGCCGATGCCGAGGCGAAGCTGGGTGAAACGATCACCGAGGCCGTCATCACCGTGCCGGCTTACTTCAACGACAGCCAGCGCAATGCCACCAAGGCCGCCGGCGAGATCGCGGGACTGAATGTGCGCCGCATCATCAATGAGCCCACCGCGGCTTCGTTGGCCTACGGCCTTGAGTCGAAGAGCGACGAAAAGATCGCCGTGTATGACCTTGGCGGCGGCACCTTCGACATCAGCGTGCTCGAAATTGGCGACGGCGTCTTCGAAGTGCTCGCTACCGATGGCGACACTCACCTCGGCGGCGACGACTGGGACAACACGCTCATCACTTGGATCGTGAACGAGTTCAAAAGTGACAGCGGCATCGACCTCAGCGGCCAGCCGGACGCGCTCCAGCGCATCAAGGAAGAGGCTGAGAAGGCGAAGATCGCCCTCAGCTCCAGCCAGAGCTACGATTTGAACCTGCCCTTCATCACCGCCGACGCCACCGGGCCGAAGCACATCATGAAGACGCTCACCCGCGCCAAGATGGAGCAGCTCTGCGACAGCCTGTTTGAGCGCACCATGAAGCCCGTGCGTGATTGCCTTGCTGCGGCCAAGCTTGATGCCTCCAAGATCGACGAACTCGTGCTCGTCGGTGGCATGACCCGCATGCCAAAGGTCGTCGAGACCGCAAAGAAGCTCGCTGGCAAAGATCCGCATCAGGGCGTGAATCCGGACGAAGTCGTCGCCATCGGCGCAGCCATTCAGGGCGGCGTTTTGAAGGGCGATGTGAAGGACGTGCTCCTGCTCGATGTGACCCCGCTCACGCTCGCCATCGAGACCGCCGGCGGCGTCGCCACGCCGATGATCGCCCGCAACACGACGATCCCGAAGAAGCACAGCCAAATCTTCTCCACCTACGCCGACCAGCAGCCTGGCGTCGAAATCGTCGTCCTTCAGGGCGAGCGCCCGATGTCCCGCGACAACAAAACGCTCGGCACCTTCAAGCTCGACGGCATCCCGCCGATGCCGCGCGGCGTGCCGCAGATCGAGGTCACCTTTGACATCGACGCGAATGGCATCCTCCACGTCTCCGCGAAGGAAAAGACCACCGGCAAAGAGCAGAAAATCTCCATCCAGGGCAGCTCCGGCCTCAGCAATGAGGAGATCGAGAAGGCCAAGCGCGATGCCGAGGAGCACGCCGAGGAAGACCGCAAGCGCAAGGAAGGCGTCGAAGTGAAGAACAAGGCCGACAGCCTCAGCTACGAGATCGAGAAGACGATGAAGGAGTGGGAGGGCAAGGTCCCCGCCGAGCAACTCGCCCCCATCACCGAAAAACTCGCCTCCCTGAAGAGCTCCATCGAAGCCAACGACACCGACGCGATGAAGGCCAAGACCGAGGAGATCGAAAAACTCTTCGCCGCCGCCTACCAAGCCGCTGCCGCCGCAGGCGCCGGTGCTCCCGGTGGCATGCCCGACATGGGTGGCGCAGGCCCCGATGTCGCCGCCGCCGAGCCGAAGTCCCAAGACAAAGGCAAGGTCGTCGATGCCGACTTCGAAGTCGTGGACAAGGACAAGTAATCCAACCTATCCCAAGGAGCGCCGATAACGCCGTCGGCGCTCCCCTGTTCACTCCACATTTTTACTGTTGCTGTCTTAATCGCGATGAGTCTGGAAGCCCTCAAGGAACTGTCTGCTCTCGATGCGGAGGCGAAAAGCCTTCTGCATCGATACGACCAGTTGCTGCTGGACCGCCGCCGCCGTTATCTCTCGCAGATTGTGGAGTGCTTCGCCGGGCTCACGGAAGCCGAGGGTTTCCGCATCAAACGCGATCCCATGGGAGTCAGCGCGCGATTATCTGATACGGAGCTGGCCATCAGCGGCACCGATCCTTCCCATATCCTCGTCGAGGCGCAGGCGAAGTATGTCATCACCTGCTCCCTGGCCGCGAATCGTGCCTATGGCATCCTGCTTTGCCGCCAGCCATTGGTGGAGTTCACCAATCAAAGCTCCGACACGAATGACCAGATCACGAACAAGAGGCTGGAGATCCAGTACCTGAAGTCGCTCATCGAAAACCAGAGCAACGACCAGTGGTATGTCATCGGCCGCCTGGAAACCATGGGAGACAATCTCACCATGGTCGGAGCGCAGCCGCAGTTCGAATCCTTCCAAACCTTCGACCAGGCGGTGCGCACCGCCCTGCGAGAAATCTCAAACGCCGCCATCGCCCCCCGCGCCGCATGAAGACGCTCCTTCTACTCATCGTCGCGGCGACGGCCCTCGCCTCCTGCGGCAAAAAAACCGAAGAACCCGCGAAAACGGCCGAAAAGCCGGCCACCGCAAAAGCAGCGGCTGTTTCCGACACTCGCATCGAAAGTGAGATTACCAACGCGCTCAGTGGCACTGCGCCTGCGGTGCCGAGCGCCGGTGACCTCCAGCGCGAGGCCGAGAGCATCATCGAGAAGTATCCCGGCAAAACGGCCGCTGATCTCCTCAACGTGTCCGAGGTGAACACGAAGCTGCGCAACCTGCTCGGCAAACTCGCCCAGGACAAGGCCTTGCAGCAGCGCATCAACGGCAGCGTCGATCTCGCTGCTCAGATCAAAGGTCTCGAAGGCGCTGCGAAGCTCGATCTCGACATCAAGGGCTACGACAAGGCCCGCACCAGCCGCATGCTCCAGGCAGCGCTCTCCGAAGACCCGCAGCAGCTCGTGGCCTTCCTCGTCGGCGAGATTGGCGAGGCCGCGCCGGATTTGAGCTTCGGCGGCATGGAGCGCGCGCCGAACGGTGTATCCATCGTCCCCAATCCTGCGGCCCAACTCCCGGCCGGCACTCCAAAAACTCCCGATCAGCCTGATTGAACCCCTTTCCGCCCGGCCAGCCGCCACACCCAACCTTGTGTGACAGCAGGCCGGGCAGACAACCCGAAACCAAACCAGAAACCACAACCCTCAAAAGCAAAAAGCAGACCAACTATGGCTACCTCCATCACCCCGCTCGGCCGTCGCGTCCTCGTGAAGCGTTCCTCCAGCGAAGAAAAGACCGCCGGCGGCATCTTCCTCCCCGACACCGCCAAGGAAAAACCCCAGGAAGCTGAAGTGCTCGCGCTCGGCACCGGCAAGGACGACGAAGGCAACGATGTCACCAAGCTCTTCACCGTGAAGAAGGGTGACAAGGTCCTCATCTCCAAGTACGGCGGCACCGAAGTGAAGCTCAACGGCGACGACGTCCTCATCATCAACGAAACCGACATCCTCGGCATCATTGCTTAATCCCCACCACTCAACCCCCTGACCCAACACACATCCACTTATGGCTAAACAACTCAACTTCGACGAAACCGCCCGCCAGGCCCTCCTGCGCGGCGTCACCAAGCTCGCCAAGGCCGTGAAGGCCACGCTCGGCCCTGCCGGCCGCAACGTCATCCTCGAGAAGAAATTCGGCTCCCCCACGATCACCAAGGACGGTGTCACCGTGGCCAAGGAAATCGAACTTCCTGATCCCTATGAAAACATGGGCGCCCAGCTCATCAAGGAAGTCTCCTCCAAGACCTCCGACATCGCTGGCGACGGTACCACCACCGCAACCGTGCTTGCCGAGGCCATCTACTCCGAAGGCCTTCGCAACGTCACCGCTGGTGCGAACCCAACCTCGCTTCAACGCGGCATCCTGAAGGCCACTGAGGCCATCGTTGCCAAGCTGAAGGAAATCTCCACCCCCGTGAAGGACAGCAAGGAAGTGGCCCAGGTCGCGACCGTGTCCGCCAACTGGGACGCCAGCATCGGCAACATCATCGCCGAAGCCATGGACAAGGTCGGCAAGGAAGGCACCATCACCGTCGAAGAAGCCAAGAGCATCGAAACGACTCTCGAAGTCGTCGAAGGCATGCAGTTCGACAAAGGCTACCTCTCCCCTTACTTCGTCACCAATCCGGAGACGATGGAGTGCAACCTCGAGAACGCCTACATCCTCATCAACGAGAAGAAGGTCAGCAACCTCAAGGACATGCTGCCTCTGCTTGAGAAGGTCGCTCGCTCCGGCAAGCCCCTCCTCATCATCGCGGAAGACGTCGAAGGTGAAGCCCTTGCCACGCTCGTCGTGAACAAGCTGCGCGGCACCCTCAACATCGTTGCCGTGAAGGCTCCTGGCTTCGGCGACCGCCGCAAGGCCATGCTCGAAGACATCGCCATCCTTACTGGCGGCCGCTGCATCACCGAAGACCTCGGCATCAAGCTCGAGAACATCGAGCTCACCGACCTCGGCCGTGCGAAGCGCATCACCATCGGCAAGGAAAACACCGTCATCGTCGAGGGCGAAGGCTCTTCCGACGCCATCGCCGGACGCGTTTCCCAGATCAAGAACCAGATCGCCGAAACCACCAGCGACTACGACCGTGAGAAGCTCCAGGAGCGTCTCGCCAAGCTCGCCGGCGGCGTGGCCGTCATCAACGTCGGTGCTGCCACCGAAACGGAGATGAAGGAAAAGAAAGCCCGCGTCGAAGACGCCCTGCACGCCACCCGTGCGGCCGTCGAAGAAGGCATCGTCCCTGGCGGCGGTGTCGCTCTCATTCGCGCTCAGGCCGCCCTCGGCGACCTCAAGCTCAGCGGTGACGAGAAGACCGGTGCTGACATCGTCGCTCGTGCGATCGAAGCCCCGCTTCGTCAGCTTGCTGCCAACGCTGGCGTCGAAGGCGCCCTCGTGGTTGAGCAGGTGAAGCGCGGCAAAGGCAACGAAGGCTACAACGTTGCCACCGGCAAGTATGAAGACCTCATCAAGGCTGGCGTCGTTGACCCTGCCAAGGTGACCCGCAGCGCGCTTCAGCACGCCGCCTCCATCTCCGGTCTGCTTCTGACCACCGAGTGCCTCATCGCCGACATCCCGAAAGAGGAGAAGGCAGACGCCGGTCACAGCCACGACCACGGCGGCATGATGTAATGCCACTTTGATCGCGAGGCGACCCAACCCGCCTCGCGATTCAAAAACCCAAAACCCTCACGCGGCCCGGAAGCAATTCCGGGCCGCTTTTTGTCTCCGCCGAGCGTAATTTGAGGCATGGCGGTTAACACCTTGCAGACGAAGCAGATCATCCGGGCAAGCGTGGCGGAGGCATGGTCATTTTTCTCGAACCCGCGCAATCTGGCAAAGATCACGCCGCCTGAGATGGGTTTTGAAGTGCTGACACCGGACCTGCCGGAGCGGATTTATGCGGGGATGATGATCGCGTATCGCGTGCGGCCATTGTTTGGCCTGCCGATGACGTGGCTGTCAGAAATCACGCTGGTGGAGGAAGGCGTGCGGTTCATCGACGAGCAGCGTGTCGGACCTTATGCCGTGTGGCATCATGAGCATGCGTTTCACGACCTCGGCGATGGACGCGTCGAGATGAAGGACCGGGCGACGTATGTGCTTCCGTTCGCACCGCTGGGTGATCTGGCGCATGCGATGCTGGTGAAGCCGCAGCTTGCAAAAATCTTCGCGTTTCGTGAAAAAGCGGTGCGGGAGATCTTTCCAGGCTGAAACGACTTCAGCGGCTCACACGGCACTGCGGCATGACTTTCTGAAACTCGGCGGCGGCCTGGGCAGTGACGGCGGTGCCGGCGAGGTTGAGGCTGGAGAGCTTTTTGAGCGATTTGAGTTTCATCAGGCCCGCGTCGCTGAACTTCGTGGTGCTAAAGTCGAGGCTCGCCAGATTTGGCATCGTCGCGAGGATTCCTGCGGACTCGTCGTCGAAAGAGGAACCGGAGACATTCAAAGTGACGAGAGTTTTGAGGTTGGAAAAGCTGGCATAGCCAGCGGCGGTCAGCTTTTGGGAGCTGATGCGGAGCGCCTGGAGTTTTTTGAAGCTGCTGATGGCCTTCAAGCCCTCGTCAGTGATGCCGCTGCCGAGAAGTTCGAGATTCGTGATGGAGGCGGCACCGGCGATCTTGTCAAAACCCCGGCCGGTGAGGTTCTCCGCATACTGGATGGCGAGGTAGTCGAGCTTTTTGAGCGGGGCGATGTGGACAAGCACACGATCCGTGAGCCCGTTCACGCCTTCAAAGTTCAGGAAGGCCAGCTCGTCGTTGTTGGCGAGGAAGGCGAACGCCGCGTCGCTCAAACCGTTTTGCATCGGGCGGAAATGGGCGCGGCGCAGGTCACGCAGGCCGTTGAGGGCGGCAAAGTCGGCATCCTGCGCGGGCGGGAGCACAGAATTGAGGCGGTCGAAGATGAGTTCGAGGATGTCGAACTTGCCGGTGGGGATTTCCGCGGGCTTCGATACGGGCGGGGTGGTGATGCCGTTTTTGAAAGCGATGAAGTAGCCGCCGTTGTTCACGAGATACTCGGCCGCGACACGCCAGGAACTGCCGCCGGGCGGTGCCTTGGGAGCGGGTGTGAGCGTGGTTTTGGGCGTGGCGGCTGTGGCGGCCACTGCGGCAGCTACCGCAGGCTTCTGCGCGGCGATCTCGGCGCGCAAGGACTGGACATTGACCGCGTCGGCTGTTTTGCCCGCCTTGGTCAGCTCCGCGATGTAGGCGTCGATGGCTCTGAGGTAGAGGTCATAAAGCGGCGCGGCCTTCGCATTGCGCTCGGCGATGATTTTGGCAAAAGCACCGCGATAGGTGGCGCGGAGGGCCTTGAGGGCGGGAGTGGTTTCGGGCGCATCCTCGGCAGGAACAGGCTCGCCTTTTTCGATGAGCGCCTTTTCCGCATCAAGCATGGTCACTTCAAAGAGGCTGCCTTTGGCCTGCGCGGCGGCCCGGGCGCGGGCGATGCCGTTGGCAACGTAGCTTTGATTCAATGCGGCAAGCGCGGCGAGGAAAGGCTGCTGCGCGTCGGTGTCATGGCGGCTGCGGAAGACCGTCTCGAGCTTGCCGAGCTGAGGATGGGCGGCAAGAAACTCCGCCCAGTCCCATTCAACAAGAAAAGGAACTTTCAGGCGGGGAGGAGCGTCATCCCAACCACTGGGACCCACATAGTAAGCCAGATGATTATCCGTGGTCGTCTTCGGGGGATTTCCCGGCCATAGAGCCATGTCGAAAGGTTCCCCGGTAATCCACGACCACGGGCCACCTTCCGGCGCTCGGTAGCCGCCGAGGAAGACATGGGTGCAAGTGCCCTTCAGCGGTGATAGTGACTGATGCAGCCAATCCCGTTCCTGCTTGCTGGTGATGGTGGCCAAATGCCCGCCCATGGATTCTGCTTTGGCTTTCGCTTCTTCCCAGAGGAGTTCTTCGTTGATGAATTGATAGCGGTGGCCGCCGTAGGTGTGGACGGCTCCTGATTTGAAGTCGGCCGCAGGCCCCATGGCAGCCACAGTGGGCGACGCTGGCGAAGGTGTCGCAGGAACGGCTGCGGGCATCGCGGGTGTGCTGCTGGCCACGGTGGCAGGCTGGGGCGGTGCTGGCGGAGCACCGGGCGGTGCAGGTTCCAGCTTTCGGATGCGCAGGTTGCGGAAGTAACTCATGCCCATGTTGTTCACCAGAACGATGCGACCGCTGGCACCGGCCTTGCCAGGGCGGACATTTGGATTGCGCGCGGAGTCGGCTTGCAGGCGCTCCTGAAAGGACGGGGAACTCACGTCATACTCCAACACCTTCACGTCATTGACCCAATGTTCGCGGAGGCTGCCACGCACGATGAGGCGCACGGTGTTCCATTCCTCGATCTTCACCGACGCGGCCGCCATTGGCAGGTCCAGGTTCATGAGCTCCCCGCAGCGTTCAGGCCTCAAGGCGGGTGAGCACAGGCGCATGCGCAGCGCGTCCTGGTATTCCACGGGTCCGCTGTGGTAGGCGATGGCACCATTGCCCCTGGGGGCCGGTTTCCACTCCAGCCGCAGCTCGAAGTCGCCATATTCCTCGGGGGACCACAGGCCCGACGATGGTACGTTGCAGGCGATGCCACCGCCCAAAAATGACCATGTCGGATTCGGCGGTGTCCCATCCGGGCCCGTCCAACCAGAATAATCATTCTCCGATTTAAAGAGCGGCGTGAAGCCTTCCTCAAGTGGTGCAGGCGGGGAACTGACTTCTCCAGTGCTCGTGGTGACGGGGGCGGGTGCCGCAGGCATGTCCGGGGGCTCAATCGGCGCGGGGGCGTCTTTTGCGACCTGGGGAGTGGCAGGGCCAGCCGCTGGAGACGAGGTGGGTGCCGCGCTGCCACTTTGCGGTTTTTTCTCTCCACCCGTGAACATGACATACAGGCCCGCGACGAGGAAGATGCTGGCGGCGAGGCCCAGAATGGGGCCGAGGCTGGAAGTGATTTTCTTCTTAGCAGCCGCTTGGGGCTCGTTCGGAGCCGCCTCCTGCTGCTTTTGTGCCCGCGTGGCTTTTGCGGCAGCTTCTGCGGCGGCCTGCTGCTGGGCGATGAGCGCGGAGCGGGGCAAAGTCAGGATCGTGTCGAGATCACGGCGAAGTTCGGCGGCGGTCTGGTAGCGCACGTCGCGATCTGTCTGCATCGCCTTGGTGATGATGGCGTCGAAGCGCGGATCGGTGCCCATGCGCTGGCCCGGCAGCGTCCAGATGCCGCGCGGGATTTCGCCGGTGAGCATCTGGTAAAGCATCACGCCGATGGCATACAAGTCCGCGCGGCCATCCAGCGGAACGCCGGGAATCAATGCCTCGGGCGCGACGAAGTCGGGCGTGCCCATCGCCATGTTTGTCTTCGTCAGGCCGCTCTGGCCCGCGTCGCTCTGCTTGGCGAGGCCGAAGTCGGCCACTTTCACCGCGCCGTCCATGTTGATGAGGATGTTCGCCGGTTTGATGTCGCGATGGATGACACCGTTTTTGTGCGCGTAGTTCAGCGCGTCGCAGACGTGCGCGGTGATGGAGAGCGCGTAGTCCTCCGGCAGTTTGCCCTGGGAGGCGATCATCTGGGAGACATCGGTGCCGTTGATGAACTCCATGACGAAATAGAGCAGGCCGCTCTCCGTCTCGCCGAAGTCATACACGTTGACGATGCTCGGGTGGTTGAGCCGCGCCATGGTGCGCGCCTCGTTCTTGAAGCGTTCAAGGAAATTCGCGTCTTCGTTGTCGATCAGATCGCTGGGGAGGACCTTGATGGCCACCAGGCGGTCCAGGGAGACTTGCAGGGCCTTGTACACCGCGCCCATGCCGCCGCGGCCGAGCAGGCACTCGAACTGATACTGCGGCAGCATGGCCTGCATCTCCTCCAGCGTGGGCGGCTGCCAGCCGGTGGTGGGTTTGGAGCCGGAGGGAGATGAACTCATGGCGCTTGAAGAAGAAAATTCAGCGAAGGCTAGCGCAAATAGCAAGCCGATGGCGAGTAAAACTTCGTATCACGGGTGTGACATGGATTTCCCGTCACATTCGTGTCATACAGGAGCGTCACCCGCGTCACCCAGCGGAAAATGAATGGAAAGCGCCATCGCCGGCCAGCTCGAAGCTTTGCATCCCGACTCGTTCGGGTGGGCGCTGCACTGCTGCTGCGGCGATCATGCCCGCGCGGAAGACGTGCTGCAAAACGCCTACCTCAAACTCGCGCGGGGGCGTGCGCAACACGACGGCACCTCCAGCTTCAAAACCTGGTGGTTCGGCGTGATCCGCTTCACGGCACACGAGGAGTTCCGCCGGCTGCGCTATCGCGAGTCACTCGTGGGCAAGCTGCTGGCTCAGCTCACGGGCGACGCGCACGATCCGCGTCCCTCGCCTGTGCGAAAGCTGGAGATGGACGAACGCGCCGCCGAATTGCGGCGCTGTCTGGCGCAGTTGCCCGCGCGGCAGGCAGAGGTGCTGCATCTCGTGTTTTACCAGGATCTCACCATCAGCGAGGCGGCGGATGTGATGCGCGTGGGCATCGGTTCCGCACGCCAGCATTACGAACGCGGCAAGGCGCGCCTGCGCGCGCTGCTGCAACCCGAATCCTCCCATGAAACTGCCTCCTGATGACGATCTTCGCGCGATCTTCGCGCTTCAACGCCGCTGCGATCGTGAGGACGCTCCCGCATGGCGCGATGAATGGTTGCGCGCACCTGCACAGTGTCAGCGTGTGTTGCGCGGATGGATTCCCGTGGCTCTCGCCACCGCCTGCATCGTCTTCGCCGCCGTCTTTTTCGCTCATTCACCGCGGCTGGAGCCGAAACTGAGCGAACTGCCGCCGCTGTTCGACGCGCCGCCTGCGGAACTGTTCGCTGAAGTCACGCCGCCGCTGCTGGCTTTCGAGTCACCCTCTGATTTCCTGCTTCCCGACCACATCAACCGCTGACCCTCATGAAAAACATCGTCTGCTCCCTGCTCCTGTTCACGGCGGCCGCCTCAAAGGCCGCGAATGTCGAAGATTGGCTGAAAAGCGGCCTGCTGCATCCCGACCTCATTGCTTCCGTGCGAGATGAGCTCGCGTTGAGCGAAGAGCAGCAGACAAAGCTGAACGCGCAGCTCGGCGAGACCCGGAAACAGGCCGAACCGCTCGAACAGGCGGTCAAGGAGCAGCAAAAAGCGCTCAACCATCTCCTGCGTGATGCCGGCACCACGGCTGACGCCGCGTCCGCGCAGCTTGCTAAATTGATCGAGGCCGAGGCGGCGGTGAAGCAACTGCAACTGCGCACCCTCATCAGCATCCGCGATGTTTTGACACCGGAGCAATTGCAAAAGGCGCAGAAGCTCGGCCCGCCGAAAATGGCGGCGGCGGCGCGCGGGGGTGATCTGGAGTCAAAGATGAAAGAAAAAGCGGGCAAGCTGAGGGCCGCTGTCGAAGCGCTGGGCATTCCGCCCACGGAGGCGATGAAGGCACGCGGTGGCGAGATCGAGCAGCTCATCAAAAGCGGCCAGTTCGCCGAGGCGGATGCCGCGCTGGACAAGTTGATCGAGGATTCGCACTTCAAGGAGCTGGAGGCCGAGGCAGACAAGGTGGACTTCTCCAAGTTCGAGCCGGGCAACACGGATGTGGAGACGCTGCGCCAGCGTTTTGAGGCCCTGCAAGTCGCGGGGCAGGAGATCATCAACCTGCCGCTGCTGCGGGAGATGATTCAGGCCAAGGAAGCCTTTGAAGAGGCCAAGGCCGCCCAGGATGCGGAAAAAGTAGGCCGCATTCTCACCTACGCGGAGGGTAAGGTGAAGAAATGACCGCATGGCATCCCCGTTGCGTTTTGGCCGCGCAAGCCCGGCTTAACTCGTAAAAAAGATTCGTTTGCCTTTGGCACGTTTCGGGCGATAGAGCCAATCAGGTCACCTGTTAAGGGTCAGGCTCAGTCGTTCATCAGGTGATACAAGCGTTGGTGTTCATGAGTTTTGGCGCGAAGACGGCAGCCGCACTCAACAACGATATGAATACCAAGATGTATGTGGGCAATCTGCCCTTCGCCGCTCAGGAACAAGATGTCCGCGAGCTGTTCTCTCAATACGGTGGCGTCACCGAAGTCTTCCTGCCGATGGACCGCGAGAGCGGCCGCCCGCGCGGTTTTGCCTTCGTGACGATGGACTCTCCCGAGGCCATGAATGCCGCGATCAACGCACAGAACGGCCAGGAGTTCCTGGGCCGCAAGCTCGCCATCAATGAAGCCCGTCCGCGTGAGGAACGCCCGGGTGGTTTTGGCGGCGGCGGTGGTGGTCGTGGCGGCTACGGTGGTGGCGGCGGTGGCGGTGGCCGTGGCGGCTACGGTGGTGGCGGCGGCGGCTACGGTGGTGGCGGCGGCGGTGGCCGTGGTGGCTACGGCGGCGGTGGTGGCGGCGGCGGCAAGCGCTTTGACCGTGGCAACCGTGGCGGCCGTGATGGCGGCGACGAAGGCGGCGGCTGGTAAGCCCCCGCTTCACTGCAAAGTCAGTTTCTCAACCCGTGATGTGGTTCAAGGCTCACGAGCCTTCCTGCATCACGGGTTTTTCTGCATTCACAAAGAGCGCGAACGCTCCGGCGAGCACAAACGCGCCCGCGCAGAGCCACACGCCCTCGTGGAAGTCGTGGTTCGTGTCGAAGGACTTCAAAACGGCGCTGAAGAGCATCGGCATGATCGCAGCACCGAAGTTGCCCCACATGTTGCCCCAGCCGAAGAGCTGCGCCTGGCATTTGCCGCTGATGTCCTGCATGAAGGTCCACATCGCGGGCAGGCCGAGATCGGCGAAAAAGGTGACCGCGCCGAAGGCGATGGCCATGCCCCAGGCCGAGTCCATCTGAAGCGCGAGGATGTAGAGCGCCGCCGCGCCGAATTTGGTCAGCGACATCGGCAGCATGCGCCCGAGCCGCCTGCCGTGGCGCTTCGAGATGTAATCCGTCATCAATCCTCCCACTGGCAGCGCCAGGATGCCGATGGTCAGCGCCCCGGTGGTGATGAGGCCGGTCATGCCATCATCGAGGTGTTTCACTTTCTTCAGGTAATCGGGCAGTGACAGGATCAGGAAGGCCCAGCCGATGTTGGTGAAGAACTGCACGCCGTTCGCCATCCAGAGATTTTTGCTCCGGCAGGCGGCGAGGAGCGGGAAACGCCTTGGCGGATCCTTGATGGGTTGAAAATCGCCGCGCCCCTCGGCCATGAGCGCGATTTCCGCGTCATTGCAGCGCGGATGGAGCCGCGGATGCTCACGAAAGACCGCCCAGTAGCACGCCGCCACCAAAATGCCGACCACGCCGTAGAGCCAGCCGGCCCAGCGCCAGTCACCGGCCTGCAAAATCACAAATGCCGTCAATCCGGGGGCCGCCGCGCCCCCGACACGACCGCCCCACGAGATCACGCTGCTGGCGAAGCCGCGGGACTCGATGTGCGCCCAGCGTGTCATCAGTCCGCTGCTGGCAGGATAGTAGCCCGCCTCCGCGAGACCGCACAGCATGCGCGCGGCAAACAAGGTCCAGAACCCCATCGCAAAACTCGTCGCCGCAGTGAAGAACGACCACGCCGCGATGTAAATCGTGATGAGCATGCGCGCGCCGAAGCGGTCGCTCAGCCAGCCTGCGGGCACCTGAAACAACGCATAGGCCCAGAAAAACGCACCCTTGATGCCGTCGATCTGGCCTTGGTCGAGATGGATGCTCTTTTGAAACGAGTCCGAGCTGAGGATGTTCGCCAGGCAGATGCGGTCCAGATACATCAGGAAGGCCACCATGGTCGCCGTGGCGAGGATTTGGTGGCGGACGGCGGTGGGGCGGGATGAGGACGACATCGTGGAGACAAGACGCTCGATTTCCGCCAGCCCTAGCAGGATTCCGGCTTGCTGAACAGACGGAAGGCGTGCAAGGGGCCGGGCGAGGACGCGCAAAACGGGTGCATTGAATGCGGTTGCGCACCCGTCCCGTCTCACGAACATCCCCCACCATGACTGCCATCAAAAATCTCACCGCACTGCTCGTGCTTAGCTTTCTCGCCTCCGGCGTGCTGGGCTGGTTCCTTTTCCAGTCACGTTCCGACCTCTCCGTCCTGCGCTCCGGCATGGAGCAGCTCAAAACCGAGCACGCCGAGGCGCTGAAGGCGAAGGAGGCCGAGTTCCAGCGCACGCTCGACTCCCAGGCCGCGCAGCATCAGAAGATGATCACCGCGCTCAACGAGGAGAACGAGAAGAAGATCGACGCCCTGCGCAAAGGCGAGCGCCAGCGTCTGGCCACCGCCGCGAAGGAATTTGAGAACATTTTCGAGGGGAACAAGACCACGCTGCAATACATCGACCTGCTGGAGGACAAGGTGAAGGCCGGGCAGGCGCTCTCGAAGGCCGAGGTCGAAAAGCTGACCATCATCACCACGGGCCTTGGCTATCTCAAAAAGCAGTATCAGAAGCCCATGCAGGAGTTCCAGGAGCTGGTGAGCTATTTTGAGTCCCAGGCGAACAAACATCTCGAAAAACCGAAGGGCGGCTTCTTCAAGCGGATCTTCAGCAAGGAGTTTCGCGAGCAGGAGAAGGAGTATCTCCGCCAGGAGGGCGCGAAGGAGGCCTTCGAGCAGGCGCAGGGCAAATTCACCAGCGTTTATGCCTCCGCGCAGAAGGTCATGTCCGGGGTGAACCTCGACGCCGACGCGCAAATCCAGAAACTGCACGCCTACATCGACGACAAGCAGCAAATGAACGCCGAGGATCTGACCTCGTTCTTTGACAAGGCCCGCAAGGCACTGCGCACGCACCAGGACGTGCTCGACTTCGAGCCGGAAGCGCCGCCGCTCCCCGCCCCGAAGCCGCAGCCTTGATTTTTTCCTCCTGAAATCCGCCCTGCGTCGCTGGTGAAAGGAAAGGTTGCCTTCCGCCCCGCGTTTTGGCTACCCTCTTGATATTCCGTGCCGCGTCCGCCAGGGCGCGGCATTTTTCACTCTCTCAATCCTCTCTCAACCATGCAAACGAACCCACAACCAACGTCCCGCCGCACCTTCATCCGCGGCACTGTCGCCGGCACCGCCGGTCTTGTCGCCTCCAGAGCCTTTTCAGCGCCCATTGGTGCCAACGGTGACGTTCGTGTGGCGGTCATCGGCTTCAACGGACGCGGCGCGGGCCACATCAAGAGCCTGGAGGAAATCCCCGGCGTGCGCATCGTCGCCCTCTGTGATGTGGACGCCAACGTCCTCGCGAAGGGAGTCGCCAACCAGGCGAAGAAAAACAACACCGTCACCGCCTACACCGATTATCGGAAGCTCGTGCTCGATCCCGAGGTGGACGCCGTCACCATCGCCACGCCGAACCACACGCACACCCTCATCGCCATGACGGCCATGGCCGCGGGCAAGCACGTCTATGTGGAAAAGCCCGTCTGCCACAACATCTGGGAAGGCCGCCAGCTCCTGAACGCCGCCGAAAAAGTCGCCAAGAAAGGCATCGTCGTTCAGCACGGCATGCAGCGCCGTTCCAGCCCCGGATGGCAGCAGGCCATGGACTGGGTCAAAGAAGGCCACATCGGCAAGGTCACGCTCTCGCGCGGCATTAATTTCAAGTCACGCAACTCCATTGGCAAGGTGGAGGCTCCGGTCGAACCGAAGGACGGCATGATCAAGGGCACCTTCCATGACCCGCGCAACGTGAAGACCAATCCCAAGGGTGCGCCGCAGGAGGTGGACGTGGACTACAAGCTGTGGGCGGGTCCGCGCGGCGTCGTTCCTGTGAACCGCACGCAATTCCACTATGACTGGCACTGGCAGTGGGCTTTTGGCAATGGCGACATCGGCAACCAAGGACCGCACCAGACCGACGTCGGTCGCTGGGCGTTGGGCAACCCGGAACTGCTGCCCAAGCGCGTCATGAGCTTTGGCGGGCGCTGGGGTTACAAGGACGACGGCGAGACCGCTAACAATCAGATGGCCTTCTGGGCCTATGAGCCCGCCCCGCTCATCTTCGACAACCGCGGCCTCCCCTTGAAGGACATGGACTGGAGACTGGAGCCGGTTTACCGCGTGAACGGCAAGACCGCCGCCGCCCGCGTCGGCAACGTCATCCATTGCGAAGGCGGCTACGTCATCGAGGCCAAGGCCTACGACAACGAGGGCAACACCATCATGAAGTTCGACAACTTCAATGACGGCGCGGACCACATGCTCAACTTCATCAACTCCGTGCGCGCCGGGAAGCTCGTCAATTCCAACCTCCATGTCTCGCATGGTTTCCACGCCGCCGCGCTCGCCCACCTGGCGAACATCTCCTACCGCCTCGGCAAGGCGGTCAGCGTGAATGAGGTCAAAGATCGTCTCAACGGCGACAAGGCCGGCCTCGAAACCTTCGAGCACTTCGTCAAGAACCTGGAGGACAACAAGATCGACCTCAACGTGGACAAGATCAGCGCCGGCCCTTGGCTGGAGTTTGATCCCGTCGCCGAGAAGTTCATCGGTGAGTTCGCCGAGGAGGCCAACAAGCTCGCCACAGAAAACTACGTCGAGGAGTTCAAGCTGCCGACGATCTAAACTTAAAACGAGTTCTCCAACTCATCCGCACACAACGCGGAGCCGGGTAAACCGGCTCCGCGTTTGTATTTCCATCCGCGCCGCTTTCTGATACACCTCGCCCCGTCATGGAATCTCCCACACCACCTCCCGCCCTTCCCGCCTCCGCCACTCAGGACGAGAAAACCCTCGGCATCGTCATGCACGTCCTGTGCCTCGTCGGCTTTCCCATCCTCGGCCCGCTGGTGATCTGGCTCATCAAAAAGGACAGCAGCCGCTACCTCGACCAGCAGGGCCGCGAATTGCTGAACTTCCAGATCACCTACTTTGTTTACGCGCTCATCTCTTTCGTGCTTTGCTTCATTTTCATCGGCATCCCGCTGCTCGTGATCATCGGCGTCGCCTCCATCGTGCTCACCATCATCGGCATCGTGAAGGCCGCCGAAGGGAACGTTTACCGCTTCCCGCTCACGATTCGCCTGCTGTGAGCCAAAACGGTTGCGGCTTTCCTGCCGTGATGCTAGCGGAGCGCCCCGTTTCCCCGACCCCCAGATGCGAGCCAACCAACTTCTTCAAGCCATCGGTCCCGAACTGCGCGCGCAGATCATGACCTACCTGCAAAACGACCAGCGTGCCGCCTACAAGGCCGTCATCGAATCGCTCGCCGAAGGCCGCAAGCTGCGCCCCGCCTTCGTTCTGGAAAAATCCCGCGCCAAGCAGGCCGAGTGGCTCCTCGAACAGCTCAACACCAAGGCCAACGAAGGCGTCACCGCGCAGATCTTCCAGATCTGGCTCCTCAAAGGCCAGGCGCAGATGCTCATCACCTTCCTCGATGCCGCGCAGATCGCCCACGACGGCAAAGGCGAGGTCACCGAACTCCCGGAAGTCATCGACGACGACAAAGCGGAGGCCGCCGTCGCCGCGCTGCTCGCCGCGTATCCGGCGAAACAGGTCGCGCTCTACCTGCACATGTTCCAGGAGCAGCGCCCCGGCGGATGGGCCTCGCTCACGAAGGCCATCGAGGCCCGCCCTGAGCTCAAACTCGAAGCCTGATCCGTTTTGCCATGATGGACGCCCTCGACCGCGCCATCGCCAGCACGCAGGCTCATCTCGAGGCGTTGCGCATGCCGGACGGCCATTGGGAAGGCCATCTCAGCAGCAGCGCCCTCTCCACCGCGACCGCGATCGTCGCGCTCATGCTCGTCGATCGCGAAAAACACGCCACGCTCGTTCAAAAAGGCGCGCAATGGCTCTGCGACCACCAAAACGCCGACGGAGGCTGGGGCGACACCTCGATCAGCAAAAGCAACCTCTCCACCACGCTGCTCTGCTGGAGTGCGCTGTATTTATGGAGTGCCGACGAATCGTCGGCAAAAGAGCATCTGAATGGGCGACGAATCGTCGCCACTCCCAACATCCAACACGCCGACGCCTGGCTCACTGCTCAAGTCGGTTCGCTCGAACCACAAGCCATCGCCAAAGCCGTCATCGGCCGATACGGCAAGGACAAGACCTTTTCCGTGCCCATCCTCATGCTCTGCACGCTCTGCGGCACGCTGGGGAAGGACGGCTGGCGTCACGTCATCGCGTTGCCCTTTGAACTCGCCGCGCTTCCACGTGCCTGGTTCGGTGCCATTGGACTGCCAGTTGTCAGCTATGCCTTGCCCGCCTTGATCGCCATCGGTCATGCGCGTTTTCATCACGTCCCGCCCGCCTGGTGGAATCCGCTGCGCTGGATTCGCGCGCTGACGTGGCCGCGCATTCGTCCGATGCTGCAAACCTTGCAGCCAGGCAGCGGCGGTTATCTCGAAGCCACGCCGCTCACTAGCTTCGTCACCATGGCGCTCGCTGGTGCGGGTCAGCTCGATCATCCCTGCATTCCGCTCGCCGTCGATTTCCTCACCCAATCCATGCGAGAAGATGGAAGCTGGCCCATCGACACCAATCTCGCCACCTGGGGCACCACGCTCGCCATGCGTGCATGGAGTGGCGATGAATCGTCGCCAAACAACAGAATGGAAGGGCGACGAATCGTCGCCACTCCCAAAGATTGGCTACTCGCCCAGCAATACCGCGAAATCCATCCGTTCACCAATGCCGCACCCGGCGGCTGGGCCTGGACCGACCTGCCCGGCGGCGTTCCCGATGCCGACGACACCTCCAGCGCCCTGATCGCACTCAAAAAAAGCGGCCACCCCTGCGATTCGGCCATTTGCAGCGGCATCACCTGGCTGCTCGACCTGCAAAACCGCGACGGCGGCATCCCCACCTTTTGCCGCGGCTGGGGCGCGCTCCCCTTTGACCGCAGCACGCCTGAAATCACCGCGCACGCCCTGCTCGCGTGGTGGACGTGGCATGACGAACTCGCCGCCACGCTTCAAACCCGTGTCGCCAAAGCCACACAAGATGCGCTGCGCTACCTCGAAGCCTCGCACAGCGCGGAACACGGCTGGACTCCCCTCTGGTTTGGCAACGAACACACGCCCGATGAATCGAATCCAGTCTATGGCACCGCCCAGGTCATCAACCACCTCGCCGGAAACGATTCTCTCGCCACCCAGGCCCGCCATTTGATCGAATCCGGCCTCAATGACCTCCGTTCCGCCCAAAAAGCCGACGGCTCCTTCGGTGGTGACAAAAACGCTCCTTCCAGCATCGAAGAAACCGCCGTCGCCGTGGAGGCGCTCTGTTCAGACAAGAATGCGGACGACGCCCTCGTCCGCGTGGAAAAAGGCGCGCAGTGGCTTCTTCAAGCCACCAGCCACGGCACCCGCTTCCCGCCCGCCCCCATCGGCCTCTATTTCGCCCGCCTGTGGTATCACGAGCAGCTCTATCCTGTCATCTGGACGCTCGGCGCCCTCAATGCGGCCCGGAAGATGCTTGCCGATGGAAAGCAGAAGCATTGACATTGAAGGCGCGATTTCTAAAATCAGCCCCGAAATCCCAAAAACACCAGTACAGCGACTTTTCAGGCAGCGGAGGTCATCAGAATGAGGAACACAGAATTTGAAGATGAACGGCGTCCACCCAACCCGCCGCTGCATTCCGAAAAGATCGTCACCGAACGCAAAATCTTCTTCCTTGACCTCAAGGAGAACGATCGCGGCAAGTTCATCAAGATCACCGAGGACGTCCGCGGTCGCCGCGACACCATCATCCTCCCGATCGACGCCGCCCAGGAGTTCATGGACGCCATGATGCGCACCTTGGACGCCGCCGGTGTGGACGAGTGAAACCTTTTGGCAGCGTGCCCTCGGGCAACCGGGCTGCTTCGTTGCGTTCCGGGCATTCCGCTCAAGACTCGCGCATGATCCTCCGCGTACGCCAGCATACGATCGAATTTCCCCGCCGTCCGCTGGTGATGGGGATCGTGAACATCAACGATGACTCGTTCTGCGGCGATGGCACGCTCGATCCCGCCGTGGCGCTCGCACAGGCGGAGCAGCAGCTTCGTGATGGCGCGGACATCATCGACATCGGCGCGGAAAGCGCGCGAACCAACCGCGAAGCGATCAGCGTGGACGAGGAGATCGACCGCCTGCGTCCGTTTCTGGCCAGATGGCCGGAATTGAAGGCGCGCTTCAATTCACCGCTGCTTTCCATCAACACCTGGCGCTCCGATGTGATCGCCGCCGTGCTGCCGCATGGCGGGGATCTCATCAACGACATCAGCGGCCTGCCGGACGCCTTCAACGCGAAGCTGTGCGCCGAGCACAACGCCGGTCTGCTCATCATGCACAGCATCGGGCAGCCGAAGGTGCCGCACACGCATGTGCGGCATGAAGACATCATGGCAACGCTCGATCAATTCTTCGAGCAGCGCCTCGTCATGGCCGAAAGCGTCGGTCTGCCGCGTGAAAACATCATCCTCGACCCCGGCATCGACTTCGCGAAGCAGCGGGATGACAATCTGACGATCTACCGTGAGCTGGAGCGGCTGCACCGCTTCGGGCGGCCAGTCCTGCTGCCCGTGTCACGCAAAACGGTCATCGGTGACGTGCTCGGCGTCCCCGCGATGGAGCGCGATCCCGGCACGGTGGCCTGCATCGCCGCCGGCATGACCCGCGGCGCGCAGATTTTCCGCGTTCACAACGTCAAAGCGGCTGTTCAGTCGGTTTGGATGCTGTGGGCGCTTCGCTGACCAGTTCGGCTTCGGGCTGCGAGGGTGTTTCCTCGCTCGTTTCAGCAGCGGCTTCGACGTTCTCCGCGGCGGATTCGTTGGCAGGGGCAGGTTCTTCGGCTTTTGCTGTGGCTGCGTCCGTTTTCTTCGCCGCCGGGTGTTGCGGCTCGCCTTGAACACCGAGGAAGACCATGCCGTCGCTGTATTCGATGACGTAGCCTTCGTTCGCGAGCCAGCGGATGTCCTTGATGACGCCAAGCTGCCCCTCGGTGGGCTGCTTCGGTGCGTTGGGATCCGCGCCGTCCATCGGTGGCGGGGAGGGCATGATGGCCTCCACAAGCGCCTGCATGGTCATGCCGTGGTTGTCCTTCAAAATCTTCACGATGTCAGCCAGACGGTCGGAGAAGACCATGCCGTTTTCGACGGCACGCGGCTTCACGCGGCAGACAAACTGCTTCCCGGCACGGCGCTTAAAGAGCTTCAGCCCGCGGCGCTCCAGTCCGGCGCCGAGCTTCTGCGAAATCTCAAACAGGTGCTTCCGCGCCGCGTCCACGGCCTGGCGCAGCATGATGAAGAGCGCGGGGGATAGCTTCTGCTTGTCGATGTTGCCATGCACGTTCGCCTCGCGCACTTCGATGACGGCATCGTTGCCAAAAGTGCGGCGGAAATGCGCCTCCATGTCGGCGCGGGAATTGAAGGAGACCGGCTCGCCGCCCTCGGGCGTCTCCAGCTTCAGGCAGACCCAGCGGCGGCCTTTGCTCATCTGCTCCTTCCATTTCGCGACGAGCTCAGGATTCGCCTCGACCTTCACGCGGCGCTTGAAGTCCTCGAACGGCATGTTCGCAAAACGCTCGCGATGCAGGCGGATGAGGCCGGTTTGATAGCTGTGGTGGCTCGGGGGGGCGATGATTTCGCCGCTCATGCCGCAGACGGCCACGGATTGAAACTCGCCCTTCGGCGCTTCGAGCTCGATGTCCTCGGCGCGGTAAAACTCATCCAGCGCAGCGCCGCGCAGCACATGAGCGAGGGCTTCATCACGCGTCAGAAAAAGGCTGCCGTCCCCCGGCACATTGAAAAGGCCCGTCGGACGTTCTTCCGCACAGCGATAACGCACGACGAAACGATCACCGCCCGCGAGCACGAGACGCGACGCGTCGAACATGCTGAACGCGTGGCCGCTTTGACGCACGTGAGAGGCGAGCGCGTCCACCGCCTTGTCATCCGGGTAAATCGTGATCTGAACGTCCTTCGGAATCTCCACCCACTCACGCTGTGGTGGGCCGCCGCGATCACGGTCGCCAAAACGTCGCGGAGGACCACGACGATCATCGCCATCGCGGCGCGGACCGCCTTCACCACGTGGACGAAATCCACCACCAGGACCATCGCGACGCGGAGCGCCGCCGCCAAAACCATCACGGCGCGGCGGAGGCCCGCCAGGGCCGTCACGACGCGGTGGCGGACCACCGCTGCGACCACGATCACCGAAGCCACCGCCACGGCGGTCGTCACGACCACCACGCTGCGGACGGTCCTCGCGGTCGGCGTAGCGTTGCTTGATCTTTTCCTCCTTGCCGATGTCACCGACCCACGCGGGCATCAGTTTCAAATCGGAAAGGTCCACCCAGCCGGGATCGGTCTGCGGTGGGATTTCGGTGCTGGCTTCAGGTTCGGTCATGGGATCGGTCAGGGGGAGCGACTATGCCCGGAAACGGCTTTGTCGCCAGCTTTGTTCGTGTGGCGTTTTCTTGGCGCGGCGCTATGTGAACAACTCCCATGCCCGCCGCACC
The DNA here is from genome assembly GCF_044236155.1 of Prosthecobacter sp. GTDB lineage: Bacteria > Verrucomicrobiota > Verrucomicrobiia > Verrucomicrobiales > Verrucomicrobiaceae > Prosthecobacter. Next base: position 124,900 of record NZ_JBIIHA010000004.1, read on the forward strand.
CATCACTTTCTTCAACCGCCTCACGCAGCGCGTCGAGACCGAGCATGTGTATGGCGAGGGCTTCCTGCGCTTCACTTATGAAAACCCGCTCGGCGCCCTGCCGCTGCACGCGCTGGTGAAACGCGCCGCTTTTTCCGCCTGGTATGGCCGCCGTATGGACGCGCCCGCCAGTCGTGCGAAGATCGCGCCCTTCCTCGCGACGTATGGCGTGGACGAGGGCGAGTTTGCCGACGCGCCGGACTCCTTCCTCACCTTCAACGAGTTCTTTTATCGCAAACTCAAGCCGCAGGCGCGTCCCATCGCCGCTGATGACAATACGATCGTTTTCCCTGCGGACGGCCGCCATCTCGTGCTGCCCGACATCGCGGCGTGCGAGGATTTTTTCATCAAAGGCGTCCGTTTCGACCTCGCCACGCTGCTGGGTGACGCGAACGAGGCCAAACGCTACGAGCACGGCAGCATGCTCATCTCGCGCCTGTGCCCGGTGGACTATCATCGCTTCCATTTTCCGTGCGACGGCGTCCCAAGCGTCGCAAAACAGATCAACGGCCCGCTTTACTCCGTGAGCCCCATCGCGCTGAGCAAGCGCCCGTCGATCCTGTGGGAAAACAAGCGCGAGATCACCACGCTGCGCACGCCACGGCTCGGCGATGTGCTGCTCCTCGAGGTCGGCGCCACCTGCGTCGGCTCCATCGTGCAAACCTTCACGCCGGATGCCGCGATTACGAAGGGCGACGAGAAAGGCTACTTCCGCTTCGGCGGCTCCTGCTTCATCACGATCTTCGAGCCGGGCAAAATCCGTTTCGCCGACGATTTGATCGAGCACAGCCGCATCGGCCGCGAAGTCTATGCCCGCATGGGCGATGTGACCGCTCACGCTCTCGGGTGAAACCGCCGGTGCACGTCCTTCAGCCGCGCCTGATCGACATGTGTGTAAATCTGGGTCGTGGAGATGTCCGCGTGGCCAAGCATCTCCTGGATCACGCGGAGATCAGCTCCGTTGTTCAGCAGATGCGTGGCAAAGCTGTGTCGCAGCAGGTGCGGATGGATGCGCGCTGGATCGAGTCCGCACATCGCCGCACGTTCCTTCACGATCTGCTGGATGCGCGCCGTTGTGAGCCGCGTGCCCAGCTTTGAGATGAAGATGTGGCTCTGTGTCTTCGGCTTTACCAAGGCCGCGCGGCCATGCTGCAGCCATGCGGCGATGGCATCGCGCGCCGCGCCGCCTACGGGTGAGAGACGCGTTTTCGAGCCCTTGCCCGTCACACGGATCCAGCCCTCCTCCAGGCTGAGGTTCTCCAGTTTCGCGTCGGCTAGCTCGGACAAACGCACGCCGCTGGCGTAAAACAGCTCCAGAATCGCACGGTCGCGCCGGTCCAGCGGCGTGTGCCCGTTCACCGACTCGACGAGTTTCTGCACGTCTTGTTCGTTCAGGGAGTCCGGCAGGTGCTTCTCCTGCCGGGGGGGCAGGATCGCGTCCGCAGGATCGGCGGCGATGTGTTTCCGCGCCGTCAGCCAGCGGAAGAAAATCTTGATCGCAATCAACTCGATCCGCGCCGACGATGCGGCGATCCCATCCTTCTTCCGCTGCGCCAGAAATGCGGCGATGCGGTCGGTGGTAACGTCGGCGGGCTTCTCGGACTGGTGCTTCATTTTGAACCACGACGCGAAGGCCTCCAAAAAGCGGCGCACCAGCACCTGGTAGTTCACGGACAGACCGCGCTCGGTCGCCAGATGAAGAATGAAGCCGTCGATGAGTTCCAGCACGCCTCCAGCATGCCACGGGCGGCCGGGATGACAAAAAGTCATTGCCGGGAAGCGCCGCACCCGGCAATGATGCTCTGACACATCGCGTATTTCTCACCTCACCTCGTTTTATGGCCTCCTACAACAAAGTCATGCTCATCGGCAACCTCACCCGTGACCCGGAGGTGCGCTACACGCCCAAAGGCAGCGCCGTGTGCGACATTGGTCTCGCTGTGAACCGCGTTTACACCTCGGACAGCGGCGAGAAGGTCGAGGAGGTCACCTTTGTGGATGTCGTTCTGTGGTCGAAGATGGCCGAGCTCGCCGGCAAATACCTGCACAAGGGCCGCCCTGTCTTCATCGAGGGTCGCTTGCAGATGGATTCGTGGGAGGACAAGCAGACCGGCCAGAAACGCACGCGTCTTCGTGTCGTCGGCGAGCAGATGCAGTTCCTTGGCAGCCCGGGCGGAGATCGCGCCGGTGGAGGTGGCGGCGGTGATGACGAAGGCGGTTCCGGTGGAGGTGGCGGTTACAGTCGCCCCGCAGCCCGTCCAGCCCAGCGACCCGCTGCTCAACAACGCCCGCAGCAGCGCCCCGCCCCGGCCCAGCAGAACGACGATTTCGGCGAAGGCCCGATCACCGAAGGCATGGAGGATGACGACATTCCGTTTTGATGCGCTAAAGTATATTGTGGGTGGTCTGGCTAGCTTTGGCGGCGTCAGAGTGTTACCTGTCCGTAAGATCGGGAGCGGTCAGCCTTGATGGACAGCATGCAATAAGTGATTCGTTGACTTGACGGCGTTTCATCCCACATATTCCCATTCGGCGGGGGTAAGTTACCTAGCTTGACCGCTGCCAACGCACAGGTCCAACTTCACCAACTATGAACTTTAGAGCCCATCTCCTCCCCCTAGTTCTCGTCACGTTAGCGTCATTAGCGGCCTTTGCGCAGGCAGACTCCCCTCACTCGCAGGGGGGATACAACAGCGCAGCCGGGCAGCGGCCGGCAAGGGATTTCCGTGGCCGGTATCCCCTGCTGCTCAACAGCATGCACAACGGCGAGGTGACGAGCATCAATCCTCACAATGTCACGCGTTACGGTTCCGCCTATATCGGTTCCTACAACAACCGGCTGTATTGGATGGTGCCAGTGGAGTATGGCAAACTGGTGCCCCCTGCGAGGGACTTTTATTCTCGTGGCTACGGCATGATCATGGCCGAAGCAATTGCATGCGTTCGCAACGGTCGCGTCGAGCACTGGATTTACAAGAAAAGCCGCACTCCCGTGCGCTGATCGCGTCGCTCTCTGGGTTCATGAAATGACAGGGCTGGGCAAAGTCCGAGACTAGGGCTGAGTTCAACGAAAATGAAATGCGGTTTATGCGCGCTCGTTGTAGGCTGCGTCATGTCTGCTTCTGTGACTGAATGGTGAACCATGAAACCAGCTTTTCTACTGTATTTCCTGCTCAGCTTTTCCCTGCTGGCACAAACGGTCCCATCCAAAACAGTTTCCGCCAAACCCAAGGGGCCTGCGATCCCTGCCGATGCGCAATGGCGTGATGTCACGAAGTGGGGGGTGGAAGGCCGTGGATGGGCGGACCAGGGGCGAAAGCGCTGGTTTGATCGTTTCCCGTCGAAAGCGGAAAAAACGGTGACGCCCGCCGTTTGGGGCCTCAGTCGCGACAGCGCAGGCATGATGGTGCGCTTCAAAACCGACGCGAAGGCGATCTACTGTCGCTACGATCTTGCGAAGGCAAATCTGGCCCTGCCCGCGATGCCGGCGACGGGGGTGAGCGGACTCGATCTGTATGCGCGCGATGAGAAAGGCCAGTGGCGGTGGGTGGCCTGCCCGAAACCAACGGCGCAACATGTGGAAGCCGTCTTGATCAGCGATCTGGCTCCGGGAGAGCATGAATTCGCCGCCTACCTGCCGCTCTACAACGGCATCGAAAAGCTGGAGATCGGTGTGCCTGCGGGCGCGAAGTTTGAGGGACTGGCTCCGCGTGAGAAGCCGGTCGTCTTCTACGGCACCTCCATCACGCATGGCGCGAACGCCTCCCGTCCCGGCATGGTGCACACGGCGATTCTCGGCCGTCGTCTCGACCGTCCGGTGATCAATCTCGGTTTCTCCGGCAACGGCCGCATGGACGCCGCCGTGGGTGATCTCATCAATGAGCTCGATGCCGCAGCCATCGTCATCGACTGCCTGCCGAACATGCAACCAGCGGACGTGACGGCCAAATGCGTGCCACTGGTCAAGCAACTGCGCTCCAAACACGCCACCACACCGATCATCCTCGTCGAGGACCGTCGCTTCACGAACTCCTGGATCACTCCGGGCAAGGCGAAGTTCCACGACGACAACCACGCCGCTTTGAAAGCCGCCTACGAGCAGCTCAAGAAGGAAAAAGTCGCCAACCTTCACTACATCAGCGGAGACGCGCTCTACGGCACCGACGCCGAAGGCGCGAACGACGCCTCCCACGCCACCGACCTCGGCTTCATGCGCCAGGCGGATGTGTTTGAGCCAGTGCTCCGGGCAGCGCTGAAGTGATTATTTCCCGATTTTGTAGAGCGCCTTGTCCGTGCGAATGAACAAGGCACCGCCATCTGCGATGGGGCTGGCCATGATCGGGCCGTCCAGCGTGTTTTGGGCGAGGATTTTGAATTCCTTGGCCGCAGGAACAATGCTGACCACACCTTCGCGGCTGCAGAAGTAGAGTTTGCCATCCGCCAGGATCGGCGATGCGCTGAATTTGCCGCCAAGGCGTTCGCGATAGAAGGCCTCGCCTGTCTTGGTGTCCACGCAGCTCACGATGCCGCCGTCATCGACGTAAAACAGCAATCCGCCATGCAAAACGGGCGAGCACATCTTCGGAGCGTTCTTGTTGTTCCGCCACGCGATCTCCGGGGTCTTTAATCCGGCGTATTTGAGCGCGATGACCTGCGATTTGCCAAAGGCGGTGCTGAAATAAATCTGCTGATCATCGGCGACGGGAACGGTGGACATGGAGAAGCCAAGCTCGCCGTAGTGGATCTTCCACAGTTCCTTGCCGCTCTGCGCGTCGTAGCCATAGATGTTGTCGGCGGCGGAGCTGACGACGACAGCCTGTCCGTTCATCATGACCACAAGCGGCGTGCCATAGGCCTTCTTTTGCTGCGGGCGCGGGTCCATTTCACCGCTGCGTGGCGTCTTCCAGGCAACTTTGCCGGTATTTTTGTCGAAGGCGGCGATGAACTGCTGATCACTGCCGTCAAAATGGGCGATCAAGCGGTCGCCATGCAGAACAGCGGTCGAGCCGGGACCGTTTTCGTGCATGACATGCAGTTCCTGGTTTTTCCACAGCACCTTCAAGGTCTTCGTGTCGAGCGCCACGGTGCCAAAAGCGCCGAAGTGCGCGTAAAGCCGCCCTTCCTCAAGCACGGGCGTGGGCGAGGCGTAGCTGTTGAGCTGGTGCGCCCACTGCGGGTCTTTGACGTTCAGCAGCTCGATGTCGTGGAGGATTTTGCCGCTGTTTCGATCCACACACACGGCATGCAAGCTCACGGAGGAAAGAACCACGAGCGGCTGGTCGCCCGTGTTCGATGCAAGGCGTTGTTTGACTTCGTCAGCCGTGGCAGCCTTCTCAAAAGCGGTGGTGAGCCAGATGTGATCACCCCACATCACGGGAGTGGAATGGCCGCGACCGGGCAGCGGTGTCTTCCAGGCGATGTTGCTCGTCTCGCTCCACGTTTCCGGCAGACCGGTGGCGTTTGCGTGGCCTTGTGCGGACGGGCCACGCCATTCGGGCCAGTTGCCGGCGCGGATGGTTGAGGTGAGAAGCAGCAGCGGGAGAAGAAACCGGGAGATCATGGGCGAGAAAAACGTGGCGAGGAGCGAGGAACTCTCTTTCACTTCCAGCAGCATGCGCCTCCCGTTTTTTTTGCTTCTTTTCAGCGCTGTTCTTCACGCGCAAACGTTTGAACTCGAGAAATACATCGAGGTGCGCTCCGGCACCCTGCCCATCGTGCTCACCGTGCCGCACGGTGGCTCGTTGAAGCCGGACAACGTGCTGGCGCGGCGCTACGGTGTCACCGGCACGGACTCAAACACCATTCCGCTGTCTGAGATGATCATCGAGGAGCTGCAAGCACGCTACGGCGGCAAGCCCCATGCCATCATCTCGCGGCTGCATCGCTCAAAACTCGATCCGAACCGCGAGATCAAGGAGGCGGCACAGGGAGATCCCACCGCCGAGGCGGCGTGGCACCGCTTTCACGACAGCGCGCATGAGGCGTGTGATGCCGTGATGAAAAAGCACGGCCTCGGCCTGCTGCTGGACATTCACGGGCATCGTCATCTCGACCAGCGAGTGGAGCTCGGTTATTTGATCAAAGGCGAGCAGCTCAAGGCCAGCGATGCCGAACTGAATGCCAACGAGGCATTGATCGCGGCCACAAGTATTCGCGAGCTGGACAAGCGTTCGCCGCAAAGCTTTGCGGAGCTGGTGCGCGGCCCGCAGAGCTTGGGCGGGCTGCTCGAGTTTCGCGGCCTCCGCTGCCTGCCTAGCCCCACGAAGGCCAACCCCGGCATTTTGGCCGGCTATTTCAGCGGCGCTTACAGCGTGACCGCGCATGGATCACGCGAGCGTGGCACGGTGAGCGCCATACAGGTCGAATGTCCCTGGAACAACGTTCGCGACAAGCCGGAGCATCAGCGCCGCTTCGCGCAGGCGCTGGCAGATTCACTCGGCGTGTACTTTGAGATCCACTTTGGTCGGAAGCTGAAGTGAGCCCGTCCGGGGTTTCGGTGGTTCGGGCTGCGCTTTGTGCAGCTTCTGCCAGCAGGTGTCCGCGACATCTTTCTGGGCGAGAAACACACGGATCTCGGCAGGCGTTCCCGCCGCCCAATCGACTGGGATGCGCTCGTCAGTGAGTCCTTTGCGGTGCAGCCAGCCGAAAAACATGATGCTACCGAGCAGGCCGATGTTGAACGGCACGCACAACGGCAGCAGGCCGAGCCGCAGCAGCGCCTCGCTCAACGGCGTGTTCAGCAAAGCGAGCAAAATCGTCACCAGCATCGTCCAGGCGAAGGTTTTCGCATTCAAACGTAGGTAGTGGCCGCCCAGTGCGAGGAAGAGCACGATGATGTTCATCGCAAACGCGGTGTCGCCGAACACCGGCAGCCAGAAGGAGCCAGCCATGCATGTCATGATGGCCGCCAGCGCCACCAGCGCGCTGGTGCGGGAGTGCCAGAGGATGCCGATGAAGAACCACAACCAACACAGCAGCATGCGCGATGACGTGAATTGGGATGTGAGGCCGAGGTGCTGATTCAAAAAGCCGGCCCACGCCGCCGCAGCGTTCTTTGCGCGGCCTTCCGACAACGTGCCCGCAAGTCCGGTGAATGCGTCGGCGAAGAACGGTGCGCACAAGGCTGCCGCAGTGAAGTGACGACGCGCCTCGTCGATCTTGTTCTCCTGCATCGCACACCAGCCGAGGCCGTCCCACGAGTCCGCAAAGAAGGAATCGAGTCCGACCGCCCGCTGGAAGGCCAAACGCGCATCTTCATAGCGCCCTTGGCGAAAGCGGCTCCAGCCGAGACCATCGTAGGCATCCGCGACTCCCGTTTTGAGCGAAAGCACCCGTGCAAAGGCGGTCTGGGCGCCTGACTGATCACCTCGGCGATACAAGCTCCAGCCCAGCCCGGCGCAGCGATACGCCTCGGCCATGTCGGTGCTCACCTCGGTATTGAGGAAGTGTTTTTCCGCCTTCTCGAAGCGATTCGTCAGGAGCGAACGCCAGCCACGGGTGAGCTCGGCATCATGCACGCCGAAAAACATCAGCGCGAAGAGCGCGATCCACGCTGCGGCGATGTAAGGCAGGCTGAAGAGCACGTAGGGCGACTTTCTTTCGTGCATGCGCTGTGCCGTGGGCACAAAGAAGAATGCCATGGCCGCACAACCGAGCGCGGTGGTGATGATCTGCGCCCACAACGGAACCTGCGGGAAAAGAATCCAAAGCGCGCCTAGCAGTGCGCCATTCACGCTGAACAGGCCGGTTTTCAGCACGGTGTCGTCGCCCTGCGCACGCCAGCGTGCGAGTGCGGAGATCAGCAGCGCGCCGCCCAGGCTCATCAGTGCCGACTCGATGGAGAGGCAAAAAAGGCCGATGAGCACGCAGACGCCAGTGACACGGTTGTTTGCCACGAGCATCTGGCCGAAACCGCGCAGAGTATGGTCGATAAGAAATGACGAACGACGAATGACGAATGACGAATGACCGGAACATTCGTCATTCGTCATTTGGCATTCGTCATTGTTCGCCTTCATGCGGCCAGAGGGAGTTCAGAGATCACTAGCGGCACCTTATGCGATCCATGCGGCGCGGCAATCTTCGGAACGAAATTTACGATGAGGTCGGCATCGTTGGCCACGGCGGCCGAAAGCACGGACTTGATGTCGCGCTCGATCTGGAACGGCGGCGTACCATGGGTGGCCACGACTCGGACTTCGAAGGATCCAGGGAGCTTTTGGACGACTTGATAGTGGGCGAGACCTCCTACCTCCTCGATGGCATTGGTGATGACGAAGGGGGAGAGCAGAACTCCGCTGCGAGTGCGCAGCATCGCAGCGCTGCGGCCCTCAAGCTGGCGGATGCTTCTCAAGGTCGAGCCACACGGGCAGGGCGAAGTCTCCCAGCGGGCGAGATCGCCCAGACCGCGATAGCGGAGGATGGGCGTGGCATCGTTGGTGAGATCGGTGATGACGAGATTACCGAGACCCTCGGTCGGTTTGCCTTCTTCATCGACGATTTCGGCGATCACATTCGTCTCCGCGATATGCCAGCGGGCATCGTGCGTGCATTGAAACGCCACGAGGCCGCCTTCGGTGCTCGTGTAGGTTTCGATGAGCTTCGCGTTTGGAAAAACCTGCCTCAGCAAATGCCGCGTGTGCGCATCGAGCATCTCGCTGGTGAGATGAATGAGCTTCGTTTGGGCGATGATGCGGCTTCCAAGCTCCAACGCGAAGGCTCGCAGCGTGGATGGATACGACGAAATGAACTCCGGCGAGATGCTGAGCGCCTTCTCCGTGAGTTTCGACACCGGATCATGCACCGAGAACAGTCGCGAATCAGGCACGGTGGTGCGCAGCAGGTCTGCCGCCGCGAAGTCGATGCTGTCCGGCGCGAAATCGACGAGGTAGAGGCTGTTCGTCAGCGGCTGACCGTCACACCAGTCGAAGAACAAGGCCGTGTTCCAGGCCATGTAGTGCCAGAGTGAGGTTTCAGAGCGGGCGATTTTCGCTGGAATGCCAGTGGAGCCGGAGGAGGCGAGCCAGCGGACATCGTCGCGTGAGCGTCCTGGAGTGCGCCGGGCCTCCGGCGCTTTCGAGGGGGCTTCGGCCTGCGAAAAGCTCCAGAGGGCTGGAGCACTCCAGGACGCTGTCGCGCTCAACGAATGCAAATCGGCCTCAGGACGGCCGCGAAGCTCGTCTTTGGTCAAAAGAGGCAGTTTTTGCAGATCGTCCCAATCTTCGAGCATGTCGGGCTTGAAGCAGTTTTTCGCGAAGAGCCGCTGGTAGAGCGGAACGTGCTCAAAGGCATGCTGCACGAGCTTTTTGAGCGTTCGCCACTGATGCGCGCGACGCTTCGGCGTGCTCCACGAGCGCTCCTCGATGACGACATCGAGTGCAGTATGAAGCTTTTCGCCTCGGGCGCGGATCTGGGCGGGCGCGAGCATCAGAGTGGTTCTCCGTTTGGCTGCGTGCTGATGAAGCTGGTTTGAATGAAGGTGACTTCGTGGTCCGCATACTTCGCAGTGAGCTGGGTGAGGCCACGAATGGGTTCGAGCGTGAATTCGATCTCGCGGGGCAGATCTGCGGAGGCATCGGGGAGCGTCGTGAGAAGCTGAAGGCGATGATGCGTGGGATGCAGCGCATGCTTCGTGATGACACGCTGCATGCGCTGCCGCAGGTAAGCGCCCGCCCATGCCCAACCGCGCCGCTTCGTGCTTGAAGCGACACAATCCTCCCAAATCATGCCGCTTTGATACGCAAAGGGCACGGTGGGCATGGCGAACGAAAGAAGTCGCAGCAGCTCGGAAGCACCATCGAGGCGGCTGTGCGTGATTTGAAGCGCGTGAAGGCCGAGGACGGCGGTGAGGCGGCCTTTTCCTTCGGAGAAGACGTAGCGGCCTGCTTCATCGAGGGTGGTGTGGAGCTTCACATGGGACTCATGGGTCCCATGAGACCTATACGACGCATGACCGGGCGCGAAATGCGCCAAGGTGCCAAGCACCGTGTGAGAGAGCACGGCCGGTGCGATGCGCTCTCCGACCTGCGGCACGCTGGCAAAGTGCCAGCGCAGCGTGTCGGCGCTGCGGCTGAAATGGTTCGTGAGGCAGAAGGGCGTCGTGGGCGCGCCGGTGTCGGTGGTGGTCTGCGCGTGCAGGTGGATGTGCGGCACGGGCGAGCGGCCGGTGTTCCCGCAGTAGCCGAGGAGATCGCCGGCGGTGACGTGCTGGCCGGCTTTGACGAGAATGCCGTTCTTGGTGAAGTGGGCGAGCTTCACGATGCCGCCGTGATCGAGACGGAGGATGAGGTGGTTGCCCCAGTTCTGCGCGAAGTTGCAGCCGCCGGGGGCGTTGTCGGGCACGCTGTCGATGACGCGGAGGACTTCACCGCTGCCGGGAGCACGGACTTCGAGGCCCTGGGTGTAGTAGCGGGTGAGATCGTCGTCGCAGCCGGGCGGGCAGGCGTTTCCTGCGGCATCCAGCACTTCAAAGTCGAGCGCGTGCTTCCAATCGCCGCGATGGCTGAGCTTATCGTCGAAACCTTGCGTGACGGTGACCTCGCGTGAGGTCGGGAGCAGCACATGCGTCTCGTGGCGATGCGGGAAGCGTGCATTCGCGAGCGCGATGGACGCGGCTGCTGCCTCGGGATTTTCAAAGGTGTCGACGGTGGGCAGCAGCGAACCGGATTTTTCCCGCAGACGCATGGCGCAGAGTAAACTCCAGATCGTGAGCAGATACGGCAGCGGCAGATACTCCCAGCCGGAGCCGCGAAGGAAGTGCTGCACAGCGGCGACATTCAACGCGGCCACCGCACCGCCGCCGAAGGCCAGCGCGAGGCTGCTCCATGATGGCACGAAGTAAACCGCACCGAGCGCCATGCCGGCGAGCAGGTAGTTGTGACCCGCGAACCATCCAAACCATTGCAGGCCGCATGCTTCGAGCATTTTCACGACGAGAATGCCGCCCGCGTAACCTGCGATGGCATTGACGATGGCCACGCGTGACCACACGAGCAAAGCGACGAGCACAGCGACACCGGCCCACACATTCGGCATGAACAAGATGGTGCCCAGGCTGCGCAGGAAGGCATTCACGGCGAAGGGCAGCGCGGGATCGGCTGGAAGCGCATATGGCAAGGCCGCTGATGCGGCTGCAGCAAGCGGGAAGAAGGTGAGAAGCGTGCCGAAGACGACGACGAAGGCCACGCTGAGCGGCGGCAAGCCGGCCTTCAGCGGAAACCAGTGCCACAGCGCGGCGGAGAGCAGCAGCGAATACACCGTGGCGACGCCGAGCATGCCGTAGATGGCCGCCGGTGGCAGCGTTGTGTTCCGTGTGATCCACGCGACAGCGAGGGCGCTGAGCAGCACGTTGTAGAGCAGCGTGCCGTCTTTGCGCATCGCGGCGGGCAGATGCATGAGCTTTGCGATCATGCCGCCGAGCAGCGTGGCGCTCATCGCGAAGAGAAAGTAGCGCGGCACGAGCAGCAGCGAGGCACAGAGCAACGCACCGGTTTTCCAACTGGAGCAGAGGAAGATGGAAGCGGCGGCGCGGGAGGTGTCGAGCAGAGGTGAGAGAAAGTGGGACAGGTTTTTAACCCGTCTTTGGGCGGAGGCCTTGAGGGCCGCGAGAGCGCTGGAACGCACAGGTTGAAAACCTGTGCCACTTTCTGGCGTGGCCTCGAGGATGTCCATCATGGGGAGGGAGGATGATGGTGGGTTCATGGTGGTTTTTTAGAGGGTCACTTGGGTCGCTTCGGTTCTTTTGGTCTCTTTGGAAGGATCGAGGACGAGTTCGAGTAAGAGGAGGAGGATTTAGTTCCGCGATGGAGCCAGCAGATGATCGGGAATGCGTTCCAGCCTCTGCACATAATCGAGGTCCTCGCGTTCGCGGATGACATCGACGCGGCCGTCGAGGCCGATCATGACGACGGCGGGACGGTAGGTGATGAACTGCATGCTCTGCGTGATGTTGTAGGCACCAACGGGATGCATGACGAGATGATCGCCGGTGGTCATGGCGGGCAGGGAGACCTGCTCGCGAATGACATCGATGTTCATGCAGAGGCAGCCGTAGAGCTTCACGGGCTGCGCCGCGGCCTCGCGGAGGGCTTTGGCGGGCTTCACGTTGAAGCGATACCAATTGCCGCTGTAGAGCAGGTTGATGCCGGCATCGACGACATAGGCGGTGCCGGGTGTCTCGTGGACGTAGGCGGTGCCTTTGTTGGCCTTGCCAGCGAGCGTGATGGGGCCGCTGGCGGAGGTTTGCTTTACGGCGACGACGCTGGTGATGAGATAACCGGCTTCATCGACGAGAGCGCGGCCGCTTTCGAGGTAGAGACGCGGACGGCGGTCGCGTGGCAGCGAGTTCAGCACGCCGGTGATGGCCTCGGCATACTTCTCGATGGGCGGCACGAACTGCTCGGCGCTCTGATACGAGTAATGCAGCGTGCTGAGCGAGGGGAAGCCGCCGCCGAGGTTCAGGTAGCGCAACTGCCAGCCATACGTCTCGCGGCAGCGCTCCATGAGCGTGACGAGTTTTTCGGCGGCGACCTTGTAGGCGTTCGGTTCGAGAATGTAGGTGCCGATGTGCGTGTGCAGGCCTTGCAGGCGCAGGCGGCCTTTGCTTTCGGCGATGCGGCGGATGGCACGCCAGGCCTCGCCATTTTCGACGCCGAAGCCAAACTTGCTCCACACCGGCTGGATGCCCGCATCGAGCCAGCAACGGATGGCGAGGTCGATGCTGCGATTTTGCTCCTTGGCGATGCTGTCGAGCAGCAGCAGCTCGTCCCAGTTATCGACTTGGATCATCGCGCCTTCGGCGACGGCGAGTTCGAGGCCTTCGCGAGATTTGTGCGGCCCGTTGAAGATGATGTCGCGTCCGGCGATGCCGTTGCGGCGTGCTTTTTCATACTCGAACTCGCTCACCACCTCCGCGATGCTGCCCTCGCTGTGAAACACGCGGCAGATGGCGTTGAGGTAGTTCGTTTTGTAGCTCCAGGCGAAGCGTGTGTTCGGATAACGGCTCTCAAAGGCCTCGCGAGCGCAGCGGATTTTCTCACGCAGCGTGCGTTCGGAGAAAACGAAGAGCGGCGAGCCAAAACGAGTCGCGAGATCGGCGACGGCGACGCCATCAATGCGCTCGCAGGTTTTGTGATTGAGGCCGTGCGCGTTGCGATTGCGATTCACCGCGCTGTTCGCGCCATGGAGGTGGCGGGTGATGGTGGGAGGGGTGTAAGGAAGGAGAGCGTTCATGGGAGGAAGGTGGGTTAAGTGCTCAGTTCTCAGTGCTCAGTTGATGGTTTTGAGTATCGCAGTGCCGTGAGGTGAAACTGAGCACTGCGCACTGAGCACTTCGGTCTGCCGGATCAGTTGCCCGGTGGTCGTCAAAGCTGCCAAGTCTCGAATATCACCTGTCATGTCGATGGCATGGCGGATGAAGAACTTGCCGGGCGTGGCGTGGCGCAGCGGCTCGCGGGGCTGCCAGCCGAGGGCGAGCTCGACGGCGGCGGCGGGCAGGTTGCAATTCAGTGTCGAGGGGAAGTCGCACCAGGCGGGGAAGCGCGGATTGATCTCGATGAGGCAGTACTCGGCCTTCGGGCCGTCGGGCTTGACGAACTCGAGTTCAAACGGGCCGTTCCAGCGAAGCTCGGCGATGAGCGATTGCGCGACGGCGTCGAGCTGCGGATCACGCACGACCATGCCGCCGAAGCCTTTGCCATTCGACGTGCGCAGCATCTTGCGGATGGCGCAGGAGCCGAGGATGTGTCCGCGGCCATCGCCGATGCCGATGACGTTGTACTCCTCGCCCTCGATGCGCTCTTGAACGAGCACCGGAGCGCCCCAGGTCTCCAGCATGTGCCAGTAGGCCGATTCACGCGCCGCTGGCGTGCTGGCGAGCTGCGCCTCGTAGTAGCGGCCTTTCACAAACACACTGCCGCCGAACCCTGCCGCGGCCTGATGCAGGCTGCTCACGTCGTTCACGGCCATGGTTTGCGGCGTGCGGCAATGCGTGCGCTCGCAGAGGTCGGGCAGCTTCGATTTGTCGCGGGCTTCAAAAGCCTTCCACGAGGGCAAACAGGCCGAAATGCCACGCTCACGCAGTTTTTCGGGCGATTCGACCAGCGGAGCCATTTCCGCGTCGAGGCAGGGGATGAGCACATCGAAGCGCTCGATCTCGCGGATGGCATCGAGGCGATCCCAAAAGGCTTCGAGGCCAGCGGAAGGATACGGCAGCGTGAACGCGGCATCCGGCGCGTCTTCCTCGCTGTAGAGCCCGCTTTCGAGCGTGTCGTAGCAGAGGCCGATGATGCGAAGTTCCGGATACACGCGGCGCAGGCTGCGGATGACGGCGCTGCCGGGCTGGGGATTTTCACCGCGGTGGAGGCCGGTGACGGCGATGACTGGGGAGTTCATGGTTTCAAGTTTGCGGTTTCAAGGTTTCAGTCGCGGAGGCCGAGGGTGGTCAGCTCGGCGAGGAAGGACTCGAGATCGCGTTCGGCGGTGCGGCGCGGCACGTCGAAGGTGCTCGTGAGGCGGTCGAGGATCTGTGTGGTGGTCAGGTTGGCCGCGAGGCACTGCATCACGAGCAGGGCGGTGGGGCTGGCGGTGAAGAATTCCCCGCTGGTGGCATCGAAGCCGAAACCATCCGCCTGCCAGGTGGTGGTGAGGAAGGTGAAGGAGGTGTCTTCAGCGGGAACGGCGGCGGTTTGGGCGACAGGAGCAGCGCTATTTGCTTGACCGTTGTGGTGACGCTGGAGGGAGGGAGGAGAAGCGAGGTTCATGGCGGTGGTTGATTGAATCACACCGCATAGAAACCTGACCGGTTAACCGCACCGTGGGGGTGAAGATGAATTCGCGTTTATTTTTGGTCTCCGGCCCTGTTGACGCCCCGTCCCGCCGAGCTTAGCCGTCGCGCCCATGAGCACCGAAGCGAAGCGCGGGATTTCATTGGTGACCGCGACGGCGGTCGTGGTGGCAAACATGATCGGTACCGGTGTCTTCACCTCGCTGGGCTTCCAAGTGGGCGATCTGCCCTCGGGATTCACGATTTTGATGCTCTGGCTTGTGGGCGGCGTGTGCGCGTTCTGCGGCGCGATGTGCTACGGCGAACTGGCGGCCGCATTGCCGCGTTCCGGCGGCGAGTATCATTTCCTTTCGCGCATTTTTCATCCGGCGGTCGGATTTCTCTCCGGCTGGCTGTCGGTGACGGTCGGCTTCGCCGCGCCCATCGCGCTGGCGGCGATGGCTTTCGGCGAATATTTCTCCACGATCTTTCCACACGCACCGGCGACGACTTGGTCGTTGGTGATGGTGTGGCTTATCACGCTGGTGCATGTGGGCGGCGTGAAAATGGCCGCGCGCTTCCAAAATCTGGCGACGTGGCTCAAAGTAGCGCTCATCTGTGTCTTCATCGCATCCGCGTGGATCATGACGCAGGGCGTGCCGGTGCGTTTCACGCCGCTGGCGTCTGACACGGGCCTGATCACTAGCAAACCCTTCGCCGTGAGCCTGGTTTACGTGATGTACTCGTATGCCGGCTGGAATGCGGCCGCCTACATCGTCGGCGACATACGAGAGCCGCAGAAGAACGTGCCAAAGGCCATCGCGCTGGGCACGCTGATGGTGACGGTGCTTTATCTGGCGCTAAACGCCTCGTTCCTGCATGCCGCGCCGATGGGCGCACTCGCCGGAAAGCTCGATGTGGGGCATGTGGCGGCGGAGCACATCTTTGGCGCGACCGGCGGCAAGATCATGTCCGGCCTCATCTGCCTGGGGCTCGCCTCGAGCATCAGCGCGATGACCTGGCTCGGGCCGCGGGTGCTGCACACGATGGGTGAGGACATGAGCATCCTTAAACCGCTCGCCGCGTGTGATCAAAATGGCGTGCCGGTCACCGGCCTGTTTGTACAGCTTTCCATCGTCATCACGCTGCTGCTCACCGCCAGTTTCAAAACGGTGCTCACCGCAGTGCAGTTCAGCATCCAGCTCGCCTCCTTTGCCACGGTGGTCGGGCTCTTTGTGCTGCGGTGGAAACAGCCTGACCTGCCACGCCCCTACCGCTGCTGGGGCTATCCCATCACGCCACTGCTCTTTCTCGCCATCAGCGCGTGGATGATGGCATTTCTCATGCTCGACAAGGAATCCCGTGACGCCTCGCTCTACGGACTCGGCTTGATCGCGCTCGGGTTGATCATCTTCTTCATCTCACCGCGTACTGAACGCACCGCATGAAAAAAACTGCCGTTCTCCTGCTTGTCCTGGCCTCACCCGCCTTTGCGCTCGATCCCACACCGAACGACCAGGCGCGCTTCCTCGCCGGACTGCCGCAGGAAGGCTCTCCCTTGGTCAAACTGGCCGAGCGCGGCGAATTCCGCAGCCACGCGAAGGAGCTCGACGCCATGTGGGCCGACGCGGAGGAGCGCCAGTTCCGCGCGATCCGTGAATGGGCACCGCTGGGCCTGCCGGAGGCTGTGAGCAGCACCGATCCGCTGCTTTATGTCTTCAGCGGCCCCGATTTCCTGCACGCCTACACCTTTTTCCCGAACGCCTCGACCTATGTGCTGGCCGCCGTCGAACCCGTGGGCCTGCCGCCGGATGTGACGAAGCTCAGCGAGGGCGAACTCGGCGCGTCTCTCCGCAATCTGCGCACGACGCTCAATGCCTCGCTGAGTTTCAGCTTCTTCATCACCGCCGACATGAAGACAGACCTCAAGGCCACGAAGCTCACCGGCACGCTACCTGTGCTGTATGTCTTCCTCGCCCGCTGCGGCTGCCACATTCAAAATGTCGAGAACGTGTGGCTCGACGCCGAGGGAAAGGTCGTCACCGACAAGGAAACGAAGACACCGGGTGCTCGCATTACCTTCCTCGGTGCTAAAGGCCAACAGCAGACCCTTTACTACTTCGCCGCGAACATCGCGAGCTGGGCGCTGAAGCAGGACGCGTCCTTCCTGCGCTTTTGCGATGGACTCGGCATGATGAACGGCTTCACGAAGTCCGCTTCGTATCTCATGCATCTGAGCGAGTTCAGCGTCATCCGGGACTACCTCATCCAGCACTGCCACACCATGACGCAGGACGATTCCGGCATCCCCTGGCGGGATTTTCCGCGCGAAACCTGGGACGTGAAGGCCTTCGGCTGGTATCCGGGGCCGATCACGCTTTTCAAGCAGCACTTCCAACCCGACCTCGCGGATTACTTCAAGAACAACGAAGTCCCCGCGATCCCCTTCGGCATCGGCTACCAATGGCGGCCCAAGCAGAGCACGCTGATCTACGGCGTCTCCAAAACGATGGTGAGGAAGGCGTTGCCGGTGGTGGAGGAAGCGAAGGTGCCGCAATAGGAACGGCAGGCGAGGACAGGCGTTTAACCCTGTGCTGTTGTATAAGCCGCGCACAACTGCTCCACGCTGCGCTCCCAGTTCAGTTCCTGCGTCAGGCGCGCATGACCAGCGGTGCCGAGCTGCATGCGGCGCGGCTCGTCATCGAGCAGCGCGAGGATGGCGTCTCCGAGCTGCTCGGCGCTGTTTTCCATGACGTAAACGGCGCTGTCGCCGGCGGAGTAGCGGCCTTCGACGGTGCCGAACATGACCATGGGCTTCGCGAAGGCCATGTATTCGAGCACCTTGTTCATGGTGCAGTGGTCGTTGTAGGCGTTGATGGGATCGCAGGCGACGCCGACGTCGATGCTGCGCAGGGCGCGGCATAAAAACTCGTCGCTGACACGGCCGGGCATGCTGATGTGATCCTGGAGGCCAAGTTCGTCTCGCAAGGCGATGAGTTCGGCGTGCTCGGGGCCGGAACCCATGAGGAGGAACTGCACGTCGCCGCGCTTTCGCGTTTTGACGATGTGATTGGCGGCACGGACGAGGTAATCGACGCCGTCGGCATTTCCCATGACGCCGATGTAGCCGACGAGATGTTTTTTTCCGGCGCGGAGCGAAGCGTCGGGCTCCACGGCGGTGTTCATGCGGTTTGGAGCCGTGCGGACGACGAAAGCGCGTTCATCGCGGAGTTTACCGCGCTGTTTGACGGCGCGGAGCACGCTTTGGTTGGTGGCGATGACGACATCGGCGAGCGCCAGGGTGCAGCGTTCGGCGATGCGGACCGCCCAATACATGAGGCCGCGTTTGCCGAACTTCGCCTCGAACATCTCCGGCCAGAGGTCATGCACGTCGAAGATGACCTTTACGCCGGCGAAGAGCTTGAAGGGCAGCGCGACGAGGAAGAGCAGGTCCGGCGGGTTGCAAAGGTGGATGACGTCGAAGCCGCCGCGTTTCCAGGCTTTGAGCGCGCAGCAGAACTCGCCCCACAACGCAGAGGCGTATTCGGAGATGAAGCCGGTGAGGGATTTTGCCTCGCCGCTGATCCAGTGGCGGTAAATCTGGATGCCTTCGAGCTTTTCCTCCGCCTGTGTGTAGCCGCGCATCTGCGGGCAGATGACGGTGACTTCGTGTCCGGCGTCACGCAGCGCGCAGGCCTCCTGCCAGACGCGTCTGTCGAAGGGAACGGGCAGGTTTTCGACAAGGATGAGGACGCGCATGGCGGGGAATCAGGAGCCGCTGGCGGCCTTGGCGCGTTCCTCCTTGGAAAGCCAGACGTCTTTGATCGGCAGTCCGTCGGTGGTGATCTTTCGCATTTCAGGGTCGGGCTTGCCGCCCCCGAAGAAGTCGCCGGTATCCTTGAGGGTGACGAAGATGATGAAACCAAAGAGCATGAGGGCGCAGGCGGTCTGCACGTATTCGAGGAGGCGGCCCTGCGGCGGTTTGCGCCGGATGGCCTCGGCGATGGCCATGGTGATGTGACCGCCATCGAGCACGGGGAAGGGCATCATGTTGAGGATGGCGAGGTTGATGTTGAACACGACGCTGAACCACAGCACGAGCTGCCAGCCGTCTGGATGCTGGAAGAGCTTGTAGTAAAGGCGTCCGACGCCGACGGGGCCGCTCATGTGCGCGGGGCTGAGGTCGGACTTCGGCGAAAGGAGCTTCGTGACGAGATTGCCCATGTGCCGGACGGCGTCGCTGATCTGTTCCCAAGGTGACGGATAGCTTTCGATGAGGCGTCCGTCGTTGTCCCACTCGATGCCGATCATGAGTCTGGGTGTGATGCGGTTCGTCTTGTCGGGGAAACGAGGCAGGAGCTTGAGCTGGAGAGGCTTTTCGTCCCGCAGGATGTGCAACGTGATCTCCTTCTGCGGATTTTTTTCGATGTAGTCGGCGAGGTCGCCGATGCTGCGCAGCGGGGTGTCGTCGGCCTTGAGCACAAAATCGTTGGTTTTGATGCCTGCCTCGTCAGCCGGTGTATTCTTGAAGACGCGGGCCACCATGGGCGTCATCTGCCCCTCCAGACCAACCATGCGGAGGTCGGGGCGCTTGAAGATGGAGCGCCACCAGGACACAGGCACGGGTTTTTCGTCCGATTTGGGCCAGGCTTTGGGATCGACGTCAAATTTCAACACGCCGGGCTGGCCGGGACGCTCGACCTCGAAGGGGATCGTGTCACCTTCGCTGGCGACGACGTTCCAGCGCACGCTGTCCACGAGTCCTTCGAAGCGTTTCACCGGCTGACCGTCCACGCGGAGGATTTTGTCTCCTGGCAGGATGCCGGCCACATCCGCCGGACCTTTTTTAGCGACGAGGCCGACGATGGTGGTGGTGTGTCCTTCGCTCTGCGGCTTGCCGACCTGCCAGACGGTGATGGCGAAGACGCAGGCGAGCAGGAAGCTGAAAAGCGGCCCGGCAAAGGCGACGATGGCCTTGTCCAGCGGGGTGATGGGCGGCAGCGACTCGTGATTCGTCTCGCCTTCAAGGCCGCCCATGGGTGCCATCTGAGGCAGGGCCACGAAACCGCCCGCCGGGATGCTGCCGAGGCCGTATTCGACGCCGTTGATGGTCTTTTTCCACAGGGGCTTGCCGAACCAGATGTAAAACTTGTCGATCTTCAGCCCGCGCCATCTTGCAGCGAGGAAATGGCCCCATTCGTGGACGACGATCATGAGGTTGAAAACCACGATCACCTCCAGAACGAGGATGATGAAGCGGAGGATCTCACCGAAGGTGCCGAGAGAGGAAAGCCAGGACATTGGAGGTAGCGAAAAGCCGTGGAACACCGGCGGAATTGCCGGAGCGCCACGAGACAAGACGGAAAAGCTAACACCCCGCCATGATTGGCGCAAATGATGCGGGGAAGTTTATGCCGGGAAGAGCAAAAGCTGGAATCTTGAAATATTTGCCATCCACCGCTCTCAGACGTATTCAAATCGGTTCATGCGTTTTCCTGCTGTTCTTTTTCTTCTGACACTCATGATCACCTCCTGCCGGAGCGCCAAAAGCGTTGTGGCGGCGGTCGAGGTGAAGCCTACTCAGTTCCTGCCTCATGCGGCGGAACTGAAAGAGGACCGCAAGCGCTCGCCCTTTCTCGGCAACTGGTGGAATCCAGACAAGCGTGTGCAGGCAGCGGCGGCTCAGGTGAAGCAAATCTACATCGCCCCTGTGATCACGGACCACCTCCGGCCGATGAAGCAAAAGCTGACGAAGCTGGAATTCAGCGAGGAACGTCGGAACAAAAAAATGACCGCCCTGGCCGGCTACGCCCGTGACAAATTCATCCAGGCATTCAAAAAATCCAAACAACAGCGCTTCACCGTGGTGGAAGCACCCTCCAAGGACGCCATGACGCTCAAGCTCTCCATCTTTGAGTGGGAGCCCAACACAGTGACAGGGCTGCTCGCCCGCGAGGCCGTGGACCTGGTGACCCTCCCCATGGTGGGCGATCTGCTGGCCAAGCCTGCGCGCGGCCAGATCGCGATCGAAGGCATCCTTCAAGAGCCGCGAACCAAGAAATCTTTTTTTGAGTTTGCTGACAAAGAAGAAGCACGAACCCTCTTTTTCTTCTTCCCGCAGGAGCTCTTTCCCTCCGGCCAGGCCAAGTATGCGATCCGCGAATGGGCGCGTCAGTTTGAGAAGCTCATGAGCACGCCCGACGATGTGAAGGTGAAGGACAGCCTGCCGTTTCAGATCATCGCTTTTTGAGCAAATACCGGACGGCAGAGCTGCCGCTCATAAAAATCACAGCCACTCGACGCGAGCGGAATTATTTACCTCCCGGCTGAATGATTCTTCATTGCCAAGGTCGGAGGATTTGTGCGCTACTAACCCGCGCATATCCACACTGTCATGAAAACCCATTCTTTCCGTCATGTCATGGTCCTGTTCGTCGGCGCTGCCATGCTGCTGACATCCTGTGAATACCCCTATTATGGTTACGGCTACGGATACGGTCCGAACCAGCGTTCCGGCACCGTCTATGGTGCGATGGCCGGGGCAGGCCTCGGTGCCATCATCGGCAATCAAAGCCGCCGCCCGCTCGAAGGCGCGCTCATCGGTGGCGTGCTTGGCGGCCTAGCTGGCAACACTCTCGGCGCTAGCCGTGACCGTTTTTACACGGTGCGCGGCGGGCCGGTTTACGGCCGCTCGTTCTACTCGAGGCCTTACTATTCCAACCGTCCCTTTTACTCGGTCGGCAGCTACAACTGCCCGCCCTACCGCTACAGTCCGTTTTTCTCGGGCTTCAACTCTCATCCGTGGGGTGGCTACTATGGCCGCAGCCATCCTTACAGCGGCTGGGGCACGAATGGCCTTGGGTTTGGCACGCGCTGGTTCTGAACCACACCGAAAAGATGATCCCGCAAACCCGCGCCGTGAATGGCGCGGGTTTTTTGTGCTCATTGAAGCTCGAAGATGCCCTCAATCTCCACGGCGATGTTGCCCGGCAGCGATCCCATGCCCACCGCGCTTCGTGCGCCGATGCCGTTTTCCTCGCCCCACACCTGTCCGAACAATTCGGAGCAGCCGTTGATGACCTTCGGATGATCCGGGAAATCCGGCGTGCTGTTCACCATGCCGAGCAGCTTCACCACGCGCTTCACGCGGTCCAGACTACCGAGCTCGTTCTTCAAGGTCGCCAGCAACGCGAGTCCTGTCTGATTCGCGGCCGCCTTGCCCGCCTCCAGATCGAGATCTGCACCGACACGGCCCGTGAGGTAGTTTCCATCGCCCAAATAAGGCCCATGGCCGGAGACGTAAGCCACATTCCCAACGATCACGACCGGCTTGTAAACACCTCCGCGTGGCGGTGGCGGCGGCAGGGTCAGTCCGAGGGCGGCGAGTTGTTGTTCGGCGTTCATGGCTTGTGGGGGATAGTTCAGGCGTCGTTGAAAAGCTGGTGGTTCTTCCAGAAGTAGCTGAATCCGGAGACCAGTGTGAGCAGCGTGGTAAAATAAACGATGATGTCAGGCACCCAGGTCGGCGTCGTGGCATAAAACGGCTTCGCAAAGGCAAACAGCGCCTCGTCCGAGGCCTGCTTCACGAGGAACCAGCTCACCGTGATGATCTGCCAGAGCATCTTGTGTTTCCCCAGCTTTTCCGCCACCAGGATGGCTCCCTGTCCCGCCGCGATGAGCCGGATGCCGGTCACGAAAAACTCCCGCGCCAGCACCACCACTGCCACCCAGGCCGGCAGATCACCGCGCTCCACCAGCACGATGAAAGCCGCGGCGATGAGGATCTTGTCCGCCAGCGGGTCGAAGAGCTTCCCAAAATTCGTCACAATGCCCCGCGCCCGCGCGATCCGCCCGTCGAAGTAATCCGTGATCGACGCCACCCCGAAGACCAGCGCCGCGATCGAAATGTGATGCGGCACCGGCAGGTAAAAACACACGACAAACACCGCCGTCAGCACAAGACGGGCGACAGTGAGCTGGTTCGGCAGGTTCATGCGGCGGAAAACGTGCCCTCTGTCTAGCGACGGAATCCCCCTGCTGTCAATGATCGTCCTGCAACGAATGCACTCAGCATGGGGGTGACACCGGCTATGCGCGCAAAGGGACGTGCGCAGTAAGCGTTTTTAATTCCAATCCGTTGCGCCTTGCATCACTAAAATTCGTGAGAAGAACCGGACAAGAGCCTTCTGTCATGCTAGCCTCCGATCATGAGCGCGTATCAAGACCGCATCACCATCAACCCGGCGCAATGTGGCGGGAGACCGTGCATCCGTGGCATGCGCATTCGGGTGAAGGATGTGCTGGACCTGCTCGCGGCGCGTGTGCCTGAAAGCGAAATCCTCGAAGATTATCCCTATCTGGAGCCGGAGGACATCCAGGCCTGCCTCGACTTCGCCGCCGCCGAGTCGGATCATCCCATCCTCGCCACCGCCTGACGCCTCAGTGCCGTGAACTGCGTCGTCGATGCCCAACTGCCTCCGGCGCTGGCCCGCATGCTGACGGAGCAAGGTCATACGGCATGCCATGTGGAGGATCTCGGCCTGCGCCGCTCAGATGACAACGAAATCTGGCAGTGGGCGCTCACCAACAACGCGATCATCTTCACCAAAGACGAGGATTTTCCGCGCCGTGCCTTGGTGGGCAGGCGCGCGCCGGTCATCGTCTGGCTCCGGGTCGGCAACACCAGCCGCCGCGCTCTGCTGGCCTGGATCAAACCTCTCCTGACTCAAATCGAGGCGGAGGTGGTGCGCGGCGAGTCAATCATCGAAGTCCGGTAACATCCTTCTGATCATCATGACCTTCCAACAAGACCCCGCGCTCCTTTACCTCCTCGGCGGCACACTCGGCCTGCTCGTCATCGCGTCGGTCTTCGGGTTTGTTTTGGAGAAAAGGGCGTCCTCTGATGCCGCGAAGGCCACGATGGCGAATCTGAACGCTCGTACGCGGGCCTGGTGGATGATGGTGGCCGTGTTCGCCACGGCGCTCATGATTGGCCCGGTCGGCACGGCGGTGATGTTCGGCATCAGCTCGTTCATGGCGCTGCGGGAGTTCATCACGCTCACGCCAACGAAGCCCGGCGACCACCGCACGCTGTTCTGGGTGTTCTTCATCATCACACCGCTGCATTACTATTTTCTGGCGACGCGGTGGTATGGCGTGTTCGTCATTTTGATCCCCGTTTACGCCTTCCTCTTCGTGCCAATGCGCACAGCGATGGCGGGTGACTGCGAGCGCTTTCTCGAACGCACGGCCAAAATCCAGTGGGGGCTCATGGTCTGCGTTTATTGCATCAGCTACGCGCCCGCGATCCTGCTGCTGCTCAACATCCCGAATTTCGCGGGCCAGAACGCGAAGCTGCTGTTCTGGTTCGTCGCCGTCGTCGAGATGAGCGACGTGATGCAATACGTCTGGGGCAAAACCTGCGGCAGACGTAAGATCGCGCCCACCGTCAGCCCTGGCAAGACATGGGAGGGCTTCATCGGCGGCGGATTGACGACCGTGGCGCTCGGCGCGGCGCTGTGGTGGGCCACACCGTTCTCACCGCTGCAAGCCGCAGGCATGGCTGCCATCGTCGTGCTCATGGGCTTCGCGGGCGGTCTGGTGATGTCCGCGATCAAGCGCGACCGCGGCGTGAAGGACTGGGGCGGCGCCATCGCCGGCCATGGTGGCTTCATGGACCGGCTGGACTCGCTGAGCTTCGCCGCGCCGGTGTTTTTCCATGTGGTGCGTTACGCACTCCAGGCCTGAACCCGAACGAAAGCCGTCGGGGCGTGGGGACGTACTCTTGCGCCATGTTTTTCCGCGCTTTCCTCGTTTCCGCCCTTTTGACTGCCACCGCCTCTGCGGAGGGGAAGCTGGACTTCAATCGCGACATCCGGCCGATCCTCAGTGACAACTGCTTCGCCTGCCACGGCTTCGACGCAAAGAAACGAAAGGCGGATCTACGGCTCGATGTGCCGGAAGGCGCGTTCACGGCCATCGAAGGAGCGTTCCCCATCAAGCCGGGCGATCCCGAGGTGAGCACCATCATCCAGCGCATCCTCTCCAAGGACGAGGATGAGGTGATGCCGCCGCCGGAGTCGAACAAACACATCACCCCCGCCCAGGTGGAGACTTTGAAGCGCTGGATCAAGGAAGGTGCCGAATACAAGAAACACTGGAGCTTTGAAGCGCCGGTCAAATCAGCACCACCAGCCGTCAAAGGCACGGTCAGAAACCCCATCGACGCCTTCATCCAGGCAAGAGTTGCCGAGAACGGGCTCTCACCTTCGCCAGAGGCATCGAAGGAGACGCTGATCCGTCGTGTCACTCTCGATCTGACCGGCCTGCCGCCGACTTTGGCGGAGATCGACGCTTTCCTCGCGGACACGAGCCCGGACGCATATGAGAAAGTCGTCGCACGCCTGCTCAAATCCGAGCGCTATGGCGAGCACATGGGCCGCTACTGGCTCGACGCGGCGCGCTACGCGGACACGCACGGCCTGCACCTCGACAACGAGCGCAGCATGTGGCCCTACCGCGACTGGGTGGTGCGCGCCTTCAATCAAAACCTGCCGTATGACCAGTTCACCATCTGGCAGCTTGCGGGGGATCTTTTGCCAAATGCCACGGTGGACCAGCAGGTCGCGTCCGGCTTCAACCGCTGCAACGTGACCACGAGCGAGGGCGGCTCCATCAATGAGGAGTTTATCTTCCGCTATGCCGTGGACCGCGCGGACACGACGGTGGCGGTGTGGATGGGTCTCACGGCGGGTTGCGCGGTGTGCCATGACCATAAGTTCGATCCCATCTCGCAGAAGGAGTTTTATTCGATGTATGCCTTCTTCAACAGCGCCGCCGACCCGGCGATGGACGGCAACATCCTGCTCACACCGCCGGTTTTGCGGCTTAGCACCGATGAACAGAAAAAACAGCTCGCGGAGCTCACGCAAAACATCGCCGCGACGCAGACAAAGATCCGCGAGTCCATCGCAAAGCTGAACTACACCGATCCCGCGACGCTCAATCCGCCGCCGCCAGTGCAGACGAGCGAGGTGGTGTGGTTCGAGGACGCCTTTCCCTCGAATGCAAAGGTCGAATCGAGCGGTGGACATCCAACGCAGTTTGTGACGAAGGATAAGGGGCCGGTTTTCAGCGGCAACGCGGCGCTCACGCGCACGGCCACGGGTGTGTCGCAGGATTTCTTCTCCGCCGGTGGCAAATACGAGATCCCGCCGAACGGCAAAATCAGCGTGCAGTGCTTCATCGACGAAAAGAACCCGCCGAAGGCCATCATGCTGCAGTTTCACACCGCGGGATGGAATCATCGCGCCGTGTGGGGCGAGGAGGGCGCGATCCCCTTCGGTCAGGTGCGCACGCCGGAGAAAGTGCAGATGGGCGCGCTGCCGGAGGCCGGAAAATGGGTGAAGCTCGAAGTCGCCGCCGACCGTCTCGGCCTGAAACCGGGCGCCAAAGTCACGGGCTATGCCTTCACGCAGTTTGGCGGCACCGTTCATTGGGATCACCTCGCGATGAGTTCGCGCGTCGATCCTGCGAAGGATCCGCAATGGTCATGGAAGATGTGGATCGAGAAAAGCCAGGGCAAGCGCATCGAAGGCCTGCCGAACGACCTGCAAACCCTAGTACGCGGCAAAAAAGCGCCTGAGTGGCCGGAAAAGGACGTGGCCCGCCTCAAGGAGTGGTGGTTTGAAAATGAGTATCAGGGCGCGCGTGAGATCGTGGACGGCGTGCGGGCCGAGAAACTGGCCCTCGAGGCGAAAAAGAAGACGATCGAAGACGTGATCCCCGCCACCTTCGTGATGGCCGACCTGCCGCAGCCGCGTGAGGCCTTCGTCATGGATCGCGGCCAGTATGACAAGCCAAAGGACAAGGTCGCACGCGGCACGCCGGCCATTTTCCCGCCTCTTCCGAAGCAGGACGCTTACACCCGCCTCGACCTCGCCAAGTGGCTCGTCAGTCCGCAGCATCCGCTCACGGCCCGAGTGCAGGTGAACCGCTTCTGGCAGCAGTTCTTCGGCACCGGACTCGTGAAAACGAGCAACGACTTCGGCTCCCAGGGCGAGCCGCCCAGCCATCCCGAGCTGCTCGACTGGCTCGCAGTGACATTCCGCGAGAGCGGCTGGGACATGAAGGGCTTCGTGAAGCTCATCGTGACCTCGCACACCTACCGGCAGAGTTCGCAGTTCTCGGCCCTCGGTTTGCAGAAGGATCCGGAGAACCGCCTGCTCTCGCACGGGCCGCGTTTCCGTCTCGATGCCGAAGTCGTTCGCGACCAGGCCTTGTTCGTGTCCGGTTTGCTCAGCCCAAAGATCGGCGGCAAAGGCGTGAAGCCGTATCAGCCCGAGAACATCTGGGAACCCGTCGGTTTCGGCGGCAGCAACACGCGCAACTACATCCAGGACCATGGCGAGTCGCTCTACCGCCGCAGTTTGTACACCTTCTGGAAGCGCACCGCGCCACCGCCGAACATGACCTCCTTCGACGCGCCGAACCGCGAGAGCTACTGCCTGCGCCGCGAGCGCAGCAACACGCCGCTCCAGGCCCTCACGCTCATGAACGACGTGCAGTTCTTCGAGGCCGCGCGGAATTTCGCCCAGCGTGTGATGCAAACCACCACTGGCACCGACGCGCGCATCACCGTGCTGTTCCGCACCTCGGTTGGCCGTTTCCCCAGTGCCCAGGAGGCTGAGATTATCCGCCAGTCCTTCGACAAGCACCTCGCCGCCTACACCGCGAAGCCCGAGGAGGCCAAAAAGGCCATCAGCTACGGCGAATCGAAGCCCGAAGAGAAACTCAACCCCGCCGAACTTGCCGCCTGGACGATGGTGGCGAACTTGGTGATGAATCTCGACGAGGTGGTGACGAAAGGCTAAAAAAATGACGAAACCAGAATGACGAATTCCGAATGAAACACCAATGCCTCAAGTCATTCGGGCTTCAGTCATTGATTCGTCATTCCTCATTCTGATTTCGTCACTCAAACTCCGTCTCCCGGTCCGCTGACGAAAAGCAGATCACCATCTCCGCATCCACGTCACCCAGCGCACGCGCATTGTGCCATTGACCGGCCGGGATGGAGATCGTGTCACCGGGATTGAGGAGGAATGTTTCATCGCCCAGGCTGTGTTCGAGTCGGCCGGAGAGCAGATGCAGGATTTCATCGCAGTTCGGATGGCGATGACGCGGGTTGGTTTGACCCGCAGGGATGATGACCCGGCCAAACGTCATCGTTGTCGAGTTCCCCAGCTCGCGTGAGGCCAGCCATCTGAGTTTTCCCCATGGCTGGTCGATGAGGATGCCTTCGGCAAACGTGCGGACAGGAGAGCGGCTCATGATGCGCAGATGATCTGCCCTGAGGCGATCTAGGCGAGAGTTTTTTCGTTCCTGTGAGCCGGGGGTAAGTTGTTTGTAAACCAGCGCTCGGCGCGTTGCTTCCCGCTTTTGAAACTCTACGGTGACACTGTTCGCAAAACTGAAGCCCGACGCGCCGCATGATCACCCGACTTCTTCTCCGCCGACTCCTTGCCTGCTACGCGGCCGCTTTCCTGGCCATCACGGGATGGGTGAATGCGGCGGACCTGGGCCCGGCGCGCACGCTGTTTGTGGATCTTTCCCTGCGACCGGACGCTCGCTCCCTTGCGGCCTTCGACCTGTGTGTGCTCCATCCTCACGCGGAGGTGGACATGGAACCCGGGCACGCCTTGGGCAGCCGCTACCTCGCCAGACTCGATGTCTCGCAGGTGACGACCGGCTCGCGCGAGGCCATGCTCGCCGCCAGCCGCAAAGTAGCGTCCCGCCCGGCCGTCAACGACAAGCGCGCGCGTGTGATCGAAACCACCGATCCGCATTGGATCCCGTGGGCGGTCGAGGCGCTGGCCGATCCGGCGGCGAAAAAGGGTTTCGACGGCTTCGTGCTCAGCCTTGGCGCTGAAACGGCCACTTCCTCGAACGGCTCGTTGCTCACCCTCGCCGCCACGCTGCGCCAGCGCTATCCCGACAAGGCTGTGCTGCTCGATTTTCACAGCGGCCTCGGCATCGAGGCGGCTCGTGTGGCGGATGGTTTCCTCGCCCTCGGTGTTTACACGCGTGAAGGTCGTGCTGGCGGCATCGAATGGACACCCGTCGCCGAGGTGCAGCGCATCAACCGCCGCATGCGCACGGTGCAGATGCAGGGCATGCGTGTCTTTGCCGTCGATTTTGCCGCCGAAGGTGATCAAGCCGCCGCGAAGGAGGCCGCGCAGCGTCTCGCCGCTCATGGCGCGCTGCCCTTCATCACCACGCCCGCACTGGGCGGCGTGAATCTCGGCCCGTTGCAGGAAATCTCCCGCCGCGTGCTCGTGCTGCATGGCTGGGATGAAAAACACACCGGCCAGGCCGCACCCGCTCCGGAGACCACGGCCACCGCGCGCTTCCTGGCGAAAACGCTCGAATGGCTCGGCTATGAGCTGCGCTTCCACACCGCCCGCGGCTCCGACTTCCTTACGCCGCAAGATGATTTCAGCGCCGTCGTGCTCGACCCCGGCCTCATTCTCAGCAGCGCGCAGCAGCAGGAGCTCGCCGCCTGGCTGCCTTCGCTGCGCACGAAAAAAATCCCGCTGCTGCTCACCAGCATGCCATTTACCGACGAGGCCGCCCGCCAGCAGGCGCTCCAGTACCTTGGCCTTGGCGGCAGCGCGAAACCCGCGCCCCGTCTCGTGAAAACAAATGTCGCCAGCATGGATTCGCGGCTGATCGGCCGTGGCAGCCACGTCCAAGGCCGCGCTCTGGGCTTCCTCGACCTCACCGCGCCTGCCGACGCTCAAATCGTCCTCTCCCTGCGCGGCGAGGACGCGCTCGGTGGCGAGCACCACTTTGATCAGACCTTCCTCGCCTCCTGGGGCGCGGCCTGCCTCGACGCCGCCTTCGCCACCAGCGGACCGCAGGCCGACCTCCCCGCATTCCTCTCCGCCTGGCTGCACAACGACTCCGCTCCCGTGCCTGACACGACCACCCGCGACGGCCGCCGCGTTTTTTACGCCCACATCGACAGCACTGGCTTCTCCACGCCCTCCACGCTTCCCGGCTTCCCGCTGTGCGCCGAGGTCATGCGTGACCGCATCCTCGACCGCTACCTGCTGCCCGTCACGGTCTCCGTTTGCGAGGGCGAAATGCGCGGCTGGCTCCCCGGACAGCAGGCCGGAGATGTGCCGCGTCTCGAGCACACCGCCCGCAGCATCTTCGAAATGCCGCAGGTCCAGGCTGCATCGAGCTCTCTCTCCCGTCCCAAGGTGTGGACGGCCGGCATCGACATCTCCTCCAAGCTCAACGAGCGCGCCAGCACCACACGCCATGACATGCCGCGGGAGATCGCAGGCTCGATGAGCTACATCCACCGCCGTCTGCTCCCCGTTGGCAAAGAAGTGAACCTCATGCTTTGGCCTGCCAATGCCAAGCCCAGCAGCGAGGCGCTGCGCTTCTGCGAGTCTCTCGGCATCAACCAGCTTGCTGCGGCTCCAACGAGCGCGTCACCGACCGCCGCCCATGCCTCCGCATCGGTCCGCCTAGAGCCTCTGGCCGTGCGCTGCCGCTTTGACGACGTCCGCACCGAGCAGGGCGTCTCCGCGCTCGAAAAAACCTTCGATGCCTGCGCTGGCGAGCCGCTGCATGCCATGACGGCGGCCGGTTATGCCGCGAGTGTGGAGGATGCCCGCCACACCCGCATCCTGCGAGTCTCCGACAGCCACTGGATCATCCTCAACCGCGGCGAATGCCGCACCTTGCGCCTTCCGGCCGCCACCGGCGTTCCGGACATGTCGCGCTGCCTGGGCGTCGCCGGATTCAAGGTGTGTGACGGCCAGCTTTACGTTCACACCATGGGCGGAGTCCGCGCCGAGCTCGTTTTGACGAAGGACAAGCCCGCGCAGCATGTCCACCTCGCGGAAAGCAGCGCGCCGGTCGAGTTCATGGAGCTGTCCTCACGCCGCGCTACTTTCCATGTGCGTGATCTGCGCCCGGTCGAGATGGTCTTCGGCGGATTCGAGCCGCGCGGACAGTGCGCCTACCTCGAAAACGGCCGCCCCTACACCGTCACGGCTGATGCGAACGGCCTCGTGCATCTCGACATCGTCTGCCGCGCCACCGTCACTCTCCAGTCGCTTCCTTCCGCCGCCCAGGCCGCGATGCGCTGATCATTCGTCATTCCTCATTCTGATTTCGTCATTATCTGGTCATGTCCCGCACCTCTCGCAAAGTTCTGCTGCTCATTCTGGCCTACACCGGCCTCGCCATCGCCTGGGGCTGGCGCCTGCATGCCACGGACGCTCCCGTTTCGCAAAGCGAGCAGTTGCTCGAAGCCACGCGTGTGGAGCTCGTCTCACGCCTCGCCAGCACGCCGAAGCATCTGCAACGCCCGGCCATCTTCCAGCTCGCCATGCTGCCGGAAGCCGAGGTTCGCTCTCTTCACGAATGGTTGAAAGCCGTCCCGGAGCAGCGCCTGCGCCAGCTCACCATCGTGCAAGGCCCGGTGCATGCGCCCTGCCCGCTGAACACCGCGCTTGTTTTCGCCGAGCTTGGCCGCGCTGATGCTCCGCCCGTTGACGACATGCGGCTGCTCGTCTCCGCCGCCGGTGATCGTCTGGAGGAGCCGCACAAGCTTGCCGCGTTGGAGCTCCTCGCCGGCCGCGCCGCGGAAAATCACGAGCATGTCCTCTCTCTCGAAATCCACCAGCGCATCTGCGAGTCATCCGCCGCCACCTGGCGGAATGTGCTGAATCTGGCCGAGGCGGCGCGCGGCGCCCATCGCCCTGCCGCCGCCTTGCGTGTCATCAACGCCTGGCTCGACCCCTCCGGCACGCGCCTCGATCCCGCGCATCGTGACGACGCGCTCGATTTGCAGACGACGCTTCTGCTTGAAGGCGCGCGTCACGCCGAGGCCAGCCGCATTGTGCTCGATGAGCTGCGTTCCCTGAAGCTCGACGCGCCGCTACCGCCGCGACTTTTGCAGCGCGCCCTGCTCGCCACCCGCGCTGCGGACGAGTCCGCCGAGCTGCTGCCCTGGATCGAGCGTCATCTGCGCACCTTTCCGGACCACAAGCTCGCCATCGAGGAAATCGCCGCATGCAAATCCGTCTCCAAAGACTACCTGCGCTGGCTCAACGAGTCCGCCGCCATCGCCGACAGCCAGAATCACACCAGCATCGCCTGTGACGGCTTCTTCCGCCTCGCCGCCGCTGGTGAAACCCGCGTGCTTGCACGTCTGTACGCCCTCGCCACTCAAATCGGCCGCGGCAGGGAGCTCGCACAGCTCCTCACTGCCTTGCAGCGCCAGTTTTCCGTGATCGAGCTCGCCAAGGCCCTCGCTGACGGTAACGCTCCCGCACCGGCGCGTGATCTTCTCGCCGCGCATCTGAAAAACTCGCCCAACAACCGCGCCGGCTGGCGTCTGCTCACCGAAATCGACATCCTTCTGCGCGGCGACACCTCCGCGCCGATGCTCTGGGATGGTTTCCTCAAACGTTTCCCCGGCGACGTGCCCGCTCTACGTCAGCTTGCCGGGCTTCAGCTCCAAAATGCGCAGTTCCCGCAGGCTTTGAGAGCTCTCCAGCAAATCCCCGGCGAACATCTCGACGAACCGACGCTGCGTCAGATCGCCGCGCTCGCCATCCAGCTCGATGACCTTCCCGCCGCTCACCGCGCTCAACAACTCATCGTCCAAGGCTCCAAATCACCCGCCGTCAGCGACGTGATCGCCCTCGCGGAACTGACCCGTCAAAATCCGGATGCCACCGCCGAGGCTGTGCTCGCCGAGGCTCTCGCCAAACTGCCTGAGGGCAGCGCTTTGCAAAAAGCATTCCTGTCTCCGGCCACCTCAGGCCAGGCCAACAGCTTCAGCACGGCGGTGGAGGCAAAGTGATCGTCCCGCGATGGAAGAGGCGCGTTTTTTGTTCTGAAAATCATTCGCGCCAATCGCCGTCTCGATGGTCTATGCTCCGGCCATGAACCGCTGGATCGCCCTGCTCCTCCTCACGCTCACCGCCTGCGACATGCTCCCGCGGGATGAAAACGCCCGCCGCCAGGTTTATGAGCGTCGGCTAAGCCGTCTCGACTTTCCTGTCTCGCGTGACCGCCTCTACAAGACGCTGCGTCCGGCTTCTCAAGCGCGCCCCACCGGCCAGCCCGGCTCCGGCCTGCTCACCGGCAGCGAGTTTTACCGGCTCGACGATGTGTTCGTGGTCGAAATGTCCGTCGTGTACAAGGCCGTGGCCGGGATCGACGACTACCTCAACCCCGCCCCGACCATCGGCGGCCAAGTGCGCAGCCTCCTCGACGCGACGCAGAGCCTCGACAACTTCATGAATCGCGGCACGCCCGAGCATCCCGCCGACATCGTCCGCAAGGCGCGGATCGTGAGACGGCCCGCGCATTATTACTGAACGTTGGCCATTCCAGGAGGCTGGAATGGTTCGTCATTCGCCATTCTGGTTTCGTCATTGCATCCTTCGCCCCCAGCAAGATCACGCCACACGAACAATCACCCGTGCTTCTTGATGATCGCGATGAAGTCCGGCAGATACTCCCGGGCCTTCTTTTCGCCAACGCCGCGAATTTTCAGGCCCGCTTCAATCGTCTTCGGCTTCAGGCGCGTCATGAACTCCAGCGTCTGGTTGCCAAACACAATGTAGGGCGGCACGCCCTCGGCCTCGGCCACGGCGGCGCGGTGTCGCTTGAGCTTATCGAACAGCGCGTCGTCGAAGCCCAACTCCTTCGCGGCAAGCTCCTCGTTCATCGCCGTCTTGCCTTTCGGCTTCGACGAGGGCGCGTGCATCGAAGGCCAGCGCAGGCGGATGTTTTGCGCGTCCTTCATCGCCTGGATGCCGCGTGAGGTCAGTGAGACGATGGGATACTCCCCGGCGCTGGTCTCGATGAGGCCGTTCTTTTCCATCTCGACGAACAGCGGGTGCAAAACATGCGTGCCCGCGTGCTTGAGCAGGCCGTAGGTGCTCAGTTGATCGAGCCCGGCATCGACGATCTCCTTCGACTTGCTGCCCACGAGCATCTGGATGATGCGCCCTTTGCCATAACGGCCTTCCCACACGCCATCCGCGCGCTTCGTGGACATGCGGGCGATGCCGCTGAGCGCCTGGCGCAGCATGGTGATCTCTTCCGCCGTGCCTTCACGCGGCGGCTGCACGCCTTCCGCTTTGCACACGTCGCAGGTGCCGCAGGGCGTGCTCTCCGTCTCGCCGAAGTAGCGCAAGATCTGCTCCTGGCGGCAGGCCTTGTCGTCGTAGCACAGCTCGATCATTGCCTTGAGCTTCGAGCGGTCGCGGCGGTCCTTCTCACGCAGCGCCTCGACGTCGAACTCGAGATTCCGCGTCAAAACATCCGGCCGCAGCAGCCGTGTGCCGCGGATGCGCTTCCCGGGAATGTCAAAACGCTCGATGTAGCCGTTGCGGAACAGATGACTGAGCGCCGAGCCGACGGCCATGCTGTTTTTGGCTCCGGAACGCTCGGTGATCTCGTCGATCGACGCCTGCACCTCGTGATTCGAGTCCGCCGCGTTCAGCAGCGTCTGATAAACGGCCCGAATGATGTCCACGCCCGGGTTGTTGCCCTCGATGAAGAACTCCTGCGTCTTCGTGTCGGCAAAATTGAAGAACAGATCGCACTGCGAGGGCTCGCCATCACGTCCAGCGCGGCCCGCTTCCTGATAGTAGGCCTCCACGCTGCCCGGCACGTCGAAATGAACGACGAAACGCACGTCCGAGCGGTCGATGCCCATGCCGAAGGCGTTCGTGGCCACGGCGACATCGGCCTTCTTCGTGATGAACTTCGTCTGGCGCGACTCGCGCTCCTTGTCGTCGAGCCCGCCGTGGTATTCGATGACCTTGAGCTTCCACGAGCGCAGCTCCTCGCCGACTTCCTCGACACGTTTGCGCGTGGAGCAATAGACGATGCCCGTTTTGAACTGCGTGATGATCCTTTTCAGCCGCTCGTACTTCTCGCTGTTGTTTTTCGTCTGCGTGATGTTCAGGCTGAGGTTTGGCCGCTCGAAGCCGCGGATGGCGACAAACGGGTCCCGCAGTTGCAGCGTGCGCAGAATGTCACCGCGCACCTCCGGCGTGGCCGTGGCGGTCAACGCGACGACTTGCGGACGATCCAGATGCTCCAGCGCCTCGCCGAGACGCATGTAATCGGGACGAAAATCATGCCCCCACTGCGAAAGGCAGTGCGCCTCATCGACTGCAAACAAGGCGATCTGCACCTGCCGCAGCGCGTTCGTGAACGAGCGGCTGCGGAAACGCTCCGGCGCGACATAGACGAGCTTGTAGCCGCCATTCCGCAGCGCCGTGATGCGCTCCTGCTGCTCGGAGAGCGAGATCGAGCTGTTGATGAGCGTGGCGGGAATGCCGCGCCGCTCCAGCGCATCGACCTGGTCCTTCATGAGCGCGATGAGCGGGCTCACCACGACGGTCACGCCGTCCATCACCATCGCCGGAAGCTGGTAGCAGAGCGATTTTCCGCCGCCGGTTGGCATGATGACCATCGTGTCGCGCCCGCCGACGATGTTCGCGATCACCGGCTCCTGGCCGTCGAGGAACTCACGGAAACCAAAATACTTCTGCAACGCCAGTTTGGCGTCGTGGATGGGGGTGTTCTCGGCGATGGAGGTTGCGTCAGGCAAGGGACGCGCATCATGGACGCGGCCCGCGAATCCTCAACCCCCGCTCACCTTTCATCCCGCCCCTTCGGCTTCACCGGAGCGGGCTGGTCAAAGCCGAGCCTGTCACCGGCAGCTAGCAGGCATTTCACGATGTTGGCCTCCTCGAACTCAAGCGCCTGCTCCAGGCCAAGCCCGGTGGTCTTCGGCAGCTTCGCCGCCCTGCGCTCACGCACCAGAGCGAGCGTGCGCGCGAGCTCGGTGCCGGGTTTGTCGGTGAATGTGGCCCAGTAGCCGGGCTTGAGGCAGGGGATGTCGAGCGGATCACGTGTGATCATCTCCAGATGGTAGGCGATCTGCGGATTGTGCCTCTCAAACGCCGCGAACATGCGCGGCAGGTCGAGGATGCCTTCTCCGAGGGGCACTTCAGAGAGCAGGAAGCCATCCGGCGTCTCCTGCACGGCCATGTCCTTGATGTGCGTGGTCACGGCGAAGGGCGCGAGTGTTTCAACGACCTGCATCGGGTCTTCGAGCAGCGCGATGCTGTTGCCCGTGTCCACACAAGCGCCGATGTGCGGGCTGCTGATCCGCCCCAGCATCTCCGCCAGCTCTGCCGCGTGGAAATCCTTGTGATTTTCGACGCCGATCCTCACGCGCTGCCTTCGTGCGACAGGTTCGGCGAGCTGCATGGACTTGAACGCCGCGTCTTTGAAGTGCTTGAACTCCTCCAGGCTGGAGAACAGCTCGTAGCGGCGTCCGCCGGCGGCTGAGCGGAGAATCGTCGCGCCCGCCAGCTTCGCGACGCGCAGCTCGTTGTCGAAGCGCGGCACGTCGTTATCATTCTTTGGCAAGGTGATGCTGCCTTCGAGCTGGATGCGGTAGGATTCGCAGGTGGCGCGCAC
This sequence comes from Prosthecobacter sp., assembly GCF_044236155.1. GTDB lineage: Bacteria > Verrucomicrobiota > Verrucomicrobiia > Verrucomicrobiales > Verrucomicrobiaceae > Prosthecobacter. The sequence continues at coordinate 161,240 of NZ_JBIIHA010000004.1, forward strand.
CTGTTCCGCAAATTCGGCCGTCCAGCCTGCCACCGTGATCTGCAGGCCACCCACGCCGAGATCACGCACATGGTCGAGCACGTCGAGAGCATGCTCGAAGGGCGGAAATTGGATGTTCGAGTACTTCCCATGCCAGCGCCTGCCATACGAATGGATGACGATGCCCATCCGCTTCCCGCGCAATGCCGCCGCAGCCGGCAATGCGGCGGCAAAAGCGGCGGTCGATAGCAAAACGGCGCGTCGGGTCATTCGACATCAGAGAACGCGGGCGGGAAGGGGATCATTTCCGCCCGTTCATGGCCGGAAATCAGCGGAACGGCATGAACAGCGGTCCTGCCGCCGGCGCGTTGTCATAATCCTTCAAGGACGGCCGTCCTTCGGGGTTCGTGGCTGAAGGCACCTGCTGTGAACAACAACCTGCGAGCAGTAGCACGGCGGCAAGGGTGAAAAAGGAGCTTATGTGAGTCATCAATATTCTATTTTGGCAGCTTGGCGTTCAAATCCGCGACAAATTTGCGGTCCTCCTCGCTGAGCTGGTCGAGTGCGACCTCATACGGCTTGTTGTTCACGAGCAGGCGCACCTTGCCATCACGGATGAGCGTGGGTTTTTCAGGCAGCTTCGCAGGCGGTGCTTTTTGCGCGGCCTCTTTCGCAGCGGCGGGATTGGCGGCGTCAATCTCGATGACCGACTCTTCAAATGCGATGATGCTGCCGAGCAGGGAGCGTCCGTCGCTGCTTTTCCACTGCCGTGTATCGCTGAGGGAAAAGTAGGAAACCAGTCTCGCCTTTGGCGTCGCGGGCGGCGCGGTGGAGCCGTTGATGCTGACGCCGTTGTTTCCGCCGCTGCCGTTGATGGTGCGCGTCTCGAATTTCTTCCCGGTGGCGGGATTGACCACCTGCGCGCCGAGCGGCAGAGCCGTCGCGAGAACGAGAAGGATCGTTTTCATGGTCGAAGGCTAGCACGCCAGCTCCCCGGCCTGCAATGCTTCATTCTCATCAGCCGAGCGCCGCGTAGTCGATGGCCGTCAGCCGCGCTTGTTTCGCTCCCATGCGCGGGACACAGGCGAGCAGCGCCTTCGTGTAGGCGTGCTGTGGATTGCGGAGGATCTCATCGACGGGGCCGGTCTCGACGATCTCGCCGCGGAACATGACGGCCACGCGGTCGGCCACGCTGCGGATGATGCCGAGATTGTGTGTGATGAGGATGATGCTCATATCCAGCTCTCGGCGGAGCTGCGCCAGCAGGTCCATGATTTGCTTCTGAATGGTGACGTCGAGCGCGGTGGTGGGCTCGTCGGCGATGAGGAGCTTCGGCTGCGTGCAGAGCGCCATGGCGATCATCACGCGCTGCTGCATGCCGCCGCTGAGCTCGTGCGGGTAGGCGTGCAGGCGCTTGCGCGAATCGACGATGCCCACCTTGTCGAGCCACTTCACAATCTCGTCGTCACGGTCCGCCTTCGCGACATCGGGGCGGTGCAGCGAGAGCGCCTCGGCGATCTGCGTGCGGATGGTCAGCACCGGATTGAGCGAGGTGGTCGGCTCCTGGAAGATGTAGGCGATCTCCTTGCCACGGATGCCGCGCAGCTCGCGCTCGCTCATCTTCAAAATTTCGCGGCCGTTGATGCTCATCTCCTTCGCGGAGATGCCGGCTGGCGGCTCCGGCAGCAGACGGGCAAAGGAAAGCGCGGTGGCGCTCTTGCCGCTGCCGCTTTCTCCGACGAGCGCGATGGACTCCCCGCGCTTCAGCTCCAGGCTGATGCTTTTGACTGCTTTCACCGGCGCGGCGTCATGACGACCGAATTCGATCTGCAAATCACGGACGCGCAGCAGCGGGGCGTCGTTTGAGGAAGTGTTGGCGTCGGACATGAGGCTCAGGTGGGTCTTGGTTGAACGATGCGGCTGACTTGGATCAAACACAAGGCGGCAAGCGCAATGCCGCCTCCGGCGCGCACAATCGCGGTCGGGTCGGTTAATGTTGCGGCGGCTTCCTGCATCGTGGCGATTGCCAGCGGGCGGCACCACGCGGCCAGCGGTCCGACGAGTTTGTCAGAGAAATCGGGCTGCAGCGTGCAGGCCAGCGCGATCCATAGCAACGTCTGCGCGAGCATGCTGCAAAACCACGCCGCCAGCATGCGGAGCTGCAATGGAGCGATGTGCTTGAGCCAGATCATGCCTTCCGGTGCGCCGAGCACACGAGCCGCATCAACAGGGATGGTGGCTTCGATCTCGTTCCAGGCACGATGCCAGCCCGCGCTGCTGGCGACGAGCACGGCGGCCCACAAAACGATCCAGTTCATCGCCGCCAGCGAGGGCAGCAGCATCAGTCCCAGCGCCCAAAGCGGCCACGGCTGCCATGACAACGCCCAAAGCCCCCTCCGCATGGTCTTCCAGCTTCCTCCCGCCAGCCGTGCGAGCACGCAGAGCAGCGCCATCATCATTCCTCCGCTGTAAAAACCTTCCGCGATACCGTCCACATCCCCTGTGCGCAGAGCATGAGCCATCCAGCCGCCCCAGCCCATGAAATGCAGCACATCTTCGATCACGATGAGGTAAACGGGCGCGGCGAGGCACAACGATTGCATGCGCACGCTGAGCAGCGGCAGCAACTGGCTCAGATGATGCCGCCAGAGCCGTGCGACTGCCGCCACACCGCGCGCGCGCAGGGAAAAATCGAGGTTCATCGTGGCGCGCGCGTCGTTGATCACGCAATGCACGACTTCGCCTGTCAGCGGCACGGCCAGCAGCAGCGCCGGGGCCAGAAACTCCCACAGCACGCGCGCCAGCGCGATCTGCCACGGCGTCTCAACCTCCGGCAGCAGCGCAGGGAGCAGTGTTTCGACCGGCCGGCCGTTCTGCCCGGTCCAGATGCCGACAAAAACCCACGTCAGCGCCGCGACAGGCAGGCAGGCGAGCATGCGCCCCGGCAGCGCGATGATTTTTTCCATCAGCGGGCCAGTTTGCCGTGCCAGCATCCCTGCTGCCAGTCCAAGGCTCAGCGCCAGTGACAACGCGACGATAAGAACGACCAAACTGTGACCACAACGCACCATGAGCTCATCAAGGCGTGCGGGCATCACCAGGCTCCACTCGTGATGGAGCAGACCCCGCATCGCCAGGCCCGCGATCAAGCCGCCGAGCAGCAGACGCAGCGGCAACCAGCGGGGCGGGGGTGAGAAAGGCTGCGAGATCATCAGTCGGCCGTGCGCAGTTTGAGATCGACCACAGGCGCGGTGGGAGTCCGCCGCGTCGCAAGCGCCAGCTTGCGCAGGGTCCAGGATGATCCGGCAGCCGGACTCATGTCCTGCAGCGAAGGCGCGGCGGCGGCCTCGTCGTGCGTGGTGAAGAGCGTGAGCAGCGGGTGCAGCGGCAGCAGGCGCGACTCCAGCCCGCGCACACGCTCCGGCACGCGCGCGGGATCGAATTCGCCCCCCAGCGCCTCAAGCTGGAGGTCGATCTGCGGATCGGCGATGCCGCAGAAATTCGTTCCGCCGGGATTCGCCTGCGAGGAGTGCCACCACGGCAGTTGATCCCAAGACACCTCGAAGCGCTGGTCCAGCAGCACCGCGTCGAAACGATGCTCCTGCAGCCGTTGCGCGAGCAGGCGTGCGTCTTGGACATGCTCGATCTTGATTTTGGCACCCGCTTCAAACCACTGCGCTGCCAGACGTTCCGCCGTGCGCATGTGCATCACATCCGTGGAGGGCACGAGCAGCGTGAACTCGAAGGCGCGGTCACCGCGCCGCGCCACACCGCTCACATCACGCGGCCAGCCTTCATCCGTGAGAATCTGGCGCGCCTTTTCCAGCGCGAACGGCACCTTCTCCGCTCTTGTGCTGAACCACAGGCCGGGCGCGAACAAGCTCGCATCCGCGTGACCGAGACGGCCGGGCACCCTGCGCACGAGATCGTCGATGTCCGTCGCCAGCGCCAGCGCCTCGCGAAAGCGTACGTTTTTCAAAACGTCATGCCGCGTGTTCCAGAGCACGACGAGTCGTTGCCGTGGCGTGGTGAATTGCAATTGCGTGAAATGCGCGCGGTCCGCGGCCGCGGCGGGCCACACGAGATCGACCGTGCGCGTGCGCACGCCGATCTGCGTCATCAACGGCGACGCGGAGAAGTTAAACAGGAAGCGCGGTGTCCCGGCCTCACGCCGCGCGGGCACGAGAATGAGCGAATGCGCGTCCCGCGCCGTGATGCGGTAACTTCCGGCTCCTGGCGGCGATTCGCGGATGAAATCGGCCTCCTTCGCATCTGGGTGGACACGCAACCACCCTGCGGGCAGCACCGGCAGATCGGCGAACATGCCCAGCGCCGGACCGTAGCGTCTGCGGAAGGTCACATGCAGTTGCGCGCCGTTTTTTCGCGATTCAAGCGACTGGATGTGCCTCAGCGCCTCGCGGTTTGGCAGCGGCCAGTCATTGCCACGCAGGAATTCGAGCGTGGAGCGCGCATCCTCGGCGGTGACAGGTGTGCCATCGTGCCAGTTCTGGCCAGGGCGGATGTCGAGGTCGAGCACCGGCTCCACCAGAGCGCCGAGTTCGCCCAGCAAATGGAGCGCGCAGGTCTCCTTCGTCGCGGTGTTGAGCGCGCCGCGCATGTCATCGAGCACATCCTGCGCCGGGCCGACCACGACGATCTCACATGCGTTTGCGCCGTCGAACCACACGCGCTGGATCTGCCTCGCCTGGGGAGAGGATGCCATGAAATGTTCCCACGCGGCGCGCAAAGGCGCATGGCACTCGACACGCCAGAACGCGGCGGGCTGCGGATGCAGGTCCGCGATGACCTCCAGCGCGTTTTGCACGCCTGCGGTGGCTGTTTCGCTGAAATTGAGCAGCAGCGCGTTTCCCTGCACGCGGGCGGAACTAAGCTTCCAATTCGCCCAGAGGTTTTTTACGCCGATCTGCGACTGCAAACGCTCCTGCGCCTGTTTCGCCGTCGCCTCGTCCGCGAACCAGCAGGTCACATCCTGCGTCCAGCGCCATAATTCGGCCAGAGCCGGCTGCAACGCGCCGTCCGTTCCGATGCGCAGCAGCGGCTCGTAAACGAGGTCGGTGATCTCGCGCTCCACCTCCGTCGCGGGCAGGAAAGGGTTCAGCACGGGCGCGTTTTGCGGCAGCATGACCACGATGCCGCCCGTTTGGCGCGCACGGCTGCGGGTGGCAACCTCCGCTGACCACCACGCCAGCGCCCCGACGAGCAGCGGGAAGCCGAAAATAAACGTGCGGGCCAGGATCATGCGCTGCCGATGCTAAAGCGTGCCCGTCACGCGGGCAAGACATCGCTAGATCCCGCTCATGATGCCGTCATCGGTGACCTGGATGCGCTCGGCGGCAGGCACCTTCGGCAGCGCGGGCATGCGCATCATCGTGCCGGTGAGCGCGACGAGGAAGCCGGCGCCGTTGGCGATTTCAAAGTCACGCACGGTGATGGTGAAGCCGCGTGGCCGTCCGCGCTTTTTCGCGTCGTCGGAGAGGCTGTCCTGGGTCTTCGCCATGCAGATAGGCAACTTGTCGAAGCCGCTGCGGGCAAAGAGCGCGAGCTTTTCCTTTGCCTCGTCGGTGAGCTGCACGCCGTCCGCGCCATAGATCTTCGTGGCGATGGCGTGGAGCTTCGCCTCGACGCTGTCTTCGGTTTGATAGAGAAACGGCAGCGGTGTGGACTCCTGCGGCAAGGCGGCGAGCACTCTTTCCGCGAGCTGGATGGCTCCGTCGCCGCCTTGCGCGAAAACATCGGCCGTGGCGCTGTGAACTCCGCGCCCGGCGCAGAATTCATGCACGAGGGCGATCTCCGCGTCGTCATCCGTGTGGAAACGATTGAGCGCGACGATGACCGGCCGCTCAAACTTCGCCGCGCTGTCGAGATGCGCGGCGAGGTTCTCCAATCCGCGTTTCAAGGCATCCCCATCCGGCTGCGTCAACGCGTCGAGCGCCACGCCGCCGTGCATTTTCAGGGCGCGAATGGTCGCGACGATCACAATCGCCTCGGGGGCGAGGCCGCTTTGACGGCACTTGATGTGCATGAACTTCTCCCCGCCGAGATCGAAGGCGAATCCGGCCTCCGTGACCGCGAGATCGGCATGCGCGAGGGCCATGCGCGTGGCGAGCACCGAATTGCAGCCGTGCGCGATGTTCGCAAACGGGCCGCCATGAAGGAAAGCCGGCACGCCTTCGACGCTTTGCACAAGATTCGGCATCAAGGCCTCGCGCAGCAGCGCCAGCATCGCGCCGGTGACGCGGAACTCCTTCGCGAAGACCGGCTCTCCCTCCGGCGTGAAGCCGACAACGATGCGTTCGAGACGTTTGCGCAGGTCTGGCAGCGATTCGGCCAGGCACATGATCGCCATGATCTCGGACGCCGCGGTGATGTCGAATCCGGTCTGCCGCTCGGTCGGCTTGCCGACGCTGGTGCGCACGCTGCGCAGTGCACGGTCGTTCATGTCCATCACACGTTTCCACAGCACGCGTTCGGCGGGCAGGCGCGCATCGCCAAGGAAGAGGTGGTTGTCGATAACGGCGGAGAGCAGGTTGTGCGCGCAGGTGATGGCGTGGAAATCGCCGGTGAAATGCAGATTGATCGCATGCGCGGGCCGCACGCTGCTTTTTCCGCCGCCGGTCGCGCCTCCTTTGCGCCCGAACACGGGCCCCATCGAAGGCTGTCGCAGCGCGAGGGCGACATTTTGCCCGATCTTCTTCAAACCCTGCGCCAGACCGATCGAAACCGTCGTTTTGCCCTCGCCAGCCGGCGTCGGCGTGATCGCGGAGACGAGGATCAGCTTTCCACGGCTCGGCTTCGAGTGAAGCGCTGCCAAATTGACCTTGGCCATGTGCCTTCCGTGAAGAATCAGATGATCGGGAGAGATGCCGAGCGCGTCGGCGACGGGGGAGATGTCCGGATGCATGGGCGGTGAAAGCGCGCACGATGGCAAGGCATCGAATGAAGCAAAGACTTTTTCCCCGGGTGATAACTTCTGAATAGAGGCGATCCTCAGACGGCGGTGGCCTGCTCTCTGCTGCAACAATCCAGTCTTCCGGATCGTTACCTTTTTGCCCCCAAAAACACCCTGCATGAATCGTCGTCATTTCCTTCTCAGTTCCCTCGGCACCACGCTCGCACTGCCGGGGATGTCCTCGCTCATGGCGAAGTCCGTGGGCGGCTCCGTCCAGGCCGCGAAAGGCGCGGGCATGGGTGCGCGGCGCTTTGTGGCGATTGGCAACCTGCTCGGCTACCAGACGAAGAGCCTTTTCCCCACCACGCAGGGCCGGAATTACGAGAAAACGACGCTGTTGCAGCCGCTGGAGGGCATTCGCGATCACATGACGGTCTTCCGCGGGCTCGACCACGGCGTGAAGGGCGGGCATTTCGCGGTGCATTCGTTCCTTTCCGGCGTGCTGCACTCCGAGGCGCAAAATCGCCCCGAGGGCAATGTGACCATCGACCAGTTCCTCGCGGATGCGGTGGGCTTTGAGACGCGTTTTCCGGCGCTCACGGTCGGTTCGGAAGGCGGCATTCATGGTGGTTGCCAGATCTCGTGGACGAAGTCGGGCGTGCGTGTGCCGCCGGTGACGAATCCGGCGGAGTTGTTTGAAAAACTGTTCGTCACCGACTCGAAGGAGCGTCAGGCGCGTCGCGCCCAGGAAAATCAGGTGCAGGCCTCCATCCTCGATTCCGTGCTGGAGGAGGCGAACCGCCTCTCGAAGCAGGTGAACAAGGAGGACAAGGACAAGCTCGACGAGTATCTGACCTCCGTGCGCGATGTGGAGAAGCGCCTCGAACTGCGCCAAAAATGGACGCATCAGCCGAAGCCGAAGGCACCGTTTGAAAAGCCCGCCAATCGCAACGCGGTCGAGGACCTGCCGCTGCTCTATGAGATGATCGCGCTCGCTTTGCAGAGTGACAGCACGCGCATCGCCACGCTGGAGATCGGCGGCGATTTCATGCCACAGCACCTCGGCATCAAGAAGGACTGGCACGGTCTCTCCCACCACGGCAACGACGCCGAGGCCATCGCCGACCTCATCAAGCTGGAGACCTATCAAATCGAGCACTTCGGCAAGTTTGTGGCCCGCCTCGCGAAGATGAACGACGGCGAGCGCACGCTGCTGGACTCGACGACCGTGCTTTTCGGCAGCGGCATGGGCGATGGCAACTCGCATAAAAACTCCGACCTGCCCATCCTCCTCGCCGGCGGCGGCTACAAGCACGGCGAATTCCGCGAAGTGCCCCGCGAAGGCATCAACAAGGTGCCACTGTGCAATCTCTTCGTCGATATCGCTCAGAAGATGGGCGTCGAAACCGATTCGTTTGGCAGCAGCACGGGGCGGTTTGCTTGATGCCGAGTGGCTTCGATCATGCGCCAGCAAAGTAGCCATCTTGCTCCGCAAGATGAGCTCAGCGTTCCCGCCAACTCTTCACGTTTTCTCTTTTCGATGACGAAATCTCCTTTCAACGCCCCACGCTCCTCTCGCGGAGCGAGAGGGCTACTTTGCTTCGCGATTGTGACCACTTTGTCCCACGCCGCGGACGACACGCCGAAGCTCGTGAAGCAGTTTCTCGGCAAATACTGCCTGGAGTGCCATGACGCGGATGTGCAGAAGGGAGATCGTGCGTTCGACAAGTTCGTGCTGCCGCTGAAGTCGGTGAACGAGCTCATTGATGCTCGCGACATCATCGATCAGCTCACTTTGAAGGAAATGCCGCCAAAGAAGGCCGACCAGCCGAACGACGAGGAGCGCATCGCCATGATTCGTGCTTTGCGCGAGGGCACCGTGGCGGCGCATGGCAAATTTCAGAGCACCGGCAGCCGCACGGTGATGCGCCGCCTTTCCAGCCGCGAGTATGAAAACACGCTCGCGGTGCTGTTTGGCCGTCGCGTGGACACGCTCGGCCTCACGGCGCAGTTTCCGAAGGAGAAGACCACCGAGCACATGGACACGATCGGCAAATCGCTCGTGACCTCCGGCTTCCTCGTCGATCAGTATTTCCAGTCCGCGAACCGCCTCGTCGAGGCACGTCTCGGCAAACCAGCCACGCCGCCGAAGGATTGGAAGTTCAACAGCCACTTCGTGCAATACGAGGAACTGCAGGGCTCACACAAAAGCGCCTTCAACTACCGCTACCTCAACATTTACGAGCAGCCGAACAGCGACACGCGCCAGGGCGGCTACGGCCACATCGAGGACTTCAAGCAAGGCGTGCCCGTCGCCGGCCTCTACGACCTCGAAGTTGAGGCCGCTGCGATGCATCGCGACACGCATTACGATCCCGCCATCTTCGGCATCGACTTCTCCGAGCCCTTCATTCTCGGCGTCGTGCCCGGCGATGTCACCGCGGGTCACATTCACTATCCGCAGCCCATCGAGCCCGTGCTCGCCACCGCCGTCGTGCCGGACAATACGCCCACGCGGCTCAAATTCCGCGTGTGGCTCGAAGCCGGGCAAACACCGCGCTTCATCTTCCCAAACGGCCCGTATGAATCCCGCGCCGCCGTCGTCACGATTAACAAACGCTACAAAGACGAGTTCAAGAGCGATGTCGGCAGCTCAGGCGTCGGCCGTGCGCACATTTTGAAGGAAGGCAAGCTCCCGCACATCCGCATCAGCGAGATCGTGATCCACGGCCCGGTGCCGGAAGATCATGGCAGCGTCGAAGGAGTGGCCGTTTTTGGCAAAAACGGCTTCCAGGAGGCCAAGGCGCTCGATCAGTTGAATGCCTTCGCCGAACGCGCCTACCGTCGCCCCCTCGCCGAGGCCGACCGCCAGCCGATCAAGGCCATGTATGACAAACGCCTCGCAGAAAAAGCCTCGCCGCGCCAGGCCGCGCTCGATGCGCTGAAACTCATCCTATGCTCGCCGAGCTTTCTGTATCTCAGCGAGATCACCGACGAATCCGAAAAGCGCCTCAAGCCCTACGACCTCGCCTCGCGTCTCTCGTATGCGCTTTGGGCCGCACCGCCGGATGACGCACTGCTCGCCGCCGCGAAGTCCGGCGGGCTCACGCAGGACGCCGAATTGAAAAAGCAAATCGAGCGCATGATCGCCGATGAACGCATCAACGGCTTCGTGAACGGCTTCCTCGACAGTTGGCTGAATCTCCGCGACCTCGGCTCGCAGCCGCCGCCGCGTGAAAATTTCCGCTCCTACTACGCCGAGGACCTCCCCAGCTCGATGAAGGCCGAGGCGCGGCTGTTTTTCCGCGATCTGCTCAAGAACAACGGCAGCGCCGCGCAGTTCATCGACTGCGAGCACACCTTCGTGGACAAGAAACTCGCCAAACTCTACGAACTGCCGGAGAAGGACAAACTGCGCCTCGCCGATGGCTTCCAAAAAGTCACCCTCAAGGGCAACAACCATCGCGGCGGCCTCCTCGGCATGGCCGCGGTGCTCACCGTGAGTGCGAATGGCGTCGAAACCTCGCCCGTCACCCGCGGCGTGTGGGTCACGGAGAATTTCCTCGGCGTCCCGCCGCCACCGCCACCGGATGTCGTGCCCGCGATCGATCCCGATGTCAGCGGCGCCACCACCATCCGCGACCGCCTTGCCAAACATCGCTCCGACGCCGCCTGCGCCGAATGCCATCGCAAAATCGACCCGCTCGGCTTCAGCCTCGAAGCCTACGACCCCGTCGGCCGCTGGCGCAAAAAATACCCTGCCGCCAGCAAGAAAGCCAAACCCGCCGACATCGACACCACCGGCGAATTCCCCTCCGGCGAGACCTACGCCGACTTCACCGGCTTCAAGAAGGTCATCCGCGACACCCGCAGCGATCTCTTCACCCGCCACCTCATCCGCCAGCTCCTCACCTACACCACCGGCCGCACCATGGAGCTCAACGACGACATCCCCCTCGATCAACTCCACGACAAAGTGAAGAAGCAAGGCCTCGGGTTGAAGACGTTGATGGTCGAGTGCCTGATGAGCGAGATTTTCCGGTCGCGGTGAGCGAGTGGATAACGCGAACTTCGCGGCATTGGGGCAGCCGCCCGGCATGCCAAACCGGACGCTGACAACCGAGGAAGCGTGGATCCATGCAAAAGCCTGGTTTGGGATCTGTGCGGCTTTAAAACCCTGACTCTTCTCACCTCACCGCTCCACCGACCCATTCCGGCTGCCTTTTGGCGAGGCAGTCGGAGAGCCAGCGGACGAGGTCGGCGACGGAGTCGTGCTTTTTGCGCAGGGCGTTGAGCGCGGGCCAGTCGATGCCGTGGCGAGGCGTGGGCAGGGTGATTTTCTGGATGCGCAGGAGATTGTGCACGGCCTCGAACTCGGCGGCGGTCATGGCGCGGAGTTCCTTGGCGGAGGGGAGTTCATCGAGCTGGGTGAGCTGGATGCCGAGACTGCTGATGCCGACGCCGAACTGATGGCCGAGGCTTCGCAGCGCATCGACGAGCGCCTCGTCATTAAGGCCTTCGGCGATGACGATCTCGCTCTGCAGCGTCCAGCGGGTGGCGCTGAGGGCTTGGAAGAAGTCGGCGCTGAAGTTTTCGAGCGAGACATTGAGCTTCAACTGCACGCCGGTGAGGCTGACCTCGGGCCCGCCGAGATGGCGGCGGAGATTGAGCATCGCCTCGTCGAAACGCGGCGCATCATCACTGGCGGCGTCGAGATCCCAGTCGGCGACGACGAGGTCGGGGATGTCCCATTCGCCCTCCATGCTGGGGGCGCCGCTGCTGTTGCGGTTCAGGAGGAAGGGATAACGCGAGCGCTGAAGACTGAGGCGCTCATAAATGGCGACCATGCGCAGGAACCGCGACCAGCACTGGTCGCTCTCGTTTTCCTCATCGAAGAGGCTGGTGCGGGTGACGCCGTTCGGGCCGGCGGTTTTTTTCTGCCTGCGGTAGTAGCCCTGGCCCTGATCGACCTTTGCGATGGGCGAGGTGGGGTCGTAGCTGAGGATGGAAAAATGATAACGCAGCGTGGCGTCGCTGTAGCCTTCCCCAAGACGCAGGCGCACGAGACGAATGAGCTCGGTGCCCTTGATGGCCTCCGCCGGATCATCCGGAAGGATTTCGGGAAGCGTTTGTCGCAGTTGTTCGCGCAGGTTCATCCGTCTAAGATTTTTCCAGCATGCCGGATTGACGCGGCGTTCGTCAACAAGAGAAACGCATCAACCGTGCCGTTCCTCACGAATGCTGTAGCGCGTGCGACGGCTGTTGAGCCAGCGGACGCCGAACATGTCCATCGTGGCACGCAGGGCGCGGTTGCCGAAGCCATACTTGCTCACGCCGTGGATGCGCGGGCGGTGATTCACCGGCACCTCGGTGACACGCCAGCCCATGTTGCGGATGAGCGCGGGGATGAAGCGGTGCATGCCGTTGAAGAGCAGCAGCGCCTCGCGGCAGTCGCGGCGCATGGCCTTCAAGGTGCAGCCGGTGTCGCGCACATGATCGCCGACGAAGCGTGAGCGGACGAAGTTCGCGATGCGGCTCTGCAGGCGCTTGAAGGCGGTGTCCTTGCGCTTCGCGCGGTAGCCGCAGACGAGGTCGAAGCCTTCGTCGAGCTTCGCGACGAGAGCGGGAATGTCGGCGGGATCGTTTTGCAGGTCGCCGTCGAGCGTGACAATGACATCGCCCTTTGCGCCATGAATGCCGGCGTGCATGGCGGCGCTCTGGCCGCTGTTTTTCTCGAACACGATCACACGCACACGTGGTCCTGGCTGGATACGGGAGAGCGTCTGGTCCTTCGAGCCGTCATCGACGAGCACGAGCTCGTAATCACGTCCCGCGAGCGCGGCGTCGATCTGCTGCTGCATCTCCACGACGTTGTCCTCCTCGTTGTAGAGGGGCACGACTACGGAAAGAGCAGGAGAAGATGGCATGGGCGCGGGAAAAAGGGGGCAAAAGTCGGGCAGACGTTAAGGGTGGCAAGTGAAGATTTTCAGCCATCGCACCTCGTTGCCCGCGTGCATCACGCGGGCGATGGAAAGGATCTCGGTGCGCGCAAATCGCGCTGTCACCGCCTGCGGTGGCGCGATGGCGGTGGGATCGTCGGTGACGAAGATCGCGCCGCGACCGACGAAACCGCGCAAATCGTCGTCCAGCGATTTCACCGGCTCGTTTTGGCCCAGATAGTGATCCAGCCCGACGGCGAGCCGCCAGTCGGTGGCGAGCAGGAACCATGTGCCTTCACGATTGGCCTCTTTCAGCGTGGTGGAGACGAGTTTTGCGCTCTCACGCCAGCCACGCATGGTCCTGGAGGGATCGGCGGTGAAAAAATGAGCGTAGTCTGAGGCTTCGCCTGTCTGCCGTGAAAAAGGCCGGCGCAGGCCCAGCGTGCGGGGGAAATCGCTTTGCAGCAGGAAGGCGCTCTGCAGCGCAGCGAGCACCAGCGCGATGGTCCGCAGGCTCGCACGATTCTCGATGGCCAGGCCGCCGAGCACCGTGCCGCGATGCGCGAGGAGCATCGCCGCGAAGATCATCCACGCCGCGCCGCCCATGTCCGGCCAGCGATGATTCGGCCCGAAAAAGAAATCCAGCGCGGCCAGTGGCAGCAGCATGGCCAGCGGCAGGCTGCGCTGCGACATGAGCGCGGCACGGTCAAACGCCATGCGTGCCGCCAGCACGAACAATGTGAGCAGCAACGGCGAGGCGAGCACAATCCAGCGCAGCAGGTTCGGAACGAGCCGCCACTCCGGCCAATCGATGTCTGGTCCGCTCCAAAGCCAACCCAGCACTCCTACGCTCCAAAAACACGCGATCACGAGAAAACCCGAGGAGCGCAGGTGATGCCGCAACCGATCCGGAAGCGCGAAAACCATCACCACGGCAGCCATCACATCCAATGCAGGAGGCCGGGCCATGACCATGCCAAAAACGCAGACGCCCGCCGCCCACCACGCCCAGTGCAGCGGCCGCGCATGGGCCAGCGCGATGCGCAAGCACAAGGCGCAAAGCGGAACGAGCGCAAAAACGACCGTGGAGGCGGTCAGCGTGACAGCGGCAATGTTGAATGACGGCAGCACATTGACGATCACCACCGCCCAGCCTGCGATATGCGCGTCAAACATCCCGCGCATCAGCCGCCATACGGCCAGCGAGGCCGCGAGCACAAGCAAGGGCGCGAAAAAGCGCACGCCGAGCTCATTCGCGCCTCCGATTAGCATGCCTAGCTTCGCGAAAAGCGGCACCAACGGCCCGATTTCGTGAAAACCGGTCATCCCGCCGTGTTTCACACGGAAAACGGCCAGCGCCTCGTCCGGGGAGAGTTCCAGCGTCGGGAGCAGCGCCTAGCGCCAGAGCGTGAGCAGGCCTAGGGCGGCAAAGAGAAAGCGCTGGCGCTGCATGGTGGTTGAGCGCATTGAATAGTGACCGCCGCGTGCCTGTCAAAGCGGTGTCTCCCCACTCTCCGACCATGAAACGCCTTTTGCTCATACCGCTGATGCTTGCCGCCGTCTGTCGCGCCGAGGACGCCCAGCCGAAAACCGCCGAGGAAATCCTCCGCATTGTGCGTCTCAGCTATGCTTTGCAGAACCACAAGATGAACGGCCAGCTCCGCGATGACGCCACAGGCCGCGCCGAGCCCCTGACACTGACGATGGAGAACCGCGTCATGCGTTTCCTCTTCACCAACGAACCAAAGGAAATCGTCCACCTCGATCTGAACACCGAGCCCGCCACACTTTACCAAGTGCGCGCAGGTGGCTCATCCCAGGTGCAGGGCAGCCAGTATGGCAGCAGCCTGCGCGGCATGGCCTTCAATTATGAGGATTTGTCTCTTCGCTTCCTTTACTGGCCGCGTCCGCAGCTCATGGGCGAGGGCCGCGTCAGTGCGCAGAAGTGCTGGATCGTGCGTGTCACCAATCCAGGCAAAGACGGCCCGTACTACGTCGTGGACATCTGGGTGCACCAGGGCAGCGGCGGAGCCGCGAAGATGGAGGCCTATGACCGCAACAGCAAGGTCGTCAAACGCTACCAGGTCACCAAGGTGCAGAAGGTGGACAACGCCACCACCCTCAAGGAGTTGAAAATCGAGACGCTCAATCCCTTCAACGGCGACGTGAAGGCACGGACCTACATGACCCTGGACAATCCTGAGAAGAAATGACGGGACGCATGGAGCCGCCAAAAAAATTCGTCCCGCATCCCTTCGCGTACCATCAGCAGCTTGATGTGAGGATCGACAATCTCACGAACGAGGGCATGGGCGTGGCCCGGGCCGGCGGCTGGGTCGTGTTCGTGCCCTTCGTGCTGCCCGGCGAGCTCGTGCGCTGCCGCATCTACCGCAATCACAAGAACTTCAGCGAAGCCGACCTCGTCGAGGTGCTCGAACCTTCGCCGCAGCGCGTTCAGCCCGTGTGCCCGGTCTTCGGCACCTGCGGCGGCTGCCAGTACCAGCACATGGCGTATGCCGAGCAGCTTCACTGGAAGCGACGCCAGGTCGCCGAGCTGCTGAAGCACATGGCGCGCATCGAGCATCCGGTGAACGAGGTCATCCCATCGCCCGTCGAGTTTGGTTATCGCTCGAAAATCACGCCCCACTTCCAGAAGCCACGCGCGAATGGCATCGAGGACATTGGCTTCCTCCGCATGGGGGCTCGTGCGGCGCTTGTCGATGTGCCCTATTGCCACATCGCCATGGACGCGATCAATCAAGCGCTGCCTGCTGTGCGCGAAAACATCCGCGCCAGCGCCGCGAGTTTCAAACGCGGCGGCACCCTGCTGCTCCGTGCGGCAAAAAACGGCGTGCTCACGAACACGCACGACATCGCGCACGAGGACGTGGACGGCATTCGCTTCGAGTTCCAAGCGGGCGACTTCTTCCAGAACAATCCCTTCATCCTGCCGCGCTTCGTGCGTCATGCCCTCGATGAGGCGAAGGCCATGGGGGCGAAATACCTCGTCGATGCCTACTGCGGCAGCGGGTTGTTTGCCGTCTGCGGTGCTCGCGACTTCGAGCAGGTTATTGGCGTCGAGATTTCTGAAAGCGCCGTCAAAAAGGCCGCGCACAACGCCGAACTCAACGGTCTTACGAACTGCCGCTTCATTGCAGCGGACGCCCGTGAAGTATTCAAAGACGTTCCGCATCCCGGAGCCGACACCGTGGTGCTCATCGATCCGCCACGTGCCGGCTGCAGCGCTGAGTTTTTGCAGCAGCTCTTCGCCTTTGGCCCGAAAGGGGTTGTCTATGTCTCCTGCAATCCCGCCACGCAGATGCGCGACCTGCAGCTCTTCACGGAGGCCGGCTACAAGCTCGGCACCGTGCAGCCATTCGATCTCTTCCCGCAGACGAAGCACCTCGAGTGCGTCATGACGCTCAGCCGATGAACCGTTTCGAATTCGCCACCGCCCAGCGCATCATCTTCGGACGCGGCACGGTGCGCGAATTGCCTGCTCTCGCCGCCGACTTCGGCCAGCGAGCACTTCTCATCACCGGCAGCCGCCCGCAACAATGGGAAACCCGGCTGCCTTATGTTGGCTTCAAATCGATTTGCGGAGAGCCGACGGTACAAGACATCCAAATCGGCGTTGAAATGGCGAAACAGCTCAACGCCGATGTTATCGTCTCCATCGGCGGCGGCAGTGTCGTCGATGCTGGCAAGGCCATCGCCGCGATGAGCACGCAGCCGGGTGATTTGATGCGCTACATCGAGGTCATTGGCGAAGGCAAGCCGCTCGAAGCCGCGCCGTTGCCCTTCATCGCCGTTCCCACCACCGCGGGCACCGGAGCCGAAGCCACGCGCAACGCCGTTATCGCCAGCGAGGAGCATCGCGTCAAAGCCAGCCTGCGCCATCTCTCGATGCTGCCGCGCATCGCGTTGATTGATCCCGAACTCGCCAGCGATCTTCCACCGAACGTCACCGCCGCCAGTGGCATGGACGCGCTCACGCAATGTCTCGAAGCCTTCGTTTGCTCGCGTGCGCAGCCGATGACCGACGCGCTGTGCCTTGATGGCATCCAGCGGGCGATTCGCTCCCTCGAACGTGCCTTTCAAAACGGCCACAACCTCGATGCACGTGAGGACATGGCTCTTTGCGCCCTCAACAGCGGCATTGCGCTCGCCAACGCGGGCCTCGGTGCCGTTCATGGCTTCGCCGCGCCGATTGGCGGCATGTTTCACGCACCGCACGGCGCCGTTTGCGCCGCATTGCTTGCTCCCGTTTGGGAAGCGAACTCGAAACGCGTTCAAAACCGCGCCAAGTTCGATCAAATCGACACCATGCTCGGCAGTGACGCCGTTTCATGGCTTCATGCGCTCACCGCACGTCTTCAGATCCCGAAACTCAGCGCGTGGGGCATTCAAAACTCCGGTCTCGACGAAATCGCCCGCAAAGCCGCCGCCGCGAGCAGCATGAAGGCGAATCCCGTTTCCCTCACGCATGATGAACTGCTCGCCATTCTTCGTGCGGCGCTGTGAAAGTTGACCGCACATCGAATCGCTTTAACAAACCCCGACCATGAAATCCTTCCGCCTCAAACGCCTCTTCAACGCCAAGTCCAACCGCTGCTTCGATGTGGCCGTCGATCACGGCTTCTTCAATCAAGCCGGCTTCCTGCAAGGCATCGAGGACATGCGGAAGGTCATCCAGGTGCTCGTCGATGCCGCGCCGGACGCGATCCAACTCACGCTCGGCATGGCGCGGCATTTGCAGGAGATTCCCGGCCGCGAAAAGCCCAGCCTCGTGCTGCGCACCGACGTGGCGAACATCTATGGCAAGACATTGCCCGAAAATCGCCGCTTCAGCCTCATGATCGAGGACTGCATGCTGCAAGCCGTCCGCTACGACGCGGCCTGCGTGTGCGTGAACCTCTTCCAAATCCCCGGCGCACCTGAAGTGCATGCGGAATGCGTGGAAAACATCCTCAAACTCAAGCCGCAGGCCGATTACTACGGCATGCCGATGATGGTGGAGCCGCTGGTATTCCAGCCGAACGAGAAAGCCGGTGGCTACATGGTGAATGGCGATGAAACCGCCATCACCTACCTCGTTCGTCAGGCCGTCGAACTCGGTGCGGACATCATCAAGGCAGATCCGACGGACGACGTGAGTCGCTATCACAAAGTCATCGAAGCCGCTTCCGGCATCCCGGTGCTCGTGCGGGGTGGCGGACGCGTGAGCGACCGCGAAATCCTCGAGCGCACGCAGGGGCTGCTCGCGCAGGGCGCTTCAGGCATCGTTTATGGCCGCAACGTCATTCAGCATCCGAATCCCAAGGGCATCACGCGCGCCTTAATGGCCATGGTGCATGACGGCGTGAGTGTCGATGCCGCGCTGGCGATGGTGAAGTGAGCCACGCGGGCAAAAGAAAGCCGGGGTCGCTTTCGCAAGCCCCGGCCCCGCTCGTTGTTGGTTGCGGTAAGTTAGTTGATGGCACCGCCCAGCCCT
The DNA here is from genome assembly GCF_044236155.1 of Prosthecobacter sp. Taxonomy (GTDB): domain Bacteria; phylum Verrucomicrobiota; class Verrucomicrobiia; order Verrucomicrobiales; family Verrucomicrobiaceae; genus Prosthecobacter. The sequence continues at coordinate 179,562 of NZ_JBIIHA010000004.1, forward strand.
TCGGCATTGAGCGCGGCGGCCAGTTCGGCCTTGGTGAACTCACCTTCCACGGTGAATGACTCGGCTTTGGAAACAATGTCGTGCTTCGTGATGCCCGGCACGTTCTTCACGGCGGCGATCGCGGCATTCGCGCACTTCTGGCAGCAGAGGTGAACACCGGACACGGTGGCCTTGGTGATCTTGGCCTCAGGCTTGGCGGCGGCTGTGGATTTGGACTCGGCCTCTTCTCCTTCCACCTTGCCGAAGTAGCCGGCGGCGATGATGGCCTCGACAGCCTTCTTCGCGTCGGTCTTCTTCTTGGTGGTGATCGTCACGGTCTTGCCTTCAGCGGTGACGGTGATGTCTTTGCCGACGCTTGTGCCGGCTTTGACGATGCCGTTCGTGCAGCTTTTGCAGCAATTGTGAACGCCGGTCATCGTGACGGTGGTCTCGGCACGCGCAAACGCGGCCAGAGCGAACAAGGAGAGAAGGGTGATTTTCTTCATAAGCAATTTCTGAGACGATACGACATGGCGGTTTCTTTGCACAATCTAAATTTTAACGACGGATCGCAGTCATGAATCCGCGTGCCACAGCGGTGTCATGATAATCGCCCGGCGCATATCCCGCCTCATCAAGCAGCGTCGCATACTCGCCCGTGCTGTAGCATTTCCCCTGCGTGGAGTGCATCAGCAGGCACGAGTACTCAGCCACATGCAGAGGTCCGTTCTTCGTGGCGTTGATGAACGCGTCGTGAATGATCAGGAGGTCGCCCGGACTCTGCGCCGCATGTGAAACAGAGAGCAGCTTCTTCACCTCGGCCACGCCCCAGTCGTGCAGCACGTTGGAATAAAGATGCACGTCGCATCCCGTTGGCAAACCGTCGAACATGTTGCCCGTCGCCACGCTCACACGATCCGCACAGCCGCGTTCGTCGATCAATTTGGCCGCGATGCGGTCCAGGGGCGCCTGATCAAACGTGATGGTCTTCAAGTGCTTGTGATGTGCGGCAATCGAGCACGCGTAGATGCCGGAACCCGCGCCAATGTCGAGCAGGCAGAAGCGCCCGCTGAGGTCGAGCTTCTTCGCGAGCGCCTGGGAGAGGTAGAGACCGCGGCAATCCATCGCCGCGGTGAATTTGCGGGCAAAGTCCTCCTGTTCCATCGCCTTGTGCCAGTCGAAGGCGGCCTTGTCACCGCTCCAACCGGCAGGTTTGTCGGTCTTGAGTACCTCCAGATAGTCCCGAGCGATGGGACGATCGTGCAACGAGGCATAATACGGTCGCAGATCCCACACCGAGCCAGCAGTGAGATGCTCCTTTGCCGTTTCCGTCGCATGAAACACGCCGCCGTTGTTTTGAACCCAGCCGTTCGCGGCGAACAAGGTCAGCATCACGTCCACCGGACGTTCCTTAAAGCCAAAGTGATCGCAGATACCATCAAGCGATGACGGATTGTCCGCCAGCCAGGTGAAGAAGTCGAGGCTGAGCGCCGCCGTGATCAAATCGACCGCGTAGAGGCTGTCGCGGTAGCGGTAGATTTTCAGCGGGTCAGTCTTTGGCGTGGAGGTGAGGTCGTGGGGCATGCAGGCGTGATGATTCGCAGGTGAGCGGCGAAAGAAACGAAGAAATGAAAAAAGACTCCCCACGCGCCTTGCGTTGACTTGCCTCCCAACTCCTGACAGCATCGCGCACCATGTCCTCTCCCGTCCCCACGCTCACGACCAAGCACTGGCTCATCATCGTTATCGCCAGCATCGGCTTTCTGTTCGACACCTATGAGCTGCTCATGACGCCGCTGGTGGCCGCGCCGGCGATCGCGGAGCTTTTAAAGCTGCCGCCGAGCAATCCGATCGTCACGAGCTGGGTGGGTAACCTGCTGACCATCGCCGCGGTGTGCGGCGGTGTCTTCGGCCTTCTGGGTGGCTGGTTGATCGACAAGTTCGGTCGCAAGACGATCATGGCGGCGAGCATCTTCCTGTATTCGGCCGCTCCGTTCTGCGCCGCGTATGCGACCACGCTGCCGGCCTTCATTTTCTTCCGCAGCGCCACGTTCATCGGCGTGTGCGTCGAGTTCGTCGCCGCGGTGACGTGGCTGGCAGAAGTGTTCCAAGACAAGAAGCAGAAGGAAAAATGGCTCGGCATCACGCAAGCCTTCGCCTCCGTTGGTGGTGTGTGCGTGACTGTGATGAGCATCTGGATCAACAACAAGCTCAAGGCAGGCGGCCTGCCATCCTTCTCGTTGCCTGCCGGACTTGATGGCGCGGTGGGTTCCTGGCGCTACTTGCTCATGACCGGCATCCTGCCTGCGATTCCGATCGCGCTGCTGCTGCCGTTCGTGCCGGAATCCCAGGTGTGGAAGGAGAAGAAGGCCTCGGGCGCGCTCAAACGTCCGAGCTTCGGCGGTTTGTTCTCCCCGGAGCTGCGCAAGGTCACGCTCGTCACCACCATCCTCTCCGCTTGCGCTTACGGCATCGCCTTTGGCGCGCTTCAAGTCACCGTCGCTCGGGTGACGCCCGGACTGCCGGAACTTGCGCCGCAGGCGAAGGCCATGGCCCCGATGATTGCCGAGGCGAAGGCGCTCAACACGCAGCTCAATGCGCTGCCCGCAGGTGATCCTGGACGCAAGGAACTCGTCGGCAAGATCAAGGAGAACGCAATCCAGCAGGCACCGCACAAGAAGGTCGTCGATGAGATGAGCAGCAAGGTGCAGTTTCGTCAGGAGATGGGCGGACTCATGGGCCGCGTCTTGCTTGCCGTGCTGCTCATCGTCGGCATCAGCCGCGTGGCCTTGCTGAAAGTCTTCCAGGTTCCGGCGCTGATCATTCTGCCGGTGACTTACTTCATGCTCTTTGAAAAAGGCGGCGAGGCTTTCCTCTGGGGCTACTTCCTCTGCGGACTCGTCACCGTGGCGCAGTTCAGCTATTTCGGAGAGTATCTGCCGAAAATCTTCCCGCTGCATCTGCGCGGCACTGGCGGCAGCTTTGCCACGAACGTCGGCGGGCGCATGATCGGCACCTGCATGGCCACCGTGAACACGAGCTGGCTCGCGCCGTTGCTCGCAGGCGGCATCCAAAACGTGCGCCCGCTGCATGTGGCCATGGCCGCCGGCTACATCGCCACCGCGATGGCTGTGATCGCGCTGCTCGTCGGCTTCTTCCTGCCGGAACCGAAGGGCGAGGAGTGATGCGAGAGACTTCGTATCAGGGAGGCGTACTCATGCCGCCATGATCCGTTCTCTGCTCATACTTGCTGCTTATCTCCTCAGTTTCACGCTCCACGCCGCGGACGCGGGCGATGGGAAGCTGCGCATCATTGTCTTCGGCGCGCATCCGGATGACGCGGAGTATAAGGCGGGTGGCTCGGCGGTGAAGTGGGCGCGGCAGGGGCATCATGTGAAGCTGGTTTCGGTCACGAACGGCGACATCGGCCACTGGAAGGAGGCGGGCGGACCGCTGGCGCTGCGTCGCGCCGCGGAAGTGGCAGCGTGCGCGAAGAAGCTCGGCGTGACCTCGCAGGTGCTCGACATCCATGATGGCGAGCTTGTTCCGTCGCTGGAGTATCGGAAGCTGCTCACGCGCGTGATCCGCGAGTGGAAGGCGGACATCGTCATCGCACCGCGGCCGTGGGATTACCATCCGGACCATCGTTATGTCGGCGTGTTGATCCAGGACGCGGCCTTTATGGTGGCGGTGCCGTTCATCGTGCCGGACGTGCCGCCGCTGAAGAAGAATCCGGTGTTCCTGTATTCGAGCGATGGCTTTCAGAAGCCGTATCCCTTCACACCAGACATCGCGGTGAGTGTGGATGATTCCTTCGATCAGAAACTCGATGGCATCCATGAGTTGACCTCACAGCACTATGAAGGCGGCGCGAACGGCTCCGAAGAGCACGTGAAGAGCGTGCCGCCCGCGAGTGATGAAGCGGGACGCCGTGCGTGGCTGAAACGCCGCTGGGGCGCGCGCCAGGGCAGCGAGGCGGACAAGTATCGTGAGCTGCTGATCAAGCTCTACGGCGAGGAACGCGGCAAGGCGGTCAAATACGCTGAGACCTTCGAGATCTGCGAGTATGGCCGCCGTCCGTCGCTGGAGGAGATCAAGAAGCTCTTCCCGTTTTACGACGCGAAGTGAGCTTCAGGCTTCTTGATGGCTCCACACGCGACCTGGAGCACAAATCCACTGCTGGATGATGGCGGTGCTCTTGTAGGCACCTCCAGCGGCCCACGGAGAAAAAGCGGGCAGCAGCCAGCGCTCGCGTGATTCGCTGATTTTTTCGCGCACGAGGGCTGGCAGCTTCAAACGCAGCCCGGCACCGTCGTTGAGTGAGATCGCGGGATGTTCGTGACCGGTGATGTGGATGGCATCGGCATCACCGGCCTGATTTTCGACCGCCTTGAAGTGATGACCATGCGAAAAGAGAAAGCGGGGCTCCCGATGCGTTTCGACAAACGGCCAGCCTTTGCGCAGCGCGGGCCGGTCGTGATTGCCGAGGATGCAGATGATCTCCGGCACATGCGGCTGGAGGTTTTCGAGCAGTTTCAGCGTCTCGACGGCCGACCCCGAGCCGTCCATGATGTCGCCCACAAGAATGAGGCGGCGTGGCAGGTGATCCGCCAGCAGCGCGAGCAGCGTCTCTTCGATCTGCGGCATGCCAAAATCCGGCAGCAGCGCCCCTTGGCGTGCGCGGTGCACCTCGTAGCCGAAATGGATGTCCGCCACGGCCATCCAGCGCTGCGTGGCATGCACCAGCGCCCGGCGGCTGTCGAGCAGCACATCGTTGTCGATCACGGCAACGACAGGGGCTTTCATGGCTTGAGCAGCTTGAATCGTTCGCGCAGTTTTCCGAGCGCATCCTGCTTGGCGGCGTTTTTGCGCTCCAGTTCACGCGCCAGCGTCGCTGCGCGGATCGGCTCGCCGGATCTGAGCAAGTCCTCAGCATGATTCGCCAGATCGTTCTGCTGGGGTGAGAGCCCGGTCGCTCGGGCATCCTGGGAGGCCATGGCGGAGCTTCCCTGCGCATGGCCGCCGAAGACATCCGCGATGTTCAGCCACCAGGCCTCCGTGCCGTCTTGCGAAAAGACGATCCAGATCGGATCACCTTCGTGCATGAACTCAAACACGCGCCGGTTGGCGATGACAGGCTTCACCTTTTGCACCTCCCAGGACTTGGTTTTCACGCCGACTTCGAATTCCGCCCCGTTCCAGCGCAGTTTGATCGGTGTCTGATCCGGGCCGCCGATCCAGACGACGTTTTGAATGTCCTGCGGAAAGTTGACCACCGGCTTTGCCGCCGCGGCGTTCTCGGCCTTGAACTCAATCTCGCCGCTGACGTTGGTCGGCGTGATGAGTTTGAGATCGTCGCTCACGAAATACCAAGCCGAGCGCTGCTCGCTAAAGACAAGCTGGAACACACCCGCATCGACGAAGGCATGCTCCTTGAACTGGCTGCGTGATTCACCCGTGGGCGTCGTCGAATGGAAGTTCTCGCCATCAAAACGCAGGTGCTTGAGCGTGTTCGTGCCGCGCAGGTGCCAGGTGATGCTGGTGATGGCCTTCGCAAACTTCTCCACCTCCGGCCAGGTCTTCTCCTGTGCATGGAGAAGACAGGCTGAGGCAAAGATCGAAGAAGCAACAAGCAGGCGCGGACTCATGGACGCGAATTCTGGCACCCGTCCCCGAGTCTGGCAAACCACAGGTTTGCGGTGGCAAAGCGTGTGGAAGCGGCTAAAGACACGGCCCCCAATCAACGCCCACGCCATGGAACCGCAAGCCAACGCCCCCTCTGAATCCGAACTGCTTCAAATTCGCCGCGACAAGCTCGACGAATTGACCAAGGCGGGCGTGGACGCGTTTGGCGGCCGTTTTGACACCACGCACCAGCCCGGCGCATTGAAGGCGAATTTCGAGGAAAACCTCACGGTGAGCGTCGCGGGCCGCATTTTGAGCCGTCGCGAGATGGGGAAGGCCACCTTCTTCGACCTCGGCGACATCTCCGGCCGCATGCAGTGCTACCTGAGCAAGGGCGATGTTGGCGACGAGGCCTACAAGCAGTTCAACCACCTCGTGGACATCGGCGACTTCGTTGGCATCGAAGGCTTCACCTTCATCACCAAGCGCGGCGAGAAGTCCATCCACGTCAAAAAGCTCACGCCGCTGTCCAAGGCGCTGCGTCCGCTGCCGGACAAGTGGCATGGCGTCACCGACAAGGAGATCAAATACCGCCAGCGCTACCTCGACCTCATCTCGAATGAGAAGAGCCAGGATGTCTTCCGCAAACGCATTCAAATGGTCGCCGCCATCCGCAACTACATGCAGGAGCGCGGTTTCCTCGAAGTCGAGACGCCGATGATGCAGGACGTGCCCGGCGGTGCTGCCGCGAAGCCCTTCGAGACCTTTTTCCATGCGCTGAATCAGCCGATGTTCCTGCGCATCGCGCCGGAGCTGTATTTGAAGCGCCTGCTCGTGGCCGGTTTCACCCAAATCTTCGAATTGAACCGCAACTTCCGCAACGAAGGCCTGAGCCGCCGTCACAATCCGGAGTTCACCATGCTGGAGGCCTACTGGGCCTACGCCGACTTCGAAAAGATGGCCGACCTCGTCGAAGGCATGATCTGCCACCTCGCCGAAAACTTCTGCGGCGGCCTCAAGATCGAGCACAAGGACGACGAGGGCAATGTCACCAAGACCATCAACCTCGCCCGCCCGTGGAAGCGTGCCCGCTACACCGATCTGCTCAAGAGCATCGACCCGAAGTGGTATGACTACACACCTGCGGAGCGCAAAGCGCGTGCGCAGGAGCTCGGTGTCGAGATCGGCGCGAACTTCGAGGATTACGAGGTCACGCAGCATGTCTTCGAGCGACTCATCGAGGCGAAGCAGTTCGATCCGCTCTACGTCACCCATTGCCCGAAGGAACTCGTGCCTTTGGCCAAGCAAAACGCTGACGATGATTCCATCGTCGATGTCTATGAACTCGTCATCAACGGCCAGGAGATCAGCCCCGGCTACTCCGAGCTGAACAACCCCATCGTCCAGCGCGAGCGCCTGGAGCATCAGGCCGGCGAAGAAACGCAGAAGATCGACGAGGAGTTCATCCTCGCCCTCGAGCACGGCATGCCTCCCGCCGGCGGCATCGGCATCGGCATCGACCGCCTCATCATGATGCTCACCGGTGCCGAAAGCATCCGTGACGTGATCCTCTTCCCGCAGTTGAAGCGGAGGGAATAGGCCCCTTGCGCGAATTCCGGAACAAGTTACCATCTCTTCATGCCCGCTCTCGAAGTCATCGAACAAGAAATCATGCGCCTGCCACGCGATTCCGCGCTAGAGTTGCAAGACTGGCTGGCGGATTATCTGGATGACCAGGAGGAGCTGAATCCCGAGTTTGTGGCAGCCATCGAGCGCGGCAAACAGGATGTCGGAAACCGGCATGTGCGTGTGTTTCAACCTGCACAGGGCTGATTTTCATGAAATAGGCGACCGAGGTCTATTCACGTGAATTTGACCAGGTTTATCTATCGCTGCCCTCAGCCATCCGGCTGAGGGTGGAAGCCAAGATCCGTGAACTGGGCAGTCGCCTGGGAAAGTATCCGCACGTCCGCCTGCAAGGCAGGGAGGAATTCAAGCTGCGGGTGGGTGATTACCGGATCATTTATGAGTTCGATGCGGCTCGTAATGAGGTCTACCTGATCGCGATGGGACATCGCCGCGAAGTTTACCGCTGAATCAAGATGAAACACCTCTCTATTGCCCTGCTGTTTTCGCTTTCCACCTCCGCATCCGCAGCCTCGCCTGAAACGGCCGCACAGGCGATGAACGCCCTCGGACTCGATCTGCACCGGCAGATGCCGAAGGAGGGCAATGTGTGTCTTTCGCCCTACTCGATCGAGTCAGCGCTGGGGATGACTTACCTTGGGGCTAGCGGCGCGACGCAGGAGGAGATGGCGCGGGTGCTGCATCTGCCAAAGGACAAGGCGGCGCTGGGAGAGTCATTCGCAGCGCTGAATGCCGCGCTGGTGGAAGCGCAGGAGAAGTCTGCGAAGCAGGTGGCGCAGTCGAAGAAGTATGGCGGCCCCTCCGAGGCGCTGAAGCTGCATGTGGCGAACCGGCTTTTCGGCCAGAAGGGCTATGAGTTCCGCGCAAGCTTCCTGTCCGGCGTGAAGAGCCACTTTGGGGCGCCGATGGAGCTCATGAACTTCATGAAGGACCACACCGGAGCCACGCGCGAGATCAATGGCTGGGTGGAAAAGCAGACGCAGAAGCGGATTCGCGATTTGATCCCCGAAAACGGCCTCAGCAGCGACACGCGGCTGGTTTTGGTGAACGCGCTCTATTTCAAGGCGGCGTGGGCGGAGGAGTTTGGCGTGGCAGCCACGGGTCCGAAGCCCTTTCATGTCAACGGAGCCAAATCGACCGTCCAAGTGCCGACGATGCGACAACAAGAGCACCTGCGGTATTTGAACGGGGCAGGCTTTCAGTCGGTGACGCTGCCGTATGCGGGCCATGATCTGCATTTCCTGCTGATCGTGCCGGATGACATCAGCGGCGTGTCAGACGTGGAGAAGAAGCTGACACCAGAAACGCTGCTGGCCTGCGCCAAAGCCGAGCATCGCGAGGTGATCCTGCACCTGCCAAAGTTTAAGATCACACCACCGACCGTGCCGCTGGGCGAGGTGCTGCAAAAGATGGGCATGACGACCGCCTTCGACAAACCGCAGGGCAGCGCGGATTTCGACGCGATGGCTCCGAAGAAGCCGGATGACTACCTCGCGATCTCCGAGGTCTTCCACAAGACCTTCATCGAACTCGACGAAAAAGGGACCGAAGCCGCCGCTGCGACGGCGGTGGCAATGGTCGCCACAACGGCGATGCCTGTTGAGCGTGCAAAGCCCGTCGAACTCAAAGCCGACCGGCCATTCCTCTTTGCCATCCAGCATGCTCAAAGTGGAGCATGCCTGTTTCTTGGCCGGGTGAGCGATCCGCGATGATCTATTTCTTTGTCTTGCCCGCGTCCAGGAACTCGATGGCTTTTTTCAGCCACTCGCCCTTCGGCGGCTGGTGGGCCTGGCCGGGGATGTTCATGAATTCGACAGACTTGAAGCCTTCTTTTTTGAAACCGTTTTCAAAGACGGCCTGGGTGTTCTTGAGGTTGAAATCTTTCTCGCCGGTGACGAGGACGTAGCGGCAGTCGGTCTTGGCGAGAGCGGCGACCTCGTCGTGCGGGATGTAGCGTGCCTCGAAGACCTCGGTTTTGTCGAGCGTGACGATGTCGGTGTAAAAATTGGTGCCCATGAAGGCGATGGTGCCGGTGAACATATCGGCATAACAAACACCGAGCATGCTGGCGACACGACCGCCGCCGGAGAAGCCGGAGACATAGACGCGGTCGGGGTCGATGTCGTAGAGGTCACGCAAATTGTCATTGGCATCGACGGCCATGCGCATGCGGGCGAAGACCTCGCGGTTGTTGCCGGAATTGTGCGCGCCGACGAAGATGAGCTTCTTCTCGGCGAGCACGGCTTCCCATTCGGGCGAGATGGAGGGGGCGTTGCTTGGGCTGACCCAGATGAAAAGACCGTGGGGATCTCCCTTCTTGTATTTCTTCGGCACGATGATGTCGAACTTCTCCATGCCGACGCTGTAGGGCGGCGGGGTCTCGGCGGCGTGCATGCGCATCTTGATCTGCGCATTGTCGGAGACCTCCGGCGAACGCTGAAAGGTGATGGGCGAGCGAACACCGGGCTTGATGGTGTCGGCAGCGCTGACGAGCGAGGTGAGAAGACTGAAAAGCAGGAGGAAACGGGACATGCGCCGATGAAAGCGGCTGCCAAGGGAGATGTCGATGCTGAAATGAGTGCAATGCGGTGGCGTGAGGACGCGTTGAGGGCGCATGAAGCACCTGCTTTGCCTCCTCCTGCTCGTCTCTTTTTCCCTGCAAGCCGCCGACAGGCCGCCCAATGTCATCTTCATCCTCGCGGATGACCTCGGTTACACGGACGTGGCCTGTTTTGGCTCGAAGTATTATGAGACGCCGAACATCGACAAGCTGGCGTCTCAAGGGATGAAGTTGACGCGGCATCATCACTGCCAGAACTGCCAGCCGACGCGCGCGGCGCTCATGACCGGCCAGTATGCGCCGAGAACGGGCATCTACACGGTGGGAGGCATCGGACGCTTCGAGTGGGAGTCGCGGCCGCTGCGTCCGGTGGACAACGCGGAGAATCTGCCGCTGGAGAAGATCACGATCGCGCAGACGATGAAGCAGGCCGGTTATGCGACGGGGATGTTTGGCAAATGGCATCTCGGTCAGAGCGGCGATTTTCACCCGGGCAAGCGCGGCTTCGACGAGGCGATTGTTTCGATGGGCAAACACTTCGATTTCGCGACGCAGCCGAAGGTGGAGTACCCGAAGGACGAGTATCTGGCCGACTTCCTGACGAACAAGGCGGTTGATTTCATCCAGCGGCACAAGGACGGGCCGTTCTTTCTCTACCTGCCGCACTTCGGCGTGCATTCGCCGTATCAGGCGAAGCCGGAGCTGATAGCGAAGTTCAAGGACAAGGCGCCCGTCGGCGGGCACCATGATCCAGTTTATGCGGCGATGATCGCGAGTGTGGACGAGAGCGTGGGCCGTGTGATGGCGACGCTGGACGAGCTCAAACTGGCGGACGACACCGTCCTGGTTTTCAGCAGCGACAATGGTGGCGTGGGTGGTTACACGCGGGAAGGCATCAAGAAGAGCGGAGACACCACGGACAACGCCCCGCTGCGCAGCGGCAAGGGCAGCTTGTACGAAGGCGGGACACGCGTTCCGTTCATTGTGCGTTGGCCGGGTGTCACGAAGCCGGGATCGAGCAGCGACGTGCCGACCATCCATGTGGATCTGTTTCCGACCTTCGCGGAGATCGGCAAGGCGGCGCTTCCCGAGGGCCAGACGCTCGACGGCGAGAGCTTGGTGCCGTTGTTCCGCGATCCCGCCGCGAATTTGAAGCGTGAGGCGATTTACCAGCATTTTCCGGGCTACCTCGGCGCGGGTGAGGGCACCTGGCGTACAACGCCGGTGGGCTTGATCGAGGCCGGCGACTGGAAGTTGATGGAATTCTTCGAGGATGGCCGTCTGGAGCTGTACAACCTCAAGGATGATATCGGCGAAGCAAAAAACCTTGCGGCGGCAAACCCGGAGAAGGCCAGGGAACTGCACGCAAAGATGATGGCGTGGCGCGCGGCAATCAAAGCACCGATGCCGGCGAAGAACACGCCTCAAACAAGCCCGGAGCCGAAAAAGAAGGGCAAGGGTAAAAAGAAGAAGTCGGTGGAGTGACGCGCGTCAGCCCTTGCGGGCGATGTAAACGAAGGCTGGTGGCAGATTTCTCCACACGACGCGGGTGGTTTCGACGCCGTGCGTCAACTCATGCAGAAGGGCGCGGAACTGGCGGCCGCCGGGCAGCTTGTGGAAACCCCAGTAGGCAAAGGTGGCAAAGCAGCCTCCGGGAGCGAGATGCGGGAGCACATTGCCAAGGATGGCCTCCTGCAATCCGCGCGGGAAGGCCGTCCACGGCAGGCCGCTGATGACGGCGTCGAATTTTTCGCCAGCAGCAAGGACCTGGGAGAAATCGAATTGTTGCGCGTCCGCGCATTCAAAGCGCAATTTCGGGTAACGCGGGCGGAGCTGCTGCACGAAGGCGTCGTTCAGCTCGATGCCCAGGTAATGCGATTCGTGCGGCATGGCGTCGGCGATGGCCGTGGTGAACGCCCCGGTGCCGGGCCCGAGCTCGAGGATGCGGCGCGCCTGCCAGACACCCGCGGCCTCCATCATGCGCTCCGCCAGCGCGGGACTGGAAGGCGCCACCGCACCGATGGTTTTCCAGTTGTGGCGGAGTTCCTTGATGAAGGTGGCGGCTGACATTCGGGGTCCGATGCTAGCGAGTCCGAACGCATGCGCGAGGGCTTTTCCAGCAAGCAAATGCCACCAAACCGTCACGCGGCTGTGGCTGTCAGCGGGATAGCTCCGACTCGATGCGCCGCCCGGCCTCCGCAGCAAACTGCGTGTGCGGATGAGCGGCCCCGAGAATTTTTGCAAAGCCGTCGTGCGCACGGCGCATGCAGGCCAGCGCTTCCTTGGGCTTGGACTGCGCCTCAAGGCAAAGAGCCAGGTTGAAGCAGCTGAGAAAAACATCCGGATGCTTCGCGCCGAGCACGCGCTCACGCAGAGCCAGCACAGTGCGGTGCTCCTTTTCCGCCTCAGGATGACGTTCCTGCTCTTGAAGCACGGCGGCCAGATTATTGCGGCTTGCCAGCGTCTTGGGATGCTCCGCGCCAAGCAGGCGTTCGCGCAGGGCGAGCACGGCACGGTGCTCTTTTTCCGCCTCGGCTTGGTGTCCTTGGTCGTTGAGCGCGGTGGCGAGGTTGTTGCGGCTATCGAGTGTTTCCAAATGCTCCGCGCCCAGCACACGTTGACGCACCGTCAGCACGGCGCGGTATTCGCGCACAGCCTCGGCATGCTTGCCCAGTTCCTGCAAGGCGGCGGCGAGGTTGTTTCTGCTTAGCAATGTGTCGGGGTGCTCCGGCCCGAGCACCTCTTTGCGTATGGCCAGCACGGCGCGGTTTTCCTTCTCAGCCTCGGCATATTTGCCCTCCCCCGCGAGCGTGGCGGCGAGATCACTTCGGCTGATGAGGGTGTCGGGATGTGACTTGCCGAAGACCTGGCTGCAACTGGACACCACCTTTCGCAGCTCCATCTCGGCCTCCGGCAGCCTGCCCTGCGCGGAGAGGGCCGTGGCGCTTTGATAATGCTGGTGCAGCGCCAGCAACTGCTGGTCACGCTGGTCCTGGGCCAGCAGCGCAGAACAGAAAAAGATTACCAGAATGCATAAGTGCCTTTGACGTATGACATCCGAATCATGCTGATTCCCAAACTGCGCGGCAAGCTTAAATCAACGTCCCGCCCGCATTTCGGAGGAGGCAGGGCTGGCATCAGGACACGCCTGATTACCGATTCTTGCGAAGAAGTTCAGCTTGCTCGCGGCCGCATCCATGATGCCGAAACATTGAACGCCGCTTCCAATAAAGTCATCCAAAAGTGCCGCTTGAATCATCCACTCAAGTCACAACCGACCATGAAACCCCATCTTTTCTCCCTCGTTTTCGGAATCGCCGCCTCTCTTATGCTGACGCAATGTGCCGCGCCGGTGCAAGTCGCGCGCGCAAACGCCGCCCGTCCCTCCTCCGGCAGTGATGTCACGGTCACTACGATCGGAGACACCAGTGTGGCCACCAAACGTCTGATCAACCGCCCGCTGACCAACAAGGACATCGGCAAGGTCTATGAAGTGGTCACCTACGCATCCCCTCATGGCAGCAAGGTGGAAGATCGCATCATCGTGCGCACGACGCCGAAGCTTCAGACGAAAGTCGTCAGCCGTTGAGCGAAAGGCTGTGAGCGGGGAATGCTCTGAAGATGCCTAATTCAGGGTGAAGGCTTGACGGGCATGGTGATCTGCGGCGAGACTTTCCGCCACAACGCCATGCCTTACCTTCTCGACGCGCTCGTCATCACAGGTTACTTCGCCCTGATCATCGGCATCGGCCTTTCGCAGCGCAGCAAGAGCGGCAGTGTGGAGGGTTTCACGCTCGGGGACCGGCAGATCGCCTGGTGGGCAGTGCTGGCCTCGATCCTCGCGGCGGAGATCAGCGCGGCGACTTTCCTCGGAGCGCCGGAGTCCGGCTACAGTCGTCAGAACTGGAGCTACGCGCAGTTTGCGATCGGCACGGTGATGGCGCGCATCATCGTGAGCTTTCTGTTCATCCCGGTTTTCTACAAGCACGGAGTGATCTCCCTGTATGAGTTTCTGGAGACACGTTTCGGGCCCGTGACGCGGAAGTTTGCGTCCATCACCTTCATGTTCACCCGTGTGCTGGCGATGGGAACGCGGCTTTATGTCTCGGCCATTATCCTCGTGCTCGCCGTGGCGATGTGGCGGGGCGGGACGGTGGACGCGAACACAAAGTTCTGGCTCTATGCGGGCGCGGTGGTGGTCGTGACACTCATGACCGCGTTGTACACATCCGTGGGCGGCATCCGGGCGGTGATCTGGACGGACTTCATCCAAGTGGGTGTGCTCGTGGCATCCCTCGGCTTCACGATCCCTTATCTGCTGATGAAAATCCCCGGCGGCTGGGCTGCGGTGTCGGACGTGATCAAGGAGCCGGTCTTCTTTGACTTTGCCAAGCCCGCTGAGTCACCCGGCGCCTGGGCCTGGGTCAAGAACGTGCTCACCAATGAATACACCATCTGGGCCGCGGTCATCGGCAGCACGTTTGTGACGATGAGCACGCATGGTATCGACCAGGACACGGTGCAGCGCATGCTCACGGCCAAAAACCGCCGCCAGAGCGCCTTTGCGACGATTCTCTCCGGCATCGTCGATCTGCCAATCGTCTCCGCCTTCATCCTGATCGGCGTGCTGTTGAAAGCCTACTACAGCGCGCATCCCGCCGCAAACCTGCCTGCGGAGAGCCGCGAGGTGTTCCCCTTTTTCATCATGAACGAGATGCCCGCAGGCATGCGCGGCCTGGTGACGGCCGGCATCCTGGCCACGGCGATGGGATCTCTCAGCACGGCGCTCAATGCGCTGGCCACGAGCCTGTCGCGGGATTTCATCCTGCCGCGTTTGCCTGCGGATGCGCCGGAATCCCGACGCATCGCAGTCCTGCGCTGGAGCACGGTTTTCTTCGCGGTGATGATCATCATTGTCGGCGTGTGGACGGCTTGGTTCATGGCGCATAATCCGAAGGTGGAGATCCTGCCGCTGGTGCTCGGCATCCTTGGTTTCACCTTCGGCTCGCTGCTCGGAGTGTTCTTGCTCGCCGTGCTCACAAAGTCACGCGGTTGTGATACCGGAAACATCATCGCCATGCTATGTGGCATCGCCGCCGTGGTTTTTCTGAGCAACGTGCTTGGCATCCAGAACGCGCTGGGCATCGAGACGCCTTTCGTGCTCTCTTTCCCGTGGCGCATCACCCTGGGCACCTTCGTGACCCTGGGTGTGGCGGTGCTGTTCAAGACTCCGGAGTCGCGGCAGGCCTCAGCGCGCACCGTTGAGGCAGGTCACGCCGGGATGTGAGCATAAAAACGCGCGGGCCGATTGTCGTCCGCGCGTTTTGGCTTCTCCACGAATGATTCATGCCTGCAAATTCATTTTCTTGGATCTACGGGCCGCCGCTGGCGCGAGGATCGCGTGGAACTGCTCCGCGATGTTCCGCCAGTCGTAGTCGATGCACCGCACATGCGCGATTCCCTGTTCGGAGAGTTCCTTTCGAAGACCTTTGTCCGTGTAAAGCCTCTGCAGTGCCGCCACAAACGGCTCGTGATCGACGAGAGCGCCCGTGGTGTTGATCTCCGGGTTCATGAGCAGGCGCGAGCAGGGGATTTTCAGCGCAGGAGCGGCCCATTCGGCCAGCGCGGAAGAGTCCGGCACGATCTGCGGGATGCCGCAGGCCATGCCTTCCATCGTGGTAAGGCCCCAGCCCTCGCCCAGCGTGGTTGAGATCTGCACATCGAGGCTGCTGTAGATGAGATGGAGGTGGCGCGGGCTCTGCAGGTCACGAATGTTCTCGCCGCCGGTGAGCAGCAGACGGTCGGAGATGCCGTGGAATGCGGCGACACGTCGCAGATCCCAGCCGGTGTCCTTTTGCGCGCAATGCAGCAGAAGGAAGGCGTTCGGGACACGATGCCGCCTGATCCAGTCGGCGAAAATCTGGATCGAGAGATCGAGTCGCTTTCTTGGCTGGTTGCGGTTGAGATTGCCGACGATGAAGGCTTTGCGCGGCACGTTCAGGTCGAGCAGCCGCCGCGCCTCGTCACGCCGCACAGGCTGGAACATGCTCGTGTCGATGCCATGCGGTATGACGTGACGCCGGCCTTTGAAGCCGGCCTTAACCGCCTCCCGATGGCCGTAGTTAGTGTACCACACGGCGGCGTGCAGCTTTTTGAGCGCGTGCATGGCCGCGGGATCAAGATTTCCGCCGTCCACCGGCATGTAACCGATAAGCGGCAGGCCCTTCGGCGCGATTCTGGCGAACTGGGCCACGTTCCACCAGTCGTTGTTGATGATGACGGCGGCGGGATCGAACTCGGCGCAGAGATGCTGGAAGCGGTTCAGCCCCCACATGTCCGCGCCCTGCCAGGCAGGGATGACCTGATAGGGCAGTTGATGCGCCGCCCCGTCGTAATTGACACCAGACACCACGACGTCCCAGTCATGACGCAGGTGATTCAAAACCGCATGCGTGACGGTGGCGAAGCCGGTGGGCACCAGCGCGTCGCCGATCCACAGCAGGCGCGGTTTGCGCGTCTTGGGACACGTTGCGGAAAATCCCGTCATGGCTTCGACGGCAGGCTGCACGGCGCTGTTCGTCGGTATGCCGCTGGCCATCACCGACAGCGCACTCAGGGCTAGACTGCGCTCTGGAGCAGACGCTTTTTGGGCGGAAATTGTCGCCGAGGCGGCTCTCTGCACCGAGAGCATCTTTTTGAGCGGCGGCGGCGTCTTTTTTGACGCGGGTCTGCGCTTGGCCGCCGCTTTTTTCGCGGCGGGCCTTCTTTTGATCGCTGCTTTTTTCAGAACGGTCTTTTTTCCGGCCACAGCCTTCTTTGATGGCTTTTTCTGCGGGGTGGAGAGCTTGCGCGCCGCCGTTTTTTTCGCTCGCGGCTTCTTCTGCACGGACACGCGGGTGGTTTTTCCTTTTTTGGAGCGGGCCTTCCTTGGCTTGACGCGGGATTGGGCGGATTTGGACGGACGGCTGGCTGCTTTGCTCTTTTTGGACCGCTTTTTCATGGGATGTTGGGAGTGTGTTGAAAAATCAGTCGTGCCGGATGAGGCAGTCGGGCAGCAGCGCCTGAAGTTCGGCGATGACCGCGTGATCCACCTGCATGTCGGAGCCGCCGACACGCAGAAGTTTCAACTGTTTGCAGGCTGCGAGATGCGCGACAGCCTCATGAGTCACAAGCGGGCTGGCGGTGAGGTCGAGATTGCTGAGCGATTGTAGTTTCGACAAACCCCCAAGCGCCGCCGCGGGCATGTCCCGCAAACCGCGCAGATTCAGATTGGCGACGGTGCCGGCGGCTGCGGCCAGTGAAACCAGCTCCTCCAGGTCTTTTTCGTTTGAGATGGGCTGCCCGCTCACGGCAAAGCAAACACGCCAGATGGTGTACGACCCCGCAGGCAGATGATCAGCGTCCCAAATATCAGCCGCGCCACCCATGTCACGCGACTCATGGTCAGGCGTGAGCACGTTCAGAAAGCCCTCGTGTTCGAAGACCCAGCGCGCCAGCCGTTCTTGCGCGTCCACAGGACGTTCTGGCACCGTTGCGAGGGCGGGCGGCGTCCCGGCCGCACCGTTCTCATCATGAGATGCGGGCGCGCGCAGCCATCCTGTCTGCCATGCCGCGCCCGCGCCTCCCAACAGCAACAAAACGCCTGCGGCCCAGACCATTTGCCTCTTTCGGGACCGCCGAGGCTGGATGCGGATGGTGTCGGCGTCGGTAGGAATGCGGACCGCGTTTCCGGGCGCGTGGATGACATCGCTTTTCTGCGGACGGCGGAAGTTCTTCCAGTTCTCGCTGTTTTTGAGCAGCTTCTCCAGCACCTGGGTCATGTCGCTGACGTGCTGGTAGCGCTTCTCGGGGTTGTTCTGCATCGCCTTGCTGACGACGGCGTCGATGCTCTTGTCCGCACCGGAGCGGATGGACGGAGGCTCCCACACACCCTTCGGCACATGGCCCGTGAAAAGCTCGTAAATCATGACGCCGAGCGAATAAATATCCGCGCGGTGGTCGATCTTCCCGCCCATGTCGAGCGCTTCGGGCGCGATGTAGTCCGGTGTGCCCAGGGTAGTGCCCGTGGCCGTGTAATCCACCGAATGCGGGCCGACGACCTTCGCCAGGCCGAAGTCCGCCACTTTCACGTTCCCGCGCTCGTCGATGAGAATGTTCGCCGGCTTGATGTCACGATGCACGATGCCGCGCTCATGCGCGTACTGCAGCGCCTCGCACACCTGGGTGATGATGCGGAGGATCTGCTTCGGCTCCGGAGGATTCCGGCGGAGCAAATGCTGCAGGTCCATGCCGGAGACGAACTCCATGGCGTAATACATCTGGCCGTCGGCCGTCTCGCCGAAGTCATGCACGGCGATGATGTGCGGATGATTCAAATGCGCCAGTGCGTGCGCCTCCCGCTTGAAGCGCTCGGCGAAGCTCTCCTTGTCCCTGTTCACCTGCGGCAGCAGTTTCACCGCCACGGTGCGGTTCAGGCTCTTCTGCACGGCCTTGTACACCGCGCCCATGCCGCCACGGTCGATGAATTCGACGAACTTGTAGCCCGGGATGAGCGCGTCCAGCTCCTCCATCGTCGGTGGCGTGAAGGGCTCGAACTGTATGGCATCACTGCTCTGTTCTCGGCCTGGCTGCATAAAAACCGATTTAAGATTGTGGCGGCGCACTTGGCAAGACATCCCGGGCTGCCATTGCAAGATAATCACTAGAATGCGTTTTGCCCCTGACTCAGCGTCGCTCAAATAGCAGCCGAAGCATGTGGGCATCATCCGGCTTCTTGTCGTAAGCCAGACGGACGATGACGAGCTTCATCGATGGCACGATGTAGAGCCGCTGGCCGTAGGAACCGACGCAGGCGATGAGATCCGCGGGCGCGGAGCGGCAGAGGCAGGCGTTGCGCCAGGACTGCTCGTGCCATTTTTTGTCGAGCATGTCCTCCACATCGACTTCTCGGGCGGAGGCGGCTTCTGCGGCGTGGTTGTTCCAAAAGCCGAAGCCGTAGGCGCGGTTCGTGGCGCTGGTTTTGACCTGTGAAACCATTTCCTCGTGCTTGAGGAGCCAGGAGCCGAGTTCGCACCACTGGCGGGCGGTCTGCATGAAGCCTGCGGCAAGCAAGGGCGTGCCTTTTTGATCAGGAAGGTAGCGCTGTGAGCCAAGATCGAGCGGGCCGAGCACCTTGCGCTCCAGGTAGCGTGTGGGCGTTGTTTTTTTCTCGCGCAGCTTCCGGCCGAGCAGTTCGTGATACACCTGCAATGACGCCGGGCCGTAGATGAACGATTTTCCCGTCGTGCCTACGAGCGAGGCTTTCAGCGCCGACACGGTGCGGTCTTTGTATTCATTCTCATGCAGGCCGAAGAGCGGTTCCAGACCGCTGCTGAAGTCGAGGAGCTGCCGGATGGTGATGTTGCGCCGTTGCTTGTCGCCTTGCCACTCGGTGATCGTCTCGCTCACAGGCTCGTCGAGCCGCAAAACGCCGTCTTTTTCCGCCGCGAAGGCCGTGAGGCACCAGAAGGCCTTCGTGCCGCTGTAGATGCGATGCGGCTCGCGCTTCGTGTGGCCGTTCGTGTAGGACTCGTGCAGTGTTTTGCCGTTCTGCTTGATCAGCAGCGCATGACCGCCATGCGCGGCGGAAAAGGCGGCCGCGGCCTGGATCCGCTCCGCCGGCAGCGGCTCCACCGCTGGTGAGCTCGTGAGGAAGATGAAGAAGGCCAGGATGCGCATCATCGTGATGATGATAGCCCGCCACCTGCCGGTGGACAATCCTCCTTTGCACCCCATCATCCGCCGCATGCGCATCCTTCTTGTCGAAGACCAGGCCAAACTGCTCTCCTTTGCCAAAAAAGGACTCGAAGAGCAGGGCATCCAGGTGGACGCGGTCAGCGACGGCGATGAGGCCTGGGAAATGGCCACCACGGTGCCTTACGACGCCCTCGTGCTCGACATCATGGTGCCCGGTCGCGACGGGCTGAGCATCCTGCGCGGCCTGCGTGAGAAACGCAACAGCGTGCCGGTCATCCTGCTCACCGCGCGCAGCACGCTGCCGGAAAAGATCGAAGGGTTGAATCTGGGCGCGGATGACTACATGACGAAGCCGTTCTTTGTCGAGGAGCTGGCCGCGCGCCTGCACACCGTGGTGCGGCGCAAATCGGGCGATACGAGCCACCTGCTGCGCGTGGACGATCTGTGCATGAACCTGCTGGAGCGCAAAGTGAGCCGCAGTGGCGAGGACATCGAGCTCAGCACGCGCGAGTTCGAGCTCCTGGAGCATCTGATGCGCAGCCCGGGCCGCGTTTTCGGCCGCATGCAGATTTATGAGCATGTGTGGGGCTACAACATGGACCCCGAAACCAATCTGGTGGAGGTGTACATCCAGCGCCTGCGCTCAAAAATCGACAAGGATCGCGAAAAGAAGCTCATCCGCACCGTACGCGGCGTGGGTTATGCCCTGGGCGGTGCATGACGGCGCTCAAGGCAGCGGCACGACTTTGCGCTGACGTTTTTCAAACCGCACGGTGGTCGTGTAGCCGACGCCGCGGACGAGGTCGAGCGCCTTGTCAAAGTCCACGCCGACATCGGTGGGCACATGGGCGTCGGAATTGATGACGATGGGCACCTTCGCGCTGAAGGCCATCTCCAGCATCTCGCGGGCGGGGTAGATTTCGCGCACATCCTTGCGCAGCCCGGCGGTGCTGACTTCGAGGATACCGTTGGTGTCCACGAGCGCCTGGATCACGGGCTCGTAATAGTGCCGCAGATCGCCCGCAGGTCGCAAACCAAAGCGTTTGGCGAGGTCGGGATGCGCGTGAAAGTCAAACTGCCGCGTGCGGATCATCTGCTCGTAGAGCTTCCAATACATGCCCCACATGTGCTCGATATCGGCGGCGGTCTTCCAGCGCGAGACGTGCTTCGGATCATCCACCGCGATGCCGTCGTGGATGTAATGCACGCTGCCGATGAGGTAATCCCAGTCCGCCATGCCGGCGGTTTCGTCGATCCACTTTTGATAGCCGTCGATGTGGTCGCATTCGAGTGCGAGACGGATGGGGAAGTCCGGCAGCGCCTCGCGCGCCTCCTGCACGAGTTCAAAGTAGCGCGGCAGGTCGGAGAGCGGCATGCGCCAGTTGTCGTACTGCTCAGGCATCGGGTTGTGGTCCGACAGGCCGATCTCCGCGAGGCCGATCTGCCGCGCATGCCGCGCATAATCGACCGGATTGCCCTCGGCGTGCAGACAGAGCGGCGTGTGCGTGTGGTAGTCGGTGAGCATGGGGCTTTTTCACCGCAATGCGGCTTCTGGCAAGTTGATCGGGCGGCAATTCGCGGCATGGAGGCTGCATGGCCTCCCTCAAAGCCTTCATTTTCGACCTCGACGGCACTTTGATCGACTCGCTCGCGGACATCGCGGAGTCGATCAATCGCATGCTGGACGCGCGGGGTTATCCGCGCTGCGAGCAGGAGCTTTTCAAGCAGATGGTGGGCGATGGCATGGAGAAACTCGTCGAGCGCGCGCTGCCGGAAGCCGTGCGGAGCGACGCATTGATCAAGATTTGCGTGGAGGAGTATCGCGCGCATTACGACACGCTGTGGAACGCGCAAACGCGGCCTTATGCAGGCATCGTGGAGATGCTGGCAGAGCTGAAGGCACGCGGCATGAAGCTCGGCGTGATCTCGAACAAAGCACACCGCTTCACGGTGCCGATGACGGAGCACTTTTTCGGCACAGGCTGC
This sequence comes from Prosthecobacter sp., assembly GCF_044236155.1. GTDB lineage: Bacteria > Verrucomicrobiota > Verrucomicrobiia > Verrucomicrobiales > Verrucomicrobiaceae > Prosthecobacter. The sequence continues at coordinate 201,094 of NZ_JBIIHA010000004.1, forward strand.
TTCGACCACATCCTCGGCCAGCGGAATGAAGTCCCGCGCAAGCCGGCGCCGGATGGCGCGCGCGAGATGGCGGCCTTCCTCGGCCTTAAAACGGACGAGATGGCGTATGTCGGTGACTCAGGCATCGACATGGCCTTCGCAAAAGCCGGCGGCATGCGCGCCGTGGGCGTTCGCTGGGGATTCCGCAGCGAGGAGGAGTTGCGCGAGAACGGCGCGGACGCGCTCATTTCCGCGCCGGGCGAATTGTTCGATCTTTGCTGAAAATAATCTGCCACGCGCAGCTTGAGCGATTTACACAGGCCACTTAGAATCGGCCCGCTGTGAAACCCCATACTTCCCTTGTCCTTCTGCGTGCCGGTCTTGTGCTGGGCACGGTTTTCCTGGCTTCCTGCCAGCTTTTCAAAAAGAAGCCCCCGCCCCCGCCGCCAGAGCCGGTGAAAGAGCAGTGGAAGTATCCCGGTGAGTGGACCGGCGGCAACAAGCCGATCACCAGCATCGCCATCAACGTGGATGTGCAGCGCGCCATGCTCTACAGCGGCGACGAACTCGTCGGCTGGACCTATGTGGCCAGCGGCATCCCGAGCTTCCCCACGCCCACAGGCAGCTTCAAAATCCTCGAAAAGGTGAAGGACAAGGTCTCCAACCTCTACGGCAAAGGCTACGACGCGAACGGCAAGCTGGTGAACTCGGACTTCAAGCAGGGCCGTGACCTCCTGCCGCCCGGCGGACGTTTCGAGGCGGCGAAGATGACTTACTTCATGCGCCTGACCGGCGACGGCGTGGGCATGCACATCGGCCCGATTCCAAAACCCGGCCGCCGCGCCTCGCACGGCTGCATCCGTCTGCCCTCCAAGATGGCTCCCATCCTCTTCGCGCACACGTCCATCGGCACACCGGTGACGATCACGGGGAACGGTCCCGACTATCAGAGTTACCTCAAGCAGTCAGCGGAAAAGGCGAAGGCGAATGCCGCCAAGTATGCCGCTGCGAAGAAAAAGGCCGAGGATGCCGCTGCGGCGGCCGCAGCCGCCACCGCGCTGGCACCTGACGATCCGAACGGTCCGACTGGTGGAAACGGGAATGGCACTGGAAAACCGGCCGGCACCGCCCCGGCCCCCACCAATGGCACCACGCCGGCTCCAACGCCGCCGCCTTTGGGTTCTCCTCCCGGCACACCTTCATCCGCACCTACCGAAGAAGTCAAACCGGCCGTGCCGGCGAATCCGGCTCCTGCGCCGGGCGCGGCGCAGTAACAGGTTTCATTTGATTCATCAAATCAACAACGAGGCGGGCAGCAATGCCCGCCTTTTTGATTTGATAAGGTGGTGCAAATCACTGGAGAGGGAAGGGGCCTGTGTGGTCTGCCAGACTGGCAGCAGCCAGCAACAAAAAGGCACGCGGTCTTTCGACCGCGTGCCTTGAAATAGACAGGACGCTTTTTACGCCTTCCCGCCCGCAGCAGTCGCGGCGGCGATGGCCTGCTGGGCCTTCATCTGCTCGATCTGGGCGTCGAGCACCTGGCGCTTGAGGCTGGTGCCGGTCTTCTTCGCATACCAGAGCACGAGCGGGCTGGCGATGAAGATGGAGGAGTAAGTTCCAAGCAGCACACCGATGGTGATCGGCATGGCGAACTCGAGCATGGCCGGATTCCCGAGGAAAAGCAGCACAATCATCGGAGCGAGCGCCGTGGGGCCGGTGAGGAGCGTGCGGGAGAGCGTCTTGCAGATGGCCTCGTTCATCATTTCGCGCATGCTGCCGCCGCCACCACGCTGAATCGTCTCACGAATGCGGTCGAAGACGACGATGGTGTCGTTGATCGAGTAACCGGCGATGGTGAGCAGCGCGCCGACGTGGATGATGCTGAGCTCCTGGCCGAAAAGAACGCACAGACCGGGCACCATGAGCACGTCATGGAAGAGCGCAATGATCGCACCGAGGGCGAAGGCAAACTCATAGCGCATCATCAGGTAGATGAAGATGGCGAGGAGGGCGACTGCCATGGCGATGAGCGAGGTGTTCATCGCCTCGTCACCGATCACGGAGCCAACTGTGGCGATGCTGGTGCCGGCGATGGTGTCGTCCTTCCATTTGCCGGTGATGGCGGCCTCGATCACCGCGCTGCTCTTTTCCTCGCAGCGGATGCTCAGGTTCAGCGCGCCGGTGGTGGGGTCTTTCTTGGGCTGGATGTAGTAGCTGCCGAGGTCCTTGCCGTCCGTCTGCTTGAGCCCTTTGAAAGCGGCGCCGAACTCCTCCTCGGTGATGTTTTTGCCGGGCTTGAGCACCACGTCCACCCGACCGCCGCCGCGGAAGTCGATGCCGAGGCTGCCTTCCCGGCCCTTCACGAAGAGGGTGGCGAAGGAGATCGCGGTCACTACCAGTGAGGCGATGATGAACTTCGGCGCGGAGGACAGGATGTCGAAAACCTTGTCCGGAATGATGCGGGTGGTGTGGATTCGGGTGAGGATGTTCTTGTCCACGATCCAGATGAAGATCACGCGGGTGACGATAAGCGCGCCGATCATGGAGGACAGAAGGCCGATCATGAGCGTGACGGCGAATCCTTTGACCAGGCCGCCGGAGATCGCGAAGAGGATGACCGCCGAGATGAGCGTGGTGATGTTCGAGTCGGCGATGGCGGAGAACGCCTTCTCATACGCGGCCTCCAGCGCGGCCGCGAGGGACTTGCCCGCCTCCATTTCCTCACGCAGACGCTCGTAGATGAGCACGTTCGCGTCCACGGCCATGCCGATGGTCAGCACAAGGCCGGCGATGCCGGGCATGGTCAGTGTGAAGCCGAAGAGCGACATCGCGCCGAACAGGATCGCCATGTTGATGACGAGACCGATGATCGCCACGAAACCGGCGAGGCGGTAGATGAAGAACATGAACAGCGTGGTGATGACCAGCGCGGCGATGCCGACCCACTTCCCCTGGTCGATCGAGGACTGGCCGTAGGCGGAGGACACGGAGCTTTCCGAGAGGATGATCATCGGGTTGCGCAGCGGATTGTTCAGCAGCGTGGCCAGCGTGTCGGCCTCCTGCGGGCTGAAGCCCTTGCTGCCGCCGGAGATCTCCGCGCGGCCGCCGTAGTTTTTGGCGCGCAGCGCCGGCGCGGAATGGATGAAGCCGTCCACGATGATCGCCATCTGGTTCTGGTAGTGCACTGCGGCCAGCTCGTCGAAGCGCTTCGCGCCCTCGCTGTTGAGTTCGAGCACGACCTTGTTGCCCTCGGCATCAACGATGCGGTAGGCCTTTGCGACGACATCGCCCTCGAGGTCCGGCATGTCACGCACGAGCTCGGAGGTGGCCAGCACGGTGCCGTCCTTCGCGGTCTCAGGCACGCGGTACTGCATTTCTGCCCAACCCGGCTCCTTGATGCCGCCGCGGGCCTTGATCTGCTCGAGTTTCGTTCTGCCATCGGGATGCACGCGGCGGAATTCGAGGTGCGCCACCTGCTGGATCTTGTCGCGCACGTCCTTGATCTCCTCCTGGGAGATGCCGGGCATCTGAATGACGATGCGGTCAGTGCCCTCGGGCTGGAGCGTGAGGTCTTTCGAGCCGTCCGGGCTGAGGCGCTTTTCCAGGATGCCGATGGCCTGCTGCACGTCAGAGCTTGTCACAGCACGCGGCGTGCCGTCGTCATTCTTGCCAGGCTCCAGCTTCACGATGAACTCGCTGCCGCCCTTGAGGTCGATGCCAAATTTGATCCCCAGCGCGTTCACGGTGTAAAGGGAGGCGAAGGCAGTCAGCGCGATGAGCAGCGTGCCGGTGATCCGCTTGGTCTTGTGGACGGCGGTGCCGACATAGACGAGCAGCATCAGCAGGATGGTGGCACCGACGAGGAAGGTGGCGAGGGGGTTCATGAACGGGTTGGCTGGAGGTTGGGACTAAAAATGAAGAATGATGAATTCAGAATGACGAGTGGCCGGAACCGGAGGGCGTGGTGTGAATCAGGAAAGAATGTTCGGCATTCGGGTTTCGGCATTCCGCCGTCAGGCGGGTGTCGCCTCGACCACGTCCGACTTCTTCGTCACGGCGGCGATCTTGGAGCGCTCGAACTCGACCTTCACATTGTCGGCGATCTTCACCATGACGGTGCGGTCCTTCACGCTGGTGATGATGCCGTGCACGCCGCTCTCCATGATGACATGGTCGCCCACCTTCACGGCGGCGATGAGGGCCTGATGCTCCTTCATGCGCTTCTGCTGCGGGCGGAAGATGATGAAGTACATCACCACGATCATGAGGATCGGGAGCATCATCGGGCTGCCGAGGATGCCACCCTGCTGTCCGGCGGCCTGGGCCAGGATGAGGGTATTTTCAAAGGAAGAAGTGTTCATGATTCGGGGGAGGGAGTGTTTTTGTAGCGGGCGACTACCTCCGCCCTGAACTCGGCGAAACAACCCTGTTCGATCGCTTGACGTGCCCTGGACGTGAGGGACGCGTAGAAATGCAGGTTATGAAGAGAAATCAACCGCAAACCCATGATCTCCTGAGCCATCACCAAATGCCGGATGTAGGCCCGTGAGAAGCCCTGGACGAGCGGATGCGTGTCCTCGGCGATGGGGCGGAAATCGCGGGCGTAGCAGGCATTCCGCAGGTTCATCATCCCGTCGTGGGTGAAGGCAGTGCCGTTGCGGGCCAGTCGCGTGGGCAAAACGCAGTCGAACATGTCGATCCCGCGGGCGATGAGCTCGATGACCTGCGGCGGCGTGCCGAGGCCCATGGCGTAGCGAGCTTGATTGGCGGGAAGCAGCGGCGTCACCCACTCGGCGATGCGCATCATGTCCTCCTCGGGCTCGCCGACGCTCAGACCACCGATGGCGTAACCGTCAAAACCCATCGCGACGAGTTCGCGGGCGGATTTTTTCCGCAAATCCTCATACACACTGCCCTGCACGATGCCGAAGTGCTGCTGCGACCCGCCGCCGGTCTGCGGACGGTTTTGGTCGATCCACTCGCGGCAGCGTTTTGCCCACCGGAGGGTCAAATCGAGGCTTTTGGAGGCTTCTTTGGCCTCACAGGGATACGGCGTGCATTCGTCGAAAAGCATCGCGATGTCCGATCCGAGCGTCGCCTGGATCTCCATGCTTGTTTCCGGCCCGATGAACATCGGCGTGCCGTCGAGGTGGTTCTGAAAGTGAACGCCTTCCTCTTTGATTTTGCGCAGTTTCGCCAGCGAGAAGACCTGGAAGCCGCCGCTGTCCGTCAAAATGGGCCGGTCCCAGTTCGAGAAGGCATGCAGGCCGTCTGCTTCCTTCATGATCTCCATCCCGGGCCTCACAAAGAGGTGGTAGGTGTTCCCGAGGATGATCTGCGCGCCCAGCGCCTTCAGCTCCTGCGGATGCACGGCCTTCACCGTGCCCTGCGTGCCCACCGGCATGAAAACCGGCGTCTCCACCACGCCATGCGGCGTCGTCAGCCGCCCGCGACGGGCGAGAGACGAGGAATCAGTGGCGAGAAGTTCAAAAGGCATGCGGGGCCGGAAAAAGGGCAGGGAGTCTCGCCGATGTGCCCTCAGGACGCAACGCCGCCTTGCTCATTTCTCAATCCGCCCTACTCTCGCCGCCCTTATGCTCAGAGCCGGTATCGTTGGCCTTCCGAACGTTGGCAAATCCACCCTTTTTAATGCCGTCACCCGCACCCGCAAGGCGGAGGCGGCGAACTATCCTTTCTGCACCATCGAGCCAAACACCGGCGTCGTCACCGTGCCTGACGAACGCCTCGCGGTGCTTTCGAAGCTCTCCGGCTCGCAGAAGCTCGTCCCGGCTGCGATCGAGTTCGTCGATATTGCCGGTCTCGTGAAGGGTGCCAGCCAGGGCGAGGGCCTCGGAAACAAGTTTTTGAGTCACATCCGCGAGGTGGACGCCATCGTCCACGTCGTGCGCTGCTTTGAAAATGGCGACATCACGCACGTGAGCGGCAGCATTGATCCCGTGGCCGACATTGAAGTCATCAACACCGAACTCATTCTCGCCGACATGGACGCCGTGCAGCGTCGCAAGGACAAGGCCGAAAAAAATGCCAAACGGGGCGAAAAAGAGGCCAAAGCCGAGCTTTCTCTCTGTGAGAAGCTCATCCCGCACTTCGACGCCGGAAAACCCGCCGTCACGCTCGAACTCAGCGATGACGAGCGCAAACTGCTCAAGACCTTCTTCCTGCTGACCTCGAAGCCCTGCATCTTCGCCTGCAACGTGGCCGAAAGTGATCTCGCCTCCGCGTCCAAAGATCCGGACAATCATCCCTTCGTCGGCAAAGTGCGCGAATACGTCAAACACGCGCACGAAGCCACCGCCGTTGTCGTCAGCGCCGCCATCGAGAGCGAATTGATCGACCTCAGCGATGAAGACGCGAAAGCGTACCTCGCCGACATCGGCGTGACGGACAGCGGCGTGTCGCGCCTCATCAAAGGCGCGTATGATTTGCTCGGCCTGCAGACCTATTTGACCACCGGTGAGAAGGAAACGCGCGCCTGGACCATCACGAAGGGCATGAAGGCCCCGCAGGCCGCCGGCGTGATCCACGGCGATTTCGAGCGCGGCTTCATCGCGGGTGAAATCGTGCACTTCAACGACCTCGTCGAACTCGGGTCCCACGCGAAGTGCCGCGAAAAAGGCAAGCTGCGCATCGAAGGCAAGGAATACGTCATGCGCGACGGCGACGTCGTCGAATGGCGGTTTAATGTGTGAGGCCAGGAAGCCTCACACCTCAAACTCATCCGCCGGATCAAACGGCGGCATCGGCACGTTGATGATCTTCAGTTTGCCGACCGCGCGATGCACGCAGCCCGGCCGGATCATCACCGTCGTCATCGGTTTCAGCGGAATGATCTGCCCGTCCGCCTCCAGATGGCCCTCGCCCTCCAGAACGATGTAGATCTCCGTCATCTTCTCATGCCAGTGCGCCTTTGAGTCCGCGTGAATGTCCGTCAGATGCACCGTCGCCAGCGTGTTCCAGGGCTCCTTGAAGGCCCGGCGAGCCTGCCCGCACGGACAAGGCGTCGGCGTGATCTCATCCAGTTGGGCGACAGCGAATTTAGGCTCGTTCATGGTCATAAGCATCAAAGCGCCGCCAGCGCCGCGGCGGCGACTTCGGCGGTCTGGTCGAGGTCCACTTTGCTGTGGGCCATGCTGATGAAGCCGGTCTCGAACTGGCTCGGCGCGAAGTACACGCCGTTGTCGAGGCAGTGGTGGAAGAATTTGCGGAAGGCCGCGAGGTCGCTCGTTTTGGCGTCTTGCAGGCTGTGGACGGGCTTCTCGGTGAAGAAGAGGCAGAACATGCTGCCTTTGCGATACCACTGGTAGCCGAGGCCCTTCTTCTTGAGCACGTCGAGCACGGCGTCCTCCATTGTCTGGCCGAGATTTTCGAGCAGCGAGTAGCCGCCGAGCCTTTCGATCTCGCGAAGCTGCGCCAAACCCGCGGCAAGCGCCACCGGATTGCCGCTGAGCGTGCCCGCTTGATACACCGGGCCAATCGGCGCGAGGTAATCCATCACATCCGCACGTCCGCCGAAGGCTCCCACGGGCAAACCACCGCCGATGACCTTGCCAAGGCAGGTCAGGTCCGGCGTGATCTTCTCCAGCTCCTGCACGCCGCCTTTGGCGAGTCGGAAACCTGTCATCACCTCGTCGAAAATAAGCAGCGCGCCGTGTTTGGCGGTGATTTCGCGCAGTTTGGCCAAAAAGCCCGGTTTGGGCAAAATCAGGCCCGCATTCGCCGGATAGGGCTCCACGATCACGCAGGCGATTTCGTGGCCTTTTTGTGCAAAAAGCTCCTCCAGCGCCGCTTCGTCATTGAAGGGCAAAACGCTCGTCAAAGCCGCGAAATCCTTCGGCACGCCCGCGCTATCCGGATTGCCATGGGTGAGCGCTCCGCTGCCTGCGGCCACGAGCAAGCTGTCGCTGTGGCCGTGGTAGCAGCCGTCAAACTTCACGAGGCGGTCACGCTTCGTGAAGCCGCGGGCGAGACGGATCGCGCTCATCGTCGCCTCGGTGCCGCTGCTCACCATGCGCACTTTTTGAATGCTCGGCACCCACTCGCAGATCGTTTTGGCCATCTCCACCTCGTAGAGGTTCGGGATGCCAAAGCTGACACCTTCCTTCGCCGCGCGATGGATCGCCTCGATGACGGGAATCGGCGCATGGCCAAGGATCGCCGGGCCCCAGGTGCCGACGTAGTCGATCATGCAGCGGTCATCGACATCGTAGATGCGGCAGCCTTTGGCCCGCTTCACGAAAAACGGATCGCCGCCCACGTTGCGGAAGGCACGCACGGGCGAGTTCACGCCGCCGGGGATGTATTGCTTGGCGAGATCGAAGAGCTTGGTGGAGAGAGGTCCGTTAGGCATGGGTCAGAATGACGAAATCAGAATGAGCTTATGACGAATGTCAGAAGCGCAGGGATACGCGAAAGGCCCTGGCCGTCGAACAAAAGGTTGCCCGAAGGCGTCGGAGTCGGGTATTCTCAACTCCGAACTCCAAGCGCACCCCATGAAAGCGATCCGTTTGATCTTCCTCACCCTGTTTGTGACTCAAGCGGCCCAAGCGCAGGTGGTCACACCTTCACCTCGGAACAAATCCTCCCTCCAGACTCTGGATCCGGGCACCTTTTCTGTGGAAGGCATGACGCCGAAGCCTGTCGTCGTCAAAGTGCAGTTGGAGGCGCCAGTTTATCCCAGCAGCAAGCTCCAGGGCGCCCTGGGTTCCTTCGCCCCCGGAACATTGGTCACGCTGATCGCCATGTCGGACACGGCCTACCGTGTTCGTGGGCGTGCCCGCCACGGGGATGTCGCAGGCTGGGTTCGACAGACCGATGTCATTTCGCCCGACCCGAACCTGGCCACCAACCTCAAAAAGCTCCACGAGCGCACCAAGAAGGTGGAGGAACTCATTCAGAACCATCAGGTCGCGCTCGGCATGACCAGCCAGGAGGTGAAGGCATCCCTTGGCAAGCCCTCCCGCAGCAGCGCGAAGGTCAATGCGCAGGGCAAGGAGGAGAAACTCGAGTTCAGCATCTATGACAGCGTTCCGCAGACCACCACCGGACGCGATGCATTTGGCAATCTCGTGCAAACCGTGGTCTATGTGAAGGTCGAGGTCGGCACGCTCAGTGTCAGTTTCAAGGACGGTGTTGTGTCCGAGATCGAGGAGACCAAGGGAAACCCACTCGGCGGTGGTGGCGTGCAGATCATCCCGCCGCCGTTTGTGTTTTGATCAAAGCAGAGCCGCTTTCACGCGTTCCGGCGTCCATCCTCCCGCACGCAAGCTGCGCAGTGAGCGCGCATCATCGCGTTTCGCGAGGCGCTTGCCGGTTTCGTCCGTGATCAGGCGGTGATGATGCCATTCGGGCACCGGAAGGCCCAGAAGCGCCTGCAACAGGCGGTGCAGATGCGTCGCCTCCAGCAAATCCTCGCCCCGCGTGACCAGCGTGATGCCCTGGAGCGCGTCATCGACCACTACGGCGAGATGATAGCTCGCCGGCGTATCCTTGCGCGCCAGCACGACATCGCCAAACACATCGGGCCGCGCCTTGAAACGGCCGCGACCGCGATCCTGCCATACGAGTTCGCCGCTGATCAAAGACGACGCCTTGGCCACATCCAAGCGTAGCGCATACGCCTCGCCTTTGCCGATGCGTTCCGCACGCTCGTCTGCACTGCGATTCCGGCAGGTTCCCGGATAAAGCGGCCCGTCCGGCCCTTGCGGCGCATTGCCAGCGCGGACGATCTCGTCCTGAATCTCGCGCCGTGTGCAGAAGCACGGATACAACACGTCCTGTGCCTCCAGCTTCGCCAAAGCAGCGCGATAGTCATCGAAGTGATCGCTTTGACGACGCACGGGAGTTTCCCAGCTCAAACCCAGCCAAGCTAGGTCCTCGAAGATCGCTTCTTCATATTCCGGTCGTGCCCGGGTGCCGTCGATGTCCTCGAGTCGGATCAAAAACCGGCCTCCAGCAGCTTTTTCGTGGGCAAACAGCGCCGCGTAAGCATGCCCCAGATGCAGCCATCCGGTGGGACTGGGGGCGAAACGGGTGACTTCAGGCATGGGCGGCGGGTTCAGGCGGCGCGCACCTTCGCCACGACATCGCCGTTGTCGAATTTCCCGCGCATGACCTGCTGATAGACATGCAAATCAGGACGGATCATGCCGTGGGTGAGCCCGCATTTGACCTTCGTCACGGCCAGGCCTGGCGATTCCTGCCAGCCGCCGCGAGAAAGATTGGCCGCAGGTGCTTGCAGGTAGAGTGTGTGGTCGAAATGCTCCTTCGGATGCACCTCGCCATCGTGTATATGCAGCGTGGGAAAGAACACGGTGCCGCTCAAGGCGCTCGGGAACGAAAAGGCCATGGGATGCACCTGTGCGTTGCCTGGCTTCAATTTGAAGACTGCAAAACCAAAGTCCGCGTAGCCCGGCAGCTTTGCCCAAACACCCTCTGGCAGGCGGAATCGCGCATCCAGCCGTTTGAAGTCGGCGATGGTCGGCACAAAGCTCGCGTCGTAGGCACCGACGGAGACGACTTTCAGCGAATAACCCTCTGCCGCAGGCGCGGCACCGAACGGATCACCGCCACGGCTCGGCGGAATCGGGAACAAATCCCACAGATCTGAGAACACGTTCTCATACTTCGAGAAGTCGAAAAACTTCACCGCATCCTCGCCGGTGCCTTCTTTGACCGGAATGGGCAGAACCATCGCGAGATCAGCGTCCGCTTTGAGCGACATCTGATAGATGATCACCTGGTTCCCATGCTCGCCCAGCCGCGCAAAGATGCGTGTGTTTTTGACCTCCTCGACTTTTCCTGTGAAGCAGCACATGGTGCGCATGCTATCAAACCGACTCCTTCAACGTCCAGCATGAATCTCGCCGACCTCGTCAGCCACCTCGACACCGAACTGCGCATCGCGGAAATCCCCGATTACGCGAACGCCTACAACGGTCTGCAGCTCGAAAACGCAGCCGGGACGGTCACGCGCATCGTCGCCGCCGTGGATGCCACGTTGCCAGTGATGCACAAGGCGGTCGCAGCACGTGCCGATTTGCTCATCGTGCATCACGGCATGTTCTGGAACACCGCGCAGCCGTGGACCGGCCCGGTATTTCAAAAGATGAAGCTCGCCATCGAGGCTGGACTGGCCGTTTACAGTTGTCATCTGCCGCTCGATTTTCATCCCACGCTCGGAAACGACGCCGGTGTAGCTCGTGCGCTCGGGTTGGAGCCCTGCGGCACCTTCATGAAGACCAAAGGCACCGACAATGGTGCCCGCATCGAGACTGAAATCGATCGTGACGAGCTGGTAAAGCGACTCCAGGCTGCCACCGGTTCTCGCGTGCATGTCTGCGCCGCAGGACCGTCCATCTGCCGCAAAATCGGCATAATGACCGGCGGCGCGGGCAGCGAGGTGGCCACGGCGGCGAAAAACGGCATCGACACCTTCATCACGGGCGAAGGTCCGCACTGGAGCTATACGCTGGCCGAGGAGCTCGGCATCAATCTCATCTACGGCGGCCACTACGCCACCGAGACCTTCGGCGTGAAAGCGCTCTCGGCTCACATCGAGGCGAAGTTTGGCATTCCGTGGGAGTTTGTCGATCATCCGACCGGATTATGAGCCATGAGCTGGTTGAAGCGTGATTTCTTCGAGCGTGACGTTCTCGACGTGGCACGCGACCTCGTCGGCGTCGAACTGGTTTGGAACGGCTGTTCTGGCATCATCATCGAAACCGAGGCCTACGCGGTCGAGGACGATCCCGCCTGCCACACCGCCTCACGTCCAAGCGCACGGGAGTTTGTGCGCTCCAAGCCGCCCGGAACTGCCTACGTCTATTTCAATTACGGCATGTACTGGCTCTTCAACCTGCTCGTCAAAGGCGGCTCACGTGATGGACTGATCCTCATTCGTGCCTTGGAGCCGAGGCGCGGCATTGAGGCCATGCAGCGTCGACGCCAGCGCGGAAAGCTTCACGAACTGTGCTCAGGACCAGGGAAGCTGGCCATGGCGCTCGGATTTACCGGAAATGACCACGGTACGATTCTGTGTGGAAGCGGCAAACCAGCAGGCTGCGGCTTGAAGTGGTCGCAGGATGAGAAGCACGACGTTGTCACCGACATCCGTGTCGGCATCAGCCAGGCGGTGGATTTCCCCTGGCGTTTCCTTTCACGTCACAGCCCGCATCTCAGCGTGAGGCACGGCAAGGTGAAGCCGCCGGCCGTTACGCCACGCCGCCTCCCAAAATGAGGCGCACCAGGGCCACGACGCCCACGGCGACATTGATCGTGAGGCCGATTTTTTTCTCCGGGAAGACGCCGAAGACGATGCCTGCCACACAGAACACAAGGACGAGCCAGTTCAGCGCCCCCAGAAGAGGAATGAGGCTGGGAACCATGCAGAGCGCGGCAAAGAGCCCGATGAGCACGGAGAGGATTTGGCAGATGGTTTTCATGACGGCGGCAAAGATCGCCAGCCCGACCTGAACTCAACTGGAAATCCGCAAACTCATTGTAAGCCGCGCCTTGCATTCCACGCGCCGGGCGTTAGTCTCGCCGCGCTCGCGATTCCAAGGAGAGGTGGCTGAGTGGTTGAAGGCACCTGACTCGAAATCAGACGTGGGGGTAACTCCACCGAGGGTTCGAATCCCTCCCTCTCCGCCATTCTTCGCCGACTTTAGGAGGTGAAGAATGCCCTCCGTAGCTCGAAGAGCGAAGGACGGGCTACCGTTTTCTCCCCGGCTACGAACGGCACGCCGACTCAGCAATCTTCGAATGAAAACTTGCTCTTGGGATCGTGCCCCATCCAGAATTGGAAACCATGTTCTACGTTTACCTTCTTCGCAGCCAATTCGCACCAAAGGAGATCTATACAGGCTTTACGGAAGACCTTCGGCAGCGTCTTGCAGAACACAACGCGGGAAAGTCCGCTCATACCAAGAAGTTTGTGCCATGGATTCTTGAAACCTATCTGGCTTTCTCTGATCGCGAGCAGGCTCTTGCCTTCGAAAGATACCTCAAAACAGCTTCGGGCATCGCTTTTGCACGAAAACGGCTGCGTCCTCAACGAGTCACCGCCGGAAATGTCTCCGGCGTGTCCATCGAGTAAAATTCACTCGACTCCGCATCGGGCATGCCGTGGCTGCGGATGCCTTCCAGACGGCGGCGGCTGCCGCGCTCGCTGCCCGGACGGTAAGCGGTGCGCTGCACCAGATCGGTGATGACCGGCGCGGCCACGACGGCGCTGGCGGCCAGCATCGCGAGAGCGATCACATTCGACGAGCCACGGCGCATGCCGCGGCCGAAGAGAATGCCCAGCGCGCAGCCGGCGGCAGCGGGGGCGATGAGCGAGGCGTAAGCGTCATAACCAGGAGCGGAATGGTTTTGTTGCATGAGAGGACCATAGCCGCGGAGCGTGATTCACCAAAGAGGAATTTGCCCGTTTCCCGCTTTCCAGCTAAAAAGGAGCAGTCATGACCCAAAACGCCGCAAACCCCAAACGCTACGCTCTCATTCTCGCTGGCGGCAGCGGCCAGCGCTTCTGGCCCATCAGCCGTGACGCGCAGCCGAAGCAGCTACTCAAGCTCTTTGGTGACAAGACGCTGCTGGAGCTCACCATCGAACGTCTGGATGGTTTTGTACCAAGGGAAAACATCCTCATTCTCACCAACAAGCAGCAGGAGGCCAGCGTCCGCGCGATCGCGAAGGATCTGCCCGCCGAAAACATCGTCGCCGAGCCCGAAAAACGCGACACCGCACCCGCCATCGCCCTCGCCGTCGGCTGGGTCGTCGCCCGTGATCCGATGGCGACGATGATCGTGCTGCCTGCCGATCATTTGATTCAGAACAAGGCTGAGTTTCAGCGCGTGCTGAAAAACGCCGCCATCGCGGCCGAAATCAGCGGCAACCTCGTCACCGTGGGTATCAAACCCACCTGGGCCTGCCCCAGCTACGGCTATGTCGAGCGTGGCAGGAAGGCCGGCATCAGCGGCATGGACGATCTTTCCGCGTGGGAGGTCGCCCGCTTCCGTGAGAAGCCGAATCCCGACCTCGCCGAGCATTTCATCAGCCAGGGCAATTTCCTTTGGAATGCAGGCATGTTCATCTGGACGATCCCGGCCATCTTCAGCGAGCTCAGCCGCCATTGTCCTGCGCTGGCCGACTTTGTCTCCGAGCTGCGCAGTTCGAAGGATTTCAACGCTACCGTCACGCGCCAGTTCGGCAAGCTGCCGAAGCTTTCGATCGACTACGCGCTCATGGAAAAGGCGTCACGTGTTCTCAACATCGAATCCACCTTCGATTGGGACGACGTGGGCAACTGGACCAGCGTGGGCCGCTACTTGAACCACGACAGCGACGGCAACCAGTTCAACTGCGCCTTCTCACAGCAGGACGCCGCGAACAACATCATCTTCTCGCAAACCGGCCAGCACATCGCGCTCATCGGCGTGCAGGACCTCATCGTCGTCGCCGCCAAGGACGGACTGCTCGTGACCGACCGCGCCCGCGCGGAAACGATCAAGAAGCTTGTCGATGGCCTTCCTCAGGAGCTGCGCTGAGTATTTCCCTCCACAAAGATGCCACGCATCCTCGCCATCGACCACGGCACCGTGCGCATCGGGCTCGCCATCAGCGACGAGATGGAGATCGTCGCCAGTCCTCTGAAAACGATCGACGCGAATCATGAGCCGGAACGTGCGATCTCCCGCATCGTGAAGGAAAAGCATATCGGCAAAATCGTCATCGGCATGCCTTACCACATGAGCGGTGAGAAAGGCGGGGCTGCGGAACGTGTCGAAAAATTTGCCGCCAGCCTCGGAAAGGAACTGCGGCATGCCGTCCCCGTCGAATTCGTCGATGAGAGACTCTCCTCCGTCGAGGCCGAGGCCGCTCTCTCACGTGCGGGCATCACCGGCAAACGCGAGCGCAACGAAGTCGTCGATCAAATCGCCGCCGTTGTCATTCTGCAGCAGTATTTGAACCAGCAGCGCGGCCCGGAGGGCTTCCTGCTGCCTGATGAAGCCTACGAACTCAACTGGACCGATGAGCCGAAGCGACGTCGAAAGTAAGGCTGGCCTGCGCCACGCGCCCGCGCCCGGCTTCAAGCGGCTTCGCCTCACCATCGCCTACTGCGGCACGCCGTGGAAGGGCTGGCAGAGCCAGGAGGGTGGTGGCGGTGTGCAGGATGAAATCAATGCCGCCATCAGAAAAGCCACTGCTATAGTCACGCAGGTGCAAGGCAGCGGCCGCACCGACGCTGGAGTGCATGCGCTCGCCCAAGTCGCGCATTGCGACGTGCCCGAAACCGTGCGCATGAACGGCGATGCGTGGGTGAACGCGCTCAACGCCTGCCTGCCGCTCACCATTCGCGTTTTGCACGCCGAAGAAGCCGATCCACGGTTCCATGCACGCTTCGATGCCGCATGCAAAGTCTATCGCTACCGCATCTGGCGGCCGCGCATGCTCTCGCCCTTCGAGGCGGATCGCGCCTGGCATGTCTATGGCCCGCTAGACATGGACGCGCTCCGCTGGTGCTGCGAAAAACTCACTGGAACGCACAATTTCATCCGCCTCAGCGCCAATCGTGGCGACATGCCCGAAACCGAACGCCGCACGCTGCCGGAGAAAACCACGCGCACCATCCATCGCGCCGATTTGCGTGAGGTCGGCGATGTTTTGGAGCTCGAATTCGAAGGCGACGGCTTCCTCTACAAAATGGTGCGCCTCATCGTCGGCAGCCTGATCCACGTCGCCCGCAAACGTGAGCCGAAGGAGTGGTTCGAGAGCCTTCTCACCGATCCCAGCGGCAAACAGAACAATCAAACCGCGCCAGCGTGCGGTTTGTATCTCGTGCGCGTGAACTACATGGCCGCGTGATACCGATAAAATCAGCGCGGACGTGTAATTTGTCTTTTCACCGGCCTGGGCATTCTCCTAGCCTCCCGCTTCCAGTCATTGCTCAACCAACTCATTAAACATGTCACTCCTGCCTCATCCCATCCTTGCCGAATACTCCGTTTCCCATGGTCTCTTCATGTTTGCCGTCTTCGGGCTGGCTGGCATTGTCATGGCCATCATCGGCTACAAGTTGTTCGACAAAATGACGCCAGGGAATCTCCACGCGGAGATTTTTGAAAACAAGAATGTCGCAGCGGCCATCCTGGCGGGCAGCGTCATCATCGGCGTGTCACTCATCCTGGCGGCCGCCATGAGCAATTAACCCACCGGCTCATGAAACGCAGCAGAGTCGTCATGCTGACCCTGGCCGGGGCGAGCCTGGGCTTCACGGGATGCCGCAGAGAACCGCCACCAGGAGTCCACAGCACCACCATCCTGCCTCCCGAGGCGCTCAGCCCGGCCATGCGCGCCTCGTTGCCGGCCTTCCGCCCCGGCTCGGATGTCTCGCGTGAAATCCCGCCGCACAACGCCTATGATGCGCATCTCGGCTACTACCACGCGCCCTGTGCCGGATGGTTCCCCTACCCTTACGACCACTTCGACTCGCGCTGGGGCTACTACCGCTGCGGAAGATGGTCCCGCTATCACAGCACGCAGGCTTACCACTCGTCCTCGCCTTACTATCGCGGCGGAGTGCATGGTTTCGGCCTTGCCACCCCCATCGGCGGTGCCACAGCCGGCACCACAACCCAGCCCGCCGATTTCAAGCCGCCCGCTGGCGACTACGGTCTGCAACCGTCTGGCGCACCCGTCCACAACGGCGTGCAGCACAGCCAGGCGACGAAAACGATCTCCTCCATCACCAGCCGTGGCGGCTTTGGCAGCACCGGCCGGTCATCCGGTTTTTTCTCCGGTTCTTAATCCCCCGTGCAACGCATCACCGAAAAACCTCGCGCCGACTGGCAGACGCAGGTCGAGGCGCTCGGCCTCACCTATCACACCATCGACGGGCAGCTCTACTGGGACGAGTCCGCCTACTACCGCTTCACCGCCGTGGAGATTGAGCGACTGGAAAAGGCCACGCGTGAACTCCAGCGGCTCTGCATCGAGGCAGCGGAACGTGCGATCCGTGACAACTGGCGCGAGCGCCTCGCCATCTCCGAACCAGCGTGGCGTGAGATCATCGCCTCCTGGGAACGCGATGACCTCTCCCTTTACGGGCGCTTTGATCTCATGTGGGATGGCAACGGCGACCCGAAGCTGCTCGAATACAACGCCGACACGCCCACCGGCCTGCTCGAAGCCTCGGTCATCCAATGGCAATGGCTGCAGCAGACACGTCCTCACGACGACCAGTTCAACTCCATTCATGAGCAGCTCCTCGCCTCCTGGCCGGCATGGAAAGGCGATCAGATCCACTTCTGCGCCCAACGTGATTCGGAAGAGGACTGGCGCACGCTGCTCTACCTGATCGACACTTGCAGGCAGGCGGGCAAAACCACCGTCGATTTCGCAGTCGAGGATCTCGGCTGGCATCCCGGCTGGCATCGTTTTGTCGATCACGAGGACAAAGCCATCGACTGGCTCTTCAAGCTCTACCCTTGGGAATGGATGTGGATGGAGGATTTCGCCTGCCATCTGCCAAACCGCTGCCAGCGTTTCATCGAGCCCGTTTGGAAGATGCTGTGGAGCAACAAAGCCTTCCTCGTCCTGCTGTGGGAAATGTTCGACGGCCATCCCAACCTGCTGCGCGCCTCTTTCAAGCCAGACGGCATGCCCAGCCACGTCGAAAAGCCCTACTTTGGCCGCGAAGGCACCAATGTGCGCCTCGTGCGTAACAACAGCCTGCTGGAGCAAAGCGACGGCCCTTGGGCATCACAACCCAAAGTCTATCAAGCCCTCCATCCCGAGATCAGCTTCAGCGGCCATCACCCCGTCATCGGCTCCTGGATCATCGGCGGCGTGCCTGCCGGCATCGGCATCCGCGAGGACACCTCACGCATCACCTCCAACGGCAGCCGCTTCGTGCCGCATCGCTTCTGATTCAACATTCGGAATTCTGGTTTCGTCATTTGAAACCCTCATCCCCATGAGGCATGAACATCGCCCCTCATGCCCAACGAAGCCCAAATCGCCCGCCGTCGCTCTTTCGCGATCATCTCGCACCCGGACGCCGGTAAAACGACGCTCACCGAAAAGCTCCTGCTCTACGGCGGAGCAGTCGCGCTCGCGGGCAGTGTCACGGCACGCAAAAACCAGCGCGCGACAACGTCCGACTGGATGGAGCTCGAAAAGCAGCGTGGCATTTCCGTGAGCTCCACCGTGCTGCAGTTTGAGTACAAGGACTGCATCGTGAACCTGCTCGACACGCCAGGTCACAAGGACTTCTCCGAGGACACCTACCGCGTCCTCACCGCCGTCGATGCCGCGATCATGGTGATCGACGCCGGTAAAGGCATCGAGGCGCAGACGCGCAAGCTCTTCGAAGTCTGCCGCCGCCGCGGCGTGCCCATCTTCACCTTCATGAACAAGCTCGACCGCCCCGCGCGCGAGCCTCTCACGCTGCTCGACGAGCTCGAAACCGTGCTCGGCATCGGCGCGTGCGCCATCAACTGGCCGCTCGGCCTCGGCCAGCAATTCCGCGGCGTTTATGACCGCATCAAAAAGGACGTGCATCTCTTCGAGCGCACCGCGCACGGCGCGTATCGCGCGCCGGAGAAGGTGGGCGGCCTCGATGATGACTTCATCGGCCAGCACGTGGCCTCCGATGCGCTCGAGCAGGCGAAAATGGAGATCGAGATGCTCGACGGTGCCGGTCATGCCTATGATCGCGGTGCGATTGATCGCGGTGAGCTCACGCCCGTCTTTTTCGGCAGCGCCAGCAACAACTTCGGCGTGCAGTTGCTGCTCGACGGCTTCCTGGAGCTCGCGCCACCGCCGAAGGCGCGCAAGGCCGATGACGGCCGCATCATCGAACCGACTCAGGAGGCCTTCTCGGGCTTTGTTTTCAAGATCCAGGCCAACATGGACCCGCGTCATCGCGACCGCATGAGCTTCATCCGCATCGTCAGCGGCAAGTTCGAGCGCGACATGCAGGCCGTGCACACGCGCACTGGCAAAACGGTGCGCCTCGCCAATTCGCAGAAGCTTTTCGCGCAGGATCGCGAGACGGTGAACGAGTCCTACGCTGGCGACGTCGTCGGCATCGTCGGCAACTACGGCTTCGGCATCGGCGACACGCTCTCGACCGATCCAAAGCTCAAATTCGACGAAATCCCGCGCTTCGCGCCCGAAGTCTTCGCCTACCTGCACAACCCGAGCACCGCGCACTACAAACGCTTCCGCGAAGGCCTTGAGCAGTTGCTCAGTGAAGGTGTTGTGCAGCAATTCATCCAGCCGCATGCCGGGCAACGCGTTCCATTGCTCGGTGCGGTCGGCCCCTTGCAGTTCGAAGTCGTGCAATACCGCCTCGAAAGCGAATACAACGCGCAAAGCCGCCTCGAGAACGCCCCTTACACCGTGTTGCGCTGGGTGCGCACGAAGGACGGCGGCAGCATTGAGGATTTCGACATCCCCGGCGGTGTCACGACAGCACAAGACACCGAAAATCGCTGGGTCGTCTTCTTCAGCGATCAATGGGCCATCAACTACTTTGAGCGCCGCAACCCGAACGCCGAGCTGTCGGAGATTCCATGGGATGAGGTCGTTGAAGAGCCAAAACCATGAAAAACGTTGTCATCACCGGCTGCACGCGCGGGCTGGGACGCGCCATGATTCCGTTGTTTGTCGAAGCGGGATGGCAAATCGCGGGTTGTGGGCGAAATGAGGACCAAATCGCCGAATTGGGCCGTGAATTCGCGAAACCCCACTTTTTCAGCGCGTGCGATGTCTCGCGCGAAAACGAAGTCGCGGCCTTCTGTGCGGCGATTCTCGATCATTTCGGCCCGCCGGACCTCGTTTTGAACAATGCGGCGATCATCAATCCGAACGCGCCGCTGTGGGAGACGAGCGCGGAGGAGTTCAGCCGCATCGTGGACATCAATATCAAGGGCCCGGCCGCGATGATGCGCCATCTGCTGCCTGCGATGCTGAAACGCGGCGGTGGTGTGATCGTGAACTTCTCCTCCGGCTGGGGACGTTGCACGGCGGCCGATGTGGCGCCGTATTGCGCGACGAAATACGCCATCGAAGGACTCAGCATGGCCACGGCACAGGACACGGGCGGCAAGGTGGCCGTCATTCCGATGAATCCCGGCATCATCGACACCGACATGCTGCGCAGCACCTTCGGCGGTGGCGCAGGCGGTTTTCCGGATGCGGACGATTGGGCCCGACGCGCCGTGCCGTTCTTCATGAAGCTGGGGCGCAAGGACAACGGCAAGCCGCTGACCGTTCCTGGCGGCTGACTGTCGCTTGACCATTCGTTTCTGGCTCTGGACTCTTCGCGATGCGCCTTCTCATCACCGCTGGCCCCACGCGTGAGCCGATCGATCCGGTGCGGTTTATCTCAAACCGCTCCTCGGGACGCATGGGCTATGCGCTGGCGGCCGCCGCGCACGAGGCGGGACATGAGGTCATCCTTATTTCAGGTCCCGTGGCGATTTCTCCACCTGCGGGCGTTCGCCTCGTGCAGGTGGAAACGGCGCGGGATATGTTCGAGGCGGTGCAAACTCACCTTAACAGCTGCGAAGTGGCCATTTTCAGCGCTGCGGTGGCAGATTACCGCCCCTTGGACATCGCAGGACAGAAAATGAAGAAGTCTGCCGAACGGCTCACGCTCGAGCTCGAACGCACCGAGGACATCCTCGGCTCAGCTCGTGCAAAACTCGGCTTTTCGGGCTTCCTCGTCGGCTTTGCGGCCGAGACGGAGAACCTCATCACGCATGCGCAGGACAAGCTACAGCGCAAAGGCTGTGACATGATCGTGGCGAACGATGTGTCGCAGGCGGGCATCGGGTTTGACAGCGCGGAAAACGAAGTCACCCTCTGCCTCCCCGGCGGCCGGACGATCGCTCTCCCCAAGCAGTCCAAGGCCGCTCTCGCACGCGTATTGATCGCGCAAATCACCCAGCTATCAGCCCCCCAAGTCTCCCCGTGAACGAACTCCTCGCCACCGCCACCGAAGCCGCGCACGCCGCGGGCAAGATGATCAAAGAAAACTTCGGCTCCGAGCTCACGGTGAACGAAATGCAGCGCCACGACATCAAGCTGGAGCTTGATGTGCGCAGTCAGAAGCTCATCACCGACATGATTCTGGCCCGTTTTCCCGATCATGCCATCCTGGGCGAGGAAGGCGGCGAAACAGGCGGCAACGGCGACATCGAGTGGATCGTGGATCCCATCGATGGCACGGTGAATTTCTTCTTCGGCATCCCACATTACTGCGTCTCCATAGCCGCCCGTAAGCGCGATTCGAAGGACCTGCTCATCGGCGTCATCTTTGATCCCAACCAGAACGAAACCTGGACCGTCATGCGCGGCGAGAAGCCGAAGCTGAATGGCAAGACGGTTACCGTGAGTGATCGTGCCACGATGCCTGAGGCTGTCGTCACGGTCGGCTTCTCGAAGAGCAAAGAAGCACTCGATCTTGGCTTTGAGCGCTACAAGCGCATCGCCTACGAGGTGCGCAAGACGCGCATGCTCGGCAGCGCTGCGCTCGCCATGGCCTACATCGCCTGCGGACGTCTCGACGCTTACGTGGAGGAGCAAATCAGCCTGTGGGACATTGCCGCAGGACAGCTCATGATCGAGGAAGGCGGCGGCCAGACCATGCTGCGTCCGAGCACTACGAAGCCCGGCACGATGTTCATCTGCGCCTGGAACGGCAAGCTGCCGATCCAAGACTATCTCTGATCCCATGTCCGCCGCCGATACTCGCGAAGTCATCTTGGAAGCTCGTGAACTCACCCGCGAGTTCGATGGCGTGAAGGCGCTCGACCGTTTCAGCTTCAAGCTGCATCGCGGTGAGGTGCTGGGCCTGCTCGGTGCAAACGGAGCGGGCAAAACCACGGCGATGAACTGCCTCCTTGGCCTCACGTTGCCGACCTCCGGTGAGCTGACGGCCTTCGGCATGTCCTTGCATGAGCACCGCATCGAGATCCTGCGCCGCTCGAACTTTTCCTCCGCCTACACCGCATTGCCAGGCAACCTTCTGGTGGGCCAAAACCTGCTCGTCTTCGCCAAGATCTACGGTGTGCCTGATCCGAAGAAGAAAATCGCCGAGCTGATGGACCTGCTGGAGATTTCTCATCTGCAAAAGCGTGTCACCGGCCAGCTCTCCGCAGGTGAATCAACACGAGTGAACCTCGTGAAGGCTTTTCTCAATGACCCTGAGCTGCTGATGCTCGACGAGCCCACCGCTTCGCTCGATCCCGACATCGCCGACAAAGTACGCAAGGTCGTGCGCAAAGTGCAGCGTGACCGCAACATCGGCATCCTCTACACCTCCCACAACATGCGGGACATTGAGGAGGTCTGCAACCGCGTCATCTTCCTCCACAAAGGCAAGATCGTCTGCGAAGGCACGCCTTCTGACATCGTCGCCCGATCAAGCGGCAGCACGCTGGAGGATGTGTTCATCAAGATCGCTCGTGATGGTGAGATCGTGGACGAACCGGAGAAAGAGAAAGCATCATGAACTTCAACGTCATCAGCGCACTTGTGATGCGCTACCTCTTCCTCTACCAGCGCACTCCCATGCGCCTAGTGGAACTCGTATTCTGGCCGCTCGTCGATCTTGTGATCTGGGGCAACGTCACCGTCTTCATCCAGAAGAACAGTGACGAGAAGTTTGCGTCGTTCGTTCTCTTCTTCCTCGGTGCCATGATCCTCTGGGACGTGCTTTTCCGTGCTCAGCAAGGCGTCGCGATCTCGTTTCTTGAAGATGTGTGGACACGCAACCTGTTGAACGTGTTCGTCGCTCCCGTGCGCACGGTGGAATACCTCTCCGCCACCTACGCGGTCGGTTTCTTGCGCATCCTGGTCACCTGTCTCGTGATGAGCCTCGTTTCGTGGCTGGGCTACAATTTCAATGTCTTCCAGCTTCAGTGGTGGCTGCTGCCTTTCTTCGTGAACTTGATGATTTTCGGTTGGTCGCTCGGCATGATCTCCACCGCGCTCATTCTGCGCTGGGGCCAGGCGGCGGAATCGCTGGCTTGGGCGGTGCCTTTCTTCATTCAGCCGTTCGTGGCGGTCTTTTATCCCGTCCAGAACATGCCCGCATGGTCGCAGCCCTTCGCCTGGTTCTTCCCCGCCACACCGATCTTTGAAGGAATGCGGCAGGTCATGGCCACAGGAACGACAAGCTGGAGCCTCCTCGGTCTCTCCTTCGGCCTCAACCTCGTTTATCTCACGCTTGCGGGCCTGTTGTTCGGCCGCGTGCTCAACCTCACCCGCAAACGCGGCCTGCTGACGAAATTCGCGACGCAGTGAGAGTGATGCGTGCAGGAGTGCCCGCTCACTTCCAAACGCCGGACGCACGCAGCACCGTCTCATGCACGGCGATGTCATGCGCGGCATCCCAGGCCAGTTTCTTCCCGCCATTGACGATCTCCGCCAGATCGACAAACTCGGCGGCATAGCGATCCTTCGGCACCTCGAGCTGGAATGACTGCGCTCCCTTCTTGTAAGCACCGCGTGCCTTCGTGATCGACAAATTCACCTTTCCGCTCTCAAGCGGCACGATTTCGAAGGTTCCTTCGGTTCCCGTCACATTGAAACGACGACGCTGGCCGCCGAACGGATCGGCGTGGTTGCAGCGGATCACGGCGGTGGCCTGCGGATACTGCAACACGGCCATCTGATTGTCCTTCACGCCGTCTGAACCCACAGGCGTCGAAAAGGGCGTCACTGCGACCGGTTTGCCGAGGATGGTCATCGTCGCGTCGATGATGTGGCAGCCGAGTTCGAACAAACCTCCTCCTTCGAGTTCGCCAATCTTCTTCCGCGTGCCCGGGTCGGCCAGTTTGCCCATTGCGGCGTCGATTTCTGTGATCTCGCCCAGCCATCCCTCACGCACGGCCTTGAAGAGCAGTTCAAACGCCGGGTTGTAACGCAGCATGTAGCCCATCTGCGCCGTGAGACCGCGTTTCTCGGCCTCCAGGCGCATGGATTTGAACTCCGCGTGGTTCAGCGCGCCCGGTTTGTCGAGATGCACATGCTTGCCTGCTTCGATGCAACGCCGCGCCATCTCGCACGAAGCCTCGATCGTCGTTTCCACCGCCACCGCCTTCAAATTCGGCACCGCGAGCAATTCGTCCACACTCATCAACTTCACACCATCATAGCCCTTCGGCCCGGTGACTCCCACCACCTCCCAAAGTTCAGTCAAAGACCGCATCGCCGCCATCTTCCCTCCCGCATGGGCATGCTCCGTGCCGATCTGGCCGATCCGCAAACGAGACGAGGCGCTGGCGCCAAATACCGTCGAACCACAGGCAAGGAGGAAGGAGCGTCGTTTCATGAGACTATGTTAGCGTCTCAAGACCTCCGCTTCTTGCCACCTGTTCGCTTCGGTTTGCCGTATTTCACCTCCTGACGTGGCGGGATGGTGCCGCTGTCGTCGGTGTTGAGGCCGGCCCGCTTTTTCAATTCGCGAATCTGGTCGCGCAGCAGGGCGGCGCGTTCGTATTCGAGCTTCATGGCGGCCTCGGCCATTTCTTGCTCGAGTTCGCGGATCGTTTCGGTGATGACGTAGTCGCCTCCACCTTCCTTCACCACGTTCTCTTCGAGTTCCTTCGCCTTGCCGAGGATGTGCAGGCTCTCCTGCACGGCGCGGCGCACGGTTTGCGGCGTGATGCCGTGCTTCTCGTTGTGCTCCATCTGCACACGACGGCGGTAGCTGCTGATGTTCGTCAGCGCCTGGATGCTTTGCGTCTGAATATCCGCAAAGAGCACGACTTCACCTGCAACGTGACGTGCGGCACGGCCTGCGGTCTGGATAAGCGAGGTCTCGCTGCGCAGGAAGCCTTCCTTGTCGGCATCCAGGATGCAGACGAGGCTCACCTCCGGTAGATCTAGGCCTTCGCGGAGCAGGTTGATGCCCACCAGCACGTCACAGTCACCCGCGCGGAGGCTGCGGAGGATTTCGACGCGTTCGATGGCGTCGATGTCGCTGTGCAGGTAGCGCACCTTGAGTTCGAGATTGCGCAGGTAGTCGGTGAGATCCTCCGCCGTGCGTTTGGTGAGTGTCGTGACCAAGACGCGCTCGCCTTTCTCGATGCGCTGGCGGCAAAGTTCGATCGTTTCGTCGATTTGGCCCTTCAGCGGCTTGATCGTGATGATCGGGTCGAGCAGACCTGTCGGGCGGATGATCTGCTCGACGACGAGCGGCCGTCCTTTGGTCGTTACATCGAAGCTTTCGACAGATTGTGTGTTGCCGCTGACGCGCACGGCTTTGCCAGGAAGCGCGGCGGGAACCGTCTCCTCCAAGCCGATGCGGTCGCGCTGATGGGGAATGTAGTTCGTGTTGCCCACGACGCTGTTTTCCATCTCAAAGCGGGCGGGCGTGGCGCTGACATACACAAGCTGCCCCACCTTGCCCATGAACTCCTCAAAGCGCAGCGGTCGGTTGTCGAGGGCGCTGGGAAGACGGAATCCATGCTCCACAAGCACGGTTTTGCGTGATTTGTCGCCTTCATACATGCCGCCGATCTGCGGGATGGTGGCGTGGCTTTCATCGACGAAGACAATCGGCGGCTCCGGGAAGAAATCGAGCAGCGTGCCTGGCGTGGCGCCCGGTTCGCGACCCGTGAGATGACGGCTGTAGTTCTCGATGCCCTGGCAGAAGCCCATCTCTTGCATCATCTCGATGTCATACTGCGTGCGCATTTTGATGCGCTGGGCTTCGAGCAACTTTCCTTCCTTCTCAAACCACGCCACACGCTCCTCCATCTCCTCGCGAATTTTGACGATGGCCTTGCGCAGCTTGTCGCCGGGCGTGACGAACTGCTTCGCGGGAAAAATCGTGTAGCTGGGCAGTTTCAGCGTCACCGTGCCGGTGAGCACGTCCACGGCGCTGATGCGGTCGATCTCATCGCCGAAGAACTCGATGCGGATGGCCTCGTTTTCGAGGTAAGCGGGCACCACCTCAATCACATCGCCGCGGGCGCGGAATTTGCCGCGTTGAAGCTGGTAGTCGTTTCGCTCGTAAAGCATGTCCACGAGCCGCGTGAGCAGCTCCTCGCGGGTCATTTGCTTCCCCGTGTGAAGCGGCACCATCATGCCCTCGTAATCCTCCGGCGAGCCCAAGCCGTAAATGCAGCTCACACTGGCCACCACGATGGTGTCTTTGCGGGTAAGCAAGGCCCCCATGCTCGAAAGGCGCAGGCGCTCGATCTCGTCGTTCACGTTCGAGTCCTTCTCGATGTAGGTGTCCGTGCGCGGGATGTAGGCCTCCGGCTGGTAGTAGTCGAAGTAGCTCACGAAGTACTCCACCGAGTTCTCCGGGAAGAAGTTCTTGAACTCCGAGTAGAGCTGAGCGGCTAGGGTCTTGTTGTGCGAGAAAACGAGCGCTGGCTTGCCGATCTCGGCGATCACGTTCGCCATCGTGAACGTCTTGCCGCTTCCCGTAACGCCGAGCAGCGTCTGATGCCGGTTTCCGGCCCGCACGGACTTCACCAGCTTCGCGATGGCCTGCGTCTGGTCGCCGCGCGGGTGGAATTCGGGATTGAGCTGGAAAACCGCTGAAGACACGCGACGAGACTACGCCGCGAGCCCGACTTCGGCATCCATTTGCTCTCGCAGCTTTTTAGCATCGCGGAAGCTGACAAGCTTGCGGTTCTTCTCGTCCCAAAGGCGCAGATTGACGCATTTCAGGCTGGAGAGCAGCGTGAGCGGCTTCACGGTGTGAAACATCGGGTGAGAGAAGTGGCAGCGCTCAAGATGGTAGTTCGGGATGCGTGAGCTAAGGTGGTGGATGTGATGGAAGCCGATGTTACCGGTGAACCACTGGAGAATTCTGGGCAGCTTGTAGAAGGAGCTACCTTCGATGGCGGCGGTGGTGTAGTCCCAGCCTTCACGGCTCTCCCAGTAGGTGTCCTCATACTGGTGCTGCACATAAAACATCCAGATGCCCGCCGCGCCGGCGATGAACGTGACCGGAAGCTGGATCATGAGATAGGCCTTCCAGCCGATGAGCCAGCACATGCCGGCGACCATCAGCGTGACGGCAATGTTCATCGCCATCACTGAGGCACGGTCCTTGCCCTTAGCACGGGGCGATGGGAAACGCTGATAGAGCACGAACAGAAACAAGGGCCCGAGCACGAAGAGCACAAACGGATTGCGCACGATGCGGTAGAAGATCTTCTTCGTGCGGGATGCCTCGTGATATTCCTTGACCGTCATCGTCCAGATGTCGCCGTCGCCACGGCGGTCGAGGTCGCCGGACGTGGCGTGATGGACGTTGTGCTGCCAGCGCCAGTGGCCGTACGGCGTGAAGGTGAGCATGCCGGTGATGAAACCGAGGATGTCATTCGCCTTCTTCGACTTGAAGTAGGAACCGTGGCAGCAGTCATGGAAAATGATGAACGTGCGCACCACCAGCAGCCCGGCGACGACCGCGAGGCCGAGTGTGAGCCAGTAGGACACCGAAAGGCTGCGCCACATGAGATACCAGAGCACGGCATAGGGCACCAGAGTGTTTACGATCTGCCATACGGCCCTTGGAACTGAAGGAGTTTGGAAGGGGGCGATGACTTGTTTCCATTCGGTGATGGAGGCCTGGATACGTTCTGGAGCTGCTGTCATGGGTCGGTCAAAGACGGTTTATATAGCAGATTCTCGGAGATTTGCCCGATTTATTTTCGGCCATGGGCCTTTCAATCAAGGGATGTGAAAGATTTGCCAAATTGGGGCAAAGAGAGCGGAGGGAGCTCAATAGTCCCGAAACGGCCCGCGGGGCTCACTGGCATCCATTTCAGCCTGCCAGGTGGCGAAACGCTCTCGCATCTGCTTCGCGATCTCCGGTTTCTCAGCACTGAGATCATGCTTTTCGCCCAGATCGGTAGTCAAATCATACAGGCCGCCACCTTTGCCGGACTCGACCCACTTCCAGTTTTCAAATCGAGCCGCTTTATCCGCCCGGCGCTGCCAAAACATCTCGCGTCGCGGTGATTTCGCCTCGCCGCGCAGCACGGGGAGCATGTCATGGCCATCGAGCTTCACACCTTTGGGCGCTTTCGCACCGGTGGCCGCTAGCAGTGTGGGCACCAGCTCCAGTGAGGTGAGGAACTCGTCCGTCACCTTGCCTGCCGGCACATGGCCCGGCCAGCGCAGGATGAAGGGCACGCGCAGCCCGCCCTCCCACATCGTGCTCTTGCTGCCTTTCAGCGGCGCGTTGCCGCCATTACCGCTGCCGCCGTTGTCAGAGAGGAAGATGAAAATCGTGTCTTTGGTGAGCCCGGCCTTCTCCACCTCCTCCATCACCGCACCGATGGCCTCGTCCATGCACGTCACCGCGCCGCAATACCGCGCCAGTTTCTCGTCCTCGACCTTCCCGCGATACAGGGCGACGTATTCTTCCGGTGCCTGCACGCCCTCGCCCTTCTTCTTTTCGCCTTCTTTCGTGCCTTCACCAAAGGTCGAAGCGCTGTGCGGTGCGTTGAAAGGCAGGTAGAGGAAGAACGGCCGCTTCCCCGCGTTCTCGCCGATGAAGCGCAGCGCCTCGCGACGAAAGACATCCGTCACATAGGTGCCCTTGTCCTCCTGCGTACGCTCATTGCCGCGAAACATCGAGGGCACGCCGTAACGTTCGTGCGTGTAGTAATCGATGCCGTTGTTCCCATGGCCGTAGAAGAAATCAAAGCCGCGCTGCAGCGGCAGGTAGCGCTTTGCCTGCCCCATGTCCCACTTGCCAACGCAACCTGTTGCGTAACCGGCCTTCTTTAGCATGTCGCCGATCGTCACCTCGCGCACATCGAGTCCCAGCGTCATCTCCGGCGACACGGCATACTCTTCGGGTGAGAATTGGTGGCCGTAATTCACCATGTCATTGCGCACCATGTCGTAGAGCCCGTTGCGCTGTGGATAGCGTCCCGTGAGCACGCTGCCCCGCGATGGCGTGCAGGCGGGCCAGGTCACATAAAAACTCCTCGCCCTCACGCCCTCGGCCGCCAGCTTGTCGAGATTCGGCGTGATGAGCGGCTTCGTGCCGATGCAGCCGAGGTCAGGATAGCCCTGGTCATCGCTGATGATCAAAACAACATTCGGCTGCGTGGCGAGACAGGCGACGGCGAAGTTCCAAAAGAGCCAGAGACGAAGCATGCTGCTGACAACGACCACCTGCGGCGTCTTCTCACGACCCCGTTCCGGGAATCGCAGATTTCTGGTGACAGCAATGACGTTTTTTTATAAATCGCACGCCATGAAGTCAGCGCTTCCACTCTGCGCCGTCGCGCTTTTGTTTCAAACAGCCCATCTTTGCGGCCAGACTGCGGCGGTTCTGGGAGAGTTGCGTGGCTGGCAGCGCGAGAGCGGCGGAGCCTTCACCGCGGCGCTGCGCGGCCTCGAGGGCGGCAAGGTGATCCTGCAATCTGCGGACGGGCGGACTGCCACGATGGAACTGGCGGCATTGTCACGAAACGACCGCGATTATGTGCGCGGGAAGATCGGTGTGCTAACCCAGCGCTGGCTGGAACAGTTGACGCCCGCGAAGAGCGCCGCGGACCGCTCCGGCTGGCCCACGATCGTGCATGTGCCGCTGACGTCGCTGAACATGGTGGTGAAACGGCCGTTTGAAGCGGGAAAGGGCATGAGATTTGCATCCGCGCA
Source organism: Prosthecobacter sp. (assembly GCF_044236155.1). Lineage (GTDB taxonomy): Bacteria > Verrucomicrobiota > Verrucomicrobiia > Verrucomicrobiales > Verrucomicrobiaceae > Prosthecobacter. Next base: position 230,746 of record NZ_JBIIHA010000004.1, read on the forward strand.
TTTCGAGTTCGAGTCCGCGGCTGAAATCTCTCCGGCAGAGCAGCGCTCCATCGCGACGCCGTTCGAGTTGATTCATGAAGTGTGGCGTCTGGCACCATGGGGGGTGTTCACGCCGCCCAAGGACGGCGGCCCTTTCCAGGTGGAGCTGTTTCTGAACACAGATGCCTATGCGGCTGCGGGGGCGCCGCCGAATTCGGGCGCCCATTTCGACAGCACCTCGAAAAAGCTCCGGGTGCTCGGTTCGGCCATCGGCCTTGATGTAAAGCGCCAGCCTCTTTGGCGGGATGAACAGGCACCTGTGCCGGCCCTGGCCTACGGCATGGTGCCGTTGTTGATGCAGCGATTCATGGCGATGATTCCTGACTGGATCATCCCCAGCCTCGCGCTTGTGATGCGCGATCTGCCAATCAAGGGAGGGGCGGCATGGCCGCGTGAGCTGCTCTCGTCTCTGAACACGTCCACTGCCAGTACCCGCCTGACGGAGGCGGAGCTCCGGCTCTACCTCGATCCCATGAACAACCGCGAGAAATTCCCGCTCGATCAGGCAAAGTTGATGCGGCTCGCCTGCTACTTCATCCAGGGGGATGGCAGCCAAGGTAGCAACCTGCGCGGCTTCCTTTCAGCGGCGGCGGCTGACCTGCCTCAGTGGGACGCCTTTTTGCAACGTCTCCAGGACATCAAGACTGCGGAGGAAAAACGAAGGTCCGATCCCTCCGTGACCGTGCCGGAGATGCTGCCCGTGCCAAACCGCATCGACAGGCCGGATCAAATGCGCTGGTTCCATGTGCCTAAGCTGCTCGGCGGCTCCGACGCGGTGACCGGAATGGAGAAAACCGTCAAAGCTCTCACGAACTCACCATGAACCGCTTCCTCGTGACACTTCTGCTGGCTTGTTGCCCGTCCGTCTTCCTGCATGGCGAGAGCCCGCGGGCGGTACGCACTTGGACGGACGCCACCGGCCGCACGCTGCAAGCGGCTCTGTTCGGTTTTGACTCAGGCCAGGTTGTGCTGCAGTTCCCCGACGGCAGGACCTTGCGGCTTCAGGCCGCGCAGCTATCCGAGGCAGACCGTCATTTCATCATGCGGCACATCGCGGAGGTTTTTGACCCCATTTCCGGCAAGGAGGTGCCGATGAGCGGCGCCTTGGTGAAGCATGAGGAGATGTCTTTCACAGCCGGAAGAAGCTGGCCACACAGCCTCACAGCCACAAAGTCGCTGCTCTTTGCGCGGCCGGCGGGCTTTGACAGTGAGCGGCGCTGCAACAAGTTCCGCACCCGCCGCTTTGAATACCTGCTGCACAACGGCGTCGGCATCAGCGACGAACTGGCCCGCGTCTTCGAGGGCACCTACGAGCTGCTTCGCGCGTCTCCGTGGGGCATCCAGGCGCGACCAGACAACGACTTCTTTCGCGTCGAAGTCTTCGCGCGGATGGAGGACTACCACGCCGGCGGCGGCCCGGAAGGCAGCGCGGGCGTTTACCTGATCAATGAGCGCATTTTCATGCTGCCTTTGCAAAGCCTCGGCCTGATGCTGCCCCCTGGCTACAGGCTGGTGGACCCGTCGCGGCAAATGGCCACCCTGATTCATGAGATGACGCACATGATGATGCACGATGTGCTCGACCTGCTGCCAATGTGGTTCATCGAAGGCAGCGCGGAGTACACCTCATGCATCCCTTATTTGGAAGGCACCTTTTCACCGCCCAAAGTCAAGGAAGGCGTCCTCCGCCGCTTCAGTCCTGTCTTCAGGCCCGGCAGCACCATCCCCCGGTCACCCGTGGCGCTGCTGGCCTACGACGAGCTTTTGAACATCAACAAGCGTCAGTGGCACGAGTATGCCATCACCGGTGTCGTTTCCCCGGGTGCCGGGCCGAAGGTCATGCCCGTCGGTCCAGCTGATAACTCCCGCATGGAGTCCCTCTATTCCACAAGCTTGCTGCTCACTTACTACTTCATGAATCTCGAAGGCGACCGCAAAGGCACCCGGCTGCTTCAGTACCTCGAGGCGGTGCGCAAAGAGCAGCCGCGCTGGAATGCGTGGCGGGAAGAAGTCTTCCGCTATCTGACTGCCAAGGAGGAGTTCATGAAGAGGCCGGAGGTCAAAACCAAACCCGACGGCACCATCACGTTTCCCGGGTTCCTGACGCCACCTGCCGAGCCTGTGCCGCCACGTCCGGAGTATGCGACGGGGGAAGTCTTTAAAATCCACCTGCCCATCCTGCTGAATGGCAAAACACCCGCACAATTGGCAGAGGATGTCGCGAAAGCCGTCTCATTGGACGGCATCGTGACATATCGCTGAGCAGGACTCGTGTCCGCAGAGCGGACGCGGCACCTTTCTAGTTTGGGATCACTTCACCTTGAAGAGCTCCACGTCGAAAATCAGCGCCTCGTTCGGGCCGATGTCACGACCGGCGCCGCGAGGGCCGTAGGCGAGACGGGACGGGATGTAGAAGCGATACTTTGCGCCTTCCTTCATGAGCTGCACGCCCTCCGTCCAGCCGGCGATGACGCGGTTAAGAGGGAACTCGATCGTCTCGCCGCGCTTGTAGCTGCTGTCGAAGACCTTGCCGTCGATCAGCGTGCCTTCGTAGTGCACTTCCACGACGTCCGTGGCCTTCGGGCTCTTGCCGGTGCCTTCGGTGATGACTTTGTATTGAAGACCGGAGGCCGTGACTTTCACGCCTTCTTTCTTGGCGTTGTCTTCGAGGAATTTTTCGCCTTTGGCGAGAGCGATGTCGGACATGATGGGATGCGTTGGGGGTTGGTTAAGAGGGCGCGAGACTAGCAGGCGGCGCAAAAATGTCGAATAACGAATGCTGAATGACGAACGGACGGTTCCTGTTACACTCGCGGCATGAATCGTGAACGCATGCTTTCACAGCTCGCCGCGCACAGCGGCCCGTTTGACCTCGCGATCATCGGCGGCGGGGCGACAGGGCTCGGCGCGGCGGTGGATGCGGCGTCTCGCGGGCATTCGGTGGTTCTTGTCGAACAGTCGGATTTTGCGAAAGGGACATCGAGCCGCAGCACGAAGCTGGTGCATGGCGGTGTACGCTATTTGAAGCAGGGGAATGTATCGCTCGTGCTGGAGGCGCTGAGGGAGCGCGGGCTGATGGTGCGCAACGCGCCGCATCTCGTCCACAGTCTGGCGTTCGTGATACCAAGCTACCACTGGTGGGAGGGGCCGTTCTACGGCATTGGCTTGAAAATGTACGACGCGCTCGCGGGCCAGCTCGGCCTGGAGCCGTCCCGCTGGCTCACGCGGGAGGAAATCATCGGGCAACTGCCCACTCTGGAGACCGACGGGCTCGACGGTGGCATCGTTTATCACGACGGGCAGTTCGATGACGCCCGCCTGGCCATCCATCTCGCGCGCACGGCGGCGAATCACGGCGCGATCGTGCTCAACCACACGCGCTGCCGTGGTTTGATGAAGGAAAACGGCCGCATCATCGGCATTCGGGCCGAATGCGTCGAAACCGGCAGACAGCATGAGATCCGCGCGAAATGCGTGATCAACGCCACAGGTGTCTTTGTCGATGACGTGCGCCACATGGACGATGTGAAGGCCGAAAAGATTGTCGCGCCGAGCCAGGGCGTGCATCTAGTGCTGCCACGCGAGTTCCTGCCCGGTGACTCGGCGATCATGATCCCGAAAACCGACGACGGACGGGTGCTTTTCGCCGTGCCGTGGCACGGGTGCGTCATCATCGGCACCACGGACACACCGGTGGATCATGCGACCGTCGAACCGCGCGCGCTGCCGGATGAAATCGAGTTCCTGATGACGCATGCGGCACGCTACCTGACCCGTGATCCGCGTCCGCGTGATGTGCTGAGCATCTACGCCGGCCTGCGGCCGCTGGTGGCGATGAAGAGCGCCGAGACCACCGCCGCGCTCTCACGCGATCACACGATCCTCGTCTCTGATTCCGGGCTGATCACGATCACAGGAGGCAAATGGACCACCTACCGCCGCATGGCCGAGGATGTGATCGATCATGCGGAGCTGATCGGCGGCATCGGCGTGAGGCGCTGCGTGACGCATGATTTGATGATTCATGGCGGTGCCACGGTGCTCGATCCGCAGGATCCGCTCGCTGTTTATGGCAGCGACGCGGCGGAGATTCGTGAATTGATGCGCAAGGAACCTGAATGGGCCGGCAAGGTGCATCCGAAGCTCGACCTGACCTGCGCGGAGGTCATCTTCCATGTGCGCCACGAGATGGCGCGCACTGTTGGCGATGTGCTGGCCCGTCGCAGCCGCAGCCTGCTGCTCGACGCGCAGGCCAGCATGTCCGCGGCTCAACGCGTCGGCGCGCTCATGGCCTCAGAACTCGGTTGGGACGCCGGAACGACCGCGCATCAGGTGGAGCGCTTCCACAAACTCGCCTGCGGTTATATTTTGGAAGGATGATCGCTGGCCGGAGAATTGAGCGTTCGTCATTCGGAAACCCATCATTCATCATTTTCAATCGCCGCCAACTCGCCAGAATCCGAATTCAATCACCATGACACCACTTCATCACCTCCGCGCAGGCATCATCGGCACAGGTTTCATCGGCCCCGTTCATATTGAGGCGCTGAAGAGGCTCGGCGTCACTGTGAACGGCATCTGCGGCTCGTCGAAGAGCGCGCGCAAAACCGGCGAGCTGTGGGGCATCCCGGAGGTGTATGGCGACTATGACTTTGAGGCGATGTATGCGAGCCCGAACATTGACGTCGTGCACATCACCTCGCCGAACAAGGTGCACGTGGAGCAGTGCCTGAAGGCGCTGGAGATGGGCAAGCATGTCATCTGCGAGAAGCCGCTGGGCATGACGGCGAAGGACACGCAGCTCGTCGTCGATGCGGTGCGCAAGGGCGGCAAAAAAGGACCTGTCTTCGCGGTGAACTACATGTGCCGCTTCTTCCCGGCCATCCTCCAGATGCGTGCGATGGTGGCGCGCGGCGATCTGGGGAAGATCATCCACGTGCAGGGCCATTTCTTCCAGGACTGGCTGCTGTTTGAGACGGACTACAACTGGCGCGTGCTCTCCAGCGAGGGCGGCAAGCTGCGCGCGGTGGGCGATGTCGGCACGCATTGGATCGACGCGGTGAGCTTTGTGCTCGGTGCGAAGCCGCAGAGCGTGTTCGCGCACGTGGAGACCTTCCACAAGACGCGCAAGCGTCCAAAGGGCGAGGTGCAGACCTTCGCGAAGATCGATCCAAAGAAGATGATCGACTACAAGGTGGACACCGAGGACTTCGGCAGCGTGCTGCTGAAGTTCGGCAAGGCGAAGCACGGCTACGCCGACGGCGTGCATGCGAACGCGTTCATCTCGCAGGTGGCTGCCGGATGGAAGTGCAGCCTCAGCTTTGGCATTTACGGCACGAAGGGCAGCGTGCGCTGGGATCTGCAGCAGCCGAACGAGCTCTATGTCGGCCGTCGCGACGAGCCGAACCAGATTCTCAACCGCGGCACGCCCGGCTTCATCGAGGACGTGGCGAATTTCACCGACTACCCGCCGGGTCATCCCGAGGGCTTCAGCGACGGCCACAAGATGCACTACCGCGCCGTCTATGAGCACATCGCCAGTGGCAAGAAGACCGAGCCGCTCTTCGCCACCGCCGCCGACGGCCATCACGAGGTGAAACTCTGCGAGGCGATCCTGCAAAGCAGCAAGGCGAAGACGTGGGTGAAGGTGTGAGGTGCCTCTAGGATCTATCAAGAGAGAGGAAAAAACAATCGAGGCCGTACTTGTTCTCACGAACGGCGATGTCAGTCACATGAACTTTTGAAACGCGTGGAAGAACCGCGAATGGCTGTTGTCCAAGTGCCAGGCCGCTGCCGAAATGATCTTCGTCAAAACCTACCGAAGAATACCTCGACGCATCCTTGTGCGCTTGGTGAATCGCGTCACCAAGGACGGCGAAATAGCCGCTTTTTGGGGGCGCTTGTGAAAGTGTGATCTTGAGAAACGTCCGGATGTCGGCACCTTGCGGTCATGAAAACCAAGCCCCGAGTTGTCAGCGCCAAGAATCAGGCCCGCAGGTTGATCGACAAGCTGCCGGCCTCGGCCTCGTGGGACGATGTGATGCAAGAGATTTATGTGCGGCAGAAGATTGAGGCGGGACTCGCTGATCTCAATGCCGGCCGCAGACATTCGCAGGCCAGCATCAAACGTGAGTTCGGGGTGGCGTGAACATTTTCTGGTCCAGTCAGGCGCGGAAGGATTTGCGGGCGATCCGGGCCTTCATCGCCAAAGATTCGGCGTTTTACGCGGACCGCATGGCAGCGAGGATTATCGAACGCACGGACATTCTCGCGCTTCATCCGCATGCGGGGCATCCCGTGCATGAGGCGCCGGATTTGGATGTGCGGGAGATTCATGTGGCGTCCTACCGCATCATCTATCGCGTGTTGCTCGATGAGTTGGAAATCGTCACCCTGGTGCATTTTGCAAAGCGCTTGAGTTTGAAACGGCTGGGTTAGTCCACGCCAATCCCCAGCGCCTTGCGAATCACGAGCTTGTCATTTCGCCGAGAGGAAGGCCGCCTGCTTCAAAACTTCCCGTCGCGCGACTCGAAGTGCGTCGGTTTGCCGAGCGATTCGCCACCACGGGAAACCCAGCCCGCGACCCACTCCATGAGCTCCTCGTCGCGGATGAACGGGATGCCGAGTTCGACGAAGCTGCGGTAGGGATTGCTCAGCAGCGCGTCGGGAGCCTCCTTGCCCTCGATCTGCACCGGTTTGCCGAAGATTTCGCCGAAGCGTTTCGCCACTTCGCGCACGCTCAGGATCGCGGTGCCGGTCAGGTTCACGATCCATGCGGGGCTTTGCGCCTTGGCGAGGCTGAGGAGTGAGAGCGCGTTCGCATCGCCCTGCCAGATGGTGTTGAAGTAGCCCATGCGCACGTCCACAGGCTGGCCGTTCCAGACTTTTTGGGCGATGTCCACCATCACGCCGTAGCGCAGGTCGCAGGCGTAGTTCAGGCGGATCAGCGACACCGGCGTGCCGCGCACATTGCTGAAGTGCTGGAAGATGCGCTCGCGTCCCAGGCAGCTCATGGCGTATTCGCCGGCGGGATTCAAGGCGTCCTCCTCATGGCTGCCGCCGCGCTCGACCGGCACCAGGCCATACACATTGCCGGTGGAGAAGGCCGCGATGCGGCTACGGTGGTAGCGCTCGCACACGAGGCCGGGCAGCCATGCGTTCATCGCCCAGGTCATCGGTTCCTGGCCGGTGGAGCCGAATTTCATGCCCGCCATGTAGATCACGTTCGGCGCATGCGGCAGGTAGGCCACGGCGTTCGCCGCCAGCAGATCGACAGCGATGGTTTCGATGCCGTGCTGCTGAAATTCCTCCGCCGAACCCGGCGTGCTGAAGCGCGACACCGCGATCACGCGCCGTTTCGTGCCCGCCTCATCGCTCGCCCGTTTCGCCATGCGCGTGAAGGATGGTCCCATCTTACCGGCGGCACCGAGAACGATGATGTCACCGGGAAGCGACCACATCATTTCGACCACCGCAGGCGTGGGGCGGCTAAGGCGTTCTTCGAGCTCTTCGAGGCTGGCGGGCGGCATGGGCGGACATTAAGAGCTGTTTTCGCTTTTGGAAAAGCCCTAGCTGCGGACGTTGATGCCTCACAAGCCCGCAGGCTTGAAGACCCGGCAACCCATGAGACCGCTCGCATCAATCCTGTTCCTCACCGTGGGCATCGTCTTCTTGTATTTTGGAGGCAGATCCGCCTGCATAGGCATCGCGAGCACATTCTGGCCGACTGTCGAAGGTCAAATCCTGTCCTCCAGCGTAAAGGCCGAGGCTGGAAAGAAGGGCGGGAAGGTTTTCAGCGCCGCAGTCAACTATGCTTATGTCGTCAACGGCAGGAGCTTCACCTGTGACCGGGTGCGCTTTGGCAGCATCAACACCGCAAGCACAGTCTTCCCCAATCAGGTTGTGGAAAGATATCCCGCAGGCAGCTCGGTCACGGTTTACTACTCTTCGTCAAATCCCTCGTCGGCAGTCCTTGAACCAGGGTTTCAATCCGCCAGCGGCATCGTCCTGGGGATCGGCATCATCTTTGGGAGTGTGGGCGTCGCCGCGATCTTTCTTCCTACAAGCCGCCATGAACAGCGGAGACGCGTGCTGAAGTAAGCTGCGGTGTCAGATCAGAGTGAAACGGGCCGCCCTGAGGCGGCCCGATTGAGGGTAGTGTGGTGTGGCAGGGAATCCGCCCCACCCATGAATCGAATGTTTAAGCAGCAACCAGCTCCACATCCCGTGTTACGCGGACCGAAACGGGTGGCATCGCTTCGCCACGTTGCTGACGATGTTCCACCTCATCTCGGATGATGCCGCAGAGATCGGCATAGACTTGCTCCTCATTTTCACCGTGGCAGACACCGCCAAAGTAAAGGTCGGGACAGTAGCCGATGTAAAGCTGGTCATCGTCGGACCAGCGGACGAAGCGGTGATATTGATCAGCGATTTTCATGACGGGATTAAATCACTTTTTGCCTGCTTGTGCAATGGCCTGGGCCACCTGCTTCTCCCTGATAACGTTGGGCATCATCGCCTTCGCCACCGCTGATTGTGATGATCCCCGGCCACTCGGGATGCTTGAACTGGCGGTGAGATCCCTTTTGCCGGTCCAAGAAAAAGCCCGCCAGCTTCAAATCAGAGATGAGCTGGCGGACTTTGCGCGGCATGACCGATCAAAAGCTTGGATCACACATGAATCGGATGCCCCTTGGCGACTTCGGTGGCCTCCTTGACCATCTCGGACAGTGTCGGATGGGCGTGGATGGTGGCTTCGATTTCGTCCCAGGTGGCTTCGAGGTTCATGGCGAGGCCGATTTCGGCGATCATCTCGGTGCTTTCGCTGCCGATGATGTGGGCGCCGATGATTTCACCATGCGGCTCACCGTAGAGGATCTTGACGAAGCCTTCCGGCTCGGCGGCGGCAAGGGCCTTTCCGCTGGCCACATAGGGGAACTTGCCGACCTTGAACTTGAGGCCCTTTTCCTTCGCCGCACGCTCGGTGAGACCGATGCTGGCGACCTGCGGATGGCAGTAGGTGCAGCCGGGGAAGACGCCGACTTTCTTCGGCTTGTGCTTGGTGAAAAGACCTTCGACGCATTGCACGGCCTCGTAGCTGGCGACGTGCGCGAGCCAGGGCGGCCCGATAATGTCGCCCGCACCATAGATGCCTTTGACGGAGGTCTGGTAGCGGTCGTCGGTCTGGAGCCAGCCGCGTTCGGTGAGCTTCAATTCGATGCCGCCGGGCAGCACGGGTGCGACGCCGATAGCGACGAGGGCGACGTCGGCCTCCAGCGTCTCATTGGCCGCGCCTTCGACGGTAATCTTCACGCCTTTGCCGTCCTCGGTGGTCTTGGTGACCTTCGTGTTTGTGAGGATGCGAATACCGGCCTTGGTGAGGCTTTTTTCGAGGGTCTTGCTGACCTCGGTGTCTTCAACCGGGAGAATGTCCGGCATCATCTCGACGACGGTGACCTTCGTGCCGTAGGCGTTGAAGAAATAGGCGAACTCAATGCCGATCGCGCCCGCGCCGATAACGATGATGCTCTTCGGCTGCTTTTCGAGGGTCATGGCCTCCTTGCTGCCGATGACGGTTTTGCCGTTGAAGGGGAAACCGGGCATCGGACGGCTCTTCGCGCCGGTGGCGATGAGGATGTTCGCGGCGTCGTGGGTTTCCTTTTTGCCGTCAGCGGCGGTGACTTCCACTTTGCCTGGGGCGGGGATGCTGGCGGTGCCTTTGAGGTAATCGACCTTGTTCTTCTTGAAGAGGAATTCGATGCCCTTGTTGAGCTTGTCGCTCACGCCACGGCTGCGGCCGATGACTTTGGACCAGTCGTACTCAATGCTGCCGATTTTGAGGCCGAACTCCTCCGCGCGATGCGTGAGCGTGTGATACAGCTCGGCGTTCTTCAGCAGGGCCTTGGTAGGAATGCAGCCCCAGTTCAGGCAGGTGCCCCCGGCGCGGTCGTTTTCGACGCAGGCCACTTTCTTGCCGAGTTGCGCTGCGCGGATGGCTCCGACGTAGCCCGCAGGCCCGCCGCCGATGACGATGAGGTCGTAGTTCATGAAATGTCAGTGATTTTGGGGGTGGAACGGTCGAGAGAAGCGCGGCCCCGCCCCGTATTCAACCGCAGATTTCCCCGCCCGCATGGCCGTTTGACCACCGCACCGGGCGAAAGTAAACTCCACGACGCGCATGCCACCCCTCCGCCCTCCATTCTCGCGCCGGGCCGCCACGATCTTCGTGGTGCTGCAAGCCATCGCCTCAGGCGTGTTTGCCGCCGGTGGCGCCGACAAGAATGCCGCGCCGAAAGCCGACATCGCCACGCTGCTGCGCATCCAGAATGATGTGCAGAAGCTCCTGCCGCAGGTGAGTCCCGCCCTCGTGGCGATCCAGAGCGGAGGCGGCACCGCCAGCGGTGTGATCATCTCCGCCGACGGGCTGCTTCTGACGGCGGCGCATGTGCCCGGCGACCCGGGAAAAGAAATGCGCGTCATTTTGGACGACGGCAGCATCACCACCGCGAAATCCCTCGGCCTCGACAAGACCACTGACGCTGCGCTGGCCCGGCTCAAGTCCCGCGGCAAGCCGTGGCCCTTCGTGAATCTCAGCCGCGAGGTCGTCAAAGCGCAGCCGGGTGAATGGTGCTTCGCGCTCGGCCATCCGGGCGGCTTCGACAAGGCGCGCGGCGCGGTGCTGCGCGTGGGCAAAATCATCAAGCAGACCGCCAACAGCCTGCACACCGACTGCGTGCTCATGGGCGGCGACTCCGGCGGCCCATTGTTCAACTTCAACGGCGAGGTCATCGGCATCCACAGCCAGATCTGGGAAAACCGCGATCAAAACGTGCATGTCTCGATGGCCCCGTTCCTTCGTTCGTGGGACGCGATGCAGAAATCCCAGGTCATCAAGGTGTGGGGCGTCGGCGCGGGCGGCTATCTCGGCGTCGCCACCGTGATGAATGACGATGTGGAGCTCGAGGTGGCCGACGTGATCGAAAGCTCGCCCGCGCAAAAAGCCGGCGTGCGCGCCGGTGATGTCATCCTCAGCGTCAACGGCGACTCGATGACCGACCAGCAGCAGTTCAGCGCCACCGTACGCGCCCGCGCCGCCGGCGACACCCTCAAGCTCAAACTCCGCAGCAACGGCAAGGAGCGCGAGATCTCCGTGAAACTCGCGCAGAAACCCCAGGATGAAGGCGAGTGAGGGAAAATGACCAATGAGGAATGCAGAATGACGAATGAAAACCGAAACCTGAATGATCAGCATGCCGCTTCTTCATCGCGGCTTGGTCATTCATTGCTCATTCGCTCATTCGTCATTCGTCATTCCGCCTTTCTCATTCTTCTCGGTTCTCTCTCCGCACTCGCGGAATCCCCGCGTCCGACGCTCCCGCCCGAGCAGCGCACGAACGGCACGCAGACCCTCGCCGCGGTCGAAAAGCTCAAGCCGCTCACCACCGCGTGTGCCGCGCGCATTGAAAGTCTGCTCGGCCGCGCGGTCTGCTCCGCCACGATCGTCGGCGAGGACGGTTATGTGCTGATGAAAGCCAGCGAGGTTCCCGAACTCGGCAAAGTGCGCGCCCATTTCGCCGATGGCCGGAAGGCTGAACTGCGCGAGGTGCATCGTGAGACTTCGCTGGACCTCCTCCTGGCGCAGGCGGTTGGCATCACCGGCCTGCGCGCCGTTTCCTTCGGCGCGGCGCGGACGCTCACGATGGGCCAGTGGCTGTGCAGTGTCGCAAATTCGGGCAAGGAGACGCGCATCGGCATCGTCAGCGCCAAAATCCGCCGCATCCCCGGCACCGGGGCTGCTCTGGGCATCCGCATGGATGAAAAAAAACCGGCGGAGGGCAAGGGCGTGCGCATCATCGGCATCGCTACTGAAAGCCCCGCCGAGATCGCCGGCCTGCGGGAAAACGACGTCATCCTCACCATCGCCGGCGAGCCGGTCGATCAGTTCCGCCGCGTGCATGACCTCGTGAACAAGCGCCAACCGGGCGAGGTCGTCGAAGTGCATTATCTTCGCAAGAACAAGGAGGAAAGCTGCCGCGTGCGTCTCGCCAGCCGCACCAAGGTGCTGCAAAACTGGGAGGGCGAGGACTTTGCCAACGGCGGCATCTCCCTGCGCAGCGATAATTTCCCCGAAGTCCTCCAGCACGACATCCCGCTCTACCCGACCGACATGGGCGGCCCCATCGCCACGCTCGAAGGCAAGGTCGTCGGCATCAACATCGCCCGCGTCGATCGCGTCACCACATTTGCCCTGCCCGTCGAGACCTTCTGGACGGAGGCGCAGGAATGGATCAAGGCTGACCGCCATCCGCCGAAGGCGGTGCTGGTGAAGTAAAACGAATGTCCACATTCGTTTGAGCGTGCGCCGAACCATGCAACGAATGTGGACATTCGTTCTACCTTCCAATCATGCGCTACCAGCCACTCCCCGCCGAACTCTTTGCCGCCAACCGTCAGCGTCTTTACGCGAAGCTTCCGCCAAACTCCCTCGTCATCGTCCACGCCAATGACGTGCTGCCGACAAACGCTGATGGCTCGCTGCCTTTCATCCAGAACAGCGACCAGTTCTATCTCAGCGGCATCGATCAGGAGGAGACCATCCTCGTGCTCTTTCCCGACGCCGCCGACCCGAAGCAGCGCGAGATGCTCTTCGTCCGCGAAACGAACGAAACCATTGCCGTGTGGGAGGGCGAAAAGCTCACCAAGGCGCAGGCCACGGAGCGCAGTGGTATCCAGCGCGTGCACTGGCTCACCGACTTCGAGACGCAGTTCCGCAGCGTCATGTGCCAAGCAGATCAGGTCTTCCTGAACTCCAACGAGCACATCCGCGCCACCATTCCGACAGAAACACGCGAGACGCGCTTCACGCACCGCTGCAAACAGGAATACCCGCTGCACGACTACCGCCGCCTCGCGCCCCTCATGCACGAGCTGCGTGTCATCAAGAGCCCGCACGAAATCACCGCGCTCAACGAAGCCATCCGAATCACGAGCGACGGCTTCAACCGGCTGCTGAAGTTCGTGAAGCCAGGCGTGCACGAGTTTGAGATCGAGGCCGAGCTCTCGCATGAGTTCATTCGCCAGCGCGGTCGTGGATTCGCCTACACGCCCATCATCGCCACCGGCGGCAACGCCTGCGTGCTGCATTACATCACCAACCACTGCCAGTGCCAGGACGGGGAGCTGCTGTTGCTCGACGTGGCCGCCAACTACGGCAACTACAATGCCGACCTCACGCGCACGATCCCCGTGAACGGCAAGTTCACCCCGCGTCAGCGCCAGGTCTATGACGCCGTGCTGCGTGTCTTCAAAAAGTGCTGCCAGATGCTCAAACCCGGCGTCATCATCCGCGAGTATCAGGAGCAGGTCGGCCTGCTCATGCAGGAGGAACTGCTCGGCCTCGGCCTTATCACGCAGGACGACATCGCCAAGCAGGATCCCGAGAAGCCCGCGTATAAAAAATACTTCCCGCACGGCACCAGCCATCCGCTCGGCATCGACGTCCACGACGTCGGCCACATGTGGAAGCCAATTCAGGCCGGCATGATCTTCACCGTCGAGCCAGGCATCTACATCCGGGAGGAAAAACTCGGCGTCCGCCTCGAAAACAATATCGTCATCGGCGAAAACGCCAACATCGACCTCATGGCGCACATTCCAATCGAGGCGGATGACATCGAAGCGCTCATGGCGAGCAAATGACGAAACCAGAATTCCGAATGACGAATTAAGCCCCAATGCCTGCATTCGTCATTCGAGCATCGTCATTGATTCGACATTCCTCATTCTGGTTTCGTCATTCCCATGTCCCTCCCTCGTTTTTACCTGTCTGCCGCCGCATGGACCTCGCCGCATTTGACGCTTTCGCATGACGAAGCAGCGCATTGCAGCCGCGTGATGCGCAAGCAGCCTGGCGACACGATCGAAATATTCGACGGCGGAGGCCGCGTGGCCGTCTGCGAGATCACGCACGTCTCAAAATCGGAGGTGCAGGCCCAAATCACCTCGGAAAGCCGTGTGGAACCGTTTCAGACCGCGATTCATCTCCTGCCCGCGCTCATCAAGGCAGAACCCTTCGAGTGGCTGCTCGAAAAAGCCGTCGAGCTCGGCGCGGCGAGCATTCAACCGATCATCACCGAACGCACCGTCATCCATCTCGATACCGCGCAGACCGAAAAGAAGCTCGCCAAATGGCGCAGACACATGATCGAGAGCGCCAAGCAGTGCCACACGCCTTTTGTCCCTGAATTGAAGGCTCCCATCGCGTTTGCGGCCAGTTTGAAGGTTGCCGCCGAGTTCAAACTCATTCCCGCGCTGAGCGAACAAACACGCACGCTCAAACAGGCGCTGCCAAAGGACAAACCGGGCAGCGTCGCTGTTTTGATCGGCCCCGAAGGTGATTTTACTGCCGAGGAGGAAGCCCAAGCCTTTGCGGCGGGCTTTGTGCCCATCACGCTCGGTCCGTTGGTTCTACGTGCTGAGACCGCTGCCCTCGCAACGCTGGCGATCTTGGGGCATGAGTTGCGCTGAAAGTGATGCGGGCACTCCTGCCCGCCATCGAGCGCGTTCTTTGCGGGCAGGAGTGCCCGCATCACCTCAAATCCGCCGGCGTGTTCACGTTGTGGAAAAACGCAGCCTCATCGTCGCTCATTTGTTTGGTGACGGCTGATCCGAAATGCATGCAGGCCTCGATCACATGCTGGAGCTTGAAGTTCTTTTCGATTAGCGCCCGGCGCATGTGCGGCAGCATGGCGGGAACATACATGCCGGCGAGGGCTTCGTCGCCATGCGGGCCGCGGAAGAATTTTCCTTTCGGCGCTTCGTGATGCGGAACGAGGTGCTCGCGCAAAAATGCGGCGGTCATCCATGGCATGTCCACGGCGAGGACGAGCAGCGGCATCTGGACATGCTCCAGGCAGCGTGTGATCGCGCCGAGCGGACCCTCGTCGATGCCGTCCGGATCGTGCATGATCTCCACGTCATCGCCGGGAAAGAGCGGTTGTTCGCGGCGGCAGGAAATCAGCACGCGCTCCGCACCGATGGATTGCAGCTTGTGCAACTGCACCTGCCATAGCTCCTGCCCATGCCAGTGGAGCAGCGCCTTGTCCTGCTTCATCCGGGTGGAGCGGCCACCGGCGAGCAAAGCGGCTGCGAAGAGCGTGCTCATGATTTGCGCAGAATGCCGTTGCTCAGAATCTTCGCGCGCAGGCCTCCATGGCCTTTGAGCGCCTCTTCCGCGCCTTCGGCGAAAGCCTGGTTCATCCAATAGCAAGGCGCGGCCTCCTGTGTGCCGAGAAAACGCACGCCCTGCACCTCGAACTCGGCGCCGATGAGCGTGTTGAGGTCCACGCCCTTGGTGATGATGTTGCGGCGGAAGACGGAGGAAGGCACTCCCGCCGCGCCGAACTTTTCACACAGGCGTTCATACTGCTCGTGCTCGAAAAAGGTCACCTGGCCCTTGTAGTCCTCCTTCCAGCCGAAGAACCGGTCGCCCACGAGGCCCTTCCCGGCCACGCATTCCACTTCCGGCACCTCGATCATCGGCGCGGTGCCCGCAGGCATGCCGTGGTGGCCGAAGAAGTTGTGCTCGGGAGAAATGTAGATGTGCAGGATTTGCATGCGGGACTTGGATGTTCGGTCAAACGTGCCACGATCCATACGTCCATGACTTCCTCAGAGCAACCCGTCCGCGTCGGCATCATCGGAGCCGGCGGCATTGTCAAATCACGCCACATGCCCGGCCTGCGGGCCGTTCCGGGCGTGCAGATCACGCATGTGACCAATCGGTCGCTGGCGAGCGCGGAGGCGTTCTGCCGCGAGTTCGCTCCGGAAGCGCAGCCAGTGGAGCGCTGGGAGGAGCTGGCATCTTCACGCGATGTGGATGTGGTGTGGATTGGCACGCATCCCTGCATGCACGCGGAGATGACGTGCTATGCGCTTCAGCATGGGAAGCATGTCTTCACGCAGGCGCGCATGGCGGCGTCGCTGCCGGAGGCGAACCAGATGTGGGAGGCGTCGATTCGTTATCCTGAGCTTGTCACGGGGATCTGCCCCGCCCCACATGGCATGAAGGGCGGTGAGATGGTGAAGCAACTGCTCGCGGAAGGCGCGATCGGCACGCCGCATCAGGCCATGCTGCACAGTTTCAACGACGCATGGCTCGACCCGAAAGCTCCCGCGCACTGGAGGCAGCAGTCGGAGCTCAGCGGCATCCAGATCCTCACGCTGGGCATTTACACCGAGGTTTTGCAGCGCTGGCTCGGTCACATCACCGAGGTCGAGGCACGCGGAAACGTGGTGATTCCCGAACGCGCAGGCGTGGAGGTCGATATTCCCGATTTCGTCAATGTGCTGGCGAAATTCCGCAACGGCATCGAAGCGACGATGCTTTTCAGCGGCGTGGCCGCCCACGCGCCGACGGACAAGCTGTGGATCTTTGGCTCCGAAGGCACGCTGGCTTACGACTTTAACACGGACGAGCTGCAACTCGGCAAACGCGGCGGAAAATTGGAGGTTATTTCCGTTCCCGCCGAAATGCAGCGAAGCTGGACCGTGGAGCGCGATTTCATCGCCGCTGTGCGCGACCCGTCAGCACCGCGACCGAAGCCCGATTTCAACGAGGGCATGATGTACATGCGCGTCGTTCACGCCGTGTGGCCGGCGATGGAGTCACAAGCGGCAGCGCGTGTGATGTGACTCAAGCCATGCCGCGCCGCCCGACCGCAAGCGCACCGTTCACCATCTGCAACAATCCCTCGACCTGATAAGGCTTCGGCAAAGCGGCGGCGAAACCGTAAGCGGCACAGTCTTTCATCACCGGATCGTCGCGGTAGCCGGAGGACACGATGGCGAGGATCCGCGGGTCGATGCGGCGCAGGTGCAGCATCGTTTCGCGTCCGCACATGCCGTCAGGAATGGTGAGGTCAAGGATGGCGAGATCGAAGGGGCGGCCCTGCTGCATGGCCTCCTGGTAAAGTCGCAGTGTGTCCTTGCCGTCGCCGGTCTCGACCACCTCGAAGGCGGCTTTTTCAAGCGCGCGGCGCATGAGGTCGCGCACCATGAGATCGTCTTCGAGGAGAAGAATGCGTCCGGCCCTGCCGGCGGGCTGCGCCAGCGGCCTGCTGGGGGTCTGCACTGCGGGGACCAGCGCTGACTCGATGGCACGACGCATGTCTCCGACGGATTGAAAGCGGTGCTGGCGGTCCTGCATCAGCGCACGGATGACCACGGCGTCCAGGCGGGGATCCAAACCCGGCCGAAGCACGGAGGGCGGCTGCCAGGAGCCGCGTGGCAGCGCGCCGGTGAGCATCTGGTACATCAACACGCCCAGCGCATAGATGTCGGCGCGGTGATCGACCTCGCGGTGCGCGTTGAACTGCTCCGGCGCGGCGTATTCCGGCGTGCCCATGACCATGTGCGTCTCCGTGACCATCGAGGCGACACGCGCCACATCCTTCGCAAGACCGAAGTCGGTGATCTTCACCTCCCCCTGGCAGGTGAGCATGATGTTCGCCGGCTTGATGTCGCGGTGGACGATGCCTTTCGCATGCGCGTATTCGAGGCCGGAGCAAATCTGAGGCAGCAGTTGCAGCGCGAGCGCCGGCGTCATCCGTCCCTGCGACATGATTTCGCCGAGGTCGGTGCCATCGACGAATTCCATCACGAAGAACAGGAAATCGGCGCCGAGATGGCCGTAATCGTAGATCGCGACGATGTTCGGATGGTTCAGCGCGGCCATTGCCCGCGCCTCGCGGCGGAAGCGGTCCTCGAAGGCAAAATCATATCCGTCACTCACACGCAGCACCTTGATGGCCACCGGACGGCCCAAGCTGAGCTGCGTGCCGCGATACACCGTGCCCATGCCGCCGATCCCGACCTGCGCCTGCACCGAGTAGCGTCCAAAAGGCATCATCGCCGACAGCTCCACCGGGGATGGCGGCGCTGAACGTGTGACAACGGGTTGGGCGGAGCCCTGGGTGCTGGTGGCGAGTCGCATCAGCGTGTACTGTGACACACCCGGCGAGGCGGGCAACTGGCGCGAGCGTTACTTTGCGAAATCAGGCTTTGGCAGGGGCGGGCTTGCTGGCCGCCGCGAGCTTGCGCGTGTAGATGAATCCTCCGACGGCAAGCACCAGGATTGTGATGCCCAGCAGCGGACGCACAACAATCCACGCGATGGCGATCACCACCAGCGAGACCGTGCCTGCCAGCATGAAGGAGATCAAACCCGTGCCCATGCCGATGATGTTGCCGATGAAAGGCACCACGCTGCCCAGCACACTGAGCGGGCGCATGATGGCCATGAAACCGAAGGCCATGAACAAAAAGCCGCCGAGACGTACCAGCCAGGTGATGATCTTGTTCGCGCTGGCCGCGTTCTTGAACATCGTCTCCGCGCTCACCACGCCGGACTCGACCATGTTCAGCGCGTCCCCCGCCTTCGTCTGGTAGGGTCCGAACGTTTCGCCGAGTTGCGCGGCCAGGATGCTGAAAGGACCCGGCTTCACGATTTCAAACGATACGCGAACATCGCCGATCTGCGGCTCGTCCGGTTTTACTCCGAAGTAAAATGTCCCGGCCTGAATCTGCGCTGCAGCTTTGAGATCCGCGGGAAGTTTGGCCAGGTCGGCCTCGGTCACGGCGTGCTTGGAAGGATCGCCCATTCGGCTCACAAGGTTCTCTGGCACGACAAAGGCACCCATAGTGACCTTCTCAGCGGCGATGTTCGCATTACCGGCGATCAGGTCGCCCTCGTTCGTGTGACCTTGGGGCTTCTTGAAATCGGCGGAGTTCACCGGCTTGTCGGTCCACTTCTTCGTGTAGGTGTAAGTGGTCGTGGTCTCCTCACCGCCGCCGACTTTCTGCTTCGTTTCGGACTTCTGGTCCTCCACCCACTGGTAAATCTCCTCGCTGCGCACCAGGCGCAGCGCGGGCACGCTCAGGCCGAAATCGGGATCGGTCACCGGGGCGTTGGCTTTCGCATCGCCGGTCACATGGACGAGCTTTTTCTCGTTGGCGGGATCGATCTTGTCCGCAGGCACGCTTACCACGGCGGCGGCGCCTTCCTTGAGGCTGTTCGCGGTGGTGACGGCGCGGCCTTCGTTCCACCAGAGCAGCAGGATCATCAGCGGGATCATGATGATGCCGAACAGGATGCCTTTGATGGATTCGCCGATGCGGCCGAACCAGCTTTTGCTTGTCACTTCAGTGTAGGAGTCGGCCATGAGAATAATTGCGTTGTTGCGCCCATTGAAGCCACACTCGTGCCTGGTGTCCATGCAATTTCGTCCGCACGAAAATACCGGAACCCGTGACAAGGCGGCAAGAATCGACTGGCGGGGCGTTTGTTAGTCTCTCAACCATGAAATCGCGCCTTTTTCTTCTCGCGCTCGGCACTTCCGCGCTTGCCGCCGATCCCAATCCCAAGGCTGACGACATTGCCGGCAACGAAGCCGTGAAAAAGATCATGGAGACCCGCCCCGGACGCGGCGTGATGCGTGACGACACACCGCCCACACCCGCAGCGGAGGCCGTGAAGAAATTCAAACTGCGCAGCGATGTCGCCATCGACCTCATGGCGTCCGAGCCGGTCGTCGAGCAGCCGCTTTACGCGAGCTGGGACAGCAAAGGCCGCATGTGGGTCACCATGTATCGCCAATACCAGTTTCCGGCCGGTTTGAAGATCGTCAGCTACGACCAGCACCTCCGCGCGAAGTTCGACAAAGTGCCGCTGCCGCCGCCGCGTGGCGAAAAAGGCGCGGACAAGATCACCGTCTTCGAAGACACCGATGGCGACGGCTTTTTCGACAAGCACGAGGACGTCATCACCGGCCTGAACATCGCCAGTGCCGCCCTGCATGGCATGGGCCGCATCTGGGTGCTGAATCCGCCTTACCTCCTGAGTTATCCCGATGCCGACTTCGATGCCAAGCCGGATGGCGATCCCGAGGTCGAACTCAGCGGCTTCGGCCTCGAAGACACGCACAGCGTCGCCACCAGCCTGCAATGGGGCATGGACGGCTGGCTTTACGGAGCCAATGGCAGCACCACCACCGGCAACGTCTCCAGCGCCAACACCAAGAACGTGAAATGGGAAGGCCAGTGCATCTGGCGCTACCATCCGAAGAAGAAGACCTTCGAAATCTACGCCGAAGGCGGCGGGAACACCTTCAGCCTCGACTTCGACAGCAAAGGCCGCCTCTTTTCCGGCACGAACGGCGCCACTCGCGGCATGCACTACGAGCAGGGCAGCTACGGCATCAAAGGCTGGGGCAAACACGGCCCACTCACCAATCCGTATGCCTTCGGCTGGTTCGAGCACATGAAGCACGAGGGCGACAACAAACGCTTCCCCCAAGCCTTCACCATTTATGAAGGCGGCCTGCTCGGCAGCGCCTACGAAGGCAAAATCATCGCCCCGAACGCCCTGCACAACCTTGTCTATGTCAGCGAGCGCCTCCCCGACGGCTCCACCTTCCGAACGAAGGACGAAGAGCAGCTCATCACCACCACCGACCGCTGGTTCCGCCCCGTCTGGGCCGGCGTCGGCCCCGATGGCGGCTTCTACATGGCCGACTGGTATGACACGCGCCTCAGCCACGTCAGCCCCGTCGATGACTGGCACAAGACCAGCGGCCGCATCTACCGCGTGAGGCCCGCGAGCGGTGCGCCGAAGTTGAAGCCGTTTGATTTGAGCAAGGCGAGCGGTGAGGAGCTTCTCGGCTATCTGAGCCATCCGAATGAGTGGTTTAGGAAGCAGGCGGTGCTGGAGATCGGATGGCGGGGGATGAAGGAATTGGAGCCAAAGTTGAGAGGAATGCTAGAAAGCCCCCATGCGCTCGAAGCTCTTTGGGCTTTGGATGCTGCGGGTCTTGTTGAAGAGCAGATTCCAATTTCTCTCTTCAATCACGATGATCCTTATGTACGTCGTTGGTTGGTAAAGTGGACTGGAGAGCAGGGGGCAAATGCATCGGGATCCCTGTTGCATGCGCTAAACCTCTGGGCCGCAGTCGAGAAGTCACCTGAGGTTCAAGCTCAGATGCTTGCATCAGCCAAACGACTTCCGGTTACGTTTTCCGTTTCATTGATTCAGAGCGCAGGGAGTCATGATGATGTCAGCGGTCATTTGCAGCTTCTCGCTTGGTGGGCGCTGGAGTCGAAAACAGAGAAAGAACGCAAAGCACTCTTTGAAATGCTCAAGGATGATCCGTGGTTCGTGAAATCCGCTCTCTTCCGCGACCACCTCGCCGAAAAGCTCGCCAAACGCTATGCGCTGGCCGGTGGCGAAGAAAACTTCCAGTCCTGCGCCGACTTGCTCGCCTTCACGAACGATGAATCGCTGCGCGGCAAATTCATCGCAGGCATCGCCTCCGCCTTCGAAGGCGCGGAGATGCCGAAACTGCCGGAATCGCTCACCAAGGCCCTCAACGACTACATGGCGAAGCAAAGCGGCGGCGACCTCACGCTCGCGCTGCGCAGCGGAAATGCCGAAGCGCTCAAAAACGCCCTCAAACTGCTCGCCGACACCAAAGCGACCAACACGGCCCGCATCGCCATCGCGAAGACTTTGGCGGAGCTGGGCAAACAAGAGGCCGTGATGCCCATGGTGGCCATTTTGAAGTCCAGCGCGGCTCCCAGCCTCAAACGCGGCATGTTGCAGGCGGTGGCCAAGTTTGGCGACAAACGCATCCCCGAGGCTCTCCTGCTCGGTTGGGAAGGTCAAATCGCGGGCGACAAAGCCCTGCGCGAGGACGCCCTGCGCGTCATGGCCGGGCGCAAAGAATGGGCGCAGGTGCTCGTGAACTTCGTCAACGAATGGAAGGTGCCCGCCAAGCATTTCACCATCGACATCGTCCGCCAGCTCAGCCTGCACAAGGACGCCGACATCGACGCCAGCATCGAAAAGCACTGGAAGGGCCTGCTCGCCACCGGCCCCACGCCCGAAAAGAAAAAAGAAGCCGAGCGCATCAAAGCCGTCATCAAAAACGGCCTCGGCGATGCCGAGAAGGGCAAACTGCAATTCACCGCCCGCTGCGCTGTCTGCCACAGCCTCTTCGGCGAAGGCGGCAAGATCGGCCCCGAACTCACCGGCTACGACCGCAGCAACGCCGACTTCTGGCTCGACAACCTTTTCATGCCCAGCATGGAAATCCGCGAGGGCTTTGGTGCCTACATCGTGAAAACGAAGAGCGGCCAGATCCTCACCGGACTCATGGACGCGCAAGACGCCAGCGGCATCGTGATCAAGGACATGGCCAACAACAAAACCGCGTTCAAACAGGCCGACATCGAGAAACTGGAGGCATCACCCATCTCATTGATGCCCGAAGGTCTCACCACGGGCATGAGCGACGCCGATTTGAAGGATTTCTTCGCATATCTGATGAAAAAGTGACGCGGCTCACGCATGCAGCACACGAAATGGACGCAGCCAGGTGACGGCGATGCCGATGAGCAGGGCGGCAATGCCGGCGTAACCGGCAAAAGGCAGCGGAAGTGATGCAAACACCGCGACGGCCAGATACACCGCGCCCAGGCCGGAGATGGCGGCGGCGATGTTGTAAACGTGCCTGCCGATGTGGTGGTCGTTGGTGAAGGCCGCGGCGCTGGTGACGGAGGCGAGCAGGCAGGTGAGCGCGACGAAGCCCGAGTCGGGTTCACTCCACGCATAACCAAGCGCCAGCGAGGCAAGCGAGAGCAGGATCAGGCCGCCGACTGCGATGCCTTCCCAAAATTCACGCGGCTTGAGCGCCTGACGCGCGAAACGATCCAGAGTGACAAAGAATGTGCTCAATCCGCGGGCGAGATGCGACCAGAGTGCGAAGACCAGCCACGCGCCGATGACGACATTCGCCCAAAAAGGCGCGACGCCTTTCAAATAGCCGCTGAGCATGCGGTAGGCGATGAAACCGCCGATCATGATGGCGTTCTGGCGACCTTCCGTGAACTGGTTCATCCAATGGCCGAAGCGCAGGTAACCACGATAGAACCAGGAACGCGCGCGATAGGACTCGATGAGGCCCATGCGCGCATTTTCGTTCATGGGATTGAGGCGCAGGGCCTCCATGAAGTGCTGGTTGGCTTTTCTGTGGTCGCCCTGCATGAGCGCCATCCAGCCGGCGCTGGTGTGGGCGCTGTCGTCCTCCGCGTCGCGTTCGAGCTGGTAGCGGATGAGGTCCTGGTTGTCGGCGTCCTTCTTTTGCAGCAGCAGCGCGGCGGACAGCACCTCGGCGGCCATCGTGTTCTCGGTGTTGAGGGAGAGCGCGGCGCGGGCGGCGGCCTCGGCCTGCGGATAATCGCGCAGGCGCAGGTGCAGACGAGCGAGCACGGCGTGGCTGAAATCGCTGTCAGGATCGAGGCCCGTGGCTTCCTCGGCCTGCTGGAGCGCTTCTTTAATCGCGGAGGTCTGGCCGTCCTTTGCGTTCGCGTTCAGGGCAAGCGCGTAAACAATGCGTGCGAAAGCGTCCTCCGGCTCGAGGGCGACGGCACGTTTCGCGGCATCCACGGACTGCGGCGCGGTGGCATCGTCATCCATCCAGCAGAGGGCGAGCATGATGTAGCTGGGCGTGTGCTGCGCGTCGATCTCCAGCGCCTGCTTGTAGCATGCGATGGCGTCCTGCAGGCGATGCTGGTTCTGCAGCAAACGCCCCCTGGCATAGGCGGCCTCGGGCGAGGGATGAAAATCATCGGGCATGGGCGGCGCGGAAATGGGGGTCAGCGCTTGATGAGCCCGAGATGCTTTAGCACGTCGTCGTAGAAGCCGCTTTGATTGGAATACATGGCGTAGTTTTTCGCGCTCTCGAACCACGCCTTGGTGGTGGGCTTGTGCTGTGCCGCGGCCTTGACGAGATCCTTCGTGGTCAGCGGGATGACCTTGCCGGTCTTCATGGCGTTGTTCAGCACATCCTCGGTGGCAAGGTCGAAGACGGCCTTCAGATCGGCGCCGGAGAAGTTTTCGGTCTTCTTCGCCAGCGCACGTGGATCAAGCTCGCCGATGGGTTTCTTCTGTGCCATGACCTCGATGATCGCCGCGCGGCCAGGTTCATCGGGCGGCGGGACAAACAGCGTGCGGTCAAACCGGCCGGGACGGCGGAAAGCGGGGTCGATGTGCCACGGCGCGTTCGTGGCGCCGAGGATGAGGACGCCATCGTTGTCGGACTCGGAGCCGTCCATCTCCATCAGGAAGGCATTGATGATGTTGCGGCCGGCGCTTTGCCGCAGGTCGCGACGATCCGCGGCGAGCGCATCGATCTCGTCAAAGAAGAGGATCGTCGGCGCGTTCTGGCGGGCCAGTTCGAAGAGCTGGTGCATGTTTTTTTCGGAATTCCCGATCCACATGTCGATGATCTGATGCAGCCCCACGGCAATGAAGTTGGCATGGATCTCGCCCGCCGTGGCCTTGCTGATCAAAGTCTTGCCACAGCCGGGCGGGCCGTAGAGCAGCACCCCGCCGCCGACTTTCTTGTCGTAGGCCTTGAAGAGCTCCGCGTGCTGAAGCGGGTAGATAATCTTCATGCGGATCTCCTCTTTGAGAGCCTCCATGCCGCCGACGCCGGCGAAGTTGAGCTTCGGCTTTTCAAAATCCGCCAGACCGAGGTCGAAGGCGGCTCCGCCACGCGGATAACCGTCGTCATCATCGTTCTTTTCGTCCGTGACCGACTCGAGGTAGTTGCCACCGGAGGTCACCGCGCCGCGTTTGCGGCCGGACTCGTCGTCTGCGGAGGCGGATTTGATGCCGCGAAGGTCTTTTTCGACGCCGGGATCGGCCAGGGACGGGTTCAGCGCCACGCCTTTGTCATACATGGCTTTTGCCTTCGGCAGATCGCCCTCCGTGATGTGGATGCGGGCGAGCAGCAGGCATGCGGCGGCGCAGGAGGGCGTGTCGGAGAGGATCTGCTCGGCGCGCACGGCGGCCTGGGATGTTTTCCCCTGCATAAAGGCGACACGGGCGAGGCCGAGACGCGCCTCGGCATGAGCGGGGTCGTTGCTCAGCACACGCTGGAAGCTGCGTTCGGCTTCCTCAACAAGCCCGTCATCAAGACAGCCCTCGGCGAAGAGCATGAGCAGCGGGGTGTTGTCGGGCGAGTGCTGTAGGGCGAGGCGGAGCGCGTCGAGGTTTTGTGCCATGTGGCGGACTCCAGCGTGCGGAGACGGGAGTGGCAAGACAATTTCACATCGACCGGTAATACGCGTTCACTTTGGCGAGAAATGCCTGCCACTTCGCACCGGGGCGGCCGCGGTCGAGCAGGAAGTGCGGGCAGTTTTTGTGGCCGAGATCGCGGTGATCGTCGTGGCGGATCATGCGCCAGTGCTGGTGCGGCACGACATGGCTGAGCGGGATGCCGTGCTCCTTCATCAGCCACGCGGCGAGACGGGCGGTGCGGTCCACGGTGCGGGCGCGGTCGTTGCCGCGGTTTTCGCACATTTCGATGCCGATGGAGGTGCGGTTGCCGGGACCGTCGTAGTCGGCGTGCTCGCCGCGCTCGTTGACGGGCAGGCTTTGGTAGATGGAGTGGTCGTCCACGGTGAAATGCCACGAAACATAGCCGATGGAGTTGTGGCGGCCTTTGAGGGAGCCGGATTTCAGCATTTGCGCATGCGCGTAGGCACCGCAGCCGCGCGCACGGTTCTCCGTCGCGTGGATGGTGATGTAGCGCGGAGTCATCGGCCGGTGATAGCGCCGCGCATACCGCCCGCCGGGGATCAGATCGACCGTGACGCCGGGCGGGGTCCGCTGGGAAACGAGTACGGAACAGGAACTGAGCAGGACCCCAAGCAAAGCAGCCGCGGTGATTTTCGGGAAATTCATGAGTCCAGTGGGTAGCAGGGATTGTGACAAGTTGGGGGGCGATCCCTATTTCGCAGCCGGGATTTTGTCATTTTTTGATGAGCCATTGGTTTTCAACGGGCTGCGTCTGAGCTGAAAAAAGTCTCAATTTCGCCGGTCAGGGCCATGATTTTAACGCCGGGAAAATTTTTTCGGCGTGGAACCCTTGAAAGACCGGCGAGAAACGATTTTCTGCACAATGGCTGGGAAAAAAATCTCGCCTTCCCACAACATATTGTGCATGATTCGCTTCTAGCCTCACAATATCTAGTATTTATAGTGTTGCTTGGCTTCTCTCCTGTTTTCCCCGTTTCTCCACTTATTCACACCCACTCTGCAACGAAATCGCCATGGAAAAGACCTACAAGATCGGCAACCGCGAATTTCCTCTCGATCAAGACAAAGCTGAAGCCGCTTTCGCAGCGAAGAAGGTCATCAATGGCCGCAAGTCGATGACCTTTAACCTCCTGCCCCTTAAATATCAGTGGGCCTATGATCTTTACCGGGTCATGAAAGCCAATCACTGGGAGCCTGAGGATATCCAGATGCAAAAGGACGTGGAGCAGTGGCGCGGTCACGAAATCACGCAAAACGAGCGCTGGATCATCATGATGGGCATCGGCTACTTCTCCGCCGCCGAGGGCATTGTGGGAGACAACATCCAGCACGTCGTCCGCGAGCTGGTCACCGCGCCGGAACTGAAATTGGTGCTTGGCCGCCATGCGCACGAGGAAAACATCCACGCCGATTCGCTGCTGTACATGATTTCCTCCCTCGGGATCAACCCGCACGAGTGCGAGGCCATGTTTGAGCAGATCCCAACGATTGTGGCGAAGAACGAGTTCGTCACCCGCATCTCGAACACGATGCGCCGTGACCTCGACCTCACGAAGCTGGAGAACAAGCAGCTCCTCGCGCGGAACATCTTCATGTTCGGCCAGTGCATGGAGGGCACCCAGTTCTACGGCCTTTTCGGCATGATCCTGGCCCTCTACCGCCAGAACAAATTCCCCGGCATCGGCCAGATGTTCCGCTACACCCTGCGTGACGAGTCGAATCACATCGAGGTCTTCCGCAACCTGTTCATGGACCTCGTGGAGGAGAATCCCGACCTCTGGACCTCTGAATTCCGCGAGGAACTCGTGGGAATCATGCGCGAGGCCGTCAAGCTGGAGAAGGAATTCATCCGCGACTGCCTGCCGGTGAATGCTGTGGGTCTCAGTGCGGACGAGTTCGAGCAATATATCGACTACATCGCCGACCGCCGCCTGGCGGGTTGCGGTCTGCCGGCGCTCAGCCCGGGCGTGCAGAACCCGCTGCCCTGGCTCGCGGAGATGATGGATGTGCGCAAGGAGCAGAACTTCTTCGAGGGCAAGGTCACGGACTACCAGAAAGGATCCGCGCTCGTGCAGACCTCCGACGACGACCTCTAAAAGCCGCGGGTGTGAACAACCTTCCGAACAAGAAAGAATAACTTTCGCTGGAGTAAGACTCACCCGTTCCGCATCCTTCCGATCCCCGAATTTCCCGTCCCCGCCTCCCGCCTCGTTCAAAACTAACAGCCCACTCCTCCCGCCATGATCACCACGCTGCTGCAAGAGGACAAAGTCCTCAAGAAAGTCACCCAGACCCCGAAAGACCAGAAGCCCAGCTTCGCCTGGAGCACCCTGGCCATCTCGTCCACGGAGGTCTCCGTCCCCGCGTCCATCAAGGTCAACATCGGCGGCGTGGAGCGTGACTTTGACCAGAAGGAGATCGCGGACACCGTGGGCAGTGCCCTGACGGACCTTTTCCTCGCCCGGCAGAAGGGGGAAGGGGACATCTTCAACGAGAACAACCAGAAGCTGGTGCAGAAGATCTCCAAGGCGGTCACGGAGGAGATTTACCAGCGCACGGCCCAGCTTGCCGAAGGGAGCGGCAGCGCGGCCATCCTGAACGCGAAGGACATCTACCACTGCATCGAGCGGGCGCTCATCAACAACAACGCCCACGACGTGGCCCGCACCCTCGCGGAGAAGCGCAAGCGCACCGCCGATCCCTTTGCCGATTCCACCATCCAGCCGCTCATCGTGAACACCAAAGTCATCCGTCGCAGCGGCCAGCTCGTGCCGTGGAACCACAACAAGATCGAGATCGCCGTCCGCAAGGCCTTCCTCTCCATGGAGCTCGACTCTTCGCCGGCCGTCGCCGTCTCCGAGTCCGTCTCCCGCGTCATCGCGGAGGAAAACAAGCAGTTCATCCACATCGAGGACGTGCAAAACCTCGTCGAGGAGGAGCTCATGAAGCAGGGCTTCTTCAAGGTCGCCCGCGCCTACATCCAGTATCGCGCCCTGCGCACCAACATGCGTGATGCCGACGAGGTCGAAGCCGCCGCCGCGAACGAGATCGAGAGCCAGGAGCAGCAGGCCCTCATCCTCGTGAAGACCACCGACGGCAATTCCTTCCTCTGGGACGGCACCGATCTGAAGAAGCGCATCGACTTCGCCATGCTCGGCCTCGATTTGTGCCTCACCCGCGCCGAGATCGAGATGGAGCTGCGCCGCTCGTTGAATTCCGACATCACGCTCGAGGACCTCAAAAAGACCGTCATCCTCAATGCCAAGACGCTCATGCAGCGCGATGCCGACTTCGCCAAGTTCGCCGCCCGCGTCCTGCTCAGCTACATCTATGAAGAAGTGCTCGGCTGGGACATCGTCCGCGATGGCATCGACCAGCTTCGCGAGTTCCACCGCCGCACCTTCCGCCGCAACCTCGCCCGCGGCGTCGAAATCGACCGCTACAATCCACGCCTGCTTCAGTTCGACCTCGACAAGCTCGCCGACGCCCTCGATCCCGCCGCTGATCTCGACTTCGACTTCCTCGGCATCCAGACCCTCTACGACCGCTACTTGATCGTCGATAAAAAGATCAAGCCCGCCAAGCGCCTCGAAACGCCGCAGCTCTTCTGGATGCGCGTCGCCATGGGCCTCAATGTCGGCGAACGCGATGGCAATCCCGAGGACAAGATCATCGGCATCTACAAGATGTACAAAGGCCGCCGCTTCTGCTCGTCCACCCCCACGCTCTTCAACAGCGGCACGCTGCACTCCCAGCTCTCCTCCTGCTACCTCTACAAGGTGGACGACAGCATCGAGTCCATCATGATCCGCGGCATCGCGGAGAATGCCTTCCTTTCCAAATGGGCCGGCGGCCTCGGCGGCTCCTGGACCAGCGTCCGTGGCACCGGTGGCTACATCAAAGGCACCAATGGCGAATCCCAGGGCGTCATCCCCTTCCTCAAGTTGCACAACGACCAGCTCATCGCCGTCAACCAGGGCGGCAAACGCCGTGGCTCCGGCTGCGCCTACCTCGAAGTCTGGCACAACGACATCGAGGACTTCCTCCAGCTCCGCATCAACACCGGTGACGAGCGCCGCCGCACGCACGACCTCAACACCGCCAACTGGATCCCCGATCTCTTCATGAAGCGCCTTGAGGCCCGTGAAAACTGGACCCTCTTCCGCGCCAACGAAGTCCCTGATCTCCACGAGCTCTACGGCTCCGCCTTTGAAAAGCGCTACAGCGAATACGAAGCCCTCGCCAAGCAGGGCAAGATCTTCGGCAAGGAAATGGCCGCCGTCGATCTCTGGAAGCTCATGCTCAAGGCCATCTTCGAGACCGGCCATCCCTGGATCACCTTCAAGGACCCCTGCAACGTTCGCAGCCCGCAGGACCACGTCGGCGTCATCCACAGCTCCAATCTCTGCACCGAGATCACGCTCAACACCTCCGCCGATGAGACCGCCGTGTGCAATCTCGGCTCCGTCCTCATCGACAACCACCTCGACGACGCCGGCAACATCGACCACGCCAAGCTCCGCGAGACCATCCGCAGCGCCGTCCGCGCCCTCGATAACGTCATCGACATCAACTACTACCCCACGGACGCCGCCAAGACCTCCAACATCCGCCACCGCCCCATCGGCCTCGGCGTCATGGGTCTGCAGTATGCGCTGTATCGCAAAGGCATCCCCTTCGCCTCGAAGGAAGCCGTCGAGTTCAACGACGAGATGATGGAAGCCATCGCCTACTACGCCTACGAGGCCTCCAGTGATCTCGCCGCCGAGCGTGGCCAGTATTCCACGTATAAAGGCAGCAAGTGGGATCGCGGTCTCCTCCCGCAGGACACCCTCGACCTCCTTTCCAAAGAGCGCGGCCAGGAAGTCGATGTCCCCCGCGGCGGCAAGATGGATTGGAGCGCCCTCCGCGCCAAGATCGCCAAGCAGGGCATGCGCAACAGCAACGTCCTCGCCATCGCCCCCACCGCCACCATCTCGAACATCATGGGCTCCAGCCCCTGCATCGAGCCCCTGCTCAGCAACATGCTCGTGAAGGCCAACCTCTCCGGCGACTTCATGCTCCTCAATCCCTACCTCATCCGCGACCTCAAAAAGCGCGGCCTGTGGACCCCGGACATCCAGAACAAGCTCAAGTACATGGACGGCGAGATCGACGCGATTGAAGAAATCCCCATCGACCTCAAGCGCCGCTACGCCACCGCCTTCAGCATCGACTGGGCCTGGGTCGTCGATGCCGCCGCACGTCGCCAAAAGTGGATCGACCAGAGTCAGAGCGTGAACCTGTTCTTCGGTGGCAAGGAAATGAGCGTCCTCAGCCACATGTACCGTGGTGCCTGGCGCAAAGGCCTCAAAACCACCTACTACCTCCGCACCCGCAGCGCCTCCAACATCGAGAAGAGCACCGCCGAGTTCCAAAAGGAGATCCGCAGCACCGTCATCAGCGGAGCCAAGCAATACTCCGAAGAGGAAAAGATGGCCTGCTCCATCGAAGCCATGCGCAATGGCGGCACGTGCGAGGCGTGTCAGTGACGCGCTTCGTATTCCTCGGGCCAGTCGGACGAGTCTGACTGGTCCGACCCGTCAGACCAGTCCGACGACCCACTTCCATGCCGCACGACCCCGAAAGTCCTCTGATGCCGCATGGAGGTTATGAGAACCTCCGCAGCTACGCCGTCGCCGAGGCGGTCTATGATGCCACCGTCGTCTTTTGTGATCGTTTCATCGAAAAGACCAGCCGTACCCACGACCAGATGGTTCAGGCTGCTCGCAGCGGCGTGCGAAACATCTCCGAAGGCAGCGGAGCCGCCGCCACCTCCAAGAAAATGGAGATGAAGCTCACCAACGTGGCCCGGGCGAGCCTCAACGACGAACTGGCCAAGGACTACAAAAGCTTCCTCATGCAGCGCGGCCTCCGGGTGTGGCCCAAAAACTCCAAACCGTGCCTCGCCATGCGGGAACGGCTCAAGCACGACATCTTCCCCAACCTTCCTCCCGCCCCGAAAAACAAGGTCGTCCTCACCGGACTGGCAGGCTTGGCTGAATTCGTCTCCAAAGCCGATCCTGAACTCGCTGGGAACGCCATGCTCTGCGCCGTGAATCAGGCGTCCTACCTGCTCAAACGTCAGGTGGAGAGCCAGAGCCGTGATTTCAAAGAGCACGGCGGCTTCACCGAGCGTCTCCACGCCACCCGCGTGCAAGCCCGCGCCGAGCAAGAAGGCACACCTCTCTGTCCCATTTGCGGCAAACTCATGCGCCGCCGAACCGCCGGCAAGACCTCATCCCAGTTCTGGGGCTGCTCCGCCTATCCCAACTGCAAAGGAACGCGGGACATCGAGCCGTAATCCACCGCCCCATCGTCCGACAAGTCAGACTGGTCCGATTCATTTGCTTCGAAGTTCTCTTTCGGAGTATTTGGTTCCTATCCAAGCCCAACGGCCTTCCAAAAACGACAACGGGGACAAGGCATCAAATCGCCTTGGAGCCCTTATTCTATCAGGTTCCCATGCTGTTCCGGGAGTCTTGGTTGACAGCTCAACCGAGGATATGCATGACAAAAGTATGACAACTCCGGCCCGGCCCTCTCGGGCCAAGGGCAGACCAGTGGCAGTGGTCAAGCAAGGCTCAGCGGCGGTTCCAATCTACCGGGGTAGTTCACGAGGAAGCTCCCGGTTCACCATCGCCTATTACATGAACGGGCGACGCGAGCGGCGCACATTCGGCAGTCTGGATGCCGCCAAGGAAGAAGCCCGCATGGCGGCCTTGAATATCCAACGTGGCATGAGCAGCGACAACGACCTGCGCCCCCAGGATCGTGAGAGCCTCAGGGTGGCGCAGACGATGCTTGCGCCTCTTGGCCTGCCTCTGGTGGCTGTGGTGGAAGAATATCTGCAATGCCGCCGCAAACTTGGTGAGGTCCCCCTGCTGACGGCAGTGGATGATTTCACGGCACGTTCGCGCAGTTTTGAGCCTGGTGTGATCGTCCCTCGGGTGGTGGAGGAGTTGCTGCAGCTCAAACGCCAGGATCGCATCAATGCTCACTACCTCAAGCTGCTGGAGGGCAATCTGCGTCAGTTTGGCCGCTCGTTTCCCGGGGAGATCAGCAAGGTGACAGGAGCAATGATCGATGCCTGGCTGCGCCGTGGCGGGCATTCCATGGTCACACGCAACAACTGGCTCAAGCGGGTGAAGGAACTCTTCGGCTTCGCCAAGCGGCGGGGCTATCTGCCGCGACAGGAACCCACTGCAGCGGAATCTTTGAAGCGGGGCAAACAAGCCGATACGGACGTTGGCATTTTTACTCCGGAGCAGATGGAGCGCCTCATGCAGGCAGCCCCGCACGATCTGATTGCCGTCCTTGCCATCGGCGGATTTGCCGGGCTGCGAGGCGCGGAGATTGCCCGCCTGAGTTGGAGCGCGGTGGATCTGGGGCGCAAGATCATCGAGTTGCGCGCCGGGCAGGCGAAGACGGCCTCGCGTCGAATCGTGCCGATCGCTGACAATCTGGCGACTTGGCTGGCAAAGATCGACCGGAATGGGCCGGTGGTTCCTGATGCAGGCGTCTTTTTGAAGGCGCGGAAGCTGGCCAAAAGCTTGGGATTGGCGTGGCCTCACAACGCGCTGCGGCACTCCTACATCAGCTACCGCATCGCGGTGGTTCAGAGCGCTGCGCAGGTGGCATTGGAGGCGGGCAATTCTCCGGCGATTATCTTCAAGCATTACCGGGAACTGGTGACCAAGGAGGCTGCTGACAAGTGGTTTGGCATCCTGCCGGAGAACCCTCGTTGACATGCGAATCTCTGCATGAACCAAACACATCCATCCCCTGTTACACTGCTGAAGAAGAAGCCTCTCTCCCTGTTGCTCGGCGTGAGCAGCCGCACTATCGACACCTGGGTGGCGCAACGGCTCATTCCCTACCTCGCTCCAAGCCCAAGGCTGCATCTGTTTGATCCGGTTGCCGTGATGAGCGCTCTGGCGGCTCGTTTTGGTATTCAGCCAAGGACAACGGCTTGAGCCCATCCTCGTTGCGCAACAAGGTTCACGATTTCTGCTGCTGAATGGAT